>NZ_BAAHXS010000006.1:0-1395234 GCF_054658015.1 Alkaliphilus crotonatoxidans
TCATGCCTGAGGGGTTTGAATCTAAAGTAAAGGTCAGCGGAAGGGTGGTTCGATCCTTTAGCCAGGTTCACGAGGGCCATTCTAAAGCCATGGTGGCCCTGGAATTTGAAAGGGACCTTTCCTCTTATTTTAAGAAAAGGCGATGGGGCTTTTCAGTTTATACCGCCAGCAGCCTGCTCTTTATCGCTGTTTTGATCATTATGCTGATGCGAGTGGAGAGTATCGTCTATTTTAAATACAATATCGTTTTATATCTCTATAGCTTGATTACTGCTATTTTTCTGCTTTCTCGATATTTTTTCGGCGGAATGTACCGTCATGTGCCTATTAACCCTGAGTATACCCCGGGGGTATCGGTCATCATTCCCTGCTTTAATGAAGAACAGTGGATACAACGAACTATTTTGAGCTGTATTAATCAGGATTATCCCCTCGAGCAATTGGAGGTCATTGTAGTGGATGATCATTCCACCGACAGGTCGGTGGAAAAAATCAATGAAATCGTAGGGCTGCTTTATCAAGAGGCGGGTCGATATGATATTAAAGAGCGCCTGAAGTTTATTCCCATGGATCAGAACGGAGGCAAGCGGGAAGCGTTGGTGAGGGGAGTGAGCCTGGCTAAGCATGACCTGGTGGTCTTTGTAGACTCCGATAGCTTTTTAGAGCCTACGGCTATTAAAAATCTTGTACAACCCTTCCAAGATCCTCAGATGGGTGGCGTAACGGGGCGAACAGAGGTTGAAAACAAATTTACTAATATGATTACTAAGCTGCAGGCGGTCAGATACTATATTGCCTTTCGTATTATGAAGGCGGCGGAATCCTACTTTGATTGTGTTACGTGTCTTTCGGGCCCCCTTTCCTGCTATCGAAAGGATTTAGTATTAAAGCACAAGGATGCCTGGTTAAATCAAAAATTTCTGGGTCATCCGGCTACCTTTGGTGACGATCGAAGTATGACCAACTTTATCATGAAGACCCATCGAACCACCTATCAGGATACTGCCATCTGTTCCACCATTGTTCCTTCAGACATTAATGTGTTTTTGAAGCAGCAGATGCGATGGAAACGCTCCTGGTTGAGGGAATCCCTGCGGGCTGGGGCCTTTATATGGCAAAAGGAGCCCTTTATGGCATTGTTCTTTTATATTGGAGTAATTGTTCCTGTGGCGGCACCTATTGTGGTGGGATACAATCTGATCTATGTTCCCCTGGTTTATGGAATTTTTCCGGGAACATTTTTAATGGGACTTCTGTTAATGGCATTATTAATGAGTTTTGCTCATCTCTTATTTAAAAAAAGCAAGCTATGGATCTTTGGCTTTGTGTTTTGTATCTTTTATGAGGCAGTGCTGCTGTGGCAAATGCCGGTGGCCTGGGTTACCTTCTGGAAATCCACCTGGGGTACCAGAGAAACCCCCCAGGATGTAGCGGAGAAAAAAAGAAAAGAAAAAAAGCGAAATAAGGGAATCAGGCTATTTTTTAAATAAATTAGTTTAGTACCCCCATGGCAGCTAAAACCTGATGGGGTGCTGGTCAGTGAGGAAAATACCATGAAGAAAAACAGGGAAAAATTTGCCCTTGATTATCATAAAAAAAATAGAAGAAAGAAAGCCAGAACCGTCCTACAAATTGTCATTTTACTTTTCCTTTTATTTCTAATAGTTCATGCTGTTTTTGACCTCGATCGATATCAGGAACCCGACAAGACCCAATGGGATAATGAAGATAGCTTTATTGCCCTGTCCTATTTTGGTGTGGGCCGTTCCGGTAATTCCCGCTTAATTGGGAAGGATCAATTGAAGAAGCATTTTGAAGCACTATACAACCAGGGTTATGTTACCATCTCTCAGCAGGATATACTGGACTTTTATCATAAAGGAAAGCCCCTTCCCCGGCGGGCTCTGTTTCTTTCCTTTGAGGATGGCAGAAACGATTCCAGCCTTTTTGCGCAACCCTACCTGGAGCGCTACAATTTTAAAGCCACCATGCTTACCTATGCCAATAAGCTCGGCACCAGAGATAATAAGTTTCTTCAGCCTAGAGATTTGTTGAAAATGACAAAAAATGGTTTTTGGGAGCTGGGAAGTAATGGCTATCGCCTGACCTACATCAATATATTTGATCGAGAAGGAAATTATGTAGGGGTAAGGGATGAAGCTTCCTTTTTGAATCAAAATCTGGCCCAATATTATAATCACTATTTAATGGATTTCATTCGGGATCATGACATGGTTCCTCTGGAAGACAGAAGCCAGATGGAGGAGCGTATTACCTGGGATTACGAAGCCATGAAGCGGATTTATCAAAAAAGCCTTGGCGATATGCCCAAAGTGTATATGATTATGCATGCCAATTTCCTGAACCATGGAATGAATAGGCTGGTGGCCAATATAAATAATGAAAATATCGAGAAGCACTTTAAAATTCATTTTAACCGGGAAGGAAACAGCTACAATAGCAGCAATGAAGATATTTACGACCTAACCAGGCTCCAACCTGCCCCCTATTGGTATACCAACCACCTTTTAATGAAAATTAATCAAGACACCAAGGTACCCATGACATTTCTGGTGGGGGATGAAAAACGGGCAGAAAAGTGGCAGCTGATCAGTGGCGCCGCAGAATTTACAGAAAATATCATTGCCTTGACGTCACCTCCTGCCCAGGCCGGTCGACTCTATTTAAAAAATAGCCATCACTATGGTGATATTAGTTTAAGTACCAGGCTTTTGGGAAACGTTGTTGGTAAACAAAGGGTATATCTTCGTGCCGATGAGCATATGAATTCCTTTGTAAGCATTACCATTGACAATAATCAGCTAATTGTAGAACAGAAGGCCCCTAATCAGGCAAAGGAAATCATTTACAGCGAGGAACTAGGGCATCTTGATTTGGAATATGATCCTGTTTTTCAGGGAGATGCCGTTAATGTGGTTGATCAGGAAAACCCTGACAGGGAGGCCCAAGGCAGAGCTTACCCCGTAAACATGCAGGGAGACTATCAGTTGGAGCTTCAGGTTATAGGTGACCGACTGTCGGTGAAGGTAGATCAAATAGAATTGATCAATAACCTATCAATAGACAGTAAAATTAAGGTCGGTGGAATCGCCCTGGAAGCAGCCTATAGTCCTCTAAATGAAAAGGATGATATTTATGACGGGGTTTTTGAAGGATTAAAGGTATTTGCTGTAAAGCAGGGGAAGGAAGAGCTGCTGTTTACCAATGATTATCAAGGGCTTGAAGGACTTATTAATAAAATAAAAGGACTGGTGAGCTCCCTTATTGATTGGGCCATCGATACCTTTTAATAAAGTGGGGAGATTAAATGAGAAAGAGAAAAAACCCTAAGGGTATTAGAAAAGCCTATCAATTTATCATTCTATTGATCCTTGCCCTCCTGGTAATATTGCTTTATTTAATGATCCGGCCCCCATGGGTGGAAAAAGGGACTGATTCGGTGAAGCTGTCGGCATGGCTTGTAGATTGGCACTGGCAATCGGGAATAGAAAATGCCATTGAGATGGCGAGGGGCTTATCTAGTGTTCAGGTATTTGGTGCCAACTTTGACCATAACGACAACCTTAAGCTTAGCGAGGAGATAACCAAGGGGCTGCCTCATTTGATGGAGCTAAAGGATAGAGGCATGGTTGAGGAGCTTTATCTCACCATTGTAAACGATCGATTCGATGAAGCGGGAAGGGCAGTACAAAAAGATACCTCGTTGGTTTCAAGGCTGATGGCCAACGAAATGAGCCGAGAAAGGCATATTAATGAAATTATGGAATTGGTAGGCCAGGGAGACTTCCAGGGGGTTGAGCTGGATTATGAAAAAATTGAGCCTGCTGTCTGGAAAAATTATATTTCCTTTTATATGGCCCTCTATGGTCGGTTGAAGGAGGAAAATAAGTCCCTGAGAATCATTCTGGAACCGGGAGCCCCCGTTGATGAAATGGAGCTGCCCGCAGGGCCCGTCTATGTGATGATGGCCTATAATCTATATGGATACCACAGTGGGCCTGGACCAAAGGCAGATTACAGTCTGATTAAAAAATTAGCTGATAAAATGGAGTCAGTACCCGGAGATAATTATATGGCCCTGGCCACCGGTGGCTTTGCCTGGGGAGAGGATGGAAAAGTTACAGCCTTAACAGAGGGAGAGGCCCGGGCGCTATCTGATAGAAGCCTTGATGAGCCCCAACGGGATGAAGCCAGTGGCAGCGTATATTTTGAATATTTAGATGAACGGGGTATTAGGCGCACAGTTTGGTATGCCGATGAAAAAACCCTGGACTATTGGATTAATACCGCTATTGAGCTGGGCTTTCCAAGAATCGCATTATGGAGATTAGGCGATTTGCAGCCGCCTTCAACGGAATATCTGAAAGAAATTAGATCCCTGAACTGATTACATCAGTCAGGGATCCTTCTACTTACGGGCTAAAATTTCTGTGATTTCTCCTATGTATAGGGTATGATAATCCTGATCGGGATAGCATTGATGGATTGACTCATCAATAAAAGCACTTGGCTCATAGGGCTGTGCGAAGATTTTTTTACAGATGACAACCAGATTTGCCTCGGTAAAGTAGGGCGTTTCATTGGAATGGGCCACGGTTAGGCCGGTTTTTTTGATTTTATCCTCGTCCCTGCCGGAAACGGTACCAAAGTAGCCTAGTTCCTTTTTAAAGGAGCTGTCAAAGAAGGTTAGAGAGAAGGTATCGGCATGATCAACAAATTCCTTCGTAAAGCGTTGGGGGCGAATGACAATATAGGCGACATTTTTATTCCACATTACCCCAAAGCCTCCCCATGATGCAGTCATGGCATTAACTCGACCTTCTTTTTGAGCTGTCACCAGCATCCATTCCTTTCCAATTAATTGAAAAGGGCTTTTATTCAGTTGTTCCGGTGTGATTTTGTAAAATCCGTTAGCGGTTGACATTTTTTCATCTCCTTTATTTTAATTGAATTATATTTAATATTATTATACAGGAAAGTGGGTTAATAACAAAATTTCAAATTAATTATAGAAAGGGCCATCAAAACAAACTAGCACTTAAGTCCTTTTTTAAATTGGAAAATTTTTAAACAAGGGGCCTCTGTTCAGCCCATTATAACCTTATAAAGGGGTTAAAACAGTTGAAAAAGTATACAATATATTACAAAATATAACAGTAAAACTATAAAAATCCTTTAATTTGTAGTATACTACTAGTAAGGCTTTAGTGTGATATGGAGGGATTAATGAGGTATAATCAAGCAATTAATATAATTTAAAATCTAATTATAAGCATAGAAAAACCAAGGTAGAATTAGATAAAATATTAATAAGAAGGAGAAATGATATGAAAAGCATTAAAACAAAATTTGCACTCATTCTGGGAATACTTCTCTTTGTCGTTTGTCTGGGGCTGAGCTCTGTTGCCTATGTTACGTCTACAAGGGCCCTTTCCACAGTTGCAGAGGAATTATCAATAAAAACAGCCACTGAATCGGCCAAGGTGGTGGAGGAACGTATTCAGGCTCGTCTTGGTCAGCTATTAACCATTGCCAATACAGATATTATTGCTAATCCTGATATTTCGATGGAGGAAAAAATGGAGTACATAAAGAAAGAGGTTGAAAGGGGCGATTACCTTTCAATTGCCTTGGGGGATGTTAACGGAGCCGCCGTTACCATGGCAGGCGTGTGGATTGATTTAAAGGAGCGGCCCTATTATCAGGAGGCCCTCAAGGGGAATCCTGCCGTAACAGACCCTATTATCAGCAGAGAAGATAATGTGTCGTTAATTGTTAATTATGCCGTTCCCATCACAGATGATAGTGGAAAGGTTACAGGGGTATTGGTTGGTGCCAGACATGGTGATGAGCTTAGTTCGATCACCAATGATATTCAGCTGGGATTGACAGGCAGGGCCTTTATGGTCAATCGGGAGGGGTTGACCGTTGCCCATTATGATCAGGGGGCTGTTCGAAGGGGTGAAAATATTCTTGATATGGCCGCCGATGATACAAGCCTGACTGACCATGAAGGGATTTTTAAAAGGGTGGTAACGGGGGAAGCAGGCTTTGGTGAATATCATGATGAAGGTATAGATAAATACATTGCCTACGCCCCTGTTGATCACACCAATTGGGTTTTGACCATTGAAGTACCAAAGGAGGAAATTCTGTCAAGCCTAACTACTTTAAAGGGGGGTGTACTGATCTCCTCTACTTTATTTCTATTAATTGGCCTGATTATTATTTATTTCATTACCGGCTTCTTTGCCAGGCAAATTAAAGCCATAGCTGATCATTTGAATGTTATCGCCAAGGGAGATTTTGGTACCAACCAAATAATTGAATTGGGCAGTCGGAGGGATGAAATAGCTGACGCCTATCGTTCCATGTTTCAAATGCAGGAATCTGTACGGGTTATGATTAGTTCCATTAAAGATGTTTCTGAGGAAGTCAATAAGCATTCAGAAAATCTAAACAATGTTTCCAATCAGATGTATGCCACCTCTGAAAGTGTATCGATGGCCATTCAGGATACGGCCCAGGGGGTTAGCTCTCAGGCTGAGGCCCTCGCCAGCATTAACGAGACCCTGTATACCTTTGGTGAAAGGCTAGATTCCATTGTAAAGGATATACAGGATATTGATGCAAGCTCCCAGGAAATTAACGACATGTCTAATAGAGGGAACGAAGACATGCAGCTATTAATTGAATCTGTTAATCTAATGGGGGCAGCCTTCAGGGACTTCACTGATAAAATCGGTGGCCTCAGCCAAAATATTAACCAGGTTACTGAAATTACCAACTTAATTAACAGCATTGCTGAGCAAACCAACCTATTGGCACTTAACGCTGCCATAGAGGCAGCCCGGGCAGGGGAAGCCGGCAAGGGCTTTGCCGTTGTTGCTGATGAAATTAGAAATCTGGCAGAGCAGTCGAAGCATTCCTCCCATAAAATCAATGATTTAATAGTCAATATTACCGGTGATGCCGAGATGATTATTCAAAATACAGACGGGTTAAATCAGGAGCTTAATACCCAGGCCAATGTGATCAATGGTGCCATTGAATCCTATGGAAAGATTGTCAAGGCCATTCAGGAGATTGGAGCCAAAATACAATCTGCCAACCGGGCATCTATTGATATCAATAATGAAAAATCCACAATTTTAGCCAGAGTAGAGGATGCCTCTGCCGTTGCCCAGGAGGTTTCTGCTTCATCTGAGGAAATATCGGCCGCTACGGAGCAGATGGCAGCTTCGTCAGAAGAGGTATCAGCTTCAGCTGGTGAAATGAATACCCTGGTTGGAAATATGCTGGAGCAGGTCAATCGTTTTAGAATTTAATGGGATAAAAAAGCGGCAGTCCTTTACCGGCTGCCACTTTTAAATTTAGATCATTTCCTTCATAAAATGCTCATCTACCAATTTCACTATTTTCTGAAGCCGTGTTCGATCCAGCTGACCAAGCCACTGTGCGAAATACAATTCCCAATCATGACTGTATTCCTGCTTCTTTTCAATGAAGGTCATTAATCCCTCTTCTCTGGATAAATAATTTTTTAATCCCTTGGCTGCCAGTATACTAATTTCTGTGTTTCCCAGGCTATCGAAGACCTGTAGATACTCTTCCTTAAAGAAACAGTCTGCCCGGAGAAGATCAAGGAAATCCCAAAGGGATTGAACGAATTTATTTAATATCTGAAGCTTTTCAGATACAGTGGTGGCCTTAGTGATTTTATTATATACAAATCGAAAGGCAGGATTGCTCATTTTAGCACCTGGGCTATAATGCCGATGGCCATCGGAAGCTGGCGGCTCCTCAAGGGTCATCATGTTGGCCAGCGTTCCAGCTTTTAAGGCCTCCGATAGTCGTGGCAGGATAGAGGTGCAGTAGCTTCGTGCCAGGACAACTAGGTTCTTTTCAAACTTTAGATAGTCCATGGCCTTTTCCAGTGCTTCTAAGAGAACCTCCTGCAGTTTCTCCTGGTTTAAGGGCTTTAATTGTGATTCGATAATCTCTAGTTCAATAGGAGAGATAAAAAGATCCCCCTGATATTTCCCCAATAATGCCGAAAATATAAAATTGTGAAAAATCATTTGAAATAGGTTAATGGGGGTAGCCCGGTAATCTAGCCCCCGGGCCCGGCAATTGGCTTTAAGGATTGAGATAATGGTTTCGTTGGAGAATTTTCTGCAAAAATCATTTTCCAGCTGGAAGGCCTTCAGGTAATGATAAATGTATGCAATGCCCTTCATAGACATGTCATCAAAGGTCAAGGGATAATCCAGGTCACTGACAGTATCGTGGGCGGCAAAGCGAATATCATATTTCAGGAAAAAGTCAGGTAAGGCTTTTCTGAAGGTCTCTTCATAAACAAGATTGGGAACAGAGATCCTTTTCTCCTCAATTAAATCATATAAAGCCTTTGTTTCTCTGACAAAGCCCTTAATATGCTCAAGGGCCCTTTCATAAAGGGCCGACATGTTGGTTTCCTGGATACCCCTTAAGGCCTCCTGGGGAAACGGATAACTCATTAGAAACTGATCAACTACATAGAGAATTGATTCCATTAGGGATTGGGCCGTCTCAGTCCGTAGGGTAGCGCTTTCCCCTTTGGTGTACTGCCTCATTAGTTCCTTGAAGACAGCCATCAGCTCCCACGATATTTGCTGGGCGGTATCATGGCTAATGGTACCTAACCGTAAACCTTCCTCTAATAGCGTGTTAAAATATTGATCTCTGTTTAAATGCTTCTGGTCAATTGTCATTAATGATCCCAAGGTTTATCCTCCTCATCTTCATCATCATAATCATCTTCATCCTCGTCATAACCAAAGCGATAGTTCCGAATTATTTTATCTGCCTCTCTGCCCTTTAAAAGCTCCATTTCACCGAAACATTTATAATTGTATAAATCCGCCAGTCTTTTAATAAGTGCTTCATCTCCTATTGTGTCGTCCAGTTCATTTTTGATATAATGAAACAGATCAATCAGCTCAATAATTGTTGCTGCGTAATCATCCTGTTGTATATAAGGGGAAGAGCAGAATGCTGTAATGATTTTTTGTGTAATTTCAGAATTTATTTCAATACGACCATAATCCTTAAGGGTTTGATTTCGAGCCGAAACAACTTCTAAGGCTGCTTCGACTGTCAGGCTCAGGCCGTATTCCCTGGATGTAAGATTGGTAGTTATGATCTCTGAAACTAATTCATCTGTAAGGGTTCCCTGCATTTTATTTATTAGGTCAAGAAAATACAAATTAATATCCCACCCTTCAAAAAAATATTGACATTTTACTTGATGTGTGATACAATTAAATAGAAGAGGTATGCGTTTTGTTATTTTGGACACTATTTTTATTTTATTATATTACGATTAAGAAGTCAATATTTTGTGTTGGATTTATCCAAGCCAAAATATTGATTTTTTGTTTTTGCTTTCCATCTACTCCACTATTCTTTAATTAAGAAACATAATTTGATAAAATAATTAAATAACGATTAAGACAAGGGGGAGCTTCATGGAGAAAAAGCATTTGCCCGTTGCATTATTTAATGGAACCGTGGCCACCACCAACGGCTTGTATTCAATTGAAGATATCAGTGTATCTGAGGCCAGGGCCCTTATTAAAAAATATGGTTTCGTTTCAGCCCTTGGCCATGAAGCCACGGCAATAATTATGGCCAGACTGTTGGAAGAACCGATTACGATGAATCGTATACAATTTACCCAGCAGGTAGGACAAATGGCCATTGCATTTAAGCTTAATCAAAGGCCAGATGAAGGAATCATATTAAATCAAAAGGAAATAGAAGAAATTGGCTTTAGTCTAAAGCTAATGAAAAGATTATCTTAAAAAAGATAGGGGAGGAACTGTCATGGCAGAAATTAAATTTAAAATTCTAGAGACAATTGGCGTGTTATCTGAATCCAACAAAGGGTGGAAAAAGGAGCTTAATTTAGTGAGCTGGAACGATAAAGACCCAAAGTACGATCTAAGGGATTGGGCACCAGATCATAGTAAAATGGGAAAAGGGGTTACATTGAATTCTGAAGAATTAAGACGCCTGAAGGAAATACTGGCTTCAGCAGAAATCGAGTAAACTCCATTGTCTATGAATCAGGAAGCGATTCTTAATTTAATTAGGGAAAAGACTCCGGAGTATGTTATTACAGCAAAGAGAGAAGGGATTCGAAAGGAGTTTGTCACCAATATTGGTCATACGCTGTATAAGCTGTCGATAGCAGATTTACAACGGCTATTTTCCTTATATGACAGCTTATTTTTTCAAGGGGAGCTGGGGCGTCAACTACAGGATAAATTAAAGTTCTCCCTTTCAGGAAAAATGACAAGAAGTGCCGGCATGACCCTTTGCTCTATCAGCAAAAAAACTACAAAGCCCGCCATTAGTACCATGGAAATTAGAATTGGCATTGACTTTTTTACTAATTTTGATGAAATTAAGGGGGAAAAGCTGGTTTGCGGAATAAAGGCTTCAGATTGTATTGAGGCATTGCAGCTGGTCTTTGAGCATGAGCTATGTCATGTAGTTGAATTTATCTTATTTAATCGGTCTAATTGTAAAAAAGCTCCTTTTAAAGAAATGGCCCGCCATTTATTTAATCATACTGCCGGATATCACCAATTGCCTACCTTCCGTCAAATTGCCGCTGAAAAATATAAGCTGAAGGTGGGGGATTCGGTCAGCTTTCAGCTGAAGGGCAAGGAAATGAAAGGAATACTATATCGTATTCACAAGAGGGCAGTGGTAATGGTACAAGACCAAAAGGGCCCCTTTCGAGATTTGAAAACAGGCATAAGCTATACCAAGTATTATATACCCTTAGACCGATTACAAGTAAAGGAAAATCCTCTTTAGTATTCAGACTCAATCATTCATTACATAAAAGGACATTAGTTATTTTATTTTTATAGATACAGTAGAATTATTAAAGGGTACTGAAATGTTAAAAAAAGAAAACCTATTATCATTCATAAGTTTTGTGGTAAATCATGATAGGATCTTCCTTTCTGAGTGTTTTGAAATACGGGGAGATCCTATTTGTTTTTAGAAAAATTTGATTTGATGATAGTTTTTGTCGAAACGATTCACTAAATGTTTCAATTATTGTATAATAATTCCTTAAAGGAGTACAAGTTATTAGAGTTTTTTAATAAGGGAGGAATATTATGAACATAAGAGGGCCTGATTAAAAAAAGCAATTGATTTAAGAACTTTGACTGTCCAAAACAATAAGTGGTGAGTAAAAATAAATGAAAGGATGTTTATAAATGAAGAAATTAACTTTACATATACTCATTTTAATAATGATGTTTTCCTTGCTAGGATCGAGTGTTTATGGAGGGGATATTCAGATTAACTATAATAAAGGTATAGATGATTATGCTTTAGATGAATTTAAGTCAATAAAGAACATTATTAAAAATGAACAACAAATTTTCGATTTAACAGAGAAAGAGATTGATCAACTTATATTACTTGATGGAATGCAAGCAACTAAAGAAGTGAATGGCGAGTATATTAATACTGACACATATTATTTTCCAGTAACCTTAAAAGGTAAAATATATTTAATTTTAACAATTGATTTTAGTGATGAAGAACCCGTAGCTACGATAGGAACTTCTTTTTCAGAGGAAATGAACAGATTTTTAGATGAGAGTAAAAGCAATAAATATAAAATTATTATTAAAGGTGATGGACTATATATAAAGGATGGTAAGTCAAGTTCTCCTTTAGAGTTAATTAACAATTCTATTGACCTTAAAAATGTGGATTTAGAATCAAAGGTTATTTCTGATAGGTTTCAGTTAGACCCGATATTACCTTTATCGGAAAGTAATTATTTAAGTGTACCAGTTGTTTTACAAGGTAGTAGACCTTGGTGTTGGGCAGCCTCAATAGCTAGTATTATAAACTATAAGGAAGACAGGTCGCTCACTGCTAATAATGTTGTAAACGCTATTGGTGGAAATTCGAACACTTCCGGTTCTATAGAAAATATATTTGATGCATGGGACACTTATGGTTATACTCCAGAATTATATTATAATTTTTATTATTCTGATATAAAAAATTGTATTGATTCGGATTATCCAATTCATGCATTACTAACGGATACCTCAGATCCAGATGACGCTACATTAGGACATTCAGTAGTGATTAGAGGTTATTCGTATGATAGTGGTAAGATATACTATAGTATTATGGATCCAAATTCATCTAACTACTTATTAATGTCAACTCGTAATACTACCAAACCAAGATATACATATGGAGGATATACTTGGTATTATAATTATACTGTTTCATATTGGTAATTGGTGGAACAATGAAATATATACTGAAATTAATAATATTCTTATTGTTATCTGTGATATTACTGATGATGTTTCTACCGCGTAATACAAAGAGTATGTATATATCAGAAACCTTTAAGAAAAAAGATGAACAGACATTGGAAGAATTTCTAAATGATTATGAATATGATATTTCTTATGATGAGACAATTATCTATATTATAATTGATGAGAATTCACATTACGAGGTTCGCAAATATATTCTAGATACGCCAAATGAAGGAACGAGTATCCAACTACCACAAGGAAGTAGATTTATTATTTCTTTACATGAAAATAGAACTATTGCAGGTAAATGGAGCTTTATATCTGATAATTACGAAAATGAAATTGATGTATCAAATATATTTTTCACTAAAGAATCAAAACCCTTGGAGTCTAATATAGTGGTGGGTGAATGCAATAGAAGAAAGAATCTTCTTATAGATAATTATCTCTACGAAAAAATAAAAATTAGATTGATATATACTCTAGAAAGTGCTTCTGAGCCTGTTAGAGATCATTCTATTTCAATAATTATAAAATAACTTGTACGAGTAATAGCAAAAGCATGGTATTGATACCTAAACGGTAACTACGATAAAGGCCTGCCTCATATAAAAAAGGGCAGGCCTTTATTTAGACTTCTGGCAGCTAGACTATCATAGTGCATCATCTATACCTTAGATCCTATCGCTCTGCGTTCCTGACATTAAATAGTTTTGCCCTTGAGTTTATTCGCTTTTCCAACAGTATTTTCTTGTATCTTGTGTCATCTGAAAGATAAGGCCAGAGTCAATTTTTTTGGCACAAGGTAGAGGAGGTATTCATCAACCAGGGATAAAACCCAACGTATATAGAGTTTATAACAAAACTTGACATCCGAGAAAAAACTAATATATCATTTAATAATAAATATATATTTGGTTTGAGTCGAATATCTTTAAATTTTAATTGGGATTAAAGGTTAGATTGGCAATAATTAAATTAAAAACAGGAGGCCATTATGTCGAATTATGTACTGGATTATGAAAGAGGAATTATTAAAAAACAAGTAAAAAGATTGTCTCCAATTGTTATTATTCTGGTTGGATTGATTATTTTTTTTGCCGCTGGAGCTACTGAAGAAGCTAAGTTTATTGACTTGAATTCACAGTCTGACATAGCAGGAGCCAAGGGTGAATATTTTACCATGGCCATTGGCATCCTGTCAGATTTTTATGCAGAGGATACAGACGGAACAGCCCGCTACAGTCTGACCTTTTTAGGCGATAAGCTGGTGACGGTAAAAATCCCCTCCTACGATTCAAGAAAAGCTCAGCAAATTATCAATTATACGGGGGAGAAATTGCCTGAAGCCTATATCATGAATACCACAGGCAGAATCATGGCTATTAATTCTGAGCTGAAGGGGTTTGCCCATGAATACATCAACTACAGCATGGGTAGAAGCTTATCGAGCGAGCAATTAGATGAGCTCCTTTGGCCCTATGTATTAGATATCGGAGCGCCTATAGCTTCCCCAGGGGCAGAAAATGCCATGGTCTATACCTTGGTTTTTATACTGTTAACTTTAATCATAATAGTAGTCCTGGGAACCATGAAGAATCTTAAAAAATTCAGAAGGCAGGTGGAAAAGTATGTCACCAGCCCCAGGGAGGCAGAAGCCTTTGATCGAGAAATGGCCGAAGAACCTATTTTAAATTATAAGGATCAGCTGAAGGTGACAAAAAACTGGATTATTATTGCAGAAAAGCTGGCCCTTTATAGAACCGCTATTAAAATAGAGGATGTGGTTTGTGTATTTCCTGAGGTCAGCACCCTTCGAACCAATCTATTTATAAGAGTAAAAAACCCTATGGTGATATTCAGAACCGCAGATAATCGCTATCATCAATTTAGAACTAATAAAGAAGAGGCAATGGAAAGCTTGGCAGCCAGTATTCAAAGAAGGCTGCCCTGGGTTTGGAAGGAGAATCATCATAAGGGGATGAATATGAGCTTTAGCGAACTGACAGAAGCCGTTAGGGAGGCCAGGGGGGAATATTTAAAAGATAATGGACAACCAGGGCTGGTCTACGAGGGCTAAAAAATAAAAAAACTAATAAGACAGTCTACCGATAGAAGCGAGGTAGACTGTCTTTTATTAACTATATTTTATAATGGAGTACCATGAAAATATCACCATATTTTTCCCTGACCAGTAAATAATGCTCAAACATTTTGCTGACTGAGTTAATAATATCAGTCTTTGACATGCTTAACTGCCCGGCTTTTCCAATCTCATAAACATCTACGTGGACCTTTTCCCAATGAAAGCCCATTAGCCTGGGGGCTTGGGCATGACTTAAGAGGGCTAGAGGAACCGAAGCAAATATATTACCGTTGATTACCTCATGGGCCTCCCAAAACCTATTATGGGTATCAAGTGTACCGCTGCTTTTCAAATCAGAGGTTCTAATGGCGGAAAATCGCTCTAAATAATCTCCCTCATAATAATTTTTTACTAATACAGGCCGATATAAAAAAACTTCCTCAGAAATCTTTTCTAGTTTAAGCTGCTGTTCTGGTGAAGTGGCCTTCTGATGGGTCTTTTTAACCAAATCCTCTCGAAAGGCCTCCGCACAGCTAATAATATCTTGAAGCAGCTTAATTCGTGAGTCGGCATCGGGGTTTCTTTCTAAGCCGTAAACCATGCTTTTTAGCTTGTAAAGCTTCTCGTTCACCTTTGTCACCACCTTGATAGCTAAGCCTTTTATACTATTATATTACAAAAGACCTAATAAAAAAATATCGACAATACATTACAGAAAATTTCAAGAAAAAATGAGACTATTTGATCATAAAGTTGCTGTACCTTTTCAATCGGTTAGGTTTGACAGCCACTGAAAAAAGAAGTAGAATCAAAGTCGAAGGATAGAGGGGGTTTTCTTAAATTTTTCAAATCAAAATTAAAGAGGTGAGTACCCCTTGAGATCAATTATACATGTGGATTTAGATGCCTTTTTTGCCTCTGTGGAACAGGTGGATAATCCGGCCCTTTTGGGTAAGCCCGTGGTGGTGGGGGGAACTGGTGGAAGAGGGGTTGTGGCCACCTGTTCCTACGAAGCCAGGAAATTTGGGATACATTCTGCCATGCCAACCTATTTAGCCAGGCAAAGGTGTCCCCATGCCATTTTTATTCCTCCACGGCACAGGCGGTATAAAGAGGCTTCCCGGAAGGTTTTTGCTGTATTTTATGAAATAACCGATCAAGTAGAGCCCTTGTCGTTGGATGAAGCCTATTTAGACGTGTCAGGGTTGTCATTAGAGCCAGAGACCCTGGGTCAAAGGATCAAAAAAGAGGTTTTAAGGCGAACCGGATTAACGATTTCCGTTGGGGTATCCTATAACAAATTTTTAGCTAAGCTGGCCTCCGACTGGAACAAGCCCAATGGCTTTACTGTTATTACAAGGGATATGATTCCAGGATTGCTGTTGCCTTTGCCCATTCAGAAGGTCCATGGAATTGGAGTAAAAACAGCCAATAAGCTAAATCAAATAGGAATATTTACAATAGAGGATTTAATGCAGCTGCCACAGGATTATCTGATTCATTACCTCGGAAAAAGTGGACAGGAGGTATATGATCGAATCAGGGGTATTGATCATCGACCCGTAGAGCCCAGCCGTGAAAGAAAATCAATTGGTCGGGAAACTACCCTTGATCAAGATACCCAGGACAGGGAACTGCTTAAAAGTCATCTATTGGCCTTTTCTGAGGAAATTTCCACTTATTTGAAAAATCATTGCCTTTCTGCTAAAACCATAACACTAAAGATCAAAACTGCCGCCTTTGAGAATCATACAAAGCGTAAAACATTGATGACCTATACCGATCAGAAAAATGAGATTTATCAAGTGGCCCTGGCCCTGCTGGCTGGAATCAGCCTTGAAATGGGCATAAGGCTGATTGGATTGGCTGTATCAAATTTAACCGATGAAATTGTACCTGAACAGCTTTCTTTTTTTAATCAGGATCAAGAGAAGGAGGAGAAAAAGAAATGACATCAAATATCTATGAAACTCTGATGGATTCCTTGAACAACGGCAGCAAGGCGGTCGTTGTCACCCAGATAAAAAAAGGTGAAAAAAATGAGCGGGATTCCATTCAAAAGGTAATTTTTGAGGAGGATTTCATACTGAATCCAGGGGCAATAGCCGAAGGGGAGCCCTTGGCGATGGCTAAGGCCGCCTTAACCACAGGAAAACTGCAATATGATGAGAAATTGGCCATACTGGCGGAACCCTATTACCCGGAGCCACGGCTCATTATATTGGGTGGGGGACATATTGCAAAGCCCCTGGCTGAACTGGGAAATCGTGCAGGCTTTGTGGTAACAGTGGTAGACGACCGTCCTTCCTTTGCCAACAGGGGAAGATTCCCCTTAGCTGACCAGGTAATTTGCCAGGACTTTCAAAGCTGCTTCCAACAATTGCAATTAAATAGGTCGACCTATGTTGTAATCGTTACCAGAGGCCATCGGCACGACCTTGTTTGCCTAAAAGAGGTAATGAAGTACCAAACAGCCTATACGGGGATGATTGGCTCCAAGAAAAGGGTAAAGAGTGTTAAGGAACTGCTTCTGGAGGAGGGGTATGACAAAGAACAGGTGAGTAGGGTGAATGCCCCCATTGGGTTGGACATTGGTGCCGTAACCCCTGATGAAATTGCCATTGCCATTATTGCAGAGGTTATAAGCTACCGAAGAAGGGGTGGAAAGCCAGAGGACCTAAGGGCAGAAAAAATTAACTGGCCCGAATATGACCGAGAGGTGCTATGGGAATTAATAGAAAAAAAGGATCAGCCCAGGGCATTGATCACCATTTTGTCTGCCAAGGGCTCGGTACCCAGAAAGGCAGGGGCAAAAATGATTGTATGGCCCGATGGCAGAACACTGGGTAGTATTGGTGGAGGCTGCAGCGAGGCAGAGGTGATTACAACAGCCTATGGGGCTATTGATAAGGGAAAATATATGCTTAAAACCGTAGATATGACAGGTCAAATGGCTGAAGATGAAGGGATGGTGTGTGGTGGTGTGATGCAGGTGGCCATTGAACCCCTTGGATTATAAGACCACACTAAATTAAAGATTGACAAAATAAAGTTAATAAATTAACATAAGTATTATAGAAGTATTTTTCTCAATTGAAATAAAAATCAATTACTCCGAGCACTCCTGCCTGTAGAGTTACCTCCATGGTTGGTTTGCCGATAGGGTATTATTGGAAACGATAATGCCTCCCCTGAGGAAAGGAGCCAGATCAGTATGTTAGTTTGCCATTAAGGCAGGCTTGCTCCTTTATGCAATGATAAAGGGGCTTTTTTATTGTTAAAATAAGTCTCCCCAAAAGGTTAACTGCCTGAAAGAGTAAATAGCAATAGGAGGTAGGCAATGAAGAAGGTGAAGGTGGAAGAAAGTGTAGGAATGGTTTTGGCCCACGATTTAACCCAAATTACAGGTGAATTTAAGGGTGCTGCCTTTAAAAAGGGCCACATTATACAGGATGAAGACATTGAAAGGCTCAAGGATATGGGCAAGGAGTACATTTACCTTCTGGAGCTGGGGGATCATCAAATTCATGAAAATCAAGCCGCCGTCAGAATGGCCCGGTCAGCAGGTGGGGTAGGTATACGTTTTCAGGACCCCAGTGAGGGGAAGGTAAACTTCATTGCAGAATATGACGGCCTGTTAAAGGTAGACGTTGAAATGCTGGATAAAATCAACAATATCGAGGATGTTTGCATGGCTGTGCTTCACAATAATACCCCTGTAGCTAAAAATCAGATTGTGGCCGGCACCAGAATCATTCCTTTGGTAACCGATAAAAGCAAGGTTGAGGCTGTAGAGGACCTTTGCTATGGGAAGGAAATAATTGCTGTAAAACCCTATAGGGCCATGAGGGTGGGAGCAGTGGTAACAGGCAACGAAGTCTATTATGGCAGAATCGAAGATCGGTTTGCAAAGGTTTTTCAGGAAAAGGTGAACCATTACGGTTCAACCCTTGAAAAAATAATTTATGCACCAGATGATGCCCGATTGATAGCCGAAGGCATTAATAAATTAATAGAGGCGGGCTGTGAAATGGTTATTACCTCTGGAGGCATGTCGGTGGACCCAGATGATGTCACACCTGATGGAATCAGGTTAACCGGTGCAAGGGTGGTAAGCTATGGGGCTCCGGTGCTACCTGGTGCCATGTTGATGCTGGCCTATCAAGGAGAAATTCCCATTGTTGGTATACCTGGCTGTGGTATGTATCACAAAACAACTATTTTCGATTTGATTTTTCCCCGGTTATTAGCCGGTGAAACAGTTACAAAAGCAGATATTGCAAGACTAGGACATGGTGGACTGTGTACCCACTGTAATCCATGTACTTATCCGGTCTGCGGCTTTGGAAAGGCCTAAAGACAATAAATAGCTTCCCCGGGGGTATGCCGTAATAGGCATTATATAAATAGGGGGCAGTAAGGTTAATACTTTATTAACAAAATTGCCTTCAGCAGGAACAGGGTTGAATTTAATAAATAGGAGGGAGAGATATGATGTTAGAAAACGAAAAAAAGAGCTTTCTGGAGAGAACCAGCACAAGAAGAGAGTTTTTGAAAATGACAGGAAAGGGAATGGCGGGTATTGCTGTATCCTATTCTGTCCTTAGCCTGTTTGGCTGTTCACCCAAGGAGGAGGATGTAACGGGCTATGCCCTGGCTACAGGACTATTAATTGCAGACAGAAGCCGCTGTTCCGGCTGTCAGCGCTGTGAAATGGCCTGTACCGTTGCCAATGATGGAAAGGCCAGTGCCAAACTTGCCAGGGTTAAGGTAAGCCGAAGCTTTTACTTCGGTACCACCGAAAAGCCCAGCAGCAACTATCGTTATGAGGATGGACACTTTGGAAACTTCCTAATGACACCAGAAACCTGCAAGCAGTGTAGTGAGCCTGCCTGTGGCGAGGCCTGTCCTGTTGGTGCCATTGAAGCTGCCCCAAATACTGGTACCAGGGTAGTCAATGTTGAAAAATGTGTAGGCTGCGGTATGTGTACAGAGGCGTGCCCATGGCATTTACCCACTGTTGATTCAGAAACAGGAAAGTCTACAAAATGTATTTTATGCGGTGCCTGCGCCGAGCATTGCTGTACGGGAGCATTGAGAGTTATTCCCTGGGAAGAAGTAAGCCGTGTAATGAAGAAGCACGGATACAGCTTTGCTTAATACCAGAAAAGGAGGAGAAGATAGATGGCAAAAATCACTGGTTGGACAGGAAAATTATTAAGAGTTAATTTAACAACAAGCGCAATTACTGTGGAGGATACCCTTAAATATAAAGATTTTATAGGTGGTGCAGGAATTGGGTACAAGGTAATGTTTGATGAGGTACCCCAGGGAACAAAGCCCTATGATGAGGCAAATAAGATTGTATTTGCCGTTGGGCCCCTTACCGGTACCGGGGCTCCCTGTAGCGGCCGAACTAATATTACATCCTTACTTCCGTCAAATCCCTATCATGCTGTATCAGATAGCCATATGGGAGGAAACTTTGGGCCAGTATTAAAATTTGCTGGCTGGGATGGTATTATCGTCGAGGGAAAGGCCAGCAGCCCTGTATGGATCAAAATTGAGGATGATCAAGTCAGCATTGAAGACGCTTCACATTTATGGGGAAAGGGAACCGTTGAAACCAATGCAACCTTGACGGAGGAATTGGGTGAAGGCTCCTGTGTGGCCTCCATAGGCCAGGCCGGTGAAAACATGGTTAACCTGTCATTGATTGTCAATAGTATTTCCCATTCAGCAGGGGGCCACGGCGGAATTTTAGGCTCTAAAAATTTGAAGGCCATTGGTGTAATGGGAACCCAGGCGGTTAGCATAGCAGAGGGCAAGGCCCAGGAATGGCTGAAGCTAAATAAGTACTTTACCGACGAAATTGTAGGGGCCAATAATCAGCACGTCGTCCCCAACAGTCCCCAATCCTGGGCGGAGTACCATAATCCAGCAGTTCGATGGACAGCCCAAAACGGCTTGTTCTGGGGAGCTGCCAACCCTAAGGTGGAAACCGGAGAGTGTCCTCCAGGGGAAACCAACAAGGTGGGGCTTCGAACCCAGAAGGCAGTATTTGACCTGGGGCCCGTGGCAGAATCAAGAACCATTAAAATGGGAGGCTGCCATTCCTGTCCTATACGATGTCAAAGTAATATGTATGTACCGGAGCTTGAAAAATATGGGTTGCCCCCCTACGGCACCAGTACGTGTATCGGCTACTCCTCGCCAGGGCTAGTAATGCTGAAGGGCTACTCTGATGGTGAAAAGAATGGAGTAACGGCCTTAGTAGCAAAAAGTCTGGGAGCAAGATTGGCTGACGACTACGGGGTATGGAGCAACTATATGCAGCTGCCAAAGGACTTTAAATATGCCTTTACCACCGGAATATTGAAAAAGGTATTGCCTGAAGAAGAATATAACAGTATTCCCTGGGAGTTAATTGAACAGGGTGAACCTCAATTTCTGATTGAATTTTATAGAAGAATTGCCCTAAAGGAAGGGGAATTTGCTACACTGGGAGAGGGAAGCTACTGGGTAGCCAAGAAATGGAACTTTGAAGAAGACTTTGCTAAGGATCCATCCTATTCCCTGTGGTCTGGTTTAGGGTTCCCAAAACATCATAGCAATGAAGCAGGGGCTCAGGTGGGAAGCTTGATTAACTGTATGTTTAATCGAGACTGCCAGTCCCATTCTCACATGAACTTTATTGGTGCGGGTCTGCCCATTGAAATATTAAAAGAGATTGCCGGTGAAGTATGGGGCTCCCCTGATGCCTTGGATGAACCGCAAAACTACACACCAATGAATGAATATAAGGCTAAATTTGCCAAATGGTCATTGGATCGAAACTTCCTGCACGATTCCATTACCCTATGTAACTGGATGTGGCCTATGGTGGTATCCCCCTCCAAGAGCCGTAATTACAGGGGAGACACCGCCCTGGAGGCAAAATTCTTCAGCATGGCAACAGGAATGGATACCACCGAGGAGGAGCTGGACCTCGCTGCTGAAAGAATAGCAACCCTGCACCGGGCCTTGACGGTAAAGAATATGAATACTGTTGATATGAGGAACAAACATGATATGATGCCAGATTGGCTCTTTGATGTGGACCCAGATGTAGAACCCTTTACACCCGGTACGATTAAGATGGATCGTGAAGATATGCAATTGGGCTTAACAATGCTTTATCGGGAGTACGGATGGGATGAAAAAACCGGTGCCCCCACCAGGGAAACTTTGGAAAAATTAGGCATGAAGGATGTTGCAGATGAGCTTGAGGCTTTAAATTTGCTTCCATAGACCATACGCTACAGAGAGGTGATTGGATTGGTTAGTCAAGAAGAAAATCATCAAGAGCTAAAGCCTGTGGAAATGGCGGCTGCCGTCATCAGAGAAAATTCCAAGGAAGCCAGGTTAACCCGTTTGGACAGCTTTTTAGAGGAACCTCATAGCTTTGATGCCCAGGTGGTTGAAGCACTTCCTGAGGAGTTAGCTCGGGAAGAATATGCTGACATCAAGGAGATTAAAGGGGCTCAAACAAGGTATTACTATGATTCCCAGGATATTACTGATAATTATGCCAGAATGCTGGCCATGGTTGAGGATAAGGATTTACTGAAATTGGTTGCCGAAACCGTAAGGCATGAATCGAAGACCTATCCAAGGCCTACAACCATAAAGCTCTTTACCCTGGCGCCCTTTCACCTTGATCATAAGACCATCGAAGGCTTAATAAAGGAGCTTGCCAAAAGGCAGGAATATGAGGATATTCAAGAGGTAAAGGCTTCCAATGGGGCCATATATCTTTACTCTGACAGACTGATGAAAAAGGCCCAGGCCGCCTCCATTGCTGAGTGGACAGAGGTGCTTCGTTTTGAAAATCCTTAACCAGCTGGAAGGATTAAAGGACCCTGGAGGGAAGGAGGACTGTCAAAATGTTTGGAAGAATTGGAGCCATGGAGCTGATTTTAATCTTGATTATAGCCCTGGTGATTTTTGGCCCTTCAAAGCTGCCGGCCATCGGAAAGGCCATGGGCCAGGCCATAGGCGAATTTAAAGGTCATGCCAATAAAATCTCAAAGGATATTGAAGATGCGACAATAATTGAAGACAAAAAATCCTAAGCATGGCCCCCCAATGGAGCTGGTAAAACTCCTGGGGGGCTTTTTTGCTGGTTAATTCCTTAATGTATCTGGGCTTTTTCTATGGCCTGTATAAAGGCCTCCAATGGTTGATTGCCAACAAACTCATATTGGTCATTAATGACAATCTTAGGTACACTTGAAACATTAAAGTGGGTAGATAATTCGTGAAAGGTTTGGGCTTCAATCATTTCGGCTTCAATCAGAGGATTTTCCAGGGCAAGCCTGTGGGCCTTTTCTACTGCGCCGGGGCAATGGGGGCAGCCTAAGGTTACAAAGACTTTAATATTAACTGGCTTACGAATATTATGAATTCTTTCTTCAATCGATTCCGGCAGCCTTTTGCCTGCTCCTGAAACCTCTAAAATACCCCGTATGATAGAATTAATTTCGTGGCCCGCCGGAATACCGTTAAATTTGATGCCAAGATATTGTTCCTTTTCATTCAGCAGAGCAATACTGGGGGCCAATTGCACCTTATATTGGGCGGCTCTTTCTGCATCGGCTTCCAGATCATAATGCTTTAGATGAAGTTTAGGGGTAAGGGCTTCCAATTCCTCCATGAATAGCCTTGTTTCTGTACAGGTTTCGCAGGGGTCGGCCTTGGTGAATAAAGCAATGGTAACATCCCGTTTCATTTCCTTAAAGACATTTACAAGCTGGCTGGTAATTTGTTCATTTAGTAATTTCATAAAAAGCCTCCTTAACTTGAATTTGATTTATTTAATGAATACTATTAAGGTAATCATTGGCTGCCAGGGCACACTTTGCTCCGTCTGCAGCAGCTACAATAATCTGCTTGTAGGGGGTATTGGTTACATCACCCGCTGCAAAGACCCCGGGTAAATTAGTGCGGCCGTGGCCGTCGACTATAATTTCACCACCTTCATTAAGGTCTAATATTCCCTTGAAGGCTTCGCTGTTGGGGATCGAACCGATTTCAATGAATAAGCCCTCAATAGAGATAAAAATCTCCTGCTGGGAAATTGAATTAAGTACACGAATACCTGTCATACTTTCATTACCCAGTATTTCTGTTAATTGATTTTTCAAGAGAACTGTTACGTTTGAACGGTTTTTCAAATGGTTGACTAAAATAGAATCGGCCCTTAATTCACTGCGGTGAATCAAGGTGACTTTTTTGGCTACTTTAGAAAGATCAATGGCGGCCTCCAGGGCAGCATTACCGCCGCCGACCACAGCCACCTCACGGTCTTTAAAGAGGGGACCGTCACAAATGGCACAATAGGCAATGCCCCTGCCAGTAAATTTTCCTTCACCAGGAAGACCAAGCTTTTTTGGCTGTCTCCCGGTGGCAATGATAAAGGTCTTTGCCCGATAGGTATCACCATTTGTCAATAAGACCTGCTTAATCACATCATAGGGGGAAGCCACAATAGATGAGACAGTTGCCTCTCCCAATATGGGTACAGAAAGCCCTTCAACATGGGAAATGAACTGGCTAACCAGGGCTTTCCCTTCAATTTCAGGGTAGCCCAGGTAATTTTCCACCAGGCTTGTGTTGGTCACCTGCCCCCCAAGACCAGTGGTAATCATACCGACATGAAGCCCCTTTCTTTTAGCATAAAGGGCGGCATTCAGGCCGGCAGGGCCACCGCCAATGATCAGCAAATCATAAATAGAATCGGTACCCAGGGAGGAAGGGCTACTTTTTTCAACATCATAATTCAAATTAAAATCCAGATTTAAATTCATTAATATCACACCTCCATTAATAAAGGGGACGGTACTTGAATATTTGCTGTTTAAAAAAGAGGAAAGCCAATAGGCCCTTATTCTAAACAGGTCTTTGTATAGCATATGGTTTTTCCTCTTAAAGGGTGAAATAATTTTATTTATTATTTAAAATTTTACAGATAGAAGATTCTGAAAGGCCACCAAAAACCTCCCCCAGTTCCTTTAACGATAATATAGAGTTTTTACGAAAATCTCGAATTAATTGATTTCGGTAGTCCTTATCCTTCATAAGCTCCTTCAGTGTAATTCCTCTGGATTCTGCAATTTGCAGCAGCTTATTTTTGGCTTCCCAGGGTGTCTTGAGGCAGCATCGGCAGTTATCCTTCCGATAAAGACAGTTTTCTTCATCCTCCAGCAGGGTCAAATCCTCCTGGTCGATCAGCTGACTGTCGAACAACGGCTCTTTATGATAAATACAATAGCTGTTGTATTTATTATTGTTCTGCCTTCCAACTGCATGTATTTTTGATAAAATTTCCATTAGGGTAAATTTATCTTGTATGAGAAGACTTTTATATCGATCTCGATACAAGTTACCGGTGCTGTTATCAACATACATTGCATAGGATATGTTAATTCCCTTCATAATTTTTGAAATATCGGAACCATTGGCATTTATAATGAGATGATATTCATTGTCCTTTGCAATACAATAGCCATACAGCTTGAATCCGTTTTTTTCCTTAGACTCCATTAAAATGGTTAGAAATTTATCTCGATCTCCTTCATTTTCAAAAAGCTTTCTATTTGATGAACCCCGTTGGGTAATATAATAAATACCATATTCATCCTTTATTCTGGCTGACCTTGGCAGAGCAATCACCCCCCTTTATATTGTTATTATATAACTTCAAAAAACAATAATCAAGTACCGTCCCCTTTTTTATTTTATTTTACCTATCGTTTGTTTGAAATTTGTACCAAAGTCTGATATGATTTTATCATATAGGTTGTGACTTCTATGCAGGAGCCCTGCCTTAGCGGAGCGAATAAATTAAAACAACAAATTATGCAATGAAAATTGGAAGCAAAGAAGAATTCTCTTATCTGGGCACCTTGAGAATTCAGAGCTAGTGGTGCAACCGGCCAATGATTAGTGAGCTAATTATTGGCTTTTTTTGTGTAAAATTTTATTTAAGTTGTTACTAGTAAACGGAGGTGGGTAATATAATCCCCGACAACAAATTTATTTAAGCCTGTTAGGCAGGCTTAGTCAATTCAAATAATGATAGCCTTTGGTTTTACATGTAAATTTTACTGAAGTAATTTAGTTAGATAGGAGAATGAGCTGATGGGGTCAAAAATTTTAATTGTAGATGATGCAGCCTTTATGAGGATGATCTTAAAAAACATATTAACAAACCATGGCCTGGAGGTGGCGGGGGAAGCAGAAAACGGAATAGAGGCCCTTTTGAAGTATAATGAGCTTAAGCCTGACCTGGTAACCATGGATATAACCATGCCAGAAATGGACGGCATACAAGCACTAAGGGAAATTCATAAAAAGAACCCCAATGCAAAGGTGCTGATGTGCTCTGCCATGGGCCAGGAAGCCATGGTGGTGGAAGCCATACGTTCGGGGGCCAAAGACTTCATTGTCAAACCCTTTCAAGAGGATTTAGTGATTGAAAAAATAAAAAAGATTTTAGAATGTTGACAAATAATGAAACCCAGGAAAAGACAAGCAAAAGTGGAGGGAAAAAGATGCAGCAGACCAATGAATTACATCTAAAACAAGGGAGATTTTTAAAGAACAGAAGTATATTGACTAAAATGATTGCGGCGACAACAATAATTTACTTTTTCGTATCGGTTTTTTCTCAGGCAACCCTATTTTCCTTTGTTGAAAATATTGTCTATGATATGGAGCTGGAAAAAGTGAAAAATGCCCATGCTACCGTCTATGATACCTTTACCTCGGCCAGTATAACAAACCAGGCTGCCCAAAGTGCCATGGATGACCAGACCATGATTATCGCAAAGGCAATTGCCAATTCACTGGAGGCCCGGTTTTATACCCCAGAGGAATTGCAGAATATAGCCAAGGAAATGGGAGCCGTAGAAATTCATATTAGCGACGGAAACGGCGTAATTATTGAAAGCTCAGGGGCTTCCTTTATAGGAACAGACCTGGGAGCCGGCGAAAAAAAGCACTATTTTGAAAGGGCCCTTAAAGGTGAAGTAGTGCTGGAGGCAGCACCGGTATTAGGGACAAACCTTATACAGTATGGCTTTTTACCAAGACAGGGGGCTGGCGGAGTAATACAGATCGGCTTTAGCTCTGTTCCCCAGAAAAATGTCTTTGAAGAATCAAGCCCGCAAAATTCTATTGGGCAAACCAAAATTGGTGAAACCGGCCTGGTAATGGCCTTTAATAGTCAGGGCGATATAAAGGTTCACTCCAATGAAACGCTGCTACGGACCTTTATTGAAAACCAGGATTTTTTAAAAACAGTGGTGGAAAATGAACAGGGTGAAATAGATTTTATTGAAAATGGTGTGGCCTATCATGGAATCTACGAAAAAAGGATGGGTCTTTATATTGTGGCAGCCATGGGAATTGAAGAGGTAAAGGCCAAGGCCTGGTCTGTTCAGCGGCTTTCCATGATTTTTGCCGCTATTAGCCTATTGCTGGTGATCCTGGGGGTATACATATTATTTAAAAAATTGATCGCCCATAGGATGAAAGTACTTGTAAAGGAGCTGGAGGCCGTCAGTACCGGTGACTTGACAAGGCAAATTCCTGCCACCGGGCAGGATGAAATGGGGATGATTTTTAACAGCTTTAATCATTCGGTTGCCAGTATGAAGGGATTAATTGACGAGGTATCGGCATCTGCTGAAACGGTGGCGGCCAGCAGTGAAGAATTAACCGCCACCTCGAATCAGCTGACCCATACCGCCCAGGAGGTGGCCAAGGTGGTGGAGGGGATTGCCCAAAGCTCCTTGAAGCAGGCAGATGATATTAAAGCTGGTGCCGATAAAGCCCGTAGCTTGGGCGATAACATTGAGCAGCTGGCCTCCCTGACCCAGGATCTAAACAATATATCAGAAAAGATAGAAGCCTTAAAAAATACAGGACTTAAGGCAAATGAAGGGGTTACTGAAAAATCAAAAATCAGTAATGCCTCCATTGAAAATGTGTTTAAAATGATTGAAGCAACCAATGAAAATGCTCAAAAAATAAATGAAATCATTACAGTAATCAACAACATAGCCAGTCAAACCAGTCTTCTGGCCCTAAACGCTTCGATTGAGTCTGCCCGGGCGGGGGAATCGGGCCGGGGCTTTGGGGTTGTGGCCGAGGAAATCAGAAAGCTGGCGGAGCAATCTACAGCCTCTGCTGCAGATATTCAAAATATCATTACCGAACTTCAGGTTCAATCTGATGAAACGGTGGAAACCATGAAAAAGGTAAAGGCTTTAATTAATGAGCAGACAGCTTCAGTAGAGGATACGAAGAATGTATTTTCCCTTCTGGCAAAGGAAATTGCCGCATCCAGAGAGGGGGTAAAGCAATTAAAAGCCCTTGAAGGCCAAATTAGCGCTAACCGTACTGAAATTATAGACGCCTTTAACAACCTCTCCTTGACTGCAGAGGAAAATGCAGCCAGTTCCCAGCAGGTAGCGGCCTCTACAGGAGATCAGACCCATTCCATAGAAGAAATTGCCGTCTCCACCAATCGTCTGGCGGAATTGGCCGCCAGGCTAAAGGATATGATGAGAAATTTTAGAGTATAATGTTAAAAGCCACCCTGGGGTTTATTTCCGGGGTGGCTTGTTAATGTAAAGATGATATTTTTGTTATAACTGCTGGGCCTGGGTGGCTTGCTTCTTTTGCTTTCTCAGGAAGAGTACAGCCTGCAGGGCCTTAATGCTTCCCCAAAATAGCAGAAGAGCAATATAAATATTTCTCCCTCCTTCAACAACACCAGCCATGACCAATATGGTGTTAACGACACTGATTAAGCTAAATAAAGATAAAATAATGGCAGCAATCAAGCTTTTGAATTTTCTTAACAACAATGACAAAGCGGCGAATAATACAAAATCAAAGATTGCAAATATGTTACTTAATACAAGTATGGAAACTACTGCCGATAGCCCGCTAAAAACCAGGAAGGAAGCTGAAACATCATTAATGGTTTGGATGGCATCGGATTCCCTTTGTATCTTACCGGTTAAGCTGTTAAAGCTGACCTCCTGCACCAGGGGAACCGCTTGCCCGTCAATTGTTAGATCCAGGGTGTAATTCCGCCCCTGTTTATTCACGCTGCAGACTGCCCTAAGGCCTTTGAAATTAAACTGATATTGATTGTCTATACCAGTGGGCTCTACAAGCTGTGATTGAAAATACAGCTTTTTAGATTTGATCAAGCCAAAGCTGTGCAAGGCCAGGCTGTAGGTGCTGTCCTCCCATTGAAATGACCATTCCCTTATCATTCACTATCATTCCTCCTATAAATTTGGTAAACAATATGTACCAAGTAAGGAAGATAGTCAAAGATACCAGGTCATATTGTTTTTCCAAATAATAACATGATTGTGACAAATAAACAATAGGCCTATTTTAACATATTGAGCAGGACTATCGGCCTATTTTCCAGAAATCAAGGCAGGACCACGGTTATAAGGGATATTAGCTCACCTAAGGCTTTTTTATATCAATCCTTAATATTGAATAGCCGATTTAAGCGGTGAATAAATATATTATCTGTAATTGGGAGAAAACTCCCCCTTCGTTCGGTTACTCAACCCATAGCCAAAGGCCATTCCCAGTACGCCGCCGACGATGTGGGTTAATCGTGAAATATTATCATTAATCAAGATAGCACTGTATATTTCCCGGCCGATAAAAAAGAGGATGACAATCACCAATGTCAATGGGATCCTTCCCTTGAGCTGATTCGTGTAGGAGCTGAGGACAATGAACATAAAAACCACACCGCTGGCCCCCAACAGTGCCGTAGGGAATAGAAGGATATTAATTAAACCTGTTACAACGGCAGTAATGAGCATCATAAATAATAATTTTTTAGAACCATATTTCTCCTCCAGCATGGGACCAATGATTAAAATGATCATAAAGTTTGAAAGAAAATGTTCAAAATTAATATGACCCACGGCATGTCCCAATAATCGCAGGTAAAACAGAGGGTCTACAGGAGAACTGCGATAGACTGAAAAAAACAAGCGGGTTGTGCCCAGCTGAGTCCAGTATCCCAATAATAAGGATATAAAGGAAATAATTGTGTAGGTCAGTATTACAGGGGAATTATAATTAATTTTTTTGATCATGGAAGCCCTCCTTATATGCATTATTATTTTTTTATTACCAAAAGCAGTCTACAATAATCATAAGTCACATAGAAAAAGATTGCAAGAAACTAAAATTGTTGTAAAAAAACTCTTTGTGTTTTTCATTTTTATATGGTATAATCTTACTGTAAAATTTAGTTAGGAGGTGAAAAGATGTTAGCTTTTACTTTATTAAACGGAATCAGCTTGAATGGCATTTTTATATCTGGACCAAAAGGCATTTCTTCCCAGGGGGAAATCTGCCCAAAATTGAATATCCGTTTTAATAAAGGAAAGTGACAATCTTTACCCTCAGGATCGTATATTACCCAGGTAAGGAGCCGCTTGCCTGGGTTTATTGTTGTTTTTGTAATTGTATCATTTCCCAGGGAGCAATGAGCTTTCTCTGGGTTTTTTTATTGCCTAATCAGGCACTTATGATGTAGGGCAAGGGATTATTGATTAATGGGTATAGATTTAGGGCAGAAAAGAAAGGAAGGAGAGGGAATATGATACCCATGAGGCTATTGTCAGTTAAAGGGTTTATACTGCTTAGAATTTCAATACTAGAAGAGGCAGGTGACACCATTGAAAAATATTAAATTAATCTGGAAGTATATGAAGGGGTACAGGCTATATTATCTAGGAGCCATTTTGAGCATTGGCCTTGGTACACTCTTTAGTTTGATAGGACCTTTAATTATTAGTACCACCATTGATTCCATTATCGGTGAACAGCCCATCAGCGGGCCCGATGGACTCCTTCGGGTGATAGACAGCCTGGGGGGCGTAGCATACTTAAGAAGCCATATCTGGATTCCCGGTCTGTTGTTTGTAATGATGACCGGCATACGAGGAATATTTCTGTATTTAAAGGGAAAATGGTCGGCTGTAACGGCAGAATCAGTTGCAGAGAATATGAGAAATAAAGTTTACAATCACCTGCAGCATCTTCCCTATGATTACCACGTGAAAGCCGAAACGGGCGATTTAATTCAGCGATGCACCTCTGATGTAGATACCATCAGAAAATTTCTTGCAACACAATTCGTTGAAATTGGCAGTGCCCTATTTATGCTGTTGATTGCGGGCTACATTATGGTTAGGCTCGATGTAACCATGACCATTATTGCCCTGGCCGTGGTGCCGGTGATTTTTTTATTTGCTGTAATCTTTTTTGTCAAAATCAGAAATGCCTTTCAATTATCCGATGAGGCCGAAGGAATCATGTCCAGCGGCCTACAGGAAAATTTATCAGGCCTTAGGGTTGTTAGGGCCTTTGCACAACAGGCCCACGAGCTGGAAAAATTTGAGGAAAAAAACCGAAATCACCGGGATTTAACCTATCGGCTGATCAGGCTACTGGCATGGTATTGGTCTATTTCAGATTTTCTTTGCTTTGTACAGATCGGCCTGGTGCTTTTAGTGGGGATTTTTTGGACTGCTTCAGGAAGGATGTCGCTGGGTACGCTGGTTGTTTTTAATACCTATATAGGGATGCTTTTATGGCCCGTCAGACAGATGGGAAGGGTTTTAACCGATATGGGTAAGGCCACCGTAGCCATGGGACGAATCGAGGAAATTATGAAGGTTCCGGTTGAAATATTGGATGAAACCGGTGAAAGACCTGAAATTATAGGGAATGTCAGCTTTTCGGGGGTTTCCTTTGCCTATGAAAAGGGGGACCCGGTTTTAACAGATATATCCTTTGATGTAAAGGCAGGAGAAACCATTGCCATACTGGGGGCCACCGGGGCAGGCAAAACCACCATGATGCATTTGCTGGCGAGGCTCTATGATTATCAGCAGGGCTCTATCAAGATTGATGGTATAGAATTAAGGAATCTGGATAAGGGATGGATTAGAAAAAATGTAGGCCTTATATTACAGGAAACCTTCCTCTTTGCCAAAAGCCTAAAGGAAAATATTCGCCTGGCCAGGATAGAGGCCCAGGATCATGAAGTTTATGAAGTATCTAAGGTTGCAGCCCTTCATGAGGTGGTTAAAAAATTTGACAAGGGCTATGAAACCCTGGTGGGTGAACGGGGGGTATCCCTCTCTGGGGGACAAAAACAACGGGTGGCCATTGCCAGAACATTAATTAACAATACACCCATCATTATTTTTGATGATTCCCTGAGTGCCGTTGATACCGAAACAGATGCCTACATCCGTAAAGCCCTTCAAGAAAGAAAGAAAAAAGCAACCACCTTCATTATTTCCCATCGGGTTTCCACCCTGTCAGAGGCAGACCGAATTTTTGTACTGAATAATGGAAAAATTGTGCAAATCGGTAACCATGAGGAACTAATGAAGCAGCCTGGAATGTATCGAAGAATATGGGAGATTCAAAATTCACTGGAGGAGGAATTTTTGGACGATATCGCCCATGACCTATTAAGGAAGGTGACAAAATGAGCGAATTAAAAGAGCAGGATTATCAAGACAAATTTGATATGGGCCTTTGGAAAAATATAATGGCCTATGGAAAATCCTATAAAGGTTATATGATTTGCCTGGGCATTGTAATGGTGCTAATTGCAGTATTAGAGGCAGGGCTTCCCTACATGACCAAGCTGGCCATTGATCAATTCATTATTCCCCAACAGACTGAGGGCTTACTAACCTTTTCTGTAATCTATGGAGTGGCGGTAATTATGATTGCTGTAATGGTATGGCTGTTAATTGCCTTGGCAGGGAAAATCGAAACCGGCATATGCTACGACATACGTCAGGCAGGCTTTAAAAAGCTGCAGGAGCTATCCTTTTCCTATTTTGATAATCGTTCAGTGGGTTGGCTGATGGCCAGAATGACCTCTGACATTACTCGGCTAGGTGAGATTATATCCTGGGGGCTTGTGGATATGGTATGGGGAATTACCAAAATGCTTGCCATTATGGGAGTAATGCTTTATCTCAATTGGAAAATAGCCTTGATCACCCTAATTGTTATACCTGTTTTAGGTGGTATTAGTCTATATTTTCAAAGAAAGATTCTGAGAGAATATAGAAAGGTTAGAAAAATAAACTCTAAAATCACCGGTGGATTTAACGAAGGGATCACCGGCGCCAAGACCACTAAAGTACTAGTCAGGGAGAAGCAAAATTTAGCAGAGTTTCAAGGGATGACAGGGGAAATGAGAATAGCCTCCATTCGGGCAGCCATCTTTTCTTCCCTTTACCTACCCATTGTGTTGACTTTGGGGGCCCTTGGTACGGCCCTGGCCCTGGTCATCGGGGGCAGAGGGGTTATGTTGGAAACTATTTCCTATGGTACCCTGGTGGCCTTTATCTCCTATACCATTCAATTTTTCGAGCCGGTAAGGGAGCTGGCCCGGGTCATTGCTGAGTTTCAATCAGCCCATGCTTCGGCAGAGCGGGTTATATCAATGATTAACACAGAGCCGGAAATCAAGGATACAAAGGATGTCATGAAAATTTACGGAGACATGCTCAATCCCAAAAGGGAAAACTGGGAGAAATTAAAGGGCGATATTGAGTTTAAAAATGTATCTTTTTATTATAAAGAGGAGGAGCCCATTTTAAACCAATTGAATTTGAAGATCAAGGCCGGTGAAACCATTGCCCTGGTAGGTGAAACCGGATCTGGAAAGAGTACCATTGTGAATCTGGCCTGTCGGTTCTATGAGCCAACCCAGGGACAAATATTAATTGATGGAATCGATTATCGGGAAAGGTCTCAATTATGGCTCCATTCCAATTTAGGTTATGTACTGCAGCATCCCCATCTTTTCAGCGGTACCATAAAGGATAATATTCGTTATGGCAGGCTGGAGGCCAGCGAGATGGAAATCATTCGTGCCGCCAAGCTGGTCAATGCCCATGAATTTATTATGAAGCTTGATAAGGGCTATGATGCAGAGGTGGGAGAAGGGGGCAGTCTTCTTTCCACAGGGCAAAAGCAGCTTATTTCCTTTGCCAGGGCAGTATTGGCCAATCCTAAAATATTTGTATTGGATGAAGCCACCTCGTCTATTGACACAGAAACGGAACAAATTATTCAAAACGCCATTCAAAGGGTGTTAAAGGGAAGAACCAGCTTTATTATTGCCCACCGGCTATCCACAATCCGCTCGGCAGACCGTATATTGGTTATTCAAAAGGGTGAAATTGTTGAAGAGGGAAGCCACCAGCAATTACTCAAGAAAAGGGGTTACTACTACAGGCTTTACACCAATCAATTCCTTGAAGAGGAAGGAAAAAGGGTGTTAGAGCATTAGTTCCCGTGAAAAGGACCATAGAGAGATATATATTTTCTCTATGGTCCTTTGTCTTTTAGATTTGACCAATCATACCCTGAACTAAAAATGAGACAATTACAACCAGGGACGAAATAATAAATCCATGAACCATCGGGGCGAAGCCTGATTTGCTGAGGCTTTTAAAATTGGTTTTTAAACCGATTGCCCCCAGGGCCATCACCATGAAAAATTTACTGATGCCCGAAACCCTAAGGCTTAGATCTGGCGAAATCAGTCCTGTACTCTTGAAGGCTACCGCAGCAAGAAAAAGAAGAATAAACCAGGGGAAGATCCTTTGAAGATTCACCCTTTCCCCTGCCGGGCTTTTGTCCGCCGGAGTCACTTGGCCCTCTGACTTGGTCTTTAGGCGTTGGTTGATATAAGAAAAAATCAGTACCACAGGGATGATCGACAGGGTTCTTGTCAGCTTGACGATGACAGCATAGCTCCCTGCAATGTCAGAAAAGGCATAGCCGGCCGCCACCACAGAGGAGGTATCATTCACAGCGGTTCCCGTCCAAAGCCCGAAGCCCAGATCACTCATTTGAAAATAGCTGCCCATAATAGGGAAAAGAACCACCATGATGATATCAAAAATAAAGGTGGCCGAAATGGCATAGGCAATATAGCTATCTTCAGCGTCAATCACCGGGGCCAGGGCCGCAATGGCAGATCCCCCGCAAATTCCCGTTCCTGCCGAAATCAAGCTTGACAGCCGCCAGTCCATTTTAAAAAGCCGGCCGAATAAATAACCGCCCCCAAAGGCACATAGCAGTGTAAAGACCATTACAAAGAGGGAAAACTTGCCAACCTCCACCACCTGGGCAAAGCTAAGGGTGGCGCCCATTAAAATAATGGCCAGGCGTAAAATCTTCTTTGATGTAAAATTAATTCCTTTTTCAAATAATTGACGACCCGCCACAAGGGGATTCAGTAGCATACCAATCAAGAGTGCCAAAACCCCCGCCCCAATTAGGTGGTTGGGGATGAATCCGCTGCCATGGACCGCTGCCAGGGCCAGAATGGCTGTAGAGAGAATTCCGAAGGTATATTCTCGAATGAAGGTCATATAATCAACTCCTTTCTGTCAGTCCCCCTTGATTTTATCATTGAATAGTTATAAAATCTAATTATAATTACTTATATGATTATAATAAAAATTAATAAAAGGTGATTAAATGCTGGATATTAAGGTGGTTTCATTTCTAACCCTATGGAAGCATAAAAGCTACACAAAGGCCGCTGAGGAACTCTGCCTAACCCAACCGGCTGTTACGCAGCACATCAAGGCCCTGGAAAGGCAATATGGCTTAAAGCTGCTTCAGTACATCAATAAGGAGCTGAGGCTCACCAGGGCTGGAGAGATTTTTTACCAATATGCTCAAAATTCAAGGATCAATGAGCAGGTTTTGGCTCGGAAATTAAAGGAGGAGGCTGGTGAAGGAAAAGCATTGGCCTTTGCCGCCACCCTGACCATAGGTGAATTTACCCTGGCCCCGATCCTGGGGGATTTTATTAAACAATTTGCCCAATACGATATCACAATGTATGTTTATAATACCGAAAGGGTACTAAAAATGCTTGCAGAGGGGAAAATCAGCTTTGCCCTGGTGGAGGGGCTTTTTAATAAGGCCGATTATTCAACCCGGCTGTATAAACGGGCCCCCTTCACTTTAATTGCCCCCTTAAACCATCCTATGAAGAATCAGGCTGTATTTTTGGAGGATTTAAAAAATGAGACCATTATTATCAGAGAAAAGGGGTCGGGTTCTCGGGCCATACTGGAGAGGGGCCTTTATGATAAAAATTATACCCTGGATAATTTCCAAAAGGTTGTTGAAATTGGTAATGTCAACGTGATAAAAAATTTGGTAAAGTCGGGAACAGGCTTAAGCTTTATGTATCGGGATGCTGCCCTGGAGGAGATTAACAGGGGAGAGGTGGCAGAAATTCACCTGAAGGACTTTGTGATAGAAAGGGAGTTTAACTTCATTACTTTAAAAAATCCCTTGATGGAGCAGGAGGCGGAACCGTATTATTTGTTTTTTATGGAACGGCTGGAAGGGGACTCCAGCGGGATGCAAATCCCTTGACTTCAATTGATGGGCATGATATAATTTGGTAAATTAAAAAGGCTATTGGTGCATTCCCCTTGAGGATTGCTTAAAAGGGAAACCCGGTGAAATTCCGGTACGGTCCCGCCACTGTAATGTCCTAGAAGCCTGTCAAAACCACTGTACCAAGGTATGGGAAGGGATAGGATTCGCTACGGCTAAGTCAGGAGACCTGCCAATGGTAACAATACTAAAACTCACGGGGATGAGGGGTGTTATTTTTATTTCTGATAAAAGAAGCATTGCTTTTGTTTATCACGAGACATTATGCCCTTCCTGCATAGGAGGGGCTGTTTTATTGCTAAATGGATGATGTGTGAGCCGCTGGGGAATTACTTTCCTAAAACCGTGGTCATGGCCCTTTTTCTGTTTGACAGAGAGAGAAACATGGCTATTTGCTGAGGGTTTGGTCCCCAGCACCTCCTTCATTCACAAAATTGATGACAGAAAACATTTGCACTATATGTAGTATGTGGTATAATAAATATGACCATATGTTGTGATGGTTGAGGTTTGATACTCCTTGGAATCAAGGGGTTTTATTTATTGTACATCCATATTTAGGAGGTTGACCATGGTAACAAGAGTTAGGAAAAGAGATGGAAGGGAAGTATTTTTTAATATTGAAAAAATCACCAATGCCATTTATAAAGCCAGTATGTCGGCGGGGCAAAATGACTATCCCCATGCCGTAGAACTGACGGAAAAGGTGGTAAACCAGTTATCACAGCTATATCATGAGGCGGCTCCCAGTGTTGAAGAAATTCAAGATATTGTGGAGCAGGTGCTCATTGCCAATAATTCGCCACAAATTGCAAAAAATTACATATTATATCGGGCTGAAAGAACAAGAATTCGGGAAATGAATACCCGGCTGATGAAGGTAATGGAGGAAATCACCTTTAAAGAAGCCAAGGATAATGACCTGAAGCGGGAAAATGCCAATATCAATGGCGATACGGCCATGGGTACCATGCTGAAGTATGGTACTGAAAGTGCCAAGCACTTTTACGAAATGTATGTATTGGACCCCGCCCATTCCAGGCTTCATAAGGAGGGGGATATCCATATTCATGACCTTGATTTTTTAACCCTAACCACCACCTGCTGCCAAATTGATATTGATAAACTCTTTAGGGGCGGCTTTAATACAGGCCATGGCTCTCTACGGACGCCAAACGATATCAGCAGCTATTCAGCCCTGTCCTGTATTGCTATCCAGTCCAATCAGAATGACCAGCACGGAGGGCAAAGTATACCAAACTTTGACTATGGTATGGCACCAGGGGTGACTAAAACCTTTATTAAGGAATACAAGCGGAATTTATTTAAAGCAATGGAGCTTTTAACTTCATTGAAGGATATCGATTACCTGGTGGAAACAATAATAAAGGAAATAGAAGGGGAAAAGGGCTTGTTGCCATCAATGGCCAACAATAACGGATACCAGGAATATGAGAGGGAACGGCTTGAGCGATATATTGAGGATGCAGCGATCGTCGAAAAAATCCAGGCCTTTGCTCTGAAAAATGCCCTTCAGGAAACCGATAAAAAGACATATCAGGCCATGGAGGCCTTTATTCATAATCTAAATACCATGCACAGCCGGGCCGGGTCTCAGGTGCCCTTCAGCTCAATCAATTATGGCCTTGACCAATCACCCGAAGGAAGGTTAGTGGTAAAGAACCTGTTGTTAGCCACCGAAGCCGGCCTTGGAAATGGAGAAACGGCCATTTTCCCCATTCAGATCTACCGTGTGAAGGAGGGGATTAACTATCATCCCGGTGAGCCCAATTACGATTTATTTCAGCTGGCCTGCCGGGTAAGTGCCAAACGGCTATTTCCTAACTTTTCATTTATTGATGCTCCTTTTAATTTAAAATACTATCAGGCAGGGCGTCCTGAAACCGAGGTAGCCTATATGGGCTGTCGAACCAGGGTAATGGGAAATCAATATGACCCCAACAACGAGATTGCCTTTGGCAGGGGGAATTTGAGCTTCACCACCATTAATCTTCCCAGACTGGCCCTCAAAAGCAGGGGAGAAGAGGCCAGATTTTATGAAATGCTGGATCAAATGATTGACTCTGTGATTCAGCAACTTTTAGAGCGGTTTGAAATACAGGCCGCCAAGAAGGTGAAAAATTTTCCCTTTTTAATGGGAGAAGGAGTCTGGCTGGGCTCTGACCAGCTTAAGGCAGAGGATGAAATACGGGAGGTCATCAAGCATGGTACCTTGACCCTGGGCTTTATAGGTTTGGCAGAATGTCTGAAGGCCCTGAGGGGTGCCCACCATGGTGAATCGGAGGCGTCACAGCAGCTGGGTCTGGAAATTATCGGTCATATGAGAAAAAGAATGGATGAGGCCAGTGAACGGTATGGAATGAATTTTACATTGATTGCTACCCCTGCCGAGGGAACCGCCGGAAGATTTGTCAAGATGGATAGACAAATTTTCGGTAAGCTCCCAGGGGTAACCGACAGAGAGTATTATACCAACAGCTTCCATGTACCGGTTTATCACAAAATTAATGCCTATGACAAGATTAGACTCGAAGCACCGTATCATGAGCTGACCAATGCCGGTCATATTACCTATATTGAGCTGGATGGAAGTCCTTCCAACAATCTGGAGGCCTTTGAAAAAATCATCAGAACCATGAAGGAAATGGGAATCGGCTATGGTTCTATTAATCACCCTGTCGATCGGGACCCTGTTTGCGGGTATACGGGTGTAATTAAAGATATTTGTCCCCAATGCGGACGCCGGGAAGGCGAGGTAAAGTTTGATCGAATTAGAAGAATTACAGGCTATTTGGTAGGAACCCTTGATCGATTTAACGATGCCAAGAAGGAAGAGGAAAAGGATCGAGTAAAGCACCTATAGTCAGTTTGTAGAAAGAGGGAAGCAAGGTGAACATGAGAATAGCGGGCATTGCTGGTGAATCCATTGTAGATGGACCAGGCATCAGGCTGGTGGTCTTTGCCCAGGGGTGCAGACACCGCTGCGGCGGCTGTCATAACCCCCAAACCCATTCCTTTACAGGGGGCTACGAGGTAACAATAGAAGAAGTCATTGAAAAAGTAAGGCAAAATCCCCTTTTAGACGGGCTTACCCTAAGCGGTGGTGATCCCTTTGAGCAGGCGTTGGCCTTCGGGGGCCTGGCTGGGGCCGTAAAGGACCTTGGTTTGAATGTAGTTACCTATACAGGCTATACAATGGAGGTGCTGTTAAGCCAAAGACACCGTCGAAGGGGCTGGAATGAGCTGCTGAACAATACTGATCTACTGGTCGATGGCAAATTTGAGGCCGACCAGATCAGAGCTGATTTAAGGTTTATAGGCTCGGCTAATCAAAGGATTATCAATGTGAAGGAATCACTGGTTAAGGGAAGGATTGTCCCAGCCAATCTTATATAGTTTGAAGGGGCCCGTATGCCATGTTGAATGGCAGGCGGGCTTTACCAATGTATGGCTTTGAATACTACTTCTTGAATTTGATATAATAAGAAAAAAGAGATGAAGGGAATGTCTATGAAAATAACAAGATTACTGATTATTTTTGGATTAATCATTGGATTAGTGGCGGCCTGTACCCCTGTTAAACCTGCCAATCCTGATGAGGTACCCTCGTCGATGGATCAGCAGGAGCCCGAGGAGCCATTACCGGTGGTGGATTCAAAATGGGAAAAAATTGATGAAATGATCAATAACATGACCCTTGAAGAAAGGGTTGGACAGGTTTTTATGGTGGCCTTTAGAAAAAATCAGCAAAATAAGCCGATTCTAAGGGTCGATCAGACGACTAGCAACACACTTAAAACCTATCCCGTGGGAGGTGTAATTCTATTTACTGAAAATATTGATACGGTGGATCAAACCATTTCACTGATTCAAGAATTGCAAGGGGTCAGCAGGATTCCCCTGTTTATTGGTATCGATGAAGAGGGGGGAGCAGTCAGCAGGCTTCATAAAAGTGGAAAAATTCCTGCCACGAAGCTGCCGGGAAATGATGCCATTGGGAAGGCCAACGATCCCCAATTGGCCTACGATGTAGGTAAAATCCTGGGCAGGGAATTATCGGCCCTGGGCTTCACAATGAACTTTGCCCCGGTGGCTGACGTCAATTCAAACCCAAAAAATCCTGTAATTGGCCGAAGATCCTTTGGTCAAGAGCCCCATCAGGTGGCTGAAATGGTGGCCAAAATGGTAGAAGGAATGCAGGAGGAAAATGTAAGTGCAGTTGTTAAGCACTTTCCAGGGCATGGAGACACTGCCCAGGATACTCACCACGAGGCAGTGAAGGTGGAGCATGATCTGGAAAGGCTCAGACAGCTTGAGCTGATCCCCTTTAAGGCGGGAATCGAAGCGGGGGTTGATGGGGTGATGACAGCCCATATTCAGGTTCCCCAGGTTACAGGGTCTAATTTACCGTCGACCCTTTCTCCTGAAATTATGGGGCTCCTCAGGCAGGAGCTGGGGCATAAAAAGCTGATTATTACCGATGCCCTGGAAATGAAGGCCATTTCGGACCATTACACCTCAGGGGAGGCAGTCGTACTAGCCTTTGAGGCAGGGGCCGATATTCTGCTGATGCCCGAATCCCTTGAGGAAGGCTATGAAGCGCTGCTAAAGGCAGTTCAAGAGGGAAGGATCCCAGAGGATCGCCTTTTGGATTCCGTACGAAGAATTTTATCAGTAAAATATGACCGTGGCCTCTGGGAGGAAAAACCGCCTCAAAATCCCCTGGAGGTATTGGGGAATGAGGCTCACCGGAAGACTGTTGAGGAAATAAAAAAGAAAGGGAGGTAGATTTATTCCACCTCCCTTTCTAAACGATTGAAAATTGAACGAACACCCCTCCACCAATTTTCATCCTCTGCATATTTTCGGTTAATCCATTGAAAGGGGTCCACATCGGCGGGATAATCTGCTGCGAGATTGATTACGGTTCGGGCCGCAATGGCGGCTGAATCTGAAATATCAGTGTTATAGTGCTGCCAACTGGTAAATACATTAAAGGGATTGTTGGCTATTTTTAGAACATTAGGATGATCCTTAGGAACAAACCCCTGCTCATGACCAGCTATGGCAAATAATACCAGGGGGTTCAGGTCAAATTCCCTGGCAGTGGAAACAATAATTGAAAAATAGGGCTCCTGTTCCAAAATGGAATTACGGCTCATTAAATAGGCCCGGAGTTTTTCTTCGTCTATTTCTCTGTAGTGAAAATCCGAGGGCAGCTGAGGCTTTGCAATGGCTTCAAAAACCATGGGCTGAGAAGTTGCCTTTAGCTTGACCGACTGCTGAATATAGATTTGATTAATAAAGAGGATCAATAGACATAGCAGCATGATACCGGCAAATTTCACCTTTGATTCCAACTGCTCCGATAGATTTCCTTCCCATACCAGGGGCAGCCGGCCGCCCTTTAGGGATTTTTCACTGGTTTCTGGCCTATTGGGGCTGGGTTCTTGGAGCAGCCATTGTTTGGCATTAGCGGCCGAATTAATATTCTGTTGAAACTGTTTGATGATATCCTGATCAACAGGGTAGATCACGTGGTCTTGAAGCCAATGGCATAAGGATTCTAATAATTCCTGATTAATTGTTTTAAGGGTTAGGGCTACCTCTAAAACATCATAAAAAACAAGCTCCCCTTGGTCAGCCAGGGGGGACTTTTCCTGCAGTCTTCTGATAATCGGTACACGATATACGGCAGGAATCTTTGTCAGGTGGCGACTAACGATTTCCCCCAGGGTGTTTTCCAGTATTTCCTTTCTTCTGGCCTCATGGTATTGAGGAAAGCGCTTGGCAATATATTGTTTTAACTTATTGATATCTTCCCCATTGATGATTTTATGGTTTTTCATTTCTTTAATTAAATCCAACACCTTTTCACACCCTATAGTTATTGTATAAATATTGTACCTAAGTAAGATTCTGTCATCATTATATAATAATCTACTGTTTTTTTCCATCCTGTTAATGGCGAATGAATCGATTTTACTAGTCATAAATAGGGCTGTTAAATATCTTTTTTTTATAATTTCCTATGAATAACAGATTTGGTATAATAAAAGCAAATGATTATTTTTATAAGGAGGCAGTGAAAATGCTGGAATTATTAACAAAAAGAAGAAGCATCAGGGCATATGAAGAAGCAAAGCTGACCGAGGAGCAGGTAAAGCAACTGATTAAGGCGGCCCTATTGTCCCCCACATCAAAGAACTCCCAATCATGGGATTTTATTGTGGTGGATGATGCCGCCCTGCTGGAGAAGCTATCCCAGGCTAAACCCCAGGGGGCAGGCTTTTTAAAAAACGCAGCCCTGGGCATAGTTGTTGTGGCTGATTCCAATGTAAGTGATGTTTGGATTGAGGATGCCTCTATTGCCGCCACGATCTTACACTTAACGGCAGAATCAATGGGGCTCGGCTCCTGCTGGGTTCAAATCAGACAAAGACAGCATGGGGAAGGCAAAACTGCCGGTACCTTTCTTCAGGAGCAATTGGGAATTCCTTCCCACAAGCAGGCCTTGGCCATCATTGCAGTGGGCCATAAAGGGGAGCAGAAAAACCCCCATTCAGAGGAAGAATTGAAATTTGATAGAGTACATATAAATCATTATGGGAATCCATTAAAACCCTAGGCAGATGGAATAAACTTTTGTAAAGGTAAGGGAAGGAGCTTAGTAATGGAAAGAGTAATCAAGGTAGGTATCATAGGATTTGGAATGGCCGGTAGGGTGTTTCATGCTCCGGTGATCAACAGCTTGCTCCAGCTTCAGCTTTCTAAAATAGTTACTGGTAATGAAAAAACTGCTGAATATATCCGTCTCCAATACCCCCAGTGTCAGGTGGTACGGGAGACAGAGGCAGTATTAAATGATGAAGAAATTGAGCTGGTGGTGGTGGCAACCCCCAATACCTCCCATAAGGAGCTGGCAGCGAAAGCCCTTAAAGCGGGCAAGCACGTGGTGGTGGAAAAGCCCTTCACCATTACCTCCCAGGAGGCCGATGAGCTGATAGAATTGGCTGGCAAACAACAAAGAATTTTATCGGTTCATCAGAATAGAAGGTGGGACAGTGATTTTTTAACGGTAAAATCCATTATAGAGGGGCAGCTGCTGGGAAGGCTGGTGGAGTATGAGGCCCATTATGATCGCTTTAGAAACAGGCTTAAGGAGAATGCCTGGCGGGAAGAAAATCAACCGGGGGCAGGAATTCTATATGATTTAGGCAGTCATTTAATTGATCAGGCCCTGGTTCTCTTCGGTACACCCCAGGAAATTTATGCTGATATCAGGGTTCAACGACCCGTAGCAAAGGTCGACGATCATTTTGAAATTATTCTTTATTACCCCCAGCTGAAGGTGACCTTAAAATCCGGCAGTCTTGTAAGGGAGCCCCTGCCCCATTTCATATTGTTGGGTGAACAGGGCTCCTTTGTGAAATATGGTATGGATGTTCAGGAGGCGGCTCTGAAAAAGGGACTAACGCCAAAGGACCTGGAGGATTGGGGTCGGGAACCCGAGGATCAATGGGGAATACTGAATACCAATGTTAACGGTGTTCACTTCAGAGGAAGGGTGGAAAGTATACCAGGGGATTACAGTGCCTATTATCAAAATGTCTGCCGGGCCATCATGAAGGAAGAAGCCCTTTTAGTTAAACCCCAGGAATCAAGGAATGTCATCAGAGTAATTGAACTGGCCCTTGAGAGTAATCATAAGAAGTGCAGAATTCAATATCGCTAGAACTTAAAATGCCTTAGCCATTGCCGATGGGTCAATTGGCTAAGGCATTTATCACTTTGGTGGTCGCATCTAAATAATGAAGATAGTGTAAGAATCGATAGAAACTTTTCAAGGGAATTATTTCCATAAGAAGGAACTTTGTCACCCTTATCGAATAGTAAAACTTAAACAACCGATACAATTCTCCCGGCAGGAGGCATTATATGAAAAAAGTGATACGGTTTATTCAAAAAAATATCATTGTCATATTAGTCGTACTAATTATTGCCAACAGCCTGTTTTTATACTGGCTTCAGCAACGAAATGTCCCCTTTTATTCTGAAAGCCCCAACTATCATTTTTATTTTGTGGGCCAGAACTCGGTGGACCCCTATTGGAAGGAAATTCGAAGGGGTGTTGAAGATGCTGCCAAGGACTATAATGTGGTGGTGGAATTTAATTCACCTCGATTCAATAATCCCGCCGAGGAGCTAAAATATCTTGATATGGCCATCAGTGCCCGGGTAGATGGAATTATTACCCATGTTTCCAATGTCCAGGGTTCCACTGAATTAATTAACAGGGGCTACACCGAAGGAATTCCCATTGTGACGATTGAAAACGATAACAAAAATAGTAATCGAAATGCCTTTGTGGGTACTAACAGCTTTCTTCTGGGAAAAGAGGCCGGTGAATTGATGGTTGAGGCAACCAATGGAAGGGCAAGGGTTGCCATCGTTGTTAACAGTGATCTGGACCTGGATTCAGCCAGTCAGAACCTTAAAATGAATGGCTTTTTAAGTGCAATCAAGGAATATCCCGATATGCAGGTGGCAGAGGTATATACCTCACAATTGGGAATTTTAAGTGCTGAGGAAATTACTCAAAATATCATCAATCATCAGTCTGAAATCAATGCCATTTTAACCACCAGCTCCGTTGATACCCTGGGGGCCGCCCAGATTATTGTAGACAGGAATAAGGTGGGCAGTATTTGTCTGGTGGGTTATGGCGATTTGGAAAATATTCTAAGATACATTATGATGGATATTATCTATGGGACAGTGATCAGTGACCCCTATCAGATGGGCTATGAGGCGGTCAAGGCGTTAATTGATATTAAGGACAATAATAATGTCTCTACCTTTATTGATACTGGCGTTAAGGTCATTACAAGGGAGAACATTCATGACTATACCTATGATTATGAAGAAGGGCAGCAGCAATAGTCTAAAGGAAGCAGTTGGTGGTTAATATGAAAAAAAACCTGTTTCATTTTTCGGGAATCAGAAAAAAGTTAATTATATACTATTTAATTATCACCTTGATTATTGGCTTAACCAGTGTATTTTCCTACTATAATGCCAAGTTGGTGCTGACAAAGCTCAAGACCATCATCACCGATTATGTCTATTTAAATGATTTAAATAACGATGTTGATCTGCTAATGACAGAGGTAGAGAAATACTTAACTACCAAATCCTCCAATGCCCTTTTGAATTACTATACAATCTACGACACCCTGGATAAAAAATCAAAGGACATTCCCAGGGAGGCCACCTACCATATGGACAGTCTGATGATGAAAAACATAGGATATTTAATAGATGATTTACTTTTGGAGGCCGACAGTGCAGTGAAGGCAAAGCGAGGCAGAATTAGTAATGAGTATAATGCTCATTTTACCCGTTCCTATGAAATTAGTGAATATGTGAAGCAATATATTACGCAGCTGTTAAATAACAAGCTTCAGGAGGGCTCAGATCAATATGGAATCATTACAAAAAATATGACCTTTGTAAGCTATGTCAATGCCGCAATTATTGTGGGGGCGGTAACCCTAAATATTATTCTGGCCATTATCTTCACCTATCGGCTGACGAAGCCCATTATCGAGCTGGCCCATTCGGCAGAGAAGATTTCCCAGGGAAACTTTAATATTGATCCGGTTCAAATTCATACAGATGATGAAATTAAAATTTTGGCCAAGGCCTTTGATAAAATGGTCGTTAATATTAAAAGCCATATCGATGACATTAAGACCCAGGCAGAGGTTGAAAATCGGTTAAAGGAACAGGAAATGGAGAATTTCAAGATGAAAAGCCTTTTAAAGGATGCCGAGCTTAAGGCCCTTCAGTCCCAGATCAATCCTCACTTTCTATTTAATACCTTTAATGCTGCAGGGCAACTGGCTATGATGGAGGGGGCCGACCGGGCCTCAGAATTTATAGAGAATATTGCCCAGCTGTTCCGCTATAATTTAAGGAGTCTGGACAGGCCCGTTACTTTAAAGGATGAAATTAATTACGTTAAAAATTACATGTATATTTTAAAAACGAGATTTGGTGATAAGATAGAGTTTAAGACAGAGATTGACAAGGGACTGCTCATGGTCAAGGTTCCCTGTACCATTATTCAGCCAATTGTTGAAAACGCCTTTATTCATGGCCTTGAAAACCTGGAAAGAAACGGTGAAATACAACTGAAGGTGAAGGAAGAAAATCAGATTATTTTAGTGGAAGTTAAGGATAACGGAATTGGCATGGAATTAGAAAAAATAGAAGCCATTATGAAGGCCGATGGCAGCGAAGAAAAGATAAGGAAGCATGCCAGCGGTATTGGAATCAATAATGTTATTGATCGACTCAGGCTATTCTATAACATAGACGATATTCAAGAGGTATTTGAGATGGAAAGCAGCCCGGGGCAGGGAACAAAGGTAACCTTGAAGCTGCCCGTGGGAAAGGAGGTCATAGATGATTAAGCTATTAATTGCAGATGACGAATATATTGTCATTGAGTCTGTTAAATTCATTATTGAAAAGCATGTCCCCAATGTGGAGGTTGTTGGAACGGCCAGGTCTGGCCGTGAAGCCATTGAAAAGGCCCTTAGCTTGAAGCCCGATATCATATTGATGGATATTCATATTCCGGGTATAAATGGGATTGAAGCCATTCGACATATCAAGGCATCCCACTGTGATGCTATTTTTGTAATCATCAGTGCATACGAGTATTTCCAGTATGCCAAGGAGGCCGTAAAGCTGGGGGTTCAGGATTATCTGTTGAAGCCCCTGAATAAAAATAAGCTGATTAAGGTGATCGACGAGATCTGTCAAATAATTGAGGCAAGGCGTGAGGCTGTAAAAAGAGAAATGCTATTAATGGAAAAGATCAACAACATTTTGCCCCACATGGAAGGACAGTTTATACTATCCCAGCTCTTTAACGACAGCTGTCAGAAGAATTTATCCTTTTATGAAGAGATATTTGGAATGGATTTAAGTTACGGCTATGTGATGATGGCAGTAGTTGAAGCCCCTGAAGCGGCGGTAAAGGCTGAGGGCTTAAAAAATAGCCTATTGAAGCAGCAATTCTATGAATTGTTCACCATGAGGTTAAAGAATGCCAGCGATTGTCTGGTTGGGCTGCCCCATCTGGATCGAATTGTGGCCTATATCCCCATTGACTCCACAATGGATGCCTATGAGATTAAGAATAATGCCATAGGCCTGGCCAAGGGGATTATTTCAAAGCTTAATAAAAGTCTTCAGCTTCCTTATCAATTTGGTTTGGGAAGGGCCTATCCCATTGAACATTTTTCCAAATCCTATCAGGAGGCCCATATGGCGGCATCGATATATCATAAAGATACTGTGACCCATTATGAGGATGTTCACCTGCTTCCGGCTTCCCTTGAGGATTATCCCCATGAGCTGGAAAAGATTTTTTTAGACCGGATACTGGTCATAGATACAAAGGGCGCATTAGAAGCCTTTTCAAAGATATTTCAATGGCTTTCAAGGGTTTATGGAGATAATTGCCAAAAAATGAAATCTAAATTGCTGGAGCTTTTTATTCTAACCCAAAGGGTGGTCCCCTATGAGGTAGGTGAAAGGGAGCCAGGGGAGCGGGATTATTTATTAGAGATATTGGAAATTAATGATATTAAAGATTTGAACATCACCTATATAAATTATTTGAGGAGCCTTTTAGCAAGGCTTGAAGAAACTAAAAACTGTAAATTAAGCGGCCTGATATTAAGTGCCCTTCGATACATAGAGGAAAATTACCGGGATAATATTGGTCTGGATGATGTGGCTAAGCAGATCAATATGAGCTACCATCATTTTAGTAAATTTTTTAAGGAATCTACAGGAAAGAATTTTGTTGACTATTTGACAGAGCTTAGGGTTGAAAAGGCTAAGGAGATCCTTAAGGATAAGACCATTAATATCAAAGAAATTTGTTACGAGGTTGGCTACACCGATCCCAATTACTTTAGTAAAATATTTAAAAAATCCACAGGAATGACTCCTACAGAGTTTAGAAATTATGCCATTTCCCAGGAGAGGTGATGAAGGATTGAAGAAACTGGAAGGTCTTAAAACAATTGTAACGGTACTTCTCTTAATTGTTTTGGTAGCCCTTACCCTTCAAATCATCAAGGTAATTGACATAGAACGGAAGGGCAGTACAAAGCCCAACGGACTGGAGGAGGAACAGAAAAAAATTAAGGTTGGATTTTCTTTAGGTACCCTTAAGGAGGAAAGATGGCTTAAGGATCGGGACATTCTGATGGCAAAGATCAGGGAATTGGGAGGGGAAATTATTGTACAGAATGCCAACAACGATGATCAGGATCAGTTAAAGCAGGTAAGGTATTTGATCAGCCAGGATATTGATGTTTTAATTTTGGTGCCAAATGATCATCATAAAGCCAATGAAGCTGTTGAATTAGCTAAACGGAATGGCGTCAAGGTAATTTCCTATGACAGGTTGGTGTTAAATGCCAATGTAGATTTATACGTTTCCTTTGATAATACCCGGGTGGGGGAGCTGATGGCCGAATCGGTTTTAGCCCATATGCCCCAGGGCCACCTGCTAATTGTAAATGGTGCCACCAGCGATCATAATACCAGACTGATTAAAGAAGGATATGACAGGGTATTGCAGGAAAGCATTGAAGCCGGCCATATTAAACTGGTTGCTGAGGAATGGGCCCAGAATTGGATGAAGGAGCATGCCTTTACCGTCACCGACCAGCTGCTTAAGGAAGGCCATACCATTGAGGCAGTGATTGCAGGTAATGATGGTTTGGCCGATGGGGTGATAGAAGCCCTCTCACAACACAGGCTGGCTGGTCAAACCATTGTAGTGGGCCAGGATGCCGACCTGGCGGCCTGCCAGCGTATTGTTGAGGGAACTCAATTGTTGACAATCTATAAGCCTATCGAAAAGCTGGCAGAGGCCACAGCCCGTATTGCAGTACAAATGGCTAAAGGAGAAGAGCTTGCCAATATTAAATATACCATCAATGATGGAAGCTACGATATACCCTATTATGTTCTGGAGCCCGTTGTGGTGGATCAAAATAATATGAAGGAAACGGTTATCAAAGATGGTTTTCATATGATTGATGAGGTTTATCGAAATCTGCCGAATCAATGAAAATTGATGTTTTAGATCCAGTAGAAGCTGACTACTGGATTTTTTTATCACAAAATATTACTACTCAATAGGCTAAAGTGTGAAAAGAAACAAAATAAGAAAGAATAAAATAAAATGTTACAGAAACAAGCAGGCCTTTCCTTCAATGTCTTCCTGTATAATAATTAATAAGGGTTGGGAAAACGTTTTTATCCTTCCTGATTCCTTAAGAGGGCTGATCCTTTGGATGAGCCATAGAAAATAATAAGGGGGACGAATTAAATGAAAAAGCGCAAAATCTTTACGCTACTGCTGGCCTTTGTTTTGGTTGTTGGCTTGTTTGCAGGGTGCAGCAGCCAGCCTGCGGATGAAGAAACCGGCGGAGAAGGAGCAACAGATGAAAAGATTGTTGTGGGATTATCACTGCCTACCCAAAGAGAAGAAAGATGGGTAAGGGATAAGGAAAAAATGGAAGCCGTGGCAGAGGAAATGGGGATTGAGTTATTGGTTAAGGTTGCCGATGCCAATATGCAGGAACAGATTACCCAGGTGGAAGCCCTGTTAACCCAGGGAATTGATGTGTTGATTTTAGCACCCCACGATGCCTCAGCAGCAGCTTCTCTGGTAGAAAAGGCCCATCAGGAGGGTGTGCCGGTTATCTCCTATGACCGATTGATTACTAATACCGATAAGCTGGATGTGTATTTATCCTTTGACAATGTCAAGGTTGGAGAGCTTCAGGGACAATATATAACCGAACAGGTGCCTGAAGGTAAGTACATCATTATGTCTGGAGCACCTACCGATAACAATGCCAAGCTGTTTAAAGAGGGTGCCATGAAATATATTCAACCGCTGATTGACAGTGGAAAAATTGAAGTGATTGCAGAACAGGCAGTTGACAACTGGGTACCAGAGAATGCCTTAAGAATAGTAGAAGCTGCCCTGGCGGCCAATAATAATGAAGTAGATGCCATACTGGCACCAAATGACGGTACTGCTGGCGGAGCCATTCAAGCCTTGGCAGCACAAGGATTGGCAGGTGAAGTACCCATTACCGGTCAAGATGCTGAAAAGTCAGCTGCAAAGAGAATTGTTGAGGGGACGCAATCAATGACAATTTTCAAGGATACAAGGGAATTAGGTCAAGAGGCCATTGAAATTGCAGTTCAGCTTGCAAAGGGTGAAAACATATCTACCAATGGAGAGGTTGATAACGGCTCAGTTAATGTGCCCTCTGTATTACTGGAGGCAACGGTTGTAACTGCTGATAATATTCAAGAAGTATTGGTTGACAGTGGATATATTACCGAGGCCGATCTAAGATAATAATTGTATTGCTATATAGTTAGAGGAGGAATAGCCCAGGTTATTCCTCCTATTTTAGAAAGGTGGATCGTCTATGGGTGAATATATTTTAGAAATGCAGGATATCGTAAAGGAATTCCCAGGGGTAAAGGCCCTTGATCATGTTAATCTAAAGGTAAAAAAAGGAGAAATCCACGCCTTGGTGGGTGAAAATGGCGCCGGAAAATCGACCCTCATGAAGGTACTCAGTGGGGTATACCCCTACGGCACCTACGAAGGAAAAGTTATGATTAATGGAAGGGAGCAGCGATTTCAAAATATTAAGGACAGTGAAGCTGCAGGGGTGGGAATTATCTACCAGGAATTAACCCTGGTAAAGCAAATGAGTATTTGCGAAAATATTTTCCTGGGTAATGAGTATCAAAAATATGGTGTTATCAATTGGAATCAGGCATCGGCCCATACCCAGCAGCTATTAAAGGAGGTGGGTTTGTCAGAGAATCCAGATACGCCAATATTAAACCTGGGAATTGGAAAACAGCAATTGGTGGAAATCGCCAAGGCCCTATCGAAAAATGTAAGTATTCTAATACTAGACGAGCCCACTGCAGCCCTGAACGAGGATGATAGTGAAAATCTGTTGAATATAATTCGTAAGCTGAAGGAAGAAGGAATTAGCTGCATCTATATTTCCCATAAGCTGAAGGAAGTAAAGGCCATCGCCGATACAATTACTGTTTTAAGGGATGGAAAAACCATTGAGACCTTCCCCAATGATGAAGTCGTTAACCAAAATCGAATTATTACAGGAATGGTGGGAAGGGAACTGACACAATTATTTCCTCGTAAGCCTCATACACCGGGAGATGTGGTATTGGAGGTTAAGGACTGGACTGTCTATAACCCAGAATTGCCCGATCGAAAGATCATTGATGGAGTCGGCTTTCAGGCCCGGAAGGGTGAAATACTGGGAATTGCAGGATTAATGGGATCAGGGCGTACTGAACTGATGATGAGTATTTTCGGTGCCTATGGTATCAATAAATCAGGTGAAATTTTCATTGATGGAAAGCCGGTGGCCATTAAAAATCCAAGAGAGGCCATTGAAAGGGGCCTATGCTATTTATCAGAGGATCGGAAAAAAACAGGCCTTGTATTGATGATGGATATTAAAGAGAACATTACCCTGGCAAGCCTGGATAAAATTTCAGGTGTATCAGGAATCAATGAAAATGAAGAAATCAAGGTATCTAATCATTATGTAGATGCGTTAAAAATAAAGACTCCCTCTATCGAGCAAAAGACCAGGAACCTAAGTGGTGGAAACCAGCAAAAGGTTGTTATTGCCAAATGGCTCATGGCTGCTCCCAAGGTATTGATATTAGATGAGCCCACCAGGGGAATTGATGTTGGGGCAAAATATGAAATTTATAACATTATGAATGAACTGGTGGAGCAGGGCGTCAGCATCATTATGATATCCTCTGAGCTGCCGGAAATTTTGGGAATGAGTGACCGGATATTGGTAATGCACGAAGGAAAATTAACAGCAGATTTAGACTGGGAGGCCAGCGACCAGGAAAAAATAATGCATTATGCAACTGGTGGGGCATAGCAGTCTTAAGATCCAATAAAGGAGGTTAATCAAATGAGCAGCAAAACAATGGAAAAGCAAAGTCCTGTAGAAATCATAAAGCTATCCTTACGCAATAATATTAAGCAATACACTATGTTTATAGCATTAATCAGTATTATGATCATATTTTCACTTTTCAGTGATGTTTTCTTTACACCAAGAAATTTATCTACTTTATTTTTACAAACGGCCCATATCGCCATTCTAGCATGTGGTGTGGTACTGGTGATTGTAGCAGGTCATATTGATCTGTCAATAGGTGCCGTGGTGGGGCTGACCGGAGCCATCGCAGCGATCCTTCCTGCCCGGTTTGGGATTGGAATTGTACCATCAATTTTAATTACATTGGCCATTGGGGCCCTTATTGGATTATGGCAGGGCTACTGGATCGCCTACCGACAGGTACCGGCCTTCATTGTTACCCTGGCGGGGATGATGATATTCAATGGTATGCTTCTGGGGGTAACAAAGGGAGAAACCATTGCTACGGGTGCTGCCTTCAATAAAATTGGTCAGGGCTATTTACCAACCCTATTTTTTGATAGTACACCGAGGGACCTGATTCCCCATGATACAACCGTTATAATTTGGGCCATTGTATTGGCTGGTTATCTTTGGTCAGAATTTAAAAAGAGAAAAGAACGTCGTAAATATGATTTCGACGTGTTGCCCCAGTCGCTGTTTATATTAAAAATAACCCTGATCGGTCTATTGATTACAGCAGTATTTGGTATTATGGCCTTTTATTTGGGAATTCCCTATTCTATTGTTCTCTTAATGGCCATCGGCGGAGGCTATGCATTCCTTACCACCAAGACAACCTTTGGCCGTCATGTCTATGCCATCGGAGGAAACAAGGAAGCGGCAAAGCTTTCTGGAATTGACATAAGAAATAGAACCCTTTGGATTTTTATATCATCAGGAATATTGGGTGCCATTGGCGGTATCGTTTATACAGCCAGAGTGGGATCGGCGGCGGCTTCAGCAGGACAAAGCATGGAGCTGGATGTAATTGCAGCTGCCATTATTGGCGGAACCAGTACCCTGGGGGGAGAAGGAACCATTGTGGGGGCCATTATCGGGGCATTGGTTATGTCTACCTTAAATAATGGAATGCTGCTTTTAGATGTAGGTACAACCCAGCGTTTGATTGTAAGGGGCCTGGTGTTGCTTCTGGCTGTTTGGGTAGACATTTCGACCCGAAAGAAGAATAGCTAGTGGAAGATGTTGGTTATACGATACCCTGGTCAAAAACCTTTGGCCAGGGTTTTTCTCTGGCGGGCGATATTGATGGAAGGAAGGCAATATGTTATAATTTCCATAAATTCTTAATCACGGGAAACAGGAATGGCTGATAGGAGGAGAAATATGGAGAATCAAGATAAGAGGAAAAGAAAAACCACTGCGTTTCAAGCCTCAAGAGAAATCCACAGAATTCTTCATGATGATGAAGGCGGGCTGTATGAACCATGGCAATATGCAGCGTATTTGCCCATACCTGTTACCCTGGAAACCACCTATGAAGAAATTTTTATTCTGTGGCAGGAGGAGGCCAGATTTCGAGAAGGCTTTCTCATAGAAGATCAAAAAATCTATATTCCCCATCTCTTTGCAAAAATCAGCGGAACCCACCGTAATTTAAAAAATTACTGGCATGACTTAATTAAATTAACAGAAAACCAGGAAAGAACGGTTTTCATTAAAGGGATACCGATGATGGCTCCCGTTAAATGGGAGCAAGATGCCAATTTATTAAATGATGAAGGCTGTTTCCATATTGATCGGGTGAAGGGGCTAAAGGCCTATACCCTGGGTTTCTTAAAGGAGTCGGTTCAGGATTTATTACTGTTGAAGCTAAATAAACTGCTTCAATCGAAGAATATCTTTAAATTTATCATCACAGAGGAATTGAAATATAAAGCCCTGTATGGGCTGTTCAGACTGGATAGACAAATATTAAATCTAATACAAAAATTTGATTTTTCTGCCCATATTCCCAAGCTGGTGATTTATGACGGAGCCGATACGGCCTTTACCCAGGAAGACTTTTTCATGATTGCCCTTTTGCAGCTTTGCTGCTTCGATATTATTTTATTTACCCCCAGTGGCTATAGTAATCTGGAACGGGGAATACATGCTGATTCCTTTCAAATCCACAATCTTGAAGAATTAAGGCTGGGACTAACCTTGCCAGATCAAGACCAGAAGGATAAGGAGCATTGGCTGAAGCGTTTTTTACTTTGGTTTTATACCTAATACTGCGGCATCTATAGGAGATAGATCATTCCTGGTTAAGGTTTAATTAAGACGAGGTGCAATGGTTTCCTTCAGTTGATTTAAAACATCAGTAAAATTTTGTTGTGTTTTACTGGCGGTGTAATTTTCAAAGGGACAGCCCTTTTTCTTTAAACGATCCATAATGACCTCCATGGGGAATTCTTCAGGCCTAAGCTCCCGGGTCACTTCATCCCAGAAGAGGGGAGTCGCCGCCAGGGCCTCGTCGTTACCACGGAGGGAATAGGGGGCGATGATCGTCTTACCGGGAGCATGCTGCAGATAATCTACATAAAGTCGATTCCCCCGTTTCTTTTTCATTCTTTCAGTCGTAAACCAGCGGGGCTCCAGGCCAACTACATATTGAGCCGCAAAGCTGGTAAAGCTTCGGGTTTCATCATAGGTAAACTGATTGTCAGGCAGGGGAATATAAAGCTGTAGCCCTTTATTTCCAGAGGTTTTAACAAAGGAAACTAGCTTTAAACGGTCAAATACCTCCTTTAAGATAAGGGCCGCTTCAATGGCCAGATGAAAATATTCCCTGGAAGGAGGGTCCAGATCAAATACTATTTCAGCAGGGCGGGAGGAATCAATGGTATTAAAGGGAACATGCAGATCAATAGCCCCTTGATTTCCCAACCATACCAGGGTGGGAAGGCTTGAACAGACAATGTAATTGATATCATCAGAATAATGAGTGTCAACAAAATCCGGAGCATAGGAGGGGCAGCTTTTTTGATAAAAAAATTCCCCTGATACCCCATGGGGATATCGGATGGTTGTTAAGGCCCTGTTGTTTAAATAGGGCAGTAAATAAGGGGATACCTCAATTAAATATTGAAGATATGCCAGCTTTTGTATATGGGGCCATATTAATTTTGTGGGGTGGGTAACATCCACCTGCTGTCCTTCAATACTGACAGTATATCTTTCCTTTAGCTTAGCCATTGACATAGCTCCTTCCATAAATTTTAATCCAACAATTGATGCTATAATATAAAATCAACGAAGCTGGCTGAACGCAGCCCACCGCTGCTGACAAAGCCTCTGCCCCGCAGCTTACATTTTAAAACAGGTTGCAGATAGACAAACTCTCGATCTTCGTTTAAATAGATTCCTTCAGCAATCTTAAAAAAGGCCTGTCGTTGAACACTGTCGAAACCAGTTAAGATTACCCCCAGGGGTTTTCCATCCATGTGGGTACAAAGCAGTCCACGGTCCTTTTTTCGATAGCCTGTGATCCGGGCTTCGGTTTCTACCCAGTTAATGATTTTCATCCATTGAGAGGAACGTTTTCCGACATAGCTGGAATCTTTCTTCTTTGCAATAACCCCTTCCCGGCTCTCCTCTCTGATTTTTTCAAAAAAATCAAGACCTTCATCCTCAATAAAGGGAATAATTGAAATATTAGAATAGGGCAGCAGTATTTCCTGTAAAATGGCTTTCCTTTCTAATAGCGGTACATTTCTAAGGTCTTGATTGCGATAATAGAGAACATCGAATACAAGATAGGTAACGGGGGCTTCCCTGGCATTTTTTTGTATTTTAGTTTGGTTTTTCATAAAAAATCGTTTGATGATTCGTTCAAAATCTTCATTTCCCTGGTCATCCAATGACACAGCCTCACCGTCTAAAATCATGGTTTCTTCAAAGGGGAAAAGCAGCTCAGGAAATTGATGATTTACCAGGGACTGATTCCTGGTAAAAACCTGTGGTCCTTCTATGTTAGAATATTCTATTCGAATTCCATCAAATTTTCTTTCGAAAATATAGTCCTTTGAGGAAAAGGGGCCGGGGGCAGTTTTAAGGAGCATTAAAGGAAAAAACATGAACTAAGCCTTTTTTCGCCCCGGTATATTTTTTTTCTTGCGGGGTGTTTTAGCAGGCTTGGTTTTCTCTATGCTTTCCTCAAGGGCTTTCATTAAATCAATTACATTATCGTTTTTCATGGCCTCAACACCCTTTTCATTTTGCAGCTTTTCTTGAATTAATTCCATCAGGGCTGTTCGATATTCGTCTATATATTTTTCAGGATCAAAGGTTTCAGTGAGCTGATCAATTAAAAGAGCCGCTGTATCCATTTCCTTGGGAGAAAGCTCAATATTGTCAGGAATGTTGGGAACCTCCTCCAGGGCCCGAACCTCATCAGGGTAATGGAGTGTTTCCATGATTAAAACCTTTTCATAGGGCCTAATGGCAGCCAACCTTTCCTTAGAACGAATCATAATTTTTGCTAATCCGATTTTACCTGTATTGGTCAAGGAGCTTCGTAGGAGACTGTAGGCCTTGACGCCGCCATCACCAGGGCTAAGGTAGTAGGTACGATCGAAGTAGATGGGGTCAATTTCCTCCAGCTTAACAAAGTTGATAATATCCACCGCTTTAGCCTCCTGCTCCTTTTTCAATTTTTCCAATTCCTCCGGCGGTAGCTCAACAAATTTGTCAGGTGCATATTCAAAGGCCATTACAATATCCTCTGGCTTAATCTCTTCTTGACAATGCTCACATACTTTCTTATAACGTATTGGACTCTTACACTTTTTATGGAGCTGCCGCAGCTTAACATCCTTGTCTTCAGTGGCAGCATGCAGCTTTACGGGGATGCTGACTAATCCGAAGCTGATGGTGCCCTTCCACATTGTATGCATAATAACACCTCGCTTTTTTTCTTAGTTTTTGCAGCAATGTATTTTTCATTCCTATAAGAATAACTTAATTTATAGGAACAGTTCCTGATCATGGATTCAAAAATAAAAAAGCCCTTAATCCACTTCAGGATTAGGGCATTGTAAAAGCATTATTTTTTAAATCATCCCATCAGATGGCCTCGCTGGAATAGCCATTGCTGGTAAACTGACTGTTATACAGGTCTGCATAGAATCCTTTTTGCTTCAACAGCTGCCAGTGACTTCCTTTTTCAATGATTCGGCCTTCATTCATTACCAGAATTAAATCGGCATTCTTTATGGTTGAAAGCCTGTGGGCAATCACAAAGCTGGTTCTTCCCTTCATCAATTCTACCATGGCCCTTTGAATATGAATTTCTGTTCTAGTATCAACGCTGCTGGTGGCCTCATCTAAGATCAGAATAGCCGGGTCCGCCAAGAAGGCCCGGGCAATGGTAATCAGTTGCTTCTGACCTTGTGAGATATTGGATGCTTCTTCATTTAAAACAGTTTGGTAGCCATCTGGCAGGGTTCTGATAAAATAGTCTGCCTGGGCGACCCTGGCGGCATTGACAATATCCTCATGGCTGGCTCCCCGTCGTCCGTATGCAATATTTTCTTCGATTGTACCATTAAAAAGCCAGGTGTCCTGTAATACCATCCCGAATATACGTCGAAGATCCTCTCGCTTCAAGTCCCTTATGTCGACCCCGTCTACAGTAATTTTACCTTGATCTATTTCATAAAAACGCATCAGCAGGTTTACCAGGGTAGTTTTGCCGGCCCCGGTAGGGCCAACAATGGCAATGGTTTCACCGGGCTGTACCTTAATGTTCATGTCTTCAATCAGCTTTTCATCCTTTTTATAGCTAAAGTTTACTGAATCAAATTGAACCGCTCCCCTAGGCAGCTCAATAATCTGATGATTTATTTCATCAGGAATCTCCTCCTCCTCGTCAAGTAATTCAAAAACCCGCTCAGCAGAGGCTACGGTAGATTGAAGAATATTAGCAATATTAGCGGTTTGGGCGATGGGCTGGGTAAATTGCCTTGCATACTGAATAAAGGCTTGAATATCACCAATAGTAATAGTTCGCCTGGTAACCATAATACCTCCCGCCACAGAGATAATAACATAGCCGATGTTATTGACAAAGGTCAGCAGGGGAAAAATGATTCCCGAAATAAATTGTGCTTTCCAGCCGGACTCATAGAGTTCGTCATTAATTTTTTTAAATTGATCAATGGAATCAGATTCCCTGTTAAAAACCTTGATAATTCTATGACCGGTGTACATTTCCTCTACATGACCATTAAGCTCTCCCAGGGATTTCTGTTGGGAGGCAAAATGCACCTGGGATCGCTTGGCGATTTTGGCTGTTACCACAGCACTTAGGGGCAGAATAACCATTGTAACAAGAGTAAGGAGCGGGCTAATGGTCAGCATCATCACCAGTACGCCCACCAGGGTAACGACCGAGGTAATTAGCTGGGTCAGGCTTTGCTGAAGGGTACTGCTGATGTTATCCACATCATTGGTAACACGGCTCAATATTTCGCCATGGGTTCTTGAATCGAAAAACCCCAGGGGAAGCTTTGCCAGCTTATGATTGACATCATTACGCATATCATAGACTGTTTTTTGGGCGATACCCGCCATAATAAATTGTTGAATATAGCTGAACAAGGCACTGACAAGATATAGGCCCATTAAAATCTTTAGAATTCCGCCAATATATTGAAAGTCTACGACGGCACTGGAGGAATCTTGCAATCTTGCCATTGAACCTTCAAAGAGCTTTGTAGTGGCCAAGCCCAATACCTTAGGGCTAATAATACTGAAGGCAGTGCTTAGAATGGCCATGATCAATACCAAAAGCAATTGAAGCCTTCGGGGCTTTAAATATGCCAACAACCTTTTTAGTGTTCCCTTGAAGTCCTTTGCCTTTTCTACAGGAGCGCCGATCGCTCCCATGGGGCCCCTTGAGGCGCCATTCAATTTAGCTTTTTTTCTTATTTTCATGCCAATTCCTCCTCGGTCAGCTGGGACGAAACAATTTCACGATAAATACCACAGGTATCAAGCAATGTCTTATGGGTACCCATACCAGCAATTTTTCCCTCGTCCAGCACAATAATTCTGTCAGCATCCATAACCGTACTAACCCTTTGGGCCACAATTAAAACTGTGGCATCCCTGGTTTCTTTTTTCAGGGCAGATCTTAGTTTTGCATCGGTTTTAAAGTCAAGGGCAGAAAAACTATCATCAAAGATATAAACCTCCGGCCTTCGAACCAAGGCCCTGGCAATGGAAAGACGCTGTTTTTGCCCCCCTGAAACATTGGTGCCTCCCTGGGAGATGGGAGAGTCATAGCCTTCCTTCATATTTTGAATGAAGTCCGATGCCTGGGCCACCCGAGCAGCTGCTTCAACAGCACCATGGCTGGCGTCTTCCTTGCCGAAGCGGATATTTTCTGCAATCGAGCCGCTGAACAGGACAGCTTTCTGGGGAACAAATCCAATTTTATTACGAAGTTCCTTCTGGGTCATATCTCGAATATCAATGCCGTTCACCAATATACTTCCCTGGCTGACATCATAAAAACGGGGAATCAAATTGATGAGGGTGGATTTACCTGATCCTGTTCCACCAATAATGGCGGTTACTTCCCCAGGGCCTGCACAAAAGCTAATATTTTGAAGGGCAGGCTGTTCAGCGCCGGGATAGGTGAAGCTAACGTCTCTAAATTCTACAAAGCCCCTTTGATTGCTGTGTGTAGCTGGCTTTTCTGGATCCATGATTTCTTTTTTCGTTTCCAATACCTCATTAATCCGTTGAATAGAAGCCGAAGCCCTGGGGATGAGAACAAACATCATGGAAACCATAATAAGTGAGTACATCATCAGCATCACATATTGAATAAAGGCCATCAGGTCTCCTACCAGGAGCTGGCCCTGATTGATAAGATTGCTGCCCAGCCACATAATGGCAATGGTGGTAAAGTTCATGATAATCATGATGGAGGGCATTAGGGCGGCCATAATTTTATTGACTCGAATAGCGGTGTCCGTTAGATCTGTATTGGCTTCGTTAAAGCGCCTTTTTTCGTAATCCACCTGATTAAAGGCTCTAATAACACGAATACCGGTCAAGTTTTCCCGAAGCACTAAATTTAACTTGTCCAGCTTCACCTGCATCGACTTAAACAACGGTACCCCCTTGGCTGCCACCAACCCTATGACTGCCGCCAGCAGGGGAATGACCACCACAATCACAACAGAAAGGGATTGGTTTTTAGAGACGGCCATGATCATTCCGCCGACGGCCATCAAGGGGGCACTGACCATTAGACGAAGCATAACCATCAGAACCTGTTGAATCTGAGTGACATCATTGGTTGTTCTTGTAATCAGGGTAGCTGTCCCGATTTTGTCAAATTCCTGTAGGGAGAAGTCCTCTACCTTAGTGAAAATCATGTTTCTAAGGTCCCTGCCGAAGCCCGTTGCAATTTTTGAAGACAGGTAACTGGCCAGGATAGCACAGAGAACACCACCGGCAGCCACCAATAGCATAATTGTTCCAATCCGCAGAATATATCCTGTATTGCCGGTAACAATGCCGACATCTACGATATCAGCCAACAGAGTTGGTAGAAACAGCTCGGAAATGGATTGCAGCAGTATGAGGCCTAAAACTGCTGCAATCCATGATCCATAAGGCCTTAAATATTTTAATAATTTTTTCATGATATCCTCTCCTGTCAGTATAAAAGTTAGCCTTATACTATTTCTGTAATAAAGCCTTTAGGGATTCAAGGCCCTCTACAATCTGTTTGAGGTTCTTTTCATCAGTTTGTAGAAATTTATCACTAAATTTTTTTTCCAATTTTTCATGGAAGGTAGCCTGAAATTTTTCCTCTGATTCTTTAACAATAGAAACCTGTACCACACGGCGATCATCCTGGCCTCTTGTACGTAGTACATAATTGTTTTTTTCCAATCTGTCTACAATGCCGGAAATGGTGCTGTTGGATAGGCCCAATGCCCGGCTTAATTCACTGATCTTCATGGGCCCATTTTTACTTAAGTTGGCCAATACCATCACCTGAGGAGCCGTTAAACCGCCTTTATTGAAGGTATGCTTCATGCTATCCTTAATCAAATAATCAATATCCCTCAATAAATAGAATATTTTTCTTCCCGTATCGTTAATCACGCTTTGGCCTCCTGACAATATTATGATGTAAACTATATTATTTTAATGCAAGCTGAACAACGGTTCACAGGGATTTAAACCCAACGGGCAGAAAAAAATCTGTTGATTCAATTTATTTTGCATTAAAATATTTTTGAATACGAAACATAATTGTAGTATACCCCTGCTAGGTCCCTCCATACAACCCTTTAAATCTTAAATTTATATAAAAAAACCAGCATCCAGGATTGATTCCAGATGCTGGTCTGCCTTGGGCATAAATTATGCCTTTACTTCAGCCTGCCCTTTTAATTGCCTGAAAACAGTATTAAATTGAGGAATTAGAGTAATTACAAGACAAAGTAAGGTATCGGCCCCCATAACGGTACCGTTATAGATCAAGGAATATAGAAAGACATTCATCCCCTCGGGGGCGTAATCTGCGAAAAAAATGGCTCCAGATAAAAAGCTCATGACAAACCTTCCAAATCCTCCAATTAAGCAGGCAATGCTCAAGTTTTTACGGTAAAGCCCTGCCAGGCCCATGGCACCAAAGGCCAGGGGATAATCGAGAAATAATTGGGCCCAATGAATGACATAGGGGTCTTGAATCAATTGTAGAAAGCCATAGGCAAAGCCGGCGATAATACCGGGAATAGGCCCGAATATCACTGCAAAAATAAACATGGGCAGCATACTGGCGGGAGTAATACTGCCTCCCTGGGGAAAGCGATAGAGTCTAATATAGGATAATACAAAGGAAAGGGCAATACAAAGGCTGCCGTAAACAATAATTCTTGTATTGAAGGTAGTATTTTTACGGTTTTTTCCAAGATAAATAAGAAGGCCTGCGCTGCCCATAAGGGCCAGCAGGATTGCCCAGGTTACCGGTTTTAATTCTAATAGCTTTGCAAACATGTAAAAAATTCATCCTTTCTTCCATCGCTTGGATGCAAAAAACGTGAAAGGAAATCCTTTCACGTTAAATAGACGTTGAAATGCTTCCCTACGCAGGTATTAACCTACAGGTTCGAAGGGTTGGACAAGCTCCTCTCAGCCAATGGCACCCCTAGCGATATTTTTATTTTAATTATAACATATTCTCAATAAAATACAAATGATTTATAAAAAGCTATTTATTTCATTACAGCCCTATGGTTTAACCTAAATAACATCTTAGTCCTCCTATTTATCCCATAGGCCTACGTAAAATAGCTAGAAAATGAAAACGATAACATTTTCAAAAAATATAGAAAATTAAGAAAAATGCAATTTTATCTATTGAATAATTCTATAAAAATGATATAATACTGAATACATTAATTTAATAGTCGAAATATTCTAGAAAATATTTTGTGGACAGACGTAAATGACTAAATCATTGCAGGGCAATGCTCTGCTGAACTAAAAATTGACAAGGGGGACGAATGTTATGGGGACTTATGGTTTACCTCCCGCCCAGGGGCTTTATGACCCTGAAAGGGAGCATGATGCATGTGGCATTGGCTTTATCGCCCATGTGAAGGGAATAAAATCCCATGGGAATGTGAGGGATGCCCTCACCATACTTGAAAATCTGAACCATCGAGGAGGTCAGGGCAGCGAAGAAGATACGGGGGATGGTGCTGGAATTCTGCTGCAAATTCCAGATGTTTTCTTTAAACGGGTTTGCGGAAAAGAGCTTTCTCTGCCGGAAGCAGGACAGTATGGTGTGGGAATGGTTTTTATGCCACCCCATCAGGAGACGGCAGAAAAATGCAAATCGATATTAGAGTCTGTTGTCTGTGAGGAGGGGCTGGGCTTGATCGGCTGGCGAAAGGTACCGATAGAGGCGAAATACCTGGGAAAGACAGCAAGAGAGTCAATGCCCTGGATAATGCAGTTTTTTGTTCGAAAATCGGAAGACTTAAAGGTCAACATTGATTTTGAAAGGAAATTGTATATCGTCAGAAGGCTGGCAGAAAAAAGAATTGAGTATATAGCTCCAGAGGCCCATCAATATTTTTATATTTGCAGCTTGTCCTCCCAAACCATCGTTTATAAGGGAATGCTTACGGCCACTCAGTTAAGGAGCTTTTATCCAGACTTATCTGAAAAGGACCTGACCAGTGCCATTGTTTTGGTCCATTCCCGCTTCAGCACCAATACCTTTCCTACCTGGAGCCGGGCCCATCCTAACCGTTATTTAATCCATAACGGGGAAATCAATACCCTAAGGGGAAATATCAATTGGATGAAGGCAAGGGAATCAAGCCTGATGTCAACGGTTTTTGGAGAGAGTCTTCAAAAGGTGCTACCGGTTATTAACACCGAAGGGAGCGACTCGGCCATGCTGGATAATTGCCTGGAGCTGTTATATTTATCTGGCCGTTCCCTGGCCCAAGGGATCATGATGACCATACCTGAACCCTGGGGCACCCTGACGGGAGAGATGGATTCTGATAAAAGGGCCTTTTATGAATACCACAGTTGTTTAATGGAGCCCTGGGACGGCCCCGCTGCCATTGCCTTTACCGATGGCGCCAGGGTTGGTGCGGTACTGGATAGAAATGGCCTAAGGCCGGCTCGATATTATGTTACGAAGGAGGGGCGGGTGATTTTGTCATCCGAGGTGGGAGCTTTAGAGCTTCCCAGCCACACCATTGTAGAAAAGGGACGTCTTTCACCGGGGAAAATGCTTCTGGTAGATACCATAGCAGGAGAAATTGTTCATGATGAAAAAATCAAGCAGCAGGTTGCCGCCACCGCTCCCTATGGGGAATGGATAAGGAATAATTTGATTCCATTGAAAAGCTTAGCAACTGTTGATATAAAGCGACAAGAGCCTCTGGGGCTATTGGAGCGGCAGAAGGTATTCGGCTATACTACAGAGGATTTGAGGATGAACCTGTTGCCCATGGCCAGGGATGGAGAAGAGCCCATCGGCTCAATGGGGATGGATACACCCCTGGCGGTGCTTTCGGAAAGGCCCCAAAGTCTGTTTAACTATTTTAAGCAGCTTTTTGCCCAGGTAACGAACCCTCCCATTGATGCCCTTCGGGAAAAAATTATTACCTCCACCGTCACCAGCCTGGGAACAGAGGGAAATCTATTGGAAGCTGGGCCGGAGGGCTGTAGAAGAATTCAGCTGGAAAGCCCCTGCTTGTCTAATGAAGATTTAGAAAAGCTGAGGAATATAAAGGAGAGGGGCTTCAGTGCCATTACCCTTTCCATGCTCTACCCGGTTGCCGAAGGGGCGTCGGGCCTTGAGGGTTCCCTGAAAAGGTTGTTTAGCCAGGCCGAAGGAGCCATTGACGAGGGCCAGAATCTGATTATTTTATCAGATCGGGGAGTTAGCCAATCAATGGCTCCTATTCCATCCCTGCTAGCCCTTTCGGGGCTGCATCACCATCTGATTCGTAGGAAAAAAAGAACCAGGGTAAGTTTGATTGTAGAATCCGGCGAGGTTCGGGAGGTTCACCACTTTGGACTGCTTCTGGGGTACGGATGTAATGCTGTTAATCCCTATATGGCCTTTGAAACCCTGCGGGGATTGCACGATCAAAAATTATTGCCGGCAATGGGCTTAAAGACAGCCCAGAGGAATTATCTGAAGGCCATTCATGCAGGCATTATTAAGATATTATCTAAAATGGGCATATCGACCATGCAAAGCTATATTGGTGCCCAAATTTTCGAAGCCGTCGGATTGAATAAGGAGGTTATTTCAAAATATTTTACCGGAACCGCCTCAAGAATTGAAGGAATTGGGATGGAGGAAATTGCACGGGAGGCAGCCATGAAGCATGAAAAGGCCTTTAATGAGGCAGAAAGAGGAAAAGGACTGGAGGCAGGCGGGTTTTATAAATGGAGAAGGGATGGTGAATATCATTTATATAATCCAGATACCATCTTTCGCCTACAGCGGGCCTGCAGGGAAAATGACTATCAGCTGTACCGGGAGTATGCCTGGCTCATCCACGAAGAGTCTCAAAGAGTCACTACCTTAAGGGGAATGCTGGAAATGAAATGTAAAGAGGAGGCCCTGCCCCTGGAGGAGGTTGAGACTGTTGAAAGGATTGTTCGACGTTTTAAGGCCGGGGCCATGTCCTATGGCTCCTTAAGCCAGGAGGCCCACGAAACCATTGCCATTGCCATGAATCGTATTGGTGGCAAGAGCAACACGGGGGAAGGGGGCGAGGACCCGCGGCGCTTTCAATCCGATGAAAAGGGGAATTCCAGTTCCAGCGCCATCAAACAGGTGGCTTCGGGGCGGTTTGGGGTAACCAGTGAATACCTTTTACATGCCAGAGAAATTCAGATTAAAATTGCCCAGGGGGCCAAGCCGGGGGAAGGGGGACAGCTGCCGGGGAAAAAGGTGTATCCCTGGATCGCCCGGGTGCGGTATGCCACACCTGGAATCGGCCTCATATCCCCACCGCCTCATCATGACATCTATTCGATTGAAGACCTGGCCCAGCTGATTTACGATTTAAGAAATGCTAATCCCCGGGCCAATATCAGTGTAAAGCTGGTTTCAGAGGTGGGGGTGGGTACGGTTGCCGCCGGTGTGGTGAAGGCAGGCGGCAATGGGGTTTTAATCAGCGGCTACGACGGTGGGACTGGGGCTTCCCCCCGAACGAGCATACAGCATGCAGGTCTCCCCTGGGAGCTGGGACTGGCCGAGACTCACCAAACCCTGCTCTTAAATGGCTTAAGGGATCGTATTGTATTAGAGACCGACGGCAAGCTGATGACGGGTCAGGATGTGGCTATAGCAGCCCTTTTGGGGGCAGAGGAATTTGGCTTTGCCACGGGCATCATGGTGGCCCTGGGATGCTTGATGATGCGGGTCTGTCATCAGGATACCTGTCCGGTGGGAATTGCTACTCAAAACCCTGATTTAAGGAGGAAATTTGCAGGGGATCCCCAGCACGTGGTTAATTTTATGCAGTTCATTGCCAGGGATTTAAGGGAATGGATGGCCAGAATGGGCTTTAGAACCGTTGATGAGATGGTTGGCAGAATGGATAAGCTGCAGGTTAAAAGCACCATTACCAACTGGAAGGCAAGAAATGTAGATTTATCTGCCATGCTTTATTCTCCGCCCCTTAAAGGGGGGAAATCCCTTCATTCAATAAAAAAACAATCGGGTTTTTCTGGTTACAGCCTTGATCAAGAGATTTTATTAAAGGAATGTATGGAGGCAGTACAATTACAAAAAAAAGTGAAGCTAAGCCTGCCGATTAAAAACACCAACCGGGCTGTGGGAACCCTGCTGGGAAGTGCTGTTACTGCCCATCATGGAGGAAAAGGCCTGCCGGAGGATACCATTTGGCTGAGCTTTAAGGGATCAGCGGGACAAAGCTTCGGAGCCTTTGTTCCGGCGGGAATTACCCTTGAGCTGGAGGGTGATGCCAATGATTTTATTGGGAAGGGCCTGTCTGGCGGGAAAATAATCCTGCGTCCCCCGGCAGATTCAATCTTCGAAGCCTCTCAAAATATCATAGCAGGCAATGTTTCCTTTTATGGTGCCACCTCAGGTGAAGCTTACATTAATGGTGCCGCTGGGGAACGGTTCTGTGTGAGAAACAGTGGTGTCAATGCTGTGGTGGAGGCCATCGGCGATCATGGCTGTGAATATATGACGGGGGGCAACGTGGTGATCTTAGGTGCCATTGGCAGAAATTTTGCTGCCGGCATGTCTGGGGGAATTGCCTATGTATTAGATGAGAAAAAGACCCTTGAAGCAAAGTGTAATCAAGAGCTGGTTGCCATTGAGGATCTTCAGCAGCAGGAAGAGGAAAGGGTCAAAAAAATGATTGAACGGCATTACTTGTACACAGGCAGTAAAAGGGCCGCTCAGCTGCTGGATCAATGGAATCAGTTGAAATTAAGCCTCCGGAGGGTGATTCCGGTTGAGTACAAAAGAATTCTTAAGGCATTAGATGACCGTAGTGAGGGGAATTTGAATAACGTACCAATGTCTTCTCAAAAATCCATATCTTAATCAATAAGCCCCATCTGTAAACAGGTGGGGCATTACAATCCCAGAGAGGATATTTCTTAAACAGAGGTATCGTGAATATGATATAATGATGATAGTTTCTATATTAAATAAGATTGAGGGGATACAATGAAGCTTAAAGCATCAATTAAAAATATAGGAGAGAAGCTGTTAATTGGTATCAGGAGATTTCCAGGGGCGCTGTTGATGGCTGTCCTTACAGTTTCAGTACTAATCTATCTAAATCATCTGGAATACCCCCAAAGGCAATCCCTTGATGAAATATTGACAAGATTAGCCATGATTTTTGCCCTGGGAATTCCGATTTTTTTAACGATCCAAGTATTAATTGAGGGGATTAAAGGTCGAAAGGGCTTTGGTCTTGCTGCCCATTTCCTTGGGATTATCCTGTTGGGCTTTTACTATCGATACATGCTGAAGGATTTTGAAATGGTGGCCATTACCCGGTATATTGCCCTTACGTTGGCTTTGTATCTGTCCTTTGTGGTGATGCCTTATTTTAAAAGAAAAGAGGGCTTTGAGCTCTATGTTATTAGACTTTTAGTAGACTTCTGTATTACTTATTTTTATGCCATGATTCTATACCTTGGTTTGGCAGCCATTCTTTTAACAATTAATCTGCTTTTTTCAGCCAATATTCCTACAAAGGTCTTGCTGGATATATGGGTCATTGTGGTGGGGGTTTTTGGCCCGGCTTACTTTTTTTCAGGAATACCTGCCTATGATGAAGTTCTTTCCCAGGATCAATATCCCAGGGTATTCCAGGTGCTGCTGAATTTTATTGTGATGCCATTACTGGTGGTCTATGGAGGAATTTTGTACCTATATATCATTAAAACCGTTATGGAAAGACAATGGCCTATACAAATGATTTCTCACCTGATTCTATGGTTTGCCATCATCAGTACCCTGGTGCTTTTGGCAATCTACCCCTTAAGGCTTAATAATCAATGGTTTAAGGGGTTTGTAAATTGGTTTCCCAAGGGATTACTGCCCCTGGTGGTCATGCTTTTTATTTCCATGGGAATGAGAATTGGTGACTATGGGGTAACGGAAAATCGATATTTTGTTGTGGCCGGCGGGCTCTGGATCATGATTTCAATGCTTTATCTGGTTTTCAGAAGAAAGCAGGCCAGACCTATTGTAATTGCCATCAGCCTTAGTGCTATTATGGTATTATCGGTGCTGGGGCCATGGAGTGCTTATTCTGTCTCAAGGTATAGTCAGAATCAAAGGCTGATAGGATTTCTGGAGACCTGGCAGATGCTGGAGGACAGAAAGCTCATTAGGCCTAACGACAATGTTTCTCTGGAAGACCGCCGGGAGATCAGCAGTATCCTTGACTATTTCAAAAGAAATCATAGTCTTACCCAGGTAACTGTTTTACCGAAGGATTTTCAGCTTTCCGATATGGATCGTCTCATGGGCTTTCCTTATGAAGACAGCTATGGTTATGTCAATGATAGGAAATATTACAGCTATAGACTGGAAACTGATCCGGATATCTTAACTGTAAGGGATTACGACTATCTCATTTCATTTCAATATTTCGGGGGAGAGAAAAACAGCAGTTCCCAAGAGGGCGAACTTAGATACGACTATTCCAATGATCGTTTGAAGGTATTAAATATCGAAAATGTCATTTATGAAAAGGATCTGACAGAGATTGTTGATGAAATACATCGACAAAACCTAGGGAATGTTGTACTCTCAAGGGATAAGATGAGCTATTGGGATGAAAATGAGAGGGTGAAGGTAGAGCTGTTATTTAAAGAAATTGGTATTGTTCAAAATCAATCAAGTGAGACCTGGAAAATAGATCATGTTTCCTTTCATCTCTTTATTAAAATGAAATAGGGCTTAAGCCCCTGGGGAAGAGGAGCCCAGGGGTGTTTTTTTATGGTAATATTTGTGATAGAATTTAATTGAAAAATGTCGATTCTGTTTTTTATTTTTAATTATAGGATGATAGGAGGATTTGTAATTGACTGTAAAGGATGAGACTGAAATCATACAGGAACGAGGTTCCGGAAAGCTACTGAAAATGGTAGGATTCCTTGTATTGGCAGGGCTTTTGATGGTAACGGGGCTGGCAACATATTTACTGATGGATTATGCCCTGGATACTTATGGAGACCAGTTAAGAAGCCATGGTTCCATTGAAGACCAAGGGGAAGCTGAATCAATTATGGCCCAGAGCCCTGGGGCTGATGATAATGAAATGCTGGGGGCCCTTTATGAAATTGGCGGTGGTACGGCGAAAAAATCAATTCAAGAGCTTGCCGGGTTAAAATCAGAGGTAGTCAGAATAGAGACTGCCTCTGGTCAGGGATCAGGTGTTATCATTAGCAGAGAAGGCTATGTTATTTCTAACTGGCATCTGGTAAAGGGGAATGAAACGGTGAATACTTTCTTCCAAAATCATCATAAGGAGGCGTTCAGGGCAAAGGTCTTGCAATATGATGAAATGATGGATCTGGCTTTGCTTCAACTGGACAGGCTGCCAGAGGGGATTGAGCTGACAACGATCCCCCTTGGAGATGCTTCAAAACTGAAAGTAGGGGAGGAGGTTGTGGCCATAGGGAGCCCCAGGGGATTAATGAATACCGTATCAGAGGGATTGATTTCTGATTTTAAAAAAATAGATGGTGTAGCCTATATCCAAAATACTGCGTCCCTTTCTCCGGGAAGCGCTGGCGGTGCCCTTGTAAATACCCGGGGGGAGCTAATAGGAATTAATACCTTTAGGGTAATGGAATCTGAGAATGTTAGTTTAGCCATTTCTGTTGAAAATGTACAGGCCTTTTTAGATGATTATTTAGAAAATTTGAATTAGGGGGGAAATAATGAAGCTGGAGCGTTTGCTGGCTATTGTGATGCTCTTGATGAACAGGGACAGGGTAACAGCCAGGGAGCTGTCAGAAATTTTTGAGGTGTCTGGCCGAACCATCCAAAGAGATATGGAGGCCATTAATCTGGCAGGAATACCGGTGGTTTCCTATCAGGGATCCAGGGGAGGCTATGGAATTATAAAGGAATATAAAATAGATAAGGGCTTTATGAGTAATACAGAGTACCAGATGATGTTAACAGCCCTAAGGGGTGTTTATCAGGCCTATGAAGATAAAAATCTGCAAAATATGATTAATAAGCTCATGGTGATTAAGCAACCAAAGGCCGATATTGGTCAGAAGGTGGTATTTGACTTTAGCTCATGGGGAGAGACGGCCAGAAAAAAAGAAAAAATTGCCCTGGTTAAAAAAGGGATTGAAGAAAATAGGATGGTAAGCTTTAACTATGTTAACTGGAGTGGGGATGCCACTCGCCGCAGTGTTGAGCCCTATACCCTGCTGCTAAAGGTAAATAACTGGTATCTTTACGGTTATTGTCAGATGAGGGAAGCCTATCGCATCTTTAAGCTGTCCAGGGTCACAAACCTGGAACTGACAGGGGATCACTTTTTACCCCGTTCGGAAATTCCGCCGCTATCCCTGAAGGACAAGGATGAACGGCCGTTAACAAAGCTGGTTTTAAAATTTCACCCCAAGGCTTTAAATCGTTTAGAAGCCTACTTTGACTTAGAAGAACTGACCTATGACCAAAGGGGGATGATTCATGTAACGGTTCATTACCCTGAAGACGAGTGGGTTTACGGGATGCTTTTGAGCTTTGGGGAGCTGGTGGAAGTGCTGGAGCCCCAGCACATAAAAGCTATTTTAATGGAACGGGCAGAAAAAATGATTAAAAAATATCAGAAATAAGACAGACTGTTGTCGTTATTGCTCCTTTATAATGATAACTGAGGAAATCAAATAAAGGAGGCTTTTAATCATGAATAAGATAATTTGTCAAAGCTGTGGAATGCCAATGGATGACCCTAAGGATTATGGAACAAATGAAGATTTAACCCCCAATCAAGAGTATTGTACCTACTGTTTTCAAACAGGGGAATTTACTTCTGATACGTCTATGGAAGAAATGATTGAAATCTGTATTCCCCACATGGTAAAGGAAGGAATAGAGGAATCAGCAGCAAGAAGTATTATAACAAACCTTTTGCCTTCATTGAAACGATGGAAAGCATAGCAAAATTTAGTAAACCTACAAGCCGAATCTGTTCAGATTCGGTTTTTATCATTTATAGGAAGGTACTCCCTTGTTTTAAATCCTCCCAGGGAAGACTTTGTTCTAATTTGTAATTAATAATAATGGGTCAAATATCGAAATGCAAATCTATGGAATGGATAATTACTTTAAATTGTTATATAATGATCTTAAGGAACCCATCGGGTTTAAAAGAAATGGAGTGAAAAAAATGGACAATGTACTAAGTATAATTAAAGACAGCACTTTAACCTACGAACAAAGAGTAATAGCCCTTGCCAAGGCTGCTGAAAACAGTTTACAGGTATTTCAGCTTGATGATACCATTGAGGCTGATCGTAAGGCGGGAATCATTTGTGATCTGTTTGAGGGAAATGCGCCCTATCGGCCTAGATATATTGTTCCTGACTATGATAAGCTGATGAAGGAGGGGTGCGAATTTTTACGATTAACACCACCTACAAATATTTGGGAAGCCGTTAACACCCTTTTGATTTTTTATAAGCATGTACCTTCCATTACCTCATTTCCTGTTTATGTAGGGAACATTGATACATTACTTGAACCCTTTATTGAAAATGAAGAAGAGGCCTACCAAGCCATTAGGCTCTTTTTAACCCATATTGATCGAACCTTAACGGATTCTTTTTGTCATGCCAATATCGGCCCCTCTGACACCAGGGCGGGAAGATTGATTTTAAGGGCCGAAAAGGAATTGGGAAATGCTGTACCCAATATAACATTAAAATATAGCCATCAAACCCCAGACGAGCTGGCTCGTCTAGCCGTTGAAACTGCCCTAAAGGTTGCTAAGCCTAGCTTTGCCAACCATGAAATGTTTGTTTCTGACCTGGGAGAAGCCTATGGCATTGCCAGCTGCTATAATGGATTGCCCATTGCAGGGGGAAGCTATACCCTGGTTCGGCTAAATCTTGCTGCCCTTGCTAAAAAGGCCAGGGGCCCCGAGGATTTTATAAAGGAAGTACTGCCCCAGGGAATGAAACATATGGCGGCCTATATGGATGCCAGGGTGAAATTTTTAGTTGAAGATAGTGGTTTTTTTGAACACCATTTCCTGGTGAAGGAGGGCTTCATTAAGAAGGAGCGCTTTACTGCCATGTTTGGTATGTTTGGTCTGGCAGAGGCTGTTAATTACCTATTGAAGGCTGATGAACCGGAAAAACGCTTTGGTCATGGTAAAGAGGCCAATGACCTGGGGGTAGAAATCATAGAAAAAATGCAAGAGGTTGTGAAACAGCATCATAATCCCCATTGTCAAGTATCAGGAGGTCATTATCTATTACATGCCCAGGTGGGAATTGATACAGATCAGAATACCAGTCCGGGCTGTCGTATTCCAATAGGTGAGGAGCCTGAAATCTTAGAGCATCTGATGCATTCCAGCCTGTTTCACCCCTATTTCCCCTCTGGTATTGGTGATATTTTTACCTTCGATTCCACCACCGAAAGGAACCCACAGTATATTATAGATATCATCAAGGGGGCCTTTAAACGGGGAGTAAGATATTTTTCACTCTATTCCAGTGACTGTGATGTCATCAGAATAACCGGTTATCTGGTGAAACGTTCCGATATGGAAAAGCTAGATTTAGGTGAACAGGTATTGCACGATTCAGTTGTACTGGGATTGGGTGCCGTTAAGAACCAACGGGTCCTGGAAAGAAGAGTGAGGGAGAATGATTAGGGGCTATGTTAATCGCATTTTACCCTTTAGCTCTGTTGATGGCCCGGGTAATCGAACAGCCATTTTTTTACAAGGGTGTAATTTTAATTGCCTATATTGTCATAATCCTGAAACCATTAATCGATGCAGCCATTGTAGAAAATGTATCAGTCATTGTCCCTATGGAGCCTTGAACCTTGTCGAAGGGGAGGTCACTTGGAATGAAGGCATCTGTCAAAGCTGTGATGAATGTCTTAAGGCCTGTGGCAGCTGTAGCTCTCCCAAGGTAAAGGTAATGACGGCTGACGAAATAATGGAAGTAATCAATCGGGTTAAGCCCTTTATATCAGGTATTACTGTATCAGGTGGGGAATGTACCCTGCAAATGGATTTTTTAAAGGAGCTTTTCTTCAAAGTAAAACAGCTGGATTTATCTGTTTTTATCGACACCAATGGATCTATACCCCTATGGCATGATCAGACATTTTTAGACTCATTTGATATGGCCATGGTTGACCTTAAGGCCTTCGACCGGAGAGAACATATCATGCTGACGGGAACCGATAACGATCATGTCATCAAAAATATAAGCTTTTTAGCAGAGCGGCATAAGCTCTACGAGGTACGGACTGTGGTGGTGGAAGGGCTTCTGAATAATGAACAAACCATCGATGAAACCAGTCGTCTTATTGCTTCCCTGGACCCCCATATAGGCTATAAGCTGATCAAGTACAGGCCCTTGGGGGTAAGGGAGGGAATGGTGAAGGGACGAACACCTTCTAATGAAACCATGGAGAGGCTTGCTAATCTGGCTGAAAAAAATGGCTGTCGGAATATCATTACTGTATAATAGCTGCTATTACAATTTTTTTAATCAATCTAGTTTATGATTCGATAGAGTAGGTATAATATAATGTAGTGTATTAATTAAACATTAGGAGGAATTTTAAATGAGTGCTAATGAAGCCATTTATGAAGCTTTGAAGAAATCTAAAGATCCCCTAAAGGCAGGGGAAATTGCAGAAATTACAGGTATCGATAAAAAAGAGGTGGATAAAGCCATTAAGACATTAAAGAATGAGGGAAAAATTGTTTCACCCAAAAGATGTTATTACACCGTAGAATAAGCTGAGCAATCAGAATGATAATCATAAAATTACAAGAAGTCAGCACGCCCCATGATCGCTATAAAACCAGGGCTGCTGACTTCCTTTTATTTATGACAATGTTTTTTTAAATTTGATCATATGACGATTTCACCGGAAATGAACCTTTTCGTACTGGGATGGAGGGGATGATGGAACATATCAAAGGCGGCCCCCATCTCCTCTATGGTACCATGGTTCATAAAGGCAATTTCACTGCAAAGGCGTTTTGCCTGCTGTATATTATGGGTTACCATGATAATGGTAGGAGATTGGGCTTTATAATATTCTTTAATATTATTTTCCATTACCAGCATTGAGGCAGGGTCAATATTGGCAGTAAACTCATCAAGGATCAGCAATTTTGGATGAAAAACCAAGCCCCTGGCCAGGGCAACCTTTTGGGCTTCTCCCCCGGAAAGGGTCCAGGCTTTTTGATTTTTAATATGGTTTATCTCCATCTGGTCTATTAATTCCTTTACCCTTTTATTAATTTCATTTTTGGTAAAGCCCCTTAAAATAAGGGGATAGGCTATATTTTGAAATACAGAGGTTCGGAGCAGGTAGGGTTTTTGAAAAATTAATGTCATCTGCTTCATCAGGCTGGAATGAAGGGGCTGCCCATCATAATATATATCGCCAGAGGTGGCAGCTTCAATACCTGCCATAATTTTGACCAGGGTACTCTTTCCTGCTCCATTGGGGCCAATTATTCCTAAAAAGGACCCCTGGGGAATTTTCAAGGATTCAATATTTAGCACCGGCTTATTTTCATAGGATTTGGTTATGTTTTCTATACGAAGCTCCATAGTTATTCTCCTTGCTGAAAATGATACAGGATTGAGTTGATTAGAAAGGACAGAACCAGCAGCACAATGCCGATTGCTATGGCGGTTTCATAATCGCCCATGCTGCGGAGCATGGCAATGGTTGTGGTCATAACCCGGGTATGGCCCTTAATGTTTCCGCCTACAACCATTACTGCCCCCACCTCTGAAATTGCCCGGCCAAAGCCGGATACGATACCAGTAAAGATAATGACCCTCAATTCCTTAATTAAGATTAACAGGGTTTGAAAGGAGCTGGCTCCCAGGGTCTTGGCTACAGCCTTGATTTCATTTCCCTTTTCCTTGGTTCCGTTGTAGATGATCCCTGTAATAATAGGCGTTACCAGGCATACCTGGGCGATTATCATCGAGGTGGGGGTAAAGATTAACCCCAATCCACCCAAGGGACCCCGGCGTGATAATAGTAAATAGATAATTAAGCCTACAATTACAGGGGGAAGACTCATCATTGTGTATAGAAACCTAACCAACAATTTTTTTAGAGGAAAGGTTTTGGTGCCAATAATGATCCCTGTAGGAACAGCCAATAGACTGGATATCACCACAGCGCTCAAAGAAACGTAGAGGGAAAGCAGAACGACCCCGTATATTTCGGAATCCATTGAAATCAGCAATTGAATTGCACTTCTGAAGCCCTCTAAGATTTCCTTCACACCATTACCCCCCTGCTATTTTGCATTCGGTATAAATAAGGATTGACCAAATTCTTCAACGCCAAACTCACCAATCAATGCCTGCCCCTTTTCAGATAAAATCCATTCAACGAATTTTTGGGCTCCATCGTGGTTAATTTTTGAGTTTTTATCTGGATTGACAGCGATAACGCCATATTGATTAAAGAGCTTTTCATCACCCTCCACCAATACAGCCAAGTCCAGTTCATTTTTCATGGAAAGATAGGTAGCCCGGTCTGTCAGAGTATAGCCCTGCATTTCATCAGTCATTTGAATAACGGCTCCCATACCTTGACCCGCAGAAATATACCAGTCGCCCTCGGGCTCAACGCCAATTTCATTCCAAAGATTCAGCTCCATTTTATGGGTACCCGAATCATCGCCTCTGGAAATAAATATTGGATTGATATTTGCGTTTCCAACATTTTCATTAATTAATGTAAAGGCCCCTAAAATATCTTCCTTAGCCTGGTTGGCTAGATCCAGCGGATCATCGGCAGGTCCGATTAAAATAAAATCGTTATACATAACATCAAAACGCTCCAAGCCATGGCCAGCCGCTACGAACTCCTCCTCTGAAGCCTTGGCATGGACCAATAGTACATCTGCTTCACCGTCTTCACCCATTTTTAAGGCTTGTCCTGTACCAACGGCAATAACCTTCACTTCAATTCCGGTTTCTTCAGTGAATTGAGGTAGTAAGAAGTTCAGCAAACCACTGTTTTCTGTACTGGTGGTGGTTGATAAAATAATTTCAGAAGCTTCAGCTTTGGGTGTTTCAGGCGGATTTGAGGAGCTTGGGGTGTTATCGCTGCTACAGGCTCCCAATGTCAAGCTCAAAACCAGTAAAAGAACTACCATTAACATATTCTTTTTTTGACTGAAAGAAAATTTCATAAAATGATTTCCCCCTTAAAATAATTTGTAAAACTATTATCAAACAAATCATCCGGCCAATAGATTCTAAGGCTATCGGTTGATGGAGGAGACATAAAAAAAATGCCTGCGAAGGCATCATAATTATAAACAAAGATTAACCAAAACCTTTGTTATCAATATGACTCCTTTCCACCCTGGGAGGCGTTATCGTTTCCGATAACACCCTATAGGCTGATTTCCCATAGATCAATTGTATTCCTTAGAGAAATTAGCTCGGAGATAGGCTTGTACCCATAGTTTAATATATATTCTAAATTGTGTCAATCGTTATGTGGTTTTTATGTGTAGTTTTTAACAATCTTTGAATAGTAAAATGTAAGTTAGAGGTGCTGAAGCTTATATATTTTTTACAAACATGGTCTGACCGGATATTTGAGAAGAAGTAAATCCCATTTTATTTAAATAATTCAAGTGTTTTTGGTCTTGCGAGTAGGTAATGAATCGTTGATAGCCCAATTTCAAAAAATATTCACGATTATTGTTAAAAATATAACTAGCTATTTTGAAATCCTGATATGCCGGAACAGCAAAGTCAATTTCTATCAGTAATGTTGTGTCATCGTATTTGGAAGCAATGAATATCCCGGCAGGAACCAGGTTTCGTAATATATAGAACCCAATTATATCCTCATTGAGCTTTTCTCTTTGGAATAAGGGGAAAATATGGTTGATATCATTGTTATAGTAATTTAAGAATTCCATCAGGTATTTATCGGATTGACCGATTTCTATAATTTTAAAATACTCCCGTTCAGAATAAATTTTATACAGATAATACAAATTAATAAAGATAATAAAAAGATTAATAAAACCCACGGGCATAGCTCCAATTGCAAAACCGTAAATGCTAAACAAAAGGGAGCCAATCAGGTTTAACCAGCGAAGCTTAACAATGGAGCTCATTAATAAGGAAATGGCAATTAATATTGATGCTGCATAACCGATCCATTCTAATATTAGTTGATTCATAAAAATTCCCTCCTTTTTTGGTGTAGCATGGTATATTTTATCAGATTTTCATAGTGATTGCATCAATTTTTCGTAAAATGAGGTTTTCAAAGATACTATGGGGGATGAAGGAAAAGATAAGCTATTCAGGAAATTATATGATAAAATGAAAAGGCAATAAGAATATATAAGAAGAGGTGTAAAGGCTTGAGCTTACAAATCGGAAAAATCAATAGACTTATTATTGTAAAGCTGACTAAATTTGGTGCATACCTAAGTGAATCTGGAACAGAAAAGGATGAAGCGGTTTTACTTCCTCAAAAAGAAGTAACCGAAGAAATGAAGCCTGGCAGCAGTATAGAGGTATTTCTTTATCGTGATACACGGGATCGACTGGTTGCGACCCTGAAAAGTCCCCGGGGTCAGGTGGGAGAGCTGGCATACCTTCGAGTGGCAGATACAACAGCCATAGGGGCCTTTTTAGATTGGGGACTGGAGAAGGATCTATTGCTGCCGATTAGTCAGCAAACTACCCGAGTTAAGAAGGGAAGAAAATATCTTGTCAAAATTTATGTGGATAAAAGCAATCGATTATGTGGATCAATGGAAATTGAGGATCATCTAAAAACAACCAATGGTTTTACTAATGGGGAAATGGTAACGGGAACAGTCTATAGTGTCAATCCCAGAATTGGTGCTTTTGTTGCCGTGGAAAATCAATACTTTGGCCTGGTACACAGGTCAGAAATATACAAGCCCTTTGAAATAGGGGATCAGGCAACCTTTCGTGTTGTAAAAACCAGAGAGGATGGAAAGATTGATCTATCTACCAAAAAGCTGGCCTATCAGCAGCGGGATGAGGATGCAGAGAAAATATTGGAGCTGTTAAGGATGCATCAAGGGTTTTTGCCCCTTAATGATAAAAGTGACCCAAAGGACATTAATAAATATATGGCCACCAGTAAAAATGCCTTTAAGCGGGCATTGGGAAAACTATTAAAGGAAAGGAAAATAGAACAGCTGGATCAGGGAATACGACTATTATAAAACGATGATTATGATAAAAGTAGGCCGCCGGGAGTCTAACCCATAAAGAGCGGCTGTTTTCTTTCGGGAGTTGAAATAATTCTCAAGAAGGAGGATAATATTCTTATCAAATAATGTTGGGGGATGATGAAATGGATACTGAATTAAAATGGAGCTTGAAGGATCTCTATGAATCCTTTGAGGATAAGGACTTTCAAAGGGACTATGAATTACTGCTTAAGCAGATTGAACAGCTAAATCAATGGGCAGAGGAGAACCTTGAATCTCAGGGAAACGAAGGGGAAAAAATCATTGATTATCTGGAAATGCTGATAGCTGTTCAAGAGAGCTATATAAAGTTGTCAAGCTATTCTACCTTGTCAAAAAGTGTGGATGCCAAAAATCCAGAGGCTTCCAGGGCCCTGGAAAGAATTGAATCTCGATATGCTGAACTGAAAAGGGCCCATGTCCGGTTTCAGAAGTGGCTTCTAGAGGTAGAGGAAGTGGGGCGAAGGATTGATTGCTCAGAATTTTTATCAACTCACCGATTTTACATAATGGAACTCATTGCCAAGGGGCGTTATCGATTGGGCGACGATGAGGAGCTTTTGGCTGCAAAGCTGACCCACACCGGTGCTAAGGCCTGGTCAAAGCTCCAGCAGCTGTTGACTTCGACCCTGTTGGTGGATATTGAGCTGGAGGGGGAGGAAAGGGCCCTACCCCTTTCTGTGGTTCGGAATATGGCCTATGATGCTGATTCAGCCCTTCGGCAAAAAGCCTTTGAGGCGGAGCTGAAAAGCTATGAAAAAATTGCTGATTCCTCAGCGGCTGCGATCAATGGGATTAAGGGGGAGTCCATTATCCTTGGGAAAATGAGAGGCTTTGATTCACCCTTGGATGAAAGTCTGGTCCATTCTCGAATGAGTCGCAAAACCCTGGATACTATGCTCAAGGCAATGGAGGGAAGTCTACCTGCCTTTCGTCGATATCTTAAACAAAAAGCAAAGCTTTTAGGCCATGAAGCTGGTTTGCCCTTCTACGACCTATTTGCTCCTATAGGAAAATTAGACCGGCAATTCTCCTTTCCCCAGGCAATGGATTATGTAATTGAGAACTTTACTACCTTTAGTGAAAATTTGGGCAGCTTTGCCAGGCAGGCCTATGAAGGCCGATGGATTGATGTTGAGCCCCGGGAAGGAAAAAGGGGCGGAGGCTTTTGTTATTTTATTAGACCCATCAAGCAAAGCAGAATTCTTTTAAATTTTACAGGAAGCTTTAAAAATGTCATGACACTGGCCCATGAACTGGGTCATGGCTTCCACGGCCATTGTCTAAAGGATGAAAGTGTATTGAATTGCAGCTATCCTATGCCTTTAGCTGAAACGGCCTCCATTTTTGCCGAAACCATTTTGGTGCATAAAAGTATTGAAAGTGGAACGGATGAAGAAAAATTTTGGATTCTGGAAAATACCATTTCCCATGCAACCCAATTGATCGTTGATATATACAGTCGTTATTTGTTTGAAAAGGAGGTCTTTGAGAGAAGGCAGGATCATGGCCTGACTGTGGCAGAGCTAAATGAAATTATGCTGCAGTCCCAAAGGCTTGCCTACGGTGATGGGCTGAATCATCAGGTGCTGCATCCCTATATGTGGGTAAATAAAGTCCATTATTACTATCCTGAAAGACATTATTACAATTTTCCCTATGCCTTTGGACTCCTTTTTGCAAAGGGGCTGTTTGGACAATATCTTAAGGACAAGAATACCTTCCCTGCCAGATACGAGGAACTACTTAGAGCAACAGGCAAAATGTCGGTAGAAGAAGTTGCCAAGATTGTAGACATCAACTTGACTGATGAGGGATTTTGGAAAGAATCCTTGGCAATTCTTGAAAGGGACATTGAACATTTTATTGAACTGTCTATGGAAATATAAGTTAATTTTAAATGGCGCCAGGCTTGTTCTCTATCCTTTAAAAATGTTATAATAACTTAAGAAAATAATCATTTTGGGGGGAGCTGATATTTTGGAGGAACGCTTGTTAAAACTGATCCTAGATAAGCTGGATAATATTGAAAATGAGCAGCGTGAGATGAAACAAGAGCAGCAGGGGATGAAGCAAGAGCTGCGGGAATTGAAGCAAGAGCTGCGGGAATTGAAGCAAGAGCAGCAGGGGATGAAGCAAGAGCTGCGGGAATTGAAGCAAGAGCAGCAGGGGATGAAGCAGGAGCTGCGGAAATTTAAGCAAGAGCAGCAGGAAATCAACCAAAGAATTTTCAAAGAGCTAGAGACCATTAAACAGGATTTAAAGGAAATTAAATCAGTTCAAGAAACTATGAAGCAATTTATTGCCAATGTAGAACAGGTCATCGAAGAGGATCATAAATTTATTCAAAGGCTTAAAAAAGCTATCGGAGAATAATTTTAACCCCATTCTAACCGTAGATTGTTAGGATGGGGTTTTTATTATCATTTTATTCTGTTACAGAGTTTTTGAAGAATACAGTATAGTCTTGTCCTGTTTCAATAGCATCCATAATCTCCGATATTTTCTTATAATTGCTATTCCAGCTGTAAACTCTGGTAAATCGTTGCCGGGCCAAGCTGTTTTTTCCCAATAGACCGTAGGCTATGCCCAGCTGATAATGGATATCTACATAAGGATGGTCCATACTACGTTTTTTGCCCAGCGCATCTTTAAAGGCTTCTATGGCAGCTTCAAGGCGCTCCATTCCCATAAAGGCCAATCCCTTTAAATACCCCCTCCAAAGAGTCATGTCTTGAATTTCCTCCTTAAAGCCCTCGAGGCTTTCACAGAGGTTCAAGGCAAAATCGTAGTCCTTATTATCAAGGGCTAAAAAAATTCCATTGAGGGCAGGCCCCCAATAAGCAGAATGAAAAAACTGAGGCCCGTCATGGAGCTTAAAGTATTCTCGATAGGTAGAATAGGCCATGGAAGCGTTATCTAGGTTTAGTTGGCAGTCAGCCTTAATTAATAAAAGGGTCCGATTGGCATTGGGATAGGTTAGGGCTTCATCAAGTCGTTGAATACACTCCGTATATTTTTTTCTCTGATAAAGCCCCCTGGCAGTCTTAATCAAATCAGCCATGGGGTCTGCTTTTTTTCGCCAAAGGGCAGTCAACAGAATACAAAGGGCGCCTATAAAAAATAAAATTGAAAAACGATAGCTCAGAAAAATAGCAACGATTCCAACGATCCCCAAAAACCTTAAAAGAACTGGACTTGGAGCTTTCATGCCCTTCGAATCAATGTGATTAAAAAGTTCTATAGCAGAAGGCTCTGAAGTAACCTGTAACGCCGGGCGATTTTTGCTCCCTCTTTGAAAGGTAAAGCTTTGAGAATATTTCAAATCAGTTTTAGGGATGCCTGCTGTAGCCTGTATACCCCTTGGATTCAAGGTAATACGAAGATTCCTATTTTGATTCTGTACTGTGATTTGTTTTTTATCAATGTCAAGCCTGAGTCCTTTACCCAGTAATACGCCCTTACCCTTTTTGATCGCCATAATAACCTCCCCATAAGTATAGACCTAACACTATTATAGACAGAATATAATGAAAAATCAAGAGATTTCAATTATTAACAGCATTTTTCCTGGGAAATAAACAGCACTAACATTGAATTATTTTTTCTTGACGATTAGCTTAAGAAAGTATACACTGTATATAAACAATATAAACACTATATACAGATTGGAGTTTAGTATATGAGAATTTTGATATCAAATTCTACACAACAGCCTATCTATGAGCAAATATGCAACCAAATGAAGCAGCACATCTTTTCAGGAGAATTACAGGAGGGAGAAATGCTGCCCTCCATCAGGAGCTTAGCGAAGGAGCTCCAAATTAGTGTGATCACCACCAAACGGGCCTATGAGGAATTGGAAAAGGAGGGGTTTATAGAAACCGTACCTGGAAAGGGTTCCTTTGTAGCAGTTCAGAATAAAGAGCTTATGAGGGAGAAAAAACTAAAGCTAATAGAAGAAATACTAGTAGAAGCTTTTTTGCAGGCAAAGCTAATTGGTTTGAAAAAAGAAGAGCTTTTAAATATGGTGGATATATTATTTGAGGAGGATATGTAAATGGACACCCTATTGGAAGTAAAGGGATTGACAAAGAAATTTAAGGGCTTTACCCTGGATAACGTAAGCTTTACCCTGAACAGGGGCTATATAATGGGATTAATAGGCCCAAATGGGGCGGGTAAAAGTACAGTTATTAAGCTAATTATGAATCTTTTATTAAAGGATCAGGGAGAAATTAAAATTTTTGGAAAGGATTACCATAAAAATGAAAAAGAAATAAAAAATCGTATTGGTTTTGTATATGATGAAAACTACTATTATGAAGATTTAAGAATTGATGAAATGAGAAAAATTGTGGCTCCCTTTTATAAAAAGTGGAATGAAAGTACCTTTCAGAATTATATAAAACAATTTCAATTAAGGCCTGATCAAAGGATTAAAGAGCTTTCCAAGGGAATGAAGATGAAGTTTTCCCTGGCCATTGCCCTTTCCCATGGGGCAGAATTAATTGTAATGGATGAGCCTACATCAGGTTTGGACCCAATTATTAGAAATGAATTGCTGGAAATATTGTATGAGCTGATACAGGACGAAAATGTCGGCGTGCTCTTTTCCACCCATATTACCACAGACCTGGACCGGATTGCAGACTACATTACCTTTATGAACAAGGGAAGGCTATTGTTTTCTGAACCCAAGGATGAGGTCATCGAGAAATATCGCCTTGTAAAGGGAGGAAACGAGCTGATTAATGATGAAATGAAAAAGGAGTTTATTGGGATTCAACAGCATCATTATGGCTTTGAGGGGTTGATTGTCAGTAAAGGTTATTTAGACAAACAATTAAGAAATCATGTAATAGTTGAGAAACCTACCTTGGAAGAAATAATGCTCTATACAGTTAGGGGGAATAAATATGCTTAAACAGTTGGTACTAAAGGATTATATGGTCCAAAAGAAAACCTTTCTTACCGTTTTGGTTTATTGTATTTTTATCTTCATTTTCATGCCTCAAGTCGCCAATATCTATATAATGGGCGCTGTGGGAATTACCTATATATTATTACAAAATGCCTGTATACAGGATGAAAAGAATAAAAGTGAACTGGTTCTCATCAGTTTGCCGGTCAGTCGTACAGAGCTGGTAATGGCAAAATACCTTTCGGGCTTATCCTTTGTAGGGATCAACCTGATTGTTTTGAGCCTGATGGGATTCATCTTTTCTATTTTTGTAAATCCGGGTATACAACTGATTCAACCAGTAGACGTATTTTTAGCCCTTTCTGTAAGCCTGCTGCAGGTATGTATATATCTTCCTATTTATTTTAAGCTGGGCTATCATAAGGGACGGATTGTCAGTATTTTACTTTTCATGGTTCTAACCTTCAGTCCTTCCTTGCTGCTAGAGAGGGCAAAGAAAGGAGCTGAATTCGGCAGGGCTCTGGGGACCTTAATAAATCATGGTTTAGATGGACAATTGCTATTGATCTGGATTTTCTTACTAATCATCATTACGGTTGTTTCCATTATATTGTCTCAGTTATTCTATCGTACGAGGGAGTTTTAGTCCTATTCAAGTCAACGGTCTTGGTGTGATACAGGCCGTTGACTATTCATTTGAAATAGGATAGGATATAGTTCACTGGTCTTGGCAGTATAAAGGATAGTGCTAATTTTGTGAGTTTCAAAAACAAAAGGTTAGAATAGAGGTGTCAATATTTTGAATCGGTTAGAGACCATCGGTTTAGACGGTGGCTACGAAAATCAAAAAATCATTAATAATATTTCACTACAGGTGGCTTCAGGAGAAATTGTGGGTTTAATCGGACCCAATGGAGCAGGAAAAACAACCCTGATGAAAACCCTTTTAGGTCTATTGCCCGCCATGGGGGGAAGCATAAAATTAAATGGCGTACTATCTGATGAAAGGCAAAATAATTGTAGGGAAAGCCTGGGCTATATACCAGAAATTCCATATTTATACGATGAATTAACCCTTAAAGAGCATCTGCAATATACTGCCATGTGCTGTGGATTAAGTGAAGGGGATTATAAGCAACGGGTAAAGGAATTGCTTATCCTGTTTCAAATGGAGGAAAAATTGAATCATTTCCCCCATTCCTTTTCAAAGGGAATGCGGCAAAAGGTTATGGTAATGTGTGCCCTGCTTCAAAACCCAAGTCTGTTGATTGTAGATGAGCCGTTCATTGGACTTGACCCTCGGGCCATTAACCAGTTTATTAAGCTGTTATATCGTTATAAAAATCAGGGAATGGGGATTCTACTCAGTACCCATGTACTCGATTCGGCAGAGAGATTATGTGATCGATTCATACTTCTTAACCATGGGAAGGTGATTTTTTCTGGGACCCTGGAGCAGATGCAAAGCAAGTCACAAAATAAAGAGGCAAATTTAATGGAATTGTTCGATATATTTGTGGAGGCTCAGTCATGAACGGTGTTAAATTACTTTGGAAGAAAAGGATACAATATTTAGTCAAAACCTATTATCGCTTTGTGGCCTTTCAATTTGATTGGATAATAATATTCTACACGATGCTATTCTTATTTTTGATAAGCTATAATTACTTTCCCTTAATGCTTCAAATAAAAAAACAAATTTATATGGAACCCTGGCGCTCTTTGATTTTATTTACTACTACGGCTATGATTACAGGAGGGAGCTATCGAGGGTATCTGCGAATCGCCGATGAGGTTTTTCTGCTTCCCTTTTATCACCTTAGAAAAACCTTTGTTACCTATTCCAGTTATCTTTCAATAGTTCTACAAATAGGGCTATGGAGTCTGTATTTGGGATTGGTGGCACTAATCGCAGGAAATCTGGGGAGGAAAATCTTTGGTCCCCTACAAAGCATATGGTTGATGGGAATGATGATTAAACTAATTAATATGAATATCAAATATGTCCTTTTCCACCTTCCGAAACGATGGATCATAAGACCTTTAAAAATTATGAGTCAGCTAACAGTCTGGGCCTTAACCTATTATTTATTAGTAAATTACAGATTAGCCTCAGATATAAAGTTAATTATTACATTGATTATGCTGCTGCTTCTAACATTGATCATTAAACTGAAAATTCGCCCTCAATGGATTCGCTGGATAACCGAAGAGGTAAGCAGTAGGTCAAAAAGTATGGCCCTTCTTCTTCAGGAGGGAATAGGTGAAAGGCGTAGTTACCTTAAAAAAACCTTGCCTGCCTTTAACGGTAGGCTGTTGGAACCCTTCAACCAAAAGGGTGGTATGCTGCTCTTGTACTATCGAATCCTGTTAAGAGGAAGTGGAAACCTGAAAATTATTCTTTCTATTCTAGGAGTTTTAATTGGTTTAACTATATTCATTAAAGAGCCCAAAGCCATAGGGGCTTTAATCTTATTTGGAATTTTTTTGATGGGTAATTTCCTTTTTTCCATTTGGCATGCCTTAAAGGATGATCAATTTCTAAGACTTTTTCCTATTCCCTTGAAGGACAGAAATGTTGCTTTCAAGCAAGGTCCGCTATTGGTTTTGATATTGATTACTGTTATACTATTTATAACAATGCAGGCTATTCAGACAGTAATTCTGTGGCCACCCTTAGACCTGCTTATCTTTCTGGGGTGGGCATGGATAATATGTGAAATAAAAACCTTTACTTTAAATTTGAAAAAGGTGTAAGGAGGATGAATCGTGAGAAAGATGAGAAAGGAAAGTCGAGAAATTGCAACGGAAGCCGCTAAGGAAATCTTATATTCAGGGGAAGTTGGTGTCCTGTCAACCGTTGATGAAGCAGGTCAACCCTACGGTGTACCAGTTAATTATGCATCAGATCATGAGTATATCTATTTTCATTGTGCTTTAGAAGGTCATAAGCTGGATAATATTAAAGGAAATAATCGGGTATGCTTCACTGTCTATGGTTCCAATCAGGTGATTCCTGACCGCTTTACGTCTACCTATGAAAGTGTAGTGGTATTTGGAACCGCCGAGGAAATAACAGGGGATAGAAAAATTAGGGCACTGGAGCTATTGGTTGAGAAATACAGCCCTGGTTTTATTACAGCGGGAAAGCAATACATCGAAAGGGCCCACGATAAAACCTGCGTGCTGGCAATTAAGATGGAACATATCACCGGCAAGCGATCCATGAAGCAGGGCTAAGGTGGAAGCCATGAGGGTTTTTACGGCCATTACTTTATCTATTCAGATTAGAGATTACCTGAAGGAGCTGCAGGAGTATATTAAACCCTATGTGTTAAAAGGCAATTTTACTGACTACGATAATTTTCACTTGACCCTTCGGTTTATAGGAGAGATTCAAAATGAGAAAAATAGAATTGTAGCAGCCATGGGGCAGGCAGCTTCAGAGACCGGCAGTTTTCTTTTAAGCACCGATGAAATAGGAACCTTTAAAAAGAAAAATAAATATATTCTCTGGTTGGGGGTTACGCCCCTTCAAGAACTCCAGCGATTCTATCAAAACCTTGAAAGTGCCATGGAGCAGCAGGGCTTTTCACAAGAGGAGCGACCCTACCGACCCCATATTACCCTGGGAAGGGAGCTGGTGATGACCAAAGAAGTTGAAGAAGTGAGGCAAATATTGCCCTATAGACGGATGCATATAGCAATAGATCATATTGCCCTGATGGAAAGCAAAAGAATCAATGGAAAATTGACCTATGCTCCGTTGGAAAGGATTTCTCTTATTAAATAATTGTATTGGTACAATCGAACATTGGAATTACTGAAAAATAAAGATTTACAGGAGTTTTGCTTCATGATAAAATATAATTGTAATGGTATATAAGTACAATATACATACAATTATTATTGGGGGAGTAAATATGAAGCAAAATTCAGTACAAGATTTAACCCTATTGGGGCTATTAACAGCCCTGGTGGCGGTTTCGACAATGATTATCAGTATTCCTGTTCCCAGTACCGAGGGCTTTATTCATTTGGGGGACAGTATGATTTTTTTAACTGCGATCATCTTTGGAAAAAGAAAAGGGGCCATAGCAGCGGGGCTTGGTTCTGCCTTGGCCGATATTTTATTGGGCTACACCCATTGGGCTTTACCAACCTTAGTCATTAAAGGATTAATGGGTTATTGGGTAGGGGCCATTGCCCGGCAGAATGAAGATCAATTACTGCAGATTAGAAATATAACAGCCCTATTGGTTGGGGCCCTCTGGATGGTATTTGGCTATTTTATTGCCGGTGCCGCCCTAAAGGGCAGCTTCCTGGTATCGTTGACCAGTGTACCAGCCAATCTGCTACAGGGCTTTGGAGGGGCTTTACTGTTTGTACCGATAGGAATAGGCTTTGCCAAAACAAAATATTTAAAGAAATATGCTGCAAAGTAGTTGGGAAAAAAGATATGCGATAGGCCATATCTTTTTTCTTTGTGGAGATAATACAGTAGATTAGGTTTAATTCCAGCTTTGGAATTGACAGAAAAACAATAAAAAGATAAAATCAAAAAGGCAAATAAATTGAGATATTCAAATTACATAATAAAGGAAGAGGAAAAATGTCAGAAGAAAAGCTGAGCTTTATTGAAGAGGTTCGCAGAAGAAGAACCTTTGCTATTATTTCCCATCCCGATGCGGGAAAAACCACCTTGACAGAAAAGCTATTATTATATGGGGGCGCTATTCGTTTAGCAGGGTCGGTTAAGTCCAGAAGAGCGCAAAAACATGCGGTTTCCGACTGGATGGAAATAGAGAAGCAGCGGGGGATTTCAGTTACATCCAGTGTACTTCAATTTGACTACAATGGATTTTGTATTAATATTCTTGATACACCCGGTCACCAGGATTTTAGTGAAGATACCTACCGTACCCTTATGGCGGCCGATAGTGCGGTAATGGTAATTGACTGTGCCAAAGGGGTAGAGGATCAAACGAAGAAGCTGTTCCATGTCTGTAAGATGAGAGGAATACCTATCTTTACCTTTATCAATAAGCTGGACAGAGCCGGAAAGGACCCCTTTGAGCTGATGGAGGAAATCGAAAAGGTATTGGGAATTAGGTCCTATCCTATGAATTGGCCCATTGGCACCGATGGTAATTTTAAAGGGGTATATAGCCGCAGAAAAAAACAAATAGAGCTATTCAATGACGGAAACCATGGGCAATCTATTGCTGAGATCGTCTCGGGGGATTTAGCCGATGAAAAATTAAGGGAGCTGTTGGGCGAAGCCCTTCATCGGCAGCTTCAAGAGGAAATAGAATTGTTGGATATGGCAGGGGATGAATTTGATTTAGGTCAAATAGAGAAGGGAGAATTAACGCCGGTTTTCTTTGGTAGTGCCATGACTAACTTTGGTGTACAGCCTTTTTTAGAGTCCTTTCTAAGCCTTACCTCCCCACCCCTTGGTCGTGAAAGCAATTTAGGGGTGATCAATCCTGAAACCGAAAACTTTACAGGCTTTATATTTAAAATACAGGCCAATATGAACCCAACCCATCGTGACCGGATTGCCTTTTTAAGAATATGCTCAGGCAAGTTTGAAAAAGGAATGACTGTCAATCATGTTCAAGAAAATAAAAAGGTACGCCTGGCCCAGCCCCAGCAATTTTTGGCCCAGGACAGAGTCGTGGTAGAGACGGCTTATCCCGGTGATATTATTGGAATTCATGATCCTGGAATCTTTAAAATTGGTGATACACTCTGTGAGGATCAATCAAAAATTCAATATGAAGGGATTCCAGTTTTTGCCCCTGAGCATTTTGCAAAGGTATTTGCTAAAAATTCCTTAAAACGAAAGCAATTTTTAAAGGGAATTAATCAATTATCCGAGGAAGGAACCATTCAGGTCTTTAAAAGACCCAATATTGGAGTAGAGGAATTGATCATTGGTGTAGTGGGTGTTTTACAATTTGAAGTGCTGGAATATCGCTTAAAGAATGAATATGGTGTCGACATCGTTATGGATAGACTGCCTTATCGATACATACGATGGGTAGAAATGGAGGGCTTTGAACCCGATACCTTCGGTGTCACCATGGATACAATGATTGTTCATGATGAGGACGAACACCCGGTGCTGCTGTTCCAAAATGAATGGTCCATTGAAAGGGTTAAGGAAAGAAATAAAAATGCGGTATTGAAGGAAATCTCATTAAGAAAATAATAGATAAATTTCGACCCATTGGCTATGAAAAAGCGTCAATGGGTTATTTTTGTGTCAATAGATAAAATTCCTTCATTAACTATTAAATAGGTTTAATTACTATACCTGTGGTTATATAATAAAATAGATTAATAGAAAAAGTAATATATGGAGCGTGATGTGATGAAGGCGTTATTTACATATGACTATGGTCAGGAACAAATGGAGGCGATTGCCCGATTAGGTTATGAGCTAGACGTTGTCAGAGAAAAAGAGGCGGCTGAATACAGTAAGCTGCCTGATGTCGATGTACTGGTATGCTATAATCCCTTTGATACCCTTGACATTACGAAAATGAAAGGCTTAAAGTGGATTCAACTGTCCAGCATAGGGGTTGACCAAATTCCCAGGGAAGCGGTTGAAAAGCAGGGAATTATTGTCACCAATAATCGGGGAGGGTACAGTATTCCCATGGGTGAATGGATTATATCAAAAATCCTTGAAATCTATAAGAAAAGTAATGTTTTCTACAGGCAGCAGCAGCAAGCTCTTTGGAGATTGGAAAAAGATGTTTTAGAGCTCTATGGAAAAAAGGTTGCCTTCATTGGAACCGGCAGCATTGCCAAAGAAGCTGCTAAACGATTACAGGGCTTTGAAGTAGAAATAATAGGAGTCAATACTGACGGTCACAGTACTGAGTTTTTCCATCACTGCTATGGCATTGATGAACTAAATCATGTTCTAAAAATTAGTGATGTTGTCGTAATTACTATTCCCTATACGGCTAAAACCCATCACCTGATTAATTTCAGCGCTTTAGGGCAAATGAAGGAAGAAGCAGTCTTAATTAATGTCAGTCGCGGAAGCATCATTGACCAACAGGCCCTGGTAAAATCCCTTGAGGGTGGGAAATTTCTAGGTGTTGCCCTGGATGTTTTTGAAGAAGAGCCATTAAGCCAGGATCACCCCCTGTGGCAAATGGAGAGGGTTTTGATTTCACCCCATAATTCCTGGGTTTCCGAGATGAGAAACGAAAGGAAATATCAGACAATCCTTGAAAATATGAGGCGGTTTAAAGACAATGAACCCCTTCTTAATGTAGTCAATTTAAATAAAGGCTATTAGTCTCTAAGGCCTTAACAGGTATAATGGCATGTTTATCCTCATATATATGGACTGAATAAGATTTTGATCCAAATTTCAAGGGGAGGGGATTCATGTGCTAACCTGGATTGCATTAATACTGACGATTATCGGGGCACTTAATTGGGGACTAGTGGGCTTATTTAATTTAGATATGGTTGAAGGATTATTCAGAGGCAGAAGAAGCCCTGTTGGCAGACTGGTGTATATTTTAATCGGCCTATCGGGACTATTGACATTACTAAAGGTCTTTCTTAAAAAATAGATTGGGAAAAGGGACAGTGCTACTGTCCTTTTGTTGTGGAAAAAAGAAAATCCCCAAAAATTATAATATGCATATAATGTAATCATACCACTGAAAGGAGGATTTAAGTGACCTATTACTATTCTTATCCCTACCCATATAGCGTTACGACGCAGCAGCAGCTACCCCCTGTGCCAGATTGCCCTGGCGGCACGATTTATACTGTCAGACCCGGCGATACAATGTTTAGGATAGCCAATGAATTTACTATTAGTCTGCAAAGCTTACTTATCGCCAATCCTCAGGTGCGTAACCCCAATATTCTCTATCCAGGTCAGGAACTGTGTATTCCTGCCATTGTTACGCCGCCTCCACCGGTACCCTTTTGTACCGAAGGAACAATTTATACAATACAAAGGGGAGATACACTATTCTCTATTGCCAGGAATTATGGCATCACAGTTCAGCAGATGATACAGGCTAACCCTCAAATTGCAGATCCCAATTTGGTTCAAGTGGGTCAGCGGGTATGCATTCCAGTGATTCTGAAGCAACAGGCTACAGGAATTTCTAAAATTGATTTGGAGCCATTAAGGCAGGATAAAATCACAGGAGTAGCCTTGTTAGATTCCTCTGAACTTACCCTGTGGATAGCGGTTTTTGGTTTGCCTGCCCCGGCTGAAATCAACCCGGATTATTGTACTTATCGAGCCTGGCTTGTTAAAGACAGCCAAAGTTATCTTCCAATTGAATTAAAATTCAGTGGCGAACCGGGCATTGAAGTGGCATATGAAAAATTCAATTCAAATTTTGAGGGTTATACGCAAATCCTTGTAACTGCAGAAAAAACCTTAAACCCTAAAGAACCTACGGGCTCAAGACTTCTGCAGGGCTCCCTTGGAATCAGTCAGCAACGGCAATAAAAAAATGATCCTGCGGTAAAGCCGCAGGATATTTTTTGTAAAAAACCTGTAATATCAATAAATCCCTAGAGAAGGCTACTTTATGTTATAATAAAGGACGAATGACAATACATAGCAAATGAGGGATGAGGATGAAAAAAATAATTGGAAATCTGTTGATTCTATTATTGATAATGGCCAACAGCAGCTATGTCAGTGGCGGCCAAAGGATCTTAATGATGTCTGATATTGACAAGCATTGGATAAAGGATTATCAGGCAGATTTGTATTTATTGCAGCATTTACAGATTTTTAGCGGCTATTCCGATGGCAGCTTTCGACCTGATAACCAAATTACGAGAGAGGAATTTGTAAAAATATTGATCACTGCCCTTGGCCCCATACAGGAGAAAGAATTTAGCAGGATTTCCTTTCATGATGTTGAAGGGGATCGCTGGTCCCACCCCTATATAGAAGAAGCCATCGAAAGGGGGTTATTACAGACAGCCGATTATCAGGGCTATTTTAGACCTCAGCAGCCCATCACCCGTCAGGAAATAGCTGTTCTGATTGCCAGGGCCCTTCAGAAGCCTGATGCAACCGCTAATGAGACAGGCTTTATTGATCAAGATGAAATTGACGCCTGGGCAAGACCCTTCGTGGCCTATGCCGTTGAAAGAGGTATTATCAATGGTTATGAAGCAGCCCAGGGAACATATTTTGGACCTGGCAGGACTGCCACCAGGGCAGAGGCTGCTCTGATGATTACTCGACTCATGGAGCAAATTAATTCATTGAAAAAAACAGGCTTCTATGCCATTGATTCCTATAAGCAGCTAGATACTGTGAAAGAGTTCCAGGAGGTGGCCTTCGGGTGGAGTGCCTTGATCAGAAATGAAGATGGCAAGGTTGGCTTTACCATGAATAGCAGGGAAAGCAGCCATCGATTGCCTAATGGTTATCAGGAGCCCCTGGACTTTGCCCTTCAGTCTGGTGTAAAGAGAACCTTGATGCTTACAGAAGCCAGAACTGATCTAATTTATCAATTATTAGAGGATCAGGAGGCCCAAAATGAAGTTATTACCGCCATTGTTAATTCACTGGAGCAGTATGGCTTTACGGGTATTGTAATGGACCTTGAAAATATAAGAAATACAGAAAAGGGATATGCCAGGGCCTATGCTGATCTGTTGAGGAATCTAAAGAAAGCACTTGAGCCCCACAATTATCAGCTTACTGTCGCAGTTCAGCCCAGGAATGTGGTAGGCTATTATGATGGCTTTGACTATAAGGCCATTGGTGAGATTGCCGATGAAGTAATTATAATGGCCCATGATTATTATGATCGAAGAAGCACCAGCCAATTAACCGATCACGCACCTTTTTTGAAGGTGAAGGAGGCCCTTACAGATGCCTTAAAGGATATACCAAAGGAAAAGGTCATTTTAGCCCTTCAAATCGCCGGGGGAACCCAATTCAGAATTGACAGCAATCAATCAGCCACCCTTCATACCCCTTCTATGAGTACTATTTATAGGGCTTTGAAGGAACGAAAGGGGCAGCAATCCTTTGATTACCAGACCATGACACCAACCTTTGCATTTTATGATGAAACGACTCAAATAAATAACAAAATTCGGTATGAAGACTACCATAGTTTAAAAAGCAAGGTATTATTGGCAAAGTATTATGGGATAAAGGGAGTCTCCCTATGGCGAATTGGAGAAATACAATCAGAGATGCTGCCATTGTTTACAATAAAATGATAAATATTAAATCTATTTAAGGAATTAAGCTATAGAGACAAAAAATATAGTATAATAGAAATGTAATTTAGCCGTATTATCGCTAACCTATTAATGATCTATAACCACTAAGGGGGACCAAGGCTATGGATTTAAAAAAGCATACCATGGTATGCGTAACACAGCAAAAGACCTGCGAACGATTAATTAAAAAGGGTCAGGAAATAAAAAGAAAATTGGGAGGCGACCTGTTGGTTGTCCATGTGGCGCCTGAGGGCTACAATATACTGGGCAATACCCATGAAGATGAAGCCCTTGAATATTTGTTTGATATTTCCAAATCCGTTGAAGCAGAAATGACCGTATTGAGGTCTACTAATGTAGAAAAAACCATTACAGATTTTTGTTATAAAAACAACGTTGCCAGAATCATTATGGGCGAATCCCTAGAGGCTTCGCCGGAGAGCAACATGATTGTCCGTTTGGAGAAAAAATTGGGAGATGATGTTAAAATTTTGGTGATCCCAACAGAGTAAGATAGCCTGTACATGAAAAGGCAAAAAAGCCAGTGATCAAAGGGCAATGAAAAAATGCCAATGATCCTGGCTTTTTAAAGATGCGTACCAATGCTTGAAATCACATGGCTTTGAATAATTATGATGTAAGCGACATATTATATGATGAATCATTGTGTAAAAAAGGTTCCTATAACTGGGTTAAATAAAATACCTTTAACCATGGATAAAAAGAGATAACGTTTCGGAGATGATGAATATGAATATGAATCGTGGAGGCCTGCCCTATCGGGCCTATTCCGCCTATCTAAAGGAAAAATATAAGGAAAAGGTATATAAGCTCCCCGTAAACCTCCCGGTCACTTGTCCAAACCGTGATGGAAAGCTAGGGAAAGGGGGCTGTACTTTTTGCGGTGAAGTTGGAGCAGGCTTTGAAAATCTACCTAATTGCCTTTCCGTATCAGCTCAGCTTAGACAAAATATGGAGTACATTCGAAAAAGGTATAAGGCTCGAAAATTTATTGCTTATTTCCAAAATTACAGCAACACTTACCTGCCTGTAAAAGATTTTGAAATGTATATGAGGGAAGCCCTTTTGGAAAATGTTGTAGAGCTATGTATTTCAACCAGACCCGATTGCATTACGGGTGATCATCTGGCTGTATTAAAAAAAATTAGCGAAGAGCATAAAATTACCATTAGTATTGAACTGGGTCTACAAACCGTAAATTATCATACCCTCAAAAAAATAAACCGTGGCCACGGCCTGGCAGAATTCATCGATGCGGTACTTCAAATTAGGAACTATGGCTTTGAAATTTGCGCCCATTTAATCTTGAATTTGCCATGGGATACCATGGAGGATGTAATAGAAAATGCCAAGGTTCTTTCAGCCCTGAAAATACAACAGGTGAAGCTTCATGCCCTTTATATCATGGCTGATACCGTTATGGGTGATCAATATCAAAATAAGGAGTTTACCATGATTTCTGTGGAGGAGTACCAGGAAAGGGTTATGGTCTTTTTGGAATATTTAGCCCCTTCCATTGCGGTTCAACGATTAATTGGCAGAGCCCCAGAAGAAAATGCCCTATTTGTCAACTGGAATCAAAGCTGGTGGCGAATTCGAGATGAAATTCATTCAAAAATGCAGCAGCAGGGGCGATTTCAGGGAAAAAAGGCAGATTATTTGGGGGGAAAAGCATTTAATTAAATGATTTACCAGCAGGAAACCGAAAAGGAATATCGAATTGTAAAAATAAATAGAATATTTTAACAATTGCTATGAGGATATTTTTGGAGGAGGTTGGGCTGATGATAAAAATCATTATTGGTAAAATGGGTTCAGGAAAGACCAGACAGCTGATAGAGGAGGCAAACGAGGCTGTTAAGCGGGCCAAGGGTCATATTGTATACATTGATCGGAACAACAATCATATGTTTCAAATCGATTATCGTATTCGCTTTACCGGCATGAAGGACTATCACATTAACGATCATGCAGGGTTTTACGGTTTTTTGAGTGGTATAATAGCGTCAAACTATGATATTGAGGGCATCTATGTAGACGGTCTTAATGAAATCACTAATTCATCTCCACTGGAGCTGGAGGACTTTTTTCAAAAGCTGGGAAGGCTTGAGCTGAAATATAATGTCAACTTTACCTTTACCCTTCCCATGGAAGAGACAGTACCGGATTATTTGCATCAATATAAGCTTCATGAAGTAAAGGCTGAATGAAAAATATAAAAAGGGCTTTTATAAAGAAGCATCAATTCAAGATAGCTATTTGGAGGCTATCTTTTTTTATTTTCTATAAAAGTTTTCTGTTATTAAATTAGGGCGTGTCTGAAAACCCACTCAAGGGCATCTTTTACCGCTTTTTTGTCCCACGCAGCGTTGCTTTTCCTTGACGTACTCCTGGTATGCCTTCAAAAAAGCGCCTTGCTTGGAACAAAAATTCAGTAAAATCTGCACCCTTCGGAGTATTCAGACACACCCTAGACTCTAAAAAGTTGTCCTTATTTTTAAAGGATGGCTTTTTTGTTTTTTAAGGTGTGATTAATTGTTGTATACTTAAATATTATTAGTTTTTTATTCCAAAAAAATAGAAAAAAGTATGTAATAAATAAGAAATATGCTATATAATATTATGGGATAATGAATGAGGAGGCTAAAAAATGATAAAAATAGGAATTAATGGATTTGGTAGAATTGGAAAGGCAGCCCTGAGGGCTTCCTTGGAAAAGAATATGGGGGTAGAAATTGTGGCCATCAACAGTACCAGTGGCCCCGAAAAGCATGCCCATTTATTTAAATATGATACAAATTATGGTGTTTTTCATCAGGAGGTGACAGCCCAGGATCATCTATTAAGGATTGGAGAAAAACAGATACCCTTTACATCCCATCGTGACCCTGCTGACATTCCTTGGGCTTCGTTGGGGGTAGAGGTTGTTTTGGAATGTTCAGGGCACTTCTTAAGCTATGAAGCCGCCGCCAGGCATCTGCAAGGAGGGGCGAAGAAAGTGATTTTATCTGCCCCTGGTAAGGGTGAAGGGATTAAAACCATTGTAATGGGTGTCAATGTTGAAAGCTATCATAATGAAACTGAACATATTTTATCCAATGCTTCCTGTACCACCAATTGCCTTGCGCCCATTGTGAAGGTACTTCATGATTCATTTTACGTAGAGTCGGCATTAATGACAACTGTTCATGCCTATACCAACGATCAGCGTATCTTAGATTTACCCCACTCAGATTTAAGAAGGGCCAGGGCGGCAGCAGAATCAATTATTCCCACCACCACCGGGGCAGCCAAGGCTGTAGAACTGGTTATACCATCCCTGAAGGGGAAAATTAATGGTATAGCCATGAGGGTTCCCGTTCCTGTTGTTTCCATTGTGGATGTAGTGGCTCAGTTAAAGCGGGCGGTAACGGTGGCAGAGGTGAATCATGCCTTAAAATCTGCGGCTCAAGGTCATATGAAGGGGATATTGGGCTACACTGAGCTGCCCCTGGTATCGGTAGACTATAAAAAAGACCCTCGTTCCGCTATTGTAGACGGATTATCAACCATGCTGGTAAAGGATAAAATGGTGAAGGTGGTGGCCTGGTATGATAATGAGTGGGGATATTCCAATAGATTGTTGGAATTGGCCGCCTATGTAGGCAATCAATAGGATCTGTGACTGCTATCGGGGATTCCATAGCAGTTTTTCCTTTTATTTTGGCGAAATGAACAGAAAGTATAATTTAAACAAAATAAAGCATTTTAATAATATTAACAGTATAATAAAAAATTGATCATGAAAATTCAATTTTAACGTTAAATTTAACACCAGATGCTTTTCCCAGAAGATAGAATTAATGATATAATAGTAGGGGTATTGGATAAAAGCCCAAAAGCATAAAAATATTGATTGAATCGGGTAGTGGGGTGATTAGATGCAGTATGTGGAATGGAAAAAGTTTTTAATACCGTATGAACATTCCGTAGAGGAATTAAAGGTTAAATTTAAAAGCATCAGAAACGAGCTTTTAACCTTGGGTGAGTACTCACCCATTGAGTTTGTAACCGGTAGAGTAAAAAAGGTTTCAAGTATATTGGAAAAGGCCAAAAAATTGGATATAGATATGGATGAAATCGAAGAAAAGATTGAAGACATTGCAGGAATCCGTATCATGTGTCAATTTGTTGAGGATATTTATACCGTGGTAGATTACATAAGGGAACGGGACGGAAAGGATTTAGAAATTCATTCCGAAAAGGATTATATCAACAATTTTAAGGAGAGCGGTTATCGAAGCTATCATGTCATTATTCGATACCCTATTCAAACAGCCCTTGGTTCCAAAAAAATTTTAGCAGAAATACAAATTCGTACCCTGGCTATGAATTTTTGGGGAACCATAGAACATTCACTAAAATATAAGTATAAGCATAATATACCGGAGCATATTAATGACAGGCTGAAGAAGGCTGCCGACGCCGCCTTTCAGTTGGATCAAGAGATGTCTGAAATACGCCACGAAATTAGACAGGCTCAAAAAATGTTTGAGGTTAAGTCTAATACCGTCTCTAGTATTTTAAGAAATATTCAGCTTCTTTATTTAATGGGAAAATCAAAGGAGGCTGCGGAGTTTCAAGAGCGCTTTAATTCAGTATGGGATAAGGGTGATGTTCGGGCATTGAAAAAGCTCTCGCAGGAAATTGGGGCCTATAGTGAGCGATATGAAGTATTTGAATAGACGATGTAATCAATAGAAATGGAGAATAACGATGGCATTATATGGTATTGCAGACTTGCATTTGAGCTTTGATCAGCCAAAGCCAATGGATATTTTTGGAGACCACTGGTTTAAGCATTATGAGAAAATTAAAGAAGACTGGATGAGTCGAGTAAAGGCTGATGATACAGTTTTAATTCCCGGAGATATTTCCTGGGCCATGAAGCTAAAGGATGCTATGGTGGACTTAGAATGGATTCAGGAGCTGCCTGGTAAAAAAATACTGATTAAGGGGAATCATGATTATTGGTGGGGCAGTATATCAAAATTGAATCAACTTTTTGAGTCCATGATTTTTCTTCAAAATAGCTTCCATCCCTATCAAGATTATGCTATATGCGGTACCCGTGGATGGATTTGCCCCAATGAATCACGGTTTACAGAGCAGGATGAAAAGATATATTTAAGAGAAGTGCAGCGTTTAAGGGCATCCCTGGGACAGGCCCATCGGGCGGGCTATCGGAACAAAATTGTGATGCTCCATTATCCTCCCACCAACGATCAACTGGAACCCTCTTTATTTACAGACCTTTGTCAGGAATTTGAGGTAGAACAGGTGGTCTACGGCCACCTTCATGGTGAAGATGCCTACGATGCTGGGCTGAAGGGAAACTATCAAGGGATTCAATTTAATTTAATTTCCTGTGACTACTTAAACTTTAATTTGCACTGCTTATTAAGGGAATAGCAAAGGAAAGGACTGGAAGCAAAGAATGAATAAACAGAATTTGATGAAACTGAAGCTCTTTTTATCGGGCCTTCAAGAAAGACTAAAGGAAGGCTATGATATTTTCCTGGAATTGGAACTCAATTGTACTTCTGGTTTAAAAAAATTTAAGGGGAAGGGAACACCGGTACCTCAGGGTATCTCCTTTAACTTTAATGGAGTGACCAAGGTGCTGTCGCCCATATCTTTAATGGATGAAATATTGTCAATTGCCTCCCAGTACGATGAAATGGAAATTCATTATCGGGAGAGAGGCACAACGATTCTAATTAAGGGAGACAATAAGAACGTAAAAATTAAATATGAGGATCAGCAGACAAAGGAATCACCAGAGCATTTTTCAACGGCCCAAATTACCGATCGAGACTACTTAATTAAAGTGGGGCCTGCCAGTGATCTTTTAAGGGAAATTGGAATTTTAAGTCAAAATGGTAAAATCAAAAACGATATGATTCGAAAATATAATCAAATTGATCATTTTGTTGCTTTAATCAAAGACCTTTTAGAGGAAATGGATGAGGAAGAAGAGCTTACGGTATTGGACTGTGGCTGCGGCAAGTCCTATTTGAGCTTTGTATTAAATTATTACCTGACGGAAGTGATGAAGAAAAAATGTCATTTTATCGGGCTAGACTACTCTGCCGGAGTTATTGAATCCTCAAAAAAAATGGCCCAGGCTTTAAAGTATCGTAATATGACCTTTTACCAAGAGGATATTAAAAATTATATTCCAGATCGGGATATCCATTTGGTAATCAGTCTTCATGCCTGTGATACTGCCACAGATATGGCCCTGGCCCTGGGAATACGATGTAATTCCAAGGCAATTGTATCGGTGCCCTGCTGCCAGAAGGAAATATTAAACCAATATCATTATGAACCCCTTCAGCCTATATTAAAGCATGGAATACTTAAGGCCAGAATGGCAGATATTTTGACAGATGGACTAAGGGCACTGCTGCTTGAGGCCAAGGGCTATCGAGTTTCCATTGTGGAGTATATTTCGCCCCTGGAAACTCCAAAAAACTTACTTTTAAGGGCCATTAAAACGGGTTACGGTGACTCAAGGGCGATGGAAGAATATCAACGATTGAAATCAACCCTGGGGGTATCGCCTTCCCTGGAAAAATATATATATTAATTTATTTTATAGAAAGCCACTGTTTTTTGAGCAGTGGTTTTATATTGTATTGATAGCAGGAAAATCCTTTATCTTGGTGAATATAATTTAAATAGAAATTGACTTAAACGGAGGATAATGGCATGGGTAAGAGGAATTGTCTGCTTTACTTTTTTCTGATTTTATTGGTTATGATGCTATCGGGCTGCCGTCAACAGAAAAATACTGTACTTTCCCTTTCAGAGGAGCAAATCATGGCCCATATCGACATATTGACTTCGCCAGAATTCCAGGGAAGAATGGTGGGAACATTGGGAAATCAAAAGACTGTGGACTACATTGAAGACTACTTTCAAGCCATTGGACTAACCCCGTTGACCGACGGCACCTATAAAAGGGATTATCCTGCTGCCACCTTTCAATGGAAGGGGGAGCCTATTTTACAGGTAATTGATCAGCAGGGAAGCTTGATTGCAGTATACGAAGAAGGAAAGGATTTTATTGTCAGGCTGGATCATAACAGCTATGGCGGTCACTTTGAGGGAGGGCTGCTTCAGGTTAAAAATGGCCGGGAGGTTTTGACAACATCAGATATGTTTAGTCAACAGGCGGTATTAATTGATTTTGCTGACCCCGCCATTAATCAAATACAATATAGCGAGGAGCAAATCGGAAGCCGACTGGAGGCAGAAAAGGCAGGAGCCATCATCTATCGGGAGGATGATGTACAAAGGTACAGAATTGATTTAGGAAGTAAAAATAAAAAGATCCTGGATAAAGGCATCATTAAGCTGGGGGTAAATGATGCTGTCTTCGGCCAGTTAAAGGCCTTTCAAGAGGCAGGTTATGGAGTAACCATTGAGGTTCCCGTAGAATTTTATGATGCCAGGGCGGAAAATATCTATGGAATCATACCTGGGAAAAATCCTTTATACGAAGAATATATTATCATTGCTACCTCCATTGATGGTTTAGGGTTAAACAGCAGGGGGGAGCATTATCCTGGGGCTTCAGATAATGCCGCCGCCACAGCCCTAATGCTGGAGCTGGCCCGGGCCATGAAGGAAGGAGAACTAAGGCTGGATGCTACGACGGTTTTCGCTGCCTTTAACGGAAAGCATACGGGGAATGTGGGGGTAGAATATTATTTCAGCCAAGGGCTTTTTCCACCGGAAAAGACCAGGGTGATTTTTCTCGATCAAATTGTTCCTCAAACAGAGGAGGCTTTGTTGATTGGTACCTTTTTAAATCCAGTGATTAAACGTACCAATGCGGGGGTTATGTTATGGGAATTGGAGAGAAGCCTGGAAGTAATGGGAATTCCCTATGAAAGCAATACCAGCCTTCAAACCGGCCAATATATGGCCTTTAGAAACCAGGGGGTTTTGGCAGCCAATATAACCTATGGTGAGCATTGGCCCATTGGAACCCTTGCAGATACCAGCAATAAAATTAACCCTGTTCAGATTAGATCTATCGGTAATCTACTATTTTATCATTTACAGGAAATTGGCTTTATTCAACCCTTCACCGAGATTAAATATATGATAGTGGATATTGCTGGTATTTTAATTTTCGGTATTACCCTGGGACTCTATAAATATTGGCTGATCAAGAAGTCTAAGCCATCAAAGAATTTCCTTAAAAACTGGCTTCAAGATACACCTGTACTCTTTGGCTATTCAGTTTTTACCATAATGATAGCTATATTGGCCTGGCAATCAAGATACAGCTTAAGCCTTTCAGTGGTATCTCAGGAGGCGATTAAGCCAACATTAAAGGATTTCATACTGGCATTTCTCAATAATATCTTCTCATCATTGCAGATGCTGACTATTTCATTGTTTTTTCTGATAATAGCCTTATTCGTGTTGCTATTAATATTGCAGGTTAAATTTAGTGAAATTCTGAAGCAACGGACATTTATCATCATTGCTTTGACAGGAACCATTATTTTATATCTTGTGCTTCTGGGCAATCTCTTTACCTATGATTTTACCATTCTTTGGCCTCAATTAATTTCCATTAAAGGAAGCCATTATTTGATTACAGTGGTATTTGGCATAATTAGCCTGCTATTGACGGGGGTATACCGTTATGAAAGGAAGAATGAAAATAGCCTGAAGCTGGCGCTCCTTTGTATTACTTTATTTTTAGTCTTTATTACCTTTACCTATAGCCCCTATATTCTGGCTAAGGATATCTTTGATCTGCGGGTTACGGGAGGAAACCTATGGCTATAGATGATATTGGCCCCAATTATTGATAAAGAACGGCCTCTTGATGAATTTTTCTAATGTAAGGTATACAGACACTAATGACGATTAAACAGCTAAAGAGATAGGGTGAAAAAAGGGAGACCTCAATGGTTTTGGCTGAAACAAGGCCCAGTAAACCTCCCAATGGGGTTAATAGATGGAATACGCCTATAAAAATAACCCGATAGCTGCTGGAGAAAAAGTCCCAAAGAGAATCATACAGACAGGGAATTAGAAGGCCGTAGGCAGCTCCCACAAGGCCGGTGGGGATTAATTTGAAGTAGGGGCTTCCGCTTAAGGTGAAAAGACTTAGGGAAAAGGCCAATAGTAAAAATCCCATTAAAATTCCCTTTGAATTTCCTATTATCTCGGCTATTCTACCTAGCCTTGTGTTCAAGGATAGGCCTAAAATGGATAAAAACAAAAAGGCATAAAAATTAGCCCAAAGACTTTCCTTTGCGTCCAGAATAAGATGCTGATATAAAAAGCCCAGGGTAAAGGTGGCTGTTATCACGGCCAGTAAAGACAGTCCCACGGTATTGAAATTAATCTTGCTGCTTGGTAATTTAATCTTTAGGGTTGGGTGATTCCAATAGCCTGCTAAAAATAACAGCAAAGCCCCTGTAAAGGCATACAAAAATATTAGTCCGTAAAGATTCCATTGATTATTTAATAGACTTGATAACCAGGGGGCGGCCATTAAAATACATACACCTGGTATAATCAGAAATGAGCCGATCTGGCAAAGCTCAGATCGAAAGTCGGTTCGTTTGGTGGATTCAGCCAGTACCAGAAAAAGCAGGGTTACGTTGATAAATACGGCTATTCCATGAAACCAATTAAGAACTAATCGGGCTTCGGGGCTTGAGAATAGAGTATGGCAGCCATAAATAACGGAAGTCCAAATAAAGGATATACCAATGGCAGTACGATGAACTTCGAGGCTCCATATGATAGCCGACAACAGTAAACCAATCAAAAAAGCCAGTAGATAGCTCCAGTGGAAAGACCAATTAAAAGTAGGTAATCGATTGGGGGAACTGTTAGGCAGCCCCAGGCTGCCCAATTGATTTAGCAGATCTAAAAAAAACACCGTCAGGGCCAGGGTCAGCAAGGTTTTTTGCAATGCTTTCATTTATTTTCCCCTCCTTAAAAGAAATATTCCTTATTAGCATTGCCTAATTTCCTTAAACCATTCCATCTTAAGTTAAAGAAAAACCCAATAGAAAACCACACCCTATTGAGTGTGGTTTGAGGATATCCATCAAATATTGAATTAAAGGGTATTGCTGCTTCCTAACACATTTTTGATCTTGTGCTTAACCATTTCCTTTATGGCAGTTCGACCAACGCCTAAATATTTTCTTGGGTCAAAGTTCCCTGGGTCTTCTACTAAGGATTTTCTTATGGCGGCAGTTAAGGCGAGCCTTAGGTCAGTATCAATGTTGATCTTGCACACCCCATATTGAGAAGCCTTACGAAGCATTTCTTCCGGTACACCCTGGGCCCCTGGAATATCGCCGCCGTATTGATTGCACATTTCAACAAATTCAGGCAATACGGTGGAAGCACCATGAAGTACCAAGGGGAAGTTTGGAAGCAATCGAGTAATTTCTTCTAATCTCTCAAAATCCAGTTTTGGTTCACCTTTAAACTTGTAGGCACCATGGCTGGTACCAATGGCAATGGCCAGGGAGTCTACACCGGTTCTTTCTACAAATTCCTGAGCCTGTTCAGGATTGGTATAGCTCGCATCCTTTTCACTTACCTTGACATCGTCCTCTACACCGGCCAAGCGTCCAAGCTCTGCTTCCACCACTACGCCCTTGCTGTGGGCATAATCCACTACCTTTTTTGTCAGAGCAATATTTTCCTCAAAGGGGTGATGGGAAGCATCGATCATGACCGAAGTGAAGCCATCATCGATACATTGCTTACAAATTTCAAAGCTGTCACCATGATCCAGGTGAAGTACGATAGGGAGTCCAGAGTCAATTTCAGCAGCTTCCACCAGCTTTTTTAAATAGGTAGGATGGGCATATTTTCTTGCTCCGGCTGAAACCTGCAAAATTAATGGTGAAGCCTCTTCCTTGGCGGCATCAACAATTCCCTGGATAATTTCCATATTGTTGACATTGAAGGCACCAATGGCATATTTTCCTGCATAGGCCTTTTTAAATAATTCAGTACTGGTTACTAATGGCATAGGGTATTCCTCCTAGTTTGTTTTTTAATCCTCTGCTATGTATCTATATCTAGGTCTGAACAAATATAAAAGGGTCTGTATTACTAAATTTTATCATATTATAGGAAATGCAGTCAATTAGTCGACCTTGATAAATTTATTCTACAGCGACTTATGGTAAAATGATACCATTATTTTTAATGTTGCGTTATTTTTGTAAAAATAATATCAATTTTTTATAGTTTGTCACTATTATTTTTATCCAAAATAAAGTAAAATAAAATAAAGAAGTTGATAAAGTGGGTAGGTATGAAGAAATTTATTTTTAAGTATAAAACGCTATACTTAAAGAATTAGAATTGGGGTGATAGAGGATGAAAGTTAAGGCACATATACCCAATATGTTTACGTTTTTAAATTTATCCCTGGGAATATTAGCAATTATAAGTATTTTAGGAGAAGCCTACAGGGCTTCCGCACTATTAATTCTCCTGGCTGCCTTTATGGATCGTTTTGATGGCAAGCTTGCCAGAAAGCTGGATGTAGAGAGTGAATTGGGAAAAGAGCTGGATTCCCTCTGTGATTTAATTAGCTTTGGGGTTGCACCTGCCATATTAATATGGAGCTATAAGCTGGCAGATTTTGGTTTTGTAGGCACATTAATTATTATTTTGTTTGCCCTATGTGGTGCCTATCGGTTAGCAAAATTCAATATCGTTGAATTTGATGGTGTCTATATGGGAATACCCATCACCATCAGTGGGGGAGTCGTTGCACTTATGACCCTTTACTCCATAAACTATACGGTGAATATATATTTGATAGTCATGATTATGATTTTCTTATCTTATTCCATGATCAGTAAAAAAATCCGACTGAAAAAAAGATAGCCATGGGCTCCTGCGGGAGCCTTGATTTATTTTTAAATAGCATTAAAAGTAAGAATACAATTTTTAAGCAGGTATAACCTATAGTATTAGGCTTTTTAAAGTAGGATTATTCCAACAAGCTTTCTAAAACTAAACAAGTATCGTTGTAAAGGGTGTTGACATTGAAATATGAACCGAGGGAAAATATCTTTCAGCTTTTCTTTAAGGCAAAGGAAGGTTTGATACAGCAATTTAAAAAGGGGGATATTTCCAAGAAGGAGTATATAGAGGAGGGTTTTTTAGACATCCAAAGACTGAATATAAAGCCCTTTAAGCGGGTTGACAGCTTTGAAAAGGCCATATTTAACTACCAGTATTATAATACCATGGCAAAATATTATTATTTGAAGGCTAACGAAATAAAGGCCTATGGAAAGCACATGGAAAAGTATAAGGAGTTTTTAGGTCTGGTGGATGACTACTATTATAAAAAGGATAGAGCCACCCTGAGGGCCATTGAGGTATTGGAATATTGGGGAGTAGAGGCCTACTACATTCAGGTCAGCTCAAAGCATTTGAAGCACAAACTATATGAAATCATTTTCCATGATCACAAAGAGGTCATACTCCATTCAACCAGTCAATGGCTCTTGAATCGATTGCAGCAGGAGGGTATTTTTAAAGAGGGAATCAAGCGCTCTTTGATAGAAAACTATGTAAATGAAAAATATTAAAGGAGGCTTTACTTATGCCGCAAATCAAGGTAAGGGGTATTTCACCAGAAAAACTATGTCAAATTGGTGAGAATTTAATTGAAGAATTGGCTCAGCTGATTGATTGTCCCAAGGATCATTTTGAGCTGGAATATTTTCAAAGCTTAGCCATCAGAGGGGGTAGTATTGAAGCAGCAGCACCCTTTGTAGAAATTGCCTGGTTCGATCGAGGACAGGAGCTACAGGATCAAGCTGCCAAAATCATCACTAGATATGTTCATGATCTGGGCTTTGCCGATGTAGAACTGGCCTTTACCTATTTTAAAAGGGAAAACTATTATGAAAATGGTAGCCACTTTTAGCTTGGAGGCAGTATAATGGCAAAGACACAACGGTTAGATAAAATACTAGTCCATATGGGCTACGGGTCCCGTAAAGACATCAGAGGACTGTGTAAAGCAGGGGTGGTTACCGTAGACGGGGACACCGTAAAGGACAGCAGCCAGCACGTAGACCCGGCCTCTAGTATAATTAAGGTGGGGGAAGAAGTTGTACAGTATCGGAAGTTTGTCTATCTAATGATGAATAAGCCCCAGGACGTAATCTCTGCCACTGAGGACCTGAAGCATAAAACTGTTATTGATTTGCTGGCTTCAGAATACAAATCCTTTTCAGTTTTTCCCGTAGGAAGACTAGACATTGACACCGAAGGCCTACTGCTGCTGACTAATGATGGCCAACTGGCTCATCAATTATTGTCACCTAAAAGACATGTGGCTAAGGTCTACTATGCACGGATTATGGGAAGGGTAACGTTGGCAGACCAATTGGCTATTGAAGCCGGAGTAACCTTGGATGATGGCTACCGAACATTGCCAGGGCAATTAAATATAGTTGATTCGGGCGAGGTTTCAGAAATTGAATTAACTATTTATGAAGGAAAGTTTCATCAGGTTAAAAGGATGTTTGAAGCCCTGGGAAAACAGGTGATTTACCTAAAGCGGGTTTCAATGGGCCCCCTCTCCCTAGACCCTGATCTTGAATTGGGGTCATACCGTGAATTAACTAATCAGGAGCTGGCTCAATTAAAGGAAGACTCTTAAATAGGATAAAAAGGGAATTTAATGCCCAGCCTAATGATCAAGGCTGTAAAATAAGGCCTTTGATTTGAACAATAAAATAGGATATAATATAGTGACTTAAGGACGGTCACTATATTTTTTATTTTTGCAGACAATAGGATTAAGCCATAAAAATTATAGGAGTGAATGCTTGATGAAAAGAAAGGATATTGTAGAATTTACAATTGAAGATACACATTTTGGCGGTAAGGCAGAAGGAACGGTGGATGGTGTAAGAATTAAGGTAAAGCATGGTATTAAAGGTCAGACCGTAAGGGCTGTGATCAAAAAAATAAAGAAAAATCAGGCCGAAGGAAAAATTTTAGAGGTGGTTAAACCTTCTCCCCTGGAAAATCAAGAGACCTGTAGCCATTTTGGGGCCTGCGGCGGCTGCTTTCAACAGGCAGTAGACTACCAGGATCAGTTAAGCGAAAAGGAACGTCAGGTAAAGGCTCTCTTTGAAGAGGCAAACCTTAATACCTTTCAATGGCTGCCCATAGAAGGCAGTCCTAAAGCCTTTGAATACCGCAACAAGATGGAGTTTTCCTTTGGTGATGAAGAAAAGGGCGGGCAGTTAAGTTTGGGAATGCACAAAAGGGGGAAGCACCATGATATTGTAACCGTTAATGAATGTATGATTATGGATGAAGATTATCGAAGGATTTTACAGTATATATTGACCTATTTCAGAGAAAAGAAAATTCCTTATTATCATAGCATGAGACATCAAGGATATTTGCGTCACCTGGTGGTGAGAAAGGCCCATTATACCGGGGAAATTCTAGTGAATCTCGTTACCAGCACCCAATTAACCCTTGACCTTCAAGAATTGGTTGAAGGGCTGAGGGATTTGCCTCTAAAGAGTACTATGGTCGGCTTTTTACATACTTTGAATGACAATTTGTCTGATACCGTTCAAAGTGACCGAACCGAAGTTCTCTTTGGCCGGGATTATATTATGGAAAGGCTGCTGGGTATGGTTTTTAAAATCTCTGCCTTCTCCTTTTTTCAAACCAATACCCTGGGGGCAGAAAGGCTCTATGAGGTAGTGAGGGACTTCGTCGGCAATGCCCAGGACCAAAGGGTATTTGATCTTTACTGCGGTACAGGCACCATTGGACAGTTGGTGGCTCCCAAGGCTAAGGAGGTCATAGGCATCGAGATTGTAACGGAGGCTGTGGCCGCCGCCGAAGAAAATGCCAAACTGAATGGCTTAACAAATTGTCACTTTATTGCTGGTGATGTTCGAGAAAAGGTAAAGGAGCTACCCCAGAGGCCAGATTTAATTATTCTCGACCCTCCCAGGGCCGGTATTCATCCCCAGGCCCTGCAGGATGTTATTAGCTTTGGAGCAGAGCGAATTGTGTATGTTTCCTGCAACCCCAAAACGCTGGTTAATGATCTAAAGGAGCTGGTGAAGGGAGGCTATGAAATTAAGCAGGGGAGGTGTGTTGATATGTTCCCGCATACACCGCATGTGGAGTGCGTAATAGGAATGCAAAGGAAAGATACCTAGAAATCCTTTGTTTTCAATATGTTGAGAGGTATGCTACCTTTATACAAACTGGTGAAAATAGCAAGCAAAAGAGGGTTAATAATTCAATCGAAGTGTCCGTAGTAATCGAGGTAGAGTGCGTAGATATATAACCATAACTGAATAATGATTTTCAATACACTTGTTTCCAAGAGAAGCAGGTGTATTTTTTTATCAAGGAGGACTACCGCCCATGGCAAAAATAAAAAAAGAATTCAAAACAAGGTTTGCAACGGTTTCTAATGATTTCTTTTCGATAAACGAATGGGTATAGCAGAATAAGGACTACTCATTACAATGTTAGGTAACTCGTATCTGCTAAAAATTACAAATGCAACAAATATAAGGATAGTTTTATAGACTGCTTTGTTTTTGTATTTGCTTTTTTTTTACTTATATTTAATTTATTGACATATTAGGTTTATGATGTTAATATGGATATAGGTTGAATCGACGTCGGAGCCTAAATACTAAAAAAGGAGATTATATAATGAAAAAAATAGTAATTTTAAGTCTAACTTTAACTTTAATTTTAAGTTTTAATTTATTTAACTTTTCATATGCACAAGAAAAAGTTGATATTTATGATATTCAGTATACAACAGATTATTATGATATAAGCAAAGCCAATAATGATTTACAGTCGATGAATACTACATCTCAAAATTCTACTCAGTCAACTTATATGTTTAGTTATTCTGGTAACTTTAATCATTTAATCTATACATCAAGTAGTATACGAGTTAAACAAGGGGATAAGATAGACCTTAGAGCTAAACAGAAAACAAATAACAAAGATTACCCTAACTTATATGTAGAATATGTTTTCGTGAATAAAGGCGATAAAGCTAATGATCCAAAAGATGATATAAATGTATCGCAGTTTTTGGAATTTAAAAATACATCTGGGATAGATTATTCATTGAAAACAGCTGTATTAGAAGTTGGGAGCAATGCAGGTACTGGAATTGATGCTCATTTACGTATGTGGAATTTAAATAACTATGACGGACGCTTAACTCCATCTCCAACAATGATCAAAGTTACGGGTGATGTTTATAAACAATAGTTGTATTAAATAGTTAATTAAATAGTTTCATTAATACTCAACACGGACTATTAATTAATAATATAGTATTATAGTTCGTGTTGAGTTGTGGATTAAATGATATTCTGTTCAGTTAATGAAATAAATATAAAAAAGGGGTAACACATTATGCAATTATTTACAAAAAATAAAAAGAATATTTTAATTATTGGTATTGTTTTAATATTCTTTTTAATATGTTTCATTTCTTATAGCAAAGCTCAAAATAATAGGAAATCACTAATTATTACAGTTCCATATAAAGAGTATAAGGAAGATTTGGAATTTTATGTAATAGAAGATTTTAAGAAAAATAATAAAGATATTGATATACAGATTAATTATTTATATGATGATTTCAAAGATGACTTTGAGTTAGATTATAATGAAAGCATCTTAGAAAATTTACCTAATAGTGATGTATATTTAGGTATTACTTTCAGTCAATATTTTTCACTATATGATTCGAACAAGTTATTTCCTCTAGATAAATTATTTAGTACTACTGATTTTGATCCATCATTAATATTCGAACCTATATATAATTCCTTACAAAAAAATAATCATATTTATGCCATACCTATGGGTTTTTATTCCTATGGACTTGCGTATAATACTGATATTTTTAACGAGCTAAATATACAGTATCCTCATGAAGGAATAACATGGGATGAAGTTATGATTTTGTCTAAGCAAATAAAAGAAAAATCGCAATATTTTGGAATAGCATTAAGTAATCAAGAAGTTAACAATTTAGCTAAAACTTTAAATATATTAACATATCCATTACAAGATTCTTTCTATATTATAAAGGACAATTCTTTTGTAATTAATGAAAATAGAGCTATACCATTTATTTATTATTTGAAAGATGGTATACGAGGAAAATATATTGCACCCTCAGTGGTAGATTTTTTCAAAGGCAATACAGCAATGGCGTTTGTTGGACTTTATGACTTTGACCTCTATAACAATTCATGGGATAAGAAGAGTTTTGCAGAAATTGACTACAATATTATCCAAGCACCATTTTTTGATGAGGCAAAAACTAATACATATATATTACCAGGTGATATGCTATGTATTTCTCATTATAGTAATGAAAAAGAAGCAGCATGGAGATTTATTGATTATGTAGTAAGAAATTATTACAAAAGGTATGATTCGGGTACTTATGGATGGTTTCCTGTGTACAAAGATGGTTCTAAAAGTATTATGAATAAACATTATGAGTTTGATTTTAGTGTTTTCTATGGTAAGGGTAATGTAATTGAGCAGACTCTTCCAATAGTCAATGCAGAAAAATTATATGAGTTTAATGAAATAGTATCTAAATACACATATGATTATATATTTAATGATTTATCAATTGATAATTATTTTGAATTTGTGAAGAATGAATTAACAAAAACTATAAACTAAATACGTGGTGAGATTCTTGAAGAAAGAGTTAATTCCTTTAAAATTTGTTTGAAATGAAAAATAAGGATTCTTTGTATATTAATATAATAATAATTTTTGTACACCATTTGTAAGTTATAATATTAGACTAAATATATGGACTTTAACGTATAGGATTGTTAGTCAAAGATAAGATTTGTTGTACATGTCTTATATACTTAAAAGTAATTTAGATAGTATTTTCTATGGTATTCCATCATGACGAAAGGGATGAACATAATTATGGACATAATTACCCATGCAACTGCGGGGATATGCATTACGTATATGGTTGCAGGATACAAAAGAAACAGTTTAACGATAAAGGAGAAATCGGTTCTTCTAGTCTCAGGTGCTTTTGCTGCAATTACACCTGACATAACCAAATATTTCGGCGATTTATTGGGCCATTCCCTTCTGATAGCACCTATAATTGTGTTGCCAATAGCTTATTTAAGTAATTTATTGCTAAAAGAGTTTCGATTTAGAATTTTGTGGTTAAGTTACTTACTTTCAGTAGTCTTTGGCCATATATTATTAGATTTTCTTCACAATGGCGTTGCCCTTATCTACCCTATTACTCAATCTGAATTATCATATCACATAATCAACACATTTGAATTATGGATACTAATGCCTTTAATGTTTTCCGTGCTTTCAATCCTATTGTTTAAAAAGCCTTATAAAATAGTGGCTTCTTTAATTGCTGTATTAGTATTATTCTTAGGTGTAAAATCCTTCTATCGAGCAGGATTAATAAATCAATTAAATACCTTATATGCTGATGACAAGCCAAGGGAGATAATATTACAAGTAAGTAAAAGTTTAAGATGGCCCTATATGATCAGAAGCAATTATTTTTTTATCGATGGTGTAGCATCTGTAAATAATATTACTGAGGAAAATAGATTATTTTTAAGTGAAGATGGGTCAAAGGATGTGCTATTAATTTTAGAGGAAGATGAACAAAGATACATCATATGTAAACCTGCTTTTAATGATGGAGAACTAATTGAGTTTGAGGTATATTCACAAGAAGTAGAGGGTCATTGGAGAAGATTAGACCAAGAAACAGCTTTGAAAATAATACAGAAAAGTGAATTAATTAGTAATAGTTTTATGACTAATTAGATAAATGCCCCGCGGTAAAGGGAACTTTCCACTACCGTAGGGGCATTTTCTGTGTTAGATGAATTCTTTTCTGGGGGATAAAATTTTTTCTTGAATAAGATGGCCAACGCCGTGCTCCTCATTGGTCTTAACGATAAATCAGCAATTTGAATCACTGGTGCTGCACCGTTGCCCAGGGCTACCCCCAGGCCTGCAAATTTGATCATAGAAAGGTCGTTTAACTGATCACCCACCGCCATCACTGCTTCCCGGGAGATCCCGATGGTTTCTGTGATCCACTGAAGGGCAGCTCCCTTGGTGGCGTCAGGATGGAGCAGTTCCAGGTTGTGTCTATTACGTTTTAAAATTCCTTTAAATCATCCTTTTTTCTTTTCTCTGATTCGATAGCTGTCTCCTTTGATATTGATGGTTGTGGAGCGGTGGAGGAGTCGATCAAGGATGGCTGTTGCCACCATGATCTCCGAACACCTCACCCCATTGTCCGTAGGACTTATTAGAAGTCAGTATGATGGAGCCTTTTTCATATCGCTCGGAAACGATTTGAAAAAAGTAATGGGCGACTTCAGCCTCCATAGCTTGATAACCGACCTCATCAATAATTAGTACATCAGGCTTTTGAAGGGTCTTGATCTTTCTACTGATTCTACCACTTCGTATGCTGTCCTTAATCATTCCAATCAGCTCATGGGCACTAAGAAAGTAAGCCGTGTGTCTGTTCTTTATGGCATGGACTGCCAAGCCTACGGCTAAGTGAGTTTTCCCTACACCGGGAGGACCTAACAGTATCACATTCTCACTACGATTCACAAATGCCAGGGTCATAAGCTCTTTTATACGCTTTTCATCTACACTTGGCTGAAAATCAAATTCAAATTCTTCTATGGTTTTAACATAGGGCAACTTTGCCAGCTTCATATTGGTCTTAATTGCTCGCTGCTGTTTTGCATCAATTTCTTCCCATAAAAGCTTGTCTAGAAACTCCAAATAAGGTATACTTCCTTTAGATGCTTCTTCTGCAAGATGATCATATACTTGAGGAATATGAATAAATCCTAGTTCATCAAAGGCACTTTTAAGTCGTTCGATGAGCATTAGATCACCTCCCGACAAAGAAACTTATCGTACACTTCAAGCGGGCGTTCTTGCACTTTGGGTGTTGTATCAGGATTGAGTTTTGGTGCTGTGCCGGCAACCTTTTTCTGACTCCCTGACACAATATTCTCAAAGTGTTTTTTATTGTAGCTGCTTTTGTTTTTACCTACTAGCTTTTCATGCCTTGCAATACACTTTCCAGAACCATCGTAAAACTCCAATATTCCATTTCTTAAGTCCCTTACACCAATGTAGCTCCCCACATATTGATAGGGTACGGAGTAACGATTACTCTCGTAGGAGATCATGCAATCATTCATTACCTTTCTTTTCTCATGATACTCCAGTAGGAAAGGTGCAGGATTGTAAGGATTTAAGACTTCTCTTTTAAATCTTTCTTCAGGTACTTCCTTTGTTGTACCATGGACTCGCCTGTTTGCCTTCTCAACAATCCAGTTAAGTGCCATATGATTAAGGTCTGCTATGCTGCTAATGGACTTAATCCTTACCCAGAAGTTTTTCTTTATGTACTTAATACCATTTTCTACTTTTCCCTTGGTCCGCGGAGCGTAGGGTCTACATCTAATGGGGGAAAATCTTTGATGCTTAGCAAAGGCTAAAAACTTCTCATTCCATTTGTTTTCTCCCTTTTGATGGGCATATCTTACAACGGTTTTCATGTTATCATAGAGAATTGTATCAGGAACACCACCGAAGAACCCAAAAGCTCTTTCATGGCACCCGATGAGGGTATCTATCTTCTCATCTTCCGTAAACTCCAGATACTTTTGTCTTGAGTAGCCCATGATCATTAGAAATCCATGTACTTTTTTTAATTTCCCATTGATATCTTCAACAGTGAATTCACCCCAATCTACTTGGGCTTGCTTCCTTGGCGGGGTTTCATACCGAATGCTGGCTTTCGCCAAACTCTTTTCTCTATGGGGTTTCATAAATTCCCGTAGAATTGTAGTCTTTCCTGTATAGCCCAGGTCTTCTATTTCTTCTTGAGTCACTACTGCATTAACGCAGCCTTCCTGCATTCTGTTTAAGATATATTCTTTAAATGGATCTAGTTTTGATTCTTTGTTGACACTTCGTTTATATTCAGGCAGGTCCTTTGAATCTATATATTTTCTAATGGTTTTAGGATCTCTACCAGTAAGCTTTGCAATATCTTTAATATACATCCCTTTACTTCTCATATCTTTTATCATAAACATCTCCTCTGTCTGTTCCATAGCTCTCTCCTTTCGGAAAGAGTGTACCATTTTTCAGAGGGAAATTTCAACCGTTTTTTATTGGTATTTTATCATCGATTTTGACACAATCAAGTAAAAGTTCAGGAGTCATGTTATTCAATCAAAGAAAAACATGGCTCCTATTTTATTGGTGAAAATCTGGCGTTCTCTGGAATAACGCTGTTTTTTGGATCACTTACGGTTTTTATATACAAACGGTACAACATTTGAAAGAAATTAAGCAGATGGAGCAAAAAGAACACCCCCTGCACAGGAACAAGTCTTGCAAAAATATGCAGAGGTAAAAACGCCCTTTCAGTTTTATCCCGGATACTCAAGGGATGCCAACACATATTATTGGATAATGTGTGGGAGATTTTTATGATTTCCGCTTGAATAATTTTGCACCAGCAGAGCTTGCAACAAACCGGAAAGCCATTCCTAAGCTGTCAATTAGATGCTGATATCAGAGAAAAATGCAGAGATTCATAATGTCCGGATCTTCCAGATCTTTTATGAATTGTTATCCCAATCTGATTATTTTCATAACTTTTGAAGGCGTATGCTTCGTCGCTCCTTAATTCAGCGCTGCTGGTAAGACCAAGATATGCTTCATACTGCTCTAATATATCTAATACTTTTATACTATCAAAATTAACATTAATAGAAGAAGAACTGATATCTGCCATCCATATCTGGCCCGTTAGTGCATTTAGTGTTAGATTTACAGAAATATTATGATTGCTCAGATTAATCGACCAAAAACTATACGCCGGGTCCGGAAAGGTGCCAGTGCCTACAGGTTTAGGGATTTGTCCAACGGACTGTAAATCGTATAAAAACGCATTAGTCCGCGTAAAGCCACTCTTCAGGAACTCTTTCGATAAAACGCCTTTGTCACAAAAATAAGACAGACCAGAATTTGCTGCTTTGATGGCCTCTTCCATCGTCAGCTGTTCATCATAAGGATCATGATAATGTCTCTTGCTGCCGGAATGCATTACTTTAAGGATATTCGAAATCTCCTGGCTGTTTAAAGTGACTTTTGCCGGTTCGACACTTAGCTCATTTTCCGAAACTTCCTTGACGCTGATGGAATTCACCCTATTCATCAAGTTCAAATGCTGTCGATTCAGCAAATCATTCGTCAAAAGCCATCCCATGAATACAATAAGTAGTGAGAGAACAGCGGCAACCACTGACAGGATACGTTGCTTAATCACTCTCGCCACCACCTTCCATTGCTAAAGAAAACGATACTGTCGTCCCTTTGTCTGGTATGCTGGCAAATTCCAACCGACTACCGTGTATTCCAGCTATTTTTGAAGCAAGGGCAAGGCCCAGCCCTGCACCATGTTGCTTTCTGGATCGGGACTTGTCCACCATATAAAAAGCCTCTGTGATACGGTCGAGCTCGTCTGCCGGAATACCATGCCCATTATCCGAAACCCGGACAATGTAGCTATTTCTCTTGATTTTCCCAGTTAGAGTAATCTCTGTGCTTCCCGCTTTTACCGCATTGTCTATGAGATTGAGCAGAAGCGATTTAAGCAGGTCATAGTCAATCTTAATGTAGGCTTTTACTGTTTCAAGTCGAAACTTTATGTTTTCACTTAATAGCAAAGGTTTAAGCGTATCCGCGATATTCTGCAGGATTTCATCTGCGGGTAGTTCCTCAAGGATAATATCCTGCCGGTTTAAAACAATCAGATCCATTAGCTTGAGTGAGAGTGCCTCAAGGCGGAGACCTTCGTCTATAATATAAGCCGCCGCATTCTTTGTATCCTCCCTAGACAGTTGTTTCTGATATATCATATCCGCATAGCCTATGACAGATGTCAGGGGTGTTTTCAACTCATGTGCAAAATTGGAGACAAAATCTTCCTTCTGTCTGGCGGTATTTGAAAGCTCGGCAATTCTCTCCTCAATAGTCTCCGCCATAGTATTGAACCTCTTTGAAAGTTCCCCCATTTCGTCATTAGAATAAACCTTCAGCCGTTCATTGTAATTCCCGTTGGCAATCCTGGCCGCAGCGGACGACATTTTTCGGATTTGGTTGGTTAGCAAAGAGGAAAAAATAATAACCAGAACAGTTCCGAAACCAATTGTAATGAAATAAATCATACCGTAATTCCGGATCATTTTATCCTTTTGGTCAATAACGGTCTGAATGTCGGTCGCGGTAAGGAGGTAGACCGTTTGGTTGCTCTGCTTGATCTTACCAAGTACCATAACGCAGGTTCTATCACCGATTTGTTCTATTTTGTTGATGATTTTTTGATTTACGTCATAGTCAGATATATTAAAGTTTGAATAAGAGGGAAAGGACGAATAAATAGAAGTCTGATCTTCCGCAAAAATGGAAATGTAATTCCCTTCGTTTGAGAATCCGAACAGACTCTGATCCCTAAACTTTGAGAATTCTGATGAAAACGTATCAGACAAATCATTATCTGTTTGAGTTTGCTGGTTAATAAGAGCGGCTCGAAGTAGAAATTTGATATATTGGTACTGATCCATTGCGTGCTGTATTTCTTGTTCAACCGCATTCTTGTATGATGATGCAATGAGTAGATAACCAGATAGGGATAGTACGATGCTGAGAATAATCATCGTGCAGAAAAAGATTTTCGCAAACATCTTCATTTGAATACCTCAAGTCGGTAGCCTATTCGGAATATAGTCTTGATATAATCTTCCCAATTAAGCTTTTTCCGTAGTCGCTGGATATGAGTATCAAGCGTCCTTGTCTCTCCAGTAAATTCGCTTTCCCATACTCGTTCATATAACCAACTGCGCCGAAGCGCTACATTTTTATTTTGAATTAACTGAATTAGCAATTCGAATTCTTTCACGGTCAGGTCAATAAGTTGGCCGCCTTTTTGTACCTCACGGGATTTCAAATCAATAGTTACGCCGTACAATTCAATTTTTCTTTCGCTTTTTCCAAAACGCCTAAGCACTGCTTCTACCCTCGCCAGTAATTCACCCATCTGAAATGGCTTGGAAATATAATCATCGGCTCCGAGTCTCAGCCCTCTGATTCGATCATTGATATCGGTTTTGGCAGTAATGAAAATTATGGGTGTTCCAAATGGCTGTATATAATCCAATAATTCATATCCATTGATTTTTGGCAACATGATGTCTAGTAAAATTAGGTCATAATCATTGTTTTCAATGAGATCGGCTGCTTCTTTCCCATCATAGGCACGTGTGCAGGAGTATCCTTCATCGACCAAATTTACATAAATTAAATCATTGATTGCCTGCTCATCTTCTACAATTAAAATATTTAGCAAAGTGATTCACTATCCTCTCTCTACTACAAATAATTATTAAAGTATAACACTTAGTTGTCTCTAAGATGTAAAACAACCTTCTATAAAATTATATTATTATGGTAAGTATAACTCTCTTTTATTAAATTGTAAAATTGCTTCTTGCAGCTATATCCGATTATACAGAAAATATTACATCTTTGACACAACTTATACGCAGTTAAGAAACAACTGTCTGCTATTATCAAAATGTTGGTGATGAACTTGGCATGTTCAATAAACATTATGAAGAAAGGTAAAAGGGGGTATTTATGATAAATAGAATAAAAATGCGATTTATACAATGTTTCATATTTTTTTTTGCTATTGGATTGCTAATGGTTGGTGTTTTAAACCAAGAGTATGAAGCAGTATATAGAAAAGCTATAAACATATGTTTGGAGTGTATTGGTATTGGTTAAAAAATCAAAACGTAGGATCATTCAATGCTTATCTGCCGTTCTTATGAATGGTAATATTTCCGGTTTTTGGAAGGGTAAGATATACACAGGAAGAAGCAAAAACCTCTGCCTGCCAATTTTGAATTGTTATTCATGTCCTGGAGCTCTCGGTGCTTGCCCTATCGGTTCGCTTCAGGTATCGGCAGGTTCTTCGATTTACGGAATATCCTTCTATGTACTTGGATTTTTAGCCCTTATGGGAATATTATTTGGAAGACTTTTATGTGGATTTCTATGTCCTTTCGGTTTTATACAAGAACTTTTACATAAAGTTCCCGTTTCAAAACTGAAAATCCCACAAAAGCTTGACCGGATTATGCGGTTTGGTAAGTATCTAACTCTGATCTTCCTTGTAATACTATTGCCATTATTGGCTGCAGACTCCTACGGGTCTACAATCCCGTATTTCTGTAAATATCTATGTCCGGCAGGGACATTGGAGGGCGGTATTCCCCTAATCAGTATGAATAAGGCTTTGCAATCCACCATAGGTTGGTTATTCTCATGGAAAATGTTTGTGTTAGTCGTTATAATTCTTTCCTCCATGATGATAAATCGACCGTTTTGTAAGTATTTGTGTCCGCTTGGAGCCTTTTATGCAATATTCAACCGTTTTAGTTTTTATCGCTATTACATTGACCAGAGCCAATGCACAAACTGTGGGAAGTGTAGCAGGGTTTGCCCAATGAATGTGGAGCCTGTGAAAACTCCGAACCATGCAGAGTGCATCCGCTGTGGTTTATGTAAGAATAAATGCACCCAAAATGCAATCCAGGTAGAAAAAATAATCAAATTACACGTTAAGGAGAAAAGTAATGAAAAAGAATATTAAAAGTAAAATTTTTACAGCTTTATTATGCGTATTCATGTGTACTGTATTCTTAGTTGGGTGTACACAGAATAAATTTTCAGAGGATACCAAATCGTGGATCCTCAGGAAGAAAACTATGATTATACAGATTTTACGGACTATACGGATGATGGCTTGGGTATAACACTTAAGCTGCCAGGCAAATATCTTGATGAACATACTATTATACCTGGAAAATATGAAATCATGTTTGGTGATATTTCTATGATTGGGGAGGATATTCCCAAGGCTGAAACTGACCCTTCCAACCATATGGATGTATACTTCATGCCTCAAAAGGGTGAATACTGTCTATTCAGAGTTTTAGGATATCCTGCCCAAAAGTGGGATGAATGGATGCAGTCTGGAAAAAAAGCCTCAGACATTACGGGTAATGCCATTTCAGAAGAAATCAGCAGGAAAGATGGTACCGTATACATCTATGATCAGCCTATAGTCGATACCTCTTCCTTTGATACCAATATGAAAGATTATTATAACGAGTTTATGGAAATGCTCCCGGCCATTAGGGCAAGCATAAAACCAACTACGGTTATGATGAGCGACCTTGGTTCTTTTAATACATATGATCTCAATGGGGAAGCTGTTGACAGCTCGATTTTTGCGGAGCACAAACTGACAATGATCAATATATGGGCTACCTTCTGTCGTCCATGTATAAAGGAATTGCCCGATTTACAGAAAATGAGCGAAGATATGCCAGAGAGCACACAACTGATATCCATTGTAGGTGATGCAGATGATGAAGAGCACTTGAAACTGGCACAAAAAATTGCAAAAGATACAGGTGTCACATATATAAGCATTGTTCCAGACAAAGTATTGAAGCAATATCTCGACACAATATGGTAGCTTATCCAACCACAATATTTGTGGATTCGACCGGAAAAATAGTAGGAGAGCCAATTATCGGCGAACGTGATATGTCCGTGTACAAAGAGGTACTCAATGACAGATTGCGTCAAGCTGGTTTTTAACAAGAGATTAATACCGCAGGGGATTTATGGACTTTTAGGAGAAAATGGAGCGGGAAAAACAGCATTGATGCGTGTACTCACGACCATATTGAAACCAACAACTGGAAGAATCAAGGAAATCTCTCCGGATTTAGTCATTGTGGCTACTGGAGCTGAGCCGATAAAACTCAATATTCCTGGTATAGGCAAGATAGCTTTTGGTACTATTGCGACACTGGTGTTTGGATCAATGTGTTCCAGTATCTCTACACAGTATTGTTATATATGCCGACCACAAAAATGAGCCCAAAGGTATAGAAATGCTACTGCCATGGAGTGATTTTATAAAGGAACGATGCACTGGTCTAATCGAAACGGAAACGATAAACCCGGAAAACAGGGGAGCATTGCCGATATAGTCTAGTTTATTTGAAATAATAGGAAGTGGTGAACGGTAAATTATTCATCGCTTACAAAACAATAGCATAAAAATGCGCTATAAGTATGTACAAATTTAGTAGGCTATGCAATAGAGATTTTGCACAGAATTCAGGCAGGAAGTGGTTCATAAAATAGAACGGATATGAATGAATTTCATGATTATATGCTCTCAAGCTTTGAAGCAAAAACGGCGCAACCCTTGTAAACACTGGGTTGCGCCATTTCATTTGTATAGGAGCCAAGAAACAAATAGAAGCTATATTAAAAGAGCAGAACAATTCATCAGAAAATTAAGCAATAAGTCCTGGAGCAAAAATGCCCAGGACTTATCTTATAATATATTGAAAGCTTTCTATTTTCCGGCAGCGGCGTTTTTACCGGCGATTTTACCAAATACAAAGATATCTGTAATGGCATTCCCTCCCAGCCGGTTTCCGGCGTGAATGCCACCGGTTACCTCTCCGGCCGCCCATAAACCAGGAATAATGTTGCCTTCTGTATCTAATACATGGGCTTCCGTATCAATCATCACGCCCCCCATGGTATGGTGCAGAGACGCCTTTCTTGGACTGATACAAATGCCGACTCCCTCTGTTGCCTCTATATAATCGAGATCAATGGCGCCTGCCAGAACTTCTTTGCCAAAATCCTCATCCTTCTGAGTTGCCACATAGCTGTTGTACTTTTCAATGGTTGCCCGCAATTGTGCTTCTGTGAATCCTGGAGCTACCCCTGCCGCAAGTGTTTTGGTTGCCTCTGCCAATTCTGCTAAGGTCTCTCCGTACCAGATATGGCCGCCTTCCACCATGGCAGCAATTCGTTCATCATAGGCGGCTCCTTTAAGCAATTCACTGGGATTCCCCACATTGCCCCTGCCCGCATAGACGATGTAGAAAATACCATCTTCAAGGGCCAGAGAAGCTTTGGCCAGTACGTCCCGTTCCGCATATTCGTTGACGAATCGATTTCCGTTGCCATCAATCCACAGTTGTTCTGCAGCGTCGGCCCAGATGCCGTCTGTCATTGTCCCCTTTACAGGAGAGGAAGAGGGCATCATCTGTGCCACCTCCATACCAGTTAAGCCAGCGCCAATTGCTTTGGCCATAACAATTCCGTCACCGGTATTGGTGCCCATATTGGTAGAGAGGGTTCTATCTGATAGATCATCACCCCAATATCGATCATACTCCTTAACCATGGCTGCGTTTGCACTGTATCCGCCAGTGGCAAGAACAACGCCTTTAGTGGTGTTAATGGTAATTTGACTTCCATCAGTTTGTTCAGCTTTAGCGCCAACCACCCTGCCAGAGGCATCTGTAATCAGTTCAGTCCCCCTGGTTTCTGTATAAATGGTTACCCCGTTTTCCCTGGCTACTTTTTCAAGCTGAGCGATGCGTTCAGTGCCCGGCATAAAGGTATGGGTTCTGGGCCACATCGCCCCCAATACCGTTCCAATACCATTGACACCCCCATATTGTGCCGTGGCCCCATAAGAAGCCTCTAGATTAATTTCTCCCATCCATTTAAAGGCTTCCAGTCCGTTGGAAGCGAAGGTTCTCACCAAGTCAATATTTGGAGCAATCCAACTGCCGTGGGATAATTGTCTGAGTCCACCGGAATAAACGTGCCACATATGTAAGGCCACTGAATCAAAGCCAGGCATATCCACTCCCGGGGTTTTTCCTTTATTGGCGGCATAAAATCCTTTAATATCATCTTTTAACTGATTTAAAACAGTTTCCCATTCGGGATAAAGATCAAATTTCAATTTAGGATCAGAGGGATCCAGGGCAAGATAGCTATCCAGGGTGTCCTTTTGGGCTTTTGAGAGAATCATCACAGCCTGTGCTTCTGGATCCACTGCGTTATAGGCGGAACCGGCCATCATCGTGTTTCCACCTAAAACAGAGCCTTTTTCAATTAAAATAACCTTAGCCCCCTGTTGAGCAGCATTAATGGCAGCAGTCAGTCCAGCACCTCCACCGCCCATCACCAGCACATCGGCGTTCCAAGTTTGCGGATCCTTGGAGGTACGGGCAACCTGATTTTTCTTCAGAGCCGCCACATCCAGACCAGCAGTTTCAGCAGCATTGGCAACTGCATTGATGATTCCGTGACTTGTCAATGTCGCACCTGTTACAACGTCAATTGCCAGACTTTGATGCTCAATAATTTGGGCAGGAATTCTTTCTACGGCAACAGCCACCACACTGGGGGTTTCAGGGTTTTCAATCAATTCAATGGCTGTAATTTTACTGTCTGTAACAGTAATACTTACTGCAATTGGGCCTTGCATTCCACTGGCGGTTCCTTCAAAGGTGCCGTTAATGAGCGCCTCGGGAGTTGGGTTGTTTGAATCCTGAGTGCAGCCTACCAGCGAAAGCATCATACAGATACAAAGTAGTGTGATGAGTATTTTCTTCATTGTTCTCCTCCTAATGTGATTAATTTGCTACGGGAATTCAAGAGCGTAATCTCAGCGATACATAATGAATCATTCGTTCTGCAATTATGAATATCCAGTGAAAGCTAGAAAATCAATCACAACAACCATAGAAGTGCATCAGTATAAAAAGAGTGGAAGCCAGTTTTGTTGAATGAAATGGAGATTTATTAACAAAATCACCTCCGTTAATGGTGAGATTTTGCAGTTAAACACTAGAATTTACCATGTAGAGTGAGATTTTCTCCTTAAATTCACCTCTATTTTATCATTGATAAGAAAAACCCACAATAAAAACGTGGTTAAAATTTTAACTAATATAATTAATTATTTAAGATCGATTCTCAATTGGGAGGTGCTAACAAATGGAGCACCTCGTGATGGGCAGGCAAAAAAGTACATTGAAGATTGTTTATAAACCCCCATAACTCACAGCAGATTTAATGCTGTGAGTTATGCTGTAAGTTATAAGGTTTATACTTTATTGACTGAAAGTAGCAGTACGTGTCTCGTTATCCGATCTAAGTTGAATTCCCAATATTTCAGCAAGCTTTCTGACTGATAAAAAAGTTTTGCTGTTTTGATTATAGGTACTGCATCTTCAAAATAGAGTGTTTCGCCGTATACTAATATTTCAGCTTTTACAATATGCAGAACAATATTCCTTTCAAACTAAACGTAAAAATACCTTTAGGTTGTAAATTATCTATCGGATTTATATAAATCATATACTTAAGCTTGGTGGGTAATCCAAGGCCTTAAATCGTAGTGTATGCTTTAAAGAGAAACGGTGTTAAAATCCTTGAAAATAATAGCAAGTAAAATCAAGCAGTAACCTCCTCCATTCTGTATAATAAATGTAGGGTGGTTGAAACGAGGTGAACAGACGAATGTACGAGTGGCAGAAGCAAATTCAATTAATTATCGATGAAATTGACAAATGTATTAAAAATTATAATGATGAAGCCTTAACATTACGCTTTCTTTCTCGCAGGCTAGGTTATTCCGAATTTTATACAACGAGGAAATTTAAAGAAATATCGGGTATACAATTTAGGGATTACCTGCGACATAGAAAATTAGCCTTTGCGCTAAAAGAGGTTAGGGATAGTAAGAAAAGCCTTTTGGATATTGCTTTTGATTATGGTTTTTCATCACATGAAGCTTTTACCAGAGCTTTTAAAGGAGCATATGGTGTAACGCCAAGTGAATACCGAAAAAAGCCTAATCCCGTCGTTCTTCGTACAAAAATAAACCCTTTTGACCGCTACTTTTTAGGATTTGGAGAGATCGGTATGGTGAAATCTGTAGAGAATATTAAAATTTATTTTGTAACCATTCCTGCACATAAGTTTATGCACATTAAAAACTATGAGAGTAATGGATATTGGGATTTTTGGCAAAAGCAAAGCCTGATTCCGGGACAGGACTGCGAAACTATCTGTGGCTTGCTCGATAGTATCAAGGGTAAATTGGATGACGATGGCGGGAGCGAAGTAAACAGTGGCAGCGGTCAGATTATGGCGTACATTAATGACCCTAACGGCAGACTCTGCGATTGGGGTATTCCACGTACAGAGTGTTACGGTGTACGTCTACCATTTGATTATAAAGGCGAAGTACCACCACAAATGCTTATGATTGATGTTCCCGAAGCCGAGTATATTGTTTTTGAACATGGGCCATTCGATTATGAGCAGGAAAATCGTAGTGTGGAGAAAATGATTGAAAAGGCAATGACAACTTTTGATTTTGCAGACACAGAGTATTGTTTTGACACCTCTCCTGGCAGAATCATTTACATGTATCACGATCCTGAACGGTTTTTCAAGTATATCAGACCAGTGCGAAAGAAATAAAATAGACTGCCTATTCACTATACAGCCGCCAATCAAGAAATCAAATAGAACATGAAGCAAGTACACACTTGCCGCCTAACGGAAAATAAAAAAATAACCGTTGTCTAGGCGGCAAGTTTTTTGTGCAGCTATTTTTATTTCAGAAAGGATTTAATTCAACTACAAATATAATGACATTTTCTAAGCTATTTTGAAATAGAGAAAAACTAGTCATTCTAACAGATAAAGCAAAAGAAGTATACTTTAGTCGTTGTTCAATGTGGTTAGTATGATGGCTGGTTAAAATAGTAGACAGGTCAGTAATTTAATCGAAGCAGATTGCGTATATATAATAAAGTAATAACTTTTATATACACTTTAAATTTTAATAGAAGCAGGTATATTTTTTTGAAATAAATTTAGATTAGAAAAGCTAGTGGTTATAGCCATGGCAAAGATAAAAGTATTTATAGTTTGATTTTACAACAGTGTGAAATAATTTTTTGATTGAAACCAATGGGTATAGCAAAAAGTGGGCTTTTGGATTATTTGATTTTAATACTATAGAATATTTATACAAAATATCGATAAAATATGCAAAAATCTATTGTAACTCTCTTCAGTATATGTTACTCTAAAAAATGTGAATGGATACGAAATCAAAATGGAGGGTTGTATGTATGATAAATAAATTGAAATTTATATTATTATCTATTTTTGGATTTATCTTTTTTCTAATGCCTTTTAATATTAATGGTGAAAGCAAAATTGCTATTTCACATATTGTTAATTTTGTTACAGGTAATATGCTAGATCCATTCATTGGATTCACCATTATTTGTGCTTGGATTGTGTTAATTGCAACTGTGCTTTTCACTTTTTACACTTCAAAAAATGAGTTTTTTAATTCTGTATTTAAAGCATCACCTTTGAATGTTGTATTGAGAGTAGTTGGTTCATTCTTGTATCTTATGGTGCTGAATGGTTGGCTTGCAAACTATGAGTTTGCAGGTGTGATTTTAGATGGTGATACTGGTGGGCTAATGGCTGGAGATGGTGGTCTTTTAACCACACTTTATATAACTTTCTTTGTTGGTATTCTTGCTCTTCCTTTGTTAACACATTTTGGAATTGTCGAATTTATAGGGACTTTATTAGGTTCTGTAGTTGAAAAATTATTTAAAGTACCTGGTTATTCAACTATCGATGCCATTGCATCCTTTGTTGGTGATGGTACAATTGGTATTGTGGTAACGGATAACCAATATCAAAGGGGATACTATAACAAAAGAGAAGCTTATATAATTGCAACTAGTTTTTCTATTGTAGGTATTGCTTTCGCTTCTGCAGTAGCTGAAGAGTTAGGCTTTGGACATATTTTTCCAATATTTTATGGATCTATTGCATTAGTAACAGTTCTATTAGCTTTTATAATATCTAGAATGCCACTTAAGAAATTTCCACCAACTTATTATGAAGGGGTAAAGCCAAATAGAATTGAGATTCCAGAAGGTAAAACTGTTTTGCAACATGCATATGAATCTGCAATTAAGCAAGCTGGTAATACCAAAATTAGAGATGTAATAATTGATTCAATAAAGAATATTATAAATATATATGTTGGGTTCTTACCTATAATTATGGTGGTTGGAACATTATCTTTGGTAGTAGCAGAGTACACCGCATTTTTTAATATTATTAGTGCACCACTAGTATTTTTATATACTATGATAGGATATAGCAAGGAAGTAGCAGCAGTCATGGCACCTGCATCGGTTGCTGGGTTTGCTGATATGTATTTGCCAGCTTTGTTTATTGGCGGCTCACCTTCTGAAGCATCAAGATTTTTTATTGGTGTATTAGCATTTACCCAGTTGGTTTTTATGTCTGAAACCGGAATGATTCTAGTTAAAAGTAAAATTGGTTTAAGTTTTTGGGATGTAATCAAACTATTTATTTTTAGAACTGTAATATCTATACCAATATTAGTAATTATAACAAATATTTTAGCCTCTTTAGGTATCATATCGTTTTAATCAATAAGTGTTTTTTTTATATGGACTGTCAATCCAGTGGTTATTTTCGAAGAAATTTGTGAGATGGGTTATATAGGGAGACAACTAATCTTCGGGACTTTATGAAGCTCCATCTGAAAAATAATGTTAACTAAGAAAGAACATATTATCGTCCATTGTACAATAAGTATTGGAAACCATATGAAATCAAAAAAAGAAAGACTGGCTTAGATTATGACTTTCACACCAAGAACCACTAGCCTTCCACGATAGAGTGTATTGGATTTGCTGGACACGTAGAAAGATTGTTCTAATAAACCTAGAAAGGACGTGTTTCAGCTATGGGTAATAAATATTTACTGATGACTATAAAAATGAAATGGTGAGGCTTATTGTCGTGAAGTAAAATATTTTTTATAGAAAAACAAAGCCTTAAGCTTTAACCTCTATCGCTAGGCAGTTCGTGAGGATTACTTACAGCAAGATGAAGCAAAAAACAGGATAAAACATTTCAGCGTTCCCCAATAATGAAGTAATATGAGAAAATGCTGTTTTTATTGTGTATTTAGAACAGATTAAAGTATTTGGACGTTCATAAAAATGAGCGTCTTTTTCTTTTGGGAAATCTTCTTGTGTGTGGAGACTGTGGCGCTTCATATCGGAGACGGAGAGAGCGCAACAAGGTGGTTTGGAGATGTGCAACGAGAATCGAAAAGGGTAAAGATATCTGCTCCCATTCTCCCACTTTAAATAAAACATAAACATTTCCTTATTATTTTAAAAATAAATAGACGATAGAATACAGAAAAACGAAGGGAGCTGGTTTCTTACTATATTTTCAGAAAAAATATGATAGAGGAGTTCACTCCTTGATAGTAGTTTCAAGCACTAGCATATGCTTCAGGTAAAGAAAAATATAAGGAGGATATTTCATGGAATTACAGCCAAAGTTTGACATTGTCGATACTCAGGTCCATATAGGACCGGGAAAAATTGAGGAAACTCTAACAGCAATGGATGCTCTGGGCATTCGTTCAATCTTAATTGATGAGTATTGGCTGGAGGATTTCTTTAGCTACCACCCTCATCATAATTTGAATAACGGAGAAATTCGTCCTGTTTGCCCAACAGCAGAGCTGGCCGCACAGATGTATCCGGATCGGTTTTCGTGGGTGCTGCGTGTTAATCGCAACGATCCGGAATATGGGGCCATTATCAGGATGGTAAAAGATTCTCCCTATGGCAGAGCCATCCGGATCATTCCTGGTATGAATCCTGTGGAGATCAAGGCATTTGTGGAGGGGGGATATAATCATATCCTGGAGGCAGTTTCAGAATCTGGTTTACCCCTGTGTCTCTATCTTCCAGATCAGCCCGATCTGATTGCCCGTACTGCCCAAAAATTCCCGGAGCTGAAGATCATTGTCGATCACTGCGGGCTTTATAATAATCAAATGCGTACTACGCTAAGCGGAGGAAAGCCCTTTTCCCAGGAAGAGCAGCTTGAGATGTTTGATCGGGTGCTGGCCCTCTCAGAATTTTGTAACATTGCTTTAAAATGGGCCCATTATTCTACCATGTTTGGAATTCCTTCCTTTCCAGGCAGGGATTTACAGCCAGTACTGCGAAAAGCTATTTCTGCCTTTGGAGCAGACCGTATTCTGTGGGCCAGTGATTTTTCAGTGAACCAGATGGGAGAAAACTGGGGAGAAATTCTGTATGGAGTCAAGGGGAATGCTGAGCTTTCACAACAGGAACTGGCTGCCCTCTTAGGTGAAAATGCACGCCGATGGTTCAATTGGCCGGCAAAATAAAAAAGGTTTCATATTTGGGAAACATCATGTTAATAGTTCTTAAACAATTACGCTGTAAACTATAATTATCAACAGAAAATAAAAAAATTGGAGGTTATCAAAATGAGAGAAAAAAGCAAAGAACTTAGAGAACAGGCAGCAGCAGCTGCAAGAATGGCTAAGGCCGAAACCCTGGCAGATAGGATTAAAAATCGTTTGATCATCGCATGGGGAGAATGGCAGCCGGACTATGAGAACTGGGTGAAATGGTCCAATAGCCTTTACACCGCTGATGCTACCATTTGTGCTATTGGTGATGAGGAACAAAAATTCCGTGATTATCAGGCAAGCATGAAGCTGCAGCGTGACGCCTGCAGCATGGAAATGGGCCCCATTATGCAGATGATTGTAGAGGGCAATGTGGCAGCATTGGTCTACCATATGTATTTGACACCAAAGGGAGTAGAAAATGCCCCCACATTCGATATGATAGTTACCGAATTCAACAGATTGAAAGAAGTGGATGGCAAGCTGATGGTTACCCATCTGGATCTTTATACAGACGGCGCTGGGATGAATCATCAATAAGAAAGAAATGACTGGACATCTTTGGGGGTTTCTCCTCAAAGGTGTCTTTTATCGAACAGAATAACCAAATTTTAATCATGCTTAAACATTTTATTATTACTTCAAAAACATTTTAACCCTATAATTTAAACAAGAATTAAGAAAGTCATAAAAAAATATAGGAGGTAGTGAAAATGAAAAAGAGCAATTTTGTATCTTTGCTTATGGGAACGATCGGAGGACTATTATTTGCTATCGGCTTGTGTATGTGCCTGCTACAGGAATGGAACGCTTTTAACCAGGGAATTGTTGTTGCTAGTATTGGAATTGTGGTACTGATCACTATGCTGGTCATACGTCGCAGGATGGAAGGAAAAGCAGCAATTAAATTGAGTGGCAAGGCCATTGGAACGGTGGTCCTTGGTATTGTTGCTACCCTAATGTTGGGGGTTGGCATGTGTATGACAATGGTTTGGACTGGGATGATGGTACCGGGAATCATCATAGGTGTGATCGGCATCTTGTTACTGATATGCCTGATTCCCCTTTGTAAGGGACTGAAATAAGGAGGAGGATCATATGGAGACATATAAACTGAAAGTACCAAAGGTTGTGGAAAAAACAGTTGTGAACAACTATAAAGCTATTGAAAATGGCGTGGTTGCTGTATACAAAAAGGTGGAAGCTGGTACAGTTGATGCTTATAAGAAGGTGGAGGATATATTTAAGGATACTTTTTTGATAAAGGCCGAGAAGCCTGATGAAGTCAGTGATCAGTGTATAATGAGAAAATAATGGGATAGGACCTAATTTATTAAGACGGCGTGTCGCATGTTTTGAAGATTGATAAAAAAATTGAAAAGGGGAATTATAAACAAAACTTTAACATCTGTATGTTATAATCAATAACAAAAAGGAGGGAGACCCATGTTAAAAATACTTGTTGTGGAGGATGATCGTGAGCTAAATCATGCGGTCTGTTCTTTTCTGAATCAGAATGATTATGAGGTAGTGGGCTGTTTGAATGCAAACGAAGCCTATGAAGCCATGTACGGAGAGTTTTTTGATGTTATCATATCTGATATCATGATGCCTGGTATAGATGGTTTTGAGTTTGCTGAAACAGTACGCAGGCTGAATCAGGAAATCCCCATTCTCTTTATGACGGCTCGCGACGATATTATTTCCAAACAAAAGGGCTTCCGTGCCGGGATCGATGACTATATGGTAAAGCCCATCGACCTTGACGAGCTTATCTTACGCATCGGTGCCTTGCAGCGCCGTGCTAGAATCGTCAGCAGTAAAAAGCTGACAGTAGGCAGCCTGGTGATGGATGTGGAGGAACATTCCGCTTACCTGAACGGAGAGGAAATTCCTTTGACCGTTCGTGAGTTCAATTTACTTTATAAGCTGTTGACCTATCCTAAAAAAACCTTTACCCGCTCCCAGCTGATGGATGAATTTTGGGATATGGAAACTTCCTCAGGACCCCGCACGGTGGATGTCTATATAACGAAACTACGTGATAAGTTTTCTCAGTGCGATGATTTCGAAATTATAACTGTTCATGGCTTAGGTTACAAGGCGGTGCTGAAATGAGGAAATCGGGGCACGATAAAAGAATTAATCGAAGCATGTTTTCTATTAGAAACTACTTTATATTTTTTCTGCTTATCTCTTTTATTGTAACCTGTTGCTTTCTGCTCTTTTTACACAGTTTAGACGTAACCCTTGTGGACGTGAAGTCCAGTGCCATCATAACCTTAATTAATGTGATGTTTTTAAGCCTACTCTGTACCATCGTTGATGGTCTTCGCCGTCACTTTACAGTGCAGCTTCCAGTGGAGCGTATTTTGAATGCCACTAGGAAGATCACACGAGGTGACTTTACTGCACGAATCGAACCTCTCCATGGTTTTAATAGCCTAAATGAGTTTGATGCTATCATTGAGGATTTCAATAAAATGGCGGCAGAGTTAAGCGGAACGGAAACCCTACGTACAGATTTCATTGCCAGTGTTTCCCACGAATTGAAAACACCCCTCTCAGTCATTCAAAACTATTCTACCATGCTGCAAAATTCAGCTTTACCAGAGAAAACACGTGTGGAATACGCAAAGACAATTTCTGATACTACACGCAGGCTTTCAGAATTGATTACCAATATCCTGAAGCTAAACAAGCTGGAAAACCAGCAGATTTTTCCTGATATGAAAGAATATGACCTGGGTGAACAGCTTCGGGAATGTATGCTGGGCTTTGAGAGGGAATGGGAGAAAAAAAATCTGGAGATTGAAACAGATATTGATGATATATCCGTTAGGGCTGACGGGGAACTGCTGACACTGGCTTGGAATAACCTGCTCTCCAACGCAGTGAAGTTTACCCAGCCGGGAGGTAAGATCACAGTTAGCCTGAAGGAAGAAAATGGGTATGCCGTGGTGAAGGTGTCTGATACCGGCTGCGGTATGACACCGGAGGTAGGGCGGCATATCTTTGAAAAATTCTATCAGGGTGAGCCTTCCCACACCACACAGGGTAATGGTTTAGGGCTTGCCTTGGTAAAACGGGTTATAGATATTGTAAAGGGTGAGATTTCGGTGGAAAGTATAGCAGGACAGGGCAGTACATTTATCGTGACCTTGTGGAGGAACATAGATGAAGCGAATTAAAGAGATATGTTGCAAACTACTGCGCCCTGGAGCAGCTTGGGTGATATTGTTTACCGTTTTGAGCAGTGGACTTCTGGCCTTTACCTTTCTAAAGGGATTGGAGGAATCATCCTTTGTCTATGCTATCTATGTATTTTCCGCTTACGCATTGGTAACACTTGTGATAAATATACCGGACATGCTGGGTCGTATAAAAACGCTATTGCATGAAAATCAGTACACTCGGCAATATATTACTGATACTCAGTTCAGGGAAAAAACTACCTTGTATCTCTCCCTTTCCGTTAACCTGTCATACGCTATTTTTCAATTGATTGCCGGAGTAATTTATAAGTCCTTTTGGTATGGTGCTGTGGCAGCATACTATGCCGTTATATGTGCTGTTCGTTTCCTACTTTTATATCACTTCCACAAAGAAGAGCGGGACATTGAAGGGGAACTGCGGGCATACTGCCTTTGCGGTTATTTGCTTTTTGTGCTGAATGTAGCCCTGGCTGGTGTGGTTTTTCAGATGGTTAACAGTGGAAAGGGCTATATGTATTCCGGGTTTCTGATTTATGCTATGGCGGCCTATGCCTTTTATCGCATTATTATTTCAATCATCAATATAATAAAGCAACACAAACTGGACAGTCCTGTTATGTCTGCATCCAAGGCCCTCAATTTCGCTGTGGCACTGGTAGCGATATTTATGCTTCAAACTGCCATGTTTGCCGCCTTTGGTGGAGGAGAAAGGTTTCAATACATTATGAATTCAGTGGCAGGTGCAGTAGTGTGCTTGATCATTTTTGTCATGGCAATATTTATGGTGAGGCAAGGGAACAGAAGATTGAAAAATTTGGAGATAAACAATTAAAGAACGTGATATTATATTCTCAAATAATTGTGAAGTATAATAGAACCATCACCTTAAAAGGAGGTCGTCTATAATGGGGAATAAAAATGAGCAGTTTAATTATACCTATTCCGCAAAACAGCAGGAAGAAGTGGAGCGTATCCGGCAAAAATATGTTCCTCAAGAGGAAAATAAAATGGAGCTGCTTCGCAGGCTCGACCGAGATGCCACAAGGCCAGGCACAATGGCATCTATCATCGTCGGCATAATTGGGACGTTGCTGCTTGGAATTGGTATGACCTGTACATTGGTCTGGCAGGACTATTTTCTCCCCGGTATTGTGGTGGGGGTAATTGGCATTGTGGGAGTGGCGATGGCCTACCCGATTTTTATCTGTATAACAAAGAAACAGCGCAAAAGGATTGCACCACAGATAATGAAGCTTACGGAGGAATTAATGGAGAAGAAGTAAGAACCTATAAAAGAACTAGATCATTTCGCCCTCAAGGGAAAATTTAGAGCTATGTTTTTTCAATCAGAAAAAAACATAGCTTTTCAGCTTTAATATTCGCCCATATACTTTTGTAGTACGTTTTGAGCCGAATGAAATGATTTTGCAGGAGGGAATCAAACATCATAATGCAATGTAACCAAAACCGTTGAGTTTATAGAATCTAACTCAAAAATCGAAGAAATTAGGCTAAAATATGGTATAATATAATGAATAATGCTTAGGAAGCAATACTCATTGGAATGGCTAATAGAAGAAAAGGAAATGAAGCTTAAAAGCGGTAAGTGTTATGGTAGAACGGAGGTAGGTACATGACATCAAAGCAGAACGACTTCAGCTTTACATATAGGAAGGATGAAGAACTTCAGGAGTTCATTGTGGGTGAGTTGAAACCGCATAATGCCCCTGTTACTCTTGTTGAATATAATCCACAATGGCCTAAAGACTTTGAAAGGGAAGCTAAACGGATTCGTTCAATATTGGGAGACAGGATAATACAGTTGGAACACGTGGGCTCAACCTCAGTACCGGGATTGTGTGCAAAGCCAATTATAGACATACTCTTAGTTGTGGAAGATTCTGCCGTTGAGTCCTCCTATAGTCCGGCTTTGGAGGCAGCAGGGTACACATTGCTGATTCGAGAACCTGAATGGTTTGAACATCGTATGTTCAAGGGTCCTGATACTGATATTAACCTACATGTATTCAGTGTAGGCACTTCTGAGGTTAAACGAATGCTACGATTCCGTGATTGGTTGCGGTCCAATGAGAGTGACCGGGACAAATATGCGCAAGTAAAGCGAAGCTTGGCAGAGAATAAGTGGCGTCATGTTCAGCACTATGCAGATGCCAAAACATCAATAGTACAGGAAATCATGGAACGAGCGAATGGTATTAAGTCAGTATTATAACCACATTATATAAATAGTCAGTGGATAATCCCGTTTTTAAAAATACGGATTATTTACTGGCTTCTTTTATTTCAGAAAGGAGATGATTCAATATCAGAAAAAGAAAAAGTGATGACTATATAATGCACCAGGGTATGTCGTTGCATACCTTGACCTACCGGCAAGCCCAGAAGAGATATAGGATTCACATCATGAGCTTGGATTTTTGATCTTAAAGAGAACCTTAAATATTCCCCACCAGTTCATACCAAGGCGCTAATTGTAGATGATGAATTTATTTTAATTGGCTTCCATAATTGGCTCTCCAATAGCGGAAGTCATAAATGCCCGAAAGATGAAATAAATTTGAAAAAGGAAAACGGCGGTACTGAAATAACAATCAAAACCGCCGTATGCAACATTTTGGCCTCTAACATCATCTACCACAACTGCAGTTTTTTTATTACCGCAGTTCAGCACTTCTTTGTAATTTTCACATTATTTCTGTAGGATGAATTCTATATTTTATCTAAATCGCCTTTCGGGACGATTGCGAATCACTTGAACCGAATCATGCAGATGTTTTTTTAATTTTATATCAAGTCAATATCGGCTTTGATCAAGTCATATCATCCCGAAGCGCGTCAACAATGTCTTCTTTTTTTAACTTGTTAATGGCATACAGCATTGTAATGAACACGATAAAGAGTACGCTGAACACGCTGATTGCCATATTGCCCCAGGGGAATATAAACTCAAAATTATCGATCCTTTCTACGGAGGCCAAACCCTCGTAAATCAGCCAGGAGATGATACCGGCTATTGGAAGTCCGAATAGCAGTGTCCTCATTCCATAAAAGACACACTCAAAATTCATCATCTTATGGAAATCGCGGTCTGACATGCCCACCGAGCGAATCATGGCAAGTTCTCGCCTACGCAGCTTGATATTGGTGGAAATTGTATTAAACACATTGGCAACTGCAATCAGCGAAATCATGATGACAAAAACATAAGTAAACACATCAATAACAAAGGATATACTGTGGTATTGTTCTAGTATTTCATACACATTGTGCAAGGTATACGCAGACGTAATTCCCGTGCCCTGAATCATCCCTTCCATTTCAGATATGGTTTGGGAGGGATCTTTTGACCGGAAGGCCAGACCTATATTTGCATGGGTATGCTGGGGGTTAAAGCTTTCTATAAGAGAATAAGGGGCTACTATAATAAAAATGCGTGGATTCTGTATGGGTACTGAAGATTGTTTCGGGGGCGGATCCACCGGGTAGTTATCGACAAATGTAATGTTTATTTTTTGCCCTTGTTCCAGCATTGACTCATCATTTGTTTCGGAAGTGATGCGAAAATCCATGGAGCGATTTGCAAACATATCAAATACTTCGCCGGGTTCGTCTTTCTTGTTAACCCGTTGTTTGGCGACGGCAATCATTTTTGCGTTCTGCCCAGTATATTCTTCAGGAGGAAACCCCAGGTCTTTAATAAAGCTTAAATATTCGCTGTCCGGAATAAACTGGAGGTCCATTGCTAGATGTATTGTTTCCTCAGGTTCGGCATAGCCCGCGTAATCCCGGTAACGGTCTGAAAAATCCTTTGCCTTAACCGCGCATGAATATGGAAAAATCTTCTGGTACGAGCTTTCGTAAACCCCGTCTGCAGTTTTTAGTTTGTCGTAGAGCGGGAACATTTCGCTGTCGTCCATATCCTCGGCAGAAAAAAGAATATCATAATCTATGTCCATTGTATAATGGTTTGAAAGACGTTTCAGAGTTGTTCCAAAAGAACTTCCCGATATAAACAACACGACGCTTAAAACAAGGGACAGAACAATGCCGCGGTAGCGTTTTTTGTTCCTCTTAAAGTTCTTTAGAGCGAGAGTTCCCTCCAAACCGTAAATACGCTGCGCAAATTTAGATGTTTTTACGTCTTTCGGTTCAGTTTTCACTTCATTTGTCTGGCGGATATTCTCCATCACGGGAGTGTTTGCGGCTTTCCTGGCCGGTATATAGGCGGAAATTAAAATGGTAATCAAACTAACCACAGCTGCTGCGGCAATTGCGGAGACTGACACCGACAAGCTTAAAGGTATGGTACTGTACAGGATGTCCTTGAATTTTCCTTCAACAATGGGAAGGATAAGTCCTATGCTGCCTATGCCAGTCAAAATGCCAATGGGTATGCCGATTGCGCCAATGCAAAGTCCCTCAAACAGTACCGAATTTCGCAGCTGTTTTGCTGTAGCGCCCACCGACGAGAGAATCCCGAACTGGCGTGTGCGTTCGTTCAGCGAGATGTTGAACGAGTTATAAATGAGAAAAATTGAACCTGTCATGATGATTGCAACCAGTATTCCACCAACCGTGTACAGAAGCGTATTGAACAGTTTATTATCCGAAACGCCCATGAAGCGCAGTACATAATCATTAAAGACATAAGCCCCTGCTCCAACTGTGCTGCTTGCGTAAGCCTTGACCTGTCGCGGATTTTTTAGTGTGACAAACAGGCTGAAGCTGTTCGCCTGGTCCTTGGTGTCTGCTTTTGTTATCAAGGTATATCCCGGTGCGGAATGTTCCTCAAAACCGGGTCTTTCGCAGATACCCACAACCGTGTAGGTTTTTTTTGATTTTGGCACAAGAGTTTCCTTAACCGATCCTGATTCTCCCCCGGACTGATAAGGGTTGTGTTGACCAAGATTTTTGTTTCCATCAATGCGGCTCCCAACATCAAGTGAAAGCGTGTCGCCCACTTTGAATCGAACACCGCCTTTTGCCGCCACGTGGGCAGGAATAAGAATTTCCCCGCTATTTTCAGGCAGCCTGCCGGAAATCAGGCTTATGGGCAAGGTATCAAAGGCTTTCTCGCTGAATTCGGCGATAAAAAGATAGGGCTTTTCGGGGCTTTTCCCGCCGTCCAGCGTTGCATAGCCGATATTTTCAAACGTTGCGGTATTTGTAACATCTTTATCGTTCCTTCGCTCCTGCACGAAAGAGGAATCAACATCCAAAAACTCAACGTGCCAACCGCCGTATTTCGCAATAGAACTATTTACCATAAAATTTAACAGGGAGGTACCAAAGGCAGCTACTGCCGTAATCATGGCGGAGGACAGAACAACTCCGATAATCGTGACAATTGTTCGGGTACGGTTTTTTTTCATGCTTTGCAGAGTGATTTTGTTAAAAATATTCATGGCCGCACCCTCTCGTCTCTTGCTACTTTGCCGTCTGAAATGCAGATAATACGGTCTGCCTGCAGGGCGATATTTTCGTCATGGGTGACGAGAATCAAGGTCTGCCCATATTTTTTATTGCTTTCTTTCAGCAGTTTGATTATTTCATGTCCATTTCGGCTGTCCAAACTACCCGTGGGTTCGTCGGCCAGCATGACCGCCGGGGCGTTCATCAAAGCGCGTCCTATGGAAACCCGCTGTTGCTGACCACCCGAAAGCTGATTGGGCAAATGGGTTTTGCGGTCTTTTAGCCCAAGCATTTCGAGCAGGTCATTCAGCCGTTCCTCGTTGACCTTGCGCTTGTCCATCAGGATAGGTAAGGTGATGTTTTCCACCACATTCAGGGTAGGAATGAGGTTGTGAAACTGGTAAATCAGTCCGACCTGCCGCCTGCGGAAGATGGCGAGCTTTTCATTGCTTTTAGCATATACATCCTGCCCGTCCAAATATACCTTTCCGCTTGTCGGCACGTCCACGCCGCCGATGATGTGAAGCAATGTGGATTTGCCCGAGCCGGATGAGCCGATGATTGCGGTAAATTCCCCCTTTTCAATGGAAAGGGAAACATGGTCAAGGGCGGTAACCTGGTTTTCGCCCTTGTCATAGAATTTGCATAGATTTTCAATTCTTAATAGCTCCATTATGTGAGCCTCCTTTTCTCATGGTCTACCCATATACATATAATAGAGCCTTTAACTTACATCTCTGTGACTTTCAGGTGAAAGATTCGTCACTTTGGGAAACGAATGGCAAATATCGCACCGCCCTGGGGGTGATTTTTGGCGGTAATCGTCCCTCCCTGCCGTGTTATGATCATCTTGCAGAGAGCCAGTCCAATCCCATATCCTGTAGCGTTTGGGTTTTTCCCACGATAGAACCTGTCAAACAGGCAGGGCAAATCTTCTTTTTCAAAGCCCGTGCCGCTGTCGTGGATGGCAATCTCGGTAAACAGTGGGTTGTCCTTACAAGAAATCTCAATCTTCCCGTGATCGCCTATGCTTTCTATGCAATTTTTGAGGATGTTTTGAATTGCTTCCGAAAGCCAACCTGAATCGCCCTGAATAATTACCCTTTTCGGTACGTCTATTTGCAAAGCAATATCGTGCAGTTCCATTGAAATTAGGAACGGCCGAAGCGCGGTGCATACAAGAGCGTTTACCTCGATCTGCTCCCTTTGGAACAACACAATGCCCGCGTCCAAGCGGGATAATTTCAAGAGGGAAGTAATCAGCCAATCCATCCGCACAAGCAATTCCTCTGTTTCTCGTAAAAATGCTTTCCGCTCATTTTCATCAGGATTATTTGCTAATAATGACAGAATGAGGTTCACAGATGTGAGCGGGGTTCTAAGTTGGTGGGCTATGTCGGCCAGTGAATCGGCAAAATGTTCTTTTTCTTTTTTCAGCGCATCGTTTTGCTCCCGAATACGCAGCGTCATTTTTGTTATCTCGCTGTGCAGAATGGAAAGTTCCCCCTCGTCCGATTCACCAATATATAGATGGTCAGCATTATGAAGTACAAGGTCGATCTGATTTGCAATTTCTGCAATGCTTTTGTATCGGGCTTTGGTAAACACGAAAAACACTGTGCCGAAGGCGGTGGCAGAAAAAGTAGCAAGGATACCCGCAGCCGCATTGATGGCAAATCCCAACATTACAGTGGTGGCGGTCAGTAAGGAGAACAAAGTGGCAAACTGTCGAAACTCTCTATTCCGAAGCATACTCGCCCCCCAATCTATACCCCGTTCCGCGAACAGTCAAAATAATTTGCGGGCTTGCTGGGTCGTTTTCTATCTTCTGCCGTAAGCGTTTGATGTACACGGTCAGTGTATTGTCATTGACAAACTCGCCCGCCGCGTCCCACAATTCGTCAAGTAGCCTGCTCCTCGTGATAATACTATTTGGGTTGCTAATAAACACCAGCAACAAGCGATATTCTAAGGCTGAAAGAAAAATCTCGTTGCCGTTTTTTTTCACAATGCCGCTTGCCGTATCGACATGAAGCCCACGAATTTCAAAATCCGACCCCAAACGCCCGCCTTTTCGCAGGGCGGTTCCAATTCGTGCAATTAATTCACGGGGACGAAAAGGCTTGGTGATATAGTCGTCGGCACCCATGTTCAGCCCGGTAACAACACTCGCCTCATCGCCGGAAGCCGTCAGAAAGATAACGGGAACATCCCCTGTTTCTTTGATTTGCGTGCAAACCGTAAAGCCGTTTCCGTCAGGCAAAGAAATATCAACAAGCGCCAAGTCAAATTTATTCCCGACAAGTGCGTCAAGGGCTTCACTCTGCGTAGGGGCGTGGGTGACTGTAAATCCCTCCGAATGGAGCAAAAGTATAAGGTTTTTAGCGATTGCCTTATCGTCCTCAACCAAAAAAATCCGTTTCATTTATTTTCACCATCCTTTACTTTACTGTTTCTATATCCTCCGTCAGTCGGTTTTTCAGTGTCAGCAGGAACAAGTCATGTATTTCCCATTTTTTAATTTACCAGTAGGGCAATGATACCCTGTGATTCCCCAATTTTTCACTGCTTCTTTTATCATTATATAACTCACGGATAAACACCTCTATAGCTCTATTTTATTTCTTGTGACGGGAATATACAAGCTGAGGTATAAAACAAAGTCAAGACCACCGGTAGTCTTGACTTGCAGGAATTCTATAATATGTTCTATTACAATCAATAGTCGAAATGCTTCCAGAAAAGCGCTTTCGATAATCATACCGCCTTACTGGGAATTTTACCTTTATTGTAGCTAACCTGCACTTTTACATCCTTTCTGGCAGGGGTATTCTTCTCCCATATTATCCAATCGTCGTCTGGTAATCGGGTCAACTGTAAAGGTGTTACCCAGCAATAATCATCTTTGTATTTCTCGTTTTTTATAATACTAGGAATTGAAGAAGGTGCCCAAGTAGAACTGTCGTATTTTGTTACGTAACCAAGATTTTCTACTTCCTGCTGTACGACAGAGCTAAGTAGCATTTACAAATTTCAATCTGTTTTTTCAGAAAGCTTCTTAAAGGAAGCCACATATAAAACCATTCCTACTAGAGTAAATAGCAGCCTGCTCATTATAAAACCGAAAGACAAACTAAAAACAGGTTCACCGAAACTATCAACGGGTAGCACTGTAGGCATATAAGTTACATACCCTTTGGCGAAAATATCAATAAAAGGTGTGCTGTTAAAACTCATCAATGATAAAATCAAGACAATTGGAATCCAAGCATAAAGCAAGGTTTGGCTTTTGCTGCCTAAAAACATACTCGTTCCAAAAACAAACACAAAAGTGGGAAGTAGTATTATTAAGGCCGGTAATGAGAAGCTTTGAAAATACGTAAAGTTAAAAGTTGTCTTGTAAAACAGCAAACTTATCAAAATGCAACATATTGCAATAATTATGTAAGAAATAAACAGGGCTAAACTTTTTGTTGCCAAATACTTTTTCTGTGGTAAAGACGTACATGAAGTAATTTCTCTTACTCTTTGTTCGTTTCTTGAAAAAAGTCCTGTGCAGGAAAGCATTAGCGTTAATAACATAATCGTATTTATGTCGCACAAAAACTTGCAATAACTCCACTGAGAAAAAGGTGCCGTACCAGAAACACCTTGTATGATTTCTGTATAGAGGTCAAGCACTGTAAAGAATAGTGCAATAATGAAAGTTATGGCAAACATTTTTGAAAAAATTACTTTTTTCAGTTCGTATTTAAGAATTTTAATATCCATTGACGGCTACCTCCTCTGTAACACCAGTAATATTTAAAAACTCAGAAAAAGATAGTTTTTTATCATTTTTGTCATAATATTCTTTGTAGATAACTTTCATGGAATTAAAATAATTGTCTTCACCAATGTAATTATAAACATTGTAAACTGTGAGCGGTCCCAAACCATAAAGTTTATTGCCTCTTAAAAATAATGAAACGTTGTACTTTGGAATCATTGATAGCTTGTTCATGTATTCAGGATTTCTTCGATAAAAGTTTCGATTTAAATCATTTGCTTCTTCTTTCCATTTTTTCAGCAGTAAATTTTGGGCATAATTTTCTCCAAATTTGTTTTTCAGGAATAAATAAGCGCTAATTTCCGCAAAAGCTTCATTTGACCATTCATCGTGATTTTGATCGATTTGATTATCGCTGTTTTTGTTCGACGCATCTATTCCACCGCCCCACCATTGATGTGCAATTTCATGGGTCAACAAAGCAAACGTATCTGAAGAGGAGGCTTGTGCTGAATCCACGTTGGATTTTTTTGTTAAACAATCTTCGGAAATATAAGAAATATTTCCTATTTGAGATCCATTTCCGCCATGTACTCCTGATGTTATAACTACTTTAAGACTATCTCCGCCCAGCGGCCCATAAATTTCCGAAAAGAACGAGAAGATATCGAGGGTGTCATTTCCCCTGGATTTAAATTCTTTACTCGCAGCCAATGGATAGAAAAACTCCACATCGGTACCACTTACATTTCTTTCAAATATTCCATATCGTCCGGCTATCAAAGATAAGTCACTTAGTTTATCATAAGAAAAACTCCAAGCAGTAACACCATCGTGTTCAGAAATTTTGCGATTTTTATCTCCTTGCGTTATGACTGTAAACTTTGAATCTATTTCTATTGTCCCTTTAATGATCCTGTCATTTTGTTCAACACAAAGAACAGGAGCAATGTCTTTAGCTTTCCCTAGATTTACATAATTTTTGTTAATTCCTTTAGAAAAATCTTTAACTACACTTAAGGCTTTCGGCGTACCTGAATACCTTATATCTAATTTAGCTTTCGTGTTTTTTGGAATGCTTATTTCAAAAACGTTGCTAAGTTTTGCGCTATTTATAATCTTTGGCGAAACCTGTTTGTAGTTTATATCTACATTGTCTAATTTGATCTCATTAATGTGGTAGCCGTCTGCTAATTCAAAATATATGTTTTGAGGCTCATTCGTACTATTTTGCAATTCTTGACAATAAGCTCCGGCAGCAAAATTTTTGTCTTTTTCTATCTTAAGATCTACAAACATATTTGAAGTTCCTATGACACTTAAGTTTACAGGCGTTTCATTTTTACCACTAATCAGCATAGACGCGGCATCCGTAAGCGAGAGTGATTTAAAAATTGGTTCATTTTGATAAACAAAAAACACTCCAAGAATAGAAACTAAAAAGCAAATCGGTAACAATTTATATTTTTTACAATTTTTAAAGAGAGATTTAAATAATCCTTTTTCATAACATCTATCGCATAACATTCCGAATAAAAATATCGACATAGCTACCAAAAAACCAAACAACCTATTCCAAAGCATTCCAAAAACGATATTACCGTTTCCGAAATTTTCAGAAAGTCCACTGGCACCTGTCTGAACCCACATATATTGATAATCGATATTTCCTGCCAAAAAACTAAAGAGCACCGATAAAAACATAATAATGCAGGTTATATTAACATTCCTAAAAATAAGATAAAATCCTGCGGTCATAAGAATTGCCAACACAATCGAACCCAAAATTATTAAGAAGTAACTGAGCAGGAAATAATTAAAATTGGTTAGACTACCTATGTTAAATATATAGTGAGGGATCATAATTATCATCGAACCGACTGTTGAAATAAGACCGGCACACATTAAGCCTGTAATTTTGGTTAAATTTATCTTTATAGAGCTTGATATTGGTTCAATTATATAATTCACTCGAAACCGAAGTATTTTATCAAACTCAAAAACTGTTAGTGCAATAAATGCAAGAGATGAAAGTACTGCCCCTGCCTTTGCCGGAAAAAGTATCGTTTGAGATAAACGAGTAGAGCTATTTATTCCCAATATCAAAATGCTAATATCTTCGTTAATGTATGGTGAGAGTAGGGCACAAATCAAAGGAAAAACTGACGCCAACAAAATAATTATTTTAGTAAATTTAGACTTCAGAATCCGCTTTGTTTCATAGGAAAAAAATGCATTCTTCATTTAATGGACACCTCCATTGTGTATGACGTATGTGTACGCATCTTCGAGGGTAGGCTCGATCAGTGGTATAGAGCTTTCTATTTCTTTGCCGATCACACGACAAGAGATGCCATTACCGGTAAACAATTTGGATGTGATTATGTACTTACCTCCAATTCTTTTTTCTAAAGCCTCGTTATCTTTTTCCTCAATAAAGCCTACACCTCCGTGTACCGCTTTTATTAAATCCGGCGAAGTTCCGTCATATAAAACCGTACCGTTATTAATGATTATAATTCTATTGCAAATGGCTTGTATATCATCGATGATGTGAGTGGAAAGTAACACTATTTTGTCATTTGCTGTCTGTGAAAATATATTTCTGAATTTAATTCTTTCCTCTGGGTCAAGTCCAACTGTAGGCTCATCTAAAATGATAAGCTCAGGATTTCCAAGTAATACTTGGGCGATACCAACACGCTGCCTCTGACCGCCTGAAAGAGTTTTAATTTTGAAATTTCTTTTTTCCTGCAAATTGGTCTGTTCAATGGCTTGTCCGATTATATCTTTCACGTCGTTTTTTATTTCTTTTAAGGCACATATGTAATCCAAAAACTCATAAACGGTTAATTCGTCATATAAACCAAAGCTTTGGGGCAAATAACCCAAATGCTTTCTGAGCTCTTTTTCGTGTTTCCTAATTGAATTACCATCAACAATTATTTCTCCGGCTGTCGGTATTATCTTCGATACCAATAGTTTCATAAAGGTACTTTTTCCAGCACCGTTGGGACCCAAAAGTCCTATAAAATTCGGGCTGTTCAATTCTAAACTTATGTTGCTTAGTGCCTTTTTTCCTGTTTTGTATGTCATACTCATGTTTTTGATACTGATTTTCATAATGCTGTAACACTCCTTTTTTAGTATGTTTTTATTAACTGAGCAATGTGGATTTGCCCGAGCCGGAGGAGCCGATAATTGCGGTAACCTGGTTTTCGCCCTTGCAATAGAATTTACATAGATTTTCAATTCTTAATAGCTCCATTACGTAAGCCTCCTTTTCTCATGGTCTACTCATATAATAGAGCTTTTAACTTACATCTCTGTGACTTTCATGTGAGAGATTCGTCACTTTGGGAAACGAATGGCAGTAAGGCAACTCATCTCGGCTACTTGTAATACTTCTGCCGGTTTAAATATCAGTGTATAAGTCACATACATGATAGTGAAAGGGTTGGGTCATTTTTTCATTTTCAATTGCAATTATAGAGAAATACCTATAATATTTATAAACATTATAGTATTTCACTTATTAATAATCAAAAGCTATACTTATTACATGATAAGGTACCCGATGTAAATAACTGTTTAGAGATGAGAACATATCTAATACTTTATAATACTGAAAGGAGTTTGAATAATGAAAAGTTGCAGAGTTTTAATGCCCATAGGAAGCTTGGGAGGAGGTATCAATCAAGAGTCCTTCGATCGAGGAATGGCAATGAAACCAGATGTTATTGCGATTGACGCCGGATCTACTGATTCCGGTCCCGCCTCATTGGCACTTGGGGAATGTAAGTATTCGAGATCGATGCTGGAACATGACTTGAGCATATGCGTAATCGGAGCAATGAGGGCAGGAATTCCTTTATTAGTAGGCTCCTGTGGGACCTGTGGGACAAATTCAACAGTAGATGAGAGTGCAGAAATTGTGGAGGAGATTTTTAGGAAGGAAGGCGAACATTGTTGGTCTCATGAGAGCGGAACCCTTTATTGAGGCCATGAATAACGGCGCTAATGTAGTATTGTGTGGTCGTGCCACAGATACGGGCTATTGTGGCAGCGAAGCCGCTTATGATGGGCTGCAATGTGGCGACAAAGAAAACAATAGAATTATACCTCCCATTCCATACACGTTTAATCCAAAAAAATATGGTAAAATGAATAACAGAGGTATGAGTAAAAAGTACTTGTCTCTAAAATAAAGTAATTTTACAGATCGTAGGTATACTACTGAAACGTTAAATGGAGGTAAATAAAATGAATGAATTGACAACAACAGAATTAGAAGCAGCACAGAAAGCAATATTATCAATCATTCGAAAAAATGAGAAAGCAAAAGAAACACTTTCCCAAAAACAGCCCCCAGGCACTTCGCAAATAGCTATGATTTCTCGAAATCTCAAGGTATTCTATCTAGCGGCCTCACTGATAGCAAGTGCATTAAGGCAGGATATTGCAATTAACTATTCAAAAATAGAATTAGAGGAAGCGAGGCAAGCTATACCCTCCTTTATTCAAAAGATTGAGAAGGTGAAGCCCAAATTTAGGGAAGGTACGCCACAACACACACTGGCCATACGGCGGATTAAGGCGTTTCATATTGCATCAGCTTTAATGGAAAAAGAATTAGATTTGAATTAGGAACCAATAATCGCATCACAATATTAGATTTGTTAATTTAATGAGAAAATAAGAGGTAGCTACCTTTGATGGAATAATAAATATGGCTATTTGAATAAAACTATTGTTATCTGTGACCACAGTGAGTTAAAATAATAACATAAGTATTAAAGTTGATTGTAACGGTGATAAAATGAACAAAAAAGATAGGAGGAAAATGCTATGAAGAAATTTACAGCTTTATTTGTATCCTTATTGCTTATAATTGCACCTATATCCACAGTTCATGCATCTGAAAACAGTATTTCCAGAGCTAGTTTTATAAAAATGATGAATGAAACTTTCCATATCTATACGGTACTGGGAACGGAGGAGGTATTTTCAGATGTTGGCTTGGAAACTGAGGATTATTATGAGTTAATGGCAGCAAAGAGAAATGGATATATAGCAGGGTATAGTGATGGCTCTGTTCGTCCGAACAATATTATTACTCGCGCAGAAGCAGCCCTGGCGATGAATAATTTAATGGAATTGCCCCAGCCGATAGATGTTCCAGTTTTTATGGATCAGCAGAAATTGCCTTCATGGGCAATAGATAGTATTCAAAGGGTTGTAGCCTGTGGCATTTTATCAGCTGATGAAAATGGTAATTTTAACGGAAGTGAACCACTGTCAGGTGCAGACTTGGATAATGCAATTGCCATAATTAAATCCCTTGGGCTACAAGGCCGTGAAGATGAAATTAAGACCATTAAATCATTTGACGGATTTGAAGTAACCGGCAGACTTTCGGTACCGGCAGGGGAAGAAAAAATTGAAAAGCTTGTAATTTTCGTTCATGGTACAGGTCCCAATACTTATGAGATGCGCCGTCAAAACGACATTTCAAGGATCAGGTTTAAATATCTGGATGTATATGCGGATGAATTCACCAGTGATGGCACAGCCTTTTTTACTTACAATACAAGAGGTATTAGCTTAGGGGATGAAGGAACCTATTATGCTGATATTGATGTAAATGGCTATAAACAATATACGCCTCAAAACATAGCGCAGGATATCCAATATATGATTGAGCAATTAAAACAAGATGTTCGTTTAGCAGAGGCAGATATTATACTCTTTGGAGCAAGCGAGGGTACCATTATTGCACCGCTGGCCGTAGCGGAATATGGCGTAGAAGCCGACGCACTACTCCTTATGGGATACTGCAACGATAATATGCGTGATGTATTGGAGTACCAGTTAGGTGGCGAAATGTCATTTTTTAATTATACACTTTTGTTTAATGTTCCTGGCGCTGAAGGGATTACAAAGGAACAATATGAAACAGATCCTAATGAAATTATCGACAGTTTATTGGGCGGAGCTGCATTTGAAGAAATTGATGTAGATGGTGATGGCTTATTAACTGTAGAGGATTTTTCCGTTATAATGACCCCAGTTAAAGATGGCCTTTTTGAAGCAATTGAAAATGACGATAATCAATGGATTGAGGAAAATATGTCAACAATGATGCCGCCCCTTATGACAGATTGGTTTAAGGCCCATTTTGAACTGCCCAAAACCGAGGATATAATGACTAAGGTTGATATTCCTATGTATATTTTTCAGGGTACCTATGATGCAAATTGTCCTGTTCAAGGTACCTATGATGTTCAAAACCGATTTGAGGAATTAAGGAAAGATAATTTAACCGTTCATATCTATGATGGATACGATCATGATTTGAACTTTACACAATTCCTTTACGGTCTTGGCTCACAGGCCTTTGAAGATATTTTCTCAACTGTAGAAAATCTACAGATATCTGACAAATAGAGATCATTCTTTAAAAATGTAAATATTTTTTTATTTGATTTTAGATACCATTGATGCTGTATCAATACTAGACTGGCTATTAAGAGGAAGATCCAACATTTTATTTTTTATAATTAAGTAAATTGTTTCAAAGGTGAAAAGTTTTTCTTTTTTCAGCCTGTTTTATTCTCGTTTGGGGATAATAAAAACAGAGCATAATCATCAAATCCTTTCAGGTATGTCGTTATACTTGGGATTGTTGAATATGCTCTTTTTTTATGCATTATACTTTATTTACAACCTAAAATTTACAATAGAGCCAATTCCTTTGGTCTACGGAGCGTGGATTATTTTTATAAAACTTTAAGGATATAATAAAGTCGAGGTGAGGGCAATGAATTTAAAAAGAAAAAAAGAACTTTTGGAAGCCTATAAAAACAGGCGTCCTGAAATGGGCGTAATATCTTACTGTTGTAAAGAAACAAGCGAGGTGTTTTTAGGTATCTCTAAAGATACAAAAGCGGACTTCAACAGCACGAATGTAAAATTAGAGGCTAACTGGCACCCCAATAAACGATTACAGGAGCTTTGGAACATATATGGCAGAGAAAGCTTTGAACTGTCAGTTATTAAAGTGTTAAAGTATGATGATCCACACGAAGATATTACAGCAGAATTAGAAAATTTAAGAGACCAGTGTTTAGATGATAATCCTAATGCAAGGAGGATATGGCGATGAATGAAAAAACAGTTATGATTTCAAAGGGTTATGACCGCATAGATGGCAGAAATGCATATGACTCAGACATCAAAGCTTTGACTTTAGGTGTGCCAATGTTGGAGGAAAATAAAAAAATGCAGATTGCCGCACAGATTTGGAAACTTGACAATGGAGGCAATTCAATTTTAGCTCAGGAGATTCCTATACATCAAGTATTTGATTTGATGATTTTTTTGGCCAGGACATTACTTTACTTTAAGGAGGCTTATCGGTTTCCGCTTCTATACGACCCGGAAAAACCAACCGTGGAACGAATTGGAGTACAAGGTGGTGTACTACCCGTAGAGATTTGTAGTAATAACCAAAACATTAATGAAGATATAAAAACATTTGCTCAATGCCTGAATGAACTAGGGGAATTAATTGGAGAACGACAACGAGTGCTAAGTCGTATTTTAGAAGAATTGGAGTGTTATTAAGATGAAAAGGACTTGTGTTCTATCACCTGGCAGGCAGCTAACAGAACAAGAGCAGTCTCTTGTCTGGCAGAAACCCCCTTCACATATTGAAAGTGAAGCAGAAAAACGTATATACCAAGAAGTAATAAGAAATTGGAACCGTGGTGAAATGAAAATTAGTACAATCTTACTGGAGGGAGATGCGGGTTCGGGAAAAACCCAGCTTGCAAAAGCCCTGTCTGCCAATTTTAACCTGCCTTACACGAAAATAACCTGTTTTGCAGATATGGATAAATCCGATGTGCTGGGTGCTATTCTACCAGTATTGGCGGAAAATGATAAATCAGATACGGTTGAATATCGTTATTATCCATCAGAAATTGTCCGTGCTTATGAAAATGGATGGCTCTTGGAAATCCAGGAACCGACAGTGATTCGGGATGCTGCTGTTTTGATGGCTCTTAATTCCGCATTAGAGCCTGATGGTAGCTTAAACCTACCAACTCGCATCGCACATCGACATCCAGATTTTATTGCTGTTATTACAACAAACCGTGGCTATAATGGCTACCGTCCCTTAAATGAAGCGTTGCGTGATAGAGTACAACATGCCGAAAAACTAGACTTACCCCCCAAATCAGTTATGATAGAAAGGGCCAAAGCTAAGACAGGCTATCACTCTGAGGGTGTTCTTTCACTTTTAGCGGATGCAATTATCTTGCTGGATGAAACAGCCCGGGCAAATGCAATCAAAGGTGTGGCTGGGATGCGATCCTATATTTTTTGGGTAGATGCTGTTCAAAGTGGTGAATCAGTACTAAATACACTATACTATAAGGCACTCTACAAAATCACCACTGATCCACAGGAGCTTGAAATTTTAGAAGAGGCATTAGCAAAGCATGGCTTGATAGATAAGCTTGCAGAAATAGATGAAAGCTGTCATTCTACTTCAGGTGTAGAAAATACGGAGGTTATGGAACTAAATATTTCCGATGATGGTGAATACTCTGCTAACACAGATAAAGCTGATACAAATGCAATCCGTCTGAGAAAATCACCAGACAGCGAGGGGCATTCGGATACTAGCAGTGATAAAAATACCGATGTTTCAAGCAACGATAATGGAGAAAATGGCACTCCATCTTACCATGAGTTGGATAAATCCGTTACAAATGAAATTCAAAAAAAAGAGTTTCGTAGACGGTTAAACATGGAAGCACGACGAAGTGTTCAAGGCAGCTGTCATGAAGCGATCAAGCTTATTGTCCACCGCCCGGAGGTTACCGATCAAAATAGAGAAGAGTACCATAATATGGCTGCCGTCTTGTTGCCAGTAATTCGGGAACTAATTCGCAAAACAAACCCACTTTTGGAGCATGAAATTTCAGCTGAATTTGCTAAATCTCAGCTTTACGGTACAAAATTCTGTGCTGATCAAGCAACCTCTTTAGGGTTCCGTGTATTTGCCCGTAAGCGGCCGCCTGCGGAAGAACCCTCCCTTGCAGTTGCTCTTAGGATTGACGAATCAGCGTCTATGTCAGCCTTCGGTCGCTTAGATGCAGCAAAACAGGCAGCCATAGCGCTATATGAATTCTGCTGTGGGTGTGGCATTCCGATAATGATTTACGGAGATACAGCGGACCGCTCGAAACTGGAGCAAATGTCTATTTTTGCCTATGTAGACTTTGAAAGCAAAGACACAGACGAAAAATATGCCCTTATGAACATTCAGGCACGCAGCAATAACCGGGATGGTATGGCATTACGTATTATTTCCGATAGATTGCTCAATGCACCGCAAAAAACCAAATTAATAATCAGCATCAGTGACGGGCAGCCCAAGGCTATGCCTGATTATACAGGTGAAAAAGCAGTTTACGATATGAAAGATACTTTACAGGAATATCGGCGTAAAGGAATTCAATTCCTTGCTGCAGCTATCGGCCAGGATAAAGAGGCTATCCGTGAACTTTACGGTACTGAAAATACTTTAGATATTACTGATTTGAAGCAGCTTCCAGCGAGATTGGTACAAATAATCGCAAGGTTTTTGTAAATATGCTATACTAAGCAGAAATGGAGGTGGAGACATGGATTGTGTGAAAATAGGGAAATTGATTTCCAGACTGAGAAAGGAAAAGAATTTGACACAAAGAAATATTGCAGATGCACTGGGTATTCAAAATAAAACCGTATCCAAGTGGGAATGTGGCTTAGGGTGTCCCGACCTATCGCTATGGCCGGAACTATCCGCCATTTTAGGTGTAGATATGACACAGATGATGGAGGGCGAAATCATTTCAAACAAGCCGGACAGTGGTAATATTGACAAAGTCCGTTTTTATGTCTGTCCTTCCTGTAGAAATATTTTAGTTAGCACAGGAAGTGCCTCTATCTTCTGTTGTGGAAGAAAATTAGAATTTATCCTACCGAAGGATACATCTAATGTACCCAAAATCACAGTAGAGGAAATAGATACTGATTATTTTGTCACCTTTGACCATCCTATGACCAAAGAACATTATCTTTCTTTTGCTGCCTATGTGAAAAGCGACAGAGTATTTTTAAATCGTTTGTATCCAGAGCAAAGTCCAACTTGTAGGTTTCCTTTAACTACCGTTGGAAAACTATATGTTTATTGTATTAAGCATGGCTTAGGGGTGTATCCAGATAATCTAAAGTGATGCTAACGTAGCAAAACTGCGAATGTATAGGGAGAGGTTGCAATCAATGAGAGATCATCAAATCAAAGAGAATATACTATTTCAGCTAGATATGTGCTGGCAGCTTTATCTTTATCATACTGAAAATCTTGAGGAAAAAGAGGCCCTTTGGTCATTCAGCCCCACGGCTCTCCAGGTACGCAAGCAAGACGATGGGTGGTTGATAGATTGGCCTGAAAGTGAAGGCTATGAGATTGGGCCCTCCAGTATTGCATGGATTATGTGGCATATTATATATTGGTGGACTACTGCATTAGATTGCAATTTCGGAGATGGCACATTAAATAAAGAAGATATTCCCTGGCCAGGAAATGTTGAAAAGGCAAAAGAAACAATAAAGTTACTGCACGATAAATGGGTATCAAAATTAAGTAAGTTGTCGGACGAAGAATATCTTTTAAAGCAGTATGCCAAATGGCCATTAAAAGATAGGAACTTTGCCGATATTGCACTTTGGCTGAATGGAGAATTAATGAAAAATGCAGCGGAAATAGGGTATGGGCGATTTTTATATGCTACCTGCAAAAAATAGGGAAAATCCTCTAGCTCCTATACTAACCCACAGGGATCGATTTCGGTAAAAAGGTTATATCAGTAACCTTTTGTATATAATGAGTCTTATGTACGTGTACAAAAAATGCAATATATTTTAATATATTACCCTTGACCGATATGATCATGTTGTTTATAATTTAGGTGAGTTGAAAATTAAAAATATGAGGTGATTAGTTAAAATGATCAGATAATCTTATCCAAGTTTTTACAAGCTACAGTAGTATAAGTAGAATTGAGTATATCTATTGATGTTAGGTTATGCTATTCTAAGTTGGTCTAAACTACTATAAGTTTTGGATAGGATTATAAATGTGTCATATTTAACCTCGTTTATTGAGTACCAGTATACTATTCTCTATGGGTTAGGATAGTTACTTTGGCTACCCCTATATATTATGATACAATATATGACCTTTCCGAAACTTGATAGTTAGGGAAGGTTTTTTATTTTATCAAAAGATGAAAGGAAGTGTATATCCTATGACAGGACCAGATAAGAAAAAACTATATCCAAATAAAAATATCAAAACAGTTTGTTATATAAGTAATCTGCCTAAACGGCCCAATGTAGAAATTGGGGAATATACTTATTATAGTGATACTAAAAAATCCCCTGAAAAATTTTATGATAATATAGAGCATCATTACGAATTTCTAGGAGATAAGCTAATCATAGGTAAATTTTGCGCAATAGCAGAGGGCGTTAAATTCATTATGAATGGAGCAAATCATAGGATGGATGGCATAACAACCTACCCCTTTAATATTTTTGGAGATGGTTGGGAAAAGGTCACTCCATCAGTAGAACAGCTGCCCTTTAAGGGAGATACGGTGATTGGCAATGATGTTTGGATAGGTCAAAATGTAACCATTATGCCGGGTGTTAAAATTGGTGATGGCGCCATTATTGCTGCTAACTCAACTGTAGTAAAAAATGTTGAACCATATACAATATATGGCGGAAACCCAGCTAAATTTATCAAGAAACGTTTTAACGATGAAAAAATAGAATTATTGCTAAAGCTTAAATGGTGGAATTGGGACGAAGAGAAATTATTTGATAATCTTGAGTTGCTAATATCAAAGGATGGGTTAGAGCATTTGATATAATATATATTTTGTGATCACCACCGGGCTTGACCCTGAGGCACGCAGCAAAACCATTCTGTTTTAGCAAAAGGATTAATTGGGAGAGAATAAAATGTTAAGTGATAAATCTACCTTCTTTAAATTGCTTGTATTTTCTGCCTTAGTGATTATAATTTCAGTTCTGATAGAATTTGAATTTTTTAATAGAACTGCAGCTATACAATATCTTGGACTATCGCCTTTAATATATGCTACTTACAATCTAATTAATAAAAGCAAAAAAGGAGATTAGATAGCAAAATATTTGCTCTCTATTTCTTTCATCAATATTATGGGGAGATTCGGTATATTTTATCAAAAGCATACCGAATACTTATAATCAGCTAGGAAACAATAAACCTGGAGGTGTTTCCATGATGGTATTACATAAATAGATCATGGCTTTCTATATGTTAGAAAAAACAATAAAAGAAAGGGAAGCTACGGGAGTTTATGACTGAAAAGCTACGGGAGTGCAACCAAAAAAGGGATTTTGAAAAAACCTTAGAGCCGGAAGGCAAAACAGCATCTTCTGAAGATGGCCTGAGATTTGTTATACAGCATCATATGGCCCGCAGAGAACATTACGATTTGCGCCTGGAATGGGAGGGAGCTCTTTTGAGCTGGGCAGTACCCAAGGGCCCCTCCTATAATACTCGTGATAAGAGGCTCGCTATACAGGTGGAAGACCATCCACTGGAATACAGAAATTTTGAAGGGACAATTCCAAAGGGGGAATACGGTGGTGGCGTGGTCATGCTTTGGGATGAAGGCTTCTGGGAGCCATATGGAAGTGTGGAAGAAGGACTCCATAAAGGTGAGCTGAAGTTTGTTTTAAAAGGGAGCCGACTTAAGGGAAGGTGGGCTTTAGTCAGATGGAAAGCTAAATCCAGCGAGGCAAAGGATAACTGGCTTTTACTAAAAGAAAAGGATGAGTATGTTAAAGCTGACAATGGGATATCTCAATTTACCACCAGCATCAGGACGGGCCGCACCATGGAGGAAATCGAAAGGGGGGAAGAAGAAAAGGTTATGAGGAACCCCTTCGACAGGGCCAGTGTACAGCTGGCGAAATCGGTTAGTCAGATTCCTGAAGGCGAGGATTGGTTATATGAGCTAAAATATGACGGCTATAGAATTATGGCCTTTGTAGAAGGAAACGATGTCCGGCTGATAACTAGAAACGGTAATGATTATGGCAACCGATTTCATACAGTTACCTCTTCCCTTATAGAACTTGCTAAGGGCAGGGCCATAGTGCTGGACGGAGAAGTCGTTATAACCGACGAATCGGGTAAGACAGATTTTCAGGCCTTGCAAAGCTATATGAAGAATCCACAGGCCAAAAATCCTACTTTTATCGTCTTTGATCTCCTTGCCCTGGATGGTGCAGATCTTCGAGAACGCCCCTTGGTTGACAGAAGAGAAATGCTAGAGGCCTTGATGAAGGAAGCTCCTAAAGGCCTTTACTACAGTCGTTATGTAAGAGGAAAGGGGAAGGAATGCTTTGCTGCGGCCTGTGAGACTGGTATGGAGGGAATCATAGGGAAAAAACCCCATTCCATCTACAGCGGAACAAGGAACGGTGACTGGATCAAACTAAAATGTGATAAAAGGCAGGAATTCGTTATAGGAGGATATACCCTCACAGACAAGAAAAAAAGGGGAATCAGTTCACTCCTGCTTGGCTATTATGAAGGTCAGGATTTAGTTTACGCCGGACGTGCCGGCACCGGCCTAAGGGAGACTGACATTAAAAACCTAGAGAATAAATTTGAGCATCTAAAAAGGATGAATCCGCCCTTTAGTCTCCCACCAAAGCCCAGGACAAAGGAAAAAATTACATGGTTGGAACCGGAATTGGTGGCAGAAATCAAATTCGCCGAATGGACCAAGGATAATCTGTTAAGACAGGCTAGCTTCAAAGGTATACGAACAGGTAAGGATCCCAGAGATATTAAAAAGGATGGTTTTTGATCTAAATATGAAATAGGAGAAATGCAAATTGACTTAATGTATGACATTGTGCTATATTATTACTTGTTAAATAAGGCCAAGAAGGCTTAAGTATATTGTAGTCATAAATGAATGGGAAATAAACCATGAAGGGACGCTATTCGAAATAGCTCTTTTTGTGGTTTTTTTTATTACCCTATGCCATCGCTGTGGGGGTAATCACTCCTTTCTTAAGTTCATTGTTAACGGGCATGCCACCAGTTTCCAGTATTACCTTTCATGGTATTTGAATTGGCTGCATATGGAGCAACTACAAGCTTGCTGTACAGAAAATTCAAGCTAAACGTGTATATTTCCCTTGTTTGTAGTATGATAATCGGAAGGATTATATCGGCTATAGCGGTATGGGTACTGGCAACATTCTTCATGGCTAAACTCCCCAATCCTATTGTATTTATCACAGGAGGAATTACGCAAGGATTACCGGGGGTAATCTAACGGCGGCACGACGTATTCCTGACTATGCTGTATTGGGATGAAACTAAACAGCTTGTAATTTACTTGACAGCTTATAAATAGTATATTATTCTAATATTAGATAGACAGTCGGTCTGTATTAAGGAGATATAAAGATGAGGATAGTAAAAGAAGCTAAAGAACGTAAAAATGAGATACTTGACGCCGCTGAAGAGCTTTTCGCCCAGAAGGGCTTTGACGGCACAAGCACAAATGATATTTTAGAAAAGGTGGGAATTGCACGAGGAACGCTGTATTATCATTTCAAATCGAAAGAGGATATTATGGATGCACTTATCGAACGGTACAATGACCGTATTTTGGATGTGGCTCGGGAAATTAACGAAGATAAAAGCATCCCGATCTATGAACGCATTGTACGGGTCGTCATGGCACTGAACATCAGCAGCGAGGGAGGAAGGGAAATTATTGAACACATCCATAAGCCTCAGAATGCACTTATGCACTATAAAATAAAAAAGGCCATACTCACCTACGTTACACCAATTCTAGCGGATATCATCCGAGAGGGGATTGAGCAGGGACTATTCAATACGCCCTATCCCTATGAGTGCATGGAAATGGTTATGGCCTATACCAATACCGTTTTTGATGATGATATGATTGAGATGACACACGAGGAACGGATTTCACGTATACGGGCCTTTGTTTTCAATCTAGAGAGACTGCTGGGTGTGGAAAATGGAAGCCTTTTATTTGTTATGCAGATGTTCGGTAGCGGAAGAGGCGGCCATGAATAATCTGGGAAGTCTTTCAGAAAATTCTTCTTCCCAGGTCGGGATAGCTGATTTCAGCCATAGACGCAGCGGGCTTATGTCATTTGGGCCCGGGGTTAGAGCCTCCTCCATGGCCTTGTGACCTATGCCGTCCCTTCTTTTAAACACGGCCGTTGCAGCCTTTCTGCTGATCATTCCATATAACTATTTATTGGAATTTTTGCATATTATTTATAACCGCTTTATGGTTTCTTGCTACGTTCAGGGGGCTTGTTTTAAAGGAATGAGAGCTTATGGCTTTTTTAAAAACGGTGAAAATGCTTGAAAATGGAGGTGACCTATGTATTATAGAATGATCCGGAATGACATATTAAAGAGCAGGATGATTACATTGACAACAGTTATATTTATCGCTGCCGCTGCCATGCTTGTTTCGCTGGCTGCAGTGCTTATAGTCAATTTATCCGGTGCGATCAATAGCTTAATGACCCAGGCAAAAACACCGCATTTTATGCAAATGCATTCTGGGGAGATGGATACAGTACGGCTTGCGGCTTTTGCGGAGCAGAACAGCAATGTGGAGGATTTTCAGATTCTTGAATTTCTCAATGTTGACGGAGCTCAGATTGTCATTGAAGGAAACTCGCTTTCGGACAGCATTCAGGACAACGGACTATGTACCCAGGGCCAAAAATTTGATTATCTCCTTGATCTTGACGGAAATGTTATTAAGGTGTTCGATGGGGAAATTTATATCCCCATCAGCTATATGAAGGACGGTACAGCAAGGACCGGTGACAGGGCGGTAATCTATGGAAAGGAGTTTACTGTTGCGGGGTTTCTGCGGGATTCTCAAATGAATTCGCTGCTGGCGTCGTCAAAGAGGTTTCTTGTGAGCGAAAATGACTTTGCAGAAATAAAAAATTTCGGAAATATAGAGTATCTGATTGAGTTTAGATTAAAGGACTTGTCTGACCTTGGCGCATTTGAAGCCGCTTATGTTTCCGCAGGACTTGAAACAAACGGACCGACGGTTACCTATCCCCTTTTTAAAGCCATGAACGCAATTTCCGATGGGCTGATGATTGGGGTGATCCTGCTTGTAAGCGTGCTTGTGGTCGCCATTGCATTTCTATGCATACGCTTTACATTACTTGCGAAAATTGAGGACGATTACCGGGAAATAGGTACCATGAAAGCAATTGGGCTGCGGGTTTCTGACATTAGGAAAATGTATCTTGCAAAATATGCAGTGATTGGGGCAGCGGGCTGTGTTCTCGGATTTATGCTTTCTTTTGTGTTCAGGGGCATACTTCTTGATAACATACGACTTTATATGGGGGAAAGCCAGCATGCTTCTTTGGCTTTGATTTTTGGAGTAGGTGGTGTATTGCTGGTCTATCTTACAATCATTGCCTATGTGAGGCGGGTTCTGAAACGTTTTCGAAAAATATCGGCTGCAGAGGCTATTCGCTTTGGAACATTCCAGGAAAAATTTTCAGGTGCTTCGCATTTTCGTCTGAGCCAAAATAGACTGCTTGATACGAATATTTTTCTTGGCATCAAAGATGTTCTCGCGAGGAAAAGGCTGTACGGAACCATGCTCGTAGTGCTAGCGATTTCGGCCTTTATCATCATTGTTCCCCAGAACCTGTACAATACCATTTCCTCAGAAAATTTTATCACCTATATGGGGATAGGAAAAAGCCATATACGCATCGACATTCAGCAAACCGATAATATTCTTCAGAAAGCAGCGAAAATTATAAAGGATATGGAGAACGACATGGCCATATCCAAATATGTTGTGCTTATAACCAAGACATTCAATGTAAAGAGGATGGATGGCACGGTGGAACGCCTAAAAATTGAACTGGGTGATCATTCGGTATTCCCCGTAAAATATTCCGAGGGCAGGGCCCCTGCTGCCGAAGATGAGATTGCACTTTCGGTGATGAACGCAGACGAGTTGGGTAAAAAAGTTGGAGATGTGATTACATTAATGATTGAGGAAAAGGAGAAGCATCTCACGGTATCTGGAATTTACTCCGACATCACTAACGGAGGAAAGACTGCTAAAGCTGTTTTTACCGATCATTCAGCAGACATGATGTGGAGCGTAATCAGTGTGGAGCTTTCGAATCAATCTCTTGTTGATGGCAAGGTTTTGGAATATGCGGGCAAATATCATTTTGCAAAGGTTTCAGATATTAATGAATATATACTGCAGACCTTCGGCTCAACGATCAGTTCTATAGGAAAAGCCTCCCTTGTCGGAACTTGGGCTGCTCTAATAATAACGATCCTGGTTACACTCCTGTTTATGAAAATGATTGTAGCAAAGGATCGGCATGCCATTGCCCTATTGAAGGCATTCGGTTTTACAAACCAGGATATTACACTACAGTATGTTTTTCGTTCAGTATTCGTTCTAATAATCGCAATTGTTTTAGGAATACTCCTGGCAAACACCCTTGGGGAGGTACTTGCAGGTGCGATGATTTCTTGGTTTGGAGCATCGTCGTTTCGGTTTACAGTTAATCCGCTTACAGCCTATCTGCTTTGCCCATTGATGATGGCGTGCTCGGTGCTGATCGCAACATTGGTTGGCATGTCGAGGGTGGAAACTATAAAAATATCCCAAAATATAAAGGAGTAATTTATGAAACAGATTGTGTTCGGTGAAAATATTGTAAAATCTTTTGGCAAGGGTGATGAGAGGTGCAATGCCCTTGATGGTGTGTCTGTTCAAATTAACGAAGGCGAATTCGTTGCGGTGATGGGGCCCTCCGGATCAGGAAAATCGACGCTCTTGTTTGTCCTCAGCGGTATGGAGGTTGTTGATGGTGGAAGGGTTGCTTTTGACGGCAGAAATCTATTGTCACTAAGTGAAAATGAACTTGCCGATATGCGCAGAACAAAAATGGGTTTTGTTTTTCAGCAGCCTACCCTATTGAAAAACCTGAATATCCTGGATAACATCATTCTTCCGTCCATGGGTAGCAACAGAAAAAATCTTGTGAAAATAATAGAAAAGGCAAGAAATCTGATGAAAAGGACGGGTATCGAGAAACTGGAAAACCGTGATATTACTCAGGTTTCGGGAGGGCAGCTTCAGCGTGCGGGAATATGCCGTGCATTGATGAGCAGCCCAAGAATAATTTTTGGTGACGAGCCGACCGGCTCCCTTAACTCAAAATCGGCCCAGGAGATTATGAACCTATTTTCCGAAATCAATATGGAGGGTATTGCGGTTATGCTTGTGACTCACGATGTCAAGGTGGCCGTCAGAGCAGAGCGTATCCTTTTCATGAGCGATGGTAAAATCGTGAGCCAAACGCTGTTTCCGAAATTCAATGGCATGGATACTGAGGACAGAATAAAAAAAGTTACGGCGAAAATGCAGGAGATTGGAATATAGCATATTGTTACAGCTTCAATGTCAAATATGTTGCTGCCTCAAGGGCTAGTCGAAGGGCATGGAAATTAATCGACGTTTTTTGGTCAGGAAGAGATGGTGAAAATGAATGGAAAAATTATGGTAATTGAGGATGAACAGAAAATTGCAGATGCAATTGCATATGCATTAAAAAGAGAAGGATATATAGTTGAAGTAGTCTATCATGGGGATGCGGCCTTGGAAAAGTTAAGAGAATTCAGTCCTGATGCCATTATTTTAGATGTAATGCTGCCGGGAATGGATGGATATGATATTTTAAAGAAGCTCCAGAATGAAGAACCTATTGGCGTTATCATGCTGACGGCAAAGGAGGATATTGTTAACAAAGTACTGGGGCTTGAGCTGGGGGCAGATGATTATATAACAAAGCCCTTTGATATGCGGGAACTCCTTGCACGTTTAAAATCATTGCTAAGAAGAATTCAGACTATTGGAAAAGGACAGGAGTCTGATATCGTCAGGTTAGGTGGAGTCGAGCTTCATTTAAGTAAAAGAACTGCTTTTGCAGGAAATAAGCTACTGGAGCTGACACCAAAGGAATATGATCTACTGGCACTGTTGGTATCTAGTCCCGATAGGGTTTATTCGAGGGAGCAGCTTTTAGATTTGGTATGGGGAATGGAATATATCGGCGGTACCCGTACCGTAGACATTCATATACAAAGGCTGCGAAAAAAATTGGGATCTGATTTCAGTGAAATTATACAAACCCTTCATGGTATTGGCTATAAAGCCCTAGGAGGTTACGGTGAGAACAAGTATAAAAATTAAATTTAGTATTTTTCTGGCGGCCCTATTGCTTCTTACTGTATTTATATTAAGTCTAACGGTGCTGAGGGGAATTAAGGTGAATCAGCAATCGCAATATGAAGCGTATTTAGAGCAGCAGGCCCAACGGGCAAATATATATTTTATGCAGACACTTTTGGCTCAAGACAATAAGGTACCTCAAACCTTTCTGGAAACAAAAGGAGAGGAATTTGCAGAGGAACTAGAATTAATAAGCGGCCAGCCTTTGGCTTTGTATGACAGCAAGGGGACGTTAGTCAGTAAAAGGGTCGCCCATATGGAATCCGATAGTATTCAAAAAACATTGGAATTTGCGTTAAATAATAAAACTGCTTATCTGGTGGAAAGGGATTCTTTATATTATCTGACACCATTAAAGGTAGCAAATGAACAGGTGGGGGTCGTTCAATTCTACTACTCTCTATCAGGAGAGCTAGGGTTTTACAATCGCATCAGACAATTGTTTATCTATATCGGAGCCGTTGTATTTTTTCTAAGCTTTATCCTAGCTTATTTTTATTTTAGCTCCTTTGCCAACGGAATCATCAGGCTTGAAAAAATGGTGGGTAGAGTTCGGGAAGGACATTATGATACCACCATACTTCAACGTAGGGATGAGATTGGAAAGCTCAGTGAGGGGATTCATGCTATGAGTGGGAGAATTATGAGGACCATTCAGGATATGGAGGAGGAACAGAAAAAACTAACCTTAGCCGTCAATAAATTATCTTTGCTTGATCAGCAACAAAAACGATTTATCGGGAACGTAACCCATGAATTTAAAACACCGCTTACCTCGATCAAAGCCTATATTGATTTATTGGAAATGTACCCTGATGATGATAAGCTACTGGAAACGGCAAAAAATAATATTAAAGGTGAAACCCAAAGGCTCTATGAAATGGTTGAAAAGGTTTTGCAGTTGTCTGCCATGGAAAAATATGATTTCGAATACAATAAGGAAAAGCTGGATGTAAAGCAGGTAATTCAAGGGGTAATTAACAGCTTGAAGGGTAAAATTGATAAGTTTGGAATCAAACTGGAAACCGATTTAACGGAGGCCTATGTAGAGGCTGATAAAGACAGCATGACGATTATTCTTGTGAATCTTATGGATAATGCGATTAAATATAACCAAACGAGGGGCAATATTTATGTGAGGAATTACTTAAAGGATGCCCAGGTGATAATTGAAATTGCCGATACTGGCATTGGTATCCCAGAAGAACTCCGTCATAAAATCTATGAACCCTTTTTTACCGTTGATAAAAACAGATCAAGGGAAAACGGCGGGGCAGGCTTGGGGCTATCCCTTGCTAAAAAGTATGCTGAAATACAAGGGGGTTCCATTGTCCTAGTGAGGACTGGTTCAAAGGGCACCAGCTTCAGAATTTTGTTTCCTGCCTATAGGCCATCAGGCCAGGAAAATAATTAACAGCTTTGAAGCATTTGTTTACAATCTTGAAACATTTGTATATCCTATAGAAATAATCCCTTGATAAGATATGTGTATATCGAGGAGGCGAGTAAAATGAAAAACACGAAAATGAAAAAAATCATATTAATGCTGGCATTACCTTTAATCATTACTGCTTGTGAAAAGGCAAAGGATGGAGATCGGATTACCATTCAGGAGCCGGGAAAAACCATAACCATCATTGATGATGGGAGTAAGGAGACTGGTGAGCCGATTATTTCGGTAGTAAAAATTGACCGGTACGAGAATGTGGCAATTACTGACTGGTTAAATGAAAATACGGTGATTGTTTCAAAAGAAAATACTTCACTGGATAAATTGAGCCTGTTGGAGCTGTCAGATTCCTATCCAAGAAGCTTGTATTTGTATAACATTAATACTGAAGAATATCAACTGTTAAAGGAACAAAAGGACGTGAATCTAGGAGGTGCTACCCTATCCTCTGATAAGAAAAACCTGCTATATTATGAATTTACACTGGGAGATCCCTCCTTTTATGTGATGAATATGGGTACCCTAAAGACCTTTGGTATTACAGGGGCTGATATAGCAGGGGCTATGGGTGCAAAATGGGCAGATAATGAGACAATTATTGGAGCCGCCTACAGTGGAGGCGCCTATATAGCAAGTACATCTGGGGAGATCACTTCTATAGACGAATTAAAGGATGAATCTTTGGTTATAGTTGAAAAAATAAAGAATCATGTTTATTACAATACAAATTCCGATGAAAGCCTATGGAGGCTAGACCTGTCTTCCAAGGAAAAGGTAAGCTTGAATATGAGTCATGTTCACAGTGTATTCCCTTCTCCCGACGGAAACCAAATACTGGCTATACAAAGTGATGGTGCTAAAAAAACCTTGGCTCTTTATGATAGGAATGGAGGCAACAGAAAAATAATAGCAGAGGGTGCAGAACTGGAAGGCGTTTCCTGGTCGCCGGATCAGAGAATGATAGCCTACAAACTGAAGGCTGATGTAAACGGTAGAACGGTAGACGGCCTTTATATCCACGATCTGCTAACCGGTGATTCCACCCAAATAGCCGTTGACATCCAATACCTGAGTACCAGCTGGAGTCCTTCAGGTAAAGAACTGGTTTATACAGAATGGGACGGAAAACAATATAATAGTAGTATTGTCTATTTAAACTATTCCTTACGTAAATAAAATAGGATTATAAGGGTACTAGGCTTATATAAAGATGGCTTCCTTCCAAGGGGAGGAGGCCATTTTTATAATCTAAATATGATAAATTCTGATATAATTCTCTGAGTGATTATATTCAAAAATATGGGAGACCCTCCTTTACAGGTATGTAAACACCCTACCCCCTATAAAAACGCCTAAATTTAGAGGCTAGAGCAGCCTATTGGTTAGTTTATATTGAGTTTTCCTTCCTTATTTCACAAAAAGTCATCGCAATAAGATTAATATATATATTCATTAAAATTGCATCCCGTTCAGTGGCATTACCCGGATACATAAATACATAATCAGCCAGTGGAGATAAAGGATGCGCTTGGTTATTCGTCATCACTACCAGTTTTTTTATTCTATCTCTACAGGCTAAAATACTTTTTTTAAATCGATTATCTCCGAGCCTATAATACTGTGTATAGAACACGATGGTATCCTTTTCAAGATGGGCTAAGGCCTCGTACTGATAATTGGGGTCCATAAACGCACAGGTTTCAATTCCTTTTAATGCTAAGTCCATTTGAAATCTCCAAATTCCCTGTGGAATCGGACAACCTAAGAAGACTACCTTTCTACATAAAGCTATCTCTTCTACGAGTTTCTTGATTTGGCTTTTATCTATGGACTTATAGAATGAATTAATTGCTTCTAATAGGTCATGCATATAATAATCAACCGAAGACTCGCTGGTATTTTTTATCGTCAATGGGACATAATTTCCGTCGAACATATAATTATCTTTAGTCATACTAACTAAATTAGGAAGCTGGGAAACGGTCATTGGAAAGGACATCATCCTGTAAAATCTGTTTAAAGTTGAAGGAGATACATTGCATAGCTCGGCAATCTGTGTAGATGTCATCGTATCGATACGGTTATAGTTCTTTAGAAGGCATCTTGCCACATTATAATAAACATTTTTATGATCATATGTATTATACATCTGAATCAATCCAAATAAATTGATCATGATAGCCCTCCTCCATAAATAATAGAGGATAATTACCTTAGTTTGATAATTATCCCCTAAAATATATCACATTCTAAAGAGAGATTCAAATTATTTGTCTATATAAGAAGCCGCATTTTCACCTGCTAGTCTACCAGATGTATAAGCAAATCCTAATGTGCCTCCCTCGAAATCAACATATGCTTTTCCATACATTCCTCCGGCATCAGCACCGGCAACATATAAACCTGGAATTGGATTTCCTTCTGCATCGATTGCTTCGATTCTCTCGTTGATTCTCACTCCGCCAAGGGAGCTTAGATTACGGGCAACATATTTAACAGCATAGAAGGGGCCTTTTTCTACTGGAACCAGAGTTTCAGTTTTAGCAAAGAACAGGTCATCCTTTCCTGTCTTGATGGCATTGTTAAACTGCGCTACACTTTCACTAAATACAGACGCATCTACACCCATGTTATTAGCAAGCTCTTCAATCGTTTTGCCCTTAAAGACCACCCCTGTTCCCAATGCCTTTTCAAGGAGTGGTACATAATCTGTAGGTGTATTTTCCTGTTTAATGAGCTCATCGGTGTCACAGGGTTCATTGAATTCCATATAGAAATTGCGGTTATTCTTAAAGGTGCTGTAATGCTCTTCTACAGATGCATAACCCCTTTGGGCGATTTGTTCCAGAACAGCAGTATCAAGAATCAGATATTCAGTCTGTTTTGGCTGCATGTGTAGCTGTGCGCTGTGGATAGCAAAATTGGTTGCCAAAGTTTCATCTGAAAAACGCTGGCCATGGGTATTTACCCGTAAATGAGGATAATATGAAAATTTAGTTAGATTCCAGAATTCTGGGCCTAACTTAGAAACTAAAGCTTCAGTTTCTTGGGGTGTAAAATTTTGGGCGAAATAATGCATGGTTCCTATTCCATATTCATCCGCTCCGGCACTCCATGCCATTTTTATTCCATCTCCAGTATTGGTCAATATCTGCCCAAAGGTATATTTTGAACCTATATATTCCTTCATCATTTCTTCATTTCCGGCATAGCCACCTGTAGCGATTATAACAGCCTTTGCATTAATCCTTAGTGTCGTTCCATCTTCTTTCCTTGCCAAGACTCCGGTGATTTTACCTTCAGAATCCTTCAGTAACTCTGTTGCTGGTGTCGAAAACATTACTGTGCCGCCATTTTCCTCAAACTTCTTTATAAGATTTGTTATGGCTACCGTGCCGCCCTCTGCATAGCCATGCAGGATAGTAGGCATACCGATATGAACAAAAGCGCCTCCAGTACCTGGATCTATCAGATTCAGCTTCATACCGTTCTCCATAAGCCAATCCACGGTTTTACCCGATTCTTCTATTATGGTACGAACCAGATTTGAGTTCATATAACCTGCTGAGGATTTCATGTATTCGTTATATAACCATTCCTTGTCTACCGTTTTCCCTGCCTTTTTCTGCAGGTTGCTGTCTGCAGCAAACAAACCGCCTGCAAGCGTTCCAGCACCCATAGGGGTAGCCGTCTTTTCTAATAATAATACTTTATCTGATTTTTCGCTTGCTGCTAAAGCCGCTGACGAACCGGCTGCACCAGCACCAACAACAACAATATCATAGGATACTTCTTCTACCTTACTTGATACAGTATTTTCTTTGGTTTTTAAGGCAGCTATATCTCCACCTGCTTGCTTCACACAGTCTTCAACTGCTGCTAAAATTGCTTCACTGGTATAAGTAGCACCGGTGATTGTTTCAACTGCTAAAGTTTGATCGGAAACTATTTTTTCAGGCACCTTTTCTATTGGTGTTTCAGCGAATCCGGGTGTCTCGCTGTGATCCAGCACTTTAACCGATTCAATTCTTTCGCTGGAAAAAACCACCTCAACGGTTAGGGGGCCATTTTTTCCATTTGCACTGGCAGTATAGCTTCCTGCCTGATATATTGTATTACCTCCCTGGGATTGTTGGGGGTGGCAGGCTGCCAATGAAAAAATTAGAATGATACATAACAAGATCATGAATATTTGGTTGATTTTCTTCTTCAATGTAATACCTCCCCCGATATTAAAATTTAAGTTTGTTAAAAAAAATCTTAACTATGCTAATTTTATCACAAGGGTCATCCTCTTTCTTTTCCATATACGCTTATGCTCGTCTGAATCAGACATTCTTTGTCTCATTTATGAAGTGTTTTACATAACCAAATAAATAACTTGCCTATATCAAATTGATAGAGATAAAAACTAAAGTCTGCTATAATTTGGCCTACCTATTAGAAGTTAGTTTTTTGCACCTAAATACTAGCGATTATTTTGTAGTCAAAATACCCTTATATAGTTTGTTGGATATAACTACCATGGTATAATGATTTTATTGATAGAAAAAATACCTTGAAAAACGACCCCTGACAAGGAGTGATTTTATGAACATTTATAGCTTGCAGGAGCTATTGACTCGTACAGAAGAAATTTTTGTGATTGATAAAACTAGTGAGATAAAGGGGATTATTTGCAACGTTATTGGAGTAGTTCGAAATAGTAGACAGCTTCAATTATTGGTTTTACAGTACGACGAGGTCTATCAAGAGAAGCGTGAGGCGGAAGAGGCTTTACAGCTAGTGGATACTCCACAAAGGCCACAAAGCAATCGAGAGCTGCAGCGGAGCAAGGAGCATAATGATTTTATTAATCCATTTCAGTCAGTTGACAGATTTTTCATTGGAGGAAAAGCCTATGAAGTAGCCGCTTGTCAAAGCCGATGGCTTAATCTTCAGGATTGGGAGTCAATATGGTTGCTTTCAGATTTCCTTCGTAATGGCTGGCAGGCGAAGGGTATAAACTATCAGAGAATAGATACCTTAATGCTAACAACTTTAGAGCTACAAGGGGAGTATTTATCAATTCCAGCCTTTAGCGAAGATGCGGCCCTTCGCTTTGTCATGCGCCCCGACACGGTTACTTATCCGGTAGAAAAACCTATTACCTTAAGGATAGGCGGTGTATATCCTGATAAGCTGAGGTTTCGTAATATGATTACGGGAGAAGCCCATTGGGCACAAATTAACCGAGTCTATCTGATGAATGTATGGGCAGAGCTGGAAAAGATATTTAATGACCCCAGGGTACAAGAGCAGATTACTTCGGAGGAACTGGCTCAACATAAATCAAATTTTGAAAAGGAATTTTTGGAACTTTGTCCTAAGGGTATGTATTTTACTGTCGTTGAGTATGAATGTCAGGGGGATATTTCCCTTCAGTTCTATACGAAGGCATATCTTGATGCAAAGCCGGTTACCAGAGGCAAAAGCATGGGATTTATTGTTAGACCTGAAAAGCCAAAGGGTATACTGGGTTCAAAGCTGAAGATTGCTGTCATACAGGAGCCAGTTACAGAAAATACTGAAACCCTGGAGGTAGAACTGTTTCAGTATTTTCAGACTACTATTGGTGAAGATATTATCATTTAATGAAAAGGAGGGAAAGTTTTTATTTGTAATCCTTGTTTTCCATTTAATAAAAGCTTCTTTTAGCTTTTCCGTTGACCATTATGCCCATAGGGACTAGCTTTCTTTTTTCATTTTTACTTTAATCCATCCCATGAAAAGATAAACGAGAAAGCAAACAACATAAGAAAACGTAAGGTACAGTAGTGACTGTACTAATATTGGCGGATAGGTATCGTTATAAAGATCAGAAAATATAATTCGAGGCAAAACAACACTCCCAATTGTTACTCCAATGCTTATACCGATTGCTGATTTTAAAGCCTTTTTAATCATAAATTTCACCTCATTAGTATGTTTTTAAAATTATACCATATTAACCATCTAAGCGCTATTTTTAAAGCAAATATATAATTGAAAGGAGCATTCAGTAATGAAAATAATAGCCTTCAATGGAAGTCCTAGAAAAAAATGGAATACTGCAACCTTGCTTGGGCAGGCCCTTGATGGGGCTGCTTCACAGGGTGCTGAGACAGAACTGGTTCATTTATATGATCTGAATTTTAAAGGCTGTATCAGCTGCTTTGCCTGTAAGCTGAAGGGTGGTAAAAGCTATGGAAAATGTAGGGTTGAAGATGAGCTACGGCCTCTGCTAAAAAGGGTAGAGGAGGCAGATGCCATTATTTTAGGCTCACCCATCTATTTTGGAAATGTGTCAGGGGAAATGAGATCCCTAATGGAAAGACTATTATTTCCTTATTTGATGTATAGTAATGTAGACCAACGATCACTTTTTCCTAAAGAACTTCATGTGGGCTTGATATATACTATGAATGTTCCAGAAGAAGCAATTGGGCAAGTAAAATATGACCAGCTATTTATATCGAATGAAAGTCTGTTTAAAAGGATTTTCAGAGGTAAGGTAATGTCATTATATAGTACAGATACTTACCAATTTCCGGATTATACCAAGGTTGTAGCAGATATGTTCAACGTTGAGGCAAAGGAAAAGAGACGTCAGGATGTGTTCCCCATAGATTGTAATAGAGCCTATGAAATGGGGATAGAATTGGTTCGAGGTTAATTGCAGATATCTTTTCCTTGCCTAATAAGGATTAGCTTCCCGGGAACCGGCTAACTCATATATTATAGTTTCAGGATAGTTTACCCTTAGTTTACCCCTGTAAATTAAAATCAGGGTAGTTATTATCAGGAGGGATTAGATGGCAACGATACTGGTAGTTGAAGACGATAAACATACAAGGCTCCTTACCTGTGCAAGATTGAAACCTTATTATACGGTTGAAGAGGCAGTGAATGGAGAACAAGCCCTGGAAATACTGGATCATAAGCATATCGACCTTATTATAGCAGATATACAGATGCCGGTTATGAACGGTTATGATCTGGTAAAGGAGTTACGTGAAGCAGGAATGACCATTCCAGTTATTATGCTTACCGCAATGCATACCTTTGATGATAAAAGAACGGGCTTCGCTTCTGGTACGGATGATTATTTAACAAAGCCGATTAATTATGAAGAGCTGCTCTGGCGTATTAAGGCTTTGCTCAGAAGGGCCAACATAGCAAGTGAAAGAAAAATTACAATTGGTGAGCTGACGCTGGATTCGACGAGCTATACAGTGTCAAGAAAGGGAAAGAATACAGTAGATTTACCCAAAAAGGAATTTGAACTGCTCTATAAACTGCTTTCCTATCCCGGAACCATTTTTACAAAGGCCCAGCTTCTTGATGAAGTATGGGGCTATGATACCGAAAGCGATGAAACGACGATCAAAACCCATATCAACAGATTACGAAATAAGTTTCAGGATTATCAGGAATTTGAAATTATTACAATTAGAGGCCTGGGATATAAAGCAGAGATACATGAAGGGTAATTATTTCTTCAGTGAATAAAAAAATACAGTGGGATAGATGAATATGAAAAAAAAGAGAAGGTATAAAAATAAAAAAATAGGTATGATTGGCTGGGCAGTATGGTTTTATGTAGTAATTCTTGTAAGCTCAGTCATGGCCTTTGGATTGATTAACTTTACAGTACATGGTGTTGACAGAGATAATGCCATTTTCATGCTAGGAATGATTCCGTGTATGGGCCTTGTCGTAGGCTTTTCTCTCAATAAAATTATAAAAAATCTAAAATCCAGGATGGAAAAAATTTCAGAAGGGATTAACAGTGTAGCTGAAGGAAATCTGGATGTCGAGCTAGATCTGGAAAATTCGGGGGAATATAAGCCGATCTATGAGAACTTTAACCGAATGGTCAGGGAATTAAAGAATACGAAGGCTGAAATGCAGAATTTCATCAATGATTTTTCCCATGAGTTTAAGACCCCCATCACCTCTATCCGGGGATTTGCAGAGCTTATTCTAGAAAATAATGTTACAGAAGAGGAAAGAAAAGAATATCTTCAAATTATAGCTGAAGAATCCGGAAGACTGGCGGCACTTTCACAGAATACCTTATTGCTGTCAAAGCTTGATGCACAGGAAGTCATAACAGATAAGAAGGAATTTGAGCTGGATGAACAGATTAAAAGAAGTACAATATTAATGTTTCGGGAAATGGAGAAAAAACAGATTACTTTAAATATGGAGCTTTCCCCGATTAAATACTATGGAAACGCTGAAATGATGCAGCAAATATGGGTGAATCTTATCAGCAATGCCATTAAATTTACCCCGCCAGGCGGCGAGATTACAATTATCATGGTGGCTGTAGACAACAGCATCACCATAGAAATATCTGATACAGGTATTGGTATGGAGAAGGAAGTACTCGAACATATATTTAATAAATATTATCAGGGAGATGGATCCCATACAACTGGAGGCTTTGGACTGGGACTTTCAATTGTCAAGAGAATTGTTGAATTGTGTGGGGGCAATATTTCAGTAACCAGCATACCCGGTTCAGGAAGCACATTTACAATTGTTTTACCGAAAAGAAGATAAATTAAAAGTAAACTGTGAAAATCTCATTCAAATGGATTTCTTAGATTTATGAGAAAGCAAGAGATCACATACCATTGGATGAAATTTTAAATACCAAGAGAGTATCCTTAGCGGTACTCTTTTTTTATTGAAGAAAAGGAATTCTTAATTGTGACTGAATAGTTATGAAAGTTTACTGTAGGTTTACGCAAAAACCTTATAGTTGTAAAAGAAGGCATGCAGCACAGCAAATGGACCGTTTACAAACGGTTAAACTTTAAGTAAGAGAGGTTATTATATGTACAAAATAGTAAAGAAAAAAACATTGAATCCAACTGTCGTATCCATGGAAATAGAAGCACCTTTGATTGCAAAAAAAGCTGAGCCAGGTCAGTTTGTCATTTTGCGGGTGGATGAAAGGGGAGAAAGGATTCCCCTGACCATAGCAGATTTTAACAGAAGCGCCGGAACTGTTTCTATTATATTCCAAATTGTTGGCGCCACAACGGAGCAATTAAATCAAAAAAAAGAAGGAGAATTCATTTGTGATTTTGTCGGTCCTCTGGGAATCGCCACCCATACTAAGGGGTTAAAAAAGGTTGCAATCATCGGTGGAGGAGTCGGATGTGCCATTGCCTATCCGGTTGCAAAAAAGTTACATGAGCAAGGAGCAGAGGTTCATTCGATTACAGGCTTCAGAACAAAGGAGCTGGTTCTATTAGAGGATGAGTTTCGTCAGGTTTCCAGTCAATTTTATGTCATGACTGATGATGGCAGCTATGGCCTGAAAGGTCTGGTAACGGATCAATTAAAAAATCTAATTGCAAGCGGGGAAAAATATGATGAAGTTCTTGCAATCGGCCCTTTAATAATGATGAAGTTTGTATGTCAATTAACGAAACCATATAAGATCAAGACAGTGGTCAGTATGAATCCAATTATGATTGACGGAACGGGTATGTGTGGAGGCTGCCGCCTTTCCATCAATGGAGAAACCAGATTTGCCTGTGTGGATGGGCCGGATTTTGATGAGCACAGGGTTGATTTCGATGAAGCAATGGAGAGGGCTAATTTTTACCATTCCTTTGAACGTAAATCCCATGAAAATATTTGTAATCTTTTAAAAAAGGAGGTTCAGTAAAATGCTAAATATGTCATTAAAAGAGAATGAAATGTTATATCACGACAGGATGGCAAGAATTAAGAGCTTTCAGGAAGTGGCACCAGGGTATAGCTTAGAACAGGCAATGGAGGAAGCAGAAAGATGCTTAAGGTGTAAAAATAAGCCTTGTGTCAATGGATGCCCTGTTCAAGTTGATATACCTGAATTTATCAGTCAAATAGCCCAGGGTGAAGCTGAAAAGGCTTATGAGATTCTTTCCCGCTCCAATTCACTTCCGGCTGTTTGCGGAAGAGTTTGTCCTCAGGAAAACCAATGTGAAGGTAAATGTGTCAGAGGGATAAAAGGAGAGCCGGTTGCTATTGGTAGACTGGAGCGTTTTGCCGCAGATATGCACATTAAAAATGATAAGGAGGCTCCCCTTTTAGAGGTATCAAATGGGCATAAGGTGGCAATTGTTGGTTCTGGGCCTGCTGGTTTGGCCTGTGCTGGCGATCTGGCCAGAAAGGGCTATGAAGTAACTGTTTTCGAAGCACTTCATTTGGCTGGAGGTGTATTGGTATATGGTATCCCGGAGTTCAGGCTGCCCAAAGCGATTGTAGAAAAAGAAATTGACACGTTGGTTCAAATGGGTGTGGAAATAAAAACGAACATGGTCATCGGGAAGATATTGTCAATTGATGAATTGTTAGATCAAGGGTTTGAGGCAGTCTTTATAGGAACAGGAGCAGGTCTTCCCAAATTTATGGGGATTCCAGGAGAAAATCTGAAGGGTGTCTATTCAGCCAATGAATTTTTAACCCGGGTGAATTTGATGAAAGCATATCAGCATGATGCTAGAACACCGATTTATAAAGCCAAAAAAGTTGCTGTCATCGGCGGCGGAAATGTAGCAGTGGATGCGGCCAGATGTGCGATAAGACTGGGAGCAGATGAGGTGATGATTGTATACCGCCGTTCTGGAGAGGAGCTGCCAGCCAGAAAAGAAGAGGTTGAACATGCAAGAGAGGAAGGGATTCATTTTCATTTTTTAACGAATCCGGTAGAAATCTTAGGTGATGAAAAGAATCATGTAAAAGGGATCAAATGCGTTGAAATGGAATTAGGAGAGCCGGATTCTTCCGGAAGGAGAAAGCCCATTGTAAAAGAAAAATCAGAGAGGCTATTTGAGGCTGATTGTGTCATTATGTCCATTGGGACATCGCCAAACCCATTAATTAAATCAACAACCTGTGGGCTAGAAACGCAAATATGGGGAGGGATTATTACCGATGAAAAAACAGGCCTTACTTCACGAAAAGGGATTTATGCAGGCGGAGATGCGGTAACAGGGGCGGCAACTGTCATATTAGCCATGGGGGCTGGGAAGGCTGCAGCAATGGCCATTGACAGAGATATAAGACAATATAAAAAAATTCAGTGTCAATCATTAACGGCGAATGGTTTATTTGAAAAAGGTAATAAATAATAAAACACAAAAAAATATTGGTCAATTTATCTTGAGTTTACCTTTATCATGTAAATTGTAATTATAATCAAATTATTGATTTTGCTCAACAATGTTTTAGGAAAAATACCAGTAATCAGGAGGAGACAGTTATTATGAAAGCTTTTAACAAAAGTATTGTAGTCACAGGTGGAGGAAATGGAGTAGGAAGACAAATCGTACTAGCATTACTTTCAAAAGGAGCATCAGTCATCGCTGTAGATATTAATCAAGCTGCTTTGGATGAAACAGTTAAATTATCAGGAAACAATCGAAGGCTTTATACCCATGTTGTGGATATATCAAATAGAGAACAGGTGCTGGAATTTGCAAAGGAGGCGGCATTAAAATACAAACACCTGGATGGTCTGATTAATTGTGCAGGAATTATTCAGCCCTTTATTAATCTCAACGAACTGGAGCTTGATAAAATCGACCGGGTCATGAATGTAAATTTTTATGGTACACTCTACATGACCAAGGCCTTTTTACCCTATTTAATGAAGCGGCCCGAAGCCCATCTGGTCAATGTATCCAGTATGGGAGGCTTTCTGCCAGTACCTGGACAGAGTATTTACGGCGCTTCTAAAGCAGCTGTGAAGGTAATGACGGAAGCCCTTCATTCAGAATTAAAGAAAACCAATGTAAAGGTTACGGTGATCGTTCCGGGGGGTGTCGCTACGGATATCAAGATTAATTCTGATATTAAGGGAAGCAAGCCGGCAGCAGAAGACGAAAGGGCAAAAAATATGCTTTCCCCTGAACAAGCTGCCAAGCTGATTGTTGATGCTATGGAAAACGACCGTTTCCGTGTCTTTATCGGAAAAGATTGTAAGGTAATGAACCTTTTATACAGTCTCAGACCTTCCTTTGCAATGAAAATGATCAATAAAGTGATGGATTCCAACAGTCATTAATGGCAGAATTCATATCTTTTTATACGCGGATGATGGCCAGTTTTCTTTTTAGCATATTGACGAATGAAGCGAGGTTATTAAGTGAAGATTAGAGAAAAGATAAAGAGTGCAACCGTGGACTCAATTAAGTTTAAACTGGTTATTGCAGTGATCATCGTACAAATTTTAAGCACCAATATAGGGCAGCTAGTGAATGCAGTTTTTGTCACAGGAAGAAATGCCATTTCCTCACTGGGAGTAGAAACCAGTTATTTAGAAGGTGAAATCGGCTTTTATGTATCATCTGGATTAAATATAATTATCTCGGTCATGATTGTTGTCTTCATTTATGATAAATTCGTTTTAAATCGACTGAAGAAGGTGTTACTTTATACAGAAAAACTGGGAGATGGGGATTTGTCAAACCAACTGGTTTTTGAAGGAAATGATGAGATTGGAAGGCTTGGACATGGGTTTGATAAGGCGACATCAAAAATTAAATGTTTGATTTCAGAGCTGCAGGAAATATCAAAAAAGATCAATGCATCAAGCCATGAAATAGCCATAACGGCAAAAAGCTCCTCCTCCAGCATTAATACAATTTATGATACCTCCTCGAGGCTTTCGGAAGACGCACTTTATCTATTAGAGGTGACCCAAAAGGCATCCTTGGTCATCGAAGAGATTGTCGAGGCCAATCAGTCCCTTACCCAGCAAATTGCTTTTGCACTAAAGGCTTCTGATGAAATGGAGACCAGGGCATCAGACATGAAGAAAAGAGTGGTAGACTCTCTTGCCAAGGCAGATACTACCTATTCTGATAAACACGAAAAAATAGTAAGGGCGATTGAAGAGGGAAAGATCGTAGGGGAAATAGCAGTAATATCCAATGCCATTAAAGAAATTGCAGTACGAACTAATCTACTGGCACTGAATGCATCTATTGAGGCGGCAAGAGCTGGAGAAGGGGGAAAGGGCTTTCTGGTTGTTGCCAACGAGGTGAAAAAACTGGCCAACCAATCTTCGGATGCAATTTCAGTCATTGAAAGGCTGGTAACTCAGGTAACTCAAGTATTTGAAAACCTGACGGAGAGCTCACAGGATATTCTAAAGTATATCGATGTGAATGTAAAAGCAGATTACCAATTGCTTCTTCAAACCGGAGAGCAATATGAAGAGGATGCAAAAGCCTTTAAAAATATATCAACCTCAGTAAAGGAATCAGCTACAGCTGTGAATCAGTCCATCCGTAAAATCAGTCATATGATAAATGATGTTGCTGAGACGGCGGATAAAAGCTCGGATTATACTCTAGAGATTAATTCCAGTCTATGTGAAATTAATCTAGCTTTAAATGAAGCAGCAGTTTCAGCAGAAAACCAGTCGAACCAGGCAGAAAAATTACAGAAATTATCTGATAAATTTAAGCTATAATTCATTCTACCGATAAGCCGATGGATCAATCTACGGCTTATTTTTTTGCTGATTTTCATTATATAAAGGAAATTTTGAAATAAGTCGTTCTAACCTGATAAAATTATGATTTCAAAATCCTTTTTAATTTACTTTCACGTTACCTTACCGTACTAAGATTAAGATATAGAAAAGAAAGGCTAACACTTTAGATAGAGGTTGCCTAAATAACTTATTATAGGAGAGCGATGAATGATGAGCATAAAAGACAAGACAGAGGCATTTGTACTACAAAAAGTAATTGAATATGTATCGGGAAACCCAGAGAAAAACTTGCCGAAGCTTTTAAACTGGGCCGATGGATTTGATCGAAATGGACACTGGGAGTCACAGAGAAAAACCCTTCGTGATATTGTAGAAAACCCTGATAATAACTGGTACCGCTATGTTTTAGGGTTATATAAAGACGCTGACCCGGAAATTTTAAAGGTCACCTTTCGAAACTTTTTCATTAATGCAAGCATGATCGGATTTCAAAAACAAAGGGAACTGGAGAAAAAACACAACTGTAATATTCCTTGGGCGATACTGATGGATCCGACTTCTGCCTGTAACCTTAAATGTACAGGATGCTGGGCGGCTGAGTATGGCGGTAAACTGAACCTGTCTTATGAAGCATTGGATTCTATTATCAGTCAGGCAAATGAACTGGGGACCTATTTCTTCCTTTATTCCGGAGGAGAGCCCCTGGTCAGGAAAAAAGATATTATTCGTTTATGCGAGGCGCATCCAGACTGTCAGTTTACTGCCTTTACCAATGGAACCTTAATTGATGAAGCCTTTGCCGATGATCTGTTGAGGGTTAAAAACTTTATTCCGGCAATTAGTGTGGAGGGCTTTGAAGAGGCAACAGATTTCAGGAGAGGTGATGGAACCTTCCTAAAGGTAAGAGAAGCCATGGCCTTGCTAAAAAGAAAGAAAATCCCCTTTGGTATTTCTTGTTGCTATACCAGTAAGAATGTGGATATTATCGGATCGGAAGCCTACTTTGATCAAATGATAGAATGGGGAGCGAAATTCTGCTGGTTCTTTACCTATATGCCGGTAGGAAAGGATGCAGTTCCAGAGCTGATGGTCAGTGCTGAACAGCGGGAATTCATGTATCGTAAAATTCGGGAATTCCGGGAAACGAAACCACTGTTTACCTTGGATTTCTGGAATGACGGTGAATATTCCGAGGGCTGTCTTGCAGCCGGGAGGCGTTATCTGCATATTAATGCCAATGGAGATATGGAACCCTGTGCCTTTATTCATTATTCTGATTCCAATATAAAAGAAAAAACCTTGTTGGAAGGGCTAAAATCACCACTGTTTACGGAATATCGAAAAGGACAGCCCTTTAACACAAACCATTTAAGGCCCTGTCCCCTTTTAGATAATCCTGGTGCACTGGCTAAAGCAGTCAACACTTCAGGAGCCCATTCCACAGATTTACAGAATCCGGAGGATGTGAATGAACTATCAGAGAAATGTTTAAATGCAGCGAATGCCTGGGAAGCCGTGGCAGAGGAGTTATGGAGATGTGGGAAGTGCGGACAATGCTAAAGGTTATAAAAAAAGAGAGATGAGGGGTAACCATGAAAAATAAAAAAGTAATTTTAACGGCAGTAATTACATTAGTTAGTATTATTTTTATAAAAAAATAGCTACAAAATAGTACTAAAAGGACTAGATAAAAAAAGACTGAAGAAGGAGGGAAAATAGATTATGCGAAAAGTGTGTGTCATAACAGGCGGCGGCAGTGGTATGGGACTTGCCACCGCCAAGGTTATGGGAAAGGATCATTATGTTATTATATGCGGCAGAAACCCTCAGAAGCTAGAGGGTGCTGTAAAGGAACTAAAGGGCGCAGGAATTGAAGCGGAGGCTTTTCCCTGTGATGTTTCGAACTATACCAGCGTCGAGAAGCTGGCATATTATGCAAAAGCCAAGGGGACGGTGGCTGCAGTAATTCATGCAGCGGGAATGTCACCCCATATGGGGGATGCAAGAACCATTATGGAGGTAAATGCCCTGGGAACTATTTATGTGAACAATGCCTTTTATAAGGTCATGGAGAAAGGTTCCTGTCTTATAGATGTATCTTCCATGTCAGCTTATTTAACACCTAGGATTGTCATGCCGGTCAGGAAGTATAAATACAGTCTGAAGGACCCGGAATACTTTATGAAAAAAATCATGAGAAGTGTTAATTTATATCCCCAAAAAGTACGTTCCGGCGTTGCTTACGGTATATCGAAGAATTTTGTAATATGGTTTGCAAAACAGGATGCTGCCAGATTTGGAAATAAAGGGATAAGGGTACTTTCGATATCACCAGGTAATTTTGAAACACCCATGGGAGAATTAGAGAAGGAGGAGGCCAATGACTATATCAAGTTTTGTGCTATTAAGCGGTTTGGCCGTGTAGAGGAAATTGCAAGTCTTTTTTCCTACTGCGCTGGTGAAGGTGCAGGATATCTTACAGGTGTAGACATACTATGCGATGGAGGATTAGTTGCATCAGGGGTCAATCCCCTGTTCAAAAAATAGTATGTGCTAGATAGCGTATAAAGGACTTATGTAGATGGCGTTATAAGAGGCTAGTGCTAAAAATATTCAGATAGAGCCTATATCCTGTTTAACTTTTAGGATATAGGCTCTGTTTAGTACTAAGGATTGAAGCTTTAACAGTTCACATGGTGCCTGCCCTTGGGTACAATAAAGGGGGACCCAGATACGGGGTCAGCGATGACCGTACAGTCAAGATCAAAGACCTTCTTGATCAACGTCTCTGTAATGATATCTGAGGGGGCACCCTGGGCAATGAGCTTTCCTTTGTGAACAGCGAATATATAATCTGCATATCGGGCAGATAAATTAATATCATGAAGTACCATTACAATGGTGGTGCCACGCTTTTTATTTAAATCTGTCAGTAAATCAAGAATTTCAACCTGATAGGTAATGTCAAGGAAGGTGGTAGGCTCGTCTAAAAGAAGTATGTCCGTCTGTTGAGCCAGGGCCATGGCGATCCATACCCGTTGACGCTGGCCGCCAGAAAGCTCGTCAACGCTTCTGTTTGCCAGGTCTGTAATACCCATAAGGGCCAGGGCCTCCTCCACCGCCTCGTAATCTTTTTTGCCTAAACCCTTGAAAAAGGATTGATAGGGGAACCGACCCCGACCAACCAAATCCGCCACAGTAATACCCTCCGGCACCACCGGGGATTGGGGAAGCAGCCCCAGAACCTTTGCCAATTCCTTAGGGGGCATGGTGGTGATTTTTTTACCGTCCAGTAAAATTTCTCCAGCCGTTGGCTGAATCAACCTGGAAAGGGTTTTAAGCAGGGTGGATTTTCCACAGGCGTTGGCACCGATAATCACACTGATTTGATGGTCTGGGATTGTAATATCTATTCCTTCAAGGATGGTTTTTTTATCATATCCTGCCATGATATGATTAGCTTTTAATAAATGTGAAGTATTCATGCCGCTCCTCCTGTTCTATTCATACGAATGAGTAGATAAAGTAGATAGGGTGCCCCCAGGATGCCGGTGATAATCCCAACCGGAAACCGAACATCAAAGGCAAATTGACCAATTAAGTCTGCCCCCAAAACTAGAATAGCACCTACCAGGCCCGATGGCAGCTCGTTAGAGGAACCAACTCCCACCAGTTTAGCTGCAATGGGCCCCGATAAGAAGGCGACGAAGGCAACGGGTCCAGTGATGGCAGTGGCAAAGGCTATTAAGAATACCCCGCTTAAGATCAGCATGATTCGAGTAAGGTTTGTTCTTACACCAAGGGTGACTGCCGACTGCTCACCCAGCTCTAAAATTTTTAGATCTCTGCCCAGCAGGATGATTACCAGGCCAAAAAATATCACAATCAGAGCTAAACCAGGGATTGAAGACATTCTGATGCCATTGAGGCTTCCACTGAGCCATCTAAGGGCGCCGGGTACATCATATTGGGAGGCCTTAAGCAGCAGATAAGAAATAAAGGAATTTAACATGGCCTGTACGCCAATTCCAATGAGGATCAGCTTACCACCAGAGAAGTTACCGCCACTGGATAGGACATAAATCAATAGGGCCACTCCAAGGCCCGCAGCCATGGCACTGATAGAAACAATACTACCGCTGGCCTTAAGTACCAGTATGCAAAAAACAGCAGCTGCACTGGCACCAGAGGTTATTCCAATGATATCTGGGCTGGCCAGGGGATTCCGAAGCATGGTTTGAAAAGTACTGCCAGCCATTCCAAATGCCATACCAACCAGTAAGCCTGCAAGCATCCGTGGTAGTCTGAGGGTAGCGATTGCAAAGGTGGCACCTTGAATTTGCTCACCCAAAAGAACCTTAATTACCACATCAAGGGAATAGACGGTATTCCCAAGTAGAAGGGCAGTAACACAAAGGGCTAAGACTAATAAACCTAGGAGTAGCGTAACAATGATCCATCTTAAGCGTCTATGACGATAGCCGGATTGAACAATATTAAGCTCTTTCTGCATCATATTCCACGCCCCTTCGCCCTCATGGCAATGATAATTAATATTGGAGCCCCCAAAAAGGCGGTTACGATTCCTGCCTCAAGCTCTCCTGGGCTTCCAATGAGCCTTCCAAGGACATCGGAAGTGGTTAATAGGATTCCGCCCCCAATGGCTGACATGGGAATAATGATCTTTAAATTAGGCCCACAGATCAATCGCATAATATGTGGAATCATTAGACCTACAAAGCCGATAGGGCCTGCAAGGGCAGTAGTGGCACCACACAGCAATACCCCGGCAAAGGCGCCTGTCAATCGAATCACTCCTGTACGAACGCCTAACCCCGTTGCAAGATCTTCTCCCAGGGCAAGGGCATCCAGGGCGGGGCTCACCAACACACCGATTAATAGACCCACTGCAAGAAAGGGTAAGACTGTCCAGATGCCCTGCCATGTGGCGCCACTGATGCTGCCAACCTGCCAAAAACGAAAGGCATTCATTACCTCGGTACGGGGTAGAATGATGCTGCTGACAATGGAGGACAGGGCAGCGCTGGTAGCCGCACCGGCTAAAGCAAGCTTGATGGGGGTTGCCCCTCCGGCCCCCATGGAGCCGATGCTATAAACAAAGACCGCCGTAACGGCAGCCCCCACCAGGGCAAACCAAATATATTGATTAGCTGAATTAATGTGAAAGAAGGTGATACCACCGACGACAAATAAAGAGGCGCCAGTATTAACCCCTAGAATACTGGGGTCTGCAATTGGATTACGGGTAATAGATTGCATAAGGGCACCAGAGACCCCAAGGGCGGCTCCGGCAATGATACCAAAAACAGTCCTTGGGATCCGTTCATGAACTACAATTTCATTTATGGTCTCTTTATTAGAATGAATTAAAGTTGTTATGACCTCATCAAAACTGATGAATCGGGCACCAAAGGCTAAAGAAGCCAAAATACACAAGGATAAAATAAGTAGACTGCCAATCACCAGGATGACTATTTTGGAATGCTTCATTTTACCTTATCAGCTGCCTCTCCGATGATACGAAGATAGTCATCGATTGTCGCCGGAATAGAAAGGGCACTGGGGGTTCCAGAGGCCGCCAGAGGTGTACCGTCTTCTATTAATACAACAGAGCCCCTTTTCACTGCCGGTATCCTTCCCATTAAGGAATCGGCTTGTAATGCAGTCAATAATGAGTCATCTCCATAGGCAATAATAATATCGACGTCTTCTAATAAATCCACATTTTCTGCACTGATTTCTAAGGCAAAGCTATCGGATTCTGTAGCCAGTTTAGTTACACTTTCAGGAAAGGTCATTCCCAGGTCTGTAAGGTAAGCGGCCCGGGGATCATTGGGAAGATACACAAAGAAATTTCCTAAATCAGCTGGATTGAAATAGAAGAAGGCAGCAGTCTTTCCTTCAAACTGTGGGTATTCTGCAATTTTTTCCTCAATCAATGCTTCCAATTCCTCAACCAGTGCTTCTCCTTCAGCCTTCATCCCCATACCCGTTGCATTAATCACGATCTGCTCTCTCCAGAAGGTCTGCCAGGGCAGGTTTGGGTATGCCACTACGGGAGCAATTTCACTTAATAAATCATATTCTTCCTGAGTAATACCTGAATAGGCCGCAAGAATGATATCCGGCTGACTATCACTGATGGCTTCAAAGTTTAGTTCAGTAATATCATCAAAAAGAGTCGGGCTTTCAACGCCTAATTCTTTAAATTTAGCTGCTGTCCAGGGTAATAGACCACTATCGTCAACAACTCCATAGTTAGCCTTAGAAATTCCTACAGGAACAACGCCTAATGCTAAGGATACATCTTGATTTCCCCAAGAGATGGTAGCAATACGTTCTGGTTTGCGCTCTATTACCGTTTCACCGAAGGCATGTTTGATGGTGAGTGGAAACATAGTCTCACCCGCTGTAACACCCTCTGGGTTGGTAGGGGGTTCAGTGGCATCCGGTGCAGTTGAAGCCTTTCCGCAGCCTGTTAAGGCCAGGGACAATACAATTACTGTTGCAGTAATGAATTTAATACCTTTAAGTTTCATAAGATATCCCTTCCTTTGTATTTAATAAATTAGATAAGTTTAGTTAATCATAACTAACTCAATAAATGAATATTATAATCATTCTCAACAAATGTCAAGTATTTTACATAGAATTTAACCTCAATCGAGAACCCTCTATGTTCATTTTTCAATATGATGCTGAGGATTATAAGTCTGTCACAAATATTTTTTTCAGAGTCTAGGTATGCCTACAATTACCCAGTGCCAAAGTGCCATCCCTTACTTTCTACCTTAGCCCTTTATTTTGCTAAAGGGTTAAGTACATTTCATATTGTACAATTTCCTTTTTAGCAAAGCCTAAATGCCTTGCAAAGCCCGAAAGATTAGCATTATTGGGAAAGCTAATATGCAATGTCTTAAGCTGTAGCGCTTCGGCTCCCCTGTTTATCAAAGCCCTTGCAATTCCTTGATGTCTTTCAGAGGGCTTTGTCCATATAAAATGAAGGCTCCCGGCTGAATGAAGGCTTAAGGCCGCCACCAGTAGACCCTCCTTGTAACAGCCGAAGTGCTTGATGCCAGTCTTTTTTTCCATATAATCAAAATCATTTTGCCAGTTGATATGTATATCCCCCAGCCCTTCTGAAAGAACCTTTATGGCCTCAAGTGATATCTCCTGTACTTCTATGGGTGCTTTTGCTTTATTTTCCTGGGCCTTCACTTCATAGGAATAGTAGCTAAGGTCATATACCCTTTCATAGCCAAGTCCTTTATAAAATTTGATGGCTCTTTCATTTTCGGCAATCACTTCTAAAAACAATTGCTTACAGCCATTATTAAGGGCTGATTGCCTGTGGAGCTCAAAGAGCTCCTTACTAACTCCACTTCCCCTGTAATCCGGGTCGACACCAAGGGTACCGCAACGCATAGTTCTGATTTCCTCATAAACCTTTATCCCACCCAAAATCACTCCAACTGGCCTGTCATCATCAAAGGCAATAAAGGAGTTCTCCAGCTGATTTCCCTCAGGACCAAAAAATCGCTCTATAAAAACTTCCTGTGTCAGCTCCATTTTGATTATGTAATCACAGAAGCCTCTTTGAAAGGCATAGAAAATGTCTTCTGCATTTGCGTTTTTACAGCCTTCGTATATAATCAATACAATTCCTCCTTCGATTTTTTCTCTATTCTCATGATATTCTATTTTTTGACTCAAAGCAATTGAAACAGGCTTTAAATAACCAAAGGTGCCATCCACTTTTTCAATAGGGAAACCCGGTGCCAGTACTAAATAACCTTCTACCTAATTTAATGTCTACTATTTAAAGATAGAGCCTAAGATTAAAAAATAAGGCTGCTATTTTGGCGGTAAACAAATCAATGATATACTAAAATGTGTGGAAAACAAATAGTTGTACAAAACATACAACACACGAGCTTTATTTTTATATAGAGAATACATGTTAAAAAAACAACAGATATTTTAAAATTAAAATAGTTAGTTAAGATTGTACTGACTAAGAGATAATTTACCAGTTGCTAGTTATTTTTTTTGAAAAAAGTTAAACGTTTTCCTTTCAAGTAGAAGATCAGCTGCTTCTATTTTCTGAATTTTAAGGCATTGTAAGCCAAAAATAGTTTTCCACTCAATTTCTATTAGGATTGCTGCCTCGTCACAAATAACAAGAGATTATCATTATTATCCTACATTCTGCGGATAAAGGTAATATCAATCTAAAGGTCTCTGAAGAAGGGGAGGTGATTTTGGCTGAGCTTTTAGGTTAGTATCCTGGGTTAAGTGAGAATTAAGAGAAAAGCCCATAAAAAATATTATACGAGGAGGTAAAGGATGTTTTCATTTGATTATAAAGATGAGATTCGTTTTACAAAGGCTGTATACTATCATTTTAGGCCGATCCCGCTGCCAAAGCCATTTAAAGACGCCACCGGCGGTATGGGAAAGTTCGCTCCGGAGCAGGGGTGTATTGAGCTTTATGATGATGAAGGGGCCTGTGCCCACCTTTCAGTAGCAAGGGGTTTTGTAAAGGATATTCTTCCCATGATTCTGAATGGCGAGAAGAAAAGCTATAATGAATGGCGAAAGACGCTGTATTGGAAAATCAGAAACAGCGGTTTTCAAAGTGGGCAAGCCGTAATGGTAGGTATGCTAGATTTAATGATGCTAGATATTTTGGCCCAGAGGGCCGGGCAGCCTTTACATAGATTCATGGGGGCAACAAAGGACTGGGCGGCTGCTTATAAAGGCGGAGGGTCTATTTTACTGGATGATGAAGAACTGATAGAGGATATGACGAGATACGTGGAAGAAGGCTACACGACAATCAAGTTCAAAGTGGGCAGTGATGATATGGAACGGGATTTAAGAAGAATAGAAAAGGTTAGAAGGGCAGTTGGAGACAACGTTAACATAGCCGTTGATGCCAATCAGAAATGGGATGTAAAGACAGCCTTTGCCTTCTCGGAATTGGTAAAGCCCTATAATCTTGCCTGGCTTGAAGAGCCAATTCATTCCCACGATATGAATGGGATTAAATCCTTGAAGGATATGGGGGTTACGATTCCTATTGCATTTGGTGAATCTATGCGAATTTCCTATGCCTACGAAACTTATATTGAGAAGGGCGTAGATCATTTGCAGCCTTCTGTAGGCAGAATGACAAGAATGGATGATCTGATTCAAATCAGAGATATGGCCCGTAAAAATCATGTAAGATTTTCTTCAGGGGGCAGGATTTATCTTAACGCAATATTTGGCTGTCTCTATAATGAAGATGAGCTAATAGAATATCATGAGCCAATCAGTAGGCCTGTTGGGGAGTATACCCTATATCAGCCTGAAGAAAAAAATGGCAGATTCTACTGTCAAACAGATGTCAGCGGTAATCCCCAAAGAATGAATATAGAAAAGCTGGAAAGGGAGGGATTACTTGAAAGCAAACAAATTTTTTACACTGAAAAATAAATAAAGTCGGGTTTAAATACCAAAATCAATGACCTAACAAAGTGAGGGAGAGTGAAAAAATGAAAAAAATTTTAGGGTGTTTATTAGTTACTTTAATGCTGATGATGGTGGTTAGCGGCTGTGCTCAAAAAAATACAGGATCAAATACAAAAGATGTAGAAAACGTGTCAGATGATAGTCTTAAGTGGACCAATAATTCAGTTCACATTTTAATACCTGGTACACCAGGGGGTGGATCTGACTTGACAACTAGATATTTGACCCAAAGCTGGAACAAGATAAATGGAATTAATTTTCAACCAGTAAACTTTGATACCACTGTAGCATGCTTTAAGAGCCTTGTTAGCAAGAAGCCTGACGGTTTAAATCTGGCAATGGTTCACTCAGCATTGATAACACAGTATGTTACAGGGGCTACCGATATTCATCCCCTAGAGGATGTAACCCTTATTGCCAATATCGGAAATAATGGACTTAGAGCCCTTGCGGTGCCGGTAGATGCACCTTATGATACCTTTGAAGAATTTTTAGCGTATATTAAAGAAAATCCTGGAAAAGTCAAAGCAGGAATATCTCCTAATGGAACCACTCAATTCTTAATGGGTACGCTGGAAAATAAATTAGATATTAAGTTTAATTATGTAGAGGCTTCGGCAGAAACAGACAGATTAACTAACCTAGCAGGTGGTTTTATTGATATTGGAAGTATTTCTTTAGCAAATGGCTTAGAGTATGAAAAGGCAGGTAAGCTGAAGGTTATAGCCACTGTCGGAGCAAATGGAGCCAAAATTGCAGACTTTGAGTCCAATGCACCTGAAAACTATAGAACTATTCAGGAAATGGGATACGAAAATGTGTATGCCGTAACCAATTACTATATTATAGGGCCAGCTGGTATGGACGAGGAGCAGGTTAAAGTAATTAGCGAATCCCTAAAGGGCATTGTGGAGGAGGGTTCTCCCTATGTTGACGGAATGAAGGAAATGGGCCAGGTTCCTGAGTGGTATGGTATAGAAGAATCGAAAGCGATACTTGAAGATGAACTAAACACATTAACTGATGTGGCAAAGTCCCTTTCGATTTTCAACGTAACAAAATAATATATATTGGGTTAATTTAAAAAATAATTTACGAGGAGAGGAACCGTGAAAAAGGACAGGTTAATCGGAATAGGTGCTATTTTAACTGCTATATTTTTCTTTTATCATACACGCTCAATCAGAGTTCCGGAAAATATTGTAGATCCAGGGCCTCGTCTTCTGCCATACCTGGCAGAGGCCCTGATGGTTATTTGCGGTATCGGCATAATTGTACAGTCAGAAATCAAAAAGGAAGAAGAAAAGACATACTTAACCAAAGATGGCTGGAAAAGGCTCGGGATTGCCTTTGGAGTATTGATTGCTTATGCCATTGCCCTTACATATGTTGGGTTTATATGGGCAACACCCTTTATGGCCTTTGCTTTAGTCAATATGCTTAGTGGAGAAAAAAAGGTTTCACTTGCCGTAAACATAATTCTTTCCATTGTAATTTCAGCAGCTCTTTATCTGATCTTTGCAAAAGGCTTTGGAGTCATGCTGCCACAAGGCAAATTCTAGGGGGTGTATCATGGAAGCTTACTTATCTAGCTTATTACTAATTCTTCAGCCTATAAATTTACTTTTGATCATATTAACCTCAGTAGTTGGGATTATCTTTGGTGCCATTCCAGGGCTTAGTGCGGCAATTGGTATATCTCTGCTGCTTCCCGTTACCATAGGAATGGACACAGTAACTAGTTTCGTTATGCTGATTGCTATGTATGTAAGTGGCGTATCGGGCTCTTTTATAGGTGCCACCTTAATTGGTATCCCAGGTAGCTCCTCATCCATTGCAACAACCTTCGATGCCTATCCTATGACAGAGAGGGGCGAGGCCACTAGGGCCCTTACTATCGGAATTTTGGCCTCCTTTATAGGAACACTGCTATCGATTCTAATTGCAACCTTTTTAAGCCCCGTAATTGCTGATTTTGCACTGAAATTGGGGCCATGGGAATATGCCAGCCTGTGTTTTGCAGCCATTACATTGGTAGCAGCATTATCCCAGGGAAGTATGTTTAAGTGTCTTTTGGCTACATCGTTGGGACTCCTATTAGGCTCAGTTGGAATGGATAAAGTCTCGGGGGTGCTGCGTTTTACTTTTGGTAATCATAACCTAGACAACGGCATCAGCGTTATTGCCATTACACTGGGTATATTTGCATGCCGTCAAATTGCAACAAACTATGCAAAGGGCTGTCAGGTACTTCCAGAGGTGAAGGAAGGTAATATTCGCGGCCTGGGCATCAGCATCAAGGATTTTACAGAAAATATTGGAATTATTATACGCACCTTCCTGATCGGTCTGTGGGTAGGGTTTCTTCCAGGTATGGGGTCGGGTGTTTCCAACATGATTGCCTATGCCCATGCCAAGTCAAGCAGTAAAGATTCTGAAGAATTTGGTAAAGGGCATCCAGGGGGCATTTGGGCTTCCGAAGTATCTAATAATGCATCAATCGGTGGAGCCATTATTCCCATGATGGCCTTAGGAATACCAGGAGACAGTATTACAGCCATGCTCCTTACCGGGTTAATGATCCATGGATTGCAGCCTGGTCCTCTTATGATCACTTCAAATCCACAAATATCCTACTTAATATTTGCAGGAATTTTAGTCAGTGCTATTATCGTAGTGATTATGCAGCTTGTGGCAAAGCGATGGTTCCCACTGATTTTAAAAATACCTTACCACTTCCTATACAGCTCTATTTTGATTTTAGCCTTTATAGGTGCATATGGTACTGCTAATAGTATTTTTAGTATTTATGTTATGATTGGTTGCTGTGTGTTGGGGGTAATTATGGCCCTGGGTGAACTGCCTACCAGTCCCTTTATCTTAGCCTTTATCCTTAGCCAAAACTTAGAGGCCTATTTTAGAAAAGGCGTTAGTTATGCAGATGGAGATTACACCAAATTTTTTACACGACCAATTTCCTTGATCTTTTTGTTAATTGCAATTATCAGTGTTGTATGGCCCATATTTAAAAAATATGTATTAAAGAAAAAAATGCAGCAACAGCCAATAATAGACGGGAGGAGTATAACAAAATGCTAAATCAAAGATGGGTATTCCGCGATGAAACAGCACCCAGAGAGGTTGCCGATGGCGTTGTAAGAAGGGTTCTAGCATATAGTCAGGATTTAATGTGTGTTGAAAATGCCTTTGAAGAAGGGGCAATAGGAAGCCTCCATCATCACCCCCATACTCAGATAACCTATGTAGTCAGCGGTGAATTTGAGTTTGAAATAGAGGGTGAAAAGAAAATTGTAAGGGCAGGAGATACAATGCTTAAAATGGATGGGGTAAAGCACGGCTGCAAATGCCTGAAAAAAGGTGTGCTGCTGGATATATTTAATCCTATGCGTGAGGATTTTGTATAAGTTGTAATTTAAAGCAGTCACCGTTGTAGGCCGGTTCTGTCTTAGTAGCCTGGTGTCAAGTATTCAGCAGTTTTTAACGACTATACTATGAGATAAATACCCTTAAAATATCAGGGGCAATTGTTTTAGGTATTACAATGATCTTAAATATTCCATATATTCATACTAGAAAAGAGAAAGAAAAAAGATGAATCTTATAGTGCAAACTAGGATTCATCTTTTTTTATTGCTGAGAAAATCAATTTTTTAAGCCACTTTTAAATCAATATTTACAGTACTAAATTCATTATTTATTGAAAGATGTTATAAGAAATTTAATATTCGGGATTTTATTTACCATTTTAGTCCATTTTTCGTGACTTGCTTTTGATATTTCAAGTGTTTCATTGTCTCTTGCCAAAACAATGCCGCTATCTTCTTCTCTAGCTTCATAAATCACCTCATTCCCTTCATTATCATAAGGATAAAGTCCATCCCACCATAAATCAAACATGCCGTGTTCAATTACGATATATGACTTATGGCCTTCTGAAATATTGGTAAAATCCACAGGTGCAAATCCTTCATAGTTTCTATTCAAGGCTTCAGTTTCAGGTATTACCTCATAGACACTTAATGGATAAAGTGAATGATCTTTCTGAAAACCTACAGAAATATTTGGAAATTCACGGTTGGGATCAGAATAAAACAATATTTCTTCATCGTATTCGTCTTGTTTAATTACTGCTGTTAAGCCGTTAGTTCGATAGAAAATTGATCCTTCTTCAAATTCAGGCTTAATGACAAAATCATCATATACTTGCTTCTTGATGCCCGGAATGGTTACATTTCCAAGTATTTCTTCCGTTCCATCCTGGTATTTAACCGCAACCTCCACTTCTAAATTGTCTTTTTTTCCTTCAAATAACTCTGCATGTACTTCAAAGACATGGGTCTCTTTCTCATTAGGAAATATATAAACTTGTACTTCTGGACCTACGTTGATATATTGATCAAGATAATGAGTCTTATATCTAAAAATTGTTGATTCGATATTTTGGATGTCTTCAGTTTTTACCTGAGTAGTAATCTTTCCCTGTAGATATTGGGCCGTTACTTTTATCTTTTGATTTGACTGCCCGATTACCATCCAGACAGTAAAAAGGAATAATAATGCTATAACCCCCAAAAAAAGTCTTTTCATATTTTCCTCCTTTTAATTGCTCTCGTTTTGTAAAGTTAAATGAAAAATGAGGACCTCTAAACCTTTTTTACAATAACTATTTCAATTTTCAATTGGTTTTACTTGACCAATTTTGTTAGGGCAGAGTAGAACCACCCTGGAAATGGTTGCTTTTTCCATGCCATATACATTATAAAACAAAAGAAAAGACTTTTTCAAACATTTTTCCTTTTTTACTCCCTCTCAACTGCTGGCCTCCCTTATAAAAGTAACTTTCAAAACTAACAAAAAAGGATATATGTTGATTTTCAAATTAACTAAAAGATTTGCAGCAGATTTCTGGTTGAGGGCAGGAAAATAGTGCATAAGCCAAAGAACTTTAATAAAGTGATAATAGAGGATATTAATTTCGATTCATTGGCAATAGTAGTAATAGAGAGCATAGAATTTAAGCTATTGCTGGGATTAAGTATTAATTTCTAAGTCAGTAAGCCTGATTACTATTGTATAATTAAGTATAAGATGATATGATAATTAAATAATTCTTAAATGAGGAGCGTATGAATGGTGCATAATCCAACATATAGAGTTATTTCAATACTTCAGGCTATTTCTAATCATCCTGGTGGGTTTACCCTCAGTGAATTAACCAAAAAAACCGATATTCCCCTGGGCACAATTTCGCCTATACTGAAAACATTATTGGATTTTAGATTCCTGGAATTGGACCGCACTACCAATAAATATACAATAGGTATCCAGGCATATTACATAGGTTCCTCTTTTACCAGCAAAAATTCTACCTTGGATTTAATTCGTCAGGAGATGAATTCACTTTCTAATGACTGTAATGAGACTTGTCAGTTAGGTATTCTAAAAGAGGGGCAGGTCTTTTATTTGCTAAAGGTGGAAGGGCAGGAACCCATCAGGGTTGTATCAGAGGTTGGACGAAGCTTACCGGCATATTCGACGGCCTTAGGAAAAGCAATTTTATCCCGTCATACTGAAGAAGAGCTAGATCTAATTTACCCAGAAGGCTTACTTCCCCTTACCTCCAGAACAATTACAGATATGAATGTATTAAAAGGGCAGCTGCAGGATGTTCGAATAAACGGATTCGCTACGGAAGATGGAGAAAGTGGAGAGCATACAAGCTGTATTGCCGTTCCAATATGTGAAAATCGTGAGGTGGTTGCGGGGCTCAGTGTCGTTTTCCCCAGCTTTCGAAAAACAGAAGAGAAAAAAGAGCTGATCAAAAAGTCATTGCTGAAGTATAAAAATAATATCGAAAAAATTTTAATTGATCATAATTTATTATAAAAGTAAGAGAAGATACTCTGAAACTATTGCAAGAATTGGCATAGTTTTAGGTATCTTCTATTTTTATGTAGAAATAGCATATATTTTTTCTTACAAAGATATTGATTTTCGTATATAAATAAGTTATCATATATACGAAAAAACAAATTTAAAGAGGGGGAATCTTAAATGGAATTCAGAAGTGAAAAGACCTTGAGGGGAATCGAAAATCAGTATTATCGAGCCACTTATAAATCCATGGGCTATACAACTGATGATTTGCGTCGTCCAATTATAGGGATTGCAAATTCCTGGAATGAGGGTGTACCCGGACACTTTAATTTACGACAGGTGGCACAACGGGTGAGGGATGGAATCTATCGTGCCGGTGGAACCCCTGTAGAATTCGGAACCATTGCATGCTGCGATGGAATGGCCCAGGGACATGATGGAATGCATTTTATCCTACCTTCCCGTCAAGTTATTTGTGACAGTGTGGAAACCTTTGCCCAGACCCAATTATTGGATGCCATTGTATTACTGGGTTCATGCGATAAAATTGTACCGGGTATGCTAATGGCGGCGGCTAGACTGGATATTCCATGTATACTGATACCTGGAGGTCCCATGGAAGGCGGTATTGAATTTGACGGCAGGCAGTCTGATCAGACCTCCAGTGCCGAGGCATTGGGAATGCTGAGTGCAGGAAAGATCACTGAGGATGAATATACTGTCCTGGAGAACTTAAGCTGCCCAAGCTGCGGCTCCTGTTCCTATCTTGGAACAGCCAATACCATGTGCTGTCTGTCGGAGGCTCTGGGAATGACCTTACCCGATGGCGGAATGATTCCTGCAACCTCCGCTGACCGTTTAAGAATTGCCCAAGAAACCGGGATTAAAATTGTAGAATTGACCAAGAAAAAAATAACGGCTCGTCAGATCATCACCGAAAGTGCTGTTCGTAATGCCATTAAGGTTTGTCTAGCAATCAGCGGCAGTACCAATGCAGTGATGCATTTAACCGCAATTGCCCATGAGGCGGAGCTGGATATAAATGTGTTGGAAGCATTTGACGAATTAAGCCGTAATATCCCCCAGGTGGCAAAGATTAATCCATCCAGTCAGTACAATTGTATTGATTTCCACAGGGCCGGAGGCGTACCACGGGTGATGGAAGCCCTAAGGACAAAACTAGACCTGGATGCCATGACCGTTACAGGCCGAACAGTTCAGGAAAATATTGAGTCCCATCGCTATCAATACCCCGAAGATACACGGGTGATCCGTTCAGTAGAGGAGCCCTTTGGGTTCCAGGGAGGTGTAGCGGTATTAAGGGGGAACCTGGCACCAGAAACCGGCGTCACTAAACCTGGGGCCTTTGATAAGAGCCTTTATCATTTTATCGGCGAGGCAATTTGCTTTGACAGTGAGGAAGCGGCAGAGGAAGCAATATTAAAGGGAAAGGTTAGAGATGGACATGTTGTTGTCATTCGTTATGAAGGACCCAAAGGCGGCCCTGGAATGCGTGAAATGTTTAAAGCCATGAAGTATTTATATGGTCGAGGATTAGCCAAAACAACAGCCTTAATCACAGACGGAAGATTTTCAGGAACAAACAATGGTTGCTTTGTAGGGCACATTTCTCCTGAGGCGGCTGAAGGCGGTCCGATTGCTATTGTTAAAGATGGAGATAAAATTGAAATTGATGTTGATAACCGTAGCATAAAATTGTTGGTAAGTGATGAAGAAATTGCAGCGAGAATGAAAGGATGGAAACGACCTGAACCAAAGTTTAAAAGAGGTTACCTGGCCCTTTATTCTAAATTTGCTGCTTCAGGCTCTGAAGGCGGGATATTGAAGATTTAATGATGAAAAGAGAGAGGTGAATTAAATGAGTGTATCTGCCCTAGGGGCCATATTAGCATTGGTAATTGCAATCGTTTTAATATTGAAAAAGGTTCCGCCGACCTATGCCATGATTATCGGTGCCATAATTGGCGGATTAGTTGGGGGAGTAGGGTTATCCAATACAGTCACCTATATGATAGACGGTACAAAAAATATCGTTTCGGCCATTATTAGAATCGTAGCGGCCGGCGTACTGGCAGGAACATTGATTGAATCAGGTGCAGCTGCCCGCATTGCAGAATCAATTGTAAAAAAGATGGGTACCCAAAATGCCTTGCTGGCCATGACCCTGGCTACCTGGATGTTGACTGCTGTAGGCGTTTTTGGCGACGTGGCCGTCATTACTGTTTCTCCCATTGCCATCCAAATTGCCCAAAAAGCAGGGTATCGAAAATTGGGTATATTAATTGCCATGATCGGCGGCGTGAAGGCAGGAAATGTTATGAGTCCAAACCCCAATGCCATTGCAGCGGCAGAAGCCTTTAATGTACCCCTTACATCGATGATGGCGGCTGGTATACCTGCTGCCGTTACTGCAATAATTATTACAACCCTCATTGCCAATCGGCTGTCTAAAAAGGGAACAGAGGTTATTAATGAAAATACTGTGGAAAATCAAGAAAACCTGCCAAGCCTGGCAGCTTCCCTGGCAGGGCCTGCTGTAACAATTCTTCTTTTACTTTGCCGTCCCCTCTTTAATATTACCATCGACCCATTAATAGCATTGCCCGTAGGAGGGTTGGTTGGCATCCTGGCAATGGGGAAAATAAAGCATACCATCTCTTATTTAGAGTTTGGTCTGGGAAAAATGAGCGGCGTAGCCATGTTGTTGATTGGAACAGGAACCTTGGCAGGAATTATTGCCCATTCAACTTTAAAAGATGTGATCATTCAGTCGTTAAATTCCGTTGGACTGCCAGCCTTTTTACTGGCGCCGATTTCCGGTATTTTAATGGGAGCAGCTTCAGCCTCTTCAACAGCAGGTACAGCTTTGGCAAGTCAGGTATTTGGCGAAACAATCTTATCCTATGGTGTAGCCGCCTTGGCCGCTGGTGCAATGATTCATTCCGGCAGCTTTGTGTTTGACGGTCTTCCCCATGGCTCCTTTTTTCATGTTAGCGCCGGAAGTGTTAATATGGAAATCAAAGAAAGATTAAAGCTTATTTCCTACGAGTCGCTGATTGGAATTTCAATGGTAACCATTTCCACCGTTCTATATGGTGTAGTTAAAATTTTAAGGTAGGTGAATGATATGCAGGCAGAAATTGTAACACCGGCGTTGACGGTATTTAATGATGACGGAAGCATTGATTATCAAGGTAATAGAAGATTGATACGTCATTTAATTGATCATGGTGTAGATGGAATTGTGCCCTTAGGAAGCACCGGGGAATTTACCACCCTTTCCGTCGATCAAAAAATAGATTTTTTAGATTTTTATTTATCTGAAATTGATGGAAGTGTCAAGGTTTTACCTGGAACAGGCTCTATTGATTACAGGCAGACCATTGAGCTCTCCAATTTCGCTTTAAAAAGAGGGGCAGAGGGAGTGCTTATTATCGGCCAGTACTATTATGGAATGACCCAGGCGGATATTTTTCATTATTATGATTATCTGGCCAAACGCATCGAGGGAAATATTTACTTATATAATTTTCCCGCCCGAACCCATACAGACTTCACACCCGAAACGGTTGTCAGATTACTTCAATCCAATAACAACATTGTGGGAATGAAGGAATCGGTTTCGTCCTTTGGCCATACAAGGGATTTAATGCAGGTGATTAAAAAAGACTTTCCTGATTTTAAAATGTATTCAGGATTCGATGATCAATTTCTGGATAACGTCGACTTTGGAGGCCAAGGCTCAATTGGTGCCCTATCCAATCTCTTTCCGGAGCTTTGGTCTAAATGGGTAAAAGCCAAAAATGGCGGCAATTATGAACAAATTATTGACATTAAGCAAAAGATTTTAGCACTGATGAGGCTATATGATATTGAATGTAATTGCTTCGGATTGTTTAAAGAAATTTTAAAGGAAAGGGGGCTGGATATCAATACAACAACGTTATTTCCCTTTGAGAGGGTGAGAAGGGAATCTGTAGAAGAGGCCCTGAAAATTATTGCAACGGTAATGGATGAATAATGTATAGCTGTAATATGCCGGTTATGGTGAAATTTCACCATAACCGGTTTTTTGTTAGATTAAAGCCCATTGGTCAGGGAAAAGCATATTGATAGGGGGATATCCAATTCCTGACGGTTTGTGTTTGTGCCTAAAGTCTTTATAAATGAAAAGCTGAACCTCGAGAGGATGTTAATACAACTCATCGATTTTTATTTAGAAAAAAAGGTTGGCAATTCCTTTGCAATTTTAACCAACATTTCTGCCATGAAACGGGCAGATTTATTCATATCCTCATCAAGCCATTTTTGAATGACCCCTACACAGCCGGTAATGGTAAAGGAATAAATATATTCTGCATCATCCTTTGAAAGGGCATATTCGTCAATCAGCTCCTTGATATTCTTGTCATATACCAGCATCATGACCTTTTTTTGAAAGTTCAAGTCGCCCCGCTCACTTAACAGCAATTTACATAGCTCGGCGTTTTCCTTTATATATTCAAATATTTTCTCTATCATTTCCACCAGGTTGATATCAGCCTTACTCTTAATGTACTCCTCTAAATAAGAACCAACATTTTGAAACAGCTCATCCTCAATCTTTCTCATCAAATCATATTGATCAGCATAATGGGCGTAAAAGGTTGCCCGGTTGATATCAGCCTCTTCACAAATTTCCTTAACAGTGATTTTAGCAATATCCTTTTTGGTCAGTAATTTGATAAAGCTTTCCTTCAATATCATCTTTGTGTACTTAACCCTGCGGTCAACCTTTGTATTTTTCATCAAATATTCCTCCAATTTTAATTAAGGCGTTGCTTTTTAAACAGAAGTTAGATATTTGTTTAACAACAAACATATTTAAAGCATCTGTCTGTTGACTATTAGTCATGATGATTATATTATACACATAGATTATTGTCAACGAGGTGTTTAATAAAATCAAGGAGGTTACCAATGGATCGTTATTGTTACTTTATTATGAAACACAAAAAGTCGGTTATCTTTGTATTTTTCCTGCTTACCCTTATGAGTACAATCTTTGCTATGATGGTTGGCGTTAATTATGACTTGGGGGATTATCTGCCTAAGGAAGCCCAGTCCACCACTGCAATAACGGTAATGGAGGGAGCCTTTGGAAGTGATTTTCCTAATGCAAGGGCAATGATTTTCAATGTAAGCATACAGGAGGCCTTGGAATACAAAAAAAGAATCGGTGAAATAGAAGGGGTCTCTTCAGTGACCTGGCTGGATGATGCGGTAGGTATTCAGACCCTGCTTACCATACCGGTTGAATTTTTAGATCCTGCAATTGTAAAGAATTATCTTATAGATAACAATGCGCTAATGACAATATCCATTGAAGGGGGCCAGGAGCAAAATGCTGTCAGAGCCCTGCGTAACCTAATCGGGCCAGACAATGCCCTGGCAGGTGATTCCATCAATACGGCAACTACCCAGGAAATGTCCTTCTCGGAAGTAATCAAGGCAATGATTATATTACTGCCTATTATCATTATCATACTGATTCTTTCCACCACCTCCTGGGTGGAACCTCTGTTGTTTTTGATTTCCATTGGGGTTGCTGTTCTTCTCAATTTAGGAACCAATATTCTGTTCGGTGAAATCTCATTCATCACCCAAACCATCAGCCCAATACTACAGTTGGCCGTATCATTGGATTATGCCATTTTTTTGATGCACAGCTTCAATGAATACAAAATGACTCTTGCGCCCCAAGAAGCCATGGTGCAGGCTATGAAGAAAGTATTCTCCACCGTGGGGGCCAGTGCGGCAACCACCGTTGTAGGATTCTTAGCCTTAACCTTTATGCGGTTTGGAATTGGCTTTGACCTGGGGCTGAATCTTGTAAAGGGTGTATTACTCAGTTTTATATCAGTAATGGTATTGATGCCTGCCCTTGTCCTTGTCTGCCACAGGCTGGTGGATCAAACAAGACATTCCAGACTGATACCTGATTTTCGAGGGGCGGGCAGATGGTTGATGAAAATTAGAATTCCATTTTTTATTCTTGCCCTATTCATTGTCATCCCCAGCTTTCTGGCACAGTCAAATATAGAATTCCAGTATGGAACGGGAGGGGTTACGGGGGTCTCCCGTGCAGGAAAGGATAATGCCTTAATTGAAGAACAATTCGGGAAGGAAAATCAGCTGGCTTTACTGGTTCCCAGGGGAGATACCGGAAAAGAATTGGAGCTGTGCCATGACCTGGCAGAGATTCCCCGTGTTAAGACGGTGATTTCTTATGTTACTTCGGTTGGTGCCGAAATTCCATATGAATATGTGCCGAATGAGGTGGTAAATCAGTTTTATTCTGAGGATTTTGCAAGAATGATTCTGTATACCAATATGCCTGAGGAGGGCAGTGAGAGCTTTAATACAGTAAAGGCCGTTTTAGATACGGCGGCAAAGTATTATCCTGAATATTACTTGGCAGGTCAAAGTGCCACCCTTTACGATATGAAAAATATCGTATCGAAGGATACAAGACTTGTGAATATGATTGCCATTATTGGAATATTCATTGTCCTGCTGTTAACCTTTAAATCCTGTTCTATACCGGTAATTTTGTTATTCACCATTGAAACGGCCATTTGGATCAATCTTTCATTTGCCTATTTTTCAGGGCAATCCTTTAATTTCATCGGCTATTTGGTCATCAGTACGGTACAGCTCGGTGCTACGGTAGACTACGCCATATTATTAACCGACCGTTATTTAAACAGCCGAAGGGAGCTTCCCAAAACAGAAGCCATGAAGGAAACCCTTGACAGGAATCTGATGACGGTTTTAATCTCTTCATCAATCCTGGCGACAGCGGGCTTTACCTTAGGGTTGACATCCTCAAATCCTGTTATAGCTGAGCTTGGAACATTGATGGGGAGAGGTACCCTGTTTTCCTTAACCATGGTGGTGTGTGTGCTGCCGGCACTACTGGTGCTCTTTGATGGGGCAATCCAAAGAACTACACTGGTTAACCTCAGTAACAAGATCAGTTCGAAGGAATAGCGATGGAATCCCACAGCAGCAGGAAATATTATGATGATAAAGGAGGAAGGATGATATGAAGAGGATCGTGGCTTTAATTTTAATGATGGTGATGATGCTTTCATTATCAGTATCGGTCTATGCCGAAACCAAGGCAACAGAAAAAGAAGAGGTTGTTTATGGCATACTAAATAAGGATGGCAGCGTCAGCAGCATTTATGTTGTTAACATTTTTAATGGAGGAGCAATTAAGGATTTTGGAAATTATACAGAAGTACGCAATCTGACTACTTCAGAGAAATTAGAACAAAGAGGCGATGAAATCACCCTAACCACCACGGCCGACAAGCTGTACTACCAGGGTACACTTGCAGCAGCCAATTTACCATGGAATTTTTCTATTCAATATAGGTTGAACGGAAAGGAAATTTCAGCGGATGATTTGGCGGGAAAAAGCGGTACCCTGGAAATTAAAATGGACGTGAAGCAAAACGATCAAGCGAATCCTATATTTTTTGAAGATTATGCCCTGCAAATCACCCTTTCCCTTGATACCAGGCTATGCGACAATATTCAGGCAGAAGGCGCCACCATTGCCAATGCAGGTAGCAAAAAACAGCTTTCCTATACGGCATTGCCTGGAAAAGGCATTGAGTTTTCTATAACAGCCGATGTCCATGACTTTGAAATGGATGCCATTACCATTAATGGAATTCGGTTGTTCTTTGATTTGGCCATTGATGATAGTACCTTTACAGAGGAAATGGCACAGCTTGTCAATGCCATCGCAGAACTTGATAACGGAGCAGGAGAGCTACTGAAGGCCGTTGAGGATTTTCAGAAGGGGATAGGGGAATACATCAATGTCTTAAAGGCATTTACCAAAGGTATATCGGAGCTTGATAAAGGGGTCGATCAGCTCAATAAGGGAGCAATGGCCTTAAAAGATAGGCTGTTTCAATTATCCCAGCAAAATGATATGCTGATGGAGGGAGCCTTGGCAATGCAACAGGCTGTCTTTGATACGGTAAATGGGCAGCTATCTGATTTTAATCCCCAATTTCCCCCTTTGACACCAGAAAATTATAGCGATATTTTAGCTGGTATTTCTGAGCTTGCGGGAGTAAAAACCCAGCTTGACAATGTCGTAAATTTTACAAAGGGGCTAAAAGGCTATACAGGTGGGGTTGCCCACTTACAAGCAGGAGCCTCTGACCTGGCAAGTGGTACCACAATTTTAAAGGCATCTTCGTCAGAAGTCTATTCTTTGGCGAATAGGCTATATTTTGCTGGTGAAGAGCTGAATGATGCCGTGAAAAAATTACGGAATGGCTTTACTTCTTATAAAATGGGTACAAATGAATTTAGAAGCCAAACTGCTCATCTTGATGCCGCCATAGACAGCCAAATCGACGAAATCCTTACGGGCCTTATGGGAGGGGATCGGATCATCTCCTTCGTGTCTGATAAAAACACAAATACCACTGACCTTCAGTTCGTGTTAAGAGCTGATCCAATCGAGAAACAAGGAATTGAAATTAAAGATCAGGGGCCCTCTGCTCGATTGAATTTTTGGCAAAAGCTGTTGAGGCTGTTTGGATTGTACTGATAGCATCAAAACTCCTCCCTTTATTAGAGAGTAAGGGAGGAGTTTTGATCTTGCTTAATATTATTCCAAATTCAGCTTTCTTTTTAATAGCCAATTGGTTATTGCAAAATAGGCGGCAGATAACAGGGCGGAAAATAGAATATAGAAAACTAATAATTTCATGGCCTCGACAGGGGTTGGTTGGGATGATGCCAACAGATTTTGTAGATGCCTTCGGCCAAAGCCCACGATGGTTGTAACAATTAAGGCTTGATTAATGATGTACAATAGACCATACATACCGAAGGATGCCATTAGCTTGTGCTTGGAATAGGTATGACCTAAGGTCAAGGCTGCATAAATCATTAATATGGCCATGGCAATGATGAGAAGTAAACCAACGGGTAATAGCAGTAGGAAGGGAGTGCCTAAATATTCCTGAGCCATACGAAATACGTCGATTATTACCTCGTATATATCCTCCACCCTTGCAATCAGCAGCACAGAGACAAAGGCAGTTAGGGTGCTTAAAACAGACCAAAGGCTTGCCACCGTCAGCTTGCTGACAACATGCTGCCAAGTGGCTGCGGGCAGGGTAAACATAAGATATCCCTCATCCTGTAAAAGCCCCTTATAGAACCGTTGAAGAACAATTAACAGGGTAATAACAACCATTCCGACAATAAGGGCGAAGTAGGTAATCATGCCGAGGAAGCCCAGTATCATCTCAAAATTTAAGCCGCCAGAACCAGCAATCATCTCAAAGGGATTCAAGAATCTATTTACAAGGGTAAAAAGCAGTAAAGTGATATATAATGGAACAAAGATCCTGGCGGTGGCCTTTATTTCCCATTTCAATAGCTTTCTTAACATTTGAATACCTCCCTGAATAAAGCGTCTACTGATTTTCCACTTTCCTCTCGAATTTCGTCCACAGCCTTGGTTAAAACAACCTCGCCATCCTTGATAAATATGATATAATCAAGAATTTTTTCTATATCTGATATCAGATGAGTAGAAAGGATAATCGTAGCATTTTCATTATAGTTGTTAAGAATGGTATCTAAAATATAATCCCTTGCGGCAGGATCAACACCGCCAATGGGTTCATCCAGCAAGTAAAGCTCGGCATTTCGGCTCATTACAAGAATAAGCTGTACCTTTTCCTTCGTACCCTTTGACATGGTTTTGAGCCTATCATTGGGATTAATCTTTAATTTGGTCAGCATATCATAGGCCCTTTCGGCATTAAAATCCCCATAAAAGTCTTGAAAAAATTGTATTAATTGCGATACCCTCATCCATTCATTTAAATAGGTTCTTTCAGGCAGATAGGAAACGATTTTCTTTGTTTCGATTCCAGGTTTGTGACCAGCGATTAAAATTTCGCCGCTGGCGGGGGTTAAGAGCTCATTAAAAAGCTTTATTAATGTACTCTTGCCGCTGCCATTGGGCCCTAATAGTCCAATGATTTGTCCCCGGGGTATGGTTAAGTTGATATCATTTAATACCCTTTTATTGCCGTAAAACTTGGTTAAATTTCTACATTCAATAATATTATTCATCCTTTTTAGCCTCCTTTTCCAGTGTGACAGATAGAATATTGATGATTTCTGTACGATCAAAACCCAGCTCGGTCATTTTATTTAAAAAATAGTGAATATGATCCTGCGCTTTTTTTCTTTTAATTTCTTGAACCATTTTCATATCCTCCGTTACAAATCTTCCACTGGTGCGGTTAGTGTACAGCAAGCCATCCTCCTCCAGCTTGGCCAGGGCCCGTTGCATAGTATTGGGATTGACGGCAGCTTCCTTGGCGAGATCCCTTACTGAAGGCAGCCTAGAGCCAGGGGGAAAAATACCAGTACAGACCATTAACTCAATTTGGTCAATTAATTGAGCATAAATGGGTCGATCTGATTGCAGCTCCCAGGTCATTTGATCACTCCTCTGTATTATTGTATTAATCACTTAGTACAATAATACAGATATGTTATTCAATTGTCAAGTCTCTGATGAATCTTTTTTTATAATCCATATTGATAGGCAGTCAGTTGTCTAAATAGGTTAACCTGTTCGGGTATTCTTTATTGGCAAACCGTTAGTATTCTAGTAACAACAAAGAGTTAGGAGGAACAGTATTTTCTGCAAAAATCAGAAAATTACCATATTTATGAATTTTGTTGTTGACAGTCATGTCAAAACTATACTAATATATTATTATACTAATATATTAGTATATCACTAAAATTTAAAGGAGAGATGGAAATGAAGAGGAAACTAATATTGGCATTATCCCTGGTTTTTATCTTGACAACCTTTTCTGCATGCTCAAAGCAAGCAACAACAGGCAGCAATAATGAAAACGATAACATGGTCTTTGTTCTAAAGGTAGGCATGGTGGTTACTGACCAGGACCCCATGTATCTTGGGGCCATGGAGCTGAAAAAAAATGTAGAAGAGCGGACTAACGGAAGAATGAAGGTAGAGGTTTATCCCAGCTCCCAACTGGGTGATACAAAGGATGTTATGGAGCAGGCCAAAATGGGTGCAAACGTTGCTGCCATTTCAGATGCTGCGCTGATGTCGGAAATCGTACCGGAAATAGGCGTCCTGGCGGCCCCTTATGTTGTTGATAATTATGAGGAGGCAGAAAAATTGGTAACCTCTGATTTATTCAAGGGCTGGTACGATAAAGTGGCTGCAAGTGGTTATAAGGTACTGTCCTTTAATTGGTACCAGGGCGACAGACATTTTATGACAAGTAAGCCAGTGGAAAAACCGGAGGACTTAAAGGGCTTAAGGATTAGAACTCCTGGCTCCCCCATATTTACAGACTCAGTTAATGCCATGGGAGCCAATGCTACGGCCCTGGCCTGGGGCGAGGTATACCCTGGCTTACAGCAAAAGGTAATTGATGGGTTTGAGGCCCAATATCCGGCCATCGTAGGGGCCAGACTTTATGAAATTTCAAAATACATAGCTAAAACTGGGCATTTTCAATTAATGTCACCCCTTATAGTGGGCAATCAATTCTTTGAAGCATTACCTGTCGATATACAGCAAATATTGATTGAAGAAGCAGAAAACGCAGGAAGATACGCTTCTCAGCAAACACTTAACAGCCTGACTGAAAACGAAGAGCTAATGAAGGCGGAGGGCGTGACAATTATAGAGGTGAATATAGCACCCTTTAAAGAAGCCAGCCAATCAGTCTATGAAAAAAATAATCTTCTGGAGGCAAAAAAACAGGTCGATGCGCTATTAGGTAAGTAGACTTCTCTAAAAGGAGTGGGATCATGAGTGGGTTTTTAAATATCATTAAAAAAGCTGAAATCTTGATAGGAACGGTGTTGATCACTTTTATTGTTCTACTGGTTTTTATTGCGGCTTTGGTCAGATGGATTGGCTTTCCCATAGCCTGGTCAATCGATGCAGCACAGCTGTTATTTGGCTGGGTGGTGTTTTTAGGAGCAGACATTGCCCTTAAAAATGACAGCCATATTGGTGTAGATATGCTTGTCAACAGGCTTTCCATAAAGACAAGAAGAATAATCAAAATAGTTAATCTTCTCTGTATTCAAGCATTTCTAACTATAATAATCTACCATGGAGTCAATCTGTCAATTGACAACTATGAAAGGCTTTTTAACACCTTACGCTTAAGCTATTCCTATGCAACCATCAGCGTACCGGTGGGATGCACCCTGATGTTTCTCACAAACTGTGAAAAAATATTAAAGGTTATAAAGGAGGCCAGCCAAAAACAGTCGTTAAATGAGGTGAAACACGAGGAGGGAGAGGTTCGATCATGGTAATATTGATATTGATTTTTATTTTATTGCTGTTAATGGGCATGCCCCTTGCTTTCACAATTGGAATTTCCAGTTTAACCTTTTTTATAGTACAATCAAATCTTCCCCTTGGTATAGCAGTACAGAAGATGATCGCTGCTACCCAGTCCTTTCCCCTTTTGGCAGTACCCTTCTTTGTCATGGCAGGGAATTTAATGAATGCCGCAGGAATAACAGAAAGACTGGTAAAATTCTCTACAACCATTACAGGGCACTTAACAGGAGGCTTAGCTCAGGTTTCAGTGATATTATCTGCATTGATGGGCGGTGTCTCGGGGTCAGCCGTTGCCGATGCCGCCATGGAATCAAGATTGTTGGGCCCCGATATGACAAAGCAGGGCTATCCGAAGGGCTACAGCGCCGCTGTAATTGGCTTAACCTCTCTGATTACCGCCACGATTCCTCCCAGCGTTGGGTTGATATTATATGGCTTTACCGGGGAGGTTTCGATAGGCAGGCTCTTTGTTGCCGGAATTATTCCCGGTATGATGATGTGTGGTATATTAATGGGCACTGTATATTTTACAATGAAGGACAAAGAAAAAAAGGGGCTCTGTACCATACCTAAGATGGAAAGGGCGTCCAAAGAAGCCATTACAAAATCCATGATGGAAAGCTTCTGGGCATTATTATTCCCAATTGTTTTAATAGTGACCATTAGATTTGGTATTTTTACCCCTTCAGAGGCAGGGGCCTTCGCCGTAGTGTATGCATTTTTGGTCGGTACCCTTATCTACAAGGAACTAAGCTTTAAGGGGGCAATTGAGGTGCTGCGCCAAACGATAAACGACAATGGAATGATCATGCTGATCATTGCCTGCTCAGGAATTTTTGGGTACGTAATTGTTTACAATCAACTACCCCAAACAATGGCGCAATTCATCACCGGCATCACCACCCACCCCCAGCTACTATTGTTCATCATCCTGTCCTTTTTATTTGTGGCAGGAATGTTTATGGAGGCTACGGTAAATACCTTATTGCTGACACCAATATTTCTTCCAATTGTTAAAAGTGTAGGGATTGATCCGGTACACTTTGGAATTCTAATGATGACCATTATCACGATGGGAGGGATGACCCCGCCGGTGGGGGTTACAATGTACACTACCTGCCAATTGATTGGTTGTCCTACCGAAGAATATGTTAAGGAGTCGGTTCCCTTTATTGCAATGATTGTACTTCAGGTAGTACTTTTGGCGCTGTTCCCGCAGATTGTAATGTGGCTGCCAAATTTATTGTTTCCAGCGTGAATATCAATATAGTTAGTGAAAAAGGTTTTAATTTAGAATCATTACAAAAATGGGAATAAATATGATAGAATTAAATTAATTTAGCATAAAATGACACATTGATTTATATATGCGATGCCAACTGCTGTTGAGGTTAATATAAACAGCATACATATCGATTAAATGACGATAAATTATTTATTTTATGGAGGGTTGTATGAATACAAATGAGATTGCTTTATTTAAACATTCATCTTTTAACATTGGGGATAGTGTATATTACACTCTTCGTAAAAATATTATGACCTTAAATCTAAAGCCTGGTGAAGTTCTGAGTGTTAAGGATATATCAGAAAAATGGAATGTGAGCCGTTCTCCGGTAAGGGATGCGCTAATCAAGCTGGAAAAGGAGGGCCTTGTGGAGATTATTCCTCAAAAGGGAACCACTGTTTCCAAAATTGATTTAAAGCGGGTTTTAGAGGAGCGCTTTCTAAGGGAAAGCCTGGAAGAAAAGGCAATCAGACAATTTATTAAATGCTATAGGGAAAGTGATATAGCCATAATGAAGCACTGTATTGAAATGCAAAAGCAAAGCCTTAAGGATAACGACTATATATCATTTTTAAACTACGATGATAATTTTCATCATGCCTTCTTCAAGGCCATAGATAAGGAAATGTGCTGGGAGATTATAGAGAGTATGTCAGGCCATTATAAAAGAATCAGGCTGATGTCCCTATGGGATCTTGACATACTTTCCAATGTCGTGCTTCAGCATGAGGAAATTTTAGAAAACATATGCAGCAGCAATTTAGCAGGTGCTTCTGAAATACTAATCAAGCATCTTTCCAAGCTTTCCATGGAGGAGCTGGGGCTAATTAAAAAGTATCCTGAATATTTCAAGGAGACAGATGTAGAGGCTACCTTAATGAGGAGCTTTGAGTATTCCCAGGAATAATTTATATGGCTGAACTTTTGAACTTAAGGAATTAGGCTTCTCCTAATGACCTGATATAAAGGTGTATGCCCTTGGGATTAGTTTCAGAAAGGCAGACTAATTTTTTTGAATAAAGCCAAGTTTATTCATACTGATATACTAGTATTTTAGCATAGGAGATGGATATATGAAAATGGTACTTAGATGGTTTGGGAGCAAGCATGATACGGTAACCCTTGAGCAAATAAGACAGATTCCCGGTTGTGTCGGAGTCATAACAACCCTGTATAACGCTCAGCCCGGTGAAGTATGGAGTATTGCTGATATTCAAGCAATGAAGGCCGAGGTGGAAGGATCAGGCCTTGAAATATTGGGGATTGAGAGTGTTAATATACATGATGATATTAAAATTGGCCTCCCCACAAGGGATCAATATATTGAAAATTATATCAAAACCCTAAAGAATCTAGGAAAGGAAGGGATCAACTTAATATGCTATAACTTTATGCCGGTATTTGACTGGACTAGGTCAGATTTGGCAAAGCAAAGGCCAGATGGTTCCTACGTGCTTTCCTATGACCAGGAGCTGATCAATCAAATCGACCCTACCAGGATGTTTGCGGAAATGGACGCAGGCTCCAATGGATTTCTTTTACCTGGCTGGGAGCCAGAGCGGCTGGGCCGGGTAAAGGAATTGTTTGAAATGTATAAGGGAGTAGATGAAGAAAGGCTGTTTGACAATTTAGTATATTTCCTCAAGGCGATCATGCCAACCTGTGAAAAGTATAATATTAAGATGGCTATTCATATGGATGACCCGGCCTGGTCTGTATTTGGCCTGCCAAGGATTGCAAACAATAAAGGAAATATACAAAGGATACTGGATGCTGTGCCTGTAGAAAACAATGGCTTGACCCTGTGTACCGGCTCCCTTGGGTCAGATCCCTCCAATAATATTCCCGATATCATCAGGAGCTTTAAAGGCCGAATTCATTTTGCTCATGTTAGAAATCTAATTCATCTTGGGCCTGGCAAGTTTGATGAGTCGGCCCACCCTTCCTGCGATGGCTCTTTAGATATGTACGAGATCATGCGGGCCCTCTACGAAATAGGCATGACGGGGCCGATTAGACCTGATCATGGAAGAATGATCTGGGGGGAAAAGGCCATGCCAGGCTATGGTCTATATGATCGGGCCCTGGGTGCCTGCTACTTAATGGGTTTATGGGAAGCAATAGCAAAAACCCACAAGCTATCGTCTAAATAAAAATAAGGAGTAGGACAATGAGACTTAACCTAAATGAACTGAAAAAGACTGCCCTTTGGGAATCAGCAGGCTTTAAGCTCCCGAAGTTTAACATAGAGGAGGTTAAGGAAGCCACAAAGAAAGAACCCGTCTGGATTCACCTTGGGGCTGGTAATATTTTTAGAGCCCTTATGGCCAACATGCTGCAAAACATGCTGAATGAAGGCAAGGGTAATAAAGGAGTGATTGCGGCAGGGGATGAGATGATACGGGAATTATACCAAGCCCATGATAACCTGACCTGTCTTGTGACAATAAAGGCCGATGGCACCATAGAAAAAACAATAATAGCCAGTATTGCGGAGTCTTTGGTGCTGGATTCCCAGGAGAAGGCTGATTGGAATAGATTAACGGATATTTTCGCCAGCGCCAGCCTGCAAATGATAAGCTTCACCATTACTGAAAAGGGCTATAGCCTGGTGGATTCCAGGGGTGAGTATCTTCCCGGAGTGATTGAAGATTTTAATAAGGGGCCCCATTCACCAACAAGCTTTATGGGAAAATTGACAACACTGGTTTACGAAAGATATATAAGGGGGAAGCAGCCGGTTTCCCTTGTCAGTATGGACAATTGTTCCCAAAATGGAATCAAGCTGCATAGCGCTGTACTGGCCTATGCAAGGGCTTGGGAAGAAAGGGAGCTGGCAGCCCCAGGCTTCGTAGAATACATTAATAATCCTAACCAGGTGGCCTTCCCCTGGACTATGATCGACAAAATTACGCCCAGGCCCGACCCTGGTATTAGAAGTATGCTTCAGGAATGTGGCTTTGAGGATGTTGAAGATATTGTTACTTCAAGAAAGAGCTATGCAGCTCCCTTTGTAAATGCAGAGGAGCCTGAATATCTCGTAATAGAGGACCTGTTTCCAAATGGCAGACCCAAGCTAGAGGAGGCCGGAGCCATTTTTACTGACAGAGGGACTGTTGAAAGGGTAGAAAAAATGAAGGTATGTACCTGCCTCAATCCCCTGCATACGGCCCTTGCCATCTATGGCTGTCTATTGGGCTACAATTCCATAGCCAAGGAGATGAAGGACCCTCAACTGAAGACTTTGGTGGAAAAAATAGGCTACATGGAGGGACTGCCTGTCGTGGTCAACCCAGAGATCATTGACCCCGGAAGATTTTTAGAGGAGGTCTTAAAGGTCAGGCTTCCCAATCCATTTATGCCTGATACCCCTCAGCGAATTGCAGGCGATACCTCCCAAAAGCTGAGTATTCGCTTTGGTGAGACAATAAAGGCGTATGAAAAAAGGGCAGATATAAAGGCCAAGGATTTAAAATATATTCCCCTGGTGCTGGCAGGGTGGTGCAGGTATCTGATGGGGGTAAATGATGAGGGGAACCAAATGGAGCTAAGTCCTGACCCGTTACTGAAGGAGCTGACGGGCTATCTTAAATCAATTTCTCTGGGAGATAAGGGGCCCTTTCACCAGCAGCTTCAGCCGATACTTTCAAATGAAGCAATCTTCGGAGTTAATCTTTACAAAGTAGGCTTGGGTGAACGGATCGAGGAGTATTTTATGGAGCTGATGGTCGAAAGGGGAGCAGTTAGAAAAACCTTAATCAAATATCTTTAATTATAAATAATTGATTATGCCTATGGTGAATTTACTATAGGCTTTACTATATGGAAAAATTATGGAGGGATTATTAAAAAAAAATAGAATTTACATCAAAGTAGGATGAAAGATTGGAGGGGTGGTAATGCTTGAGGAGCAATATAAGGAGTCAAAATGGGTAAAGGAAATACTAGCTTTACAAAGACCCGATGGCAGCTGGGGATATTTCCATACCCTAAGCAATCCAGGAAAAAAGCAGGCCATTACCACCGAGCAGGCCTTAAGAAGACTTACAATATTGGGTTTAACAGAGAAGGACGAAGGAATTCAAAAAGCCATCACCTATATAGAGAATTGCTTAAAGGGTATTGTTGATATACCCGACAGAAAAGAAAAATTTAGGGATTGGCACGTCTTTACCTGCCTTATGTTTGCCGCCTGGTTGAAGCTCCTTTCACCTGAAAATAAACTTATGAAGCCTATTGCAGAAAAATGGGCCGCCATTATTGAATTTGCCTTTGCCGAGGGAAAATACTGCCATGAAAAATATATAGAGTATTACATCAAGGTCTTTGGCATAAGGCCCCATAACGGCAGGCTAAGGGATTTTGCCTCCTTTTATCAGGTGGCACTCCTGCAGGGTGTACTGAAGCCTGAAACCGAAAGAAGCTATTTTAAGTATTTGATCAACCTTCCAGGGGGCATATACTATGTCTATGATTTTAAAATAGCTGATCTGCCAAAGGAATTTGCCTCTAAACAGACCAGCCGATATCTTTCTGCCCTTGAGCTATTGGCGGGCTATAAAGCGGCAGGGGAGCAGCTGAGCTTTGCTGTTCGGTGGCTGGAGGAAAACAAAGGCGAAGATGGCTATTGGGATCTAGGCCAGGCAGCTAAGGATGGTGTTAACTTTCCCCTGTCAGACTCATGGAGAAGCCCATCTAATCGTAAAAGGGATTGTACCATTAGAATTACTGCCCTTCTTAAAAAGATGAACTTATCCACCTAGAGCAAAGACCAAAGGAGCGCAGAATAAAATGTTCATAGATTAATGCGTGGAAAGCTAGAATGATTGAACTTTAATCTAAGCAGGGAGGCAGAGAATGAAAAAATTATTGTTAGAAAAATTTACAGATGAGGATTTTGACCTATATTATCAACTAGTAGGAAATGAAAGGGTTATGGCCATGATTACTGAAAGGGCCATTCCATTAGAGGAAGCAAGGAAGGAATACTGCCTGTTATTGGAAAACAATGGGCTTCATTATTCCTTTGGTAATTTTAAAATACTTGAAAACAGTAATTTTATAGGCCTGGCCAAGCTGGAAATCAAAGAAAAGGATTCAAAGGAAGCAGAGCTTGGCTATATGCTATTGCCTCAATATTGGGGAGTGGGAATTGGCAGTAGGGTGGCAAAGATATTAATTAAAAGAGCCAAGGAAGATGGACAGCTTTTGAGCGTTAAAGCAATCATTGACCCCAATAACATTCCCTCTCGAAAAATACTAATTAATAATGGCTTTGAGTCAGTAAAAGTATGTGAAATTGACGGATTGCCAGGGGAGATTTTAAGCATGAGGCTTTAAAGAACAGAAACATCCTTTAGATAGGAGCCTTTCAATAACATCTAAAAAATTCACATCGTAAAATATGAGTCTTTCAGGAAAAATAATACGTCATGATAAAGTAACAGTTATGTCCCTCAATTATGTTTAAAGAAATGAAGCTAACAGGCCGATAGAATATATAGAGATTAAAAACCAAAAAAATTGGGCGTTTATATTTTGATTTAAGGGCTTCAATTTTGAAAGGATGGGTTTCAATGAGTATGAAAATTGATATCAATTACCAGGGTATGCTTTATGCCAGGCGAAAAGAATCGGGTAATAATTTACCAGCTAATCATCTGGCAGGGAAGACAATTGAAGGAGAATTAAATGGAAAGGCCTTTTCATTAACGGTTTCTGATGAGGTAATTGAGCTAAGAAATGAAATGGATAAGTTTATAGAAAATAGCCAGCATGTGAAAAACGCTGACCCAAACGATCTGTTTTCCTACAAGCCTCAGGATCAGTGGCTGATCTTTAGTCAATATTTACACGATAGCAATGCCTTCGATGATCTTTCAAACCAAGAGGTATACGAATTAGAAAAAATACTGAAAAATATTACAGATGGGCTTGACAGCCTTACTTCCGGCGGTATTAGCCTGTATAGTGGTATACATAGGCAGTTGAATTCCTACGAAGCCCAGTTGGAGCTTGCTTCATCTACGGCAGCCCTACAGCATTTTAGCGAAAGATTTTTATCTGGTGATGTGAAGCAGGGCTTTGATTCCCTAATTCAGGATTATGTTAAACATAATCAGGAAAAGGTAGACAATCACCAATCCATTGAAGAACGATTTTATCAAGCCAGGGCACGACTTTCCCTTCCTAAGACAAGCCTGTCTCCACAGCAGGCGAAGGAATTTAGTATTACCAATCAAATTGGGAAATTTCAGCCGGGTAAAGAGGAGCTAATGAAGCTTCAAGAGGACTACCGAGAGCTATTAACAAATTTAAAGGATCACACTAAGGTTTCAGAAATACTTGAAGCGGCAAGGCAGATGACAATAGACTTTGCAACCCAAACCGTAAGCCAGCCCGATAAGGCCGATGCAGGCCAATGGGTCAATAATCGAATCAGCGGGACCCTGGAACGAATTGCAGGCTATTTTGAAATGGTTCTAAAATAATCAATTATCCCCAATACCCTTTAAACAATTTCAATCTGATGAAACCAAAGAACTCCTGTAACAATAGGGGGTTCTTTTTGTGCGCTGACAGACGTACATTTATAGACAACAGTCTATGGAAATTTGCCCTGTCTTTATCTGTGCGCCGTATAACCTTGTAGAACATAGTTCGGGCACCTGCCGACAATAAGAAGAATTCTTTTTATCGGCAAGGTCCCGGATAATCGCACTTTAGGTTTTGATACTAACATCCGATTACCTCCTAAAGATATTAGATTTAATTAGATAAAAAAAGCCGGATAAAATACCGGGTGCAATCCCGACATCTTATCCAGCATATAATTTAAAATATTATATACCCTCCGATGAATAAAATACAGTTTATCACATTGAACAATAGGAGTCAACATCCAAAATGGCTTTTTTCAGTTGTTCATAAACCCATGGAAACAAGGTTTATTCTGCACTACTGCGATTGTCATATTAGTAAACTGGCAAAGGCTAATATGATATAATAGAGGTAGTAGCTGTATTTCAACTAAGGTGAGAACTAGCATTTATCAGACTAAGAATATGAACAGACAGCAAAATAAAAACGTCTAAATGGAGCTCTTATCATCGGGATGGAGCGGAAATTTCAGTAGATGTTTGATATAATACTGTATTAATTTTCTGCTTGAAGGATTAGCAGGGAATAAGAAGGGTGATCGCTTTGTTAGAAAATCAGTTAAGTCAATATAAAGTATTTAATCCTGAAAAGGAAGATTGTCCCATGTGTGACATTTTTAATGAAATCTTCAGTACCTACTCCTTTCAAAAAGAGCTGCGCCTTCCTGAGGAAACCGGGATGGGATATTGCAAAAGAATCATATTAAAGCCCTCAATGGAGATTAACATTACCAACGTGACCTTAAAGGATACCGTTGTACTGGGAGGAAGGGTGGAGCATAACAGCCTTGCCTTTTGCCTGGGGGGATTATTTCCATGGAGACTTGAAGATAATAAAAAAGAATTTGAAATGGAGAGTGGAGAATGTTATCTATTCAGTAAAATGGAAGGAAACGGAATTTGTCGATATGATCAGGGCAAAAGCTTTTCAGGCATCAATATACAACTGGATCAACAGACTATAGCCAGCTTTTTTCAGCATGTGGGAAGAGAAGCAGCCTATAGCAGCCTTGATGGGTGTAGCTTTTATAAAGCTAAATATTCTTCTGCCATAAGGTTGATTCTTAATGAAATAATTAATTGCCATTACCGAGACGAACTTAAAAAAATCTATCTTGAAGGCAAGGTATTGGAACTGATTGCCGTCTTTTTAAACGAATTGATTTTTCAAAGGGAAGAGCCTACTGCCAGTAAGCTTACGTCATCAGACATAGAAGCCCTCCATAGGGCTAGAAAAATTCTTGATGGCAATATCGTCTCTCCACCAACGATCAGTAAGCTGGCCAGAATGGTATATCTAAACGAGTATAAGCTAAAAATCGGCTTTAAAGAGCTCTTTGAAATGCCAGTTCATGCTTACATTATTGACAAAAGAATGGAGCAGGCCCGGATCTTGATGGAAGAGAAAAAGCTGAGGGTAACGGAGGCAGTTCAAAGGGTCGGCTATAGTGATGCCAGCCATTTTGCAAAAAAGTTTAGGAAAAAATATGGAATTAATCCTTCCGAATTAATCAAAGGTAATTAATTAGCTTAGGTACTGGGAGCCATTCCCGGTACCTAAAATACTTTTTGGCATAATATCATTACTTTTCGGCGTAGAAGAAAAGCAATAAATAGGGTAGGATAATTATATGATTATGATTATCAATTTCAATAACAACCTAAAGAAAGAGGTCGAAAGTATGGAAAAAAAACCCAACAACAGTGGGCCAAAGAGTGGGAAAGCAAGGCTACTGGAGATTGCAGCCACAAAGAAACCCCTTGTGATCAGTTCAGGTATATTGTCTGCCCTGGCATCCGTCACTTCCTTTATTCCTTATCTTGCCATCTACTATATTATCAAGGAGGTCATGGGAGTATATCCTGATTTTTCAAATCTGGATGTTCAATGGATTATTACCCTTGGCTGGATTGCCCTTGGGGGTGTACTGGGGAACGTAATCCTTTATTTCGCAGCATTAATGTGTTCTCATCTGGCAGCCTTTGGCACCCTGTATTTGCTAAAGGTAAACTTCGCCTCCCATATTGCCAAAATGCCCCTGGGCTTTCATCTAACCTTTGGGAGCGGTAAGCTTCGTAAAGTCATGGACGAAAACATCGAAAAGATCGAAGGCTTTATTGCCCATCAACTGCCTGACATTGTGGCTTCCATGGTGGCTCCCGTTGTTATGTTTGTGATTTTGCTTGGTGTTGACTGGCGCTTTGGCTTGGCAGCCCTGGTGGGGGTGGCGGTGGCCTTTGGGATCCAGATAAAAGCCTACGGAAACGAAGGGGCTAAGCTCATGATGGACCGATATCAATCCTCCCTTGAGGAAATGAATAATGCCTCCGTTGAATACATTCGTGGGATTACAGTTGTCAAGGTCTTTAAACAGACGGTCTATTCCTTTAGAAGACTCCACGAGACCATTAAGGCCTATACCAGCTATGTGGTTCCCTATACCTTGAGCTGGGAAAATTATATGTCTGCCTTTATGACCATTATAAATAACATCTATTTATTTTTAATTCCGGTGGGAATTCTAATTGGTACAAGAACGGATGATTACAAAGCTTATGCCATGACCTTTATTTTCTATCTTTTATTTGTTCCCTCAATTTCTTCCATCATGATGAAAATCATGTACGTAACCACAGATGGCATGAGAATCTTGAGCGGTATCGAACGGATGGATGATATATTAAATCAAAAAGAATTGCCCCAGACAGCCCAGAGCCAAAATATTCGAGACTATGGTGTAGCATTTAAGGAAGTATCCTTTTCCTACGATGAAGATGGTGAAACAACTGCTTTAAAAAATGTTTCCTTTCAAGCAAAGCAGGGGGAAATCACTGCTATCGTGGGGCCCTCGGGGGGAGGTAAAAGTACCATTGCCCACCTAATTGCAAGATTTTTTGATGTAACAGAGGGCAGTATTGAAATAGGCAAAGTAGATATTCGACAGCTAAAGCTGGAGGATTTAATGGAAGAGGTCAGCTTTGTCTTTCAGGATGTATTTTTATTTAAGCAAAGTATTATGGATAATATTAGAATCGGGAATCAAAATGCCACCGATGAGGAGGTAATGGCTGCTGCCAGGGCGGCACAATGCCACGAGTTTATTGAAAAGCTCCCTAATGGTTATCATACCGTTATTGGGACAAAGGGAGTTCACCTTTCAGGAGGAGAAAGGCAGCGAATTGCCATTGCCAGGGCCATCGTCAAGAATTCATCAATTATTGTTCTTGATGAAGCAACTGCCTTTGCCGACCCGGAAAACGAGCATTTAATTCAAAAAGCCTTTGAAAAGCTGATTTTAAATAAAACCGTCATTATCATAGCCCACCGGCTGGGTACCATAAAAAGTGCCAATAAAATTATTGTGATGGATCGGGGGCATTTGATAGAGCAGGGTACCCATGAAGAACTGCTTCAGCAGAAAGGGAAATATCATACCATGTGGCAAAAATATACAAGGGCCCTAGATTGGAAAATGGACACAGGAAGGGGAATGACAATCAATGCTTAATTTAAAAGATAAATTAATGTTAACCGATAAGGGATACAAGGATCTCAAGAAGGCCATCGGGGCCTGCACCCTTACCAACCTGTCACTAATGCTGCCCTTTGGTATTACCATCCAAATCTTTAGGGAACTGCTAAAGCCCCTGATGGGCGCAGAAATCTCATGGGCAAGGCTGTGGAGCTTCTTTGGCCTGGGGATCATTGCAGCCATTCTGGTGTTTTTGGCTAACAAAAATGACTACAAAAAAACCTATGTTGCCTCCTATAGGGAATCAGAAGCAACCAGAACCCGTGTGGCAGAGCATATTAGAAAACTGCCCATGAGCTTTTTTAACTCCAAGGATTTATCGGAGCTGACTACCAATATTATGGGTGATTGCGCTGTAACGGAGCATGTACTAAGTCATATCATTCCTCAGCTCTTGGCCAATGCTATTTCGATTTCTATTATTTGCATTTGTCTGGCTATTTTTGAGTGGAGATTAGCACTGAGCGTCTTTTGTACCGTACCAATCGCATTTTTGATTATTATACTAAGCAGAAAAATTCAGCAAGGGCTAGGGGAAAAACAGGTGGAATCGAAGCTCAAAGCCTCTGATCAGGTTCAGGAATATTTAGAGGGGATTAAGGTAATTAAATTCTGCGGCTTGGATGGCGCTAAGTTTGCAGCCCTGGATGATGCCCTTCGAAAAATGATGAAAATGTCTATGAAACTGGAATTTGGTGCAGGGGTTTTTGTTACCGGGGCACAAATTGTCCTTCAGGCAGGGATTGGATTAACCGTATTTGTAGGGACCTATCTTTTAACAGGAGGAAAAATTGAATTAATCCCATTGTTAATGTTCTTTTTAATTGTGGTTAGAATATATGGCCCCCTTTTAACGGAGCTAACTCTCTTACCGGAGCTTTTATATATGCAAGTTGCCACCGGCAGGATGAGAACCCTAATGACAACCCCCATTATGGAAGGGGATACAGAGAAGGAAATTACGAAATACAACATTGACCTTCAAGATGTTTCCTTCAGTTATTCTGAAGACCTTAATTCAAAAGAAGCCGTTATTCAGGGCATTACCACCACCATTCCCGCCAAGGGAATTACCGCCCTGGTGGGGCCTTCGGGAAGCGGAAAGAGTACCCTGGCTAAGCTGATAGCAAGATTTTGGGATGTGAATCAGGGAAGCATAAAAATAGGCGGCCTTGATGTGAAGACCCTGGACCCTGAGCATTTGATGGGCTATATGTCCTTTGTTTTTCAAGATGTAGTACTTTTTAACGATACAATTTATAACAATATTCGAATAGGTAAGCTCAATGCCACCAAAGAGGAGGTATTGGCAGCTGCCAAGGCGGCCTGCTGCGACGAATTTATCAGTCGCTTACCCCAGGGCTATGAAACAATCCTTGGAGAAAATGGAAGTACCCTGTCAGGCGGTGAAAGACAAAGAATTTCCATTGCCAGGGCGCTGCTTAAGAATGCACCCGTTGTATTGCTTGATGAAGCCACCGCTTCCCTCGACCCGGAAAATGAAGAACTGATTCAGGAGGCAATATCCAGACTGATTGAAGGGAAAACCGTTATAGTGATCGCCCACCGTCTAAGAACAATAGCCGGAGCTGATAAAATTATCGTATTGGAAAAGGGAAAAATTGCAGAGGAAGGGACCCATGAAGAATTAATTAAGAAAAAGGGGCTCTATCAAAAGCTTTACACCATTCAGCAGGAAAGCCTGGGATGGAGCGTATAAAAATACGTTGGCCCTGGGCCGGCGTTTAGTGATAGGTAAGGTGAAATATTATGAAAAACTCAATGGAAGAGAGCCAGTTTTACGGTAATAATGTCAAGGTAATCAAAAAAGAGGAAAACTGCGTTGTCTATAAAATGAGGGATGCTACCGGGGAAGGCCAGATGACCCGTTATAGCGTGTTCCCAGGTATTGATGTATTATATAATGATTTTCATATGCAAAGCTGCCTGTCAGCGTTTCGCCCTAATGCTGATATGATTGCCATTGACCATTGCCATGAGGGGCGTATAGAGTGGGAGCTTAAAAATGGAACCTATCTGTATTTACAGGAGGGGGATCTTCAAATTGATTCTAAAGAGGGTCATCACAACAAGTTCAACTTTCCCCTTTGTCACTATCATGGTATCACCGTTGCCATCTATATCGAAGAAGCTAAAAAAACCCTGAACAGTGTATTTAATGGGTTTGACGTGGACCTTGGAAAGCTTAGAATAAAATTCTGTATTCTCAACCATCCCTTTATTATGCGGGCCCAGGATTCAATTCGGCATATTTTTTCTGAGCTCTATACCGTACCCGACAGAATAAAAAAGGATTATTTAAAAATCAAAGTACTGGAGCTGTTATTGTTCTTAAGTGTGGTAGAAATGCCCGACAAAGGAGAGGAACCAAGCTATTTTCCCAAAAAACAGGTAGAGACTGTCAAGGCAATGATGAAGTATATGACTGATCATATCGAAAGACATCATACGCTGGAAGAATTATCAAGGCAATTTGGAATTCCCTTAACTGCCATGAAGCGCTGCTTCAAGGGAATTTATGGCACTTCTATCTATGCCTTTATGAGAAATCATCGAATTCAAATGGCTGCCCGCATGCTAAGGGAAACCAATGACAATATTACAACCATTGCCGGCAGGGTAGGATATAACAACCCCAGTAAATTTGCTGCTGCCTTCAAAGATATTATGGGGATGCCGCCGGGAAAATATAAAAGACAATTTTTCTGATTGGAATATACCCTTACCCCTTAGCCCTGGTTTACCAGGGCTACAGTTGTGTAGGGGTAATATTTTTTCTTAATGTTTTTTTGTTTTTAAGTAATAACATAAAACTTAATAAGATATATTTGCATTAATAAGGATATAGATATATCCACTAATGGGGGGCTGTTTATGAAAATAGGTGCAAGTAGGAATTTATTTTTTTTAGGTTTTTTAGGTTTTCTAGGATTCAGAGGGTTAAATAATAATCCACTATATTTTTTATATTTTGCTTTTGGTGGGTATTTTTCTTATTTTTGGTGGTCTAAATTGGGTCAATTTAAGGACGAGCACTTAATAGCTAATAAACGTAAAGCAGCTTCAATAGCCTTTGGAGTATGCTTTGCAATAGCTTTTGTATTAAGCTTTGTAGTTAAGTTATCTTCGTTAGATCTACAATTAAGCTTTAAGATACAATTATTAATAGTGGCCTTTGCTTTTGCAATATCAATAAACCTATGGGCATTTTTAACCTATAAATTTAATTTGGTGGGTTAATAATTTTTTATAAGTTCTAAGCAGGCTTCTGAGCATAAAGTAAGAGATCACCGGGGCCATCTCATATCTTGTACATTTCGATCAAAAGAAATATAATAAGAGCGTTGGAGGGAATTACCATGTATTATCTAACAAAAAGTGAAGCTGCTGTTAGAGGGAGCATTGTTGATAGAATGGTGCTTTATCCTACTTCCAGTGGCCTTGGTGGAGATGTAAAAATGGGATTGTATGATTGATTTCCAAAGAAACCATTAGGCCAAAAGACGAGGGATACAGGAGGGGAAAGGCATGTCAAATAGAATTTTAATCATAGACGATGACACAGAGCTTTGTGCTTTGATAAGAAAATGTGTTATACAGGAAGGGCTGGAGGCCGATATTGCCTTTACGGGCAAAGTGGGGCTGGAAAAAATTGCAGACCAGAAGGATACTTATTGTCTTGTGATTCTGGATGTGATGCTGCCTGGTATCAGTGGGTTTCAAGTGTTAGCAGAACTACGAAAAAACAGTACGGTTCCTGTACTTATGCTGACAGCTAAGGGAGATGAAATAGATAAAGTAACCGGCCTGCGGCTAGGTGCGGATGATTATTTGACAAAGCCCTTTAGTATCAATGAACTGATGGCCCGAATGGAATCCTTGATCAGGCGGTATACAACCTTTAACCAAGCAGTGAAGCCGGAAATTCTTAATCTCAAAAATATGGTAATTGATAAAGGGAACCGAACTGTCTGCATAAGCGGAAAGGGGGTTACCCTTACAAGCAAGGAATTTGATTTACTGGTATTTCTGGCTTCCAACAAGGGATGTGTATTTACAAAAAAACAAATATACAGGCATGTTTGGGAGGATGAATATGCCTTTGATGACAACAATATCATGTCTTTTATCAGTAAACTGAGAAAAAAGATTGAGCCGGATGCAGACCAGCCCTTTTTTATCCTAACTGTACACGGTGTCGGCTATCGCTTTAATAAGGAGGCCTAGCCTATGAGTTGGACACTAATTTTCATTTGTTCCACCCTTTTATGTATCTCAGTCATTATCTATCTTGGGACAAGGCTCTATCGTGTCAGGGAACAGCTTTCTATCATCAAGGAGGCCCTGGAAGATATCAAAAACGGAAATTTGAATCGCCGAATTCTTACGAGAAAAAGTGATATGACGAATAGGATTTGTTATAGCATCAATGAAATTGCCGTAAATGATCAGGCAAAGCTTATTAGGATAAAACAATCGGAACAAGCCTATAAGCGCCTTATGACAAGCCTTTCCCATGATGTCAAAACGCCCTTGACCTCTTTAGTCGGCTACTTGGAGGCCATTCAAGAGAAAATCGTAACGGGAGAGGAAAAGGATGAATATATCAAGGTGGCTTTAGGCAAGGCATACCATCTGAAAGACTTTGTGGAATCCCTATTTGAGTGGGTTAAGCTGGATGCCAGAGAGCAGATATTTCAATTTGAAATTTGTGATTTGAACGAGCTTTCCCGCAATATTTTAACAGAGTGGATACCAACGCTGGAGGATAAAAAGTTTACCTATGAAATTGATATCCCTGAAACGGAATACAGCATACGGTTAGATCGCAATGCCTATATACGCATACTCAACAACCTGCTTCAAAATGTTCTCTTACACAGTGAAGGAAATAGAGTGTTTATTCATATTTCGGCGGATGAAAAACAAGCAGATATTATCGTATCGGACAATGGAAAAGGGATACCCGAAAAGGATCTGTCCCATATTTTTGAACGGCTATATCAAAGTGATGAATCCCGTGGAGGGATTGGTAACGGCCTTGGTCTAGCCATTGTTCAGGAGCTTGTGGCCGTACATAGTGGCAAGATTCGTGTCGAAGTTCCCCCTAATGGCGGTACGATGTTTACAATAACACTTCCAAAGGCTCTGTGATAAAACAGAGCTTTTTTATTTAAAAACAAGAATCTCGCAAGAAAGCGGCAAGGTTTTGGCAAGGTTTATACGATATACTGAAAAGTAGAATGAGGAAGGCTATGGGCATTATAATGCACTTATCAAAAGATAAAAGCAGAAGGAAAGGGAGGGATTTAAATGGATAATCCTATCATCGAAACCCGGCAGTTGACAAAGATATATGGAGATCAAATTGTTGTAAATAAAGTTAATCTTAATGTGCAAAAGGGCCGTATTTATGGACTGCTTGGCCGTAATGGAGCGGGTAAAACCACAGTTATGAGGATGATTTTGGGTCTTACTTCCGTTACCTCCGGCGAAGTCAAGGTTTTTGGTCAAGACATTAAAGGTAATGAGAAGCGTATCTATCCTCGTATTGGGGCCATTATTGAAAGGCCTGGCTTTTATCCTAATCTGACGGGAACGGAAAATCTTGAAATTTTTGCAAAACTCCGGGGAACAACAAAGCCAAACGCAGTAAAAGAAGCGATCGAGATTGTAGGATTGCCTTATAAGGATAAAAAAGTTTTCAGCAAGTATTCCCTAGGAATGAAACAGCACCTTGGAATTGCCAACGCCATCCTACATGACCCTGAGCTTCTTATACTGGATGAACCTACAAATGGTCTTGATCCTATCGGCATTGCTGAAGTCAGGAAATTTATCCGAAGGCTATGTGCTGAACAGGGAAAGACAATTCTAATTTCCAGTCATATTCTTTCTGAAATTTCTTTGTTAGCAGATGATATTGGTATTATCCATAGCGGAGTTTTACTGGAAGAAAGTAGCTTGGCAGAGCTTGAAAAGAAAAACCGTAAATATATCCTGATACAAGTTTCCGATACGGCAAAGGCTGCTTTGGTACTAGAACGCAGGTTTAATGTAAAAGAATACTCGGTACAGGATGATCACACGCTGCGCCTTTACGACACAGCCCTTGACATAGCTGAAATCAACAAAACCCTGATGATGGAAAACATTTCTGTAATAAGCTCACAGCTTTGCAATGACACGCTAGAGGATTATTTTAAAAAAATTACGGGAGGGGAGGGCATTGCTTAGTCTTGTTCAAACGGAGTTTCTAAAGCTTCGCCGCAGGAAATCTATATGGTTGATGCTCGTTGCCGCTTTATTCATGCCCCTTGTCGCCGTATTCTACTTTAGCACGACAAATGGGACAGAGATTAGCCCTATACAGTTTTATAAGTGGACAGCCTTTTCCTATACACCGTGGATTATTCTGCCCCTTGTACTTGGAATGCTTAGTACCATGTTGATGTACGATGAAAATCAAAATGATATGTTAAAGCAGCTATGGATTATTCCTATTAGCAAGGCAGGATACTTTTTCAGCAAACTTATGGTTGTACTGGTTTATTCCCTCTGCTTTATGATGCTTACTGTTGTCAGTTCCATTTTGGCAGGGGTTACAACGGGGATAATTCCCTTTACAGCCGACAGTATTTCTTTTATGTTTATCAAGTGCTTGGAAATCGCCTTATTAACACCTTTGGCTATGATACCCGTACTTACTGTGGCCACCTCGCAGAAAGGCTATATCCTGCCGGTATGCGTGACGATCGTTTATACATTCTTTGGCTTTATTCTGCTGATGGTGAATATGTACATTCATCCCCTTTCCAGCACGACGGCTATTTTTATGCGGGATATTGAGGGAGTTGTTATGAAGGAGTCGGTTCAAATAGGGAAAGCCTTCTTGTGTATCAGTGCATGGGGAACAGCTTCAACGTTGTGGACGATTGCTGAACTTTATAAACGGAAGTAGGTGGATGAAATGAAAACATTATTATGGGCAGAGGGATTAAAACTGAAGCGCTCAAAAATTATATGGATTGCTGTCTTTTCTGCCATCATGGTTGCCTTTATCGTATTGATGCAGGGGCAATTTCAATATTATGGGCAACGTTATGTTGATAGAGCCACATGGTACATGACGGCGACACAATCCTTGGGGAGCCTGTATGTGTTCCCTGCCATCATCGCACTTATGGGCAGCTATATGATTTGCAGGGAAGATCAAGACGATACTATGAAATCTCTTGTTCTGGTTCCTATCAGTGTTTCTAAATTAGTAGGGGCAAAGATGATTGTTACGGCCCTTTTCTCAGTGGGTCTGTACGCTTTCTTATTTGCAGTTACATTGACCGTAGAAGTGGCGCTTCATATTTCTTTACTTGATTTAAATACTGTCCTTAGCTTTGCAAAAATATATCTATTAGAGGGGGTTGGCCTGTTTCTCGCCGTATCTCCCATTATAGCCATTGTATATAGGTTAGAAAAAGGGTACTGGCTTGCTTTGATTTTTGCTGAAATCTATTCGTTCCTTGGCCTTTTTATGGGGATGCAAAGTATGCTTAGCTCTATCTATCCAATCACAGCGGCCTTCTGTGTGGCAGGCTATTATAAATCAACTCCTGTACATTTTGTTATCAGCTTGTTCAGCCTGTTAGCCTGTGGAGCCTTATCGTTATTGATTTTAAAAGGACTAAATAGAACAACATGATAAAGTCTGCCTTTTTGAACGAAAGCAGAACTTTACAGTATTCTTTTCCTAATAAGACAGGTTAAAATAAGCTGAAGCAATTTTCCCTTGTAAATTATTAGAAATTTAATTTATTGTTGATTGCAGTATGTAATACTCTGTATTCCCTTTTAAGAGCAAGACTGGGAAAATCAGTGGAAAATGACGAAAAGCCCTGGGCGTAAGTTGACTTTAGTTATATAATGGAAGTAAAGAGAATAATCATTGAATTTATAGGAAGGGGTCATTGGGGCTGATCTGGGCAATCAATCTAGGGCAGGTTGTTTGAAAACATTGGAGGGATGCAAATGATACGGCGTGCAAAATACGAAGATCTGGAAAGAATCATGGATATATACGCAGCTGCCAGAAAGTATATGGCAGACAATGGCAACGTAACGCAATGGACAGATAGCTATCCTTCAAAGGAAATGCTAGAGGGCGATATCGAAAAAGAACAGTTATTTGTATATGAGGTAAGCAATAAAATACACGGGGTTTTTGCCTTTATAATCGGACCAGAGGAAACCTATTCATATATAGAAAATGGTTCATGGAAAAATGACGCACCCTACGGGACCATTCACCGTGTTGCCAGCGATGGCGTGGTAAGGGGCGTTTTTAGTCAATGTTTGGAGTTTTGTAAAGCAAGAATTCCCAACTTAAGGATAGACACCCATAAAGATAACCATACGATGCAGCGTTTAATAGAAAAAAGCGGTTTTGAAAAATGTGGTATCATATATGTTCAGAATGGAACGCCCAGAATTGCGTATCAATACACGGAATATGAATAAGTTCCATCTAACTGTATGAAATTGTATGAGATGTGGTATAAACTTTTACCACTGAAAAAGTGAGGCACATGGCTTTACTGTATTCAGATCTGAATACTGAAATATGTAAATTATGCCAGGCTTTATCCCTATGGGGTAAGGCCTGGCAATTATGCTTTTATAGCCAATTAAATGTTTAATAATATTATGTTACTAAAACTAAACCAAAACGGTTATTATGTATTGACAATTATGAATTTTTAGTTATATAATCAAATTACAAATATTTGATTGAAGGCGACTTCTATACAAAACCTCTCCTATACACCCACCAAAATGCTTATTATTAATCAATAATAAGCATAAGCTATAGAATGAAAACGTTAACATTTTGCAAACGTTAACATGCTTTACTAAAGGTTCTATGCAGTATTAGTTTATCAAGCATATGGCAGTTTTACTGCATTCTATATGCTCAGGATTAGAGGAAAAGCGGATTAAAGGGACAAAGGCTAAGCTTGCAGAAAAGGAGGGTTGAAAAAATCGAATTGGATCTTGAATAATGATTAAGTCGGTACATTCTAAAGGGAGGTATTGGTAGAAATGAAGAAGTTTAAATTTTGGAGTATATTTTTGTGCTTTACCATGATGGCGACACTGATTATTGGTGGTATGGGTACACAAGGGGCATTGGCAAGCACAGTGCTGTACCAGGATCAATTTAATGGTGCCACAACAAACAATTTGTTTACCACGGCCTATAGAACCTTGCCGGGGGATTCTTCCAAACCAATGTACTTAAGGAGCGGGGGCACGATTACTGCATCGAATGGTCAGGTGACCTTAAATGGAGGCAGAATGGTTATTGGTGCCCGGAGCAGCAATTCCACCACCAGCAGCTATACACCCGGTGGCGTATTCAATCTTTCAAAGCCCTATCGAATCACCATCAGAATTGCTGGAACAGGCGGAACCAGCAGCAAGAAGTTTCAGGTTATGGTCGATAATAATACCACAGGTGGGGCAAATTCTATCCATGGAAGTAATTCAAGGATATTTGACCAAACAGTAGGGTCACTGCCTAGGGGAGTTATCGTAATTGAATCAAATATTGGCACCAATGCATCCTTCCTACAAATTCGTACCGAGAGCGACTCCACTGTTATAATTGATGAAATAAAAATCGAATACCAGGATGGGTCAGGGCCCGTAGACCCTGGAGAGCCTGGGGAACCAGGAAATCCGGGGAATCCAGGAAACCCAGGGAATCCAGGAAATCCTGGAAATGGCGGTACGGCTATGCTGCTTTACTCGGCACCCAATGCCCCAGCCAATGGTCAAGGTACCCTGTCAAGCCCCATTGCATTGACAGAGGCCATTAAGAGAGTTGCTCCAGGGGGAGTCATTTATCTAAGGGGTGGTCAATACAATTATAATCATCAAATTACCATTGAACATGGCAATAATGGAACGGCAAGCCAAATGAAGCAAATCGTTGCCTATGGTAATGAAAAACCGGTGCTGAATTTTTCTTCTCAGCCCTATAATTCCAGTGACCCCAGCAAAAATGCCAGGGGATTGCAGCTAGACGGTAACTACTGGAAAATAAGAGGTATTACCTTCTACGGTGCAGCCGACAATGGCCTGTATATTTCCGGAAGCAACAATATAATAGAGCTTTGTGTTGCAGAGGCCAATCGGGATACGGGGATTCAACTGGGCCGTAGAAATTCTTCCCAAAGTAATATGAGAGATTGGCCCTCTAATAATCTCATTCTAAATTGTACCTCCTTCAATAACGCAGACCCCGATAATTACGAGGATGCCGATGGTTTTGCAGCCAAGCTTACCGTAGGCCCGGGTAATGTGTTTGATGGTTGTATCGCATATAATAATGTAGATGATGGCTGGGATCTATATACAAAATCTGATACGGGACCAATCGGTACGGTGGTCATTAGAAATTCCGTTGCCTTTAATAATGGTATTACCACCAGCGGTGCCAACAGCTCCGGCAGCGATGGAAACGGATTTAAGCTGGGCGGGTCAAGCATTGCCGTAAATCATTTGGTGGAAAACTCCATTGCCTTTAACAATAAGGCCCATGGATTTACCGATAACAGTAATCCTGGTACCATTACCTTAATAAACTGCACAAGCTTTGATAATAGCAAAGCCAATCCGGGTTCCAAGAGCAATTTTGACTTTGCAAGACATTCCCATTCCAACAATGTATTTGTCAATTTACTGTCCTTCACAAGCCAAATAGGGGTAACCGGAAGTGATAAATACAGGGGAACAGGCACCAGCAGCGTATTCTATAATTCCCGAAAATATTATCAAATTACCAATCAAATGAGGGTAGACCAGGCCAACAGTGCCACCAGGGGTACAGAAATTACACCGCCAACTTCAAGGGAATTTGTCAGCCTGGCAGTGCCTACAAACTTAAGAAATATCCACGAAAGCTGGCGAAATGCCGACGGTTCGGTGAATGTTGGAAACTTCCTTAAGCTAGCCAACAACAGCCGCTTTAAAGGGATTGGCGTCGGTGGAAGGGACCTGGGGGCAAATTTAACCAGATAAATTAAGCATCCATATAAAAGTGAGATTTGAGGCTGTTCCAATTATGGAGCAGCCTTTATTTAGGCGTAATGTTCCCTATACTTTGATTCCATCATTTATTTAAAATATTTTAATTTGTATTGCTTCGGAGTCATTTTATATTTGCCCTTGAAAAGCTTAATAAAATAAGAGATATTATCATACCCTAAATTGTAAGCTATATCAGTAACCGATTCATGGGGAAGATACGTTAGAGCCACTTCTAATTTTTTACTTTTAATGTAGTCTGTAAGGCGAATACCAGTATTTTTTTTAAATAAATGTGATAAATGTGATAAGGACATATTCAGACTTTGGGCTAAATCCTCCAGATTAATTTTATTATGAATATTACTGTCAATGTATTGGATCGCTTGTTGAACAGGAAAAGCATTGTTAGAATGTAAAATGTGGTAGGCTGCCTTGTTTTTAATCAGCTCATAGATTAATTTTTGAGCATACAAATCAATTAAGAAGGCTTTGTTTATATCATTGCTCTTCGATACACTGAAGATTTTATGAATATCATCCGCAATATTATATTTATTTTCTCCAAGGAAAAAGTCACTAATCGTAAGGCCTTCCTTTACCTGGTCAGATAAATCAATCTTGCTCAAGACCTCCTTAACTAAATCGTTACTTATTTCAAATACCAGGGCATGGGTATGCTCCTCAATCTCCATATGAACCTTTGTATGGGGGGCCAGCAGCAAGTAATTGTGTTGGTTATAAACAAATATATCATTGGTATTGAGGGTAACCTTCTTTTGTCCATTCAAAATTGTGCAAAAACGGGCATAATGATAGGATTTATAGTCCCCAGAATAATTTTTTGGTAAATCATAATATAAAATTTTAACATGATCTGTTTCCAAACCATCAATCTTTTCTAGTCCATGATCAAATGAATTCAGCATGGGGAACCTCCTGAAATATATGTTAAATAAATATCATAGTCATTCAAAATTGTATTACTTTATTCAATATTGGGTTAGTTTTTAATTGAAAGAGCGTGTATAATGCTATTAAGGGCAGATAGATGTCCTATAGAATGAATCATCTCTAGTATATCAAAGTGTTTATTTTTTAACAATATCAACTTGAGTTTTTTACAATGATTAGTACCTTGGGTCATCTAAATTAACGGATTATCCCTGGTCAAATTTCCTAACGTGGCGTTGTCGTCAGTCACCATATTACCCGATATGGCTTCCTCCTCTGCCTTACTCTTAGAAAATTTGCCTCAGGCCCTATCTGGCCTTTTAAATGACCCAGGGTATTAGAGCAGCATTCCATTAATTTTAAATCTATTACTCGTATCCACAGGGGGGAATCTATGTATGTATCAAATAATTGATAAAAAAAAGCTGAATAAAACTGTTGAGTTAATGAAAATAAAAGCTCCCTTTGTAGCTCGTAAGTGCGAAGCGGGTCAATTTATCATTTTGAGGGTAGATAAAGAAGGTGAGCGGGTGCCCCTTACCATTGCTGACTATGATCGAGAGGAAGAAAGTGTCACCATTATTTATCAAATCGTAGGTTATTCTACTAAAAAATTGAGTCAAAGGCAGATTGGAGATTTCATAGAGGATTTTGTCGGGCCACTGGGTCAAGCAGCACCCCTTCACAATGTTAAAAATGTTCTGGGAATAGGAGGCGGTGTTGGCATTGCACCCCTGTATCCTCAACTAAAAAAAATGAGGGAAATGGGGGCGAATGTAGAGGCAATTTTGGGGGGAAGAAACGAAGAATTAATTATTTTACAAAATGAAATGGAGGGCATATGCAGCCATGTCTACTACGCCACCGACGACGGATCAAAGGGAATGAAGGGGTTTGTTACGGATCAGTTAAAAGCCCTTTTAGATGAAGGGAAAAAATATGATTTAGTCATCGCCATAGGCCCCCTTATTATGATGAAAAATATATGCCAATACACCAAGGAGCTTAATATACCCACCAATGTATCCTTAAATCCCATCATGATCGACGGAACGGGAATGTGTGGGGGGTGTCGTGTTACCGTTGGCGGTCAAATAAAGTTTGCCTGCGTGGATGGACCAGACTTTGATGGTCATACTGTGGATTTTGATGAGGCCATGAGAAGACAGGAGATGTATAAAGAAGAAGAGCATAAATGCAGACTAGCTTTGGAGGGATAATGAATGAACCAACAACTGAAAAAAATACCCATTCAAGAACAACCACCTGAGGTTAGAAATAAGAACTTTCATGAGGTTTCACTGGGGTATACGAAAGAGGAAGCAATGGCAGAAGCCAGGCGATGCTTACAGTGTAAGCATAAGCCGTGTATACAAGGATGCCCGGTCAATGTACCCATACCTGAGTTTATTCAGGCTGTCAGTACGGGAAATTTCAAAGAGGCCTATCGGATTATTACAAAAGAGAATGCCCTTCCGGCCATCTGTGGGCGGGTATGTCCTCAAGAAAATCAATGCGAGGGAAAGTGTGTACGGGGAATAAAGGGTGAGCCTGTGGCAATAGGGCGATTAGAGCGTTTTACAGCAGATTATTTTATGGAGCACCCTAATGAAGAAAATGTTGAAGAAAGTGTATCTAACGGAATAAAGGTGGCGGTCATTGGGTCAGGCCCAGCTGGATTAACCTGTGCATCGGAGCTGGCAAAAAAGGGATATGCGGTTACATTATTTGAAGCCCTGCATCAAACTGGAGGGGTACTCACTTACGGTATTCCAGAATTTCGCCTGCCTAAAAAATTAGTCCATACAGAGGTAGAGAATATTAAAAAGCATGGTGTCAAAATTCATACCAATGTTTTAGTAGGGCGCTCCATTACCATAGACGAGTTAATAAAAGAAGGCTATCGAGCTGTTTTTATAGGAAGCGGTGCCGGACTACCTAAATTTTTGAATATTCCAGGAGAAAACCTGAACGGTGTATATTCTGCCAATGAATTTCTTACTCGGGTTAATCTAATGAAGGCCTACGAGAAAAATGCGGCTACGCCCATTAAAGTGGGAAAAAATGTTGCGGTCGTCGGAGGCGGAAACGTAGCTATGGATGCGGCCAGAACAGCTAAGCGATTAGGGGCAGAAAATGTATATATTATCTACCGAAGAAGTGAGGCTGAGCTTCCGGCTAGGGTAGAGGAGGTACATCATGCAAAGGAAGAAGGTATTATTTTTAAACTATTGAACAATCCTACAACTATTATAGGCAAGAATGGATTTGTAAATGGAATTGAATGTATTCAAATGGAGCTAGGAGAGCCAGACGCTTCGGGTAGAAGGCGGCCTGTCGCCATTGATAAAAGTCAGTTTATCATTCCAGTTGATACGGTAATAGTGGCCATTGGGCAAACCCCCAATCCATTGATCCGACAAACCACAAAAGGGTTAAAAACCCAGCCATGGGGAGGTATTATTGTAGAAGAAGAGACCATGGAAACCAGCAAAGAATATGTATATGCTGGCGGTGATTCTGTTACAGGAGCCGCCACAGTGATTCTGGCCATGGGCGCAGGTAAAACTGCTGCTAGTGCTATAGATAAAAAAATAAAAAAATAAAATGATAAGAGGAGGAGTATGACAATGGCATTACAATGGTTTAGAGTACCAAAGGATATTGTGTTTGGTGAGGGCGCATTAGAATATTTAGCTTCTTTGGAAGGAAAAAGAGCGACCTTAGTTACCGGTGGAAGCTCCATGAAACGATTCGGTTTTTTAGATGAAGCCCAAAAAAACTTGGAAAAAGCAGGCATGAAGGTGTCTATCGTGGATGGCGTTGAGCCGAATCCCTCTGTAGAAACCGTTATTCGTGGCGGAAGGGAAATGAGAGAATTTAATCCAGATTGGATCATTGCTATTGGAGGAGGATCGGCCCTGGATGCAGCCAAAATCATGTGGGTCTATTATGAATACCCAGATACAAAGTTTGAAGATTTAGTGGCTGGCAAATTTCCAAAGCTTAGAACAAAGGCGAAATTCATCGCCATTCCATCAACCAGCGGAACGGCTTCAGAAATTACCGCTTTCTCGGTCATTACTGATACAGAAAATCACATTAAATATCCGTTAGTATCCTATGAAATTACACCTGATATCGCACTGCTAGATGCAAAGCTACCAGCCAAGATGCCAGCCCATATAACAGCGAATACAGGTATGGATGTAATGACCCATGCTGTAGAAGCCTATGTTTCTACCAATGCAACAAGCTATACCGATCCGCTGGCCATGGAGGCAATAAAATTAGTATATCACAAACTTCCCGTTGCCTATGCCGAAGGAGATAATATGAAAGCCAGAGAAGACATGCACAATGCCTCTACCATTGCAGGGATGGCATTCACCAATTCATCCCTTGGCTTAGTCCATAGCTTAGCCCATAAAATTGGCGGAGAGTTTGGAATTACCCACGGTCTTGCCAATGCCATACTGATGCCCTACATCGTGGAATATAATATGAAGGCCACAGATAAATTTGCAGAAATAGAAAAACAATTAGGAGTCAAAGACTTCGTCGAAGCATTAAAGGCCCTAAATAAAAGGGTTGGTATTCCAACTACATTAAAAGAAGTAGATGAAGTTGAGATTTCTGAAGAAAAATTCAATGAAGTATTAGACAGAATGAGCAAAAATGCCTTTGAAGACCCCTGCACACTGACAAATCCAAGGCAATCCTCAGTTGAAGATGTGAAGGAAATCTACAAATCTGCATTTTATGGTACAAGTGCCAAGCATATATAACTCAATAAAATTACTGACAGTCCCCCCTGGCCCCGAAGGCCCAGGGGGGATTGCTTATGTAGTAGAAAAAAACATTGATGTAAAATGCTTAGAAAGGTAGTCTGTAATGAAACTGTAAAAAACAGACCAACAATTGAAATGGTTTTTGTCGATTGAAAATGATATAATGTAGCATAACATAGGTAATTGAGGAAAAAAATGAAATCAATGCTTAATGTTGGCTAAAACAAAGGAAAAGGGGGAATATACTTGAAAAAAATGTTCGTTTTATTAATTGTCCTTTTGATGGTGAATAGTATACCGGTTTATGCCCAAGGTGCTGAGATGGATTCCCCCAAGGAAATCCAGGCAGTGTGGATTGCTACGGTGTTTAATTTAGATTTTCCAAACACGAAAATAAGTCCAGAGGCGCAAAAAGAGGAGTACATAAAGAAAATTGATGCCCTGAAGGCGATGGGGATCAATACGGTAATTGTTCAAATAAGGCCAAAGGCCGATGCCCTTTATCCTTCTGCCATTAACCCCTGGTCTGATGTATTGACTGGTGTTCAGGGGCAAAACCCGGGCTATGATCCCTTACAATTTATGCTGGAGGAGGCCCACAAGCGAGGTATGGAATTCCACGCCTGGCTAAACCCATATCGAGTTACCACATCGGGCACAGATCTGAATCAGCTTTGTGAGAATCACCCGGCCAGATTAAATCCGGATTGGGTCATCACCCATCAAAATGCCCTTTATTATAACCCGGAATTAAAAGAGGTTAAAGAGCATATTGTCGCCACTGTAGAAGAAATTGTCACAAATTACAATGTAGATGCAATCCACTTCGACGATTATTTTTATCCAACCGATTATCCCCTGCCTGCCGGAGAAGGAATAAACGGGCCTGTGGCCAATGCCAGAAGGCAGCATGTTAATGATATGATTCAAGGGGTTAGCGAAGCCATCAAAAAGATTAATCAGGAGGTGCGCTTCGGAATTAGCCCCATGGGGATTTGGAAAAACAATACAGTTGATTTGACCGGGTCTAAGACAGCCGGAAAGGAATCCTATTATTCGGTATATGGTGACACCAGAACCTGGATTAAAAACCAGTGGATTGATTATGTTGTTCCGCAAATCTACTGGGAAATAGGGCATCCCCAGGCAGATTACGAAACCCTGGTTAAATGGTGGTCTAATGAGGTGGCAGGAACCAATGTAGAGCTATATATTGGTCATGGGCTGTATAAGGATCAGGTTGCAGCAGAAATAGATCAACAATTGTTGATTAATCAAAGGTATAGTGAGGTAGGCGGCAGCTTCTACTATGGTATGTCGAATCTGTTGGAGGGCAGATCTGGGTGTAACGATAAAATTATGATGTACAACCAGCTTGTGTCTGAACAGGAAAATCCCTCTGCTACGCAGAATTCGACTTCCAAAACTGGAACGGTAACTGCCAGCGTACTAAATATCAGAGCAGGAGGCAGTACCCAGCATACCATTTTGACTAAGGTCTTAAGAGGGACAAAGCTCACAATTATTGACGAGCTGTCGGGGTGGTACAGTGTTAGGCTGACCAATAACATGACAGGATGGGTAAGTGCTGATTATATTTTGGTTGACTGAAAAAAATACTCCCTTTATGAAATGATCATAAAGGGAGTACTTTTTTTACTCCTTTTCCAATAGCCAGAGTATGCTTACCCCTAGGGCCTCGGCAAGGGCCACCAGTTCAATGTCAGTTACTGGTCTTGTTTTTGCTTCTATTTTTGAAATTGTTGTTTTTTCCAATTCTATGCCACGAACGGCCAGTCGTGCCAATAAATCTGTTTGGGTAATCTTAGGCTTGGAATTATGTCTAGCCTGCCGTACCCGGTTTCCAATTAAATTACGTTGTTTGTTATTGTTTGTCATATAAAAATCACCCGTTTCTGATCTATAAAGTTGATTATAGAGCAAGTTTAATGTTATAATTTGCTTATTGAGCAAGTTTAATGCAATTTATTGGAGGAATAATGAATGAAAAAGGCCGCACTGGAGGAGCACATAGAAAAATTAAGAAAAGAGATTAATCAATTAATGGATCAAAAGGATACATGTGATGAAACAAAGCTGCTGCAAATTAGTCAAGAGTTGGACGAACATATTTTTCAATACCTTCAAATGACAGTAAAAAAATAACAGAACAATACGCCCTTCCCCCTATAGGTCTGTAGCTTCAATTTATCTAAAACCCGTGTAGATAAAAATATGCTATAATAATTAACAAAGCTCTACCTAATGGGTATGGCTGAGAAAGCCCAGACTGAAAATAAAAAATGAAGGCAATAATCAATTGTAATGCACAACCTCCTTAAAACCAATATAAATATTACGATCGTAGTATAATACAAGCCTATTTTGTTGATTCCTGCGGAATTAAGTAAGTCCAGGGATGAGAAGAAGTCAGGGCCGGGTTAAAGAAAGGAGCTAATCATGTATAAGATATTAATTATTGAAGATGATAACACCATTTCAAACATTATAAAAGAGAAGCTGGAAAAATGGGGCTATACGGTTTTAAAGGTCACTGATTTTGCTGATGTTCTTTCTGCCTATACCTCCTTTGAGCCCCATCTTGTGTTAATGGATATAAATCTGCCCTACTATGACGGTTTTTACTGGTGTGGTAAAATCAGGCAGCTTTCCAATGTACCCATTGTATTTATTTCCTCAAGGGACACCGATGGAGATAAGATTCGGGCCATTACCCAGGGCGGAGATGACTATATTGAAAAGCCCTTTTCAATGGATTTGCTGATCGCCAAGATACAGGCCGCTCTGCGAAGGGCCTATTCCTACACCGATCAAGGGCTCAATGTGTTGCAGTATCGAGATCTGATCCTGAATATAGAACATTCACAGGTATTTAATGGTGAAAAAGAAATCGAGCTGACAAGAAATGAGTGTAGAATTCTAGCTCTGCTGGTGAGGAACCACGGTAATATTGTCAGTCGAACTCGAATCATGAAGGCCCTTTGGGATGATGAAAGCTTTGTAGATGATAACACCCTAACGGTTAACGTTAATCGTCTGCGCAGAAGGCTGGAGGAAATAGGGCTAGAAGGCTATATCAAGACCATTAAGGGAGAAGGATATCGATTAATATGAGCTTGAAACAATATTTAAAGGAACGATGGCTAACCTATTCATTTTTTTTTCTGATTTTTATATTTTCACTAGCAGTCTACCATTTAGATCAGCGATTTAATATGGCCAGGTCCAATGCTACTTATTTGTTGGCAGGGTGGAGCCTGTTCTTTGTTATTTTTGTAGGCTTGGATTATACAATTTTAAAAATGCGGGTAAAGCAATTTAAAAAATACTGCCATTTAAAGGCTTCATCAGAGGAACCAGAAGAATTTGGTTATCCGATGGACCAGGAATATGCTGCCCTGGTTCATAGCCTGGTGGTGGAATATGAAGGGTATAAGGCAGATGTCAGGACAAAATCCACCGAGGAACTGGATTTTATCACAAAATGGGTTCATGATGTTAAGGTGCCGATTTCAGCCCTTAGATTAATCCTGGAGGATTATGAAGAAGCAGTTCCGGCGGATTATTATCAAAGCATTGACAGAGAGCTGATATCAATAGAAGAATCGATACAACAGGTCTTCTATGAGCTAAAAACCAATAATTTTCATGATGATTACAAGCTGGCATGGGTCAGCTCAAAGAAATTGATTGCCCAGGCCTTAAAAAGATATTCGAGCTTTTTTAGTTATAAAAAGATCCAGATCTCTTTGGAGGGTGAGGCTGTAGAGGTTTTGACCGATGAGAAATGGAGTGGCTATATTATGTCTCAAATCATATCCAACGCAGTAAAATATACCCCAATGGGTGCTAGTATTAACATTGTTACCAGCTGTAATGACGATGAAACGACGATTACGGTTAGAAATCAAGGGAAAGGAATTTTACCCAAAGACCTGGGGCAGATTTTTAATAAAGGCTATACCGCTTCTGAAAATCGTACTGGGGTTAAATCCACAGGCTATGGCTTATATTTATCAAAGAAGCTCAGCGATCTGCTGGGGCACCGGCTAACAGTTCAATCAAAGTATGGAGAATATGCCCAATTCCAATTATCCTTTAAGGCCTATCAAACCTTGCACCAGGTGACAAAAATGTAAGACAGACCCTTTTAAATGTAAGGTGCTTCGATTCTTACAAATTTGTATATTGGATATAATTATCTCATGAAACGTAAAAGGAGGTAAATATTATGCAGATTTTAAGAGTTGAAAGTATTAGTAAAACATATGGAACAAAAAAGAGTTCAAAGGAGTATATCGCCTTAAAGAACATCAGCTTTGAGGTTTCTGCCGGAGAATTTATTGGTGTGATGGGGTCTTCAGGATCGGGAAAAACAACCCTGTTAAATATATTGGGCAGCATAGATAAGCCCACCACCGGCAGATTTTTAATGGATGGGAAGGAGATTGGAAGACTCAACAAAAACCAACTGGCAGCCCATCGAATGAAAAACATTGGTTTTATATTTCAAGACTATAATCTATTGGAAACAATGACCTTAAAGGAAAATATCATCCTTCCCTTGACCCTGAGGGGTGTAAAGGTAAAGGATATTGAAGAAAAGCTATTTGGCCTGGTCAATGATTTAGGAATCACCGAGGTACTTGATAAGTATCCCTATGAGGTTTCTGGGGGAGAACAGCAACGAGCTGCTGCTTGTCGAGCCTTGATTACGGAACCTAAGCTGATTTTAGCCGACGAGCCAACCGGAAACCTTGACTCAAAATCCGGCAAGGATTTGCTTGAGCTGTTAACCTATATTAATGACGCTTACAAGGCGACTATCTTAATGGTAACCCATGACGTTTTTGCCGCCAGCTATTGTCAGAAAATATTATTCATTCGAGATGGTGAAATCTATAATGAGCTTTATGCAGGAGATGATAAAAAACAGTTTTTTGATGCCATTATTGATGTTATGAGTGTGCTGGGGGGTGAAGGGAAATGAGGCTTTTCGACCTGGCCCTTCGAAACATTAAAAGTAACTTCAAAAAATATGTAATGTTCTTTTTTTCCTTGAATTTCAGTGTTTTCACAGTTTATACCTTCCTGGCCCTCATGCAGAACGAGCAGGTGAATGCCGCCTTTACCTATGATGGTCGGTATCGTGCTTTGTTATTGACCTTTGGCGTTATTATTATGGTATTTGTCTTGTTCTTCTTAATTAGCTCCAATAATAGCTTTATCAGGGCCAGAAAAAAGGAAATTTCTACCTATGCCCTGTTTGGCATGACAAATAGAAGAATTGGCAAGCTCATTTTCCTTGAAACCATGATGGTAGGTTTAACCAGCCTGGCAGTGGGTATCGGAGCCGGTATTTTCTTTTCCAAGCTAATGGCCATGTTTTTATTAGATATTTCCCTGGCAGGCTTTACAGGTAATATTTCCTTTTCCATTGGTGTTCAGGCCATCTATATTACCCTATTAATTTTCATTACAATCTTTTCCCTTATGGGTCTTTCTGGTCTATGGGTTATAAACAAATTTGAGCTGGTGGAATTATTCAGGGCAGACAAGAAATCCGAGGGTAGATCCCAGGGCTCTTATGTGATACTGCTGTTGTCTCTGCTGCTAATGGGTACCGGTTATTATTTTGCTTATTTAGGGGATCCCTTTGAGCTGGTGGTAATGGCAATTCCTATTTTATTGCTGGTGGTTCTGGGCACCTACCTGTTCTTCTGGGGTGGTCTTCCCAAGGTGCTGAGCCTGATGAAAAGGAATAAGCAACGCTATTATCAGGGTGTGAATCTAATATCCACCTCCTCCTTTTCCCATAGAATGAAATCCATCGGTTCAGTTATGGCCACCATTGCAGTGCTGTCTGCTGTGGCCACAACCGCCATTGCCACAGGCTTTACCCTCTACCGAAATATGGAAAACAATGCCTATGACATGGTGGGCTATGACCTTTATTACTACGATGGTGAGGAAGCTAACCTGCTGGAAGGGGTTGAAGATGTCTTTAAAAAACATGGTATTTCGCCGGCATATCATCATGTCCCCCTTTATCGTGGTTACCCAGAAGTAGGGGAAATTAATTATGAGAATATAACCTATTATAATCAGGATGATTATTTTAGAATCTATTCTGAATCTATGTATAATGAACTGGTGACTTTTTCAAAGAGCCGATTGAAGCCGGTGGAGGTACAGGCTGGAGAAGCCAAATACCTATTAAGATTTAAGAATGACGATTTTGAAAATGCTATGAAGGAGCAATTGCTGGATTTTAATGATTTTGCAGTAGAAATTTCCGAAATCATCTATGTTAAGTTTCTGCACCTTGGCAGCCATCATGCGCTGGTTCTAAATGATGACGATTTTGCTCGATTGCTCAATAACGAGAAAATGGTCAAGGAAAGGGGCCAAGGCCATTTCTTTACATTTGACGATTCCTTTGAGAATAAGGCGTTAAATGATGAGATGCATCAAATTTTAAGTCAGGCAGGAGGCTACCAAACAATCCACGATCACTACAGTAATTCCAGAGAAACCTTTGGTCTGATCTGCTTCATAGGCTTTTTTATGAGTGCTGTATTTATATTAATGACAGCCAGCCTTTTATATTTTAAGCAAGTAATGGCAGCCGAAGAAGAACGCAATCAGTACGAGACCTTGAGAAAAATAGGTATGAACCATCAAGTCGAAAAAAGGGTTATTGCAAAAAGGTTATCCCCAGTATTTGCAGTCCCCATGGTTATGGGCGTTATCCACAGTATATTTGCCATGAAGACGGCCGATACAATGGTCTTTTCAAACATGATCGATGCAGGAAATTCCTATTTGACGGTGTTGACCTTTTCTGCCATGATGTATGTCGCCTATGGTGTTGTGTACGCAATATTCTATTTCATTACCAAGGGGCAATATACTAAAATTGTTCGTTCTTAAAAATACTACTGAATAAAGCCATGGTGATTCCCTGTGGGGCTGACCATGGCTTTATTGTATTTTAGGGCTATGCACTGAAATAAATGAATTAAAAGTGAAATTTCCATGGAAATCAGATACAATATAATTAAAACATTTTAGTCTCATGGGGGGAAATCAATGACAGCCAGAGAAAGGCTATTTGCCTATAGAAAAATATATGATCAAAAGGGAAGTGAAAAGCTCTTTATTGAGGCCATGAAGGAATCCATTGGCCATCATCAAAGACATTGCAGCTTTTATGACAGGCTGTTAGCTATGAATGACTTTTCCGTTGATGAAATGAAAAGCATAGAGGATTGTGAGAAGATTCCCCCCATTACTACCCAGTTTTTTAAGTATCATGAAATTCTCAGTATTGATAGAAAAGAAATCGTCCTTCATGCCACCTCCTCGGGCACCCAGGGTCAAAGGAGTCAGGTCTTTTTGGACAGTGAAACCCTCAGACTGGGAACCAAAATGGCTGTAAAGGCCATGAAATTCCATGGGCTGATTTCAATACTGCCTACCAATTATGTCATACTGGGCTATGAGCCCAAGCTTCAAAGTCAGATGGGCAATATTAAAGTCGCCCAGGGGATGACCCGCTTTGCCCCAGCCTGGGAAAAGGTCTATACCTTAAGGGCCCTGGGGAATGATTATGAGGCCGATTATTTTGGTGTAATAGATGCCCTTCAGCGTTTCAACAGACAAAAATTGCCTGTTAGACTGTTAGGCTTTCCAGCCTATTTATATTTCCTGTTAAAAAAAATGAAGGAGACCGGAATAAAGCCTCTGAAGTTGAATAAAAGATCAGTCATATTAACTGGAGGAGGCTGGAAGGGGTATGATCGCTTTATGATCAGCCCCCAGAAGCTATATGCCCTAGTAGAGGAATACCTGGGTATACCAGCTGAAAATTGCAGAGATTTCTATAGTGCCGTAGAGCATAGTGTTGCCTATCCTGCCTGTAAAAATCATCATATCCATGTACCTATCTGGAGCAGAATCATCATTAGAGATGTTAGGTCCCTGGCGCCCCTGGGCTTTGACCAGCCTGGTCTACTGAGCTTTATTAGCCCCCTGGTTTCTTCAATGCCCCTTTCGTCAATTTTAATGGGAGACATGGCAGTATTAAGGGATGGAAGAGGCTGTGGCTGTGGTATCACAACCCCTTATTTTGAGGTGTTGGGCAGAGCAGAGGTATTAAGGGGAAAAAGCTGTGCGGTGGCTGCCACAGAATATATGAAGGGAGGGGGAATATGAACAGCATTTACCGGGGTGAAGCCATTTCAACGGAAGACTTTATCCATCAATTAAAGGGGCTAAAGGAAAATATTGTTTCAGATCTGTTGTTGAACCCACCTGAACCATGGGTGGTAATAGAAGCCATTGATAAGCTCACCGGGCAGCTTGATCAAGAGGAGTGGGCCCGGCACCTTGCTGAACGGGGCATGTCAATGGAGAGTGCCAGTACCTTCATAAAAACAATTGTGAAGCAGTTAAATAGTAAGGCACTAATGCAAAAGCTCCATACCGAACTAGGAAAAGGCCCCTTTACCTGGCGTCAGCTTGGAGAGGGTATAGAAGCCCGGGAGCAGCCCCTGGGGGTCATTTTCCATATTGGGGCAGGAAATGCCCTGGGGCTTTCTGTCTACAGCGTAATAGAGGGATTATTGACGGGCAATATTAACCTGGTGAAGCTGCCCCAGGGAGACGGAGGAATTTCTACAAAACTGTTGCTTCAACTGGTCAATATAGAGCCCCGTTTAAAGCCCTATCTGTACGTCATTGACCTTTCATCGGAAAATAAAGTGATTATTCAACAATTGATGGAAATGGTCAACGGGGTGGCAATTTGGGGGTCAGATGAAGCCATTGAAGCCATTCGTCGACTGGCTCCTCCAGCCATTCCCCTTATCGAATGGGGGCAGCGGCTGAGTTTTGCCTACTTGACAAAAAAGAAGCGGGAAGCCAAAATATTACGGGAGCTGGCAAGGGAAATATGCCTGACAGATCAGCTATATTGCAGCTCTCCCCAATGTATTTTTTATGAAACAGATTCCCTAAAGGAGCTTGAAGACCTGGCCCAGGCCCTTTCAGAGGAAATGAAGGCCATGGTGAAGACGTTTTCAGAGGGAGAAAGAAGCCCGGCCCTTCAGGCACAAATAACACTAACCCATGAGCTGGTGAAAATGGAGGAGGTACTGGGTCAAAAAAAGCTAATAACCGATGAAGCCAGGAGCTATGGAATCATGATAGACCAGAGGCCCATGTTAAAGCCCTCCCCCCTCTATCGAAATATTTGGCTGATGCCGGTGAAACGAGAGGCCCTGATGGAGCTTTTATGGCCCCACCGAGGATATTTACAAACAGCAGGGTTAAGCTGTGCTGATGAAGAATATGAACAATTAAGTAAAATTTTTTATGCAGCAGGGGTAAAACGAATTACAGCCTGGGGCCAAATGTCAGTCGATTATACCTGGGAGCCCCATGACGGTATGCTGCCCCTTCGCCTGTATACCCGTATAGTTACCCGCAGTCTTTTGCCTTGAGCATTAAAACATTTACATTCAATCAATGGGAGGAAATTTTTAACTAACAAAAAAGTGCCTACTTGAAGTTACGGCTCCATTGATATATACTGACAGCAGAATCGTTATAAAGGAGGAATTATTTTGAAGGTTTTGGCTTTTAATGGAAGTCCCAATAAAGAAGGAAATACCTATCATGCCCTGAAATTGGTGGCAGAGGAGCTGGAAAGGGAAGGTATTGAGGTAGAAATAATCCATGTTGGTAATCAGAAAATCAGAGGCTGTACTGCCTGTTATCAATGTGTAAAAAATAAAGATGAACGCTGTGCCATGTCCGATGACAACGTCAATGAATGGCTTCAAAAAATGAAGGAGGCCGATGGTATTCTACTGGGATCACCAGTACATTATTCAGCCATTGCAGGTACTATGAAGTCCTTTTTAGATCGAGCCTTTTATGTGGCAGGAGTCAATGATAGTATGCTGCGGCATAAGGTAGGAGCTTCAGTGGTGGCCGTCAGACGCTCTGGTGGACTGCCCACCTTTGAGCAGCTGAACAATTTCCTGAACTATTCAGAAATGCTGATTCCTACATCAAATTACTGGAATGTTATCCATGGAGCCAGACCCGGGGAAGCCCTACAGGACCAGGAAGGTGTACAGATCATGCGGGTATTGGGCAAAAATATGGCCTGGTTGCTAAAGTTGGTTGAGAATGGAAAGGGTAGCGTTAAAGAGCCGGAACGAGAGAAAAAGACCATGATGAATTTTATTAGATAGTTTTGGAAGAATTGAATGACTTTATCATAAGAGCCCAGAGGAGGAGTCTCAATGAAGACTTTTCTCCTGGGCTTTTTAAGCTTAATACCGGCCGCCTATATATATTCATGAAGGGATTGAAAAGATATGAATCGGGGAATTTAATTATAAATAAGCTATAAAAAAATTTTTAAAAATACTGTTGACATTGACGTTGCGTAAACCTATATAATGAGAACTGTCAGGAGGGATGAACCCATGGAATATACAATACAAAAGCTAGCCACCATGGCCGGGGTCAGTACAAGAACCCTGCGGTATTATGATCAGTTGGGAATTCTTAAGCCGGCAAGAATCAACTCATCGGGATACCGTATTTACGGCCAGGCAGAGGTGAATCGTCTACAGCAAATACTGTTTTATAGAGAGCTGGACGTTAGTCTCGAACAGATCAAAGCCATCATTACCTCTGATGACTTTGATAGTGTGGCTGCTTTGAGGGAGCATCGGAAAAAGCTTCTGGCCAAGCGTAACCAATTGGATATGCTGATTAAAAATGTTGATAAGACCATAGCCCAAGAGGAAAGGAGGATACCCATGACAGATCAGGAAAAATTTGAAGGCTTTAAAAAGAGCATGGTTGAAGAAAACGAGGAAAAATACGGCAAGGAAATTCGAGAAAAATATGGTAAAGACGTAGTCGAGGCTTCCAATAAAAAGTTCTTGCAGATGAGTCAAGAACAATATGCGAAATTTGAAGCGCTGGGAGAAAAAATATTAGACACCCTTGAAGCTGCCTTCGCCACAGGAGACCCTGCCGGAGCACTTGCCCAGGAGGCAGCAGACCTTCACCGACAATGGCTTACCTTTACTTGGAATCAATATTCCAAAGAGGCCCATGCCAACCTTGGTCAAATGTATGTGGATGATGAACGCTTCACCGCCTACTATGACAAACGGCAGCCGGGACTAGCGAAGTTTTTAAGGGATGCCATCTTAATCTACACCGATAAATAAAGGGAGCCCCCGGTAGAACCGGGGGTTTTCAAATGATGTCGGTTTTCTAGTATTCGATAACCTAGGCTTTAGAACAGTTTCTAGTCGTTATCCTAATATTCATTAAGACAAAATTCAAGCAGAACCAATAATGTAATACTAAGTATAAATGACTTCTATTTAACAGGATTTATAAATATTTCTTTGTTAATAAGAAGTCTTTTATTATATAAAGCGTATTTTTTAGTTTTATATAGAATCGAACACATCTTCAAGATAATATTGATCTAATTTATTATTTAATATTTGGTAATTTTTTCTAATTACTTTATTGTTAGATAATTCTAATGTTATTTGTAGATTTTGATAATCTTTCGTTGTAATTTGAATAGAATGATTATCTATAAAATCAAATAATATTACCAGTTTAGTATCATCTGTTTTATTATCACTATCTGTATTTTTTCTTTCTTGTAACGAAAATGTGTTAAGGTAACTTATCAGATTATTAATTTTATCTTTTTCTTTAGTAATTTTATTCTCAGGTGAATATTTGTTTGTATTTTCAATATTATATCTAAAAATATAGAATGATAGAGTAGCTATACCTTTGTTATCGATCTTATCAAATACAATTTCCTCAAAAGTTGTTGTTCTTGGTTTGAAAGTTGGCAACAAAAAAATTAATAGCATAGCCAATATTATTATACTAATTTTTATAATATTTTTTTTACTCATAACACTCCTCCTTGTAAGATAAATATAGAGGCAGGGTTCAAAACTACCCCGAATGTTCTTTGATAATTTAATTCTATTGTTCAGATGAATCAGTGACACTCTCACTTGGAAATTTCTAAACATCGTGCTAATCTCTTTGTCAGAGAGATAGATGTACGTACCTCTCCTGGATCTCAATTTATGAGGACTTATCCGTGAAATAGCGTGTCACTCCACAAGGACGATTCGATGTTTAGCTGGTTGGGTCACCCTTCGGTGTTACCCGTTTCAAATGCAAGGTTGTTTGGCGTTCTTCATTTTGTGGATGCTCTGATTCATACTGTTTGAAAGGTTGTGTTTTAATGTCTCAATAAGAACCTTCAGAATCTCCGCATAACTGACTATAATGTTTTACCTTGTCTAGCATACCAAGGGTCGATGCTGGAATATATTCCTCCTGACAAACAGAGCAGTAATCCATTGGAATATCAGCAATTTCAATCTGTCGATTCCCCAGCAATTTTACCGTTCCTGTTCTCTAAAACATTTCCGCAAATACTTTTCATTGTATTACGCTCCTATATTTATTATATTACACAGGCCAAAATTCAACCAATTATTTTAGCCTGTATTTACCACTTTTATCATAATTTTGAGGATTGGCAGCCGGCAAGATTAAAATTTCTTTCTAAAAGTCTTTTTTGTTAGGGATTGTAGGGGAAATGTTCATGCTAAACACATACAAAAGGCCTCTGAATTTATCAGAAGCATCCTAATGTATAGTATTTACTTACTTTAAGCTAGAATTATAATATAAAAGTTGGCAACCCCGTTTTGAAATTCTTTAAAGTCATCGGCTATCGTAGTAATGGCAGCTGGATGTTAAATAGAGTAGTAATAAATCACTATGATAAATGGGATCACTTGATCCCATTTATCATTTTTTTATTTTATAAGTATAAAACAATTATTTTATACCATCCTTAATTAACAATTCTCTCAATATTGACAATATAGCTGCTACTCCAATGAAAAAATATTTTAAAAATGATATTCTATGATAATCAAACCCATATTCTACTACAATTAAAACTATAGCTATTAATAAACTAATAAGACTTACACTTTTTATAATTTTTTTCATTATAAATCACTCCAATTTGCATTTTTATATTTGATAAAAACACCTCCTTTTAGCCTATTCGGTTTTATATTAGATTGTTAAATTATACCATATTTATATCTATCGGGCAAATTTCCATCTCGTTTATCAGTAAGTTAGATAATAGATATATTAGAAATACAAATAGATGTGCTAGAGATTACGCGTTAAAAGTGTAGTTCGTTGCCTTGTTTTATTTACAAAAATAGTATATGGTGAGATTGTAAAAACTTGCAAAATGATAGAAAGTTTAACTGTTAAATAAGAGGTGATCAGATTGAAAAACGTGTTAAGTAATAAGGACATTGACGAACCTTATTGGTTTATAGTCGTATTGTGGGTATTTATTCTTTTCTTAGATGTTGTAATAGGATATAAAGTAATGCCAGAGGGTAAAAGTCCCGCGTTTCTTTTAATTTTATTACCAATAGGATTAAGTAAAAGGTCTATTAATTCCAAAAAATATTTAACAAAAAAGTACGATATAACTGATACTTATGCATTAGGATTTTTCATATATAGTGTACACTATATTAACTATTTATTATGGAAATTTTCAATAATACACATACAACAATCGACGATAATGAGAGAGTGTAAAATAAATGGTGTAAACTTCGAGGTTGATATAAAATAAAAATATCACTAAGGAGGGTACACCATTATGTCATTTAAAGGATTAATCGACAAATCAAAAGTTAGGGAACTCATGAAAGAAGGTAAACTCAAGGATATTTCTGATGTTCAGTCTTTACTTAAGGAACAGTTTAAGGACTTAATTGAAGAAATGCTTGAAGCTGAGCTGGATCATGAACTTGGATATAGCAAATATGATTTTAAGAATAAAGATACTGATAACGCTCGAAACGGTAAACGTTCTAAAAAGGTACGCTCTGATTATGGAGAAGTTGAAATCGAAGTTCCCCGTGATCGGATCGGTGAATTTGAACCTACTATCGTAAAAAAGAATCAGCGGGATGTTTCAAGCATCGATGACCAAGTAATCAGTATGTATGCCAAAGGCATGACTGTACGAGATATTCAGGATCATCTTCAAAATCTTTATGGAATAGACGTTTCTCCTGCAATGATTTCTCAAATCACTGAGAAAATCATGCCTATTATCAAAGAATGGCAGCAGCGCCCTCTTAAGCCAATCTATGCCCATCTTGTTATGGATGCAATCCACTACAAAGTCCGTCAGGACGGGAAGATCGTTAGCAAAGCGGTCTATATCATCATAGGCATTGATTTGGATGGCATGAAGGATGTCATTGGTATGTGGGTTGGTGAGAACGAGAGCAGTAAATTCTGGCTTAAGGTACTTAGTGATATGCAGCATCGAGGTGTAGAAGATATTCTAATCGCTTCTATTGATGGCTTAGTAGGCTTTAAGGAAGCTATTGAAGCTACTTTTCCCCAAACTGAAGTACAGCGATGCATTGTTCATATGATTAGAAATTCAACAAGATATCTATCATTTAAAGATAGAAAAGCCTTTATTAAGGATTTGAACCCCATATATACGGCTATTGATGAAGCAACCGCCCTGGATGCCCTAGATAAGCTAGATAAGAAATGGGGCGAAAAATACTACATTGCTATTAAACCCTGGCGGGATCATTGGAATGAAGTTTCTACAATGTTTAAGTATCCGAAGGAAATTAGAAGGCTTATCTATACAACAAACGCCATCGAGAGCTTTAACCGACAACTCCGCAAAGTTACGAAGTCAAAGAGCATTTTTCCTACGGATGATTCTCTCCTAAAAATGCTCTATCTTTCTATGATTGATATCACTAAGAAATGGACGATGCGGACTAGGGATTGGGCTAAGATTATCGGTCAGTTAAGCATACATTTTGAGGGGAGATTCTAATCCCCCCTCGTTCTTAATCGTATATATGAACTTCGGAATGTTTACACCAATTTCTTGACAGACTCGATAATGATTTTTGTATTAATTATTGCTATTCTTTATAAGTTGGGAAAATATAAATTTGGAAGGATTAAAGCTTCTTCATAGATATTCTATTATTTTTGAGAGAATATCCCCTTTTTATTTCTCCAAAAAAATCAAAGCATCTATATGATCAGCTTTTCAAAAGTATGTTCTTGAAAATTTGAAACGAATTGACTGTTAGTTCTTGTATATAATGCTTTTCTCCATTTCTTTATTCTTGATAAACAAACTAATATAATTCTTATGGCACACACAGGTATTTCGGTATCCTGTGCTTTTCTTTTGTTGGGTTTGTAAGTGTTACGTTGATTTAACACTTTTGCCTTAAAAAAATTTTTTCCATTTAATTATTTAAATACGATGTACAGAATCACAAGGTCTATGGCAATATCCATCTGTTCTTGAACAATTACCCATAACTTGCACCTATTGACAATTGATGGGATGAATTATATATTTAAAATAAATAATTGTGTTACTTTTCTGAGAATAACCTATGGAGGAGGGAAAAACAACTAATGAAAATCATGAGTACGGGAGAAAAAATAAGGAAGCTGCGAACAGATATCGGACTCAATCAAGATGACTTAACCAATGATGAAATTACTCGAAGCCTAATCAGCATGATTGAAAACAATAAAAGAAACCTGACCTATCGGGCCGCCACTGTTATCGCTTCTGCCTTAAATCAGTATTACCCTAATCTAGGAAAGGAAATTACTCCCGACTTTCTACTGGAAACAGAGGTTGAACAGGCCCAACGGCTCATTAAAGAAGAGCTGGACGATATGCAAGAGCTGCTTAAAAATCCTTCTCAGCAAAATGAAGCTCAAGTAGAGAAGGGAATTAAGAACCTAATTGAATTTGCCCAGGAATGGAAGCTTGATTCCGTCGTGGCAGAGCTGCAAATGACCCGTGGAAGGTTTCATTATGACACATATCAATATAATCATGCTCTACAAGATTTCTTCAGTGCCTTGACCTATTATCTTAAAAAGGAAGAATATGATAAAGTGGCTTCTTTATATAATTTAATAGGTACAAGTCATTATCAATTAATGTTGATTGACCAAGCACTGTTGTACTTTACTCAACTTGAAGCTATTCTTAATTTTCATAGGCCCGATAATTATGATAGAATGAATATGGCGTTACTCTTTAATAAAATCCTATGTTATCGAAGACAGAATAGGCATGATTTAGTTTTAAAAGCAGTAGGTCAATTTAAAGAAATAGCCCGCTCTGATGACGATGTTAATCAAAGAATAGCTATTATCGAGGCCAATACCTATCGAGATATACAGCATTTTGACAAGGCGATCAAGCTATACAACAGAATATTAAAGAAGTCTGAAAAGCTAACCATTGATAACTTAATGCTGGTTTATGAGAATATTGCTGAGTTATATGAAATGAAGGGCGATTATGAAAAAAGTTTGCATTATATAAATAGTGCTTTTGAATATAAGAATATTATTGAAACGAATTATTATCCTTATTTACTACATTGTAAAGCAAAAATCTATTGGAAGCTTAACAAAATAGACGAAGCAATTAATTTAATCAATAGTGGTTTGATGCTTGCAGAAAAGGTTACTAAAATTGAGACGTTACTGGATTTACATCTTCTACTGGTAGAAATTCATATTAATACCAATAAATTTAATATTGCAGAAAAAAATCTAATTCAGTTAGAGGAATTCGTTACCACTAACGAAATTAAGGATAAGCTACTGGAGCTTTATACCTATTGTATTGAATTATATTGTAAAACGAATAATGTTGAAAAGTGTATGGAATACACACTTAAAGTAAGAAAATTTTGTAAAATCAGCATAGCTTAGTCACAATGAAAGGAGGGGAAGTTTTTACAATAATTAGAAAACTAACTACACTATTTATCTGTCTTATTGTTTTTTCCAGTAGTCAACTAATATTAATTAACGGTTTACCCAATTTACAAGACCAAAATAAATCTATAAAAATAGTAAGTCAAGAACAACCTATTAGGATAATGGGAGACCCTAATCCAAGTACTCATTAAAAAATCTCATTAAAGAGTAATGAAGTGCTTTTATGAAATTTATATTAACAAGTAAAGAGGGAGGTTTCATATGATTAAAATAATTAGAAAACTAACTGCACTATTTATCTGTCTTAGTGTTTTATTCAGTAGTCAACTAACATTAATTAAGAGTTTCCCTAATTTACGAGACCAAAATAAACCTATAACAATTATAAATCAAGAACAGCCTATTAGGACAATGGGAGATCCTAATCCAATTGCACATTAAAGCCTTATAAGAGTAAGTTAAGGTAAAATAGCATTTTTCTTTAATATTAATATTAACAAGTATGGAGTGGTTACAATGAAAAAAATATTAAAAAATCTAATTACAATTGCTATTTGTCTTTTCGTTTTCATCGGCAGCAATTATGTATTGGCCTATACCCCTTTACTTGATGATGTTGAATATGGCTCTCAAAAAATAGTTAACCTGCCTATTAGTAATAACGATATGGGCATAATTAAACTAATGAGTGATCCAAAACCTATGCCATATTAAAACACAGTGGTATCAATTTAAGAAATCTTTAAAGATACTAGAATTGACAGTATTTATTCTAGTATCTTTATTTATTTTTTGGAGCCTTCATTTTGGGGGCTTTCCTGGGTTTTTGTTTAACTAGATAAAATACTGAGAAAAATTTCCTTGACATTATACTCTACACACTGTAGAATTAATTTATACTACAACATGTAGAGTGAATAGCGAAGGAGGTGAGAATAATGTCTAAACTGCAACGTATATCAGAGGCAGAGATGGAGGTTATGCAGGTTATCTGGGCTTCAGAAGAAGGTATTACTGCGGCTGAAATTTTACAAAAGCTCAATCAAGAGAAGGATTGGAAGCCCACCACCGTATTTACCTTTTTGTCTCGGCTGGTGGAAAAAGGCGTGTTGAAGGCTGTAAAGCAAGGGAAGGCCAAGCGGTATATTCCTTTGATGTCAGAGGGGGAATATAAGTGTTTGGAGGCCAGAACTTACTTAGACCGTGTTCATAATGGATCGATTGGAAGCTTTATCACTGCCCTGTATGAAGGAGATGGAATCAGCCAGGAAGAAATTGAAGAACTGCGGAAAATCCTTTTAAAGGGGAGGTAAAGGTATGCTGCATACCATATTTAAAGCTGTTTTAGCCATGTCTGTAACGGGGAGTATTTTAACAATACTACTTTTAGGACTAAAATCCATAACCATTAAACACTTTTCAGCCAGATGGAACTACTATATTACCTGGACTGTGGTTGTTTTTTTACTGGTTCCCATAGGGATTAGAGCAGGGGCTGATTCAGATTTTAAAGAGCATGAGATGCTTCAATTCATTCAAGTAGAAAATATATATCCCCACTTCACTGATGAATCCCTGGAAGGGGCAGAACTAAAAAATAAAGACCTACGGCTGTCATTAGAAGGAAAAAATATGGGGCCCATCACACCAATCATGCCGTTTTTGCCCTATGTCTGGCTATTGGGTGTGTTGGGATGGACTACATATCGCTATGGCACCTATTTACGCTTTAAAAGGAAAATTTTAAGAACCAGCCTCAGTATGGAGGAATCCCGGGCCTATGGGCTGATGCAGGAATGTAAGGAAGACATGGGAATTCGGAAGGCCATTCCCCTGCTTTCAAACGAATTGATTGATACCCCCATGATGATAGGCCTGCTTCGGCCCTGCTTAATTTTGCCCGAGGTGAAGCTAACTGATCAGGAGCTGAGGGTGATCCTTCAGCACGAGCTGATTCATTTTAAACGAAAGGATTTATGGCTAAAGGCAGGGGCATTTTTAGTCAATGGCATCCACTGGTTTAATCCCCTTGTATACCGATTGGTAAACCATATGAATGAGTTATGTGAGCTATCCTGCGATGAACAGGTGGTAAAGGCCATGGGCATGGAAGAAAGACAATTTTATGGAGAGATCATTCTAAATTTGATGAGTTGGGGTGTGAACAGAAAGGCAGGAATCTATACAACCCTTTGTGATAACAGAAGGGGAATTGAAAGGAGATTAGTAATGATTATGAAAAAAAGAAAGGTTTCAAAGAAGGTAATGGCAATTTCCATGGGGCTTGGCCTTAGTCTAATGATTACCGGAACGGTAATGGCTAAGAACGTAGTTCCTGTGATTGATGAAAATGTAGTTTTTGACAATTATGTGGAAAATCAAAATGGGGCCTTTGATTTTGAAGGCTTTAAAGCCTTATATCAAGAAACAGTCAACGCAATGACAGCAGACAATGAATATCGTCATGCACCTGAAAAGATTTCGAGAATTGACCTATTTTTTCAAGTGTATTACCAGGATAAGGAGCCAATCAATTTGGATGAGATGGAGCCGTTAAAATTTCCTTCAAACTATGATCGTATCAGTGCTCCCTACGGCGAGCGAATCCATCCTGTAACAGGCGATAGTTATTTTCATGATGGTATCGATATTCCAGCACCAACAGGGACTGAAATCTTTGCAGCCCAGGATGGAACTGTCATTGCAACCTACGAGGAATTGGGGATGAATGGCTATGGAAATTACGTTATCCTCGACCACGGAAATGGAACCGGTTCCCTATATGCCCATTGCGATACCTTAAACGTAGCCCTGGGTGATACGGTGAAAATGGGTGACAAGATTGCTGAAGTGGGTTCAACAGGAAACTCCACAGGGCCCCATCTTCACTTTGAATTTAGAGTGAAGGGTGAACCGGTTAATCCCATGGACTACATGACAAAAATAGAATAGTCTCAATTAAAGGCCGGCATACTGCTGATTTAATGAATCAGGGGTAGCCGGCTTTATTGTTGAGGGACTCTTATGAGATATATTCGATGGACATATTAAAGAAATCATCTGGCTTTCGACAGAATCAATTAACTATGCTGTAGAGGGGATTAAGAAAATAATCAAGCATGAAAATAAACAATTATGAAGATAGATAAATAAAAAGCTCATTGGCCAGATAAGAAATAAAGTTTCTGGCAATGAGCTTTTTTAATGGCTATTATATGGGGGCCTGCCATTGAATCTGATGCAGTATTTCCTCGGGTGTACTAACAATCATATCTGCTCCGTGGGATTCAAGGTGGGCCTTATCTCGAAAGCCCCATGAAACACCTACGGTTAATACGCCTGCATTTTTTCCTGTTTCAATGTCAATGGAGGTATCTCCTACATAGACACAATCATCCTTATTTAAGTTAAGCTCGTCGATTAACTTCAAAAGAGGGGCGGAATCCGGTTTCCCAGGAAAGCCTTTACGCTGCCCATAGCATCGTTCGAAGGTATCCTTACCAAAAAGAGAGTAGACAATATTTTGGGTTGTAGCATGGGGCTTGTTAGATAAAACCGCCAGTTTGATTCCTCGGTTCCTGAGGGTATTAATAAGGGAGCTGATTCCCTGGTAGGCCTCTATTTTATAGAGAACGTCCTTGTCATACAATTCATTATTTAGTTTTTTAACCCGGTTAATTATAGATTGATTTTCTATATTAATGTGTTTGAGCATCCGTCTATAGAATTCATCAGTGTGATAGCCGCAAAAATCCTTATAATCTTCTGTAGGGATTTCCTGAAGTCCATAATAAGACAGGGCCAAATTGCCGTAGTGGGCAATTGAATGAAGGGTATTGACAAGGGTTCCATCTAAATCAAAGATACATGCTTTATACATATTAACCTCCAAACCGTAGAATGTAACAATCCCTTTTCTTATCTATGACTTGATATATCCAATCCCTTTAAACCTGAGAATAATCCTCCAGACGAACAGCCTCAAGGTCTTCTTCCTTTATATTTAAAGATTTTCCAATCAGTTTTTCAACACCTGCTACCAGGGCGGTGGCATCCAAGCCGTATTTTTTCATCAAATAAGCCTTAGAGGCACCGTGGGTATAGGTATCGTTGATGCCCACCTTGACCAACGGCTTTCCAATGGCATTTTCAGCCATAACATCGGCAACAGCTGTTCCGAGGCCCCCAATGACAGTATGGTTTTCAATGGTTATAGCGCCGTATTTAACCTTTTTCAAGGCTTCCACCACCAGGGGATCAGTAAAGGGCTTCAAGGTTGAAATGTGAATATGCTCGATTGACAAGCCCTTTTCCTTTAAGGCCTTAGTGGCACGCATAGCCTCCTCTGTACAAATATTGCTGGAAAACAGTGCAATATCTGTACCAGTGCTTAATACCCTGCCCTTGTTTAATTCCATGGGTTCGTTTCGGCTAAAAAGTCTTGGAATTTCACCACGAAGCATACGAATATAGACAGGTCCGTTAACCTTCCTGGCTACATCTAAAACAGATTCTACGTCAGTTGCATCACCACAATCCAATATGGTTAGGTTAGGTATTCCCCTTAAAACTGCAACATCTTCAATGGCTTGATGGGTGGTTCCTCCCGGTGTCATAATACCAGGTAAAAACCCGACAAAGGTTACTGGTAAATTGGGGTAGGCCACAGACATTTGCAGTTGATCTAATGCCCGTCGATAGAAGAAAACAGCGAAGGTATGAAGAAAGGGTCTAAAGCCTTCTCGGGCCATGCCAGCGGCCCAGCTGATCATATTTTGTTCGGCGATTCCCAAAGAAAAATATCGCTCTGGATACGCCTCTTTAAATTCTTTAATTTCACAGGAGCTGCCTAGATCTGCCGATAAAACAACAACCTCAGGCTTATCCTTGGCCCAATCAATTAAATGCTTAGCGTGTACACCTTTTTCAAGCTTCATTAAAATCACCTCTTAATTTATAGTTTTGATTACATTTGGTCGTAAAATGCTTGATATCGATGGATTTCCTCTGCCGTTAAACGTACGAAGTGAAGGAAGGGCTTACGCTCCTCAAGCAGTGGGATTCCATGGGTGGCAGAGGTATATGCTAATACAACAAGGGGCTTGCCATCATTTTGTGGCTTAGCAGCTTCAGTTAAAGCCTCAATATCATGGCCGTCTACTTTGACCACTCTGGCTCCGAAGGCCTCGCAACGGGAAGCTAAGGGTTCAATGTTCATGACGTCCTTTGTATAGCCTTCTACCTGTTGACCGTTAACATCTACATAAACCACCAGGTTATCAAGGCCATAGAAGGATGCTGCTTGAAGGGCTTCCCAGGTTTGACCCTCTTGAAACTCTCCATCAGATTTGAAGACAAAAACCCTGCCCCTTTCGTTTTTTAGCTTTTTACTATGGGCTGTACCAGCAGCTATACTGATGGTTTGACCAAGGGAGCCGGCAGTGGTTTCAAAGCCAGGTGAATGTTCAGCTCCAATCATTTCCATAGACCAGCCGTCTACATTGAATTTTTCCATTGCGTCTTCCGATAATCGGCCACATTCCACTAAAGCAGCGTAAACCGCAGAGGCATAATGGGCAGGTGAAACAAAGAAACGATCAAAATCCGCCGATGGATCGCCGTGATAAGAAGACCCCTTCAGGTAATTCATGTTATCAGGGGTGGGAACACCAGGAAAGGCTCCCGGAACCACAGGCCCTTGGCTAGGACCAAGATTGAGTATTCTCATATAAAGGGTAGAAAGAATTTCGGCTGAAGAGCAGGCCTGGCCCAAATAACAACCACCACGTTCGATGGTCAGCTTAAGCAAATGCCGACGGATATTATGTGCTGCTTTTTGAATCGCTTCATTAGAATAATTTTTAGACATTGTTAATCTCCTCTCTATATTAATTTAAAGGACAAGCTACAGAAGAAAAGTGGTTTTGAAATTATGTTCAATAAAATGAACTTATGATTAACTCTATTATTTCATTTAACAAATTATTTGTCAATATGAAAAGTAAAATAAAGATAATGAAAATACTATAAATATTACGATTATAAGGTTAAAAATAGCCTTTGTAAATATATGGAATAACAAATATAATTTTTATAATTGACAATGCAAACCTTTTCTTATATGATTAATTTAATAAAAATTTGAACAATTGATTAAAATAATGATCAATTGAAAAGGGTGTGGGAATTTTAGATTAAGGGAACCCTATATTTAAAACAGGAGGCTATTTATGGATTTAAAAGGATTAATTAAAAAAGATCTGATTCAAGTGAATTTAGACTGTCGGGATCAGGATGAACTATTCCAGATTATGTGCAGCAATATTGTTCAGAAGGGCTATGCAAAAGAGAGCTTTTATACAGGAATTAAAGAGAGAGAAGCCTCTTTTCCAACTGGAATTGGATTAACCAATTATAATATTGCCATTCCCCATACTGATCCAATTCATACCCAGGTCCCTTTTATTTCTGTTGTTACCTTAAAAAAGCCAGTGAAATTTAAAATGATGGAGGATTTTAACCAGGAAGGAGAGATCAAGCTAATATTTATGATGGGGCTGGACAAACCGGAATCAAGCATTCAGGTATTGACACAGCTGGTGGCTATTTTTCAGAATGAGGACATGATCAACAGAATCATTAATGCCTCAACAACAGCAGAATTAGAAGAAATACTACAACAAATTGAGTAAATAATTTAAAAGGAGTGGAGAAAATGACAAAAACAATTATCATAGCATGTGCAACGGGTGTAGCAACCTCAACCCTGGTGGCTAAACGTGTTGAGGAATTGGCAAAGAAAAATGGAATTAATATTAAGCTCATTCAATGTAAAATTGCAGAGGTGGCTTCTAAGCAAGGAGAGGCGGATTTAATCGTAACTTCTACAATACTGCCCACCACCTACAGTATACCTGCCATTAAAGCCACAGCCTATATTACCGGCATCGGCGCTGAGAAGGTTGACAATCAGATTTTAGAAGTACTGAAGTCATAAGTACATTCTTAAAGGGGGTTAATATATGAATATCATTGTCAATGTGATTAATTATATCATCGGATTAGGTGCCACAGCTATTCTGCCTATCACCTTATTAGTTATCGGTACTATATTTGGCCTTGGAATAAAGCAATCCCTAAAATCTGGAATCACAGTGGGGATTGGCTTCATAGGTATTAATCTAATCATTGGCTTATTAATGGATAATCTAGGGCAGGCAGCCCAAATGATGGTCGAAAGAATTGGCTTAAATTTAACCGTTATTGACGGGGGATGGGCGTCGGCTTCTGCTGCAGCATGGGGTTCTCCTATTGCCGCAGTGTTGATAGGAATTTGTATTCTGGTAAACTTCATTATGATTTTGACCAATACGACCAAAACCCTGAATGTTGATATCTGGAACTACTGGCATGTTATGTTTGCCGGTGCCGTAGGCTATGTTGTAACTGGCAGTCTTATATTTTCTGTAATTTGTACAATTTTATTTGAAATCGTATTACTTGTATTAACTGATAAAACAGCCCCCTATGTGGAGGAATTTTTTGAAATCGAAGGGGTTTCCCTTTCAACAGCATCTTCTTTAATGTGGGTTCCCATTGGCTTTGTCATTGATAAAGTTGTCGATAAAATACCGGGGCTAAATAAAATCAATGCTGATTCAGATGCCATACAAAAAAGACTGGGAGTATTTGGAGAACCAATGATTTTAGGTGTTCTTCTGGGAATTGTACTGGGACTGTTGGCAGGGTATGAAATTGGTCAAATATGGCTTCTGGGTGTAACAATGGGAGCAGTTATGTATTTAATGCCCAAAATGGTCAAGATTCTACTGGAAGGTCTATTGCCTATTTCAGATGCAGCCAAGGTATTTTTACAAAGAAAATTTGGTGATAAGGAATTATATATAGGTTTAGATTCAGCCATTGCCCTTGGGCACCCTGCTGTAATATCTACAGCATTACTGCTTGTACCGGTAATGATACTGCTGGCTGCAATCTTACCAGGTAATAAGGTGCTTCCCTTTGGTGACTTGGCTTCCATTCCCTTTTATGTAGCCTTTATTGTTGCCCATAATAAAGGGAATATCATTCGATCTGTTGTGACAGGTACCATACTTTTGGCTATTACATTCTATGTTGCCACAGCCTTTGCCCCTGTTTATACAGATATGATGATCAGTGCCAACTATAGTATTCCAGAGGGTGTTGCGCAGATGTCCAGCATTACCTCAGGCGGTTCAATACTAAATTGGCTGGTGCTAAAGCTGTCTGAATTGGTTAAAACATTTATATAGCTTGATTGGAAAAATTGAGAAAGGTGTATGTTGAATCAACGACATACATCTTTCAATTTAAAGAACAAGTTCTTTTATAACGGAGGGATAACAATGAGAGCATTAATGAAAAAGAAAGATGGATACGATAATATGGAATTGGTTGACCTTCCGGAACCCGAGGCAACCGGTAATTTAGTAAAGATTAAGGTTGAATATGCAGGAATTTGCGGCTCAGATTTACATGCCTTTCATGGAACCTACAGCAGTACCGTTACCCCGGTTGTGTTGGGCCATGAATTATCGGGCTATGTTACGGCTGTCGGGCCAGAGGTAACAAAGGTTCAGGTAGGGGATCGAGTAACGACTGAAACCACCTTTTCTACCTGCGGCATCTGTGAACCCTGTAAGGAAAAGGACTATAACCTATGCTCGCATCGCAAGGGCCTGGGTACCCAGGTGGATGGAGGCTTCGCAGAATATGTTCTGAGCAGAGAAGAGAGTGTGCACAAAATACCGGATAATGTGAGTCTTCTTTCGGCGGCCCTTTCAGAGCCATTGGCCTGCGGTGTCCATGCTTCAATGGAAAAAACCAATGTTGAAAAGGGTGATATTTGTGTCGTATTTGGCCCCGGAGCCATTGGGCTGCTCCTTAGCCAGGTGGTCAAGGCCCGGGGGGCTTATGTCATTTTGGCAGGGGTCACCAAGGATGCAGATCGCTTTGAAATTGCTAAAAATATTGGAATTGACATGGTGGTTGATCAACAGACGGAGGATATCGTTGCAGTAATTAATCGGCTAACCAACGGTAGGGGGGCAGATAAGATATTTGAGTGCTCTGGAGCGGTGGCAGCTTTAAATAAAGGTCTGGAGATAGCAAGGAAAAAGGCGGATGTAATACAAATGGGGGTATTCCCGAAGCATTTTAATGAAATCAATACAGAAGCTATTTTGCAAAAAGAAATTAGGTATATCGGATCAAGATCACAAAAACCAAGTTCCTGGGAAAAAACAATGAAATTGTTAGAATCAGGCATTGTAAAGCCCGATGAAATTGTTTCATTAATTGTAGATTTAGACAACTGGCGGGAAGGATTCGATAAATCCCTGAAGGCTCAGGTGGTTAAGGCCGTTATTAAATGCTCGTAAAAATGGGTCTGGCTTTCTATTTTAAGAAAGTCAGACCCATTTCTTATTCCAATGAATGTAGCCGTAAAAGCTCCTTTGCCAGTTTTTCATCGGCAATAAGGGTATTGATAAAATTTGACCGAATCGCCGTCAACACCGGTACGGCCTTTTCAACGGAAGCACTTAATCCGATGGACCATTTTGCTGTCTTCAAGGTAGAAAGGGGAGCGGAAACCACATATTTTGATTGATTTTGAACCTCTTCTCCATTTTGATTGAACATGCGTGCCAGCATATGACCAACGGCTCCCTTTTTCAAGAGCACCTGGCGTTCAGCTTCATTAAGGTAGCCTGCCTTTTGCAGCGTTGATGATTCCTGAAACAAGGAGCCAATACCGGTTAAAATTATATCCAGACGCTGGGCCTTTTCTAAGGTGTTGGCAATTTGAGGTTCATTTAACAGGTGATTGTACACATCGACATTATCAACAAATACGGGGGCATAAATATTTGAATAGGTTCCGTTGAGGCGTTCCGCCAGGTGAAAGGCCAGCTCCAGGCCGTCGAGATGGGGGTTTCCCGTACCAAGGGTTCCAGCCATTTGGATAATATGGATGTTATAAAAATCTGTATTTTTTTCAAGGGCGTTAATGATATATTGAATGGCCGGTCCCCAGGTAATTCCTATATTCATGTTGTTTTCCAGTATACTAAGCAAAAACTGTGCGGCAACCTCACCGCATTTTTTTAGGCCCTCATCATAATTGTAATCTCCTTGAATGACAATGGCATCCTTGAGCTTAAAGGTATTTCTAAGGCTTTTTGAAAGCTCGGCATTTTTTTTAACTGAGCTTTGGATCGTAATCCTGACAATGCCTAGCTCTCTGGCTTCTTCAAGAATTCGTGAAACCGTTGGGCGAGAGGTGCCTAAAATTTCTGCAACCGCACTCTGGCTAAGGCCCTGCTGGTAATAAAGCTCAGCAGCTCTAATTAATAATTCTTCCCGTGCACTCATAGACAATAATTCTCCTTAAGTAATGATTAAATATCAGATAATTGGTAGTCGTTTTTATGCTGTCAAAAATAGCCCGTGGGCCAGATCTCATTGTAAGATCATCTGCTTAAATTTTCAAATACTACAGTAATCCATTTATAAAGATTATAGCACAATTTCTTAAATTATAATACATTTTATCCCATTCAAAGGGGAATTATGAAATCGGTAAAGAATGGCAGGGCTTTATTTTAGGTTCTATATAGAGAAATGCCGGTATTTTTTCTTTTATTCTCATTCCCTCCCTGTTGTGGAATGGAATAACCAACTGACAGAGGAAATAGAAATCCCTCTTGGTTTTATTGACCGGGAGGGATTTTCATTTAGGTTAATAGCTTTCAAATTGGGCATGGTATAGTTTAGCATAAAGCCCCTGAGCTGCCAACAGGGTCTGATGATCTCCCTGTTCGACAATGTTGCCATCCTTTACCACTAAAATGGTGTCGGCGTTTTGTATGGTAGAAAGACGATGGGCGATGACAAAACAGGTTTTGTTTTTCATCAAATTCCGCATAGCCTCTTGAATTTGAAGCTCTGTACGGGTATCGACATTGGAGGTGGCCTCGTCTAAAATCAGCATCTTTGCATCCAGCAGCATGGCCCGGGCAATGGTTAAAAGCTGTTTTTGGCCCTGGGAAATATTCATGCCGTCCTCCCGTAATACCGTATTGTAGCCCTGGGGAAGCTGCATAATATAGTTGTGAATTTTGGCAGCCTTGGCAACTGCAACCACTTCCTCCAGGGTAGTGTTCTCTCTGCCGTAGGCAATGTTATCAAAAATGGTTCCCTGGAATAACCAGGTGTCCTGTAAAACCATGGCATAGGAGGCCCGAAGACTTTTTCTGGTTACCCCTTGAATAGAAGCTCCGTCAAGGGATATCTTACCTCCGTTAGGGTCATAAAATCGCATAAGCAAATTAATCAGGGTGGTTTTTCCTGCTCCTGTGGGGCCTACAATGGCCACCAGACTGCCCTGACGAGCCCTTAGACTAAGGTCATGAATAATGTTTTTTTCTGGCCCATAGCCAAAGCTGACATGGCTCATGGTGACTTCACCATTAACGTCAGTCAAATCATAAGCTCCCCGGGCATCTAATTCGGGGGCTTCATCAATTAAACGAAATACCCTTTCGGCAGCAGCTGCGGCAGATTGCAGCTCGCTGATAATATTGGCCATTTCATTAATGGGGCCGGAAAATTTTCTGGAATAAAGCACAAAGGATGATACATTTCCCACCGAAAGACGACCAAAGAGATACAGCAAAGCACCAAAAACACTGACCAGGGATAATGACAGATTATTAATAAAGTTCACCGATGGGCCCACCATACTGCCGTAATACTCTGCGTTGTAGTAGGCATCGACGGCCTCCTGATTTTTAAGATCAAACCGGGCCAGCATGTTTTTTTCCTGATGATAGGCCTTAATAGTTTTCTGTCCTGTGATCATCTCTTCAACAAAGCCATTGAGCTCTCCCAGCTTGGCAGAACGCCTTCTAAACAAGGGGCGTACCCTGCTGGTCATATACCTGGTAAAGAGGATGGAAATGGGAATGGTAACAGCAAAAACCAGTACCAGAACCGGAGAAATCATCACCATCATAAAAAGGGAGCCAAAAACTGTAATCAAGCTGGTGCAAATTTGTATTAAATCATTGGATAAAGAGGCATTAATCGTATCAATATCATAGGTGATTCGGCTGATTAAATCTCCCGTTTGAAAACGATCAAAATAGCCCACTGGTAAATCTGACAATTTTGCAAAAACATCCCGCCTCAGGCTATGGGCAACCCGCTGGCTTAAATTAATCATAACGATTGACAACCCGTAGGCCAAGGCCGAGGATAACAGATAAAAGACAATCATCAGGCCACAGTAGTAAAAGACCCGCTGAAAAATAACAGCTCCCCTGCCAGGCTCAATGGCATCAATGGCATAGCCCGAAAGCAAAGGACCCAACAGCGCCAATAAATTGCTGGTCAGGGTCAGAAACAGGGCAAGCAGCAGCCACCATTTATATTGAAAGAGGTATTCCCACAGCCGGAGAATAATTTTATGATTAATTTTTCCCTTCTTTTTATTATGCATATTGACTGACCCCCATTTGAGAACGACTGATTTCTGCGTAGCTTTCACAATTTTCCATAAGCTCCTGGTGAGTTCCATAGCCAATGATTCGGCCTTCATCCAAAACCATGATATGGTCTGCATCCATGATGGAGCTGATGCGTTGGGCCACAATGATTGTGGTGGTATCTTGAAAATGATTATGGAGAGCCCTTCTGAGGCGAGCATCGGTTTGGTAATCCAGGGCACTGGTACAATCATCCAAAAGCAGGATTTCGGGCCTGGCTGCCAGGGCCCTGGAAATCAACAGGCGCTGCCTTTGTCCGCCGCTTAAATTGCTTCCTTTAACCGTTAGCTGATGCTGATATTCCCTTTCCTGGGCCTCGATAAATTCCCTGGCTTGGGCAAAACCAGCGGCCTCCCGAAGGGCCTGCTCAGGAAGCCTTCGGCCGAAGCTAATATTTTCGGCAATCGTGTCGGCAAATAGGGTATCATTTTGCAGCACCACACCAAATTTTGTGTGGAGGGTCTCTCTAGGAATGCTTTTGATATCCTGACCATTGATTCTTACAGTTCCCTGATCTACATCGTAAAAGCGCATTAAGAGCTTTAAAATAGTAGATTTTCCACTGCCGGTGGGGCCAATAATACCAAGGGTTTCACCGGGCTTCAATTGAAAATTGATATCCGTTAAATTGTTTTGTTGCTTATGGTAGGAAAAGGAAACCCCTTCAAAGGAAATATGGTAATCGGAATGGTTGGGCAGGTGGTCTTCTATCAGCAAATCCTCGGGAGTTTCCAGTACCTCGGTAATTCTTTGAAAGGAGGCACTTCCCTTTGAAAATATAATAAAAATTCTGCTGATTGAAAGCATAGCATTTAAGATAATGGTAAAGTAGGTTAAAAAGGCAATAATCTTGCCAGGCTGGGTCAGGCCGTCATTAACCCGGTAAGCCCCTACCAAAATCACCAGGGTCAAGCCTAAATTCAATAAAAGGTTCATCATGGGGTTGGTAATGGCCATGGTGAGCCCCACCCTTTTTTCATCCTTCATGACTTTACTATTGATGCTCTTAAAACGGCCTTTTTCATAGGTACCCTTACTCAGGGCCTTGATCACCCGAATACCGGTGATGTTTTCACGAACGATACGAACCATATCATCCACCGACTGCTGAAGCTTCTGGTAGAGGGCAATTCCCTTCTTTGAAACAAAGAAGATAACAAGGGAAATAAAGGGCAGTACCCCCAGTAAAACCAATGCCAGCACCGGGTCTAGGGTAAGGGTCACCATCAGGCCTCCAACTAATAAGATCGGAGCCCGAACACCCAGCCGCTGCATCATACCGATCATATGATGAACATGGTAGGTATCGGAGGTAAGCCTTGAAGTTAAAGATGGAATTGTAAAATCATCCACCTGGCTACAGGAAAGGGCTACGGTTTTTTGAAAAAGATCATGGCGAATTCTTTCCGTTGTGTCCCTGGCAACCCTGGTGGCCATTCGATTGGCAATAATGTTTGTTGCCACTGCAACGATGGAGGCAATTACCATCATCAGGCCCCACAGGGTAATGAGTCTTACATTTTTTTGCGGAACAATATAGTCAATCATATGGGCTAAAATCCAGGGCAGTAGCAGATCCATGATGGTGCCGGTGAATTTAATTGTAAGGCCCAGAAGCATTCTGGAAAAATAGGGCCTTAAATATTCAATAAATTTTTTCATTCCTTGTCACCTGCTGTTCCTTCTGTTACCAGGCTGATGGCCCGTTCCATCACCCTTTCCATCATGGCATAGAGATTTCTTTGCTCTTCCGGTGAAAAGTCAGACAGCAGCAGCTGATTCCAATTTTCAAGTATTTCCATCAGCCTTGGGTATACATTGAGCGCCTTATCGGTGGGAAAAACCTGCATCTGTCTTCTGTCGGCTTCGTGGGGAGTTCGGGTAATGAAGCCCCCCTGCTCCAGCAGGGCCAGCTGCCTTGCTACACTGCTTTTATTGACATAAATGATTTTAGCCAGCTGATCCTGGGAAATACCGGGGTTTTTACAAATATTCAATATGTAGGAATGCTGGCAGCCGTTTAATCCGTACTGTTCCAGCTGACTACTTCGATAAAGGGTGGCACAGCGGGCAGTACGGCTAATATATTTCGTCAGTAAATCCATGGTAGACCTCCTTCTATTAGTTGTTCATGCAACTATTTGATAATAACTAGCATAGCACAGGCTGAAAGGTGTGTCAAATATGCTGAAGTATAGAGAATTCATTATAGAGGAAATAGGAATGATAATTAAAATATTTTCAAGGAATACCAAACAGACGGAAAGCTTGACAATATTTTAAAAATATACTATGTTATAGTTAGTGACCAGCTGGTCACTAAGATAAAATTTTGAAGGGACCACGTGGTCACCGAACTGGAGATGATAAACTTGCCTTTACAATTATTCCATGAGCTAAAAAGTGAAAAAAGACATAAAATTTTGAATTCAGCCCTGGAGGAATTTTCTTGTTATGGCTATTATGAGGGTTCAACTAATCGAATAATAAAGGAGGCAGCCATTAGCAAGGGCAGCCTGTATAAATATTTTGCCAGTAAGGAAGACCTATACTTTTTTTTATTAGATAATGTAATTTTGAATTTATCAAGCAGCTTTAAAGAATATATGGAGTCACTTCCTACAGACCCCTGGGAGAGAATTATTAAGTGTGCAGAACTGGAAATAGACTGGTATATTCAGCATCCTAATCAGTACAAATTTATTAAAAGGGCTTTTTCACCAAATGAAACAGCTATTTACCATCAAACCATTCTAAAATATGGAGAAATGGGTCTTAACTTTTATCAGGGCCTGTTGAAGACCATAGATAAAACTGCCTTCAAGGGAGATAGTACAAAAGCTTTGAATATAATTAGATGGTTTCTATTAGGCTTTAACGAAGAATTTATGAGATCGATAGATGAATTTTCTGACTTACATGAGGCTAAGAATCGATACATTGAAAAGCTGAGGGGCTATATAGAAATGCTAAAGGGTGGATTATAAATAAGGGAGGGAATGAACATGCTCTATCATGCCAGAAAAAAACAACTCATTATGGGAGATACTGAAATGGACTATGTTACCTTCGGTAGGGGCGATAAACCATTCATTATTTTGCCTGGACTAGGTGATGGACTACAGACCGTTAAGGGCAATGCATTAAATCTTTCATGGTATTATCGCCATTTTGCTAAAATATTTCAAGTTTATATTTTTAGTCGAAAAAATCAATTAGAAGAAGAAATGACCACCAGGGATATGGCAAGAGATCAAAGGAAGGCCATGGAAATGCTGGGGCTTGAAGATGCCTATGTGATGGGTATTTCCCAGGGTGGAATGATTGCCCAGTACCTGGCAATTGATTATCCCGAAGGGGTAAAGAAGCTAGTAATAGGTGTTTCAGCTGCCAAGCAAAATCCTGTATTGCAGCAGGTTATTAAAAATTGGATTCAAATGGCCAGAGAAAATAAATATCAAGAATTGGTTACAGATACAATTAAAAAGACATTTACGGAAGAAAAATACAAAAGATATAAGCCCATTATCCCCATCATTAGCAGAATAAGCAGGCCAAAATCCTTCAATAGGTTTTTAATTCAGGCACAGGCTTGTTTAACCCATCAGGCCTATGATGAACTGCATCTAATCCAGTGCCCTACTCTGATTATTGGAGGTAATAAAGATCATGTGGTGGGAGAAAATAATTCAGTGGAAATGGCAGAAAAAATTAATTCAAGCAAGCTGTTAATTTATGAAGGGCTTGGCCACGGTGCTTATGAAGAAGCAAAGGATTTTAACCAGCAGGTCTTAGATTTTTTGCTTGAAAAGTATCCAAAGGAACCTTGTTAAATTTAAATATTGGGGCTTCATGCACATATTTCTTGATACGATGGAAAACCTAATAGTATCTAAACCTATGCTGGGAGGACGCTTAAATGAAGGCCATCGTATATGAAGGAATTAAGGATGTAAAGGTTAAAAATATTGGTGACCCGGAAATTAAAAAGGATGATGATATTATTGTAAAGGTGACCTCCACCGCCATCTGTGGATCTGACCTTCATTTAATCCATGGGATGGTGCCCAATATGCCCAAGGGCTTTGTGCTGGGCCATGAGACCATGGGAATTGTGGAGGAAGTCGGAAAGGATGTCCACCGGGTAAAAAAGGGAGATCGAGTTATTATCCCTTTTCCAATTTCCTGCGGTCACTGCTGGTATTGTGAGCATGATTTGTGGAGTCAGTGTGATAATTCAAATGAGAATGGTGAAACAGGCGCCTATTTTGGCTACAGTAAAACCTTTGGTGGGTATGACGGAGGGCAGGCAGAGTACCTGAGGGTTCCCTATGCCAATGTTGGCCCCACGATTGTACCAGAGGAATTGACCGATGAACAGGTACTATTTTTGACAGATATTTTGCCCACCTCCTACTGGGGGGTTGAAAACGGTGGTGTTAAGAAGGATGATACGGTGGTGATTTTAGGCTGTGGGCCCGTAGGATTATTGGCCATGAAGTGGGCAGCCTATTTCGGGGCCGGACGAATCATAGCCGTAGACTATATTAATTATCGACTGGAGCATGCTAATCGCTACAATGGTGTAGAAACCATTAATTTTCAGCATCATGACAACACCGGCGAATACATCAAGGAAATTACCAACGGTGGGGCAGACGTGGTGATAGATTGTGTTGGTATGGATGGAAAAATGACAACCCTAGAGATGATTGAAAGTGCATTAAAGCTTCAGGGTGGTTCAAAATCAGCTATAGAAATTGCCACCCAGGCCGTCAGAAAGGGAGGCACGGTTTCCATGGTAGGGGTCTATGGTGCCCGATACAACATGTTTCCCCTGGGTGACTTTTTTTCAAGGAATATTACCTTAAAGATGGGGCAGTGTCCCGCCCATAGCTATGTTGATCCCATATTGAAGCTCATTCAGGAGGGAAAAATCGATGCCACAGACATCATCACCCACAAGCTGTCTTTAGATAAAGGGGAGCATGCCTATGAGATCTTTGATGAAAAGAAGGATAATTGTATTAAAGTGATTTTAAAACCATAGAGAAACAGCACCGGCCTGATGCAATGATAGCTCAGGCCGGTGTTGTTTTTTAGCCAGCAAATTGAATCCTTAGCTTTAAAATAATGGGAAAATTAGAGGAATTGATAGGGCGATGGCGAAGATTTAAACTATTGAATAAAGAAGTGATTAATCAAAATAACCAGTCCAAAAAAGGGGGAAAAATATGAAAGAAAAACATTTAATTGGGGTGGATTTTGGAGGTACCAATATTCGTATTGGCCTGTTTGACCAGGAGAACAGGCTTTTATTTCAGGAAAAGCTGTCAACGGAGGCAGACAAGGGGCCGGATTATATTATTAATAATCTTAAGACCCAAATAAATAACCTGATGGCCCGTTACTCCATTGGCGGAATCGGAATCGGTATGCCAGGGCCCTTAAATCCCCATGAAGGGGTGGTGCTGGGCCCGGTAAACCTGCCAGGATGGGATGAAATTCCCCTTGCCCAGATTATAACCCAATCCTTCGGCATACCCTGCTATATTGAAAATGACTGTAATGTGGCGGCCCTGGCCGAAAGCATGGAGGGGGCAGGGAAGGGACTACCCATTGTATTTTATATTACTGTCAGTACCGGGGTGGGGGGCGGCTTGTGTATCAATGGTGAGATTATATCCGGTGCCTATGGAAACGCAGGGGAAATAGGGAACATTATTGTCTCAGACCAGCCGGTGAAGCATAGCTATTTAAATTCCGGCTCCCTTGAGGGGATGGTCAGCGGAACCTGTATGCTGAAGCAGGCCAGGGAAAGGGGACTGGCCCTGGAGCAGGCCCACGAAATATTTTTATTGGCCCAGGAAAACCACCCAATTGCCAGGGAAATTGTCGAAAGTGGCTTAGATTCCCTTGCCAAGGGAATGGCGGCCATCGCCCATGTAATTGAACCCCATATATTTGTGCTGGGGGGCGGTGTAGCAAAGGCAGTTCCCGATTTTCCAGACCAAATGAAGGTAAGATTTGAGCAGTATATTTATCCCATTATGCGGGGAAAAATTCAGGTTGCCTTAGCTCAATTAACAGAGCCTGGTATGGTGGGGGCTATGCACCTGGTGAAGAAGAAGCTGATATGAAGGTCAAATTAACAGTTTTAGAAAGCAAGTGTCGGGGAAATTATCATCAGGCAGGGGATAGCTATCTTGTTGAGGATATTTGTCCCCCAATATGTCATGAATTATGGCAGAGTATCTACCCAAGCATCTATGTTTTATTAAATAACGGCAGCTTAGATTACGGTGATACTAAAGCCAAGATATTTCAAATGAGGTGCCCGGATCAAGGTCGAGTGATAATTCAAGGAGAAGTTTATCAAGATGAAAAATAAGTAATGGTCGCTAAAGGAGAGCTGAAGGATTAGTCAGCTCTCCTTTATGATTAATATGATTGATTGTAATGTGATGGGGCTGTCTTTCAGGGGAAGATCAACGGTGGTCAGGGTTAATACATTCTGTTCAATCAGATAGTTGACAGGGGGCTGTAGGACACCATTGATAAAAAGCTGCTGGTACGAAGTTTGGGTCGGGGTAGGGATTACTGCTTCTCCATACAGAGGAATTCCATCCTGGGCCGTATAGGTCCTTCCGCTGGCCAGACTGCTATATAAGAGGTCGGTCGCCTTAATCAGGCCTCCGGAACAGTCTTTAATAACGAGGGATTCCAGAATAATCGGGGCTCCTTCAGGGGGAATATCCTCTGTTGTCAGGGTTAATTGCCCTTCTTGTACCGCATAATTTGAATGGGGCTGAAGGACACCGTTTATAAACAAATTAAAGAAGGAAACCTGCTCTGGGTCGGGAATGCCGGTACTGCCATAGACCTTGATCTCGTCTTCATCTGTAAAAACCCTTTTCAAGCCTTTAGATACGGTATTATACTGAAAATTCAGCACTTCATATGGATTTGTAAAGGTACCCCATATTGTTGCTGTTAAGACTACCATTTCGCCAGCAGATAGGGTGCCGATCTGCCAAATAATCTGGCGCCCCCGGTGCGTGGCCTTGCCCTGGCTGGTACTGGATATTTGAATCTGGCTTATTTGATCTATCAGAAGGCTGTCGGTCAACTGTATATTGCTGACAGGGCCAAAGCCGTTGTTGGTAACCTTAATCTGAATATTCCAGGTATAAAGACCCTGGGGCTGAATCCTTAGGGGGCCGTCAAGAATGTACTTTTCAATGATTAAATTACCCAACTGGGTATCACAGTGCTGCCCTAGAGCCGGCCGACAATAATTTAGCTTCCTGCAGGGCTTATATTCAATATAATCTTCACAGGGGCCGGGTATATAATTCAAATCAAAGCTGGGGATAAGCATATCCATAAGGCCAATTACCTTAATCACCGATGAAATACCTGCCGAAAGCCTGAGCTGTCCTGTTTGCACTGAGGGTTTACCCAAGGAAACTGTGTTGGTTTCCACCATAATATCAAGGGTAAGCTCATCTCTGGTCTGAGGAATAAAGACCACCACGTTCTTCAATAAATCGGGTAAATTACCAGATATAATGGTGCCATCCCGGGTGAAGACTGAAAAGGGAATTCTCAAATGAAAGGTAATTCGTTTAAAATCAGGTCGGTGGGCCAGGGAACAGATTGTGAGACTCCCTTTAACAATGTGACCCGGTTGAAATTGAATTCTTTCAAATTCATGATTCCCCAGGTCTATCGAAACATCCTCAAAGCAATTTCTCTGCTTACATTGACTAAATACCTTTTTCAAGCTGACACAAGCTGGTTTTTGATCCTTGATGAAATCCAGCACCCTAATATTAGGGCCCGATGCAACGTTTGACAGCCAACAGACCTCCCCCTTCAGTCGACGGCCAACCCCAAGGGCCCTGCTTAGGGAACGCAGTCCAGTCCACTGAAAGGCTCCTGTCACCTCAAAAACAGCAACCATCGATTTGCCTGGAGACAAAAAGTCAAGCTGCCAAATTATTTGATCCTCTAAAAGGGTATATTTTCCCGGTATATTGGAAAGGGGTATAATTTTCTTTATCTCATCCAGCAGAATATAGTCGGTGACGATTACATTTTCAATAGTAGATTCCGTAAGATTGGTGATTTTGATGGAAAACCGCCAGCTCTTTACTTCCCCCCGAAAGGCCGTTAAGGGCTCTACAATAATTCGTTTTTCAAGATTTAAGGGAGGTGGACAGCTATCCCTTTTAGGTAAAACCTTAATATTAATGTCTGACGAAGGCCCTCCGTTAATTTCGATAGAATCGATTTTTCCCACTGCTTCGGCGATGCTTAACCTTTCAGCCCCTTCCCCTTCAAAGGAAGCTACAATATCAAACACTAAAAATACTGCTTCTCTGGCTTTTAAAGGGCCTGCCCTCCACTCGATGGCTTTGTCGATCAGGCTGGCTCTTCCCTGAGAAGCACTAATGATTTTTATCTGTTCAACCCTGGAAGCTAAAAGACAATTCCTGACGATTGCTTCAGTCACCTCTTGGTTGCTTTCATTATATAACATCATTTCTATCCGCCAATGGGCCGACCCCCCTCTGCCAATTACCAGGGGGCCATCGGTGATGGACTGGCTTAAATGCAGTCCCTTTAATACCTCAATGGCCCTTCCCGAAACTGCCTGGGAACGTAGATGGCCTGTTGAATCATTCCCCATGGCTATGACACGATTAAGAAATCGCAGCCCACTGGCCCTGAAGACTCCTGAAATAGTCATGGTAAGGGTCATTGAAGCTTCAGGAGCTAAAGCATCTATTTTCCAGGTCAAAGAGGGGCCATTCATATCAACCTCACCGGCGGACTGGGGGGATACCTCAAGCTGGGTCAACTCATCCAGTAAAATGCTGTCTGTTACAGTAATATTGTTGATGGGTAGGGGCCCATTATTGGTAATTTTAATTTGATAATGCCAAAGGGCCTGTTGACCACTATAAATTATATCAGGGCCAGATAAAACCTCGTTTTCTACTGTTAAGTATTGTTTAGAAGCCCCATAATCAATTTTAATATCCTCCACCGGGCCCCAGGTAATGCTGCCTTTTGGTGTATGGCCTGTGGCCTGGGCCCTATTTAAGGGGGTACTTCCATTACCTAGAAGGGTAACGAAGGAAATAATAATGGGTGAACCCACCAGGGGAAGATCCTGGGTTTTTAAAATAAGTCTTCCCTTTTCTATTTCATAGTTCACGGGGGGCTGCAAAACACCATTAATATAAAGGTTATAATAGGAAACCTCCCCTGGGTCTAATATTCCCTGATTACCATAGGCTAGAATCTCATCATCATTGGTATAAATCCATTTGTTGGCCTGGGCCTGGGCGTTGTACTGGTAGGTTATGACCTTGATGATTCCTTGATCAGCAAGGCGATTGATCCAATTAGAATGGCTGCCTGCCCCCATTCCATTTAATGATTTTTGTAGGCCTGCCTTTAAGAAATTATGGACAACTTTATCGTTTTTGCAAAGAAGCCGATTGATGGGTCCTGCACGCTCCATATCTATCACTCCAATTATAGATGAAAAACACAATGGTTTGTCATTATATATTCATTTTAGAATATGTTGATGATACAGAAAAAGAACCCTTTCATTAAAGACTTTTTCATGTTCTATTTAGATAAATAAAAAATAAAATTGATAGTATAAATCCTAGTACTCTGGGTCAGCTAAATCAACGGATGATCCCTGGTCAAATCCTGCCGTCTTACGCTGGAAAATTTGATCTTTCATTTATGATGACGCAAGGTACTAGATTAATCAGGGGGGATAAAATGAAGCTAGAGGGAAAAAAGATACTGGTGACCGGTGCCGATGGATTTATAGGTTCCCATTTGACAGAGGCCTTGGTCAAGAGAGGCTGCCGGGTACGGGCCTTTGTTCAATATAATTCCTTTAACACCAGGGGATGGCTGGATCATTCTCCGGAGGATATACAAAAAAGCATTGAGTTTTTTCCAGGCGACATTCGGGACCCCTACTTAACAAAGGCCGCAATGAAGGGCTGTCAGGTGGTCTTTCATTTGGCGGCCCTCATCTCAATTCCCTATTCTTATCTTTCGCCCCAGAGCTATGTTGACACCAATGTGACCGGAACCCTTCATGTATTACAGGCAGCTAGGGAATTAGAACTGGAAAGGATTATCCATACCTCCACCAGTGAGGTCTACGGTACGGCCCAATTTGTACCCATTTCAGAGGAGCATCCCCTGCAGGGGCAGTCTCCCTATGCCGCCACTAAAATTGGCGCAGACCAGCTGGCCCTCTCCTTTTATCGTTCCTTTTCTACTCCTGTGGCCATCATTCGTCCCTTTAATACCTATGGGCCCAGGCAATCTGCCAGGGCTGTCATCCCCACCATCATTTGTCAAATACTTCAAGGGGCTAGAGAAATTTCCCTGGGAGCCTTGTCACCTACCCGAGATTTTAACTATATTTTCGATACGGTAGCAGGCTTTATAGGGGTGGCCCAGTGTGATGAAGCCCTGGGAAAGGTGGTCAATATCGGCAGCGGGTACGAAATTTCCATTGAAGAAACGGTACAGCTGCTAGTTGAAATGATGGGAAGGAAGGTCGAGGTTAAGACCGATATAACCCGGCTAAGGCCCCAAAAGAGTGAAGTAGAACGTTTATGGGCTGATATTGAAAGGGCCAGGACTTTATTTTCCTATACCCCACGCTTTGGAGGAGGGGCAGGCCTGAGGAAGGGTCTTGAGGAAACTGTAAAATGGTTTAGCGAGCCGAAGCATCTCACGCTGTACCAGAGGGAAGGGTATGTAATATGAAAGCGCAGTTGAACATGGAAGGCTTGATCAAAAAATTAAGAGAGGTCTTAAAATCACCCGATAAACCGGTTCCCCTCCATGAGCCTTGTTTGGGGAGTGGAGAATGGAACCATGTAAAAAAATGTATAGATACAGGCTGGGTTTCTTCAGTGGGAAAACACGTAGATCAATTTGAAAGGAAGCTGGTGGAATTTACTGGAATAGACCATGCTGTGGCGGTGGTTAATGGTACTGCTGCTCTGCACCTTTCTCTTAAGCTAATGGGAATCAGCCCCGGAGACGAGGTATTGGTTCCGGCCCTAACCTTTGTGGCCACAGCCAATGCAGTAGCCTATTGCGGTGCTGTCCCCCATTTTGTTGACAGTGAAACCGTAACCCTGGGAATAGACCCCCATAGGCTTGAAGAATATTTGAAAAAAATAACTTATTATAAAGGGGGTCTTTGCTATAATAAGGTCACCCAACGCCCCATCAAGGCGCTGATTGTCATGCATACCTTTGGGCATCCCGTTGACCTGGCCCCTCTATCAGCCTGCTGCCACGCCTATGGACTGGAATTGATTGAAGATGCCGCAGAGGCCCTGGGCAGCTTTTATCAGGAAAAGCATGTGGGCCATTGGGGAAGGGTTACGGCCCTGAGCTTTAATGGCAATAAAATTGTCACCACCGGCGGCGGAGGGGCCCTTTTGACCGGAGACAGGCAAGTGGCAGAGAGGGCAAGGCATCTCAGTACCACCGCCAAACGACCCCATTCCTGGGCATTTTTTCATGATGAGGTGGCCTATAATTATCGTCTGCCCAATATAAATGCAGCCCTGGGCTGTGGACAAATGGAGCAGATCAATGAATTTCTTAACAGTAAAAGAAGACTGGCCTATCGGTACCACCAAGCCCTGGAAGGGGTTGAAGGGATTAGCTTTTTTTCGGAGCCGCCCCATTCTAAAAGCAACTATTGGCTCAATGCCATGCTGCTGGATGAATCCCTTGAACATCTACAAGGGGAGCTTCTTGGGGAGCTTCATCGGGCAGGGATTTTGGCTCGTCCCCCCTGGACTCCCTTGAATCAACTGCCCATGTATAGAGGGTGTCCCAGTATGAATTTAACCGTGGCTCCCAGTTTAGCCCAGCGGATAATCAACCTGCCCAGCAGTTCAACCCTGGGGGTGGGATTTGATGCGTAAAATATGTGTGGTAACCGGAAGTCGTGCCGAATATGGTTTACTGTATAGTCTAATGAAGGAAATACAGGGAGACCCAGACCTTGAGCTTCAGGTGGTGGTAACAGGAAGCCATCTGTCAAGGGAATTTGGATTAACCTATCAGGAAATTGAAGGGGATGGCTTCACCATCCATTGGAAGGTGGATATGCTCCTGGCCAGCGATATGCCCCTGGGGGTAACGAAATCCCTTGGGTTAGGTGTTATCGGCTTTGGTGAAGCCTTTGAATTTTTACAGCCCCACCTGGTGGTTGTATTGGGGGACCGGTACGAGATATTAGCAGCAGCCCAGGCGGCCCTCATTGCCCGGCTGCCCATGGCCCATATTGCCGGGGGAGACATTACGGAGGGAGCCTTTGATGAAGCCATTCGCCACAGCATCACCAAAATGGCCCACCTTCATTTTGTTACCAATGGTCATTCCTGGCAGGTTGTCAGACAACTGGGGGAAGACCCCCAGCATATTCATCTGGTGGGGAGCCTCGCCATAGACAGAATTAAGCAGTTAAAACTCCTGAAGGCGCCGGAATTAGAAAAGACCCTGGATATAGTCCTGCTTAATAAGAATCTTATAATTACCTTTCATCCTGCTACCCTGTCAGAGAAATCATCCCTTCAGCAGCTAAAGGAGCTGCTTTTGGCCCTTCATCAGCTTGGGCCGGAATTTGGGCTGTTTTTTACCAAGCCCAATGCCGACCCCCTGGGGAGAAGGATGATTCAGCAATTGGAAGCCTTTGTAGATGAGCATCCTAATGCCAGGCTGTTTGATTCCCTAGGACAGCGATATTATTTCAGCTTGATCAGCCTGGTGGATGCCGTTGTGGGAAATTCCTCCAGTGGACTTTATGAGGTTCCCTCCTTCCAAAGGCCTACGGTGAATATTGGTGATCGCCAAAGGGGCAGGCTGATGGCCGCCTCAGTCATTAACTGTTCCCCTGACCACAGGGAAATTAAAAAGGCTATTAATAGGGCCCTGACTATGGACTGTACTGCTACAGTGAACCCCTATGGGGGAGGCCGTACTGCCCAGGAGATACTAAAGATTATTAAAAAAACTACGGATTTTAAGTTACCCTTGAAAAAGAAATTTTTTATGCTTTAAGGGAAGGCAGGGCGGCGAAGATGGAAAAGCAAGTTTATGTTATTGCAGAAATCGGTGTTAATCATAACGGCTCCTTAAGGCTGGCAAGGGAGCTGATTGATGCTGCCCAGGAGGCGGGGGCTGATGCGGTTAAGCTGCAAACCTTCCGTACAGATCAATTGGTTACAGAAAAAACCCCCTTGGCGGCGTATCAAAAAGCTCAAGTTCAGGAAAAAGACCAGTATGAAATGCTGAAAAAACTGGAGTTAAGTCCTGAAGACCATCTGCGGTTAAAGGAATATTGTATACAAAGGAAAATACAGCTTATTTCCAGCCCCTTTGATATAGATAGTTTGGTATTTCTGGTCAATACCCTGTCGTTACCCATCATCAAAATTGCCTCAGGGGAGCTGACCAATGGACCATTATTATTAAAGGCAGCCCAATCAAATAAAAAGGTGATTCTGTCAACTGGTATGGCAACCCTGGGGGAAATTGAGGAGGCCCTGGGGGTGTTGGCCTACGGGTACCTGCAAAACGATGCCCTGCCTTCCCTTGTCGGCTTTAAAGAGGCTTATTTTTCAGAGGAGGGACAGCGGCTGCTGCTGGAAAAGGTTACACTGCTTCATTGTACCACCGCCTATCCTGCTCCCTTTCAGGAGGTTCATTTAAGGGCCCTTACTACGCTAATGAACTGCTTTGGCTTGATGGTGGGCTATTCAGACCACACTCAGGGTATTGCCCTGCCCCTGGCGGCAGTGGCCCTGGGGGCCCAGGTGATAGAAAAGCATTTAACCCTGGATCGGAGTCTGCCAGGGCCTGACCACAGGGCTTCATTAGAACCAGGAGAGTTTGCAGAAATGGTGAAGGGGATCAGGCAGATTCAGCAGGCCCTGGGCAGGCCCCACAAGGGGCCTGGGCCCACAGAGCTGAAAAATTGCAGCCTTGTTCGTAAAAGTCTGGTGGCTGCACGGCCCATACAAACAGGGGAAGCCTTTACTGCTAAAAACCTGGCCGTAAAAAGACCCGGTACAGGCATGTCACCCATGAAATATTGGGAGCTGATCGGCAAAACCGCCCAAAGGGCCTACGACGAAAATGAGGTAATAACATGAGGCTGGCCATATTCGGCGGTGGGGGCCTGGGTCGTGAAACGGCAGATATCGCTCTGGACCTGGGATACAGTCAGATTGTTTTCATTGATCAAGGGGTGAAAAGGGAATACAATCAATTTCCTGAGGTATCGGAAGCCAGCCTGTATGATCTGCTGGGGTGGGGATACCAATTCATCATCGGAATCGGATCGCCCCAAATCCGCCAGCAAATATGGGCTCGCTATCCCCGGCTTCCCTATGTTAATTTAATCCACCCGGGGGCCAGCTTTGGCTATGGGCAGCTGGAGGCATTGAATAGAAAGGTGGGAAATGTTGTCTTTCCAGGGGTTAGGATGACCAACGGAATTGAAGTAGGCAGCTTTGGCATCTATTATATGAATTGCACCATTGCCCACGACTGTGTTATTAAGGACTTTGTAACCCTTTGTCCCGGCGTCAATATTTCTGGCAACGTGAGGGTTTCCATGGGGGCCTATGTGGGGGCCAATGCTTGTATTTTGCAGGGCAGCTCCCTTCACAGCAAGCGAATCATCGGAAAGTTTTCCATTGTAGGGGCCGGTGCTTTGGTCACGAAGGATGTAGCCGATCATACAATAGTGAAGGGGATACCCGCAAAGCAGTGAGGAAAGGAAAGAGGCCTATGAATAATTGGAGGCGAGTTTTGGTTTCTCCCCATACTAAAATTGAAGAGACCATCAGGCTGATTGATTTACATTCCCTTCAGATTGCCCTGGTGGTGGATGAGGATAACCGATTGTTGGGCACAGTGACAGACGGAGATATTCGGCGGGGGGTTTTAAAGGGCATTTCCTTGAATCAGGCTGTTTCGGAAATTATGAACACAGCCCCCATTACTGTGACAGCAGATGAAAATGAAGACAATATGCTGAAAATCCTGCGGCGTTATCAAATCAGACATCTACCCAAGCTGAATGAAGCGGGGTGTATCGTAGACCTGGTTAGGCTGGAGGATTTATTGGAGGCCACTAAGAAGGAGCAATGGGTTATTATCATGGCAGGGGGGCTGGGAAGCCGTTTAAAGCCCTTGACCGATGGGTGCCCCAAGCCAATGCTGACCATTGGTGAAAAGCCCCTATTAGAGATTATTTTAGATCACTTTATTGAGCAGGGCTTTTTCCGGTTTTGCCTATCCATTAATTATAAAAAGGATCAGATTAAGGAATATTTTGGTGATGGTAGCCAATGGGGCGTTACAATTAACTATTTGGAGGAAAAGTTCAAAATGGGAACAGCTGGCTCCTTGAGCTTGTTTGATTATGAGACCACTGAGCCTGTAATTGTTATGAACGGCGATATTTTAACAAAGGTGAGCTTTGAAGAATTACTTAGATTTCATGGCAGCCACCAGGCAGCTGCCACGGTGGCAGTTAGAAGCTATGATTTACAGGTTCCCTATGGCGTTGTAAAGGTGAATCAGGAACAATTGACTGGCTTTGAGGAAAAGCCGGTGTATACTGCCTATATCAATGCTGGTATTTATGTTTTTCATCCCCGGATTATAAAGGGAATTCCTGTGAATACCTGCTTAGATATGAGCCAGCTTCTGGAGCAATTGCTGGTTCAGCAGGAAAAGGTTGTTGTTTTTCCCCTGAGGGAATATTGGCTGGATATCGGTGAATTAGGGGATTTCCATCGGGCTGAAAGGGATTTTAGCGAGGTGTTCCAATGAATTGTTTGGTGGTGGGCTATGGTTCAATTGGCCAAAGACATGTACGTGTTTTACAGGGGCTGGTCAATCGGGTGGCTGTCGTCAGTAAAAGGCCTGTAGCGTATCCGATTAGGTATTTTACCCTTTCAGAGGCACTTATGAAGGAAAAGCCCCACTATATTGTCATAGCCAATGAAACCCACAGACATTATGAAACCCTTCAGGAATTAATTGGCCTTGGCTTTCAAGGAATCATATTGATGGAGAAGCCGCTGTTTCATCAATATTTTCCTTCCTTTTCCCATGGCCTTAAGGGCCTTTATGTGGGATACAACCTTCGATTTCATCCCATTATACAGGGGTTGAAGGATATGCTCCGGCATGAAAGAGCCCTTTATTGCCAGGTTTATGTGGGGCAATATCTGCCCCATTGGCGGCCCAATCAAGACTATCGAAGCTGCTATTCTGCGGATACTGCCAAGGGAGGCGGCGTATTGCTGGATTTAAGCCATGAGCTGGACTATCTGGAATGGCTGCTGGGGCCCTGGCAGGCTATGGTGGCCCGGGGAGGAAAGTATAGCTCATTAAAAATCAACAGTGATGATCTTTGGAGCTTGATGATGGTCATGGAGGGATGCCCTATGGTACAGGTTCACATGAACTACCTGGACCCTGTGGCCAGACGGGAGGCGACCCTTTTAACAGAGGGGAACTCCTACAGGGCAGATTTGGTCAACCACAGGCTTCAAATCAATGATGAAGTAATTCAATACCAATTACAAAGGGACGATACCTACGAAATGGAGCATCGGGCCATTTTAGAGGGAAGCTTTGACAAGCTGTGTACCTGGCAGCAGGGGCTGACTGTACTGAAAATGGTTGAGGCTGCTAGAAAATCCCTAAAGGAAGGGGGCTGGGTCTTTGGAAAATAGGTTGTGTACCATCTGTGTACGGGCAGGCTCCAAGGGACTTGCCGGTAAAAATACCCGGATGCTGGGGGGAAAGCCCTTGATGGCCTATAGTATTCTACAGGCCAGGGCCACCGGTTTATTTCAGGAAATAGCCATAAGCAGCGACAGTGAAGATATTTTAGAGCAGGCCAGGAATTGGGGTGCCAGCTGTTTCATTAAAAGGCCTGCCTCCCTGGCCACCGATGAAGCCCCTAAAATTCCAGTTATTCAGCATGCACTACAGCGGGCTGAGGAGCTGACGGAAAAAACCTTTGATGTGGTGGTGGATTTAGATGTCACCGCCCCCCTGAGGCTGGTATCGGATATTGTTGGGGTTCTTGAGCTACTGGAAAACAGCCGAGCCTCCAATGTTATCAGCGGAACCCCCTCCAGACGCTCCCCCTATTTTAACATGGTGGAGCTGGATGAGGCAGGCAGGATAAAGCTGTCGAAGCCTTTATTAAGGCCCTTGACCTGCCGTCAGGAAAGCCCCATCTGTTATGATTTGAATGCTTCTATCTACGCCTGGCAACGGGAGGCTCTGTTAAGGGGAAATGGAATCTTTTTTGATGATACCAGGCTTTATATCATGCCGGCGGAAAGGTCAATTGATATCGACAGTGCCCTAGATTTTAAACTGGTGGCATATTTAATGAGGGAGAGGGGATATAGTATTGAGTAGTACCCATTATCAGGATCTATTCAGATTAGATAATAAAACTGCCATCGTGACCGGCGGTTTGGGAATATTGGGCAGGGTTTTTTGTGCCGGTTTGGCGGAGTTTGGTGCCAATGTGGTGGTGGTAGATTTAAGCAGTCAGGATGCCGAGGCCTTTGCCAAAGACCTGGGGGAAGCCTATGGAGGGCAAGCCCTGGGAATTGGCTGTGATGTCTCTTCTAAGAAAGCAGTAGACCGAATGGTGGAGCAGGTGCTGGATACCTTTGGAGAGATTAATGTATTACATAATAATGCCGCCAGTAAATCAGCCGATTTAAATGCTTTTTTTGCCCCCTTTGAAGAATATTCCCTGGATCAATGGCGTCAGATTATGGCTGTCAACCTAGAGGGGATGTTCTTAACAGCCCAGGCCGTAGGGGCCCAAATGGTAAGACAGGGAAAGGGGGGCAGTATTGTCCAGACTGCTTCAATTTATGGAATATTGGGGCCTGATCAGAGAATCTATGAGGGAGCCAGTTATTTAAATCAAAAGATCAATACGCCGGCCGTATATGCCGCCTCGAAGGCCGGGGTGATTGGACTGAGCCGATATTTGGCCACCTATTGGGCAGCAGAAAAAATAAGGGTCAATACTTTGACGCCAGGGGGGAATGAAAGCGGACAAAATCAATTATTTATAAAAAATTATGGCAGCAGGGTTCCTTTGGGTAGAATGGGGCAGCCCCAGGAGATGGTGGCAGCATTAATTTATTTGGCCTCAGATGCCTCAAGCTATGTAACGGGTCAAAATATCATAGTGGATGGAGGGCTAAGCGCCTGGTAGTAAAGGGGGATGTCTATGGAAAACAGTGATAAGGCTGTGGCCCTTGAAGTCAATCAAAGAGATCAAAAAAAAAGGTTGGTCAGATACGCCTGTTATCTTTCTGAAATGAGAGGGCTGCTTCATGAAATTAAAAAAGAAGCCCGAGGGCTGGAGGCCTTCTTCATTACCCAAAGGGAGCAAGAAAAACAGCAGCATGCCATCAGTTTTTTTGAAGCAAGAATTCAGGCCACGGTATACTATACCCTCAAAAACCTGGATGCTTATCAGCAACATGCTTGGAGGGAGCTGGCTGATTACGGTGAAGACAGGGGGGATCATGATGGAACCATTGAAAAGAAGGGGTAAGATGTTAAAAAATTCCCTTGAAGAAACCCTTTATGCCCTGCAAAGGGGACAGGATCAGACCGGTCTTCAACAGCTTTTTAATGGCCTGGAGGACCTGGAAAACCTGTTAATTCATATTTATTATGCAGAGGGCCCCTATATTGACGAGGAGGCGCTTTTAAAGGGGCTGCATGATCTTCATGGGGCCATTAAACATAGGGATATCGCAGCCATGACCGATACATTGGCGCTGACAATTCTGCCTCTGTTTGAGAAATGGATGGGGGGTGAAAGCAGTGATTATTGCCAGGGAGAATGAAAAAAGAGATATGTACAAAAAAAACCTGATGCTTCTAAATCCCTGGATAAAGGATATTTTAGAGAAAGTAGATGAAACGGTGCTATGGGAACGAATTAAAGTCACCTATTCTCCCGATGGGTACCCCATAGGCCACTATTGTGAAGGAGATCATAGCTTTCAGATTACTGGCACCGACCCCTGGCAGGAGGCCGGTATCTGGTGTGATAACGTACCCATAGAGGGTAAGGGTGCTGTATTTATGTATGGGAGCGGCTTTGGTTATCATCTATCGGAGGTGTTTAAGCGAAAGCAGGCCCATACCCTGGTCATTGTCTTTGAGGAAAATTTATACCTCTTCGCTGCTATGCTCCACTATTTTGATATGGAGGCCATTATCAGCACCCAAAAAATTGTTTTTCTAGTGGGAGATATAACGGATTTCTCAAAGGCCTTCGATCAATTGTTCTTTAGTATAGTCTTTGCCAACTGTACGGTCCCTGCCCTGTACTTTACTCCCTTGGCCCAGAGAAACTGGAAGGAGCAGTATATGAAGATTCACCAGTATGTATTCTCTCAGTTGGGACTCTATGTATTCTATATCGGTAATGATCATTTAGACAATTTAATTGGTCTGCACAATCTTTTAGCCAATCTCAAAGAAATCTTAACCAATCCTTATTTAAGCTGCCTTAAAGACCAATATCAAAATATACCGGCCTTTATTATCGGCAACGGCCCTTCCCTGGACAAAGGCCTTGAGGACTTAAAGAAAATACAGGATAGAGGCTTGATTATATCAACGGAATCGGCCATTATTCCCCTGTTAAGAAACGGAATCAAGCCCCATATTCTCACCATCATTGAACGAACCAAATATACCTATGAATATCATTTTAAAAATGTTGACTATCCCCAGGACATGGCGCTGCTTTGCCTAGGCTTGGTTGACAGGCAGGTTTATCCAGCCTTTCCCGGGGCAAAAATTCCCCTTTTTCGCAGACAGGAGGCCATCAATGAGTGGTTAAACAGGTTTATAGGAGATGGCAGTGCCCTGGAGGCAGGAGCCAATGTTTCCCACCTGGCCCTGGAGCTGGCGGTTTATTTGGGGGCTGACCCCATTGTGTTTGTAGGTCAGGACTATGCCTATGGGCCTGAGGGGGTGACCCATAGCAAGGATGCCCTTTATTTACAGGAGGAAGGGAAACGGGCCAGGGAGATTTTAGAGGCTAAGCCTGTGGTTTATGTAGAGGGAAATGAGGAGCAGCAGGTTGCCTCTAATCAGCTTTGGGTTGACTTTAAGCAGGGGCTGGAGGGAAAAATCGCCACTCATTCCCATAAGACCATTATCAATGCCACCGAGGGAGGGGCTAAAATAAAGGGAGCCCAACGGCAATCCTTAAAGCAGGTAATTGAAGGCTACTGTAAGGATACAATCGAAAGGCCGGTGCATCAGTTGATTTTAGACCATAGGGCCCGGTTGTCTGTTTCTGAAAGAATACCGAGGCTTATGGCTTTGCTTGAGAGTATCGAAAGCTATGCCAGATTGTTCCGAAGCCTTAGCCAGAGGGCGAGCAAGGGAAAGCTCACCTGTAGAAAAATGATGGTCCTTTCCAGGGAACAGGACCAGGAAAAATATCGGCCTATTTTGGAGGGGGCCTATCAGAATAATATAGCGGCCTATCAATTATTTATTAAGGATGACTTGGTTCGCTGCTTTTGTCAGCAGGTAATTTTTATCTATTATCACTTAATGAATCGCCAGGGCTTGTTGGATACACCAGAGAAAATTACAGAGATATTTGGTATTCAGCATGATTTTTTTCAGCATCTCAATGTGGTATGCCAGAGTGTATCGGTTCACTTGGAGGATGCCCAGGCCAATATCAGACAATTGCTGGAGGTCTTGAATACCGGCGGAGAAGGGGGGCAGACTGAAAATGAGTGAAGTGCTTCAGCGCAAGCTGGATCAATTGATTAAGGCTCCTGAAACAGCTGAGCTGTTGGTTGAAATTGGCATCTGCCTTCTTGAGCTAGAGGACTGGGAAAATAGCGAATTATATTTTGAAAGGGCCTATCGGTTGAATGCTTATTATCATCCCCTTATCCTCCATTACGGTGAGGTTTTATGCCGACTGGGTAAAACAGCCAGGGCCCTTCAGCTCTATGAAAACTATTTAGCCCAGGCAGAAAGCAGAGAGATTAAAGAAAAGCTGGGGGATTGCCATTACCAGCTGGGGCAGTATAAGGCCGCAGAGGAAATTTATACCACCCTGGGGCAGCCTTAGAAGGGAGGAAGCAATTACGATGGAAAAAAATCAGCTAACCCTCTGTATCCTCACAAAGGATCATGAAAAAATGCTTCCCCACACCCTGAAATTAATGAAGCCCTTGGTGGGGGAAATCCTGGTGATGGATTTTGCTTCCAAGGACCAAACCCCTTCCCTGGCCAGGGAAGCAGGGGCCAGGCTCTATTCGTTGGAAGGGAATACCTATGAAAGCCATGCAAAAAATCTGGCCTTGAGTCTGGCCAGGGGCCGATGGGTGCTATTTCTCTATGGAAGCGAATCAATTTCCCAAAAGGAGCTAGAGCAGCTTTTGATCCATTTGAAAAATCCCAATGCAGAGGGGTATCTGCTTCACTTGGTGCCTCATTTTAGTAAGATGCCTATTCTAACGGCCCTTCAAGGGCTTCGTTTAATTCGTAATCGGCAGGAATATCAATTTAACTGCCTTGGGCGAATTGACGACGAGGTGTTAAGCAATGTCAGAGCCTTGAAGATCAGCGTTATACAACAAGAAAAATTTTATTTAACCACCATCGGAAATTACCCCTTAGATAAAACCCAGGAATATCAAGAAGACAGCTTTTTTCAATATCAGTATGGAGTCAGGTGTATCAATGAGCAGCAATATGAAGCCAGTCTCCCATACCTTCATAAAGCCTGTGGGCTGGTAAATTTGGATTATTTATTCGCACCTCACCTGTATAAATGCCTCTGCTGGGTCTATCTCACCCTAAAAAGGTACCATGAAGCCATAGTCGTGGCCACCGAAGGAATAGGCCATTTTCCATTTTATCTGGACCTTTATGTCCTTCGGGGGGAAGGCCGCAGGCAGTCAGGTCAGCTTCAGGAGGCCCTTGAAGATTTGAAAAGGGCTTTGGAAATTAGAGGGCAGGCCAATTATTTGATTCCAAGGCCAGAGATATCCAATACCATAGTTATAGAGACCCTGGGGGACCTTCATTGTCAGATGCTTAATTACGCCCGGGGGCTGGAGGATTATCTAAAGGCCTATGGTCAAGGACGGGAAAGCCAGGCTCTGTTAGGTAAGATTGGGCTCTTAAGCCAAAGACTAATGAATTTCAAGGGCCTGGAGGAACTTTTGGTGAAGGCCATGGAATTGGGAAGGACCCAGCAGGTAATTAAAATAATGGATATTTTATTTCAATTCCGGCAATATAGCTTGCTTTTAAGGTATTCTTCCGGACTGGAACAGTTTTTAGGAAAGGGAAATCAGGTTGCCAGTATTCAAGCTTACTGCTATGCTATGCTGGGTCAGACAAAAAGGGCTGAAAGATGCTTAAAGCTAGTTGACAAAGGGAGCACATTTTTTAGTATGCTTTTATTACAACGGATTGAACTCCATTGGGCTGGGGATCAATGGCAGAAAGCCAAGGAGCTGCTAGGGGAAATGGATCAGCACCCGGCCCTGGATTCAAAGGAAAAATCTCTGTATCACTGGGTTCACAGGCTGCTTTTGGTCGGCGAAGCCAATGGGGAATTAGAGTTAGATCAATATGAAAGCCTGAGAAGTATTATGGAAAACTTTTTATGGCTGCAGAAGGTAGAAAAGGCCAGATTGCTGCTTTTGCCCCTGTTAAAGATGAATGGAAAGGAACCTTTGGTATTGGTAGAGGCCTGGGCCCAGGTAGAGGACTATGAGGCTTTGAAGAATATTTTTTTGTCCATTGACAATGCTGCCCAACAGCTTCAGTTTAAAGAAGTAGTCATCGGGAAATTTATACGCTCAGGTAATACAGCTCTGGCCCAATCAATTTCAAAGCTGGGTGCTGTTAAGCCCCAGGGCCCTTTGGAACCTGTTTTGGCAGCCCTGGCAATCGAAGGGCAGCTTCAGGATTGGCTTTGTCAAAGCTTTCCTGAATGGTCAAGAGGAGTACAATGGAATGACAAGCGGGGTTCAATGGATAGAAGCAGTAACAGAAATTTAAAGAAATTTTACCAGGGCTTGACCGGGGAAAAAGGCCTTAAGTCAACCCAGGCGGAAGGATTTAATCCCGGCACGATTCATTATAAAATTGCAGTATATTATGAAGAAAACCGCAGGGAAAGGCAGGCCCTAACGGCCTATATACGGGGCCTACAATGGGAGCCGTTAAATGAAAAGCTATTAGAGAAAATAGAGGAATTGTATCGAAAAAAGCCAGATATACTGGAAGCGCTTCCCTGGGTTCAGGAAGGAAGCTATTTTACCTGTAAAGAGGATTTTATCGCCTATATTAGGGGGGCAATTCATTTTAAAAATCAGGAATTTGACGGGGCGTTAAGTTGTTTTCTTCAATTGGAAAAAAGTCAGGGTCTACAGATCATCAATGCTGGCTATGTTGCCACTTGTCTGTGGTTCCTTGAAAGGACAGAAGAAGCCACCCATTATTTATTACAATGTGCCCGGTGGCCTGAAGTGATTCCTGTTTTTTTATATCTTGGTATCAGCAAGGCGATTAAAATACTGAATAAGGGATATTGCCAATATCCCGATAGCGAGCTGATTGAGCTGGAAAAGAAACGGTTGAATAAGATATATAATTTCAGGATGTGCTGATGCACATCCTGATGAATAGTTAACCTGTTATTGTTGTGGTGGAGGTGGAGGATGGTGCAAAGTTATTAACTACCAATGTGATTGGCGCACTAACAGGTACTGTGGAGGCCTGGGAAATAACAACCTGTGAGCCGCCGGCACTGACGGTAAACAGACTGGACTGCTGAAGTACGCCGTTTACAAAGAGTAAATAATAGCCATTATCGGTTGTGACAGTGGTGAGGTTTCCTGTCATGGTGTTTCCAGCATCGTCGGTAAAGGCTGTGGCTGGAATGGTAATGGTATTGCCGACCCTGTCGGCATCGTCAAAATCATAAAAATATTTTTCCACCTCGGGATTAATATCGGTGTCAGTTGAGGTAACAGCACTCATAACAAGTTTAAATAGCTTTGTAGCCATGGATTATCCCTCCTTTTGTTTTGAAATACCATTTCTACTGTAGTATATTAATTTGCTTTTAGAGTTGCGCCATGAACTTTAGATTTAAGTTCAAAAGCGTTTCAAAAAAGACATTAATCCAAAAGGACTAATGTCTTAAGCTTTTTGATTCAAATTGAGCAGAACCTTTCCCTGTTGGTAATAGCTTTCCATCTCCTCGCGGGGTACCATGCTTCCCCCGGTGGCCCAAACTATATGGGTGCTTTGTATAAGCTGTTTTGCTGTAAAATGCTTTTCTAAATAGGGCCGGGAATGGAAAAGGTGATGCAGCCCAGAAAAGCCTGCACAGGCCGAGGGCTCTATATAGATTTCCTCTGTGTCGGCCAGCAGGGCCAATAGCTTAAACAGCTCCTGATCTGAAACGGTGAAGCAGCCATTTAATAGGGATTCTATGATGCTGCCCACCAAACGGGAGGGCCGGGGAACCGCCAGGCCGTCGGCAGCGGTTTTTCCGTCAAGACCTATGTCAAAAACTGAAATGCCGTCATGTAGACCAGTCATCAAGCCTAATAGCATACAGGGGGCGTGGGTGGGTTCGCCAAAGAAACAGTAAAGGTTGTCTCCAAAAATCTGCTTTAAGCCAAAAGCGACGCCTCCGGGGCCGCCCCCTACACCACAGGGCAGATAGACAAATAATGGATGTTCCTTATCTACGATGATACCCTGTTCTTCTAATTGTTTTTGAAGACCCTGGGCAGCCACTCCGTAGCCTAAAAATAGATCGGGTGAGCCTTCATCATCAACAAAATGACACAATGGGTCCTGGGCTGCTTGGCGGCGGCCCTCAGCCACGGCCTTTTGATAATCATCAGCATACTCTACGACCGTAACTCCCTTGGATCGAAGCAGATTTTTTTTCCATTCCCTGGCATCAGCCGACATATGTACGGTTACATCGAAGCCAAGGCCGGCGCTGATGATACCGATACTAAGGCCTAAATTCCCTGTAGAGCCAACGGCAATACGATATTGAGAGAAAAGGGCCTTAAAGGCTGTGTCAGCAAGAACAGCATAGTTGTCCTCCCATGAGAGCAAACCCCCTTCGATTGCCAGCTTCTCAGCAAATTTTAATACCTCATAAATTCCTCCCCGGGCTTTGATTGAACCCGATATGGCAAGATGACTGTCGCATTTTAGCAGCAGTTGACCAGGTATTTTTTGTCCATAATAATTGGATAGGGCCTGCTGCATTTGGGGAATTGCCCTTAGGGGTGATTCCACCATTCCATTCGTGGGCCTGGTGTCAGGATAACAGTGGGCCAGGTAGGGAGCAAATCTTTCAAGTCTTTCCCGGGCATCTTGAATATCCTTGGAACTAAAGGGCAACTGTTGAAGGGTGCCGTATTTTTCATTGATCCAAAAGACCTCCTGGTAACGGGTCATTTCCCCGATGAGCGGGTACTTCCTTTGTAGCCCTTCAATTGTTTGATTAAATTGATTCAAAGAATCACCTCCTTTTTTATTAAGCACTATTTCTTAAAAATTTTTGCCTTTTAAGACTCACATTAATTGGTATTTAAAAGTTTGTACAATACTTCACGGTCTAATTTTCCATCTTGCAGCATATAGGTTTTATTTATCCTTGCCTTCTGGTTTTTAAGCATGGTAGAGATATAAAGATACTGGTCATTAATAATTTCCATTAAATAAGTATCAGTTTCATCTTCCCTAGATGACAGCGCAATAGCTAGGTGAGAATCTAAATTATCATAGGGATGATTATTCTTTATTTCCTTTGCCTCAAGGGAGGTAATATAATCAACAAAACATTGAATAGTTTCAGGGTCGCTGATTGAAATACTCTGGTTTTGACTATATCCTTCTAAAAAACTAATTGATAGATAAGAAAAATTGCTGTTTGACAGCTCAAATAAAAGATCAGGGGTAGGTTTCATTATAAGAATTAAATAAATGGCTAGTATTGCAATAATGATCCATCTAACTTTTACTTTCAAGTATCAGACCCTCCTTTTAGCTAATGTTCTGGCACTTTTATAATCACAATTATAACACTAAAATATAGATTATTAAACAAATACTGGATTATTTCAATTTTATTCCCTTACCCAAGGAACCAAAATCAACCAAATGGACTTAAATGAAAGGCGAGATGCCATTTTGTAAAGTGAAACGCAATATTTGAAACCGACAACTGAATATTTGTAAACGAAACGCAGTTTTTGTACTCGAGAAGCCAGTTTTGAAAACAAAAAGCCACTATTGTAACCCAAATGCAGTTTGATTTTCCGAAAAATCTGGTGTATTATGGGTTAAAATGGGCATGCCAAACAGAGATCGACTCCCTCTCGATTTTTTTGTAATCGGAGAATCCACCCCTGTTTTATGGATTAAGCATGGATAGTTGGCAGCGCAGTACTTAGTTTCTAATGTTACTTTTTGAGAAGACTTTGTTTTAGCGTGATGTTATCGGCTGCAACCGGTGAACATCCGAGTTTATGCAAAACCTCTTCTCCGTGGTAGAAGCTGAACGTTTCGTATGGGCTACGATTGTTCAGCTTTTTTCTTTTGTAGGAATTGATATGATTCATCATCGTTGTGATGTCTTCCTGAACTAGGTGATTAAAGCTTGTCCCTTTAGGAAGCACTCTACGAATCAGGCAATGATTGACTTCAATAGCCCCCTTCTGGTGAGGACAACCGGCATCGCAGTAATAAATCCGTGTGCGCAAATCAGGCCCATACTCAATAGCCTTGGGATTGGAAAACTCACTACCATTGTCCGTAAGAATAACAGGAAACAGTTTTCGAAACGGTTCACGTCCGAGCCGTTGATCAAGGTCATTAAATATATCAATTACCGATTGAGAGGTATTGGATTCCCTCAGGAAAGCAAGCATCAGATTAGTTTCTACGAAATGTATTGTTAGTAGGCACTTACCACCCTGGGAACCAATTACAGTGTCCATTTGGACGATCGCAGTATCAGGATTATCGTCAATGAAGCTTTGGAACGCCTCGTAGTTGCGACCAATTCTGCAGCCCTTGTCTACTTTAAATTCCGGCTTTTTATATCGCTCGCGGAACTTTACTTTCCTGGGTAAATCAATATTGCGCACATCGAGCAAGCAGGCATCGATGTAGTTATAGATGGTTTTTTCACTACACATTATTTCATCTTGATGAGTAACATAAATCTGATGGATGGATTGTCCCTGCTTCACCAGCGGACTGATAATTGCATTAAGTCTGGCTATCTCTTCTTCGCTGACACACAGACCACTACGGGATTCAGAAATAATTTTATGAGCTTTAACATGAGCATGCTCCGCATGGTAGAGGTTTTTCATCAAAGTACACTTACTGATCTGCTCGCAGCCATTGCAGACGTAAGGTACCCGAAATCTTGCAGTACAGATTTCCTCAATGAAGTCAGGGCAGTTGTGGTTACACTTTTGACAGAGTTTGCAGTATGCTGCTGAAAGCCTCGAGCATTCCTTGCCGCAGAGCCTTTTCTTTCTACAGTTAATACGGTTTTTGCAAGCATTGTATGGAAACCCTGGATATCCAGTGGCTACTTCTGCAAGATGCTTACGGACTTCTCTGGAAATCGTTGTCGGATTCTTATGCAATCTCCGAGCAATTTCTTTAAATGATACACTCTCTTTTAGGTATTTTTGAAGGGTTAGCCTCTCTTCGTATGTAAAAAACTTAGACATATTTTACTCTCCTTTTTGCCGCCAACCCATTTAGAATATATGGCAGAGAAAAGGTTTGTAAATAAAAAGATTGGTTCAAGACCAATCTTTTGTAAGCCAGATTGCAACCACCTGGAATTTATTCATTTTATCGCTTTATATATTTTAATTTCAATTGAAAGGGTTGCATTTCGATTTGCAATTAAAGAATCAACCAAATGGCGTCTAAAAAAGAAAAAGAGAAGGGAAGTTGACGATGAAAAGGCTAAAGGTTATGAAATCAAGCTTTATCATGGCGGTATTTATCTTTTTAATGACAGCGAGCTTTTCAAATGCCTGTTGGATGTATCTTGAACCTGGGGATTTAGTTAAGGCAGATACCATTATTGTCGGGGTGGTAGAAGGAAAAACAGGAGAAGTTGAAAAAGAGAGATTTAATGAGATTGCCTGGCGGGTACAGGTGAAATATTATTTAAAGGGAACCGGTGAAGAAGCCTATATCACTGTAACAACACCACCGGAAAATGTAAGTACCCACTATAGCTTAGATACAGGGGGAAATGAGGTATTACTATTCCTTACTGAACAGGAGGGCTATTTTACTCCCCTAAGCCCCCAGGCTGTGGTGCCCATTGCCTTTAATGAGATATCCTCTACAAATATTACATCAGGTGAAGCCCTTTTAGAGGAAATTACAATCCTTGAAGACACCATAGAGGAAGCCTACCGAAATGAATTGACAAAACTATTAAAGGAGTTTTCCGTCAGGGGAGTTGAGACAATAGAAAAGGAAGCAGTAGTTGGGAAATCAGCTCCCCAAGAAGGGGATTTTAAGCTGGCCTATCTTTCTCTACCCGGTGCTTTATTGGCCGCCGGCCTATGGGCTGTTTTAAAAAAATAGGGTATAATATGGGTAAGACTAGATTGAAAGGGGAAAGATTCCTTGGAAGAAAGACGATGCCCATGGGCCAAAACCAGCCTTGATATTGAATATCATGATAATGCCTGGGGAAAGCCCGTTCATGATGATGCCTTATTATTTGAAATGCTGATCTTAGAGGGAATGCAGGCAGGGTTGAGCTGGAACACCATTTTAACAAAGCGTGAAACCATGAGGGAGGCCTTCGATGGCTTTGATGCCACCATCATTGCTCGATATGACCAGACAAAAAAGGATGAGCTTTTGCTGAACCCCGGTATTATAAGGAATAGAGCTAAAATTAATGCCCTGGTTACCAATGCCCAGGCCTTTCTGAAGCTTCAACAGGAGCATGGTACCTTCGACAAATATATTTGGAGCTTTGTAGACCATAAGCCCATTATTAACAGCTGGACAGACCCATCTCAGGTACCGGCCAAAACGGAAATCTCTGACGCCATGAGCAAGGCCCTGATTGCTCATGGATTCAAGTTTGTAGGCTCCACCATCTGCTATGCCTATATGCAGGCCGTTGGAATGGTCAATGACCATATGGTATGGTGCAAGCAATATCATCAATGCCGATAGTGGTATTACAATTACGATAAATTTACTTTAAATCATTGCTTTATGATGACATTTCATAAGGCAATGATTTTTTTTGTAGAATTAGGACTGTAGGCCGATATTGAAAATAAAGGAAAAGCCTCATGTAAATCGAATTTTTAAGCAATATGTAAATTTATGTAGAAATGTAATTTTTTTATGAAAAGCTGTTGCTAACATTTATTGAGTAAAATAGGCCAACAGCACAAAAGGAGTGAAGAATTTGATGGAGCATTTTGATGAGAAGATCATTCAAGTGGTGAATGTCATTAAGGAAGAGAGGCAGCAGGCCCAGGAGGCTGAAAAATTCCAAGATCAGCTACGAGAGGTAATGGAAGGAATAAGAGCCGGGAAGGTAGTGCTAAAGGACCATAAAATTGAGACAGAAAAAAAGCTGTTGTTTCAAAAATCCTTTTCCATCTATATTCCTCAGGAGCTAAGGCGAATGGCGGATAACGTAGCGAGAATTAAATATCCCAGCGAGGCTAGACCCCAGATCATCTATACAAATAAAAAGGATACGGTGAATATTGGAATTAATTATTCCCGGCAGGAGCTGGAAAATGATGAAGTGTCAGCCTTTCGGGATGTGATGAAGGACAGCTTTCTATCAGTTAATCCCTCCTCTGAAATTTTAGACAGCGGGGAGTTGATGGTAGGGGAAACCAATGTGGCCTACTATACCTTTCCAAATTTTGTCATTGGAGGCCAGCTGTACAATTTAATCTTTGTACTATCCCTAAAGGGGAAGGCCCTTGTATGTAATATGAATTGCATCAAGAAGGACATGAAAAAATGGGAGCTATTCTTTTATGGTGTAATGAATACCATAGAAATCCATGAGGAGGGATAGAACATGGCGGCTACCGTTAGTTATGGGAATATTAAAATCGCTCAATATGAGCTGATTAGTATCGAAAGCCTAAAGCTTCATCAGGCGCTGAATCAGCACGCTCAATTGCAATTAAAGGGAATTCTGCCCCATGACGTAGAGGACAATTACATGAAAGAGCTGAGCATTGATCAGCCAATCGAAATTAAAAAGGAGGACAGCACCCTTTTCAGCGGTATTATTGTGGAAATGGAGGTCAACCATAGCGGAGGTATCTATTATATTTCCCTTAAGGCCTTGTCCTGCACCTATTTAATGGATTTAGTTCCTAAAAGCAGATCCTTTCAAAATCAAAGTATGACCTATGAAAATTTAATCAGGTCGGTTATTTCTGGCTATCAAAGGGCTGATTGCATGGATAAAATTACCCAGGGGGCCGCCATTGAAAAACCCATTATTCAATATCGGGAAACCGACTGGGAATTTTTAAAGAGAATGGCCTCCAGGTTCCAGACCAGCCTGGTTCCCTACAGCTTGTCCCCAGGCCCTAAATTTTATTTTGGCCTTCCGAAAATTGAGAAGAATGAGTTAACGGTACATCACTACAGGGTGAAAAAGGACCTGGCGGCCTATCAGAAATTTCATCAGCATGTGCCTGGGGCCCATGAAAACAGCTTTATCTATTATGAGGTTGAAACTGACCAAATTTTAAATCTGGGGGACACCGTCAAGCTTTTTAAAAGGACCATGCACGTGATTGAAGCTACCTTGGAGGAACATAATCAATCGGTCATTAAAAATCGTTACCTACTAGCCTTTGAAAAGGGAGCCCAAAGACCCAGAATTCACAATCAAAGGATTGCAGGCTCTTCAATATTTGGCAGGGTAATTGCCACGGCTCGGGACAATGTCAAGGTTCACCTAGAGATTGACCAAAGTCAAGAGGTATCGACAGCCTATTGGTTTCCCTATGCCACAATGTATGCCTCAGAGGATGAAACTGGTTGGTACTGTATGCCAGAGATTAACGATACTGTCAGACTGTACTTTCCAGATGATGAAGAGGAAAAGGGAATGGTCATCAACTCTGTTAAGCCCCATGACCCCAGCGAGAACATTGAAGCCCTTGATCCTTCCCACCGAATGGCAGATACCAATGTTAAATATTTACGTACAGCCTTTGGAAAGGAACTGAAATTTCGTCCCAACGGCATTGACATCATCTCGAAGGACGGCATGGTGTATATGTCATTAAATGACGACGGAACGGTGACCTTAAACAGCAATGATAAAATATCCTTTACTGCTGTAAATGATATAGAAATTAAAGCAAGAAACGTCAACATGGAGGCTACAGATCATATCAAAATCGAAGCTAAGGAAAGCTCTATTGATTTAGAAAAGGATATTACTGTTACGGGTAAGGAAGTTAAAACAAATTAAAAGAGGCTTGAGAAAATGAAAAAGGATAATTTGCCAATAAACTTTCAGGAATATGCCGATACCCTTTTCCAGGAAAAGCTTAAGGAGCTGGAAAGGTATACGATTGAGAACTATGTTGAAATTCAGGCCGGCTTTATTGCAGCTTTTGTCAGGATTTGCGAAAAAATTGCTGAGATGCAGGCCCGGGATGAAAAAAAAGAAATCGCCTACATCAATTTTAGTCTGTTAAGAACCCAAATAATTAGTGGAAAGCACTGCTATTTAATCAATGCCTATGATGATACCTGGTATGCCGATTATATCCCCTGTGAGGAATTATATGATGTCTCGTGGGCCTTAAGGTATCTGGATGAATATGAGGAAGGGCTGAGGCTCGAAGCAAAACGATATGTGGGGAAAATTACTCCTATTCAGGTACAAGACATTAAGCTGGAAAAGGCCCTCATTTTTCATGAATACATTAAACAGGTGGCCAGAAAAGGTATTCAGAGGGCCGTAACGACTTCTGCCTTTCAGGATATTCTAAGGGCTTCAAGGCTGGATATCAGGGTAGGGGAATATTTTGATTTCAGTGAAAGCATCTATCTTCTTGATAATACTCCAAGGGATTCCCATGAGGTCAGGTTTTTTCTTGAAAAAAAATATCCCTATGCCTATGGCTATCAGTATTATGAAGGTCTTGATCTGCGAGGCGGAGATTATTCAGATAGCAATTTTACCTATACGGCCTTTCAGTCCTGTATTCTGGCAGAGAGCAGTTTGGAAAACAGCGTTTTAAGGGGAACCAGATTTAGTCAATGTGACCTGAAGGGGGTCTCTTTTCAAGGCGCTGCCATAATGGGAACCGATTTTTCTAAAAGTAATTTAGCCGCCGCCAATTTTAACGGCAGCAACGGCGACGTGTATTTTATAGTTGACAATTTGCAAAGCCCTTTGTTCGAAAGAATTTGTTTCAAAGAGGCAAATTTGAGGGATGCCGTCATGGACAATTCAAACCTGACAGGGGCAGACTTCACAGGGGCCTGCCTTGAGGGGGCCAGCTTTAAAAATACCAATTTAACAATGGCCCTCGTTCCTAAAAAATATCTGAGTGAGCCGGGACCCTTTACTCCACGGCAAATACAGCAGATTCAATGGATTGAATAGGAGGTGTAGGAAGATGCACTATTTCATTATTCAGCAGGATCAAGGAATAGCCACCGCACCTAAAATTAAGGGCTTTCAGAGGGATCTGCTTCATCAAAATCAGTTAGCAGAAAAAATAAATATTCTTTACATAGAAAATGCAAAGAGGATAGACTTCATTGATTTTATCGATACGCCTCTGTTGCTCCTAGCGGATGATTTTAAGCATATATTAAGGCGATATTGTCCTAATTTGGAATTTAAATCTGTGGTGTTGTGTAATTTCGACACCCAGGAGCAGGAAATTTACTGGAATGTGGAACTGCCTGAAGTTAATTGTTTATCTCCCAAAACAGAATACTACCCTGACGGCACCCTAAAGAAGCTTGTGATTGATAACAGTCGAGCCAAGGAATATAGTATGTTTCAAATCACCAACAAAATAAAAAGATATTATATTGTCAGATTGGAGCTGGCAGAAAGTATTTTAAGACGCAATATAGGGGGATTCATCCTTAAGGAGCTGGAGGAGGAATAAGGAAAGTGCAAAGGAAGGTGGGAAAATGAAAAAGCAAATAACCGACGGAGGCAACAAAACCACCTATGTGGTAAGGGGAGCTGTCATATCCTGTTCCTTGGGATCAGCCAAGGATGTTTTAAATCTGCCCTTTTCCCATGGTGTATATTTAAAGGACAAGGCCCAGCTCAATGTGGCTGATTCAAAGCCTGGAACAAATATAATCAGCTTTGGTACCTGTAAAAGGTCATCACCACCGCCGGTTTGTACCCCAAGTATTTGTACCAAATGGATTAATCACCTAGACACCAACCTAATCATTGATAAAGAAAAGGCCCTGTTGAAGGATGCCAATGTAACCTGTGTCTTTGGCGGAATCATTAGTATAGAACAAGATGGGCAGGAATAGGGGGGGATCAAATGCAGAGCATGGAAAGCTACCATAAAATAAAGCTGAAGGGAGCCTTTCCCATACAGCATATAGAGGAGCTGGAAATTCTTCATCAATTAAATCAACACAGTACCATGAAGCTAACAGGAATATTAGAAGAGACCAATGTGGATGAATTCATAGCCGCCCTCCATGAAGAAAGCACCATAGAAATCACCCTTGATCAGGAAGAAGATAACATACTGTTTTCAGGAATCCCCACAGAAATACAAGTAGAGCATCGGGGCGGCATCAGCTATATTAAGCTTCAGTGCCTATCAGCCACCTACAAGATGGATATTGACCCCCAAAGCCGAAGCTTTCAGAATAAGGCCATGACCCTTGACCAAATCCTTGAGGCCATCGTCAAGGAATACCCCCAGGGAGATTACATTAATACAGCCGCCCCCCACCAGGCCATAGATACAATCCAACTACAATACAAAGAAACCGACTGGGAATTTCTAAAGCGAATGGCCTCGACCCTGGGAACTATATTGGTGCCAGATATTTCAGCCCCCAAGCCAAGATTTTGGTTTGGATTGCCCCAGGCCCAAAAAACAGCCCTAATCCAGAGTCAAGACCATACCCTCAGACAATATGCAGAAACCCAGGCAGATATCAGAGGCTACTATTACGAAATAGAGCTATCTGAAAGACTAGGGCTGGGAGACCAGATAAAACTAAATAAGATAGGCCATACCATCACCAGGATACACATTCAGATGGAGAAGAGCCTATTAAAATACACCTACAGAATCCAGCGGCCCACCTACATCAAAACCAAGGCCAGGGTCAACGAAAAGCTCAAGGGAATTAGCCTGCCGGGGAAGGTAATCGATGTAGCAAGAAACCAACTGAAGATACACCTTGACATAGACCCCGGCCAAACAAAGGAAGAGGCCCACTGGTTTCCCTATTCCCCAGAGGCCAATAACGCATGGTATAGCATGCCCCATATGGGAACAAAAATCAACCTATACTTCCCCAACACCAACCCCAGCCAGGCCATGGCCATAACCACAGAAAGGGGAGGCAGAGCCGAAAAGCAAAAGAACCCCAATATGGAAAAAACAACCGAAAAAATATTTGAAACCAAATGGGGAAAAGAGTTAAAATTAAAAGAAGATCACATCAACATCGAAACAGGCCTGATGAACGTAAAGCTGGATGAAAACAGCATAGAGGTGGTGAGTAACGATAAAATCATCATCCAAGCCGCCAACGACCTCAACATCGGGAAAACCATCACCAAGGCCATAATAGAAGGAAAAGAAACCGAGATCATCAAAGAAAGCAAAAACATCACCATTGAAGCAGAAGAACTAATTACCCTCAAGGTCAACAGCACCAGCAGCAGCGTAGAGCTTGATATAGACAACAGACTATCAAGCCAACTGGTTTTAGAGCTTGAAGGAGACCTCAAAAGCCCCCTGCCCATGATTGAATCAGAGGGGCAGCAGGCAAAGCAGCAGGCAGAGGAAGAAGCAAGGGCATTAGAAGAAGAAAAGAAAAAACAAGAAGAACAACAGAAGGAAGCAGCAAAAAACAGAAAAAAGCTAGGACTCAAAAAAATCTTGGGGGCCGCCGTATTGGCCTTGACGGCGGTAGCAGTAGTAAGTATGCTGCCGGCCATAGCAGCAGGAGCCATGGTAGTAGGAACCATGGCAGCCGCAGCCACGGGAGTGGCAGGATTAGTAACAGCTACAGTAGTTGCCGCAAAGGTGGTGGCCGTAGGGTCAGTGGCAGTGATGGGAGCAATGGCCCTGTCAGATACTGCCGAAGGAGTACAAGAAATAGCCCATGGCTTTAAAGAAGATACCCAAACAGAATCCTTCAATTTTGCAAGAGACCTGGCCTTTGCAGGGGATGAACAGAACTATGCAACATTTCAACAGGGTATGATGTTTTTAGCCATGCTGCAAATTAGCTTTGCCCAACCCTATCAACAAGCGAGAAAAACAGCTTCCAGCGCCAACGAGAAGGCAATGAAGGAAAATAAGAGCTCTCAATTTTCTGGAAATCAAATACAAGATGGAAGAAGAAATGGCGTAGTTCAAAGTAGGATAAATATTGCAAATGGACAAACTAGATTTACACCTCTAAGAGAAACTGGAAAACCAGTTTCGGCAGGATTTGATCACGTTCGTGATGGACATTTCAATAGGCCTTTAGCGAATAGTAGATCTATCTTTACGATTAAGGCAGAAAATCTTAAAGAAATATTGCAACGTCAAGACGTTGTTAGATCTCAAGTTACTGTTATTGAAGGTGGTCAATATGTAAGGGTTGTGGATGTCGGACAAATAGTGGGGAATACTGCTCTGAAGTACGGCGGGGGCGAAACCACTTGGATTAAAATTTTTACAGACAAAGCAGGAAATTTAATAACTACGTATCCTGTTCCAGCACCTTAAAGTGAAAGGAGTAAAAAATAAATGGAAGAATTTCAAATACGCTTAGATAATGATTTGTGGGAGGATTTTAAAAGTATTCAGCAAAATCAAGAAATATTTAACAATTATTGTAATTATTTTAATAGCTTGGTTAATTGGTTGAAAGAGCATCTTTATATTCTTAATAGTGAGCTAATATTTGAATATAGATTAGATAATATATTAGATATTGATGTCAGGGATTACTTTTCCCCAAACCCTGAAATTGAACTTATTCAAGAGAAAAAAAGGATGTTTAGTCATAAGCCAGATACGGTCGATTCGCTAATTATGCGTATTAGTAACACATTATGGGATATAATTAAACAGCGTTCAGGAAAAGATTGTCCAAGATGTAAAGATGATGAACTAAACTATGTTATTGCAGAAGTACAGAAAACTAAAGAAAAAAAATTAATTTTAGAATGTGATACGTGCGGGTGGGCAGAAAATCTTGACAATACAAAATGGACACAAGGTTCTGCAATTATTCATCCGATAAGTAACTCTGAACTAAAAAAGTTAATTTAAGAGCTTTTTATTGTGAGATGATTTTTTTAAGAGTGTCACTATTGTGTAAAAGTAAAGATGAAGACCCAATTGATTAAATTAGATTAATCTGTAGGGTCTCTTTTTATGCTAAAATCTGAGGTTCTTTAGTTTTTCATCGTAGCCCCGAAAACAGTAAATAGAAAAGAAAGAAGATCCATCAGATAAAAAAGAGATAAAAAGTGTGAAAATTTTGCAATGTTATATATTGAAAATATATGAAATATATGATATTTTTCTGATTAAAACATATTAAACATACATGAATAATAGGCATTGATGATCTTGTTTCATTACCTAAAGTTTAATCATTTCTGTAAAGTTTCACAATTCTAAATCAAAAAAGGGGGATCACACATGATACAAATACCCGAAAGAATTCTAGAGGAGCAGAAGGAATTTCGTGAAAGGGTGGAGGCCTATCAAAAAGGAGAAATAGAAGAAGTAGAATTTAAAGCAAGAAGAAGCGAGGGGACGGTTCTTTTGCTTCCTCCAATATTTTTGTAGTAAAATATAGAAAATTAATGGTAATGAACTCCATTTATTATTACTCCTTTTGCTTTAAAGTTGCTGGGCAAGGATACGTACAAGGATACGTAATTACTAAATGTATAATCATGAGTGCTACATAAAGGAGTAAAAAAGAGAAAAAAGCTAGGCTGGGGTAAGATACTAGGGGCAGCGGTGTTGGGGTTGGCCGCGGTAGCGGCAGTAGGCATGTTTGTGGCATTAACAGGAGGCATGGGAGCCATGATGGTGCCAGCAATAGGCGTAGCATTAGGGGCCAGTGCTACAGCGTTAACCATAGGTTCAGTAGCAGTTACAGGGCTCACCATAGCCACGGGATTAACAGGCTTAGGATTAGTAGCAGCAGCATTATCAAAGCTAAGAGAAGGAATAGAAGAAATAAACTATGCATCAAAAGGAGATTTAGAAACAAAAGCATTTAACCCATTAAGAGATATAGCACTGGGTGGAGATGACGAAAAGCTAGCCAAAGTGGAAGAAGGATTAATGCTTTTGGCAACGCTGCAAACCACGGTAACGGCCCCCTTTATGATGATCAACCAAACCGGAGGACAAGCTAATCAGCAGGCCATGAAGTCCTACGAAATTAACTTTAAAAAACCTAATTTCACAGGAGGCTTCAATGTAAATGGCGGGGCCTTAGTGATGGACCAATCCCCTGGCATATCCATACCAATACCAGCAGTAAGCACTCCAGGAGTAATCTTAACAGGACAACAGATGACAGATTTGACGATTGCCTATAGTGCGAATAATGGTGGGGGTAGTGGTAATGGAGGTGGGGAAAAGAAGAATGAGCGGAAAACTGGTGTTAATAAAGATGGTGAGATGCTTGGGAAAAATGGTACTAGAGTTGATAGTAAAACATTATGGCAGGATGGAAAAACAGAGAGAGTTGATGTTGAGAATCCAAAGCCAGGACAAAGACCGGGTGATGTTCATTATCATGATTCTAATAATGTTAAATATAGATTTGACCCAGTTACAGGGAAATTATATGATGAAGTTGGAAATTTAGGACCTAACAAGATACAAAAGGTACTACAAATTAAAGATGTTCAAAGAGCTATAAATAAGGGCCTTCAAGTATTAGGTGAGGAAAAGTATTTTAAATAATTTTAAGGGGGATATAAATGCTTAAGTGTAATAAAAATATGATGGATTGCCTAAATAGAGTAGAACTATTTCATCAGGATTTTCTAGACAAAATAATGAGAATATGGCCAGAGTTTTTTGAGATAAAGGGGTTTGTGCTATTAAAAAAGTACAAAGATACTATTGAAGAACTAGATGAGGAAAAAATACTGTCAGTTTATTATGATAAAATTGGATTCGAGGCGAGCTACAATGAATTCCGAATAGAAGATTATTTTGACTGGTGCATAGGAAAACCGTTAGAAGGTCTTGTAATGGCTGTTAAGCTATCTGAAATTTGGGAGTGTAAGTTAAAAAGAGACTTTCCAAATTATAAATTTCATATAATAATAGGGTTTGATGGTGAGTATACAACAATTCGATTTTATAAGCTTAGAGATGAGGAAGATAGTTGGATAGCATTAGATGATTTAGAAGAGTATAAGGAGAATGCTATTGCAGTAAGAATTGTTGAATAAGATGTTCAGATAAAAATGTATAACATGTAACGTGGCAATTAAGGTGATGTGATAAAAAGGAAAGTGTAATACTGGATTAGCAGACAACAATGTATAGTAGCAATGTAATAATTTGAAAGAATTGGTATAGAAAATAACGATTGTAATAGTGAAAATTTCCAATTTTAATAGTGTCAAGGGAGCGGTTCTATTGCTGCATGAGACTTAAAAAATTTTGGACCGCGTATTGGCCTTGACAGCGGTAGCAGTAGTAAGTATGCTGCCAGCCATAGTAGCAGGAGCCATGGTAGTAGGAACCATGGCAGCCGCAGCCACGGGAGTGGTCAGGATTAGTAACAGCTACAGTAGTTGCCGCAAAGGTGGTGGCCATAGGATCAGTGGCAGTGATGGGAGCAATGGCCGTGTCAGATACTGCCGAAGGAGTGCAAGAAATAGCCCATGGCTTTAAAGAAGATACCCAAACAGAATCCTTCAATTTTGCAAGAGACCTGGCCTTTGCAGGGGATGAACAGAACTACGCAACATTTCAACAGGGTATGATGTTTTTAGCCATGCTGCAAATTAGCTTTGCCCAACCCTATCAACAAGCGAGAAAAACAGCTTCCAGCGCCAACGAGAAGGCAATGAAGGAAAATAAGAGCTCTCAATTTTCTGGAAATCAGATGAGGGGAAATGGGGGAACGGCTAATACTCAAGATACATACTCAGGTGTTAAGCAGGCATCGGAATATTTAAAATCACAAGGTGTGCCTAGACAGTATAGAAAACAAATATTAGAGTCATTTGATGTAAGGACAATTAAAATGGATGTAGCTGGCGATAGTACATACGGATTAAGGTTTTATGATGGGGTAAATGCTAATGCAAAAGGTAGATATTTATTTGAGACATTTAATCCATTAACGAACCGTCAGAATTTAGCACTACCACCAGAATGGAATAAGATGACTGGTATACAGCAATTTCAAGTGAATCCAGGTACAGTAATGTTAAAAGGAAATGCAGCACCGCAGTTTCAATTTGGTTCTCAATACATAGGAGGTGAAACACAATGGTATATAAACAATCTAAACGATCTAATCCCATAAAACCAAGTCTGTTTTTACAAAAAACGGATAAAGTATTATTAGAAATAGATAATGAGATAAACGCACATAGAAGTGGTTCTGGTAGTATTAGCAACGTTACTCAACTAGAAATAATAAAAGAGCAAGTAAATTGTATGATACAAAATTTATCAAGCAGTAAATTTATGCCTAGTTATCAAAGAATGATTATTGATTCTTGGGATTACTCAAATAATCTAGGAATTGAGTTGTTAGCTTTATATGAAGAGTATTTAAAATTGTAAAGTTAAAAATTTAAGGTCATAATATCTGTGTATCCAACAGACAGAGTTAATGCACCTAAACCATCAGGCTTTTAATTACTATATCTACGATGAGGTGATTTTTAGTGTATAACAACTAGACAAATTTTTATTAGAAGATGTAACGATTGACTCATGGTATGATGATGGTTTTTCTGTTGCTCAAGAAATGTTATCGCAGTTTTCTGCTAGTGATTGGGAAGAACTATCAAAACAAGTTTTAACTAAGCCATTAGAATGGCAAAGAAAACTTATTTACTGTCTTGATAACGAAATAATTGCTGAGGAACTAAATATCATTTTAAAGTTGATAACTGTAGATGACTTAGAATTATTTAATATGTGTGTAGATACGTTAAGAGCATTTGATAATGAAAATGGACATAAGTACGTTGCGTCAAATCCGTCCATTATAAACGATATCAAGGAGAGAATTGAAAATGCTGGAATTGCAACAAAAAAAATATTAGAAGATTTTCTATGTAAATTTACGTAAAATTTTATATTGCAATACATTCGATTCTATCAAAATCTAGAGTGCATACAAATATAACGCTTACTGCTACAAAAATTAGCCAACCATACCACTAACAATGGTCACTGTAGATATTTAATTAATAAACAAGACCTTAGAGATAATTCTGTAGTTTAATTGTCTCGTGGTTTCTTTTTTAAAAAAAGGAAGGTCATGTAAGATCAAAACAAATCTGATGAATGAGACTAACAGGGCTGGGATTAGGAATTGCATCGTCATTAAAGGTAAGAGAAGGACGTGAAGATCTAAAATATGCTAAAAAAGGAGATTTAGAAACCGAAGCCTTTAACCCATTAAGAGATAATGTACTGGGCGGAGATGATGAAAAGCTAGCTAAGGTTGAAGAAGGATTAATGCTTTTGGCATCACTGGAAACAATAGTAATTGCCCCCTTTATGATGATTAACCAAACCGGGGGACAAGCCAATCAGCAGGCCATGAAGACCTATGATATTAATTTTAAAAGGCCAAATTTCACAGGAGGATTCAATGTAAATGGCGGAGCCGTAGTAATGGGCCAATCCTCCGGCATATCCATGTCCATACCAAAACTAGCAGTAAACGCATCAGGAGTAGTCTTAACAGGGCAACAGATGACAGATTTGACGATTGCCTATAGTGCGAATAATGGTGGGAGTAATGGTAATGGGGATGATAAGGGAAATGAGGGAACGCCTAACATTGATATAAATCAAAAGCCCAATGTTTCGAACGAAAAATTAAAGAATATTGTAAATGATTTATACAAAGGTCAAGGTGGACCTAATACTATTGGTAATGGAACTACAATGGATGCCGTTAGAAATGAAATTAAAACTGGTCTTCCTACACATGGAAAATTCCATACTCAAAAACTTAACGACTATTTAAACGCATTACAAAGAAGATTAAGGGCTGGAGACTTAAATGATTATGACAAGTCAGTTGTTAATGCTTTAATTGAGGACATTACCAATGCACTAAAAGGTCAATAGGAGGGTGTTTATGTACAAATACAAAGAAGCTATAAGTAATTTAATAAACAAATTTCCTGAACTAAGAAAAGTTTATGAGGAAAATATTGATGATTACGAAGATCTTCCATATGTATTTTATGAATCTGTATTTGTGAAATTCATTTTGGATAAAGCTAATTGTTATCATGAGGACAAACTAAAAACTATTTTTGTTTTTGTTGAAGATATGCTTGCAAATGGCGATGAAGAAACAAAAAATTTAATCGGTGTTGCCATAATTGAAAGTTTGTATTATGAAGAAAATTCAAAGATCAAAGAAATATTGCTAAGGTATTTTGGCAAGCTAACGAAAAAAAGTTTTGAAGATTGTTTCCCAAAGTAGTAGGATATTTTACAGGTCACATAGTTTCGGCTGATGTGACCATTTTTTTTTGCGAATGTGATAGGGCTCACATTCCGCTGAAGTGGATACAACTTTTTCAAGGTTTTTCTTAGTTTTTTAACACAGAAGCGAGGGGACGGTTCTTTTGCTTCCTCCAATATTTTTGTAGTAAAATAAAATATAGAAAAATTAATGGTAATGAACTCCATTTATTATTACTCCTTTTGCTTTAAAGGTGCTGGGCAAGGATACGTAGTTACTAAATGTATAACCATGAGTGCTACATAAAGGAGTAAAAAAGAGGAAAAAGCTAGGCTGGGGTAAGATACTAGGGGCAGCGGTGTTGGGGTTGGCCGCGGTAGCGGCAGTAGGCATGTTTGTGGCATTAACAGGAGGCGTGGGAGCCATGATGGTGCCAGCAATAGGCGTAGCATTGGGAGCCAGTGCCACAGCGTTAACCATAGGTTCAGTAGCAGTTACAGGGCTCACCATAGCCACGGGATTAACAGGCTTGGGATTAGTAGCAGCAGCATCATCAAAGCTAAGAGAAGGAATAGAAGAAATAAACTATGCATCAAAGGGAGATTTAGAAACAAAAGCCTTTAACCCATTAAGAGATATAGCATTAGGCGGAGATGACGAAAAGCTAGCCAAGGTAGAAGAAGGGCTAATGCTGCTGGCATCACTAGAAACAATAGTAATTGCCCCCTTTATGATGATCAACCAAACCGGGGGACAAGCCAATCAGCAGGCCATGAAGACCTATGATATTAACTTTAAAAGGCCAAATTTTACAGGAAGATTCAATGTAAATGGCGGGGGCTTGGTGATGGAGCCATCCCGTGGTATATCCATATCAATACCAATACCAGCAGTAAGCACTCCAGGAGTAATAGGGAGAAGGGGCGTTTAGCCTCTCCTCTTGGAGCTATATGTCACTGTACCCCTGCGGTGCTGCCAATGGCACCGTTGAAGATTTAGCAGCCTTTGCAATGGCCTTAATGCCTCTCCCTGAGGAGCAGACCCCCTTATTTCAAAAACGAGAAACCTTAGATAAGATGCTTTCCCAAAGCTATACGCCCAACGAAAATATGCTAGATATTGCCCATGGTTTTTGGGAGTACCCAGGGGAAAAACGAGGGTTAACCCATGGAGGTAATACTATCGCCTTTTCAAGCAATTTCCATCTTGTACCAGAGGAAAGATTTGCAGTAATTGTCTTAACGAATCAAGGGGGAGAAATCGATCTATGCTATGGTTTACCGAAGGCACTTGTAGAGCGGGGGGGAGCAATTACCCCTATGGAAGGAACGGGTTTAGGTGCAAAGCTCTTAGAGGGAAAATATCTGATGGCGCGACGGCCAGAGCATAGTGTAGCTAAGTTATATCCTTATTTTATCCCTTTAAAGGTCGAGGCTATTGGAGAAAATCGAATTCAAGTCAGTCAAATGACAGAGACTGCTGAATACATCCAAACGGCACCCAATGTGTATCGTAAAGCTTCTGGAAGCTCTATGTTTGATCCCATCCCTCAATTATATTTTCAGGTGGAAAATGGCAGCGTAATACAAATTTCCTCAGTGGTCTCAGATTATCTGCCCCTTCCTGCAGGGAGAACAACGCCCTTTTTAATCCTATACATTGTTGCAGCCGCCCTATGTGGGCTATATTTTATCACGATGTTGTTGATTCATCTTATTCAATGGATACGTAGCCTTGTTAGAAAAGAGAAGAATAGAATTTCTTTTCAAAATGGGCGGATGTATTTTGGTCTGCTGAATTTTATAGGAATATCCCTCGTAGGTAACTGTTTGTTACTGAGCGCACGTATGGTGATGGATAACAACCGAAGCTATGATGAGATAAAAATACATTTTTTCATCAACCTTATCTTTACAGTACTGGCCTTTATTACGATGCTATTTTTAGTGGTAAAGCGAAATACCTACAATTCGTCTAAAGGGAATAGGCGACAGACGATTTTATCGATGGTGATGTTAGGTATCTTAATAGCGTTACTGGTGATATGGAATTTCTATAGCTAAAATCAAGTATTACGCTTTTTTAAGGGTTTCTAACTGACTTGGGGACTATTTTTATAGTCCCATAATGCTTTTTGAGTTCTAGATACGTATATTATTGTGTCAAGCGTTTTGGAAAATGTCCCCAAAAAAGTTTTAACATAGCACCAGAAGCCTGATGCGAGCTTAAACTTTAATTTAAAAAAGTGTTGTTGTAAGACCTTGATTTTAGGTAACCTTAATAAACCTAAATCTAATATAGAAACGATCATTTGGGACATAATTATTTGACGTATAATAATATATTATCATAAATGAATCATAGATAACGGTACAATATGAAAATAATGCTTGACAACAGCCTTAATAACCATTAAAATCAAAATAATATAATTTAATTAGCAGTACTCTTATCCAGAGAGGTGGAGGGAAAAGGCCCGATGAAACCCGGCAACCGGCTTGAATTTTAAGCAGCGGTGCCAATTCCTGCGGAATATTTCGCAAGATGAGAGGGGAAAACCACCACTAAAAATATTCCTCTTTCATAAGAAAGGGGTTTTTTTTATACATAGAAATAGCTTTTATGTATAAAACCGAAAGATGAGGAGCTGATTAGAATTGAGTGTAGAAAATGTAAGACGTTTTTTTGTGGAAAGGGGATTAGCTGATCCTGTTTTTGAATTGGCTGAAAGCGGCGCCACGGTAGATTTAGCCGCCAAAACCATCGGCGTAGAGCCTGCCTTCATTGCCAAAACCCTGGCCTTTCGGTTAAGGGATCGAAATATTTTAATTGTAGCCCGGGGGGACGGTAAGATTGATAATAGAAAATACAAGCGTTACTTTCAGGTTAAGGCAAAGCTGTTAAATCATATGGAGGTGGAAGCTGTTACGGGTCACCCTGTGGGAGGACTGTGTCCCTTCGGCCTTGAAAGGCCTTTAGATGTGTATATTGACCAATCCATCAAGGATTTTGAGTACGTTTATCCTGCAGCTGGGTCCCGGTATTCAGCCCTAAAAATAACGCCAGAGGAAATACAGCAATTGACCAATGCCACTTGGATTGATGTTTGCCAGGATCAATAGGTCAGATAATGTTAAAAATAAATAAGGCTTATTGATCAGCGTGTAAAATTAAGTAAATAAATATGCGTAGTTTTAAGCCATTGAAGAATTCCAAGGGGGGTGCTTCGATGGCTTTAATACTATAGATAAACAAATAAGCGTAAATATGTAACAGTATAAATATTAACATGTTTATAACATCTAATTAACCAATTACAATGATTTTAAAGGTAAAATGATCATAATGTTAAAATATCCATTGGTTGTTAAATATAGGGAAGTACAGGAGTTAATTCAAAATACTGAAACAGCAGGACTATTGACAATGAATTAATGATGATAATCATTATTTTTTTAGCTCAAAAATGATACAAAAATCTTCTAGGTAATAAGTACTAAGTAATATATTTTAAATATAAAAATGTTAAAATAAATTAAATTATTACTTGCATCTGGCGATATCGTGTGACATAATCTAAGTAATACTATATTAAGACAAAGTGAGGTGACAAGATGGAAACGATGCTTCAAGATCGTCATGCCTTTCTATTTCAAGGAGTTGGGGCAGAATATCAAAAACTAATTACTAGATTTGACAAAGAACAGCTGGAGATTCTGAACTATTATTGCTCCGTTGTTCGACACGAATTAAATATGGATTTGTGGAATTATTTATTTAATGCTGCTGAAACCAGCCATGACAAGATGTTCACTGATTGGATCGCCATATATACCTGTGACTATATCGTTTATCAGCGTTATCGAAGTCTAGGGATGGAACCCGCCATTTTACTAGGTTACAGTATGGGATTAATCACAGCCATGGCCTGTGGTAAATCAATCTCCTTTGAAGCTGGCTTACATATGCTTTTAACAATTTATCAATATCCTAAGCTGGCTAACAGAGAGGATGAAGCCATGGCTGTTATCGTTGGCTTAACCTGCCATGATGTAGAGGAAATAATTCGAGAAAATAATCTACTGGGGCAGGTGGAGATAGGCAGTGAAAACAACGAATACTGTATTGTAATATCAGGTATGGAAGCAGCAGTTAATATGGTCATGGGGCTGTCAGAAATAAAGGGTGCTTTAAAGGTCAAGGAGGTCAATGCCCCCTATGCCTTTCATTCACAATTTGCAGCCAAGGGAATTGAGCCCTTTGTAAAATTTGTATCGGAACTTGATGTATATGATTGTGAAATACCAATTATATCAAGCTTTGATCATAGCATATTACAAAAGTCTCCGGATTTACAAAGGGAATTAATTAAAAACATGACAGGTAGAATGTATTGGAAAACGGCCATTGAAAAAATTGCTGCCATGGGCATCGAGAGCTTTATTGAAGTGAGTCTGGATGATTCTGTTGTTAAGTTTTCCAAGACAATTAATTTAGATTGGACTTTTCTTAATTATAACAAAATCAAGAGGTTAAAGAAGAATTTTAGTCCTCTGGCCCCGGAGGTTATAGTAAAAAATGCCTAAGGGATGAGGGGGGACTAAAAATGGTAGATGCGGGAATAAAATTAACTGAATATTACAAGTAGTTATAAAATTTTATCTTGAGAATATTTGAAAATGGAGAAAAAGAATAATGGAAAAAACAAGGGATAATCATATTGTTTATGTGGATCTTACCAATGAAAAAATTACCCGACAGGAAATTACCCCTGACATTAGAAAAAAATACATCGGTGGAATCGGAATTAATACCAAGATCCTGTATGATTCTGAGGCAATAATAAATGATGCCCTTTCCGAAAAAAATGTGTTGATTTTTGGAGTGGGCCCCGCCGTAGGGACAGGTCTGCTGGCAGGTAACCGCTGTACCATTACGGCAAAGAGCCCCGTAACAGATCGCTATGGCGACTCTAACATTGGTGGTGATTTTACAGTCAGGATGCGTTCGGTGGGGATAGACAATTTGGTTTTTACAGGAAAGGCCAATAAGCCTGTTTATTTACATATTGACAGCCAGGGGGAGGTCAAAATAATTGATGCCTCTGATCTGTGGGGGATGTGGACCGATAAGGTGACCGATATCTTAACAGAAAGGCATGGAGAACATTGCGAGGTAGCCTGTATTGGGCCAGGGGGAGAAAAGCTCATACGGTATGCCAGCGTAATTATGTCGAAATGCCATGCTGCTGGAAGAATGGGTATGGGCTGTGTAATGGGTTCTAAAAACCTTAAGGCCATTGTAATAGAGAAGGGTAACCTAAGGCCCAAAATCTATAATCAGGAAAAAATTAAGGAAATAAGGGATTTATGGATTAAAAACTGCCGCGGCTCAGTGGTATCAAAAATGGGTAGTGTCAATGGTACCTTGTTTTTGCTTGAAACCTATGACAAGGATAAGCACATCCCCGTTAGAAACTGTAAGTCGGCCCATGATGAAAAGACAAAGAATATTTACCCTGCCTCCTTTAAGGCTGATTTTCAAACAAAAAGAAAATCCTGCTATGCTTGCCCTGTAGGCTGTTCAAAGGAATATGAAATTAAAGAGGGGAAGTATAAGGGCGAAAAGGGAGACCGAATAGATTATGGAGCCGCCGTCAGTGTAGGACCAAATCTTGGGATATTTGACTGGGCCAGTATTATCCATTTGAAGCTGTTAACCGATTATTTAGGGGTAGATAGCATTGAGATGGCGGGAGTGATTGGTTTAATTATCGAATGCCTGGAACGGGGAATCATTACAGAAGCTGACCTGGATGGGCGAAAAATTCAATTTGGCGATGATGAAGCCATTGAATATTTGATTCACAAAACCATTGACAGGGAAGGCATTGGCGATTTGATTGCCGAGGGTACCTATCGGGCAGCTAAAGCCCTGGGGGCTGAGGATTATGCCTTTTGTATCAACAAATCCACCACCGGCACCCAATCTAAGGATCGACTGGCCTGGTCACTGGGCTATCTGACCTCCACCAGGGGAGGGGACCATTTAAAGAACTTTCCCTATACCATGCTTTCCGGCGGGTATTTTGCCCAGGTGGTAGCAAAACATGTGTTTAATGTAGATGCGAAAAAGGTAATGGCCCATCCTGATCAAAAAGGGCGAGTTGTGTGGTGGCATGAAAATTATAAATATGTTGTCGACAGCCTAGGAATTTGTATCTTCGCCATTCATGGACTGCCCAATACAGGTACCGCCTTCTTTCAAGACTTCGCCAATATAATGAATTATCTTTACGGCTACAGCTTAACCGATAAGGATATTTTCTATGCCGGCGAACGAATTTATCAGCTTCAAAATGCCTTTAACGTTCATTGCGGCCTAACCCTTGAGGATTATCAGTGGCCCGTAAGAAAAAAGGACCCCGATATAGATGAGGAATATATTCAAGAGACCACCATTGATATTAGAGATGAGCCCGGTATGCTGCCGGAATATTTCCTGTACAGGGGCCTGACCAAGGATGGAAAGCCTACCCTACAGCGCTTTTTAGAGCTGGGGCTAGAGGATTATGTCGATAAGACAAAGCTGGTGGACCATAAAGAGGCACAAAATTTAAAAGTCCTGCTGACAACTGTTGGATTAAATATTAAGCTGACCCTGGGGGATCGAATAAAGGGCTTTATTATCTCCCAATTACTGTGCCGTCTGCTGGATTTAAAGGACAAGAGTGAAAAGAAAAAGTACTTAAAGGAAAAGGCCAAGGCTAAAAGCAATCAATTTGAAGAAATAAAACAAAGAGAGGAGACAGTATCATGAAAAATTTAACACCAGAAATTCAAGAGGAATTAAAGGAATTAATCTACAGCTTTTTTTCAGAGGAGTGCGAGGTGGAACTGGAGGAATTAGGTGATGAAACCTCCATTATAGATGATTTGGATGGTGACTCTTTGTTATTTGTAGAATTGGTGGAATTAATGAAAAAGAAATATAACCTGAATATTCAATTGCAGGCCATTGGCAAGTACCTACTGAGGAATCCTGCCGAAACCATTGGTCAGGTAATTGAGACAGCTTATTTGATTTATGAACATGAGAACGAAATTGTAAACCTGGGGTCTGCCAGCTAATGGAAGTTTTAGATGGGACAAAATCGGGGGTCGTGGTTTTTGAAGCCCGAGATCAGATCGCCATATTAACCATAGATAATGGTATACAGAATAAAATTAGTCAGGGTGAATTTTTAGAGCTGACTGCCCTGAAGAAATGGCTAAGTGAAGGAGATTTTAAAGGCTTGGTCATACAGGGAAGGGGAAGACATTTTTCTGCCGGGGCTGATGTAAATAACATTAAAGCCAATCTACATCGCCCGGAATACCTAAGGGAGAGCCTAAGAAAAGGAAAGGAAATTTTAGATTACATAGAAGGGCTGCCGATTATTACGGTTGCAGCCATCAGCGGTGCCTGCTTCGGTGCAGGCCTAGAGATTGCCCTTAGCTGCCACTTTCGGGTCTGTACGGCCAATGGTATTTTGGCCCTTCCGGAATCAAATTTAGGAATTCTGCCTGGACTGGGGGGCACCCTTCGGCTAGCTGAAAGGATTGGAAGACAAAAGGCCCTGGAAGTAATTTTAACCGGTAAGACAATCACACCCGAGGAGGCCTTGGCCCTAGGACTGATCGACAGGCTTGTGCCCAATAAAAGTCATCTGGAATCAGCCATAGAGATGATTAATGGGGTAACCCAAAATAAATCCCTGGAGCAAATTCATCGGATTGTCAAGGCGGTAAACAATGGAGTTAATGAAAACAGGGCCCAGGCCCTAAGTCAGGAAGAAAACATGTTTATGGAATTAGTAATCAATTTAAAAAATGAGGAGGAAACATCATGAGAGAATTAACAGCTGAAATTAAAGAGGAATTAAAGACACTAATTTATGAATTCTTTGCTGAGGAGTGCGAGGTTGAGCAGGATGAACTGAGCCTTGATACCTCCATCATTGATGATTTAGATGGGGATTCCCTGTTGTTTGTGGAGCTGGTAGAGTTGATGAAAAAGAAATATGGACTCAATATACAGCTTCAAACCATTGGAAAATATTTGTTAAGAAACCCTGCAGAGACCATTGAACAAGTCATCGAAACAGCCTGTCTTTTGTATGTTCATGAAAATGAAATTGTTAATTTAGCCTCCTAGCTTTGTCTGGGGGCATTAACCCGGGGAGTTTAATACATATGTTGAAAAGAATAAAGGAGTATTTTCTAAAAGAAGCACCACCTGAATACGACTTTCCCTCCTCTTTGTTCATTAAAGCAGAGGAGGCCAGCCTTGAGGATTTTGTAAAGCACATATATGAAACTAAAAAATTTCAAAGGTGGGTCAGCTTTTTTCCCTTCGTATGGCTTCGCTTTGATCAAGGGCATTGTGATGTAGGCTGTACAGGAACCTTCTATTTTTTTCCTCCCTTTAGCTACCACTTCACCTTTGTGGAGGTCATACCCAACAAACTGTATCGAGCTAAGGTTTGGGGAGCCATTCAAGGAGAAATTGCCGGTGTTTTTACCCAAAAAGAAGACGGCGTTCTATATGAGCATCCCTTTCGGTTTAGGGCTGCCAACCGGCTGATCCATATTTACTACTGGCTATTTATCAGACCTCCCCACCTTCCCTTTATGACATGGCGCTATTGGCTGCTGAAAAAAAGGCTGATAAAAGAAACCCAAAGAAAAAGAAAGGAACAAAAAAGCAATGAGGCATGAGTATGTATTAGAGGTACGGGGATACGAGCTGGACTCCTTTAACCATGTGAATAATGCGGTTTATCTTAATTATATCGAGGTAGCCCGATGGCAATTTCTAAAGGAAGTAAAATGGCTGGATTATATGCTGGAGCATTCCCTCCAGGCCATTGTGATTGAAACCAATATTCGTTATATCGGTGAGTTAAGGGTGTTTGACAGGGCCGTGATAAAAAGCCAGTGGTATTATGACGGCAACTATTTAATTGCCAATCAAAGCATATATCGTGAAGATACAAGAAAAAGAGTAACCAAGGCAACGGTAAAGATGCTCTTGGTATCTAATGACCGAATTATTCATGAGATCCCGCCGTTTATGAAGGAGCAAATGGATCAGGAGGGAAGCCTATGATCAAGGAGGCCGGCAGATCTAGCCTGTATATAAAAAATAAGATTTGCTTCTTAGAAATTATTGAAATGGCCGACCTGCTTTCCTACCAGGAGATGGTTGATAACAATCTAAAGGACGGCAGCATCAGGGTACTGGTAATAATTAACCAGGGTAGCGTACAAAAAGGGTCAGTGAATGATTCAGCAAATGGCTCTTTATTGGACTGGATTAATAGTAGACCTTGTCTTGTTATCGCTGTGGGGAATGGCCGGTGCAATATGGAATTTTTAGCATTAATGATGGAATGTGATATTCGGCTGGGAGGAATAGATTTATCCGTTCAATTCCCGAGGGAGGAAAATATATTTCATTTTGATGTGATGGAAAGGTGCCAGCTGCTGATGGGTAAAGAAGGCAGACGGTGGGAGGCCCAATTAACCGACCAAAGATTAGGGGCTGAAAGGCTCTGTGAAATGGGCTTTATTAACAGGATGATAGATATGAATCTCCTCAAGGAGGAAGTAGAAGATTATATTAATAAATTACTGCAAAACAGGCATGATGAACAGATTGAAGCAATATTAAGATGCTTTAGGCATTATAAACAGCTGGGTTTAAATGTAAATCGCCAGCTTTTGCTTGAGCAGGAATCGAAGGAATTTTGCAGCTTAATAATTAAAGAATATGAAAAAAGTGGGTTGTTACATGAGAATTGAAGGAAACAAGCTATATTTAGAAATTAATCATGATATAGGCCATCTGGTAATTCATGATCCGCCGGCCAATAAAATGACTGCTGCTTTTTTGAAGGAGTTTATCGTCATGGTTAGATGCCATGTGACCCAGACAAGGCTGAGGGGCATCATTATTCGAGGGCATGGGCGGCACTATAGCTCTGGTGCTGATGTAGAGCAATTAAAGGAGATTGTTGCCTCCCAGAGCCTGGTAGATAACGAGGGAAATTTAATTGCCTATCCCACCTGGTATTTGGATAATCGAACCACCTTTGACTATTTTCGAAGCCTTAATATTCCTGTTATAAGTGCCATCAATGGCCTTTGCTACGGTTCGGGGCTTGAACTGGCCCTTTGCAGCCACATCAGAATCAGCGGCAAGGGCAGTTTGCTGGGACTGCCGGAATCAACCTTCGGATTTTTACCCGGAGTGACGGGTACCCTCCGGAGCCTGGAGCTTGTAGGGTTGGGCAGGGCACTGGAGTTGGTCTTAAAGGGAGAAACCCTTACGGCAGAGGAGGCGTTGGAAATAGGATTAATCCATAGGGTCACAGGTAAAAAAGAAACCTTGTCCTATTGCGAAGGATTAATGGAGTATATATTAGCCCAGCCGACTCAATATGATCCCAAAAGGGGCGATGAATATGTCATGGCCTTCAACAGGTATTACCAGGAAAATCATCTTTCAGGAAAGGAACTGTAGTATATGGAAAAATACGTTAAATTATTGGGTACCAGTGCTTATCTTCCCGGTGATCCGATAAAATTTGAAGATATCAATGATTATTTAGGTAAATTTACCAAGGCCCCCCAGAAGCTTCAGAAATGGACTGAAAGAATTCAGCCCATCATGAAGGAAATGCTGGGAATTGAGTATTGCCATTATGCCTTTAATAGTCAAACTAGAACCTTTGATGAGGATAACCTGAGCCTGTCGGTTAAGGCAGCCCAGGCGGCCTTAAGGGATGCCAACCTGGAGGCCAAGGAGATTGATCTGCTAATTTTTGGTGGTGCCTATTCCCATCAGCTGCCACCCCTATCCACAAGGATTCAAGAGGCCCTTGGAATAGAAATCTGTGGAGAATTTCATATTCATTCCAACTGTACCTCGGTGTATAAAGCCATCAAGGTAGCCCATAGCCTGCTGAAATCAGGAGAGTATCGAAATGCCCTGGTCATATCCTCCCATGTGGCGAGCTCCTGCTTTATACCGGAATTTTATAATCAAGAAAAGGTCACCAAGGAGGATATCTTTTTACGCTGGTACCTGTGTGACGGCGCAGGGGCCTTTGTTCTTTCGGCGGTGGATCAGCAGCAGAAGGGCTTTTATTTAGAAAATACCTATATTGAGTCTGCCGGAGGGAAAAAGCGTTCTGCCATGTGCAACAATTACCCCAGTCATTGGAATAATCCCCTGGTAGACTACGAAAATGGGGCCCATCATGTAAATCAGATCTATTTGAATGAAATGAAGGAATTTGCCCTGGAGGCAAATAACAAAACAATTTTCTACAATGCCTTAAAGAGAATGCTTGATACTCAGCAAATCGATCTGTCTCAATTAAAGTATTTTGTTGTTAATATGCCCTCCCGAGCTGTTCGAGAGGATATTATGAATGAATGTACTGAATTAAATATCAAAATGGATCAATTTTATAGTGCCATTGAACAGGTGGGCTATGCTGGGCCCCCCGCCGCAATCATATCAGTTGACACACTGTTAAAGGGCAATGAACAATTTCAAAATGGCGATTTAATATTTAGCTTTGTAATGGAGGTCAGCAAATTTATGCAGGCCGGATTTACAATACGGTACATAGAATAACAAGATAAGGCAGGAGATAAAAATGAACATATTACTAGTTAACCCGCCCATTCCATATAAATTCAGAATGTTTGAGTATGCTGATGAAGAAGGAAAAAAAGCCATTGCCAGAAGGGTGCTGGTGGGGCCTCCCTTGGCCCTCAATGAGCTGGCGGCTGTAGTACCAGAGGAAAATGTCATCATTTTAGATCAAAAGGCAGAGCTAGATCAGGATGCTGACTATGATCATGTGGCCAGACTGCTTCAGGTAATGGAGGATTTTAAGCCCGATGTGATCAGCTTTACCTGCCTGACGGCCCAGTATAATTCGGTGATGAAGCTTTTAGAGCTGGTCAAAAAGGTTAATCCTGACATCCTTACGATAGTAGGTGGAATTCATCCCACCTCCTGTCCCAAGGATTTTAACGAATCCAAGGCTGATCTATTGGCCATTGGCCTGGGTAAATCCAGCTTTTATCATGTCATTCAGGAATTCAAGGCCAGGGGGAAGCTGGCAGATTACTCTAAAATTCCGGGACTGGCCATTAATCAAGGGAGCAGCTATTACTTTACCAGGTCCCTTTCCCAAATCAGCTTTCAGGAATTCAAAAGGGATTTTCTGTTGGACAATGCAACGCCTAATAGGGCCCTGACCGATCACTATGATTACAGAATTCCCCATATGAATAAACGGGTTCATTATTTAAGTACTTCCTTGGGATGTACCCATAAATGTAATTTTTGTTATTTATGGCAGATGACCGATGGCCGTTATTTTCACCGAGAGGTGGAATCTATTATTGCTGAACTGAAGGAGATGGATCAATACCCTATTATTCGTTTTTGCGATTCCAATACCTTCGGCGATATTAGAAAGGTCAGCCATCTATTTACAAGAATTATTGAGGAAGGACTTAATAAGCACTTTTACATAGCAGATGTAAGGACCGATACGGTCATTCGATACCCTGAATTAATTGAACTGGCTGCCAAAGCAGGACTAAAGGTAACCATTTGTGGTTTAGAGGCCACCAGTGACGAAGAGCTTCTTAAATATGGCAAGGATAACACAGTAGCCAATATTCAACAGGCATTGAAGATATTAAATGAGGCAGGCATTTACGTCAGCGGCAACTATATTATTCGGCCTGATTATGATGAAGCAGATTTTGAACGGGTGGGACGATTCGTAGAGGAAAACCCTATCTACAACTCAGGCTTTACTATTCTTACCCCCTTCCCTGGAACAGAGCAGTGGGAAGAGCTACAGGATGAAATTGTCATTCGGGATTACGACTACTATAATTTAACCAATGCAGTATTGAAAACCAAGCTACCGGAGCGAGCCTTCTATGACAGGGTGACAGCACTGTACCGACTAAGCGGAAGATCAGCCCAGAAATATTTTTCAATCTATGGGAATATGGATCAGGCGGCAGCAGGAAGGGGTTAGGGATATGGAGATCGGTATCATTGGTAAAGGCAAGATGGGAAGGGATATATTGGATTATTTGCTTCAATACGATCATCGGCTTACACTGGTATTAAGAAGACAGGAGGACGTAGCCCCCCTAAGGGCATCCATCGAAAAGCAGCTGAAAAAGCTTCTTCGAAGGGGATACATAGATGAATCAGGCTATGAAGAAAAACGTGAGAAATTACAGGTTTCAGCGGCATATGAAGACTTGAAGCATTGTGATCTGGTTATTGAGTCGGTTTGGGAGGACAAAGACCTTAAGCAGGAGCTCTTTAGAAGGCTGGAGGCTATAGTAAAGCCCCAGTGCGTATTGGCAACAAATACCTCTTCGATCCCCCTGACAGTGGTTTTTCAGCAGGTAAAGACAAAGAATCGATGTATTGGACTACACTTCTTTTACCCTGTCAAGGTGATTCAAACCGTTGAAATCAATAAGCTGGAAGAAACCGAGGACTTTTATGTGGATCTGGTAAAGGAGCTGTTATTAGGGGTAAATAAGGCGCCCCTTGTACTGGAGCCTGAGGCCAATATGGTGCTGACCAGGATGTTTACCACAGTCATTACCCAGGCCTATAGAATATACCAGGAAGGGCATCTAGCCATCGAGGAAATAGATTCCCTTTTGAAGGACAGCCTCTTAACCTTCGGATTGTTTGAAATTATTGATTCCACCGGAATTAATATCATTTTAAGGAGTATAGAAAATTTTACGGAAGATCGGTACCATGGCCTCTATCGCCCGTTATATGAAAAGGGCTTGGCACTCCTTCAAGGGGGCTATAGCGGGGGAACGGGCAACAAGGGCTTGGTGGCCTATGAAAGGGAGCATACGCCCGTTCTTAAGACAATAGCCGACCCCGGCCGCTATAAGGCTGATCTGGTATTAAGGCTTAAAGCCCTGATCGTAAATGAGCTGGCCTATTTAACCAGACGTCATCAGATTGAAGCAGCAGCTCTAAATAATGCGGTTCAGGAGGTTTTTGGGTTGATAAAATCACCAATGGATATGGCAGAGGAGCTTGACCAGGAGCAAATTAAGTCAACCCTTTTGACAAGCCATCGACAATTGGGAGAGGAAGTTTATTTTCCTGAGGATTTATCAAGGCTTAAGGGGCTGGCCCTTTCCCAAAATTCAACATTCTGACTTATCAGTCATAGGAGGGATAAATTCATGAGTAATAGAACAGTCATAACAGGGATGGGAATGGTAACTGCCCTGGGACTTGATTTAGAAACCAGCTGGAATCAATTGGTGAAGGGTCAATCGGGGGTAGGAAGGATTACCCTTTTTGATCCGGAAGGCCATGAAACCCAAATTGCCGCTGAAGTGAGCCGGGAATTTGAAGCCTATGCTGAAAAGCTAATCACCCGTCGGGAACGAAAGCAAATGACCAGAACAACACGAATGGCCCTGGCGGCGGCCAATGAAGCCATCAAACAGAGCGGCATTGATTTTGAACAATATGACCGGTTAAAAATTGCAGTTATTATGGGGGTCATTACTACCTCCTACAATGAAATGGAACGGCAGCAATCCGATGCCAATATAATTGTAAAATCTATGCCCAATGCACCCAGTGCCTGGATATCATTGAAATATGGGCTAAAGGGGCCAAATTTCAACGTTTCTACTGCCTGTGCATCCTCGGCCTATGCCATTGGTTTAGGGCATCAAATGATCAAATCGGGTATGGCCGATATTGTAATCGTAGGGGGAACCGATTCCCACATTGAGCCTGAATGTATTAAAGGCTTTAATCAAATTTTGGCAATGTCTGTTAAAAATGACAGGCCCCAGGAGGCCTCAAGACCCTTTACCCTTTCCAGAGATGGCTTTGTCATGGGCGAAGGGGCAGGGGTAATGGTGCTGGAATCTGAAAAAATTGCCCGACAAAGGGGAGCGACCATCTATGGAGAGGTGGCAGGCTATGCCATTACCAGTGAAGCCACCGATATTACCGCCCCCAAGGAAAATGGCGAAGGCATGGCTACAACCATGGAGCTGGCCCTGGAGAATGCAGGCGTAGCTCCCGGGGAAATTGATTATATTAATGCCCATGGTACCTCAACCTTTTTGAATGATAAGTACGAAACCATGGGGATTAAAAAATGCTTCGGGGAAAGGGCCAAGGAAATTCCCATTTCCTCATCGAAATCAATGCTGGGACATACCCTTGGGGCCGCCGGTGTCATAGAGGGAATCATTACGGTTTCAAGCATCTATCGTTCAACCCTGACCCCCACCATCAACTATACTGATCCAGACCCGGAATTAGATCTGGACTATGTTCCGAATCAGTCCAGAGAAAAGGAAGTTCGTGCTGCCCTTTCCAATTCCTTTGGCTTTGGGGGACATAATGCCACCATTGTTTATAAAAAATACCAGGGCTAAAAGGAGGAAGGAAAATGAGACAATATCTGATTACCGGAGGAGCAGGCTTCATAGGTTCAAACTTTGTGCGGTATCTGTACCAGCATGAGGGAAAGGTTAAGGTAAGGGTTTTAGATAAGCTGACCTATTCAGGCAATCTGGATAATCTCGAGGAATTCATGAATAGAGAGGATTTTGAATTTATACATGGCGACATATGTGATCAGCAGGTCGTCAAAAAAGCCATGGAAGGGGTTAATGTGGTGGTCAACTTTGCTGCTGAGGTGGCGGTGGATCGTTCCATTCAGGACCAGCAATCCTTTTTAAAGACCGATGTGCTGGGGGTTCATGTTTTGTTGGAAAATGCCCTGGCCAATCGTGGCGGCCTGGAGCGCTTTATTCAAATCTCCACCGATGAGGTATATGGCCAAATCCTGACCGGTAGCTTCAATGAGGCCTCAGAGCTGAAGCCCCGTAACCCCTATTCTGCCTCAAAGGCCGGGGGAGAAAGGCTTGCCTATAGCTACTTTGCCACCTATGATTTGCCGGTTATCATTACCCGGGCCTCCAACAACTATGGGCCCTGGGCCTACCCCGAGAAGGTGATTCCCCTCTTTATCACCAATCTGCTGGAGGGGCTTCAGGTTCCCCTCTACGGCTCTGGCAGCCAAATCAGAGATTGGCTTTATGTGGATGATCACTGCAGTGCCATTTACCATTTAATTCAGTATGGGGAAAATGGTGAGGTCTATAATGTTGGGGCCGATCAAGAATATACAAACCTGGAACTGACCCATATGATTTTAGAATACCTTGGAAAAGGGCCCGAGGCAATTAAGTATGTGGCCGACCGGCCAGGCCATGACTTCCGGTACAGCCTTGACACGTCCAAGCTAAAGGCCACCGGGTGGCGCCCTGAATATGATTTGAAAAAAGGGTTAAGGAAAACCGTCGATTGGTATGTGGCTAATACCGACTATTGGAAAAAGCTCAAGGAAAAGTTGGATAAACGATACATACACGGCTTCTGGGGCAGCAAAGCATAATTCAAACTTAAAAATACAAGTGAGGTGTTATCTATGCGGGGTGTAATTTTAGCAGGGGGGCATGGTAAGCGGCTTCATCCTTTAACCCTGGTGACCAATAAGCATCTGTTGCCGGTCTATAAAAAGCCAATGATCTATTACCCCATTGAAACCTTGGTAAAGATCGGAATACAGGATATTTTAATTGTAACCTCGGGGGAATACTTGGGCCACTTTTTCAGGCTGCTGCAGACTGGAAAGGAATGGGGGGTAAAAATTCATTATGCCATTCAGGAGGGAAATGAAGGAACCGGTGCCGCCCTTCTATGTGCAGAGGAGTTTGTAAAGGACGATAACTTTGTTGTGGTTCTGGGAGATAATATTGTGGTTGAAAATATCAAGGGCTTTGTGGATGATTTTGAAATCGAGCAAGAGGAGTTTCAGGCCAAAACCTTGATTACCAGGGTTGATAATCCCTGTAAGTATGGCGTGGTAGAATTTAAAGGGAAAAAAATCACCCGGCTGGTGGAAAAGCCCGAGGTACCCTTTTCTAATTATGTCAATACAGGGCTTTGGATCTTTAAGCCGGAGGTTTTTTCACTGCTGTGGCAATTAAAGAAAAGCACCAGAAATGAATATGAAACCACCGATGTATTAAATCTTTATGCCCAACGGGGGGAGCTTACCTATGGCATGCTTCAATCAAAATGGACCGATGCCGGAACCTTTGAGCAGCTTTACCAGGCAACGATTCTGATGAGGGAGCTTGAGGAATTAGAACAGCAGGAAAAGGAGGAGAAAATCCTTGAAGAAAATAATGTTTGTTAATTTTCCTGCCTCTGGCCATGTTAACCCCCAGTTAAATATGTGCAGGGAGCTGGCCAAAAAAGAAGTTCAATTAATATATTACACCTTTGATGATTATTTCCCTAAATTTAAAGGAATTGACAATATTCAGCTGAAGCCATACCCCAGGGAGTTTAAAGACTATTATTATCAGCTGGCAGAGGATAAACGACTCCATGAATTCATCGCCTTTATTTATGTATTTTATACCTTAACAGAAAAAATACTGCCCTTTTTTATGGAGGAGGTGGAGCGGGAGCAGCCAGATTTGATATTGTGTGACAGTCTGGCCATTTGGGGTAAAATTGCCGCCAGAACCTATGACATTCCCATGGCCTATTTTTTCTCGTCATTGATGGGAGATTCCGTTGTGATCAAAAAATCACCCTCCTTTGCATTGGGGCTCTTAAAAAGTGCCCTGCTGCATTTTCCCTATGTCTTAAAGTTCCAGCGAATTAGAAGGCGTATTGAAGCCCAGTATGGGGCCGTTACCGACAAGCCCCAGGAAATAATGGCCCATCAGGGTAAATTTTCAATTGTTATGACCTCCAGGGAATTTCATCCCGGCGGTCAGGAATATGGTGAAAATGTAAAATTTATTGGGCCCAGTTATCGGGAAGACAGTGAAATTCCAGAAAATAAAAATAAGATATTCATCAGCCTCGGCACCATTGCCTTCAGCGATACCTTCTGGGATGATTGCATCGAAGCCACCAGGGGCTTAGGCTATGAGGTGGTAATTTCCTTTGGGGGAGCCAAAAACAATAAAATCAGCTATGATAGGGTTCCAGACCATGTGAAAATCTATGACAATCTCAGCCTTGAGGATTATCGAAGGGTATTGAAGGAATCGGCCCTTTTCATTTCCCATGGGGGATTTAACAGTATTAGTGATGCCATTTTATACAAGACCCCTTTACTGGTTTGCCCCTTGACGGCGGAGCAGGTCAGCAATGGGAAGCTGGTGGAGCAATGTCAATGCGGAACGGTGTATGTACAGAAAAAAATCAATGTTGAAAGGCTTCGGAGGAAAATTATTCAGGTGCTGCAAAATGAAGAAATGAAAGCAGGCCTTGATCGATATAGACAATCCTTTTTAAATGCCATGGGCTACGAAAAAGCGGTGGAGGCACTAAATGATGAATTTAGATTATTCCCATCCAGGGTCAATGAAGAACACAGTTAAAATTCTACTGGAAAAAGCAGTTTATTTAGAAAAGCAGCAGGCCTGGCTGATTAATCTAAAGGATTTTATGGGGCAGCACGATCAACTGGGCCAATATCTTACTCCCCAGGAGCGTGCTAAATATGAGAAAATCAACACAAGGGACGGAAGGCAACGTTATGGCCTGCGTAGGGCCTTAACAAGGATTCTATTGGCTCATATTTTGAAACGAAAGCCTTCGGAGGTCAGCTATGGCTATACCCGTTATGGAAAGCCCTATTTAATTGGTGAGGAAGGCCTTCGATTTAACCTATCCCATTCAAAGGAGTATTTGTTGATTGGGGTAGCCGAAAATGCAGAAATTGGTGTAGATATTGAGAAGATCAATGAAGGCCTTAACCATGAAGCATTGATGGGGGCGGTATTTTCCACCAATGAGAGGAGGCAGTACCTATCCATTGAAAAAGAATGCCGACTAGAGGCCTTTTACCGGGTATGGGTACAGAAGGAGGCCATTAGTAAGGCCATAGGTCTGGGCCTTTCGATTGGCTTTCCCAATTTCAGTGTAAGGATTGACCCCACTGCTTCTGAAGAAGAATATAGCATTAAAATAGAGGGGCAAAAATATCCTGTTAAGATAAAGGTAAAAAACAATCGAGATTATATTATGGCCACAGCATTGATACAGCAATAGCTTAAAATAGTCATCATCAGATTGGCATTAGGCTAAGTAAGGGGGTAAATATGTTATATCTAAAATTAATCATTAGGGGAATTACAAGACATAAAAAAAGGGGTATCAAGTTTTTTATACTGCTTGCGGTTTGCTTTATGATGGCCATATTGAGCTTGAGCTTTCAGGATAGCTTTTATGAGGAATATGTTCAATTGGGAATCGATGCCCGGAATGCTCATATTAATATCTATTCTCCCGATTCAGTATGGCTGAAGGACTCCTTTACCTCAATACAAAAGGAAGGCTTGACCCTGCTGACAATTGACGATGAATTCAATCAGTATGTCAACACCCTACCAGAGGTAGAATTGGGCACCCCCATCATAGAGACGGGAGGGATATTTTATACCCTGGAGGGAAAAATTCAGTCGGGAGGAACCGTTACTGGGGTTAGGGGAAGGGATTTTAATAAAATTTTCCCGGGAATTGTTACCATTGAGGGCAGGGGAGACTTAATTCCAGCTCCGGGTTCGACCTCGGTACCCTTTCTAAGGTGGGCCCTGCAAAGGAATGAAATCATACAAAACCTTGATCAATTTACCCAAGATGATTTTAAGGTCGCCGGGCAAGAATTTGAGAATTTTAAGGAGCAGGTAGTCAGGGATTTTCCCGAAATATTTCAAAATCAAGGCTATTCCGGGGAGTCAGGCACCGAAGCCTTTCTCCAGGCTCTGAATCAGGGGCTTTCCAAACCGCAGCTGTACTTGGAAATACCCCAGCAGTACACCGAGGGCAATCAGTTTCATCTACTATATGTTATTGAACAATTACAAACCCTTAGCTTTAATGAAGAGGCAGAATTAAAGAATTGGAATAAAAGATTGATTCAGGCCCTGTATTCCGATGAAATTTCCGAGGTACCCGAGGCAATTGCCCTGAATAAGCCCATGGGTCTTTTTGTTGAGTCTACCGACGATACAAGGCCCCCCACCTTGATACCGATTGAATTTGTAGGATATGTTGAGGGAATTCCAGAGTTTTATGGTTATAACTTCATTGAATTAGAGGTGCTGCAACAGTATTTGGATGTAAGCCCAGATGATTGCACAGCCTATCTGATTCGACTTTATGACGAGGCAAATATCCCCCAGGTAATGGCCAAGCTTGAAGCCTATATAGCAGAACGGGGCTTGGATTATCAAGTGGTGGATTACAAATACATAGGAAACAAAACCCATATGCCCATTGCCATTGGGGTATCGGTGGTTTTTAGGGTATTGGTACTATTGTTTCTAATCATATCAGTATTCTTCGTATCCTATATTGTCACCATTTCATTAATTAGGAGACGTAAGGAGATGGGTACGGTCATCACCCTGGGAATGAGTCCCCTGGAAAACATACTGGTGATTTTAGGAGAAAATCTCCTGACCATGACAGTGGCGTGGCTTGCGGCCACGGTTCCCATGGCCTTTTTATTACATTACCTTTCAAATAATGGGCTGGGGGGAATTGTGTTCTTTCCCCAGGGTAAGCTGTATTTTATTTTCAAGGCCAGCTATTTTATTCAGGCCTATCTGTTAATTGTCATACCGGGGCTTCTGGCCCCCCTGGTACCTATTACCAGGCTTAGGAATGTAAGCATTGTATCCCTTTTAAAGGGTGAGCTAAGTAAAAGAAAGAAAGAGAGCAGCAAAGCTTTCAAGGAAGGCCCCCTAAAACAGGTAAATAATCAATTTTCACTAATGTTTAAGCTGGGGCTGAGGAATGTCTTTGCCAACCGAAGAAGGAATACCATTATCTTTGCCATTTTTACCTCCGTCAGCACCATTCTCTATTTGTTTCTGGCCTTTGGCGACGGTGGGGTATCGAATTTTAGAAATGGCTTTCAGGCCCTGGATAATCCCAGGTCTCAAATTGTTGCCACCCAAAAGGGCTATGCCGATTTACGCAGAATTAATGCCAATTCCGAGGATTTAAAGGAAATGACCGTTACAAACCACGAAGCCCTTCGGGAAGCCATGCTTGATTTAGATTATGTTGAATCGGTCTATGCCAAAACCATTCCCGTAGTGCTGGATCTGTATCTAAATGACTTTCGCTTTAAGGATCTGAGCATCAGGGGAGTAGATGCCAGTATGCTGCCCTATCTGAAGGACAGGCTGGAGATCGTAGAGGGCCGTATGATCACACCGGAGGATAAAAATGTACTGCTGCTGAACATTGCTAATAAAGAGGAGCTAAAGGCCGGTGTGGGGGATGAAATAACGGTTTTAGGCAGTGATCTATTTAATCATGTCGTTTCGGAGGATTTTAAAATCATAGGCTATTATCGGCCTAAAATCGACAATCCCTTTTTCACCACCCTGGTCTTTGCCGATTTAATGGGCTATAACGGGGTTTCAGGCTATACTGCGGATGAGGTGAACTTTTTAAACATTGATTTAAAGCGGGGCCAATCGGTGGACAGTCGAGTAAAGGATTTAAATTTTTGGGCCGATGCCAACCATTTAGATATTGAATTCAATGCTTTTAATGATATTTATGTGCAGGATGATCAGCTCTATGGCACCGGCAGAACGATGATTTCGGCCCTGACCTATTTGGTTATTTTCTTCGTGATGATTGGGATCATTAACATGATTTTAATCAATTTATTCGACCGAAGAAAGGAAATTGGTACCTATTATTGTATAGGAGCGGAAAAATCATTGCTGATTGGCATCTATACAGCTGAAATATTAATGATTAATGTAGTATCCACCATCACGGGAATTCTGCTGGGCTTTGGTATACAGCAGTTGATCAATAGCCTGAAAATATCCTCCACCAATCCTGGGGTACAATTGGCCTTTGGGGGAAGCACCTTTTACATGCAGTTTAATTTCTCTACAGCACTAACCCTTTTATTGAGTGTCGTACTCATTACGCTGCTGATCTCATTGGTATCCTTAAGGTCTTCCTTAAAGGTTTCGCCCATAGCGGCACTTCAGGAAATTGAAGAATAGATTTTTGGAGGAGGTGTTAAGATGAAAACAACCATTCGAGTATTCCTTTGTCTGATCTCTATGTTATTGATCAGTGTCTGGGCGGTGGCCCAGCCCCTAAGCATTACCCCAAAGGAAGGAGCTCAAGAGGCTGAAGCGAACCCCGGGCAAGACCAGGAGGTATCGGAAATACTAAAGGAAATGGACCGAAGAATGAACCCCAATGCCCTGCTTCAGGTTGAAATGGAGGTAATTGATCAAGATAAAAGGGATACCTATTTAATTAATATGAAGGCCAAGGATAACAACCAGTACCTTCTACTGCGCTATTTATCACCTTCCCGATGGGTTAACACCGATATTTTAATGCTGAAGGAGGATATCTGGATCTATGACCGCAGCTCAGACCGATTTATGCAGGTACCTTCCAGCATGGCCTTTGGCGGAACGGATATTGCCCATGGTGATATGATGAGGTTAAATATTTCCAATCACTATGAAGGCCAGATTATTGACAGGGATCAGGAAACCTGGACAATAGCCCTTACTTCCACCAGCAGATCGGTGCCATACCATGGAATTGAAATGAAAATTAATAAAGAGGGGTATTATCCCATCTATGCTAAATTGTTTTCAAAAACCCAAAAGCACATTAAAACGGTGGAGTATGACCAGGTGACGGAAGTTAATGGATATGAAAAGCCGATGCGATACACCTTTTTTTCACCCTATGAGCCTGGAAAGTACAGTGTTATTACTATATTAAAGGAAGAACTGATAGAATACCCTGATGACATTTTTAATATATGGGCTGTAAGGGAAGGGCTTGACGAAAAATTTGAGGGAAAAGACTGATAAAAGGAAGGGTGGCCAATGAATATAATCAAGACTATAAAGTTAAGTAAACAATATGAGATGGGTAAGAACCTAGTGAATGCTTTAAATGATGTAAACCTTGAAATTGAAAAGGGAGAATATATATGTGTAGCCGGGCCCTCAGGATCAGGGAAATCAACCTTTTTAAATCTATTGGGGTTGATTGACACCCCCACCTCGGGTGAAATCATATTTAGCGGAAAAAACGTATCTCAGTTAAAAAGTAAGGAATTACATCGTTTTCGTAAGGAACGGATTGCCTTTATATTTCAAAACTTTAACCTGATACCGATATTATCCGCCTATGAAAATATTGATTTTCCTATGCTGATCAATAAGGTGCCCAAGGAGGAACGAAGACGCAGAATTGAGGAACTGGCAGAAGCGGTGGGAATCAAGCAGTACCTGGAGCATCGACCCGACGAGCTGTCAGGTGGCCAGCAGCAGCGGGTGGCTATTGCCCGAGCCCTGGTAACCAAGCCCGAGGTGGTACTGGCCGATGAACCAACGGCTAATTTAGATACGGCCAATACCAATAACATTTTAAGTCTTTTAAAGGAGCTTCAAAGGCATGAAAAGACCACCTTTATTATTGCAACCCATGACCCCGATATTATGAAGCAGGCAGATCGACTAATTAAAATTCGAGACGGAAGGGTGGCTGATGAAGGCAGCGGAAGCTATGAAAGGCCCTAAAAGAACCAAGGAGAGGGGGAAAACTCATGGATTATCGATTAATTACAGCTGTGTGGGAAAAGGAGCAATTTATTGAATCCTGGGAGGCCGCCTTTGGCCAGAAACTGCCGAGGGAAATGGCCCGCTGGCTGTTCCTTCACCCAGAAAATATTATGTACGGTGTTTTTGACGGGCGACAATTGGCTGCCGGCTATTGTCTGTTAAACCAAAGGATGCTGGTTCATGGCAGGGTTCAAAAAGGAGCCTTGTGTAACAATGTATTTGTTCATCCTGATTATCAGGGGCAAAAGCTTTTTACACTATTGGGTCAATTTGCCCTAAAGGAGGCCGCAGCCCAGGGGATTACCATGGCCATTGGTATTCCTAACAAAAATGCGGTACCGGGCCATAAAAAGGTAGGCTGGACCTTCCTGAATGAAATTAATTTTCTAGAAAAGAAAATACTGGCCCGGTCAAAGGGTAGGCTGCCGGAAAAGGTCTGTCCCTTAACAAAGGAAAATTATCCTCAATATAGGAAAAAACTCGAAGAATTATCCTATCGTCTGGCTGAAAAACGATCCTTTTCAGTTATTAAAGATCAAGCTTTTTTTCAATGGCGGTATCTTGAAAAGCCGCTGGTAGACTACAAAATATTGATGTATTTAGAGGAAGATGAGCCCCAGGGCTATGTTGTGTACAAATATTATGCACCGATGGCCAGGCTCCACATTGTAGATTTAGAGGCAAGTAACAAGACAGTATTCAATTCATTACTGGAGGTGGCCGATACCCTTGAGGCTCCCTTTGAGCTGATTAATGTATGGGGGTCAAGTATTGATCGTGACAAATTTTTAGAGAAGGGCTTTACAGAAAGTAAGGAAACCAACCACCTAATTGCTATTCAGCCCCAAACCAGAGAGGATGTTGATTTAGGCGGGGCCATTCATATTGTATTGGGAGATAACGAGGTTTTTTAATACATAAAAAAGGATGAGAATGAACTGAGAAAGGAATGGAACCGATTATGGATATTTTAGTTATAGCAACCCATCTGGATGATGAAGTGATTGGGTGCGGGGGAGCTATTGCAAAGCATGTACGGGAAGGCCATAATGTTTATATCTGCTTTATATGTGGAGGAACCTCTGTTCGTTATCCTGAAAAGGAGCTGGTGGAAACCCGCAGAGATCACGCCAGAAGAGCAGGGGCATTATTGGGAATTAAAGAAATCTATTTTTACGATTTTCCCATTATTATGCTGGATACCATTCCCCAATTGGAAATTGTAACCGCTCTGGAAGAAGTAATTTTTAAAATTAAACCCCAAATCATCTATACCCATTCCAAGGATGACATCAATTCAGACCATCGAATTGTTCACGAGGCTTCAATGGTATGGTGTCGACCCTCCAAGGCACCCTTTTTAAAAAAGGTGCTGTTCTACGAGGTCTTTGGGTCTACTCGAAGCTTCATACCCAACTATTATATAGATATTGATGAATATATTGAATCAAAGCTAAAGGCCCTTTCCTTATATACGACAGAAAACCATGTACAGACCAGGAATATGGAAACCATTAGGCGGGTAGCCATGTACCGGGGAGCAGAAATCAACACCAATTATGCCGAAGCCTATACCCTTTATCGGGAAATAACATAGTCGAAGGTGACCGTAAATGAAAAAGCGTATATTAATAACCGGTGCCAATGGATTCATTGGTCAAAGCCTGATTGAAGAATTAAACCCAGCGGAATACGAAATTTACGCTTTAGGCCTGGGCCAGGAATATCAGGGAAGCTTAAGCAAGATAAAGGAATATTACGCCCAGGATATTACCATACCCTTCCAACTCTCCCTTAAGGTAGATGCAATTATTCATCTGGCGGCATTGAATCAGACCAACATAAACAGTGATTTTGCCTATGAAGCTTTTAAATCCATTAATGTAGAGGGGACGGAAAATGTAATTAACAGCTGTTACTTTGAAAGGTTCATCTTGTTTTCTACAGCTAATCTATACGAAAGGCAAGGGGGGTATATTACAGAAGCATCTCCCCTGGCCCCCAAATCCTTCTATGAGCGTTCTAAAAAAGAGGCTGAAGAGCTATGTCAAATGAAAATTGCCCGGGAAAAGCTACTGATCCTTCGGCCGGTAAATATAACAGGAGTAAAGCAAGAGAACAAGGCGATTATTCCTTACTTCTTTTCCAGGGCAGTTAAGGGAGAGCCCATTGAGGTTTTTGTTCCTCAAAACCGAAGAATTCAGCTTTTATCTATTAAAGACCTGTCACGGGTCCTTAAAGTCATATTAAAGGGGCCCTTGGTCAGCGGAGTTTTGAATCTAGCAAATGACGACAGCATGGAGATAAGAACGGTGGCGAAAAATATTATTGACCTATGTAGCTCGCCATCAAACTTAATTTGCTCTAATCTTCATGAGGAAGTTTTTTCAGAAATCAGGTCAGACCAGGCCAAGGAGCTGCTGGGCTGGGAGGCCAAGGATACCATCGAGAAAATTATCATGGATTATGCAAAACACATTTTGAGCTAATTTGGCTCAATTTTTTTTTGACAATCTTCATTAAATCAATTAATATATAGATATACAATACATAGATATAGGAGGTATTAAAATGAAGATTAGTAAGGAGCTAATCAAGGGAAGCACCACCATGCTGGTTTTAAACTTGCTTAGCACCGGTGACATGTATGGCTATCAAATGATTAAAGAGCTGGAGGCCCGGTCGGAAAAAATCTTTACTTTGAAGGAGGGAACCCTGTATCCCATCCTTCATACATTGGAAAGCCAGGGAATGATTGTATCCTATTGGGAGGACACCACATCTGCCAGGAAAAGAAAGTATTATCAAATTACCCCCCAGGGAAAAAAGCTCCTTAAGGAAAAGGAGGCTGAATGGCAGCTATTTAGTAAAGGGGTAAAGCATGTCATAGGGGGTGCCTGTCTTGAATAGTGCGATCAGTCAATTTATAGAAACCGTCTGCCGGCAGGTTAAGTATAAAAAGATTCACCGGGAGCTGGCTCAGGAGCTAATGGGTCATATTGACGAAATAATGGAGGACTGCCTTGAAAGGGGCATGTCGGAGGAAGAAGCGGCCCATAGGGCCATTAAGCAAATGGGAGACCCGGTGGCCATTGGAAGGGATCTCCACAAAACCCATCAGCCCAAAGTGGAATGGTCCATTATTATTTTAGTCGGTACCCTAGTGTTAATGGGGGGCGGCATTTTATTCTCTATCGCCAGGGACCCTGCCTATCAGCTTCCCTTTGATTATTTCAGCAAACGGTATTTTTTCTACACCCTGGTAGGGTTAGGGGCCTTTCTGGGCTGCTATTATTTTGATTATACCTTGATCGAAAAGTATGCCCTAAAAATATTTTGCGCAACGCTGCTATTTTTATTTATCGGCATAGGCGCATCTCCCTATAGTGTGAATGGTGATGCTGTATTTGTATCGGGTAGCTTTACCATATCAATGGTGACCATTACCTTGCCGGTTCTACTGATTTCCTATGCAGGGCTCCTAAGAAGATGGGGAACAGGGGAGTTGTTGGGGATGTTAAAGTTAGTGGGCCTAGGGGGCCTGGCAATTATTTTATCCTTCATCCATTCCACCCTCCCCAATGCTATTTTATTAAGTGGTGGTATTTTAATTATGTTAACTATCTCTATTTTGGATAAAAGCTTTAAGGGCAATCGCCTTTTATATTTAATCGGTATCTATGGCACAGGGGCATTGGGTGGGCTATTATACTTAAAATCCTCATATATTCGCTGGCTGCGGTTGACAACGTTTTTGTATTTCAGGTCCTATCCAGAGAGCTATGCTTATCAGTACACTATAGTAAAGGAAATTTTAAGGGAAGCCAGGCTTTTGGGGAGCAGTCAGGCCCTTTATCATCAAAATGCCTTCGGGAAAATTACCTTTTCCCTATCCTCGATGGACTCTGAATTTGTCTTTACTTACCTGGTGGGGGCCTTTGGATGGCTCGCGGGGATTTTTATGCTGATTGTCATTAGCCTGGTCATCGGAAGAATGTTTTTGGCCGCTAAAAAAATTCACCACCCCTTTGGCAGATATGGGGCCAGTGCTGTGGTGACTGTATTTACCTTGCAGGCAATGGCAAATCTATTGATGAACCTTTCATTGTTCCCCATTACCTCCTTTTCATTGCCCTTTATTTCCTATGGGGGAGGAAATTTCACCATGAATATGGCTTTAATCGGACTGCTGCTGGGAATCTATCGAAGGAAGGATATTTTACCTGCTGGGATTAGCGCTGGATCAAGGATATAATCAGCATTTTAACAGGGAAACGATATTTGATTAAATCGTTACCCTGTTTTATTTTGAAAAAATTAAAGTTTAGAATATTATTAAAAATAATAATTTTTGTACATATGGTTTTTATTTTGATAAAATATAGGTAGATATTCTAAATTAAATAGACATAAAGAAATGGGGGAGTTCTATGAGGAAGTTAAAGTTAGATGAGTTTACCGAGTACAGATTTTTGTCTGGCATCGAATTGTCGACTGATGCCAGGTACGCCTGCTTTGCAGTCCACAAAGCCAATGTTGAGGAAAATAACTATGATTCCAATCTCTGGTTATATGATTTTCAGAATAGTCAATCGATGCAGCTAACCAGCTTTAATAGGGAATCAAGCTTACTGTGGCTGGCAGATGGCAGGCACATTCTCTTTTCAAGCATACGAGAGGAAAAGGATCAAAATAGAAAGGCAGAGGGAGAGAATTTTACACAGTTTTATCGAATCAATGCAGAAGGGGGAGAAGCCCAAAAATATTTCAGCATTCCTCTAAAGGTGACTGAAATTGACGAGGCAAAGGAAGGTACCTTTGTATTTACTGCCATTGATGGACCAGGGGAAGAGGATTTAAGTATCCTAAGCCAGGAGGATCGTGCCAGGGCGCTGAAAAAACGCCAGGAGGAGCAGGATTATGAGGTGATCGATGAAATTCCTTTTTGGAGCAACGGAAAGGGTTATACCAATCAAAAAAGAAATAGAATATATACATATGATTTAAAAACTAAACAATACCAGGTGCTATCTAAGGAAAAGGATAGTGTTGTGTCCTTTAGCCTCAACAAGGAAACAAATAAAGTGGTCTATTTTACCCAGGGCTTTCAAGGGGTTTCTTCACGAACCAATGGGATTTCACTATATGATTTAGAAACGGGAAAGACCACCGAGCTGTTGAAGGAAGGTCGTTTTTCCTGTGCCTATGGCACCCTAATAAATGACAATAGATTAATTTTTATTGGAACCGAGATGAAGGACTATGGTATTAATGAAAATCGAAAATTTTATCAAATTGACCTGTCCACCAATGAAATCACCTGTATAACACCTACGCTGGATATAAGCCTCTATGGCAGTGTCGGGTCGGATTGCCGTTATGGTACCTTTAAGCCCTATCAAATTGATGGTGATTATTTATATTTTGTTAGTACCGTTAACGACAGCGCCTATTTGAACAGGATTCATTTAATGGAGGGTACGATAGAGCAGCTTACCCATGAAAAGGGGTCAGTAGATGGCTTTGCTGTCAAGGGAAAGGAAATTTTGTTTGTTGCCCTACGGGGATTAAGGCTCCAGGAGATATATCGATTGAAAGAAGGGCAAGAGATTAGGTTAACCAGCTTTAATCAATGGCTTGGTGAATCGGTTAAGCTGTCTGTTCCCCAGCCCCTTAAGGTGGAGGTCGTTTCAGGTTTTTATATTGAAGGTTGGGTAATGCTGCCTGTGGATTATGATGAATCAAAGAAATATCCTGCAATACTGGATATTCATGGGGGGCCGAAGACCGTCTATGGAGAGGTCTTCTACCACGAGATGCAATACTGGGCTAACGAGGGCTACTTTGTCTTTTTCTGCAACCCAAGGGGGAGCGACGGCAGGGGGAATGATTTTTCCGATATAAGGGGTAAATATGGTACTGTTGACTATGACGACATCATGAAATTTACCGACGAGGTCCTAAAGCAATACCCCAATATAGATGAAAGCAGGGTAGGTGTAACAGGGGGCTCCTATGGAGGCTTTATGACCAACTGGATCATCGGTCATACTGACAGATTCAAGGCAGCGGTATCCCAACGAAGCATTTCAAACTGGATTTCTAAGTTCGGTACGACAGACATCGGATTTTATTTCGTGGATGACCAGCAGGGTGCTACCCCTTGGAATAATCATGATAAGTTATGGTGGCATTCGCCGTTGAAATATGCCGATCAGGTAAAGACACCGACCCTCTTTATTCATTCCGATGAGGACTATCGATGCTGGATTACCGAAGCCTATCAAATGTTTACGGCCTTAAAGTACCACGGTGTGGATTCCAGGCTATGTATTTTCAGGGGAGAAAACCATGAGCTGAGCCGAAGCGGAAAGCCCAAGCATCGAATTCGAAGACTTGAGGAGATAACCAGCTGGTTTAACCAATATTTAAGGGAATAGAAGGAAAGGGGCAGCAAAACCTGTTATGGGTGCTGCCCCTTTATAAAGGACTACTGTTCCAGTTGAAATTGAAAGGATGACCGCTTCCATTGTCTCTGTTCATCTAAAGACGCCTCATGAAATTCAACCCTTCCCGACTTATCAATTAAAATAATGGTTTTAAACCTTGTTCCGTAATTAGGGCTATCAATATGAATACTGGAAAGCATTCGCTCCAATTCCAAGGTGGTGCCTGTATCGGGCAATGCTTCATCAGGGGCCTGTTCCGTATCAGCTAAAATAGAAAATAGCTGGTCGAGGGTGAATTCAGCGGTTATTAGCTGAGCCAGCCTGCTCTTAGCTTTGATTACCTTGGGCCAGGGGGTGTCTAAAAAGCCGTTGCTTAGGCCGTAAAGTCCAGCGGGAAGGAGACGAATTTGATCTTCTATATTGGAATAGAACCATAGCTGTGCCAGGGTTCCTACAATTAAATTGTAAGGAGCATATTCCCGTCTTTGCTGCTCGAGATTCTTTAGATAATCCAGGGAATCGGTATTACCTGCTAAAAAATCACGGGTCAGATATCCTCTCGAAAGCTTAGAAACAGATGAAAGGGAAAAATTTCGATGATTGGTGATAAAGGCCATTCGTCCCTGTCGGGTGATTCCTGTCCAGGTGCCCCCCTTTTCCAGATCAATTCCGGCTAAAATAGAGGGGTTCGATTGCCAGAAGTGGGCGGACTCGGTGGGCCTGTTTTTAAACTCATCCCGATTACCTAAAAAAATCAAGTCATACCGGGGATGTACTTTATATGCAAAAACCAATGTACACATGTTTTTCACCTCGTTAATATAGTAAAGAGCTTTGAAGTTTATTATTAAAATGGTAACATAATTTACACAAGAATAAAAAGTATTTTCTTTATTCCGCTGCTTTAAGCAAGCACTAGAGTAAAATACAGATTACATTAGATTACAGATAAGGGTGAGGAGGTTTTTTATGGAGAAAAGTGCAGCTTCGAATCTGCTTGAGGGGAGCATCTCAAGTAAATTATTTTCCATTGCATTACCCACTATGCTGGGCTTTGCCTTTCAAATGCTCTACGATCTGGTTGATATGGTTTGGATTGGCAGAATATCTGCCGATGCCGTGGCGGGGGTTACAATTTTTTCAACAATGTTTTGGATTGTCAATGTTCTAAATGAAGTGATAGGAACCAGCTCTATCTCCCTGATCTCTCAAAGCTATGGAAAGGGAGATGAGGATAGAACCAGCCTTTGTATTGAACAAACCCTTACCTTTAAGGCTCTGGTGGCTGTTATTGCCGGGGTAATTTTTTCTGTTATTTTCAAACCCCTACTGGGTTTTTTTACTCAGGAAGCAACGGTCTTTCATGCAGCCCTGGAATATGGTTACATACGAATCTTTTTTCTACCCGTTATGTTTTCCTCCTATACGGTAAACACTGCCTTTCGCTGTGTAGGGGATGCCAAAAAACCAATGATTATTATGATTATTGCTGCTGTCTTAAATATTGTACTTGATCCGATTTTAATGTTTGACGTTATTCCAGGCACAAGGATTCCAGGCTTTGGTCTGGGGGTATTTGGCGCCGCCCTGGCAACGGTTATTTCCGTTTCAGTAACCTTCCTGGTGGGCTTTGGCTTTATCTTATCTAACAAAACCAAGGTAAAGATCAATATAAAAAGACTGCTAAAGTTAAATTTTGAAATTGATAAAAAACTAATTACCATTGGCTTACCCTCGGGAGCAGAGGCGCTATCAAGGAATCTGGTGGGAATATTTACCTTGAAATTTGTTACCTTCTATGGCACCGATGCGGTAGCGGCCATGGGAATCGGCAACCGTCTCTTTAATTTCGCCTTTATGCCCCTCATCGGGCTTTCCATGGGAAGCAGTACCATTGTAGGCCAATGCTTGGGCAGTGAAAATCTTCAGCGGGCCAGAAGTACAGCCAAATATGCTTCAGCCTATGGGGTGCTCCTTATGTTTGCTTTATCAATTATAGCTTTTTTCTTTCCCTCTCAAATAATGAGTATTTTTATCACTGAGGCATCGGTAATCGAAGTGGGTATTCCCATGATGAGAATTATTATACCAAGTCTTATGATGTCCAGTGTTATGATGGGCTTGGGAAGCGTTTTTTCAGGATCAGGGTATAATGTCCCCTATTTAGTTTCAAGCGTTGCAGGAAGGTGGGGAGCCCAGATTCCACTGTTATTTTTAGTGGTCAACATTTTAAAGTACCCTGTGGAATGGGTTTGGGTAAGCTTTGGGGTATCTAACTTTGTTGAAATGATGGTGATACTAATCGCCTATAGAATAGGAAAGTGGGAGACAATGCGTGTATAAAATAACTTATCCTTTTAATTATTTTATTAAGGCAAGTAATCGTGTATAATAAATAGGATAAGCCATAACGGCAGTCTAGGAGTGATTGAATGCAGAAATTAAACTGGAAGGACAAGGTTTTTTATCGAACAATGTTGGCCATCGCCCTCCCGATTGCCCTTCAAAATCTGATTACCTCGTCTTTAAATATGATCGATACTGTAATGATTGGCAGATTGGGAGAGATTGAGATCGCCGCAGTTGGCCTTGCCAATCAATACTTCTTTATTTTTGTTTTATTACTTTTTGGCATCAATAGCGGCGCTGCCATTTTCACCTCTCAGTTTTGGGGGAAAAATGATACTGCCAATATTAAGCGAATTATAGGCATAACCTTGATAATGGGAGGATCATTAAGTGTAATCTTCGGAATTGGTGCCTTTATGGTTCCACATCGAATTCTTCAGATTTTTACCAACGATACAGAGGTAATCAACTTAGGAAGTCAATATTTAAGAATTATTTGCTTTAGCTATTTTGTAACGGCTGTGGGATTTTCCTTTTCCTTTACGGCAAGAAGCATTGGCCAGGCCAAACTGCCGATGTTTGTTAGTGCTGTTTCTGTGTTAAGTAATGCCATCTTTAATTATATTTTGATATTTGGAAAGCTAGGATTCCCCATGATGGGTGTAAGGGGGGCGGCCCTTGCCACCCTGTTGGCCAGAATTATTGAAACTACCCTGTTGCTAACTATTATCTATGGTCAGCGGATGGTCATTGGTGGAACCTTCAGAGAAATGTTTAATATTAACTTTTCCCTTTTCCGCAGATATATTAAAACCGGCCTGCCGGTAATTTTAAATGAGGGGCTTTGGTCCCTGGGAACCACCATGTATTCCATAGCCTATGCTCGAATTAGTACCGAGGCCATTGCTGCTGTACAAATAGCCAATACGGTTCAAAGCGTTTTTATGGTGGTGGCAATGGGACTGGGAAATGCCTGTGCTGTTATGATCGGTAATATTATTGGGGCTAAGGAGGAGGAGAAGGCCGTTGAATATGCCTTTAGATTTTCTGTGGTGGGGCCTGTCATTGGGATTGGCCTGGGAATAATGCTATTTCTTTCTGCCCCGTTAATTCTCAGCTTCTATAATATTTCACCTACAGTTTATGAAAATGCAAAAAACATCTTGCAGGTGATGTCCCTTTTTATCTGTGCTAAAATCTTTAACACCATTTTGGTGATCGGTATTTTACGAAGTGGCGGCGATACCACTTTTTCATTGATGTTAGAAATGTGCAGTATATGGCTATTTGGAGTGCCCATGGCCTTTTTAGGGGCACATTTTTTAAAGCTGCCGGTCTATTTGGTAGTGGCCATGGTATCCTGTGAAGAGGTGGTCAAGGCTTTATTTGGCATACCAAGGGTTTTATCTAAAAAGTGGGTAAAAAATGTAGTAGAATTTATTTAAGGTCGGCTGTTGTCATGGAAGGTTTTTGTAATTCTCAATTGACAACAGCCAAAGCCTATGGTAGAATATAATTTGTATTTCGGTACTAACTGCTAAAAGGGAGTAGCTGCAGCAAGCTGCGGATAGTGTCAACATACTGACCTCGGGTCTGGTGCTATCCACTTTAGAATGATCTAAAGGAGCGAGACTTTTACGTTGAGTAAGCCAAAACAGGTTTACTGAACATAAAGGTTTCGCTTTTTTTATTTTATAAAATGATTTCAAAGGAGGAGTAAGGAGACATGTTATATGAAATAATAAGGGGCTTTTTCTTTATATTTATGGCAGAAATGGGCGATAAAACTCAGCTTTTAGCCATGGCCTTTGCTGCGAAATATCCGTTAAAAAAAGTATTGGTGGGGGTTTTGATTGGTTCCCTGCTGAATCATGGTATTGCAGTGGTTTTAGGAAACTATCTGACCCAATTCATACCCATTGATGCCATTCAATTGATTGCTGCCATTGCCTTTATCGTTTTTGGGCTGTGGACATTGAAAATTGAAGAGGAAGAGGAAGAAAACGCAACGAACAGAGGTTTTGGGCCTATTATGACGGTGGCCATGGCCTTTTTTATAGGTGAATTGGGGGACAAGACCCAACTAACCGCCATTACCCTGTCTACCAGCGCCAATTATCCTCTTTGCATTTTGTTAGGGACAGTTACGGGAATGGTCTTTACCAGTGCCATTGGAATTATAATTGGCAGCCGTTTAGGAAAGCGGATTCCGGAAATTGCCTTAAAGCTTGGTGCTGCCATGATATTTCTCATTTTCGGTGTAATGGGATTAAAGGATACAATTCCTGCCCAATACATAAACTACTATTCAGTTACGATATTTTTTGTGTTTTTAATTTTAATAGTGGCAGTTTTAGTCAATAGAGCCCTTGGTATTTCCAGAAGGAAGGAGACTCCCTATAAAAGAGCGGCCTCACAATTATATATTAATACCCAAAGAATTACCCGATCCCTTGATAATATTACCTTTAGCAACATCGAGGATAAGGCATGTCTTAAGGCCCAAGGCGCCATTGAGCTTCTAAAAAGGCTGTTACAGGAAGCCCACGCTAAAGAGGCCTATTTAGTGGAAGGGGAATGGGAAATTCCCTGTTGCCAAATTAATAAGCAGGAGATTACAGGATTAAAGGAAAGTCTGGTTGAGACCCTTGAAGTCTGTTTACAGTGCAGCGACCACCAGCAAAATTGTGTAGGTAATCAAACAAGGAAAATATTAGAAAATATGGTCTTTGGTGAAAATCTTCCGTATGAAGGGAATCGAGGAAAATATTATAATGAAATTAAGAAAAGAGATCCCAATTTCTTTACCGATTTAGAGGTCAATTCATTAAAATAATTTTCACTGCCCTTGTATAATTCTTAAGAAATCGGTATGATAATATAAGCACCAGGCTGCCGATAGATAAATTTGTTAAAAAGGAGAGGTGACTGGATGAATAAGCGAAAAGAGGACACCCGTGTTGTTATTGGTATGTCGGGGGGAGTGGACTCCTCGGTGGCCGCCCTTTTATTGAAGGAGCAGGGCTACGATGTCGTTGGAATTTTTATGAAAAATTGGGATGAGGCCGATGAGTTTGGATATTGTACAGCCTCAGAAGACTATGAGGATGTGATCAAGGTCTGTAATCAAATCGGGATTCCCTACTATACAGTGAATTTTGAAAAGGAATACTGGGACAAGGTATTTACCTATTTTTTAGAGGAATATAAAAGGGGCAGAACACCTAATCCTGATGTCATGTGTAATAAGGAAATTAAGTTTAAAGCCTTTCTTGACCATGCCATGACCCTGGGGGCCGATTACCTGGCAACAGGCCATTACGCCCAGGTGGACTATCATCAAGGGAGCTATCGTCTTTTAAGGGGTGTTGATTCCAACAAAGATCAGACCTATTTTTTAAATGCCCTCAATCAATATCAGCTATCTAAAGCCATGTTCCCCATTGGACATTTACCGAAGTCAAAGGTAAGGGAAATTGCCCAGGCCCATCAGCTGGCGACGGCTCAGAAAAAGGATAGTACTGGTATCTGTTTTATTGGAGAAAGAAATTTTAAAGAGTTTTTAAGCCATTATTTACCTGCCCAACCCGGCGAGATTCAGACCCTTGACGGTGAAGTAAAGGGAAGACATGACGGGTTAATGTATTATACCCTTGGTCAGCGAAAGGGCTTGGGGGTCGGCGGATCTGGAAGCGGTGAACCCTGGTTTGTTGCTGGCAAGGATCTTGAGAAAAACATACTATATATTGTACAGGGAGATAAACATCCGGCCCTGTTTTCCAAGGGACTGCTGGCTACAGATGTAAGCTGGGTTGCAGGAAAGGCACCGGCGTCTACCTTTACCTGTACGGCAAAATTCCGATACCGACAAAAAGATAATGGTGTGACTGTTCATGTCACGTCCGACACCACCTGCAGAGTGGTCTTTGAGCAGCCCCAAAGCGCCATCACCCCCGGTCAGGCAGTGGTCTTTTATGATGGTGAAGTTTGTCTGGGGGGCGGTATTATTGATAAGCCACTAAAAGACTAACATAATATAAAAAAACTAATATTAATGTAGCAAGTTCCTTGCCAGGTTAAGGAATTTGCAAAAAATAACATATTATGTTATAATAGAAAAGTCAATTTAATAAAATTAATCTATGTGAAGTATTTATGGTTAATAAGGGAAAGGGCTGAGCTGTTATATGTTTAGGCGGATAATAGTGAGACCCTTGTAAGAGCCAAAACCCATAAAGAAAAACAGTTATGAGATGGGATTCCCACGGGTCCAGAGGGGTCAGTGGTAGGCTATCATTTTATGGTGGCTTAAGATGAGTCTTTTAAGGCGAAATCTGGGTACTCTTCCTCACCCGAGGAAGCGTGCCCTTTTTTATTAATTTAATGTAAGGGAGGAATTGATGGAATTAAACAGAAAAGGAGGAATAGAGGATGGAACTAAGAAAATTAATAGATCAATGTAAGCATGAGGATATTTTGGTTGATGAACCAAATAAACGGGTTATTTTCTATCAATATGATGAAAATCATTTGGAAAAGCATTTAAAGGAAATAGAAAGCCTTGAAAAGGTCCACAATATTGAAAAGGTCAGTGTCTATGGTACCGAAGGGAAAATTGCCATGCTTGAGGAAATGGATTTAACCCTGGAAGGGAAAATCGATGGCTTTTTCAATGGTGAGGATGCCTATATTTATTCTCAATTTATTAATCCTGAAAGGAGTATCAGCCCTTTAAGAGAAAAACAAGAGGCAATTATTCAATCAGCCCAAAACAAGTATGAGGGAGAAATGACCTTCCAGCTTCCTGAAGGTTTTGAATTGAGAAATGCAGAAAAAGGTGATGTCATGGAAATGGCCAGGGTATATGCTGAGGTCTTTCAAAGCTACCCAACACCCATGAATGAGCCGGCCTATATTAAAAAGGTGATAGACCAGGAAACCTTATTTTCCCTTGTAACCTACGACGATCAAATTGTAAGCATTGCATCGGCTGATATTAACCCTAAATACAATAATGCCGAGATTACCGATTGTGCAACCCTGCCCCACTATCGTGGAAAGGGCTTGTTAAGCTATATTATCAATCATTTGGAAAAGCGCCTCAATAAGAAGCAGGTGCCTAATCTGTTTTCCTTAACAAGAGCGAAATCTGCTGGAATGAACCATGTGATAGCTAAACATGACTATGAATATCGAGGTACCCTGGTACAAAATTGTCATATATCAGGGGGCTTTGAAGACATGAATATCTGGGTAAAAAACCTGTCTTAATAACAAAATATCCTTCCTTACACCCTGTTTCCTACTGGAGGCAGGGTTTTTTTTATGTTAATACTTGACATTATCATAAATATGTTTATAATATAATTAAGTTTATAATATAAACTGAAAGGAGTGTTTGTAAATGAAGGATTCAAATAAAAAGAGCCAAGAAATTATTCAAGACCTGCTCTATATTAAGCAAGCCATTTCAAAAAACAGTAACATCTTTAAATTTATATCTCTGACAGAGACCCTAAGGACGGTATATCTCTTTAGTGGCATTGCCATTATATCATTGGCAGGATTATTTTATTATGTTATTCAAGCCTATGGAGCCTATGAAGCTGTTCCCGTTAAGGTTAAAGGGGTTCTCTATGGCGCGGTGATTTTGTTAATAGGTGGAATATTCTGCTTAAAAATCAGAAATATAATTATAGCTTTCAAAAAAAATCAGAGTAATATGACACTGATTCGGCTGCTGCGAGAGGTTTATACCCTTCAGTCGGCATTGGTAATTGTTCCCTTTGTCCTTTCGGCCATAATGGTGTCTGGCTTTTTCTATAGCCAGGGCCTGGGAAACCTGATTGTTCCCTTTTTAGGAATCTTTCTTGGGCTTCTGTGCTTTGGAGTCATTAATATTTTCCATATAAAAGAGCTGGGTCTCCTTGGAGGCTGGTTTGTCGTTACAGGCTTTTTACTGATGATGGTCTTTACTGGTCTGCATCCACTAATAGGAACCATTGTTTGCTTCGGAATGGGATTATTGATGATGTACGGGGCAAGTTTTATTTTGGCGGGTTCTAAAGGGGAGTGAGGAAGCAGATGAAGTTTGAAATCGATAAAGTGATCCATGAAAGGGTTAGATTACTAATACTAACCTATCTAGCCAGCCATCAGGAAAAAAAGGTGCCCTTTAATGAGATCAAGGAGGGACTAGAGCTAACTGCCGGGAACCTATCGGTTCAGCTGAGAAATTTAGAAGAGGCAGGCTATATAAAAATCCACAAAAGAATTAAAAATAATAAGTCAGAGACTAAGGTGGCTTTAACGCTAGAGGGCTTGAACCGTCTTAATGAATATCTTGCTGAAATGGAGGGCTTGATTAGAGCTGTAAAGCAGAGGCAGGGGGATTAAAAAAAGGGAGGGAAAGCAATGATTAGAGTGGAAAACCTATACCATGACTATACGGGGAAGGGAAACTATGCTGTAAAAGATATTTCCTTTGAGATCGGCAAGGGGGAAATATTCGGCTTTCTTGGCCCCAGCGGGGCTGGTAAAAGCACTGTTCAAAATATTATGACCGGGTTATTGAAGCTGCAAAGGGGAAAGGTACTTTATGGGGGAAAATCCATTCAAGGGCTAAGAAGGGAGTTTTATAATCAAATAGGTGTTTCCTTTGAGCATCCTAATCTTTATGGAAAGCTAACGGGATATGAAAATCTTAAATATTATGGGGGACTATTTCAAACCGATACCCTTGACCCGATGCTGCTCTTAGAACAGGTGGGCCTGAAGGAGGCTGCCAATAAAAAAGCTGAGGCCTATTCAAAGGGAATGAAGCAAAGGCTGGTATTTGCCAGGGCACTTATCAATAATCCAAGCATCTTATTTTTAGATGAACCCACCTCAGGTCTTGATCCCACTACAGCCGACAGAATTAAAGATATAATTTTAGAAAAGCAGCAGCAGGGCTGTACTATTTTTTTAACCACCCACAATATGCTTGTGGCGGAAACCCTGTGTAATCAGGTGGCCTTCTTAAATGAAGGAAGGATTGCTGCCCTGGATTCACCAAAAAGTCTGAAGCTGCAATACGGAGAGAAGGCTGTAAGGGTAGAATATGTCAGCCAGGGAGCCTTGAAGGAAGGAATGTTTTTTTTAGAAAATAAAGCAGATCGCCAAGCCCTAAATCATGTTATCAATACGGAAAAAATCCAAACCATCCATTCCTTAGAGGCCAGTCTGGAGCAAATATTTATAAAATTAACGGGAAGGAAGTTGACGCCATGAAGACTTTAATTAATTTATATAAAAAAGACATGGCGGTAATCCTTCGAAATGCCCTTCTGTGGGTCTTAATGGGTACGCTGTTCATCATGGTTGGTTTTGTAAGGTTCCTGTTGCCGGAAAATTTCAGTCAAGAAAAGATCCAGTACCTGTACGATGAAAGTCAGGAAAAAGTCCTGGAAAAAAGCCTGAAGGGTCTTAATAACGACTATATAGAGGTGGTTCCTTCTATAACAGCCCTATATGAAGCCCTTGACAATGACAAAAAGGGCCTGGGAATCATCTTCCATGGAACCTTAGAGGAGCCTGACTTTACAGTGGTCCATCGGAATCAAATCAGTATTGAAAATGAAAGTGTTGTAAATGCTGCCCTGGAAAATTTAGTAGAATCCCTTCGGGAAACAACAGCAGAAGGGGCTTTTGAAATAAACTATTTGAGGAAACCTGGAAGGGTAGTCCCCAGAAGGTTGACGGCAATCCCCCCATTGCTAACCTTTGAGGTGCTCATTTTAGGATTTTTAATGGTTGCAGTATTGGTATTTCAGGAAAAAAACGAGGGGAGTCTCAGGGCCTACCGGGTAAGCCCTGGAGGCACAGCTCTTTATATCCTTTCAAAGAATTTAGTGTTTATTACAATGTCGCTGGTATATGGGTTTTCCTTAATATTGTTAACTGTTGGCCCTTCCATCAATCTGGTGCCCCTGGCCCTGCTGATGATTTTAGGTGTTGGCTTTTACACACTCCTTGGCTTAATCGTAGCTGTTTTCTTTAATAATATTTCCGATTGGTTTTTTGTAGGGTTGGGGATATTAACCGTAAATATTCTCCCATCCATCTCCTACGGTTTTCCGTCCTTTTCTCCAAGATTCATTACTCTCATACCATCTTATCCAATTATGTATGCCTTCAGTGAATTACTTTTTCCAACAGGGCGCTCTATTATATCGTCAATACAGCTTTTAATTGCCGGAAATTTGTTAGCCTTCGGGCTATGCCATTGGTTGGTTAGTACAAGACTAATGAAGGAGGGAAGGGCATGAAGGGAATTGTTAGCTTAATGAAGCAGGATATGACCAGGGCCTTTAGAGATAATTTAATGATATATTTAATTATCGCCCCCCTATTGCTGGCCCTGGGAATGAGGTTTTTATTGCCTTCGGTGGAGGATGCCGGCATGACCTTTGCTGTTGAGGAAAAGGTTGATATGGCCCTGCAAGGGCGGCTTCAGGCTTATGGAAGGGTTGAGGTCTATGAAGGCTACGAAGCCCTTACGAAACGAGTGGAGGCTGTAGATTCAGTACCGGGTCTAATGCAGAAGGAAGGTCACTATATTCTGATGCTGGAGGGGGATGAACCCCCAGAGCTTACCAATGTTTATTTAAGTATCTTTCAAGCAGTCATTGAGAATCGTGAATCTTTCAAAGTGGAGCATCAGTACCTGGAGGAAAAAAGTTATTTTATACTGGAGCTGTTTACCATATCCATGATGATGCTGGCCAGTCTATTTGGTGGGATTGTCTCTGGCTTTAATATTGTCTCTGACCGGGAATCGAAGGTGATTAGAGCTATTAATGCCTCACCTGTTACGGCAATTCAATATATTGCTGCCAAGGGTATCATTGCCCTTGGCATTGGAATACTACTAACCATTGGCAGCAGCTTAATTATGGTGGGAAAGGGAATTAGCTATTTACACTTAACCATATCAACTCTTTCGGCCTATGGCATTAGTCTAATTATTTTGTTGCTGATTGGATCCTTTGCAGAAAATCAAATAAGTGCCATAGCGGTTATTAAGCTGCTCATGCCAATATATTTAGCCGTACCCATCATATCTGTTTTTGTAAAGGAACAATTACAATTTTTATTTTATTTGTTTCCTAACTATTGGCAATTCCAAACATTAGGACATCTCTTTTTAACCGGGCAACCATATCATCATTTTTATCTGTCCCTGGTATTGACCCTGTTAACGGGTACTGTTTTTATGCTGCTATTGGCAAAGTATGCTAGGAAAAAGCTTCAATTGGTATAATCCTTGTATTTTTTAACGGAGTATGGACATTTTATGTAATGGGACAAATGAGTGGTAAATTCAATTAAGCTATAGTATGATTAATAATGAAGTCTTTACTCGATACATTGAAAAAAATATGAATGAGGAAAGGAAGATGTTAATGAGTAGACAAAATCCCATAGTGACCATCACCATGGAAAATGGAAATCAGATGAAGGCAGAGCTGTTTCCGGATATTGCCCCTAATACAGTCAATAATTTTATATCATTAGTCAATAAAGGCTTTTATAATGGCGTTATTTTCCATAGAGTGATTCCGGGCTTTATGATACAGGGGGGTGATCCCCAAGGAATTGGCATTGGAGGCCCTGGGTATAGTATTAAGGGTGAATTTACTGCCAATGGCGTTAAGAATGATTTAAAGCATACAAAGGGAGTACTTTCCATGGCAAGATCTCAGCATCCTGATTCAGCAGGCTCACAATTTTTTATTATGGTAGCCGATGCACCTCACCTGGATGGTCAATATGCAGCCTTTGGAAAGGTGATCGAGGGAATTGATGAGGCCGACAGAATTGTGTCTGTTAAGCGTGACTTTAGAGATAAGCCGGAGGAGGACCAAAGAATAAAGGAAGTTACCGTTGAAACCTTTGGTATTGCCTATGTAGAACCGGAAAAATGCTAACTATATTAGCGAAATTGAAATACATGACCAACAATTGAGAAGTACTTATTTAAGATAAGGCCCTTGTGGATCAAACACAGGGTCTTTTTTAAATGGATTAATTAAATTCATTAAACTTACCTTCACAAATTCTTACCTAGTGCATAATATGTACTGCAACAGGAAGGAGGGACAGTATATATGCAATTAGTTTTGAAAAAAAAATATAGAAACGTCGAACAAGAAGCTTCAGTAAAGGAAGTGGAGGAAAAAAATATGTCAAAACCATCTTGCAATAATTGTCCACAGCTGTCTGGTACAATTCTTAGAATTAATATTCCAGCAGGTGCTGTTATTAATTTGCTAAATCTTATTGAAATAACCTCCCCTAGTGGTATTTGTCTTATCATAAGACTGCCATTTTTGGGCGGGTTAGGTTTATCTGGCGGAACAAAGATTGCTGGTATGTTGGCTGAGGCAATTGAAAAGGCCGGAGGAACAATAGAAATCGAAGAAAAATAAAAATTCAGGTGGTTCTAAATGAACCACCTTTACCTATATAAAATGATGTAAAGGAAAAACCATAACAACAATTATATTTGGAGTAGATTTTGATGTTATAATAGTAATAAGTTATAAAAAAATTCATCTACAAGGAGTGATGGAAATGGATAGGGTATTGAAGCGATTTTTACGATATGTACAATTTGATACTCAGTCTGACCCTGGTTCAGAAGCCTGCCCCAGTACTGAAGGACAATTTAAATTTGGTGAAGCCCTGGTAAGGGAGCTTCAAGAATTAGGTTTAGCTGATGCTGCCATTGACAAAAATGGTTATATTATGGCTACACTGCCGGCCAATGTGGACAGGCAGGTACCGACCCTGGGTTTCATTGCCCATATGGATACGAGCCCCGACATGTCGGGGAAAAATGTGAAGCCTCAGTTAATTGAGAATTATGATGGGGGAGATATTGTATTAAATGTTGAAAGGAATATTGTTCTTTCGCCAGATGATTTTCCAGATTTAAAGGAATATATCGGTGAAACCCTGGTGACAACAGATGGAACGACTCTATTGGGGGCCGATAATAAGGCTGGAATTGCAGAGATCATCACTGCAGTTGAATATCTGCTGGCTCATCCTGAAATTAAGCACGGAACGGTTAAGCTGGGTTTTACTCCCGATGAAGAAATTGGTCGGGGAGCCGATTTATTTAATGTAGAAAAATTTGGTGCCCAATGGGCCTATACCGTAGACGGTGGACCGATGGGGGAATTGGAATATGAAAACTTCAATGCCGCAGGGGTCAAGATTATTGTTAAAGGTAGAAATGTCCATCCAGGTTCGGCAAAGGATAAAATGATCAATTCGTTATTAATTGCCATGGAGCTGAATCAACTGTTGCCCTTCCACGAGAGGCCAGAGCATACAGAGGGCTATGGAGGCTTTTTTCATCTGAATAACCTGAAGGGCGATGTGGAAGAGACCGAAATGCAATATATTATTCGGGATCATGATCGAACTAAATTTGAAAAGAAAAAGCAGCTAATGAACCAGGTGGTTGAGCTGATGAATTTTAAATATGGAGAAGGAACCGTAACCCTTTCCATGAAGGATCAATATTACAATATGCGGGAAAAAATTGAACCAGTGATGGAAATTATTGACCGGGCCAGGGCAGCCATGGAAGCAGTGGGGGTAAGGCCGTTAATTAAGCCCATCAGAGGAGGAACCGATGGTGCAAGGCTTTCCTATATGAATTTACCCTGCCCCAATATTTTTACAGGAGGCCATAATTTCCATGGAAAGTATGAATACATACCCGTAGGCTCCATGAAGAAGGCTGTTGAAGTAATTGTTAAGTTAATTTCAGATATGATGGAATAGTGAAATAGATTTAAAAAAGGATATCGTACGAAGCGATATCCTTTTTTTCTATTCTGTTTTGATAGCCTCCAGGGCGCTTAGCTTCATAGCCCTTCTTGCAGGGTAGAAGCCTGACAATAGACCAATAACCGTACTGAAACAGATACTAGCCAATGCCAGCCAGAGGGGGATAATGGATATTCGGGTTCCTGGCATACCCATACCTAGAATAGATACATTTGCTCTGTTCAATAGAAAAGAAGCAGAATAACTCATGCCAATACCCAATATACCACCGCTGAAGCCAATGATACCGGCCTCCAGTAAAAAGAGTTTTCGAATATCGTTTAATGCGGCACCAATTACCTTCATAATACCGATCTCCCGAGTCCGTTCATAGATAGACATAATCATTGTGTTGGTAATGCCTAGGGCTGCCACCAATAAGGAAACAGCGCCGATTCCGCCTAAGACTGCCTGTAGGGTAGAGGCGGTTTCCTGCATCGACTCCAGCATATCATTTAAGCTGTAGGCATTATAGCCCATTTCTTTAATTTGGTCCTGAATCCTTTGTACATCGTCAATTTTTTCAACCTTCACCATAATTTGCTCGTAGCCCTCTTTACTATTTCCGTTGTTATTCTGACCTCGGCTATTTCTTTTATTTTCGTCAATTAATTTTTTCAATTGGGGTAAGGCCATATAGGCATAGTAATCATTTTCATAATTTCCTGACTCTAATAATCCGACACCACTAACCTTATATACCTTTGGAGGCTTGGAATTAGATGAAGAGGAACCAGGGGAACGACGTTCCCCATAGCTCATATCAAAGGTCAGCTCTAGCCGATCCTCCAAAACATTGACCTTAGGTTCACTTGATTCACTACCACCATAATATCGGCGGCCTGTTTCCTTTGGATTATAAAATTCATGGGGAATGTAGCTGCCAAAAACAAGATTCAAGGTGTCATCTGAATTGAGCAGCCTTCCCTCGGTAACCTTAAAATCAAAGGCCTCCATGGTCTCGGGAAGTATTCCTTTAACAGGTAAATAGGTCACATAACGTCCCGAAACCATTTTCATATAGGTTTGCATTATTGGTGTTACTGCTTGAACCCCTTTAATGGCTGAAAAGTTAGCTACGGCTTGATCATCAAGGTTTGGGGACTCACCGCTCCTTGAAGAAGGGCTGGGGCTGTCACCATAATAATCAAAGGAAGGGTTCACAGTAATGACGTGAAGATTTCCCATTTGGCTAACCTGCTCCTTAAAGCCCTCAGTCATTCCAAAGCCTAGGGAAACCATAATAACGATAGAAGCTGTACCAATAATTACTCCCAGTATCGTTAAAAAGGTTCTCAGCTTTCTTCGCCAAAGGTTCTTAAAGCCCATACTTACTAGATCAATAGACCTCATCTTCAGCCATACCTTTCTTTTTCTTTATTCGTTTCCAGGCGAAAAATCCGCCGCCGCCCAGTGCAAGAAGAATAATGATTCCCCAAAAAATCTTACTCTTAAGGACCTTTTTAAAGAAAGATTGTTCAGGTTCCATGGGAGGAAATTCATCCATGGGGAATTCATCCTGGGGCATTTCAATTACATTAGAGGAAATGGGCTTTCTAATCTCTACGGTATCTCCCGCTGAATCTTCATAAGAGAAGATTACTTCCCCCTCTAGGGGACCCGGCATGTTGGGTATAATTGTTGCTTCAAAGTAATCACTTTGTCCTGTTTCAAAATTTCCTACGAAATAAGAACCATTTTGCACCTCAAAGTTTCCTTCAACCTTTACCATCAAATTACTAAGGGTTACCTTCCCCATATTGTAGAATTCTGTAAAGAGGAACATCGGCTGTCCCATAAAGGATTCAGATGGTAAAGAAAAATCACTGACCTCCAGCCTGGATTGTTGTACTACGGGTATACCAATTAACTCTGTAGCTTTATATTCCTCTCCATCTTGATCTTCATATTCAAAATTAGCAGTGATGGTATAGGTCTTTGGTTGCGCATCGGGTACTGCATAAAAGGTTAAAAATTCATCAACTCGGCCCTTGGGCGGTATGTAATCAATATAAAAGGTGTTACTGCTATTTACAGGTGTAAAGACGTTGTCGTTTTTTTCCGTATTCTCGATGGCGGTTAAAAAGATCTTAACATTTTCAACTGCCTTGGTTTGGTGTGTATTTAAAAAAGAAAGCGCTAGATCGAAATTTTGGCCAGCCCGAACAATCTGGGGCTGAAAGCTATATTCATCAATAATAATCTTAGGTGTGGTATTGCCGCCACCAGAGTCAACATTAATTCCCACATACTGTTGAATGGTTTCACGGGTTTCTTCTGACCCTTGGTCGTACTCTACCTTAATCAGCAGCGGGTGGTTTTGTTTAGATGCATCTGAGGAAACATAAAAATAAAATTGCTGATTACTGGTTTCCTTAGCAGCCAGTGAAGGAATGATACGGATATTCTGGCTCTTTGGCAACAGGGCCTCTTGTCCATCCACTGATACCTTGACATTTCTTGCAGTGGTTTCCCCCTGGTTAGTAAGGTCAAAGCTTACCAAAAAGGAATCATTGGGTCCAAGTCCTCCATTAGGTGCATCAATGCTTTTGATTTCCAGTTGGGGGCCACGACCCAGCTCGTCTCCAACAGTTAGAAAAAATAATTGCTCCTCGGTATATTCATTTCCTGCCTGGTCTTGATAATTTAGCTTTAGGGTAAGATTATGGTTACCATTTGTCAGCCTGGAAGAGGCATGTAAATTAAATACGGCATATACCTCGCTGCCTCCGCGGATTTCCTTAAAGAATTGACTGTTGCCCCCATTGACAACCGTAAAGCCATTGCTTTCCAATCCATCCAGCGCCAGGGTTACGTTTTTGGCCAATAAATTACCGTTATTCTCCATGTACAAGACTACCTCGACAGGCTCACCAGAATGAATCTGTTTGGGGGTAGTCTCCAATCGACTTAAAAGCAGCTTAGGCTTTGTCTTTGAATTGGTGACGGTAATGTAGATGGTTTCGGTTCCAGTATGGGTACCACCATTAGAATCTACAAAATCAAATTTGAACTTTAATGCATGGGTTTTTGCCTGGGCATTATCGCTTATTTTTAATTTAAAGTTCAAGTTGGTTGATTTATTTCCAGATAAATTATTAATAGTACGCTTTAGATTGGCAGCCTCTAATACGAATGGATCTCCCTCGGTTTCTTCAAATTGTGGTGTCACCACAATATTACGGGCAGAATATCTACTGTTATTCTTCAAAGTCAGCTTTAAATCTAAGGTTTTACCGGCATCTACTGTTGGGATGGTCACACCGTCAAACATTAATACAGGTACAGGATTACTTGGTGTTTCCTTTCCTGAATTATCCTTGTCAGACCTTTCTGAGTAGAGGTCATAAACAATGGCAGAATCATTATGAGGCTTTGATCCTTCTGAATCAGTATAGGTCAATACATAATCAAAATATTTGCTGTCGCCTCGGTAGACCAGCTCTACCCAAACGGAAAATTCAGCTCCATCCTTAACCGAAGTATCTGATACTATACTATCCTGAAGACGGAAAGCACTTGTACTTGACTTGATCGAATTTTTTTCCTCTAATTTAATATCGCTACCGGTATTGTTGACAAAATCTAATTTTAAATAAAATCGGTCGCCGTCATATATTGTTTTGTCAGTATATCGGGTAGATTTAAGACCACTTACTTGATTAGCCGGATAAGAAGTTATCCCCCCCGACCCAAAGCTAAAGCTAAGCCCCTGCGGCAATAATAAAATACAAATTAGTAAAAACGTTAAAAATCGCTTCACTTTATAAAGCCCCCTTATGTACATTTGATTGTTCAATTTTTTCAATATTCCCATCCCGAATATAGATAATTTCATCGGCATAATGGGCTATCTCCCTGTCGTGGGTTACGATTACCAGGGTTTGATTGTGCTTTTTGGCCATAGTAGTAATTAAGTTCATAACCTCCTGGGATGTCTTAGTATCGAGGTTCCCTGTGGGTTCATCGGCAAAGACAATTTCAGGATTACCAATAAAAGCTCTGGCAATACTGACCCGTTGTTGCTGCCCACCACTCATCTGGTTAGGGCGGTGCTTTATTCTTCCTTCCAGCCCAACAGCCTTGAGCAATTCAGCGGCCCGCTTTTCCCTTGCAGACTTTTTGACTCCCTTAAAGATTAAGGGGATGCAAACATTTTCCAGGGCGGTTAACATGGGAAGCAAGTTGTATGACTGAAAGACAAACCCAATATAGCTTTGTCTAAACTTGGCCAATTTTTTCTCACTCATCTTTTCCATGGAAATATTTTTAATTTTGATTTCGCCCCTGGATGGCTTTTCTAGCCCGGCTAAAAGATTTAATAGTGTACTCTTACCTGAACCAGAGGTTCCTAAAAGACAGTAGAATTTTCCCTTTTCCATCGAGAAGCTAACATTATTTAATGCGACAATTTTCTCATCTCCCATTCTGTAGAACTTGCTGACATTTTTTACTTCAATAATACTCATTTCGTCACCTGCCTCACTAAAGCCTTATGTTTCTATTGTACGATTAAATTGCTTAAAAATAAAGGGGTATTTGCCAGTTAATGGTTACGGAAAGATTACAAAATCATGAAGAAATAGTAAAGATGGGCTAAAAATTAGGGTTTATTCATTATTAAACTTCGTAAAAAAGTACTAAATAGTTTTTCAAGTTTAAAACACCAAATTTCCACTACAGAATATGATGGTATTACAGTTATTTTAAGACTGATTTATTGTAGAAGGAGGAAGGAAAAATGTATCAAAATTATAGCAACCCATACTTTCCGCCTCTGATGCCGGGGCCGGGCTATTACGGAATCTATCCCATTCCCTTTATGCCCCCCTGTGTCAGGCTGGCTAATGCCTATGTTCCTTATCAATGCTATACTCATGCTTTTCCAATTGATGAAGCTCTCTGTAAAGGAACGCTATTTCCAGAGCTTTATATGCCCTATGTCGCAGAGAAAAAGGAGGATAAAAAATGTCCGATCGAACAACCATGCTAAAACAAATTCAAGCAGTGGAATTTGCTGCTTTGGAACTAAATCTTTATTTAAACACTCATCGAGATGATCAAAGGGCCCTCATGGAATTCAATCAGCAGGCAAATCACCTAGCCATGCTGAAGCAACAATATGAAATGCAGTATGGCCCCTTACTAAACTTTGGATTTTCTCAAGGCGGATATTTTTGGAATTGGCTTGACAGCCCATGGCCATGGGAAGAAGGATATTATTCTTAAGAAGGAGGAAAGAGAATGTGGATTTATGAAAAAAAGCTACAGTATCCCGTTAGAATTAATCAATGTGATATTAGAATGGCAAAATATTTATTGACTCAATACGGCGGGCCCGACGGTGAGCTTTCGGCCTCTATGCGTTATTTAAACCAACGATATACGATTCCCACCAACGAAGCAAAGGGATTACTTAACGATATTGGTACAGAAGAACTAGCCCATGTCGAAATTATCTGTACCATGATTTATCAGTTAACTAAAGATGCCAGCCCACAGCAAATGGAGGCAGCAGGCCTGGGGGGAAATTATGCCATCAGAGATAACGCCCTGTTCCCAACAGATTCAAATGGTGTTCCCTGGACAGCCGCCTATTTCCAAGCCCATGCCGACCCCATAACCGACTTACATGAAGATATGGCCGCAGAGCAAAAAGCCCGGTCAGTCTATGAGCATTTACTGAAAATGACCGATGACCCCGGTATGAAGGATGTATTACAGTTTTTAAGGGAAAGGGAAATCGTACATTATCAAAGGTTTGGCGAAGCCCTTCGGATTGTTCAGGAGTACCAGGAAAGTAAAAAGTTCTATTAATGACAAGACCAGAATTTTTCTGGTCTTGTTTGCTGTTAATATTTTAAAAGAATAGCTAAGTTTTTGAGGTTTCGAGGGAGAAATTACAGCCATATTATTACCGAAATTATTGCTTTACTATATAGATACTAGTGAATTTCTCAGAACAGCCAAAAGAGTCAATCTTAGCCAGTTACACCTCCACATCCACATGTTGTCCTTTGGACAGATTACTGGATACCTTTGATTTAGCTATATTGTGTCTGTGTAGTGTTAGGATTTCCTGTATTCTTAGCTGTTTCGGTTGTAGTTTCTCCAACTTCTAAATCTAATAGACGTTCTTTTTGACTGATTATACCATTCTTATCTGTGTATTCTTCATCCTTTCTTTCATTTTCTTCTCTGGATTTTTCTAATGTTGCACCAATGTCAGATATTTTATCCATCATGTCAGCGGAGGCATTATTAATACGATCATTCAATTTTTTAAGCTCAGCCTCTTTACTCTCCGTTGAGCCTCCTCTACCTTTATCCATCTTAATTTCGCTCTCTAACACACCGGCTTTACCTTCCATGTTGGTTTTCGTAGACTGAACTGTTTTTACCTGCTTCATCGAAGCATCGGCGCTTATAATTCCCTGCACGGTGGTTGTCCCTATGACATTAAATTCTTGCTTGTCGCTATTCCTTTGGACTGTTTCTTGTTTTTCCGCTTTAGCGGTGGATTTCTTCCACCTTTCTTGCTGAATTTCCATTTTTCTTTGTGACATCTGTCTATTCAGATCTAGAAGCTGTTGCTGCAATTCTTTTCGAATGTTCATTTTTTCTTCCATAGACATTTCCTCATTATTGGAAAGGTTTTGTAACTGCTGCTGTACATTTTCGATTTGTTTCTGAATAGATTTTAGTTGGCTGTCCTGATTTGTGTTGTTTGCATTCTGCATCTGACTATAATTAGCAGCATTAATTCCTGTACCATTTGTAATTTTCATAATAAAATCCTCCTAATATATTATTTACATGTGTTATCCTTTAGCTTTTTATAATAGTTCGCCTGAAAAAGGCAAACTATTATAGAACTTCTTTAATAATCCATTGAACGATTTTTGTTACTGCATCATATTGATTCCCGTAGGCTATCTGTGAAGTACCTCCGGAAAGCTTACTGCAATCCACATAAATGGAATCCATTCCGCTGCCCCAATGTGGGATTTTTTCGTAACCATTGATTCCTATGTAAAATTCATTGCCGTACACTCCCTTCAAATTTAATAAACTCATAAATTGTTCATTATTGATATAAAGATTTTCTTCGTCATAGTAAATTGCATTATTCAGCTCGCTAACGTCATCGATCAATATTTTGGGTTCATATACTTGAAACACAGTTATTTTTTCATGCATCGTATAGCTTGGATAAGATATTGATTTTAGAAGATAGATTCCGGATATAACTGTCAATAAACAGCAACCGATTAGTATCATCCCAACCTCTTTTTTATAAGGTTTATATTGAATAATTCTTATAATTCTTTCTTTAAAAAAGCCATAATCTCTTTTTTCGATTAAAGCGGGAAATAAATTTATCTCTTTTCCTGCAAGTAATTGCATACTCTTTAAGAGCAGTTGTCCGTAGGCATAAGGTTTGCACCCACTCCTCTGAATTGCTACTCTGTCGCAGATGTCTTCCATATCCTGTTTGAAATATGGCAGACATACATATATCAGCGGATTGAACCAGAAAACTATTTTCAGCACATCCCAAAACGCATAAAACCACAAATGTCCCAATTTGATATGTGTTTCTTCATGTTGTAGTATTATCTCTAATTCCTTACTGGAATAGTTTTTATATAATAAATCCGGAAGGATAATTCCCGGTTTTAATAGTCCGCTAGAGAATGGAGTAATATTTGATTCACATATATAGATACTTTTCCCCATTAAACTGACTCTCTTCATGCTCCTTATGGCTTTTCTGAATTCCTTGCGCTGCCTGACAATGTATATTGCAACTATAATGACGCCAATCAAGTAAATATAACCTATAAAAAGACGGGAAGCGCATACATCCTTCCACCAGCCGAACCACTTTAATGCGAAAGGATTCTCATCAAAAACCTTAAGGGTTCCCCCAAACAATGTCAACGGCATAATACTCCATAATGCTCCCTTTAAGAGTATCTTTCTACGAAAAGCCGTATACCGCAATAGCATAATAACAAGCAGCAGGAATAAGGATAGCAGTGCGCACCTTCCGGCCTTCAAGGTAAAATAAGCAGTTGAAAAGTTAAGCAATTCTGGTATGTTATAGAGCAAAGATTTGCCGATCGTCATTTTTCCTGTTCCTTACTTTTCTCCAGAATTTCTGATATTTCCTGTATCTGCTCCTCGGTTAACGTCAAAGTCTGCATAAGCGTTGCCACTGCGTCTGCTCCGTTTCCGGAAAAATAGCTTTCTATAAAGTGTTGGCTTTTCCCTTTTAGACATTCTTCTTTGGTTTTAACAGGGAAATAATGATAAATTCTGGAATCCTTCTCATCTATCGTATAATCCAATATATTCTTCTGGCATAACCGATTTATCATAACCCTGACTGTTTTTTTGCTAATGTCCTTTTTTTTCTGTAATGTTTCTATTACCTCGGCCGATGTCATAGAACGGTTAGTTTGCCAAAACAACTCCATAATAAGCCACTCATTTTCACTTGGTGTTATTGCTTTCATATTATCCCTCCACATATCTATTATAATTATCGGATAACAAGTGTAAATCTTAACCCTTTTTCAAATTTTAAACTGTTAAATTTTTTTCATATATTTCTTGACAATGCATAGTTAAAGTATACACTGTAGCGGAGGAAAGATGGGTATAATTTAGCCATCTTTTTTTGGGGGCTATTTCCCGACAACCCCTTGTTTGCTGTATTTTTTTAGTGCTCTTAAATAGTGAATTTGTATGGGTAGTTAATTTCTAAAAAACTACCCTTAAGACGATAGTGAATAAGCGGCTCGTTCAGGCTTTGCAGGCGATTATTGTATAAAAGTTATTAATTACTACCCTTTAAGCAATCCCATCCTTTGCCTATTCAACCCATTCAATCACGACCAGCTTGTTAACTGTTTTTCCATCTGAACTCCATATAATAACGTTATTATTGTCTATGCTGTATGTTTTACTTTTTTGTGAAATAAAATCAGAATATACTATTTCTTCATAACGTTGATGTTCTCCAGAAATTGAGTTGAAAAAGTAATTTATTTTATTATAGCAGACATATATACTACTATCAGCTGTTATTGTAAATTCCAAGAGTTTCTTCTGTTCAGATGCTCTTTGAACACTTTTTTCAACTGTTAGCATAGAATTCTCTACCTTAACAAGCTTTCCGCTAAGGTAACTTGGTGTTTCGATAAACGCCTGAACAAGTTCTCCATTTTCCACTATTATTTTTTTGGGGAATAGTACAAACAAATCAGTATTAGTAACAAGTAAAACGCTAAAGGCGATGATTCCGGAAACAGTTACCAAGATAACCATAGAAGTCAGAAAAGATAAGCTTGATTTTGACTTTTCCTTTATAAACTTAAATAGCAGATAACCGATTATAGTTCCAAGGGTATTGAGAATTAGATCATTAATATCAGTGCTTCCCAAACCAAAGATAAACTGAACTGTTTCGATAGATGCACTTAAAAGGAAGCCGCCTAAAAAAATATCCCTGCTGCTTTTTCTTTTTAATATAACGGGCAGTAGTAGTCCCAGGGGAATGAAAATAATGATGTTTCCGAGAACTATCTCCAATATTCGCCCTGTTGATATGTTATTACTTATCATTTTATAAATTGGTACAAAAGGAATTATATTAATACATCTTTCACTTGCACCTATGGCAGCAAACAAATTATATAAGCTTGCCTGCTTGAAAAGTGTGATACGTAATAAAAGCGCAATATAAATTGTAAATAGTCCATAAATGCTATAAAGCAAGATCTTTTCTTTTGTGCTATTTTTATTCTCCATATACCTTGAATTCCTCCATCTGTAGATTGTTTTAATATAACGGTTAATTTATTTAGATTATACTAAATAAAAGTAAACCGTTTGTTTTTTATTTCTGTCGAAAAATTTATTTTTTCCTTATTTTTTTCTAATGATTATTAACGAGAGGCAAGGTAATAGTGAAGATGGACGTTTCATCTACACTATCTATGTATAGCTCATTGTTCCAGTAGCTTCAAGAAATTTTAAGAATTAAAGTCGCTTGAAATTAAACTTGCAACTGACAGTTGCGGGAATTCCAGGCCTATTTGGTAGAATGCAACCAACCATTGTACTATAATTAAATAAACAAGAAAGGGGGGTTACCTAATGAAGTTTGGAGAAAAGCTACAATTTTTAAGGAAAACGAAGGGTATGTCACAAGAACAACTGGCAGGTCAGTTAGCAGTATCGAGGCAAGCTGTTTCAAAATGGGAATTAGGTGAATCATTACCTGATACTAATAAAATATTATTGATTAGCAAGATTTTAGGAGTTACAACTGACTATCTACTTAATGAAGGTATGGATAACAAAGTTATGGAGGAAACTTCTATACATCAGAAAGGTGAGTCGACAATTAATTTTGTATCTAATCTTATTAAGAAAAGAGGATATATTGCTGGCTATATTTTTTCTATGTATGCAGCCCTGGTTTTTTTGCTGTCGGGCTTTGCATATTTCGCATTCAAAAATATGCTAATGCCGCCGGAGGGATTCGGGATTACCTTTCTTGATTTACCGTTGCAAATGAAGCTACCGCTATATTTTACAAACTTAATTTGTATGATAGCTGCCATAATATTTATTGCCGGTATAGCATTTGCCGTATATTTTAAGAAGAAATATAATGACTAATTCCAGATCAATGTCTGCAATGATTGTAGGTATTTTAATTGAGATAGGGGAAGCCAGGTATATGCCAAAAAACTGGAATCGATTGACAACTCAAATTATTTTTCATATAATAGATAAAGAGTATTAGTGAAAGGATGCAGTCAAAGGACTGCAAATGGGAATGATCAGATGAATGCTTCGCTAAGATGGATCACATTTGAATCTGTAATGACAGCAAATTTACCCGTTTACGGGAGAGGTGCGTCCATTTTTAAGATTCAAGCTGCAAAGATCCGATTAGAGAAGGTTCCAAATCTGTCAATATGACTTAAGAATTGATAATACTTTATGTTGACTTATATAGAACCCAAGGCTAATTGGCCGTGGGTTTTTTGTGTTTCCTAGTCGGATCAAGGGTGCGGAAGGACGCGTTGCAGCTAATTACTATTGCAAAGCGAGGAGACTGACTATGATTGAATGTAGTGTAAGGGAACTTAAAAAATACTTTGGTGCCAATAAAATATTTGATAATATCTCCTTTGAGCTAAAGACCAGCGAGAGAGTTGGTTTGATCGGGCAGAACGGATGTGGTAAAACCACATTGATGAAAATACTAATGGGCATGGAAGATTATCAGGGAGGCAGCATCAGTCTGAGAAAAGGTGTGAAGCTAGGCTACTTGGAGCAAATTCATTGTGTTGAGGAGGCCTTGACTGTACGGGATGTACTGCGGCAGGCCTATGAAGAAGCTATTGCATTGCAGGAGAAAATAAAAGTACTTGAAGAGGATATGACTCTGTTGACTGATGAGGCTTTAAAACAAGCAATGGAAAGCTATGGACGGTGTATAGAAGCCTACGAGGCCCTTGGGGGATATGAACTGGAAATCAATATTGACCGTGTTTGCCAGGGGTTAACAATTCCTGATGAAATGCAAATAAGACCATTTAAAGACCTCAGCGGTGGTGAAAAAACCCGTGTGATTTTAGGAAAGCTGCTGTTAGAAGCGCCGGATATACTATTACTGGATGAACCCACGAACCATCTTGACATTAAGTCAATAGAGTGGCTTGAGGAATTTTTAAGGAGCTACAAAGGAACGATTTTAATTATCTCCCATGACCGATATTTTTTGGATAAGGTAGTCACCAAAATTCTAGAGCTCTGGCCCCAACAGATGAATTCCTTCAATGGTAATTATAGTGCTTATGTAATTGAAAGGGAGCGAAGATTTCTTGAGGATTTTAAAAGATATCAAAATCAACAAAAACAAATAGATCGAATGAAGGAACAAATCCACCGCTATCGAGTTTGGGGGGCTATGCGTGATAGTGAGGCTATGTATAAGCGGGCTAAAGAGCTGGAAAAAAGGCTTGAGAAAATTGATGTACTGGATCGCCCCATATTAGAAAATCGTAAAATGAAGATGGAGGCGCTATTAACCGACAGATCAGGAAAAAGAGTTGTTACAGCTGAGAATATTGTCAAAGGCTACGGAGAAAAGGGGTTAATTGATCAAAGCAGCTTTACAATTTTCTATCAGGATAGTATTGCTCTGATGGGAGCCAATGGTAGTGGAAAAACCACCCTGCTCAAAATGATTTTGGGTGAGGAACTTCCTGACCGGGGAGTAATTAAACTGGGTTCGGGAGTGAAAATTGGATATTTACCTCAACAGGTTGTTTTCGAGGAGGAAGGAAAGACTCTGTTGGAATATTTTTCAGATTACCATGGAATAGCCCAGGGAGAGGCGAGGGCAGCCCTGGCTAAAATGCTTTTTATGAGAGAAGATGTGAATAAGAAAATAAAAAGTCTCTCGGGAGGAGAGAAAAGCCGCCTAAAATTATGCTCCCTTACCTATGAAAAGGCGAACCTCTTAATTCTTGATGAGCCTACCAACCATTTGGATATTGATTCAAGGGAGGTACTGGAAAACACCCTGATGTCCTTTGAAGGTACCCTTCTTTTTGTATCCCACGATCGTTATTTTATAGAAAAAATGGCGGAGAAGCTCTTATTAATTGAAGATGGAAAGCTTCAATTGTACCCCTTTGGGTATCAAGAATGGGTAAGGGAACGGGAAAAGAGTATAGCAATCAATATTAAAATTTCCAATGGTCCCTTGAAGAATGATAAAGCTAAATCTAAACCTAAACAGGCAGTTGCTGATTCCAGCCTCGGTAGCAACATAATTGAAAAACAAATAGAAGAACTTGAAAACAAATATCAGGCCTTATCGAAGGAAATGGAAGATAATCCTTTCGATCATATTTTGTTAGATGGTTTGGAGCTGGAAAGACAGCAGCTGGATCAAAAAATAAGTGAATTGTATCATCAATGGGACGCCGTGTTAAAGGCAGAGAAAAAAATAGAGGGAACCAGTTAGACTGGTTCCCTCTATTAACCTTTTAAGCTGAAGATTACATGAGATATATAAAGAGCCAGGGCGAAAATTGCTAACAATCCTGATAGTAATCTCATACGCCTACTTAAAGCGGCAATATAGGCATCAAGATCATCATCATATTTCTTTCGGGCCCTCATTCGATTCCTAAATAAATGATTCATTCTATCGTAATGATCTTTACTTTTTACGATAAAAGAGAGAATAAGGGCATAGCCTGCCATCATCAGTAACCAAAAGGCCATGAGTCCCATAATTAAATATAGCCTTCTCTTATTTAACTAAGATTATTTAGACAGCTTAAAGGAATTGAAGAAATCTTCATGATAATCTAAATATTTATCAGACTCCGAAATAATTTGTAGCTGGTATAATCGATTATCCACTATAAAGGCTCTTTGTAGCACTGTAAATTTTGTACCAGAGTCAGTACCAGTATACTTAAATTCCTTACCGGGATTCCCCTCAAAGGAATAGTCCTTTTGTTCAATCAACGTACCATCAGTACTGGCTACGGCTCCTTGTACGGCATCGTCTAAAGCAGTTGTAGGGTCTAGTACTTCCATTACTTCTTCAGGGTAGTCGTTGAAGGCTACCGAAAAGGCACTGTTATCCAGTTCAACCAAATACATATAAAAACTGATATCGCCTACTGGAGTTGGAACAGTTTCGGTCATTACCTCGGGGATTCCTGGAAAATCTACATAGAAAGCACCGTCCTCCTGTTCATAGGGAGTAAATTCCAGATTTACAGCTTTCTCTGAAGAATTACATCCAACCAAGGCCAAGAGTAAAATACAGATTCCCAGTAAATACATTAATTTTCTTTTCATACATTCTGCCTCCTCAAATTAATAAATGGTTTATAAGGCTTTAACTAAGCTATAGGAACACTTTTAAGATCACTGAAATATGACTTTAACCATGTCGTAAAAATTTTTAAAGTTTAGTTAAAGATTAAACACTAAAACAGAATATACCATAACTGTGAAAAAGACACAATGGAAAAATGACAATATTTCCTGATTTTACTTTGAAATGGTATTAAAGTCCTATAAAGGAGAGGGGATGATTAGTCCGTAAGTCATAGGAAATGTCGAAAATTTGCATGGTGATTCTGGTAGGATTTTGTCACATAATTGAAGAATATATTATTAAAACCATATTGGTGGGCAGACATTGGAACCAGTCATGGAAGTAGATAGAGCGTGTGTACGAATAGTTTATAAATTTATTAACATGTTAGGAAGGGTACTTATGGAAAGCTTACATAAAAATAAATTAATAGCGGGTCTGATGGTTGTAACGATTCTAGGTTTTTTAATGATAGCTCCGGTTAAGGCTGTGGAGCAAAGTCAGATAGTTTCAAGTTCCCAGGAAAAACTTGACGATATCAGTGAAGAAGAAAGAAAAGTATTGCAGGAGCTCTTTCTATTGCTGCAGGAAATAGAAGCCTTGGAGCGTAAAGAGGCCGGTATAGCTCAGGGGGCTGCCCAGATAAAGGAAGAGATAGCAGCGCTGGAAAGATTAATTAAAGAGGAAGACAGCAAGTTTCAAGAAAAAAGAGAGCTTCTGGAAACAGTTCTTAAAAGCTACCAGAAAAAGGGCCCGGGGTCTTTTTTAGAAATAGTATTAAGCGCCGATAGCCTTACCACCTTGATCAAGGGAATCAATGCCTTTAGAGACTTAGCCCGTTATACAGGAGAGTTATTAGAGGCCCTTGAAATGAGCCAGATAAAGCTTGATCAGGAGAAAAACAGGCTCAATGAAAACCTTCAGGCCTTGGAAGCTAATCAAGGGGAGTTAAGACTAGCCATAGAGAGGAGCCATGAATTGAAGGCTGCCCAGGAGGCCTATTTAGCTTCGCTAAATGAAGAACGGGAATTCTATCAGGGCTATTTTGAGAAATTACAGGATGAATGGGAGGGGCTAAAACCTTTCTTTGCAGACATTATTGATATCATCCTTCAGATGATCCAGCATAATGCATTACCTCCCGACGCAGTAAAAACCTCATTTTCTCCCTTTGGGATTAAGGGAGTTATTGATGAAGCTGCATTTAATAATATTTTTTCAGAAAATCCTATGCTATCAGTTTTAGAATTTAAATTTTTGCCTGGCAAAATTCAGATGCAAATACCTGAAAAAAATCTTAAGCTATATGGTAATTTTACGATACAGGATGGTAATGTATTGTTGTTAGAAATAAAGGAAGGGAGCTTTTACGATATGTCCCTTGAGGACGCTTCCTTGACTGACCTATTCAATGGCAAAGCCATTACCATTGATTTAAAGCCCCTAATTGGTGGAAGAAGGCTGAGAACCATTGAAATTAAACAAGGTTATGTTGAGCTTCAGGCTGGTTTATTTTAGTAGAAGGAGCGATAAGTATGATCGAGGCAAAGAATGTGGGATTAACCTATCCGGAGGGTACGGTTGCACTTAAAAATGTGAATTTAATCATTCAGCCCGGTGAAGTAGTTTATCTAACAGGCCCCAGCGGTTCAGGAAAAACTAGCTTGCTAAAGCTGTTAATGGGAATGGAGTATCCAACCTCAGGGGAATTAAGTGTTTTGGAACAGTCCATTTCAAAAAATAATCAAAGGGACATAAGACAGCTGCGAAGGCTATTGGGACCCGTATTTCAGGAGTTTAAGCTGATAAGGGGCAGAACAGCCATGGAAAATGTAATGCTGGGAATGCGGTTTTTTAACCACTCTATTGCCGAAATAAAGGAAAGGGCTAATTCTGCCCTTTTAAAGGTGGGGCTAGGGCATAAGGCCTTTAGCCTGGTGGAAAATTTATCATGGGGGGAGCGTCAGCGGGTCGCCATTGCCAGGGCTGTGGCCAGGAAGCCAAAGCTAATTTTGGCCGATGAACCCACGGGAAACTTAGATACCAAAAATGCACTTAACATTTTAGAGCTTTTAATTTCCTTTAAGGATCAGAATACGGCCATAATTATTACCACCCATGCCACCCATTTGATTGACCAAAAAGACGGACGCCTGATTTATGTAGAGGCAGGCAGGATTTTTGAGGAAGGATTAGGGCTAAACATATGAAAAACTACTTTGCTAATTTAGGTTATTTTATCAGGGAAGTTAAAACAATCTTTAAATTAAATCTTTTATCAAATGGTCTTTCACTATTAAGTACTGGTTTAATTTTTTTCATACTTGCTATGGTTATTTCGGGCTGGTGGGTAAGTAATCGCATAATTGAGACCCTTCAAGGGGAAGCTGAAGTGAGTGTCTATTATCACGAATCGATAAATGAATCGGAACAAAATCAGCTTGTTGAGGAAATAAAATCCATCAAGGGAGTTCAAGGGGTTCGAAGGGTTGATGAGATCGAGGCGCAAAATAAAATGGAGGAAATTTTGGGTCAAGAAGCCAAGGTATTGGCGTATTTTGATGAGAGCCCCTTTAGTGCCTATATAGAAGTTAAAATTTCCCTTGAAGAAATGGATGAAATACTGGAAAAAATTCAGCTGTTATCAGATATTAGCTATGTAAGAGATAATCAAGAGGTGCTGGATCGGTTAAAAAACATAGCAGAACTATTAAAGCTATTTGGTTATTTAATGGTTATTGCCGTGGGAATTTCAACTCTGGTGATCATTTCCCACATGATTCGATCGGGTATACAGCATAATCAAGATCAAATAAACACCCTTAGACTGTTGGGGGCTCCAGAGCCCTTTATTAGTTTTCCTTTCCTATTAGAAGGTGTTCTTTTAACCCTGGGGGGTGGTATTTTGGCCATTATACTTTGGACCTTTTCGATCACTCAACTTTATCAAAGGTTGACCGGCCCGCTCCCCTTTATTCCCCTTCCCCCTAAAAATCTTCTAATATCAGCCATTGGAATACAGATTGGAGCTTTAAGCGGGTTATTGGGGTTAGCAGGCAGTCTTTTTGGGCTGCATTCGTCAAAGAAGCTGGAGCATTGAATCGAATCTTAAAGTATAGAAGCCCGGAAGTACCAGACATAACAGATGAAGAAAGAAAGCTAAAATTAACCCTGGTGGAAGCCTAGATTAGGCCAATTGTTTTAAAAGATTAAGATATATAATTTGACCCCATTTTAACATAACAGTATCCAATCGGTGCTGGGTGAACAAAATGGGGTTATTATATTGCAATTTTTTATATTAATCCTGTTCGCCAAAGATTGGTCAGGATAGAAGCCCCAGGAAAGCAAATACTAACAATACTTAAAGAAGCATTGAGGAAGGTGAAAAGAACTTGATTAGACTTTTGATTATTGCCATTGCGCCGGGCATTGCCCTGGCTGGTGCCCTCTATTTAAATGATCGCTATGATCGAGAGCCTCTGTCGCTGTTGCTTAAAATTTTTGCCTTAGGGGCCCTTTCAGTCATTCCTGTATTATTTGTAGAAAGATTACTGTTGCGCTTTAACTTTTTTACCGGGCTTTTGGGTATTGCCTACACGACCTTTATTGTAGCAGGATTTACAGAGGAATATTTCAAACGGGCTGTGGTACTGTATGGAGCCTATCATAGTAAATATTTCAATGAAAAGCTTGACGGCATTGTCTATTGCGCCTTCTCGGCCCTAGGGTTTGCCACCGTAGAAAATATTATGTATGTCGTAGTTCGCTATACAGGAAACTATTATGTGGGCATAATGAGAGGATTATTATCAGTACCAGCCCATACATTATTTGCCGTTACCATGGGGTATTATTTATCACTGGCTAAATATGCCAGAACACCGGCAGAAAAAAAACGATATATGAGTCGCTCCTTATTAATTCCTATTTTCTTGCATGGACTGTTTAATTTTATATTAATGGCTCAAATTCCAATTTTAATGCTAGTATTTATTCCCTATGTTATTTTTTTATGGGTGATCAGTATAAAAAAGCTAAACGAATACACTCGAGACAGTAAAGAAGCCATTGATCTCATTGAGGATGAAAAGTAGCGGCAAATAGTGTACAATGGTTATAGAAAGGGGGAAGACGTTTTGTTCAAAAATATTAAGGGTGTAATCTTTGATTTAGATGGAACACTGGTGGATTCCATGGGAATCTGGTACAAAATCGACGTAGAATTTTTAAATAAGCGGGGCTTTGAAGTGCCTGAAAACATCAATAAAATGACAGAAGGAAAGAGCTTTACTGAAACGGCCCAGCTATTTAAAGAGACCTTTATGCTTCGGGAATCCATTGATGAAATAAAGGCTGAGTGGATTAAATTGGGGAAGGAATATTATTCAAATCAAGTTCCCTTAAAGCCGGGAGTAAAGGAGCTGTTGGCTTTGTTAAAGAAGATGGAAATGAAACTGGGCATTGCATCCAGTTGTTCCCGTGAGCTATTGGAAGCAGTTCTGAAGCAGCATCAAATTCAGCATTATTTCCATACGATTGTTACCTCATGTGAAGTAAAGCAGGGAAAACCCTTTCCCGATGTGTTTATGAAGGCCGCTGAAAATTTAAAGATTTCAAATGAGCAGGCCCTGGCCTTTGAAGACACTGTTGCCGGGGTAATGGCAGCCAAGGCTGCGGGAATGAAGGTTATTGCTGTATACGATGATCACGCTAAGGGGGATGAAGGACGCCTTAGAAAAGAAGCAGATTATTATATTGACTCAATGGAAGCCCTGTTACAGGAAGAAGAAAGGGTCGGATAAAAAAAACCAGCAAGGATATGTATAGTTTAAATTCCTTAGCTGGTTTTAATTTAATTTCATACTTATTTTATCAAACTACAAAACTCAATATAAAAATGTCCTAATCCTATTGCTGCTTAGCAATAATTTTAACCATTTCTTCAACCGTTGTATCTGTTGAAATTTCAAATGTACCGGATTTCAGCTTTAAAGAAAGCCCTAAAGCCTCAGCAGCATTAATAAACTCAGCGGCATTGTCGAGCAGGCCGTTCTCAACCAATATTGCAGCGATGCCGACTCCGGGGGTTCCATTGGGGATCGTAATGGTTTTTACTTCCACCACAGTTACTGGGGGCGTTTCTTCTTTACTTTCACCCTCTGGAGTGTTTTCTGAATCTGTCAAATTTTCGGCATCCTCTGAATTCGGTTCCTCATCATTGGTTTCATCATCAGGAGCTTTAGCCGGCGGATTTTGTACCTTAGGGGTGACTGGCTCATTATCTAATTGATTGTTATCAGCCATAACAACATTTTGATCTGCCTGAAACCAATCTCCCAAATACAATGAAACTACGGCAAACATTGCAAAGGCAATAACAACAGCCAATAATATGTCGGTAACATCATGTAGTAAATCCTTTAGCTTTTCCATCAAATCAGTCCTTTCTCCATACCAATAGCATAGCACAAAATGAAGCAACTTTTCAACCAATAGCTCCCATGGAAAAAAAGGAAATATTTGATAAATGCAGTCATCAAAACTTCATCCTATGGGCGGTTTAAAGATCACCCCCGGGCAGTGCTAAATACTGATGGAAGCCATTCCAGGGCTGTATGCGGCCGGAGAAGTTACCGGCATATTCATTAACCGACCTAATTGTATTTGGTCGATTGGCAGCACAAAGGGCAGCCAGTTTTTTAAAATAGGAATTAAAATAATTAATAGATATTAGTAGGGCATAGGACTTATCAGATTCTATGCCTTCTTTCATTCTTTCTTAAGGATTTCTTAAATACTCCCCGCTCGTCGAAAGGATTGTAAAAGCATATGATATAATATTTTAAAATTGCTATTCATAAAATATGTAAATTCCAAAACTTAGCCTAAATGAGGTGAAGACATGACTCAGACCACAAAGCGGGCTTTAGCTGCATCGCTTAAAAAGCTGCTGACTAAAAAAACCCTCGATAAAATCACCGTAAAGGATATTGTTGAGGACTGTGGAGTGAACCGACAAACCTTTTATTATCATTTTCAAGATGTTTATGATTTACTGGAATGGATATTTATAACGGAAGCCCGGCGGGTTCTGGATGGAAAGAAAACCTATGAGAGCTGGCGTCAGGGGATTTTGCAAGCCTTTCAATATGTAAAGGATAATCAAACATTAATTATGAATACATATCATTCAATCAGGCGGGAGTCACTGGAAAGGTATCTTTATCAGGTTGTCTACCAGCTGCTGATGGATGTTATTAATGAATTGCCAGAGGGAACAGGGGTTTCTGAGGAGAATAAAGGCTTTATTGCACATTTCTATAAATATCCCTTTGTAGGGCTGATGCTGGATTGGGTTCGATCAGGAATGAGGGAAGCGCCGGAGGACATTATTGATAAGCTGAGCAGACTGATTACCGGTGATATTAAAAGGGCCCTCAATAAATATAAACAGTAATTTGCCAATCTGCTGACAAGTCACTGTATTGATCACCAATACAAGTATATTTTTAGACAAAGGAATCGAAATGTATAGATATTATACAAAGCCGTTGATCTGTCTATGGTCTTCACGATGAAAGGTGATTAAAATGGATCACAAGGAGCATATCCTTAAATAATCACAATCAGGAGGTATGACCATGGCAAAGTATGGTAACAGACAGGTTTACTTTGTTGGGGGAGGGTTGGCTTCCCTGGCTGGAGCAGCTTATTTGATGCGGGATTGTCATATGGAGGGCAAAAACATCCATGTTTTAGAAAGTATGGATATTTTAGGGGGCTCCAACGATGGTATTGGGACCCCAGAAAAGGGCTTTGTATGCCGGGGTGGACGAATGCTGAATGAAGAGACCTATGAAAACTTCTGGGAACTTTTTTATTCAATTCCATCCTTGGAACAGGAGGGAATCAGCGTCAGTGAAGAAATTTTAGCCTTTGATCATGAGCATCCCACCCATTCCAACGCACGATTAATTAACCGGGATGGAGAGATTGTCGATGTGATGAGCATGGGCTTTGACAATCAAGACCGGATGGCGATGTTAAAGCTAATGATCACACCAGAGGAAAAATTGGACAATTTAAAAATAAGTGACTGGTTTGGACCCCATTTTTTCCAAACGAATTTCTGGTATATGTGGCAGACCACCTTTGCTTTTCAGGAATGGTCCAGTCTATTTGAGTTAAGACGATATATGAATCGAATGATTTTTGAATTTTCAAGGATACAGACCCTGGAAGGGGTAACCAGAACCCCTTATAATCAATATGATTCGGTTATTTTGCCTCTGAAGACCTTTTTAGAAAATCATGGAGTCGATTTTTCCCTGAAATGTACGGTAACCGATCTTGATTTTAAAGAGGGCGAAGGGATTACAGTAACTAAAATCCATTATATTGATGAGAAGGGGAAGGGAAGCATTCAACTTCAAGAAGATGACCTTTGCATTGTCACCAACGGCTGCATGACCGATTGTGCCACATTGGGTGATTTTCATACTCCTGCACCCTTTAAGGCCGACCGTCCTGTATCAGGAGCCCTGTGGGAAAAAATTGCGGCTAAAAAATCTGGCCTTGGCAATCCAAAGCCATTCTTCAATCAGCCTAAAGAAACCAACTGGGAATCCTTTACCGTAACCTTGAATGGTAATAAGCTATTGAAAAAAATTGAGAAGTATTCACGAAATGTTCCCGGCAGTGGTGCATTAATGACCTTTAAAGATTCCAGCTGGCGAATGTCAATTGTTGTGGCGGCTCAACCTCATTTTAAAAATCAACCGCCAGATCAAACCATTTTCTGGGGCTACGGTCTTTTTACCGATAAAGAGGGAGATTATGTGAAAAAGCCCATGCGAGAATGTACAGGAAAAGAAATTTTGACGGAGCTTTTACATCATTTGCACTTCAAGGATGAAATTGATGAAATAATGGCTGACGTGGTCAACGTCATTCCCTGTATGATGCCCTATATCATATCACAATTCCAGCCTAGAGCCATGAAGGACCGTCCTCAGGTTGTACCTGAAGGATCAACTAATTTCGCCATGATTAGTCAGTTTGTTGAAATTCCAGAGGATATGGTCTTTACCGAGGAGTATTCTGTTCGAGCTGCCAGAATAGCTGTTTATAAATTAATGGGAATAAATCGTCCCGTATGTCCTGTAACACCCTATCGCTATGACGTTCGAACCCTCCTTCGGGCTTTAAATACCAGCTTTAGATAAGGAGCCTCAACAGAGGGCTGAGTTACATCATTATTGTAGCTCAGCCTTTATCTTTTTTATCTGTCTTACATAATATTTATTCAAACAGTTATAATATCGTTAAACGGTTAATATACAAATAGTAATAAGTTCGTTTGGGGAGGTTAAGACATGGCAAAGAAGGTAAAAAAAATAATGGATTCAGCAGAGCTTGAAAGGCTGATAAAACGCTCCAATAAGAAGCCGGTATTTATCTTTAAGCATGATGCAATGCTTCAGGAAAGTGAAGACGCTTATCAGGAATACTTAGATTTTATGGAGGATACAGAGGAGGATATATTATTTACAGTGATCTACGTCAGAGAGGATGCCGAGCTTTCCGAAGCTGTAGAGGAGCTGCTGGAGGTAAGTCACGATGTACCACAATTAATTCTATTAATGGATGAAGAGGTTGTGTGGGATGATATCAAGGATAACATTACCTTTGACAGTATCATGGATGTAGTCAATGAATATGTAATTGTATAATTAAACCAAAGGGGGACGCTCCATCATCTGAATCAAAATCTAACTGTCTACAGTTGCTTTCATCAGCATACAGTGATAAAATGATTTAGTAGCGCTAAGTGAGAAAGCAGACAGGGGGATAAAACAGATGAAAAAAGAAATTATGGAATGGATAAAAACCATTGCACTTGCTGTTGTTATTGCATTAATCATTACAACCTTTATTAAACCTACTATAGTAAGACAGCATTCCATGAGCCCCACGCTCAATGAATATGACTTTTTAATTATTAATCGGTTATTATATAAAAGAGATATGCCGAAGCATGGCGATATTGTAGTCTTTGAATCAAACCTAAAGACCAATCTTGGAAAGAACAAACTTTTAATTAAAAGGGTCATTGCCGTACCGGGTGATGAATTATTAATTCAAGATGGAGTCATCTTTTTAAACGGAGAAATGCTGAATGAGGATTACATTGCCGCCTATACCGATGGAAAGTACTTTGAAAACAGAAAAATAACGATACCCGAGGGTAAAATATTTGCAATGGGTGATAACCGTAATAACAGTATGGACAGCCGTGATGAAGTAATTGGTTTAATCGATATAGATACCATCGTGGGAAAAGCAGTACTCAGACTGTTTCCCTTTAATCGGATCGGCTTGATTAATTAGGTCATGACAAGATGCCAGCATAGTCAAAAATCTCCTCTTTACTAGGGGGATTTTTGATTAGGCTGGTGTTTTTTATTTTTAAAATGAGGGGTAAAATCATAAAAAAATAAAAAAAGGTAATCCTAAAATTGAGTATTTTATATCAATAGGAGGGATTAAGCAATGAAGGTTCGAGATATTATGACGACCCAGATTACCGCTGCCAATGAAGGAACTCCCATTAGTGAGGTAGCAAGAACAATGAAGGAAATGAATATTGGTGCCATGCCGGTGTGCAATGCCAATAATCAGCCTGTAGGAATTGTAACTGATCGGGATCTGGTGATACGAGGAATTGTATCAGGGCTCCACGGAAATGAAACAGTGAGTAAGGTCATGTCATCCCACTTAGTATATGCTACCCCAGATATGCATGTACATGAGGCTGCCAGAATAATGGGCGAACGTCAAATAAGAAGGCTTCCTGTGGTGGAAAATGGACAAATCGTAGGAATGGTTTCCATTGGAGATTTGGCTGTACGAAATATCTATGAAGATGAAGCAGGAAAAGCCCTGAGTGATATTTCTACCCCCAGCAGACCAATGCTATAATCATCTTAAAAAAGAAAGTTCCTGTAAAGATGCAGGAACTTTTCTTATTAATCTCGAAAAATAAGGGTATATATTTATTATGGGCAAATACAATACTTAAGGAAATAATTTTATAGGGGGATGCTTATGACAAAATTAAACCATCAACATAATCTGCAGATTACAGTGGAAGAAATGGGAGTATATACCTATCCAAAGGGAGTATCCATAGAAGAAATCAGTAAGAACTTTCAAAAAGAAAAGCAAAATACCATTGTAGCCGCCCTGGTTGATAATGAGTTAAGGGAATTACACAATCGTCTGGATGAAGATTGTGAGCTGAAATTTATAACTGCTACCTCTTCGGTAGGGTCGAGAATCTATCAGAGAAGCCTGGTTTTTGTTTTTATACGAGCCTGTATGGAGCTTTTTTCGGATTGCAGGGTTTCGGTAGAGCATTCCATTGGAAAGGGATTATATTGTGAAGTTCACTATAAGCGTGACCTAGATGAAAAGGATGTAGAACGAATTGAAGAACGTATGACAGAATTAATTCAGGAAGATGTTCCCTTTATTAAAAGTCGGGTGCCCGTTGACGAGGCAAAGGATATCTTTCGGGATTATGGGCAAATGAGCAAGGTCAAGCTGTTAAAGTATAGAGAAAAGCCTTATATCAATCTATATCAATGCGGCTGGTTAAAAAATTATTTCTACGGTTATATGGTTCCTTCAACGGGCTACTTAAAGGACTTTAGACTGAAATTTTATGCCCCTGGAGTTGTCATTCAGTACCCGATGGCAGAGCTCGGAGGGAAATTGGGGGAATTTGAAGAACAACCAAAGCTGTTTAAAATTTTCAGGGAAAGTGAAGTATGGGGTGAAATACTGGAAATAGACCATGTGGCCTCTTTAAATGATTTAATCGTTGCAAAAAGAGAGGGTGAATTTATTCGAATTCAAGAGGGGCTCCATGAAAAGAAGATTGCTGAAATTGCCGACATGATAACGGAGCATATTGAGCAAAAGCAGTTAATTTTAATTGCCGGCCCCTCCTCTTCAGGCAAAACAACCTTTGCCCAAAGGTTAATGGTACAGCTGAAGGTTAATGGATTAAGGCCGGTGGCCATTTCGCTGGATGATTATTTTGTCGATCGGGATAAAACACCCCGTGATGAAAATGGAGAATACGACTTTGAATCCCTTTATGCCATCGATTTACCATTATTCAATCAACATCTGGAGGCCTTGCTTAGGGAGGAAGAGGTGGAAATACCAACCTTTAATTTTCATACTGGAAAAAGGGAATATCATGGGCACAAGCTTAAGATAAATCATGGGCAGCCCATCATATTAGAAGGAATTCATGGGCTAAATGAGGAGCTGACCAGGTCTATACCCAAGGAAAGGAAATTTAAAATTTATATTAGCGCCCTAACCCAGTTAAATATCGATGAACATAATCGAATTCCAACCACAGACTCAAGATTGATTCGAAGAATCGTCAGGGATTACAAGTATCGTTCAAACGATGCCACCAGAACCCTGTCCCTTTGGCCCTCGGTAAGAAGGGGCGAGGAAAGAAACATATTCCCTTTTCAGGAGGAGGCCGATGTTATGTTTAACTCTGCCCTATTCTATGAAATGAGTATTTTGAAAAAATATGCCGAACCGCTACTAAGACAGGTAGATACCACAAGTCCTCATTTTTCCGAGGCAAAGAGGCTGCTAAAATTTCTTAGCTATTTTGTGGCCCTGGAAAACGAAATTGATGTACCAAGAACCTCTATTTTAAGAGAATTTATCGGAGGCGGCGCCTTCTCTTAAAAGGTCATTGACTGAAGGACTTTTTTAATATATCGTTAATATTGAAAAAAGTCTAAAAGGGAAGGTGCGACAATGAAACAAAGGCTAAAGGAAATACTGAATCAGAATCGTCACTATATTCAAAGGGGGAGCTTACCCAGCTATATTCCGGAATTGACGAAGGCAAATAAAAATGCCCTGGGCATTTTTATTTCCAATTTGGACGGCAGTCAATGGGGGGCAGGGGATTATGAGCTTCCCTTTACTATTCAAAGTATTTCAAAGGTCATTACGCTGCTTTTGGCTCTGGAAGACAGGGGCCCGGAAGAAGTGTTCACCCACATTGGTATGGAGCCCACCGGGGATCCCTTTAATTCCATGACAAAGCTGGAGATTGTGAGGCCATCAAAGCCCTTTAATCCCATGATTAATGCCGGGGCTATTGCAGTTACCTCATTAATCAAAGGCAGCCCGGAGGAAAAGTATCAGCGAATTGAAAAGCTTTTCAAAAATATTACAGAAAACCCTCAGCTATCAATCAATCAAGAGGTTTATTTATCAGAAAAAAGAACCGGAGATCGAAATAGAGCCATGGCCTACTTTATGCGTGATGTAGGAGTAATAGAAGGGGATGTGGAAGAAAACCTGGATGTTTATTTCAAGCAATGCTCTTTAGAGGTAAACTGTCGAGATATAGCAAAAATCGCTGCATTTCTTGCTAACGATGGTGCCCTTCCCCAGACAGGCCAACAGTTGATAAAGAAGGAATATACAAAAATAGCCAAAACCTTCATGGTTACCTGTGGCATGTATAACGCCAGCGGCGAATTTGCCATAGAGGTGGGAATTCCAGCTAAAAGCGGTGTAGGCGGAGGAATTATGGCCCTGGTACCAGGGAAAATGGGTATAGGCGTGTTAGGTCCTTCCCTGGATGAAAAGGGCAATAGTATTGCCGGTGTAAAGGTTTTAGCTCAGTTATCCAAGGAACTGAATTTGTCAATCTTTTAAATAATCCCCTGCAAATATTACGAATTTTTAATAATGCTTTTGACAAGCCATTAGAAAAACAATATAATATTAATTAATAGTTGATAGAATCTCACAAACAAAAAGGGGAAAAACATATGAGGGATATTTTAGTATTAAGGGATCTAGAGCAAATTAAAGCAATTTCTCATCCCTATAGAGTTGAGGTTTTTGAATCCTTTGATGGAGAACAGCCTCAATCTGCCAAGCAGGTGGCAGAGAAGCTGGGGGAACCCCATGCTAAAGTAAATTATCATATTAAGAGTCTTTTAAAGGTAGGTATTTTAGAATTGGTTGACGAAAAGGTAAAATCGGGGATCATTGAGAAATACTATCTTCCTACTGCCAAAAAGCTGGTAATTGATAAGAGCTTTATGCAAAATCTTGATGATGATTTGTTACAATCCTTAAACCAGGTATCCATATCAATTTTTGAAAAAATCAGTGAAGATTTTTATCGGGCAGCAGAAAGAACCATTGATCAGCCTAAATTTATCAACCATTATAATGACTATTATTTAAAAGCAGAGGAAGCAAAGGAGCTAATAGGCAAAATAGAAAAATTAATCAAGGAATTTTTAGAGGGTAAGCGAGATAAATCCCGCCCAGGGGTTCAACCCTATAACTTTGCCGTATTGGGAATTCCTGTGGTTAAATCGGGAAAACGACGGGGCTAACATCAGAGCGTAGTTTATGTTAAAGATCTAAAGCCAAATTAATATGACTATTTGTTGAGGTGTGAAAAATTTCACACCTCGGTTGTATTTTAGTACGAAGATGGATAGCATAAAAGAAAATAAATTGATCAATTGATCACTTGGGTGAGAAGAAAATGAATATTTACTTAATCATTAGTGTTATATTGATGATATTGGGTGTCATGGGTGTATTTTTGAGCTTTTTGCCTGGCACCCTTTTAGTGCTGGCTGGAATGCTGTTTTATGGATGGGGAACAAATTTTCAGGTGATTACCGTTAATGCCATTTTAGTTTTTGGTCTATTGACGATTTTGGGAATCCTATTTGATTATGGGGCCTCCCTGATTAGTGCTAAAAGGTTCAAATTATCAAAGCAAGGCTTTTGGGGTATGATCATTGGCGGAATAGTAGGCTTTTTTATTTTTAATCTTGTGGGGGTTTTATTAGGTCAATTTTTGGGGATATTGGTTGGAGAGCTGTTTTCAGGGAAAAATTTCTGGAATTCATTAAAGGCTGGCGGGGCCGGTATTGCGGGCTATCTATTAAGCACCATGGTGAACTTTCTGCTGGCTATTACAATGATAGCCTATTTTACCCTTAAGGTACTGCGGGGTTCATAACCTTCATAATTCTACATAATTTATTATGTAAATATTATTTAAGCTTCAGTACCATTGCTACGGCTATGGTTTTTGTAATTTATAGGAAAGTTTTAGCATGAATCATTCAGATAAATCTTCCAAGGAAAGACTTTGTTTTCCATCTTAATAAAATATTAAGGTTTTCTTTAATTCTATAGGAAGGTTTTTTTAAAAATAATGAGGTAAACTAACGATATCTTTAAAATGCAATGGGAAAAATAAAGGAGGCGTACCATGAAAACAAATATATATGTAGTGTACGGAGGTAAGTCAGTAGAGCACGAGGTATCTCTTAAGACTGCATTTTCGATAATTAATGCACTTGATAAGGATAAATATGATGTATATCCCGTTTATATAACCAATGAAGGCCAGTGGTGCTGCTTGGGTCAGCAAAAAGAGCCCCTGATAAATATATTACATTTACAAAAACCATCGGCCAATCATATCAGCCAGTCTATTGGAAAATTCTTAACAGAGCATTATAACCCAGAGGAAAGAAATTTAATTTTTCCGGCTGTTCATGGAACAAATGGAGAAGACGGTACCCTGCAAGGGTTTTTGGAGCTATTGGAGGTGCCCTATGTGGGCAACGGGGTGATGGCCTCCGCCATAGGATTTGATAAAGAGATTATAAAGGAATTATTTGAAAAATGGCAGATTCCCCAGGCAAAATACACCACCCTATCCTATAAAAATTGGAGGATTAATCCGGCATTAAGCTGTAGTGAAATAGAAGCCTTAATCGGTTACCCATGCTATGTAAAGCCCGCCAGATTGGGCTCCAGTGTGGGAATAAATCGATGCGAAAATAGAGTGGCCCTGGAGGCCGCCCTGGAAGAGGCAATGAAATATGATGATAAAGTAGTTGTAGAGGAAGAAATTAGAGGAAGAGAGATGCAAATTGCTGTCGTAGGCAACGATACTCCAAAAAGCTCTGTCGTGGGTGAATATATCCAGGCTAAGGCCTATATGGACTATAATGCGAAGTATGTAGACGGCCAGCTGATTCCTGTTATTCCCGCTGCCCTTATATCTGAGGTTAGTGAAAAAATGCGTAAAACAGCAGAAGATATTTTTCAAAGATTAGACTGTAAGGGGCTTTTAAGGGTTGATTATTTCGTTACAGAAGATAATCAATTCTATGTCAATGAAGTCAATACAATACCTGGATTTACCAGCTTCAGCATGTTTCCGGCCCTTTGGGAACAAACCGACGGTACGACCTATAGCCAATTAATTGAGAAACTAATTGATTTAGCTTTTGAAAGATATGAGCAAGGAAAGCGGATACAAAAGAAGAGGTGGATAAAATGATTAAAAGAACATTAAGGGAAATTCAAGAAATGGCCGGAGGATTTGGTTTGCCCGAGGCTTATCTGGACTACATGATAGAGGGCGTTTCGATCGATTCCAGAAGCATTAAAGAAAATCAGTTATTTGTTCCAATTATTGGAGAACGATTCAATGGACATGAATTTTTAGAAAAGGCTGTGGCCCAAGGTGCCAAGGCGGCTCTTTGGAGCAGGTATGAAGCAATTCCCCCCATCAACATTCCTTTGATTTTGGTGGAGGATACCCAGAAAGCCCTTCAAGAATTAGCCATGGCCTACCGTAAACAATTAGATGTTAAGGTCATAGGAATAACCGGTAGCAACGGTAAAACCTCAACGAAGGATATATTGGCTGCAATACTGGGAATCAAATACAAAACCTATAAAACCCTGGGTAACCTTAATAATCATTTAGGGGTTCCCCTTAGCCTGCTGGCTATGGATCAAGACACAGAAATGGCAGTCATAGAAATGGGAATGTCAAGTCTGGGCGAAATTCGACTTTTAACCAATATTGCCAGCCCCGACGGGGCCATTATTACCAATATTGGAGAAGCCCACTTGGAAGATTTGAAAACAAAAGAAAACATTTTGAAGGCAAAGCTGGAAATAATAGAAGGCTTAAAGCCCGGGGGATTCTTTCTCTATAACAGCGGTGACCCCCTTTTAAAAACCATTTCTGAAGAACAGGTGAATCCCTTTCAGATAGTAACCTTTGGAGAAGGCGGCATGTATGTACCGGTACTGGATACTGTAGAGGAGGAAGGAATTCGGTTCCACCTTAAAGGATTAACAGATTCAATGTATTTACCTATGCTGGGGAGGCACCAGATGGAAAATGCTGCTGCAGCCATGGCCATGGGCTATTGCATGGGCTTATCATGGAAGGACATTGAGGCAGGTCTGAAGAAGATCAATGTTACCGCTGCAAGAAATGAATTAATCCATGGTCAGGGCCTGACAATATTAAACGATTCCTATAAATCAAATCCCCTGAGCCTGAAGGCTGCATTGGAAACCCTTTACGGCCTTAAGAAATACAGTCAGAAAATTGCCGTTCTCAGTGATATGAATGGTTTGGGGGAAGATGCTATTTCGCTGCATCGGCAGGCGGCAGACTATTTAGATCCCGATCAATTAGATTACTTATTGACAATGGGGCCTCTATCCAAAGAGCTTGCTAATGCAGCCATGAAGAAGTTCCCGCGAGAAAGGGTTATTCATTGCGTAGACCTAAATAGCCTGGCCCTTCATATCAATAGAATTATTAAAGAAGGGGCCATTATATTAATAAAAGGTTCCAGAGAACAGCAATTGGAGCTATTGGTTGAAGAGCTGAAGCAAAAAAATCTATTGGAAGTCGAGCATACTGCCGACACAGCACCCCTTCATCGGGATACCTGGGTGGAGATTCGTCTCGATATTATTGCCAACAACATCAGACAAATAAAGTACTATTTGCCTCCTGCTACGAAGCTTATGGCTGCGGTGAAGGCTGATGCCTATGGCCATGGAGATTTACAGGTGGCAGAAATAGCCCTTGAGGCAGGGGCTGATGCACTGGCTGTATCTATTTTAAAGGAGGCGCTGCACCTTCGAGGAAGTGGTATCAAAGCACCCATTCTTGTGTTGACCCCAATTCTGCCCAGTGATGTTGATCTGGCAATTCAAAACGATCTGTCGGTCACAGTATTTCAAGGCTCCTGGCTGGAGGAAATGAGGGCCTATAAAAAAGATCTCCGGCCCTTGAAAATCCATTTAAAAATTGATACGGGTCTTGGCCGCCTTGGTTTAAGAAATAAAGAGGAGCTTGAAGAAATTCTTCCTTTGCTTCGTCAAGACGATATTCTTTTAGAAGGTATGTATACTCATTTTGCTACAGCCAATTGGGAGGACGAAACCTTTTTTAATCAGCAGTTTGCCGCCTTTACAGAGATCATGGATTGGGTGAAATCAAAGGGATTGAAGGTCGAAAATTATCATTGCAGTAATACCGCAGCAACCCTGAAGCATCCGGAATGCTCTCTGGATATGGTCAGAATTGGAGTGGGGATGTTTGGAATTTACCCCTCTGCTGAAATTAAAAGGACTGCACCATTATCCTTACAATCTGCCCTGTCCTTCCATTCAAAGGTACTCCATGTGAAAAGGGTCGATAAGGGTAGCACAGTAGGCTATGACACGGCCTATGTGGCAGAGGGAGATGAATGGATTGCAACTATTCCTGTGGGCTATGCCGACGGATGGTTCCGCTGCTTCCAGGGCTTTTATGTACTGATTGGGGGAGAAAAGGCACCAATCGTAGGCAAAATCTGTATGGATCAGCTAATGGTCAGATTACCTAAATGGGTACCTATTGGTACACAGGTAACCTTAATTGGCAGACAACAGGAGGCGGAAATAACCCTGGAACAATTGGCAGATCATATCGGAAGTGTACCCCAAGAAATACCCTCTATGATTACCTACCGGGTGCCAAGGATCTATTATAACCTTAATCAGAGGGTACAAATCCTTACTGAAAGGATTTGGCAGGACGAACGAAGACTGATATAATGACTGTAGAATTCTTCATTAAGGGGTGAGGCCCATGGAAAAGGAAACAATTTTGGTGGTAGACGATGAGAAGGAAATTGCTGATTTAATAGAAATTTATTTAACCAATGACGGATACCAGGTTTATAAGGCTAATACAGGGAGTCAGGCATTAGAAGTGCTGGAAAAAATGGATATTCAGCTGGTCATATTAGATATTATGATGCCTGGAATAGACGGGTTAGAAACCTGCAGAAGAATCAGGAGTGAAAAAAACATACCTATTCTCATGCTTAGTGCCAAGTCTGAAGATATGGATAAAATTTTAGGCTTAAGTACAGGGGCAGATGACTATATGACAAAGCCCTTTAACCCGATGGAACTATTGGCAAGGGTTAAATCACAGCTAAGGAGATACATTACATTAAATCCGCAATTTAATTATTCCAACGGGCAAAAACAAATTTCTATCAATGGACTGGTAATAGATCAAGTAACCCATACTGTCACTCGTTTTCAACAGGAAATATGCTTAACACCTATTGAATTTGATATTTTATACCTTTTAGCCAGTCATCCTGGAAAGGTTTTTACAGTCGATGCGATCTTCCAAAGGGTTTGGAAGGAGGAATATCTGGAATCCGACAATACGGTCAGAGTTCATATTCGAAAGCTGAGGGAAAAGCTAGAAGATGACCCTAAAAAGCCCTATTTTATAAAAACAGTATGGGGGGTAGGCTATAAATTTGAAAATGAGACCTCAATCAAGTATTAGGTGGAAAATTTTATTGCTTTTCATTGTCAGTATTGTGCTTGCAATTTTAACGGTAGGGTTACTGCTGTTATTGGCCTTTATTATTGGCAATTATCCTATAATATACCAGCTGTTAATGTTTCTAAACAGTGTATTAGGGGTCTTGCCGGTAAGTGTTTTTGTTGGGGGCGTTCTGTTTATTTTCTATTTCTTTTTATTAAGTGAAAAAAGCATTCGATACCTGGAAGAGATTACAGATAACCTGAACCGGGTAGCAAAGGGAGATTTTACAATTAATATACCGGTTCGTACCAATGATGAATTGGGGGTACTGGCAGACAATATCAACTCAATGACTCAACAGTTAAAGGAATCTATAGAAGAGGAAAGAAGGGCAGAACGGGCAAAAACAGAATTAATTACCAGTGTGTCCCACGATCTTAGAACCCCTTTAACCTCAATATTAGGCTACCTGGGGCTGGTGGTGAATGATCGATACCGAGATGAGCTGGCGTTACGATATTATGCAGATATTGCCTATACAAAATCAAAGCGATTAAAGGAATTGATTGATGAACTATTTGAATACACCCGGGTTAGCTATGGGGGATTTAGGGCAAGCTTTGATAAAATTAACCTGGTAGAGCTGTTGGAGCAGCTTACCGAGGAATTTGTTCCCATGCTTCAGGAGGCAGGAATGGTTTGTCGATTGAGGCCATCCGAAAAGGAAATCTATGCTATGGCAGACGCCAATATGCTGGTAAGGGTATTTGAAAATTTACTGACCAATGGAGTTCGCTACGGTAAGGATGGCAAGTATATTGATATCCTTATTCAGGAGTCTGAATCCGTTACAATTGATTTTATTAATTATGGCGATGCAATTGATTCCCAAGATTTACCCTATATTTTTGATCGTTTTTATCGAGTTGAAAAATCCCGTTCCCAGGAGCTGGGCGGAGCAGGCCTGGGGCTGGCCATTGCCAAAAGTATTGTTGAGCATCACAAGGGAAAAATCGAAGTCTTTAGTGATAACAATGAAACTAAATTTGAGGTAATTTTACCAAAATTCCAGACTACAGAGAAATAATCTGTAGCCTTTTTTTGTCTAATATTCATATTAGACGATTGCTCGATTAAGCTTAACAACCTATAACCTTAAAACAAGATATGATAAGCTATGGTACAACCCTAAACATTAGTCTAAATGATTATCCTTAACGAAACGGGCAATACTCATTGGTTAAGGATTATTTTTTTATTAGGTGGTTCTGGGATATTTTACCCCCCTGCCCACATACTATAAAAGTATAGAAGTCTATACAGTTGTTAGGGGATGTGCTATAATGAAAAACAAATATAAAGTCGCCTTTGAATGGCTGAAAATGATTGGTATTGCTTTAATGCTGGCCCTTTTAATTGAAAACTATCTCTTCGGTTTCGCTGTGGTGGAGGGCAGGTCCATGGAACCTACCATCCATAACAGGGATCGATTATTTGTTATGAAGCTGGCCTATCTAAAAAAAACACCGCAGGTGGGAGATATCGTTATTTTTCATCCTCCCAATGGTACCAAGAGAAGGGAATTGTTTATCAAAAGGGTAGTTGCCCGGGAAGATGACCATTTTTCAATTGAAGATGGTGATTTGTATGTCAATGGGGAATTGATAGAGGAAAGTTATCTCGTCGATGAAGCGTACATTGACAGGGTTTATCCCTTTAAGCAAGGCGTTGTTCCAGAGGACAGCTATTTTTTATTGGGTGATAACAGGAATGACAGCAATGACAGTCGAACCTTTGGTTTTATTAAGGAAGATCAGATAAAAGGCAAGGTGATTCTTCGCATCTGGCCCTTAAATGAGATAAAGGCATTTGTTGGCAAGAAATAGCGAGATATGGAGTCGAAGGTAATGGAGCTTAAGGAAGAAATAAAAAAATATGCCAAAGAAATTGGAATCGATTTAATTGGTTTTACCAGTGCTGAGCCCTTTGAGGAACTAAGACCGATCTTAGAAAAAAGAAAAAGAGAGGGAAAGCTATCGGGCTTTGAAGAGAAGAACCTGGACCTTCGTATCGATCCCCAAAAAACCATGGCGGAGGCCAGGTCAATAATTGTTATCGGACAATCCTATTTTATTGAGGATACAAGAAACAAAACAATCTCAGACACAGATCCTATCTACAGGGGACAATTGGCCCGTACTGCCTGGGGACGAGATTACCATCTGGTATTAAAAGAAAAGCTGGTGCAAATCGCCGGCTTTATTCAGGAGCAGGTGGCGGAATTTCAATACATGGCCTTTGTAGATAATGGGCCCCTGGTTGACCGCCAGGTGGCCTATCGGGCCGGACTAGGCTGGTATGGCCTAAATCACACCTTAATTAATCAGGAGTATGGTTCGTGGTTTTTTATTGGATATATGCTGAACAATCTGGCCTTTTTGCCAGATGAACCCCTAAAAAACAGTCGATGCCTGGAATGCAAAAGGTGTCTATATGCATGCCCTTCAGGAGCCCTGGAGGATGCCCAGGGTTTTGATGCCAATAAGTGCCTATCCTGTCAATTACAAAGAAAAGAGCCTATTCCCCTGGAAAAAAGGCCTGTTTTCGGAAATAGGTTATATGGCTGCGATGTTTGTCAGCAGGTATGCCCCCATAATGCCGCCGCAAGGAAGGCCAGGGGCAAAGACTTTATTCCCGGGCAGCCGGAAGGTCAGGTAGACTTAATTAAGCTCCTTACGATGTCTAACCGTGAATTCAAGGAGCAGTTTCAGCAAAATGCTTCGGCCTGGCGGGGCAAACGGGTACTGCAGCGTAATGCCATTATGGCTCTGGTAAATCATCGAGATTCAGGGGCGGCCCCTTATCTTCTTCCCCTTTTAAAGGATTCGAGGCTAGAAATTAGAAAAGAGGCCCTGTGGGCCCTTGTGGAATTAGACCCTGAATTGGCCCTTGTGGAGCTTGAGAAAATGAAAAAATATGAGAAGAATCAGGAATTAATAGAGATGATAGATGACTACCTAAAAAAATTGAAGCCCTAGAAACCTGGAATGACCAGGTTTTTTTTTATTGATCATTTTGACTTGACAAAGTTGTTGTGGAAGAAAAGAGTCCCTATGAATATCATGTTAGTAGTTTAGAAAATATGCAGATAGGAGGGATCCACTTGAAGCACCCACTAGAATTAAGTCATCATCAGTTGAGGAGAATATGCGATTTTTCTGCCTTTCGCTTTACAACGACTGAAGAGGTTCCAGGAATAAAGGGAATGCTGGGTCAGCAAAGGGCAGAGGAAGCCATGGAATTTGGCTTGGGTATACAGCATAACAGCTATCATATATATATAAGTGGCTCCAATGGAACAGGTCGTACCACCTATGCGAAATCCATTGTTGAGGAGCTTTCAAGGGAAAAACCCGTCCCCGATGATTGGTGCTATGTTTATAGCTTTGATCAGCCCGACGAAGCGGTGGCCTTGAACCTGCCTGCCGGTCGAGGCAGACAATTTCAAAAAGATATGAATGAAATGATTGAAGAAATCATTCTACAGGTTACAAGGGCCTTTAACAGTGAAGATTATGATCGGCAGCGAAATGAAATATCAAAAATTTACCAAGAGGAAAAAAATAAATTGATCAACTATTTAACAGCCTTTGCCAGGGAAAAAAATTATATGATAAAGGGTACCAGTACCGGATTTGTTTTTAAATTAATTGATAAGGATCGAGAGGTAACCGATGAGGAATATGAAAGCCTGGAGGAAAGTGAGAAGAAGAGGCTTGAGGAACAGCTCCTGGAAATTCAGGAAACCGCCATGGAAGTCATCATCAAAATTAAAAATATAGAAAGATTGGCTAAAAAAAGGTTACTGCAATTGGAAATGAAGGTTGGTCTTTTTATTGTTAATCCTATTATGAAGGATCTAATTGAGGCCTATTCAGATTGTGAAAAGGTCGTTGCCCACCTAAAAAGAGTTCAAGAGGATATTGTCGAAAATATCTATCAATTTGTACTGGATGAGGAAGAAGCCCTAAACCCACTGGAAAAGATAGAAGGAGAGGGGTTCCTGAAAAAGTATCAGGTTAATTTATTTATCGATAACAGCCAAACCGAAGGGGCTCCTGTGATCATGGAATACAACCCTACCCTCAATCGATTGACAGGCTCCATTGAATATATTGCCAATAATGGTGTGTTAAAATCTAACTTTTTGAAGATTAAACCGGGGGCGATTCACCTGGCCAACGGGGGGTATTTAATTTTAGAGGCCAAGAAGCTATTAACCAATCCCTATTCCTGGGAAACCCTTAAACGAATTCTTCAGACCAATGAAATTACTGTAGAAAACATGGGTAATCAAATAGGAATCATAGATGCCGTCAGTCTGAAATTAGAGCCTATCCCTATTCATTTAAAGGTTATTTTAATTGGCAGCGAATATCTGTATTATTTACTTTATCATCATGATGAAGATTTTGATAAATATTTTAAGGTATTGGTGGACTTTAATCATGAAACTGAACGAAATGCCGACACAGAATATCGTATTGCACAATTTGTTAATAGCTATACCCAGACCAAAGGAATTCGTCCCCTGGATCGACAGAGTATGGGTGCCCTGGTGGATTACAGTTCAAGATTAGTCGGGAACCAAAATAAGCTCTCAACCAGGTTTGATAAGATGATTGAGATCCTTGTTGAGGCCAATTACTGGGCCGGTATAGACAACAGCCCTACTGTTGGGCTTCAGCATATAGAAAAGGCAATTGCCCATAAAAGGTATCGAGTAAGCAAGCAACGGGAAAAAATCAGCGAGGGCTTTGAAAATCAAAAAATACTAATTGATATTAAGGGTCAAAAAATTGGTGTAATAAATGGGTTATCAGTAATCAGTGTAGGCGATAATCAATTTGGTAAGCCCGGTGTCATCACCGTCACCACCAGTGCCGGAAGGGAAGGGATCATTAATATTGAGAGGGAGGCCCAATTAAGCGGCGAGATTTATGACAAGGGAGTTATGATTTTAACAGGCTTTTTAATGGAAAAATTCGGTCAAAATAAAACCTTAGCCCTGTCTGCCCGAATTTGCTTTGAACAATCCTATGGTGGGATTGACGGTGACAGTGCCTCCAGTGCAGAGCTATATGCCCTGTTATCAAGCATCAGCGGAATTCCCATTAGGCAATATATTGCGGCAACCGGATCGATTAATCAGAAAGGTTATATCCAGCCGGTAGGAGGTGTAACCGAGAAGATCGAAGGCTTCTTTGAAGTATGCCAAAGCAGGGGATTAACCGGAAAGCAGGGGGTCTTAATTCCTTACCAAAATATTGATAATCTCATGCTGGCAAGGGATGTGGTAGAAGCCGTTGAGGCGGGTATTTTTCATATTTATGCCATCAAGCATGTCAATGAAGGCTTGGAAATCGTCATGGGCCAATACCATGAAAAAATCTATGCCAGGGTCAATGAAAAACTGGCATACTACCAACAAATTGCAGAGAGTCTTAAATAGTGCTTTTTTTGATTTTAGCTCTTCCTTTCAAGGAAGGGGTTTTTTTAGTCAACAAGAGGACAGGTTTTCAAAGTAAAGCAAGGGAAACTTCTACAGAGGAAATGAACAAAATTTTCTGACTATCATTCCTTCAGAAGGAATTTGGAAGAGAATGTGGTATTTTATGTTTGAGAGTTGTGTTTTAGCATCATCGTTTTAACAGTTAAATATCATGTCATAAAGCAATGGCCTATCGTAAATAATGATAGTATGCCATTAAAAATTAATTAGGAGGGAAACCAATGTCAAAGGTCCACGAATTGAACTATTTAAAGGAAAAAATTCAAGAGTTAAAGGACGACGGCGTTTACAGGAGGCTTCCAATATTAGAGGGCCCCAATGAAGCAGAGATCGAGTTAAACGGAAAGAGGGTCATTAATCTTTCCTCCAATAACTATTTAGGCTTTGCCAATCATCCTAGATTAAAAAAGGCCGCCATTGAAGCGGTAGAAAAATATGGTGTAGGTGCAGGGGCTGTTAGAACCATTATAGGAAATATGGATATTCATGAGGAAATGGAAAGGCTTCTGGCGGAATTCAAGCGTGAAGAAGCCGTGATGGTTTTTCAGTCGGGCTTTAATTGTAATGCAGGAACCATTCAGGCCATCACAGAAAAGGGTGACTTAATTATTTCTGACGAGCTTAACCATGCCAGTATTATTGACGGATCAAGGTTAAGTCGTGCAGATAAAACGGTTTTTAAACATGCTGATATGAATCACCTTGAAACCGTCCTCAAGGAAAATCGAGATAAATATCGAAATATATTGATCATTACCGACGGGGTATTCAGTATGGATGGAGACATTGCACCCCTTCCCGAAATCGTTGAACTGGCAGAAAAATATGATGCCATGACCTATGTTGATGATGCCCATGGCTCGGGGGTATTGGGAGAAAGCGGCCGGGGCACTGTAGATCATTTTGGTCTTCATGGAAGGGTTGATTTTAGCATTGGTACCCTTTCTAAGGCAATAGGTGTTGTTGGAGGATACGTGGCTGGAAGCCATACCATGAAGGATTGGCTAAGTCACCGGGGCAGACCCTTGTTATTCAGTACCTTCCTTCCTCCAGCCACAGTGGGCCCCATAATCGAAGCAGTTAAGCTATTAATGAGTACAACAGAATATACCGATCGACTTTGGGAAAATGCCAGGTACTTTAAGGAAAAAATCAGCGGGTTAGGATTTAATATTGGTAACAGTCAAACGCCCATCACACCTGTGATTATTGGAGAAGAGTCTAAAACCATGGAATTTAGCAGAAAACTATTAGATAAGGGTGTTTTTGTATCAGGTATCGTCTTTCCTACAGTACCAAGGGGTACAGGAAGACTAAGATGTATGGTAACGGCAGGTCACACAAAGGATCAGCTGGATCGAGCAGTGGAAGCCTTTAAGGTGGTTGGGCAGGAAATGAATCTGCTCTAGTATATAATTAGCTTCAACAGAAAAAGAAATCCTCAAAATTAAGGATTTCTTTTTTATTTTTTGCCCCCTTTTAGGGAATTTTATTTAGTAAAGAATCAAAGTGGAGGGGTATATTGATGGGAAGAAAAAGTAAATTATTTAAATATTTTATAGTGTTGTCGCTCTTACTCACCCTGTCAGCCTGTAATTTGCAGGAGGAAATAGCTGAAGAAAATCCAGTGCCCGTTGAGGTGGCAGCAGTAGAAAAGAAAAACATAAGGGCTACAATTACGCTGGGTACCCAACTGCGTCCCCAGGAGGAGCTGATGATATTTGCCAAAACGCCTGGTCTTAAGGTGACAGATTTACCTGTAAAGCTAGGAGATACCGTTTCAGCGGGAGCGCTTCTCTTTGAATTAGACAAGGATCCCCTTAGAATGCAGGTGGAGCAGGCCCGTTTGAATTATGAAATGGCCCGGGCCCAATATCAGCGACAAAAGGAACAGCAGGCTTCCATTACTACAGAGGTAGAAGAAGTGAGTGTTTTTAAAAGCATTACCAGAAATTTAAATCCCTTTACAGGAACCATGGAAAAGGAAATGGCTGCCCTGACCCAGGACAGTACCTTAGCCATGGCCCAGGCCCAGGTGGAGCAGAGCAGGATGATCTATGCCAATAGCCTGGCACAATTGGCAGAGATGGAATATTATGCTCCCATAGCCGGAGTAATTTCTCAAATTAATATTCAAAAGAACCAGCTAGTGATGAATCAAGTACCTGCCCTGACTATTTCTGATATTTCAAGACTAAAGGGTGATTTGATGGTTACACCGCAGGTGTATCAGGCTATAGGCCTTGGAAAAGAAATTACTGTAACAGCCGACGGTCAAGAGGCTCAGGGAAAAATTTCCCTGGTGAATCCAATTCCTGATCAACGAACAAATTTGTATTTAGTGGAATTTACCCTGGATAACGAAGGACACCAACTATTAGGAGGGGTGTTTGCCCAGGCGAGGCTAACGATTGAGGAAAAAGACAATGCCCTGGTGATTCCCAAGGAGGCAATTATCATAGAGGGCAATGAAGCCTATGTTTTTACGGCAGAGGATGGCAGCGCCCATAAAAAAAGTATAAAAACAGGCATTGACAGCGGTGAACAGGTTGAAATACTAGAGGGCTTGAAAGAGGGTGAAAGGGTTGTGATAAAGGGGCAACACTATTTAGAGGAAGGGGCAGCTTTGATGATTGGGGGATTAGACCATGACAATAATTAACTGGGCAGTCAAAAGGCCCATTACGGTTATCATGCTGATTTGTTTCATCCTTTTAATGGGTATGGTAGCCATATTCATGCTGCCCATTGATCTTTTACCCAAAATGAACATACCCGTTGCAATGATCAATACTCAGTATCCCGGGGCTGGTCCCCAGGAGGTGGAAAATTTGATTACGAAGCCCCTGGAAGCAGCCGTGGCCATGGTTCATAATGTCAAGCGAATTACCTCCACCTCCAGCGAAGGGAATTCAAGGATCACCATAGAGTTTTTCCAGAATACTGATATGGATTTTGCTGCCTTAGAAATCAGAGAAAAAATTGATTTGGTTAAGGGCTATTTACCGGAAGATACCATAGACCCCATGGTGTTAAAGGTTGATCCCAATGCACTGCCTATTATGAATGTGGGAATAGGCGGAGACAAGGAGCTGGTCAGTCTTCAGGAAATTGCAGAAAATATCATCCAACCAAGGCTGGAACGGATTCCAGGGGTTGCTTCAGTAAGTCTTTCCGGTGGCGCAAAGGAGGAAATCCATATTGTGGTAGACCCCCTAAAGCTTCAAGCACTGGGTACAAATCTTCAACAGCTGATGACCTTGCTAAGGGCGGAAAATATTAATTTACCCACGGGGGAAATCACCGATGGGCAGCAACAAAGGCTGACTCGTTTTTTAGGGGAATTTCAAAGCCTAGAGGATCTAGAAGGGCTGCCGCTATTGCTTCCAAATGGGGCTGTGGTTCCCCTTAAAGACCTGGCCCAAATTAATAGGGTACTGGCCGGTGCCCAGGAAATAACCAAAATGGACGGAAAGCCCAGTGTCAGGCTTACCATTCAAAAACAATCAGTGGCCAATACTGTTAAGGTGGCCGACTCAATTAATCAAGAGCTGAAAAGGCTTCAGGAGGAACTGGATGGTATTACAATTCGGTCGATGGCAGACCAGTCTGTCTACATAAAAAATTCCATCAGTAATGTAGGGAAAACAGCTATTTATGGCGGGATTTTAGCGGTGGTGGTTTTATTTTTGTTTCTAAGAAATTATCGCAGCACCCTGACCATTGCCCTGTCCATTCCAATATCGGTTTTTGCCACCTTTGCACTGATGTATTTTTCAGATATTACCCTCAACCTTCTTTCCCTGGCGGGTTTTGCTTTAGGGGTGGGAATGCTGGTCGATAACGGCATTGTTGTTCTGGAAAATATATACCGATATCGAGAAACGGGGAGCAATATAGTTGATGCAGCTATTCATGGAACCAGAGAGGTTTCTGCGGCCATAGGGGCCTCAACCTTAACATCTGTTGCGGTTTTTTTGCCAATTGTCTTTGTACAGGGAATGACTGCCCAAATCTTTAGAGAATTGGCCTTGACCGTTACCTATGCTTTGCTGGCTTCGTTGTTGGTTTCCATTACTTTAGTACCTATGCTTTCAGCCAGATTATTAAAACAGCCTCCTGAGGATGGGGTCAAAAAGGAGCATATCTTTTTTAGATTTTTTGATCGTATCATGTCAAAAATCTTTCGAGGGTATAAAATAATATTAGCCAAAGGATTAAAACATCGAGGCTGGGTTTTGGCCTTTTCTGCTATCTTTTTATTGGCTTCGGTGGGGGCCCTTTTCAGGGTGGGGGCCGAATATTTTCCAGAATTTGATGAAGGAACCTTTACAGTAGATGTGCGGCTGCCCCATGGAGCTACCCTTGAACAAACTAAAGCACTGGTTCAGGAAATCGAAGTAATGCTGAGGCAGCAAAAAGAGGTTGAGTCTCTTTTTAGTACCGTCGGTACAGGGGGAAGCAGCATGATGTCGGCCAGTACCCAGCGTAATCGAGGAACCATTGATGGCGAGCTGGTTCCTCAAAATCAACGGAAAAAATCCACGGGAGAGGTGATGGACGAAATTAGAGGAGTTCTGGCTAAAATTCCAGGGGCTGAAATAACTGTTACTGCTAATTCCTCAGTTTTGTCCATGGGCTTCGGGGGAGACGCTGTAGAGGTAGAAGTCCGGGGGGATGATCTGGATACCCTCAAGAAAATATCAGAGGATATTGTCAATATCGTTCAAGGTATAGCCGGTACCCGGGAGGTGGCCACAAACTATATTGAGGGACCACCGCAATATGAGCTGGTCATTGACCGACAGGCGGCAGCCCGGTACGGACTACAAGGAGGTCAGATTGCTTCTATCATAAGAAGCCTGGTTCAGGGTACAACAGCTACCCGCCTGAAATTAGCAGAAACAGAATTAGATGTAGTCGTAAAGGGACCAGCGTATTTCAGAGAGGGTCTGGGAAGCTTTATGCAGATTCCACTGATTACCCCCCTGGGTGTAGGGGTACCCTTAGAGCATGTAGTCTCAATTCAGCGGGGAACTGCTCCCAGCACCATTAGACACAGCGACCAGGCTCGAGCCATTAGCGTCAGTGCAGCAATTCTAAATCGAGATTTAAATACAGTTGTACAGGAAATTCAAAATAAGCTATCTGATTATGATTTTCCTGCTGGCTATAGCTATGCCTTCCGTGGACAGCAGGAGCTGTTGGAGGAAGCATTTAACAGCTTGATTTTAGTGGTTATATTAGCTATATTATTGGTATATATGATATTAGCATCACAATTTCAATCTTTAATTCATCCCTTTACCATTATGCTTTCAGTACCCCTGGCCTTTGCCGGGGGAGCCATTGCCCTTCTGCTTACATCAAGGCCCTTAAGTGTACCAGGTTTAATTGGAGCAGTGGTATTGGCAGGCATTGTAGTAAACAATGGTATCGTATTGATTGATTACATTCTTGTACTACGGGAAAGGGGATTTGAAAGGGAAGAGGCCATTATGACAGCAGGAAATACCAGGCTTAGGCCGATTTTAATGACGACCTCTACCACAGTTTTGGGGCTATTGCCCCTGGCCCTGGGTATCGGAGAAGGAGCAGAGGCTCAGGCACCCATGGCTACGGTTGTGATTGGAGGGTTAATTTCTGCCACCTTTCTAACCCTGGTAGTAATACCAGTAATCTATTCGATATTTGATGATTTGATGGTGAAAAAAAATAGTGCATAATTCATTATGACAGAAGAGGTGGGGGAAATGCAGGTTGGCATCTGTACGATCAGAATGCACTTATTTGGTGTTGCTTCATTAAAGGAGAAGCGACACATTGTAAAAAGTGTAATTGAAAGGGTAAAGGCTAGATTTAATGTCTCGATAGCTGAAGTGGGAGAAATGGATAAATGGCAGATTGCCGAAATCGGTTTTTCCTGTGTCAGCAACAGTCGCAGGCATGCAGACGAAATTTTGAACAATGTCATTCATTTTATGGAACGGGATGGCCGATTTGAGATTTCCAATTGGGATGTGGAAATATTGTAGATAAAATAAGGGGGTACAAATGAAAAGAAAGAAGCTAACCAAAGGACAAATTAAAGAAGTGCTGGCTATATTGAAGGATCTATACCCCAACGCCGAAAGTGAGTTGGATTTTAAGAATTCCTTTCAGCTGTTGATAGCAACAATTTTAGCGGCTCAATGCACCGATAAAAGAGTTAATCAAGTGACAAAGGAGCTCTTTAAAGAGTTTCCGGAGCCAGAAGACTATCTTGGGCTTACAGAGGAGGAGCTGGGCAGGTGGATCAAAAGCTGTGGCTTCTACAAAAATAAAAGCAAAAATATATTGGCTACCTGTAAAATATTAGTCGATGATTATCAAGGCCAGGTGCCAAATGATCGTGAAGCATTGATGGGGCTTCCGGGAGTCGGCAGAAAGACTGCCAATGTGGTTTTAAGTAATGCATTTGGTGAAGATGCCATTGCGGTAGATACCCACGTCTTTAGGGTATCTAACCGTATTGGCCTGGCATCGGCCGATAATGTAGATCTAACAGAGCAGCAGCTGATGAAGAATATTCCTAAAGGCCAGTGGTCTGATGCTCACCATTGGTTAATTTTCCATGGTAGAAGAATTTGCAAGGCCAGAAAGCCGCAATGTGATCAATGCCCGTTAACCGACCATTGTTTATTTTATCTAAATCAGCTTTAATTCTAAGTCTATCGACCTATATCCTGATTGATCTTGCTAGATCGACAGATTTCTTTCAGGTGATAGAAGGGAAAATGAGGATCGGTGAAGAAATAAGGATAACAGCATGATTTAGAAAGGAAGCCGATTCTATGAAAAATCACTACCATGACAATGGACTTGTTTTTGCTCTGGATATTGGTACAAGAAGTGTAATAGGCCTGTTGGGGGCTTATCAGGATGGAAAAATTGTCGTTAAGCACAGTACCATTCAATTTCACCAAAGCCGAGCTATGTTTGACGGGCAAATCCATGATATTGAAGAGGTAGCCTCTATTGCGAAAAAAATAAAGGAAGAGCTGGAAGAACAGGCACAGGTTACGATTAAGGAGGTGGCCATTGCTGCTGCGGGACGAGCCCTTCAAACCCATCGAATTGAAATAGAAAGGGAAATTGATCCCAATAAGCTGATTGATAAACACCTGGTAAACAGCGTTGAAATAGAAGGTCTGCAAAAAGCCCAAAGGGCTTTGGAAGAGCAAGCCCTAGAGAAGAATCAATACTTTTGTGTTGGCCATACCGTTGTCAATTATTATATTAATGATGGCCTGATCACAAATCCTGTCGGTCATCGGGGCAATCAATTGAAGCTTGATATTTTAGCCACCTTTTTACCCCATGGGGTTGTAGACAGCTTAAATACCGTTATGGCAAAAATTGGCCTCGAGGTAAGCTATATGACCCTAGAGCCCATTGCGGCCTTAGAGGTGGCAGTTCCGCAAAATGTCAGATTATTAAATATTGCTTTGGTAGATATTGGAGCGGGCACTTCGGATATAGCCATTACAAAGGATGGCACAGTTGTCGCCTATGGTATGACATCTACTGCCGGTGATGAGATTACAGAGGCCCTGGCCAAAAGCTATTTATTAGATTTTGATACGGCGGAATCCCTTAAATGTCAGCTATGTTCAAGGCCAACCCATCAATTTACAGATATATTGGGGCTGACCCATGAGTTGACAACCGAGGAAATTTTAAAGGAAATTCAGCCAGCCATCGATTTGGTAGCCCAAAATATTGCCGAGAATCTTCTTAAGCAAAATTCCAAGGCACCCAGTGCCATATTTTTGATTGGCGGGGGAAGTCAAATTCCCTGTTTACCTAAGCAGTTGGCGGCCCTACTGGAAATGCCTGAGGAACGGGTGGTGGTCAGGGGAACTGAAATTATTCAAAACCTCCAGCATAATAATCTGAAGGTGCTGGGCCCCGAGGGCATCACCCCTGTAGGGATCTTGGCAAAGGCTTTAAAAAATAAAGCCCAGGATTTCATTGACATTAATGTGAATGGCAGGGAGCTAAGGCTGTTTCAGTCAAAGGAGCTAAAGGTCAGTGATGCCCTTGTTTTAATAGGCTACAACCCCCGTGATCTAATTCCCAAAAGGGGAAAGCCACTGACCATTGTAATCAATCAAGAAAAGAAAATCTATTATGGCGCCTATGGGCAGCCGGCAGAAATCTATGTCAATCAGCTTGCCTCCAGCCTCGAAAGCCCCATTAAGCATGGTGATAATATCATTATCAAACCGGCTCAAATGGGTACCGATGCTGACTATACCTTTAATAAGCTAATGGACTTAGAGGGGCGATTGAATGTAAACAATAGGAAAGTTAACCAATTTTACGATATCAGCCTAAATGGGGAACCCGTAACAGGAAACCCTCGTCTAAAGGACGGGGATATTATTCGATTTAAAAAAATAGCCACCCTGGGAGAGCTGGCCGATTATTTAAAGCTTGATTTATCGCATAAAGCTGTGCGGGTGAATGGTGAACCGGCAGATTATTTTACCACCATAGAACAAAATGACCTAATAGAAATAGTTAATTCAGAGGACACACCACAGATCAATGAAGTACCAGAGGAAGCCAATTGCAAGAAAATAAAAATAAAATATAACGGTGAAGAGCTGGTGCTTGAATTAACGAAAGAGAAAGAGAACTTAATTTTTGTAGATATTTTTAATTATATTGAATTTGATCGACAGCGGGTCAGGGGAAAGCTGGTTTTAAACCACAATGGGTCGCCTGCAAATTATACAGATCCAATTCAAGAGGGGGATGAGATTGAAATACGCTGGGATTAAGAATAAATTAAGGTATTGAAATCATAACTTGTTATTTAAAAGAATATTTTATTAAAATCCCAATAAAATTGTATTAAGTGTAGTGTAGCTGTACTTTAGATTGCACCGAGGAGTGATAACATGGAACCGAGTATACCTAAGAAAAACAATAAAAAATGGTTCCTGTGGCTGACAGCAATGATATTGGCTACTGTATTGATTGCTTTCTTAACACTGGGAATGTTTGTTTTGAATGAAAAGGGCTTTTATCGAAATATTTATGTGGAGTCGGTGGATATAAGCAATCTATCGAAGGAAGAAGCACTGATGAAGCTACAAAAAGTATTTGACAATGAACTTGAAAACCAGCAAATCACGATTATCTATGAAGGGGAAAGCTGGCATTATCCCTATCGCCTCCTGGGGTATCGCTACGATTACGAAGCTGCTTTAGAGGAGGCCTATCGAGTGGGCCGAGAGGGTAATCCCCTGGCCAGGCTTTCAGAAATTTATGGCCTTAGAAAGTATTCAAAGATGATTCCCCTGGCAGCTGAATATGATATAGAAAAGGTTGAACTGGTTTTAGAGGAGATCAACAGCGAAATTTTCCAAGAGCCGGTGAATGCCAAGGCTATACGACGATCAGGGAGCTTTGAAATAACAGAAGGAATTCCCGGGGTAGTGCTGGACGCCGAGGAGCTTATGTACAGAATTAAGGAACAGATAGAAAATTATCAAGGCACTCCCATTGAGCTGCCTGTAAAAAATATTGCTCCCCGAATTACTGCCGAAAGCCTAAAGGATTTGAAGGAGATTATTGGTAGTTTTTCTACCACCTTTGATGCAGGAGTAAAGGGAAGAAGCACGAATATTACCATTGCCTCTAAAAGCATAGATGGTACGTTGCTTATGCCTGGCGAGGCCTTTTCCTTCAATGAACAAACCGGCCCCCGGGGGGTTGCAGAGGGATACCAGGAGGCTCCGGTAATTATCAATGGTCAGTTAATCCCAGGAATTGGCGGCGGTATCTGTCAAGTATCCTCTACCCTATATAATGCAGTGGTAAGGGCTGATTTAGAAATTATTAATCGAAAGAACCATTCTTTGCCTGTGGCCTATGTGCCCTTAGGACACGATGCTACAGTGGCCTACGGCTATATTGATTTTGAATTTATAAATGATATGCCCTATCCGATTTATTTGGAAAGCTCTGTTCAGGGAAATCGGGTAACTGTTAATATTTATGGAAGAAAAACCCAGGATACAAGCATTAAGCTCTATTCAGAGGTAGTAGAAACCATTGAGCCTAAGATCGAGATAAAAACCGACGATACCCTTTTTGTAGATGAAAAAAAAGTAGAAAGGGAACCTAAAAGAGGATACCGTGTTCATACCTATAAAATATATACCAGTAATGGAAAAGAGGTTAAACGGGAACTGATTTCAAAGGATTATTATATTCCTGTTAATGGAATTACCCTTCAGGGGACTAAACCCCGTTCCCAAGTTGAGGCCCCTGAACCCGTAAATGGAGAGGAAGTTAATGTGTCTCCGGAGGGGCCGGAGCTTTAACTTCAAAAACTATATAGAATTGATTTCCCTAAAGGTTTATAGGACCAGAGGATCATATTTTGATCCTCTATTCTTGTTTTATCGACAGAAAGGGATCTTGCCATGGTATTTCAAACCATATTTTGATATAATAATAACAGCAATATATCGAATGGCTGGAGGATACCAATGGAAGAATTATTATATGACAAAACGATTAACTGTCCCGTATGTAAACGAGATTTTACTTCTAAAAAGGTTAGAATTAGAAAACTCAAAATTCAGGAAAAACAGGATGATTTAAATGTAGTTTATAAAGAAATAAACCCCTTGTATTACCAGGTGTTTGTCTGCCCCCATTGTGGCTACAGCGGCACTGAAAGCAGCTTTGAAGAAATTACACCCAACCAAAAACATGATTTTGATGATCAGATTCGCTATAAGTGGAAATCTCGGGATTATGGCGGTATCAGAACCTATGAGGAGGCAGAAGCATGTTTTAAAATGGCCATCTTGGTGGCACAGGTTACGAAGCGGCCCCAGAGCTATTTAGGAAACCTGTGTATAAAGCTGGCCTGGTTGTATAGGGGATATAACAGTGTGAAGGAAGAAGAATTTTTAAAGCATGCCCTGCATCATTTTGAAGCATCTTATCAAAATGAACATTTAGAAGGAACATCGGTGGATGAAATGACCGTTGCTTACCTGGTGGGAGAGTTAAATCGATATTTTGGAAGGTTCAAAGAGGCAATTATTTGGTATAGCAAGGTATTAGATCATCCCATGATTAAGCATAATCGACAGCTACAATTGAAAACCAGAGAACAGTGGAGGGTGGCGAAGGAGCAATATGATGGAGAAAAGAGAATTACAGAAGCCTGATTGTATATACTACAGTCAAATACAGGTTGCAGGACTGGAGCTTTTCCTTGCCTCAACCCATCGGGGATTGGCGTTGGTGGACTTTCATAACGATGAAGTTAAAGGACTAGCTGAGCTTGACAGGCTTTTTCCCGGGGCCCAGTACATATTTAGCCCGGAAAAAAATCTTCCCTACGAGGCAGCCCTAAGGGAATATTTTAATGGAGCCTTAAAGGTCTTTGACCTACCCCTTGACGTGATTGGTACGCCCTTTCAAAAGCAGGTGTGGCAGGCTTTAACAGAAATTCCCTATGGAAAAACCGTAACCTATAAAGACATTGCAGTAAAAATTAACCGTCCAAAGGCAGTTCGGGCTGTGGGAATGGCAAACAACAAAAATAAAATCCCAATCATTATCCCCTGCCATCGGGTCATTGGTTCAAACGGAAGCCTCGTTGGTTATGGTGGTGGGCTTCATATCAAAAAAAAGCTCCTTTCTTTAGAAGGGGTTACAGTCTAAAAGTACAATAGCCTAGCGGGCTCCTCTTCTTAAAATTCTGCTGGCCCTTTAAGGGAACTGGATATGTATCAATTCAAAGGTGGTTATCTTCTAGCCACTTTTTTGTGTTCCTTTTCATTAAAAACAGGCATAAATTAGTAGAAATGGATGGCAGAAAAGATAGGAGTGGATATTTTGAAGCATTTAAAAAATCCAATTATTTTTATTCCTGGTTTAATGGGCTCCTTTGGGGGAGATATGCTGAAGGGGCAAAAAAAGTGGGGCTTTGGTATGGCCCGATTAATTTATGATCCCTTTATAAGGGGATTGGAAAATTTAGGCTATCGCAGGGGACAAAATCTTCATATATGCCATTATGATTGGCGCAGGAGAATAGAAGAAATTGTACCCACTTACCTTATTCCTATGATTAATGAGGCTAAGAAAAAACATCCCGATCAATCGATTGATATCATTACCCATAGCATGGGGGGATTGGTGGCAAGAGCCTTTATTCAGGGATCGCTGTATCAAAATGAAGTACACAAGCTGATTCTAATTGGCACGCCTAATCTGGGAGCCCTGGATGCCTATTATCTATGGTCTACCGGCAGAATGGTACCAGTGAAAAAAAGATCAATATTCCAAATCATCTATCGGGGGTATCTTTGGATACTTAGAAAAATTCTAAAAATCCCTATGGGAGAAAGTCATTTATCCGAGCTGCATAGAAATTTCCCGGCCCTGGGACAGCTTATTCCCTCCAATGGTTATGGGCCAATCTTAACCTATGAATCAGCACCTGATCAATGGGTGCTGGTACCCAGAAGTTATATGAGATATCAAAATCCACTGTTAGACCACCTTAACAGTCAATTGCCTATATTAAAGGAGCGGGTAGAGGAGCTTTATTGCTATTGCGGAGAAGGAAAGGAAACCAACGAACAGCTGGTGGTCGACCCACAACAGTTACTTAATTATGGAAAAGAGATGATTACAGGAATTTTAAAAACCGGCCAGGGAGACGGTGTAGTGACGGTTGCCAGTGCATCATTGGATAAAGGAATAGGCAATGTACTGCCCGGCAGCCATCATGGCATTCTGATGGAAGCCCTGAACCCAATTTCTCAGGGCTATGGGGTTCAAGTGGTTGACAGTTATCATGAGGAAGAAGAAACCCTGCACCTGCTTTTTAATGGACCGATTGAGTTTACCCTGACCAGAGGACAGCAAACCATATTAGTCTATGATACCGATGGAATCAAGAGCAGCTATGACCATATGATTCAGGAGCACGAGGGAGATTTCCATTGGATTGCCATTCGCAACGTTCCCTACGGTGAATATAACTTATATATACAAGGGAGCAAGATTCAAACTATTAATCTTTTGGTATTGGGACGAGAGGTAGAAAAAGAATATACCGGCGAAGCATCAGGGTTAGGCCATAGACCCTTTGCCAGCTTCTATTTAGAGGCGGAAAAATAGATTGATAAAAATAGTTGTTTCTGGTATGATTAACTTGAATTTAATATCTTGTGTTGGTGCAAACAATAGCTTAATAGGGAAAGTGGTGAAATTCCACTGCAGCCCCCGCTACTGTAAGTAATGACTAAGGCAGCCATAAACCACTGGGAAACCGGGAAGGGTGCTGCCTGTAGGATGAGTTACAAGCCAGGAGACCTGCCACGCAGCAATAAACTACCTTCGGAGGGAAGGCATGTTTCATGGTTTTGATTAAAAGCCCTTACCTCTGTCGTGTTTAGGTAAGGGTTTTCTAATTTATAGGAAAGAGGAAATTGTTATGGGAAATTTAATTTTGGTAACGGGAGGAGCCAGGAGCGGCAAAAGTACCTTTGCAGAAGGTCTCTTAAGGGAGCTGGGGGACAAGGTACTCTATGTTGCCACAGCCAAGGCCTTCGATCAGGAAATGCAGGATCGAATCAAAAAACATCAAGCCAGCCGTCCCCAGGGGTGGCAAACGCTGGAGGCCTATAGGGAATTGGATCGGGCGCTGGCCCTCAGTGGAACCTGCATGAAGGGAATCATATTGGATTGTGTGACCATTATGATTACAAACCTAATGATGGATTATGAACCCCATTGGGATAAGGTAAAGCCCTTAAGGATCAATGAAATAGAAGGAAAAATAATGGATCAATTTGTAAGGGTTGTTGAATATACAAAAAATACTGATGCCACTGTCGTGCTGGTTACCAACGAGGTGGGCTTCGGCATCGTACCGGGCTACCCTATGGCCAGGGCCTTTCGGGATATAGCAGGCAGAGTAAATCAATACCTGGCTTCCCAGGCCCATGAGGTTTATTTAACGGTTTGTGGTCTCCCATTAAAAATAAAATGAGGAGTGAAATATATGCTTACAAAAAAATTGGAAAAGGGCTTAATTCATATTTACACCGGCGATGGAAAGGGAAAAACGACTGCTGCCCTGGGGCAGGGGATCAGAACCTCGGGATCGGGCTTTCGGGTATTAATGGCTCAATTTCTTAAGGGTGATGATACAGGTGAGCTATACAGTATTGAAAAAATACCTAATTTTGATATCATTCGCTTTATTAAGGCAAACAAATTTTATTTTCAGATGAACGAGATAGAAAAAAAACAGGTTCAGCAGGGAATTATGGAGGGAATGAAGATCATAGAAGGCCATTTGAAGGAAGAGCACTATAATTTAATCATATTAGATGAAATTATGGCTGTACTTAATCATAAAATCCTTACTGTTGATGTCATTTTAGACTTGATTGAGTCGAAGCCTCATCATGTAGAATTAATTCTAACAGGCCGAAATGCGCCCCCAGAGCTGGTGGAAAGGGCTGATTATGTAACCGAGATGAAGCTGATTAAGCACCCCTTTCAACAGGGCATTTACGCCAGGAAGGGAATTGAAAGCTGATGGGCCGTTTCATTGGGATTTTGCAATTTTTGACCCGAATCACCATTGTCAAGGACCTTCCTTTAGATGAATCCTTTCATCGGGGAATTATTTTTTTTCCCTGGGTGGGCCTGCTGCTGGGAGCGATCAATCTGTTGGCCTACAGCGTGTTTTCATACCTCTTTCCATCGGCCCTTGGGATATTGTTAACCCTAAGCCTTTATATCGTCTTGACCGGTGGCCTTCATTTAGATGGTCTGGGTGATACCTTCGACGGTTTTTACAGCAATCGCCCCCGGGAGCAGATTTTGGATATTATGAAGGACAGCAGGCTGGGTACCAATGGATTACTGGCCATTGTGATGGTGCTGATCCTTAAGGCTGCGGCCTTGATATTGCTTAAGGGGTCAGACTTGATGATAGCCCTTGTTCATATGCCCATCATGGGAAGACTGGCCCTGGCCTTCGGGTGCCATGGTGCAGTCTATGGAAGAAAAAGTGGATTAGGTAATGCATTTATCGGAAAGGTCTCCAACCCCATGCTGCTCCTGGTGGTGGCCATGGGAACCTTAATGACCTTCTATTATCCCAGAAGTCTGATTTTCATCGGCATACTATATGGCTTTTCAAGTCTCTATAAATTCCATGCAGCACAGGTTATTGGAGGCATGACGGGGGATACCCTGGGGGCCCTTTGCGAGCTGTCTGAGGTATTGTATCTGTTATTTTTACTAATTCAATTGAGATAGGGGTGAGATGGTGTCAACAAGCCTTTATTTAATTCGCCATGGTGAAACTGACCATAATCTTCACAAACGATTATGTGGTTGGGCTGATCCTCCTTTGAATGAAAAAGGGCGAAAGCAGGCCCAGGATGCCGCCAAGGCCTTGACCTCTGTTGAAATCCATAGTATTTATCACAGCGGCTTAAAAAGGACGGAAGAGACGGCACAAATAATTCAAGGTGGCAGAGGTCTGGAATCGGTAGCCATCAATGGCCTTCGGGAAATCAATTTTGGCGCTTTAGAGGGAAAAACCATGCAGCATATGGAGGCGGTGTTCCCCGATGAATATAATGCCCTTATAGAGGATGCAGTTCATTTTCAATTTCCCCAGGGAGAAAGCCTTTACGAAATGCACCATAGAGTGATCAAAGCCGCCGATGAATTAATTCAGTCATCGAAAAATAAAAATTTGGTGTTGGTTACCCATGCCGGAGTCATTCGTTCAATTGTGGCCCATTACATTACCGGTGATATTCATAAACACTGGCACTTTAAAATAGACCATTGCAGTATTACGCTGCTGGAATTTCAAGAAGATTTCTGTATATTATCAAAGTTAAACCAATTATACAACTGTTAAGGGAGGAATCACGTTGAAGAAGAATAAAATGAATTATGTAATCCTTGGACTAGTTCTTTTAGTCGTATTTTTAGGGGGCTGTCAAAGTCAAGGTCCTACTGTTCAAGGCCCTTCCATTGAAGATGAATATAATGATGATTTTTCAGCCACTGTCGTTGATGGACTGGGTAGCGAAGTTACCATAGACAGGCTGCCGGAGCGGATTATTTCCATTGCACCCAGTCAAACAGAAATTATTTATGCCCTAGGAATACAGCATAAGCTGGTGGCTGTTTCAGATAGCTGCGATTATCCAGCGGAGGCGCTGACAAAGGAAAAGGTAGGCAGCTCATGGGGTATCAATATTGAAAGGGTAATAGAATTGGAGCCCGATCTGGTCTTTGTCTATGGAGAGGGAGACTTAGAGGCAGTTGCCCAAATGGAGGCTGCCGGAATTACTGTAGTTAAATATATGCCTGAATCAATTGAAGAAATTTTTTCATTGATCGAGGACACAGGCAAGCTGACCAATACGTCAGAAATGGCTCAGGAATTGATTGATACCATGACAGCTCGAAGGGACAATATTTTAGAGAAAGTCAAGGGGCAGCCCGTTAAACGGGTCTTTTATCAAGTATGGGATGAACCCTTGATGACTGCCGGTACAGGCTCCTTTATTGATGAGCTGATCCAATTAGCAGGGGGAGAGAATATTGCTGCCGATGGATCAGGGGCCTATCCACAGTTTAGTACAGAGACCTTGGTGGAAAGAGATCCTGAAATTTTTCTGGCTCCCGCCCATATGGAGGAGGCAATGAATTTATCAGAGGAAGAAAAAACCCAGCTTATTAATCAAATTAAGTCCAGGCCAGGCTATGGGGAAATAACAGCCATTCAAAACAATGAAATACATTTATTGGAGCCTAATATTGTTTCCAGGCCGGGAACAAGAATTATTGATGCACTTGAATTAATTGCCAGGGCCATACATCCGGAGGCATTTGAATAGTTACCCGCCTGTAATAGGCGGGATTCTTCTATGGAGGGCCAAGCAATGGAAAAGAAGCATAAAGGAAAAATACTAATACTGCTTTTGGTGCTGCCGGTGGTGATTATTTTAATATCAACCATTGTAGGGGCAGCCAACATTACACTTCAAAATATCATTAAGGTAATTGGAAGTAAGCTGCCTGTAATTAGAAACTACATTGACACATCTGATATTTCTGGGGCCCAGCAGGCGATTATTTGGAATATACGACTTCCCAGGATTTTTTTAGCCTTTTTGGTGGGTTATGGATTGTCGGTGGTAGGAGCTGCCATGCAGGGGATTATGAAAAACCCCATGGCAGATCCCTTTATTGTAGGTACCTCCTCTGGGGCAGCCTTGGGGGCGGCCATTGCCATCATCCTGAAGCTAAATCACAGTGTTTTGGGAATGGGAATGGTATCTGTTTTCGCCTTTGTGGGGTCTTTAATGGCTACGGTAATTGTCTACCAAATGGCCCGAATTAGAGGAAGGGTACCTGTCAATACCTTATTGCTGGCCGGTATTGCCATTGGTCAGCTGTTTACTGCCCTTATGTCCTTTTTAATGGTGATTTTTTCAAAGGATGTGGCTAATATCGTTTATTGGACCCTGGGCAGCTTTTCATCCAGAGGCTGGAATCATGTGCGAATGGCCGCCGGGCCTATCCTTTTGGGGAGTATTTTAATCTATGTTTTTTCACAGGATTTGAATATTATGCTGTTAGGTGAAGAAACTGCAGAAAATACAGGAGTAGAAGTGGAACGAGTGAAGGTAATTATTTTGGTTTTAAGTGCCCTGGTGACTGCCTTTGCCGTCTCAGTCAGCGGAATCATCGGCTTTATAGGTTTAATCGTTCCTCATATCGTTAGAATTTTAATAGGGCCAGATCATCGGGTATTGTTGCCGGTCAGCGGCATCCTAGGAGGTAGTTTTTTAATGTTGGCCGATACTGCTGCCCGAACCCTCATTGCACCAACAGAAATTCCGGTAGGAATTATAACGGCCCTTTTGGGCGCACCTTTTTTTATTCATTTGCTTAGAAAAAGCAAAAGGCAAGTTATATAAAGAAATTTCAGTACAGGAGGCCAAAGGATGGGTAAATCGATTGACATTGAAGGAATTACCTTCCAGTATAATGAAAAAACGGTGATTGATTCCCTCAGTCTATCAATTAATCAGGGGGAATTTGTCACAATCATTGGGCCCAATGGTTCGGGAAAATCAACCCTGCTAAAGCTTTTAGCAGCCAATATTTCCCCCAGAGAAGGTACAATTTATTTAAATGGTGAAAATTTAAAGAGCTATGGGAAAAAAGCACTATCAAAGGATATGGCTGTGGTGCCCCAGGATACTGGTATTGATTATGATTTTCGTGTCTACGAGATTGTACTGATGGGCCGGTATCCCCACCAAAGCCGATTTAGGCGGGAAACCCAACAGGATCATCGGGTTGTTAGAGGGGCCATGGAAAGAACCAATACATGGCATCTTCGGGATCGAAGGGTTAATGAGCTAAGTGGGGGAGAAGGGCAGCGGGTTATTTTGGCCAGGGCCCTTGCCCAGGAGCCCCAGGTAATTTTACTAGACGAGCCCACAGCCTCTTTAGATATACATCATCAGCTTGAGGTGCTGGAGCTTTTAAAGGAGCTTAATGAGGAGCAGGGTGTAACCATTATTGCGGTGCTGCACGATCTAAATCTGGCGGCCCGCTATAGTCAGCAAATATTGCTGCTTCATAGGGGTCAAAAAATAACCATGGGCAAGACCGAGACCGTATTAACCGTTGAAAACCTACAGCTGGCCTACAATATGGAGATGATGATTGAAAAAAATCCCTATACCAACAGGCTAATGATCTACCCTTTAGGTGTTAAATCTAAGGATTTTTCCCAAAGGGGCCCCAGCGTTCATCTGGTTTGCGGAGGGGGCAGCGGAAGGGAGCTGCTGCCTGTTTTAATGAAGTATTGCAGCCATATTACCATGGGGGTCATTAATCAAGGTGACAGTGACTGGGAATTGGGCGTACAGCTAAGGCTTGAAATGGCGGCAGAGGCCCCCTTTTCTCAAATCAGTCAGGAATCCTTGAAGCAGGCAGCGATCCTGGCCCAGGCCCAAGATGTCATTGTCATGACCAGTATTCCCCTTGGCTGGGGTAATATAAAAAATTTAACCCTTGTGGAGGATCAGTTGAAGCAGGGGAAAAGGGCTTATCTTTTGGATCAGTATCATCAGAAGGAGCTATACGATTATACCCAGGGTCAGGGAGACAGTAAACTTGCAGAATTAAGAAAAATGGGGCTTAAATCATGTCTCACCATGGAAGCCCTCATAAAGGAGCTGATCATCAATGACAGGTAATGGAAAAAGCATCATGATCCAGGGAACCGCTTCTTCGGTGGGAAAGAGTCTTCTAGTTGCGGCCCTGTGCAGAGTATTGTATCAGGATGGATACAGAGTTGCCCCCTTTAAATCTCAAAACATGGCTTTAAATTCCTTTATTACAGAGGAAGGGCTTGAGATGGGTCGAGCCCAGGTAATGCAGGCAGAGGCGGCCAAAATAAAACCCAGAATCGCCATGAATCCCATTTTATTAAAGCCCTCCACTGACCAGGCAGCCCAGGTAATCATTATGGGTAAGGCCATGGAACATATGAAGGCGGCCGACTACCAAAAATTAAAGCCCCAGCTAAAGGAAAGGGTAGGGGATATATTCAACGAATTTAGCCAAGAATATGATATTGTCGTCATTGAAGGGGCAGGCAGCCCGGCAGAGATTAATTTGCAGGAGCATGATCTAGTCAATATGGGTATGGCAGAAATAGCCGATTGCCCTGTAATATTAGTGGGGGACATAGACCGGGGAGGGGTTTTTGCCTCGATTTATGGAACCGTTATGCTACTGCCCGAGGCCCAGCGAAAACGTATTAAGGGAGTAATCATCAATAAGTTTAGAGGGGATATTAAAATACTGGAGCCAGGTTTAAAAATGCTGGAGGAGCTAATCGATATACCGGTTCTAGGGGTTATTCCCTATAGTCACATTAATTTAGAGGATGAAGACAGCGTTACAGAACGCTTCAACAGAGGTACCAGACATGAAGGTCAAGTTAAAATAGAAGTGGTACGCCTGCCCCACATCTCAAACTTTACTGATTTTCATATTTTTGATGCCTACCCAGAAGTAAGCCTTCGGTATGTGAAGGAAGGAGAAGGCTTTGCTGATCCTGATATCATTATATTACCAGGCTCCAAAAGTACGATTGCAGATTTAACCTATTTGAGAAAGAGTGGTCTTGATCAAGAGATATTAAAGGCTTCCAGGGAAGGTAAGCTAATTTTTGGAATTTGTGGGGGCTTTCAAATGTTAGGAAAAACCCTTTATGACCCCTTGGGAGTGGAGGGAAGCACTGAAAAAATCAATGGGCTGGGTCTATTAGATATTGAAACCATTTTTGAGCCTGAAAAGGTAACGACCCAGGTAAATGGAAAAATCGAAGCCCAGGGGCTCCCCTTCTGTCAGGCAAGCCAACCGATTTCTGTAAAGGGCTATGAAATCCATATGGGCCGAACTACTTTAGGTAAGGGCGCCAGACCTTTTATAACCATTACGGAAAGCCTGGGAAGGCCTGTTCATTATCAGGAGGGAGCAGTCGATGAAAATCAGCAAGTATTTGGTACATATCTTCATGGTATTTTTGATGAGGCTGAGTTTACAGGGCAATTAATTACATATCTACTTCAGAAAAAGGGGCTTACGGCTAAGGTACAGAAACAAATCTCATTAGAGGCCTATAAGGAGCAGGAATACGAAAAGTTGGCTGAAATATTCAGAAGACATGTGAATATGGAGAAAATCTATCAATTAATGGAGGAGCAGGAATGAAGTTGATTTTTGGAGCATTCCTTTTAGATCTGCTGCTGGGGGACCCCCAGGGCTTTCCCCATCCTGTAAGATGGATCGGCTGGCTGATTGCCCACCTGGATAAAATATTAAACCGTCGCCAGTCCCCCAGGGTGAAATTACTGCTGGGTGCCGTCATGACCTTTATTGTAGTCAGTCTTACTTTTTTTGCTGCCAGGGGTGTGATTTGGTCTGCAACCTTTATCCATTCCTGGGTAGGAAAAGCAGCTGCTGTCATATTGGCCTATACGGTCTTAGCCACGAAAAGCCTTCATCAAGAAAGTAATAAGGTATTGAAGGCCCTCAGGGAAAATGATTTAGAAAAGGCCCGAAGGGAGCTTTCCTATCTGGTCAGCCGAGATACGGCCAATCTGGATGAAAAGGAAATTGTCAGGGGAACCCTTGAAACCATTGCGGAAAATATTTCAGACGGAGTAATTGCACCTCTGTTTTACCTTTTCATAGGGGGAGTGCCCATGGCCATGGCCTATAAAGCCATCAACACCCTTGATTCCATGGTGGGCTATCGCAACGAACAATATTTATATTTTGGCAGGGCTGCTGCCCGACTAGACGATGTGGTAAACTATATTCCTGCCAGGCTGACTGCTGTCTTGATCGCCTTGGCGTCAATTCCTTTGGGCCTTAAGCCGATGGAAGCCCTGAAATCTGCCCTCAGGGACGGCAGAAAGCATAATAGCCCCAATGCGGGGTATCCGGAGGCCGCCGCCGCCGGCGCCCTTTCCATTCAATTGGGGGGCACTAACTACTACTTTAATCAAGCGGTTGTCAAGCCTATAATTGGTACAGGCACAGAGGTTCTGTCTAGAAACCATATTTTTAAAATGATACGGCTGCTATATGCTACAGCCCTGATGGCAGTCATATTTTTTGCTTTTATTCAATGGTTAGGGAGGTTTTTTGTATGAAGCATGGCGGCAATATATATGAAATTGCACAACAATATAATTTAACTGAATCTGAAATAATTGATTTTAGTGCCAATATAAATCCCCTAGGGATTCCCCAGACCCTAAAAGAGATGATTCAGGAGGGAATCCCTCATTTGACAACTTATCCAGATATCCATTATTCTGAGTTGAAGGATGCCATCAGTCAAAAATATACTTTAAGCGTAGAAAATATTTACCTGGGCAATGGGGGAGCCCAGGTGATTTTTGATTTTATTCGATGTGTCAGACCTGCTGCTGCATTGGTATTGCAGCCTACCTTTATTGAATATGAAAGGGCTTTAAGGGCTGTGGGGTCCAAAATAATTGATTATTTTCTGCCAGAGGAGAAAGACTTTAGACTAAATGTGGAAGGGGTCATTGGAGCCCTTGATTCTTCCGTCGAAATGGTAGTGCTATGTAATCCAAACAATCCCACCGGTACCTACCTTCCACGGGAAGATCTCATTAAGCTGCTAAAGGCCTGCTACGAAAGAAAAATCTATTTAATGATTGATGAAGCCTTTATGGATTTCCTTGATCCCCATTACTCTATTAGCATGCTGCCACTATGTAGTGAGTTTCCAAACCTGCTGGTTACCCGTTCCTTTACAAAGTTTTACAGCGTACCGGGTCTAAGGCTGGGCTTTGGCTCCACCAGCAGTCAATTGATTAAGGCAAGATTGGAGGAAATAAAAATCCCCTGGAGCCTTAATTATTTTGCAGGGGCCTTTGGCAGGGTGTTAGCCAGAGAAGCCAATTATGAGCTGAAAACCTATCAGTGGCTTCAGCAGGAAAAAGGCCGTATTACAAAGGTACTAAAAGGAATAGAAGGCCTTAAGGTATATGAGCCTGCCGTCAATTTTATATTGTTAAAGCTGCTGGATAAAAATATAGATGGGAGAATTCTTAAGGAAAGAATGTTAAAATACAAACTATTGATTCGGGAGGCCGATACCTTTAAGGGCTTAAATTCTCAGTTTGTAAGAATCGCCATAAAAGACAGCTCCCAGAATAACATTTTAATTAATGCTTTAGAAGCAGCCCTTAAAGGGGTATAATAGAAAAGAAAACACTTGACGTGCAAGTGTCTTAATCAGTAGCGCAATCGGCACATACACCATAGAAGCAAAGCTGTTGCTTTGTGATTTGATAATTAACCAGATCTTCTACCTTAGTTGATAAATTCTGAAAAAGCTGGCTGTCTAAATCTTCCACCTTGTGGCATTTTACGCACACCACATGGGGATGGTTAGTTGAATTGTAATCATAACGAAAGCTGTTTTCTCCGATATTAATGACTTGAATTAATCCAAGCTGGGCGAAAAGCTCTAAGGATTTGTACACCGTTGCCAAACTAATGGTGGGATAGGTGGGCGCCAGCTTATTGTAGATACTTTCTGCGTTAGGGTGATCATAGCTATCTTTTAGAATATTGTAAACAGCTAATCGTTGGGGGGTAATCTTACAGTTGTTTTCCTTTAATGCTCTAACTAGGGTCTCCATTTATTCACCGCCTAAAAAATAAATATTATTATTTACGATTCTGTTTACATTATAAGACAATGTTAAGAAATTGTCAATCCATACCGAAAAGAAAAATTTAAAATAATTTTTTAAATCCAATTTTACAAGGAGGAGTTTCATGAAATATCAATTAATTGCCGTAGACATGGATGGAACCTTACTTAACAGCCAAAATGAAGTAAGTGAAAGGAATCAAAGGGCTCTAAAGCAGGCCATAGAAAAGGGTGTAAAGGTTGTAATTGCCACTGGCCGGGTTTTTACCTCTGCCAGGGTCTATGCAGAGCTATTGGGAATCGAAACACCTATTATAGCGTGCAATGGGGCTTTAATCCGTAATCATATAACCAATGAGGTCTTGTTTCAAGACACCATTAATTTAAAGGATTCCCTTGAAGTCATCAATATCTGTCAACAGGAACAGGTCTATTTTCATTTTTATGATCAAGAAAAGCTGTACGTTGAACAGGGCTGGGCCACTTATCTTGAGGAATACTATTGGGGGAGCCGAGAAAGAATAGATAGTACCCTGCAATTCGAAAAAATTAAAGATGCCGGTGAGTATTTAAAGGAAAATCCCATTGATGTATTAAAGTTCGTAATTGTTGATCATCGTCAGGAAAGGCTTGAAGCCCTCAAACCCTTGTTTCAGCAGATTAAAACCATCGAGCTGAATAAATCCTGGTATAATAACCTTGAAATTATGAACCTAGGGGTTTCAAAGGGACAGGCCCTTAAACAGATGGCTGACATTTATGGTATTGGTCTTGATCAAGTGATTGCCTTTGGCGATAACTATAACGATTTATCTATGGCAGAATTTGCTGGTACCTTTGTGGCCATGGGAAACAGTGATGAAGCCATTAAACAAAGGGCCACCTATGTAACGGCTAACAATGATCTGGATGGAGTAGCCCTTGGTATTGAAAAGTATGTTTTAAATGCTACCGAATAAAAACAACAGTAACAGTAAAAGAGTCTGGTAATACTAAATAATATACCAGGCTCTTTTTAGTTAGTTAATATTTTAACGACATGTAAAATTTTTGTAAACTTGGCAGGATAGTAGACCCTTGTAAAGAATAGGTATTATGTGTCAAAAATTTATAGGTGAGGAGGAAATAACATGAGGAGAGAATATTCAAAGCTCGGGATACTATCGGTATTTTTAGTTTTAACTTTGCTTTTAACAAGCCTTGGTTCTGTAATGGTTTTTGGGGCTGGGGAAGAAACCGTCCATATTACCATCGTCCATACTAACGACCTTCACGGTCGTGTGGTGGAAGCAGATTTTGACGGAATGGGCTTTGGTAAAATTGCAGCCCTGGTAGACGAATTAAAAGAGGCCAATCCCAACACCCTTTTATTGGATGCCGGTGATACAGTTCATGGCTTGCCCGTCGCCACCATGGTAGAGGGGGAAAGCATCCTTCAATTAATGAATTTAATTGGCTATGATGCCATGACTGCCGGAAATCATGATTTCAATTATGGACAGGAGCGGCTGGTTGAACTGGAACAAATGGCGCAGTTTCCTATTTTGGCCGCCAATGTACTAAAGGCAGATGGATCAAATCTATTACCACCCTACACGATTAAAGAAATAGCGGGTATTAAAATTGCAATCTTTGGTCTGGCTACCCCAGAAACCTTAGTGAAGTCCCATCCAAAGGGAGTAGAGGGTTTAACCTTTGTAGACCCGGTGGAAACGGCCAAGACCATGGTAGATACCCTTAAGGATCAAAGTGACATTATTATTGCCCTGGGCCACCTGGGAATTGATAAGGAAAGTGTTGATACCAGTATTAAGGTACTTGAGGCAGTGGATGGAATTGACCTGTTTATAGACGGCCACAGCCATTCCATTTTGGAAAAGGGGCTTCAAACAGGAAACAGCCTAATTGTCAGTGCTGGAGAATATGGGAAATACCTGGGCATAGTAGATATAACGGTGGAAAATGGAAAAGTCGTTGATCGGCAGGCTAGATTAATTTCCAAGGAAGATGCAGCAGGTGTAGCAGAAAAAGCCGAAGTGATGGCTAAAATCAGTGAGATTGAAACGGAGCAGGAAAAAATTCTGTCAGAGATCATTGGAAAAGCCAGTTTTCACCTGGATGGTGAAAGGGAGCTGGTACGTAAGGGGGAAACCAATTTAGGGAATCTGTTGACAGATGTATTTTTAGAGGTGACAGGAGCAGAAATTGCCCTGACCAATGGCGGCGGAATCAGGGGCTCCATTGCAGCGGGGGATATTACAAGGGGTGACATTATCTCTGTATTTCCCTTTGGAAATTCCATCGAAACGAAAAGGGTTAAGGGTGCCGATCTTAAAGCAATGCTAGAGCATGGAACCGATGCCTACCCAGAGTTAAAGGGAGCCTTTCCCCATGTGGCAGGAATGACCTTCATTATTGATTTGAGCAGGCCGGCCGGAGACAGAATCACAAATATCCAAGTAAATGGTGAGGCCCTCGACCTTGAGCGGGAGTACTTATTGGCCACTAATGATTTTCTGGCCGCCGGCGGCGATGGCTATAGCTGGCTGGCGAAAGCACCTACCGTTAGAAAATATATGGCCATGGATGAAGCCTTGATTGAGTATATTCAGAAAAAAGGTGTCGTATCGCCCCAAACAGAGGGACGAATTAAGGCAGTTTCCCAGGAAATAGAAATTAACCTTCCGGTGAAATTAGAGGAGAAAAACGATAGGATTATTTATATCGTACAGCCGGGGGACTGGCTATCAAAAATTGCCCCTCGATATGGTTTAACCTGGGAAGAACTACAGGAAATTAATCAATTGGCCAATCCAAACTTAATTTTCCCCGGTCAGGAAATCCTGATTCCAATCAAATAAAGGCCAATTGTCTACAGGCCCCGGAAGAACTTTTCCGGGGTTTGTGTATGGTATGCCCTCTTCCTGGAAAATATTAATAAAAAGAGGAGGGAATCATATGAAAACAAGACGTGTAAATCGGCCAGTGGTGAGTATCATAAAGGCCCAGGAGGAACAGCAATCTCTAAGGGAGGCCCTTGAGCTTTTACCCCTGGAAGAAATCTTTAAGCCGGGGGATCGAGTGGTCATTACCCCCAACTGGGTTAAGTCAATGGCCCCTCAACAGGCGGTTGTGGTGGGGCCGGAAACCCTTCGGGAGCTGATTCAATTTGTGAAGAAGCGGCAGCCAAAGAAAATTACTGTGGCGGTGGGCTCAGGAGGAGAAGAAACTTCAAATGTTTTTAAAAGCGTTGGCTATGACCGGATAATACAGGAAGAAGCTGTGGAATTTGTAGATTTAAACTATGGCCCCTTTGTGCCCCTTAAGCTGGAGCATCATATTATTCAGGAAACACCCATTCATCAATTAGTAACAGAATGTGATGTGCTGATTAGCTTTACGCAATTAAAGCAGCACGAGGAAGCAACCATCAGTGCTGCTATTAAAAATATTGCCCTGGCCTGGCCCCCTGCCAGTGTCCATGGTTTTCCTAAAAAGCAACTGGGAATCCATGAAGACCTCCATGGCTTCATCGCTGCCATGACTAAAAAAATCCCCGCAGATTTGGCCATAGTTAGTGTAGATAAGGCCATGATTGGTACAGGACCATCGGAGGGAAAGGCTGTTAATACCAATGGTCTAGTGATAGCCTCCACCGATGCCCTGGCGGCAGATGCCATTGGGGCCAGGCTCATGGGATTTTTACCCCAGGCCATTCACTACCTCTACGAACTGTATCAGCAGGCTCAAGGTGAGGTAGACCCAAAAAAAATGGAAATTAAGGGTATAGCCCTTGAGGAAGCAGAGCGAATTTTCACCGTGGCGGCCTATGGGGAAGCAATTACAATAGATAAAAACAATCAATTAAAAGGTATACATGGGAATCAATAATTTTTTTACAAAAAACCACAGCAGAATATCTTTTTTGCTGTGGTTTCTTTATAATATAAAATCTAGACTAGCTTTACCTGATGGTAGCCCTTTTTCCCCTTTTTAAGCATTATTGAGCCATCCTTAAAGTCCTTTAATCCTAAAACCAAATTAAAATCATCTATCTTTTCATCATCTATGGTGAGGCCACCCTGCTGAATGAGCCTTCGGCCTTCTCCCCGGGAGGAGGCCAGACCTGTTTTGATTAACAGGTTTAAAATATCTATTCCTTCAGAAAATTCGGCGGAGGAAATTTCAGTGGTGGGTACAGAGCCTCCCAGAGAACCCCTTCCAAATAAACCTCTGGCTGCCTCCTGGGCCTTGGTGGCTTCTTCTTCTCCGTGTACCAGTTTAGTGACCTCAAAGGCTAGAATTTCTTTGGCTTGATTAATTTCTGCCCCTTCCAAAGCACTTAGGCGGCGAACCTCGTCCATTGGAATAAAGGTCAACAGGGCCAAACACCGTTCAACATCCCTGTCGTCTACATTTCTCCAGTATTGGTAGAATTCAAAGGGCGATGTTTTTTCTGGATTTAGCCAAATGGCCCCGGATTGGGTTTTACCCATTTTTTTGCCTTCACTGGTGGTTAGAAGGGTAAAGGTCATACCATAGGCAGCTTCACCCTCTACTCGCCTGATTAAGTCAGCCCCCGCAATAATGTTTGACCATTGGTCGTCGCCGCCCAATTGCAGGCGGCAGCCGTATCTTCTATGAAGCTCCAGGAAATCGTAGGCCTGCATAATCATATAGTTAAATTCCAGGAAGGACAGCCCCTTTTCCATTCTGCTTTTAAAGCATTCAGCAGTCAGCATACGGTTAACGGAAAAGTGCCTTCCAATTTCTCGTAAAAAGGAAACATAATTTAAGCCTGACAGCCAATCAGCATTATTGGCTAAAACCGCCTTACCCTCTGAAAAGTCCAAAAAGTTACTGGTTTGCTCCACAAAACATTGCCCATTATGCTGTATTTCTTCAGGGGTTAGCATTTTTCTCATATCGGTTCGGCCCGACGGGTCACCCACCATGGCTGTACCGCCGCCAATTAAAAAGATCGGTTTATGTCCTGCCCTTTGTAAGTGGGCCATGGCAACTACCTGAAGAAAATGTCCTACATGCAGGCTGTCGGCAGTGGGATCAAAGCCAATATAAAAGGTGACAGGCCCTTTTCCCAAAAGGTCTTTGATTTCTTCCTCATGGGTGGTTTGCTGAATAAAGCCTCTTTCCTTTAAAATATCAAATACATTTTCCATTGACTCAACCTCCTATAGCGTTTGGGGAAAGTCTCTTTTAATTTTAAGGAGCACTTTCCAACTAGATTATAAAAAAAGGGCCCTTCTCTCCAAAAAGGACGAGAAAGACCCGTGGTACCACCTTAATTCGCATTGTTTAAATAAATGCCTCTAGCCCATCATAACGGATGGGAAACCGTCGAGGCTTTTCACCTCGAAGCTCCAGGCTGTAATTCATCCCTTCATGTGCTATAGATCTTTCACCAGCCGATCTACTCTCTAATTTGTAACCATGGGGACTACTAAAACCCTTCATTGCCATATATTTTATATTTAACATAGCTTACCATATCATGATACCAAATTCAAGGGAAATATATAAAATTATTCTTATGTTATCTTATTTGTATGCTTTTTATTCATTGGTGGTAATTATATCTAAGGTTACTAATTATTTCTTATGTAAACCATCCTCTGAATTTTGTATAATAGGGCTAGGGATTTGTTGATTGGAACCATTAAAAAGCAGTGAAAGGAATGGAAAAATGAATATCAATAAGCATCTTAAATGGATGATACCGATATGTGGTACACTGCTGGGATCAGCTATAGCAGTTTATGGTATGCACCATCAGTTCCTGGAAAAGCCTATGGCGGCCAGTTATCTACTAGAGATGGATGAAGTAGGCTACATAGAACAAAATCAATTTCAAAATGGTAAATTTGAAACTGCTGAAGAAAATCCTGAACAAGAGGAAGAAGAAGCATCAGACCTTGGGGAAGAGGAAGAAGACCTTGAGGAAAATAAAGAGGAGGAAGAAAAGAAGGATTCTGAAAAAGATCTTCAGGGAAAGGAAGATATTCAGGTACCGCCGTCAACAGATAGTGGAAACAAAGCACCTGAAAAGGAAATACCGCCTAAAGCAGTGGAGCCAGTAAATCGTGGTGAGGTAGAAAGGGATAAGCTCTTAAAACAGGATTTAAATTCCTACATATTAGATGTTATTAAAACCTATTCTTCTGGCAATTATCCTTATCTATTGAATAATGACTATGCAAATTATAATGGGGTGACAACCAACCTGTATTATCAGGATCAATTACTTTTAAAGGCCCATCCCAACGGCAGCAAAGCCAGCCATTGTGTGGGAATTACCTTCGAGGTATTCTTCAAGGCCATGATGAATCGAAATGAAAAATTAGGCTTGCCAAAGGATGATTTTAACGGCATGACATGGAATGAACTTTATGATTTTGCCCTTGGGTGGTTTGTAGCCAATGGCAATAAGGCTCAAAACAATGCGGCCCGTGTAATTGAAAAATATGGGTTAGGTAAAGTTGTTACCAATTTAGAAGAGGTTAAAGCAGGTGATATCATTGACTTTAGCAGAGAGAACCATACGGGCCACACTGTTATTTTTATCAATTGGATACGGGATAACGGAAAGATTGTAGGCTTAAAATATTGGTCCAGCCAGGGCTCTACCAATGGAATCAGCTATAATGAAGAGTATTTTAATATTCCCAAAGGTGATGGAAGCAAATATGGTAATGTCATAATAGACCAACTTTATATTGGTCGTGTACTCTCAGTAAATGAATATCAGTAAATGAATGTTTTTTTCAAACCAGGAGGTAGACATAAATATGATCTGCCTCCTAATTTTATTGGGGAATTAATTTACGACAATAAAGTATTGAATATTTATATTAGGGCGTGTCTGAAAACCTACTCAAGGGCATCTTTCACCGCTTTTTTGTCCCCCGCAGCGTTGCTTTTCCTTGACGTACTCCTGGTATGCCTTCAAAAAAGCGCCTTGCTTGACAAAAATTCAGTAAAATCTGCACCCTTCGGAGTATTCAGACACACCCTAAATGGTGAACGATGGAAATTTTCACCTTTTCATTTTTAATCAAAAATTAATGTTCCTTTAATTACCATAGAAGTCCTAAAGATAAAAAGATATGTTATAATAGTTTTTGGGTACTAATAACCTATAGGGAAATAAAGGTAATGATTATATTTGGCTTTTCTGAAGGAAGCTAGAATTATTTTGTCGAATTGATTAGGGGTTTTATTTATCCTGCAGAAGGTGTTGGTCATCAAAAATTGGTCGAAAAAAATTGCTGAAATACATAAACATTCTATATTTTAATACGTACATCATTATAAGTAGTATTTTTTAGGATGACAGAAGGAGGAACAGGTGATCCATGGGGGATGCTAATTTTCATAACCTTGCCATCAACACATTAAATTGCAAAGCTAAAGATATTTATGAAGAAATTTTTATCCTACCAAAAGAACGACGGGGATTTGCCTACAATAAGCAAATTATGATGACACCTGTCTTTTTTTACAGAATTATCGGAGTCGAAGAGGAAGCTGCCTATGAGGAGAAAATATTAGACCTCCACGAAAAGCTGATGTCTTTAGATAAATTATATCAAAAGCATGATAAAAGCCTTGATCGATTTATACCTAATGATTTTATCCAAAGGGTGAATCAATACTGGAATCAGGTGGGCAGAATTAACGACCCTACCGCCGAAGCCATCGTATCATTAACCATAAAGCCTGGTATATTGACCTCCATGAGTCCTGTAAAAAATAAGCTTATTCAAGATAAGCTGGTACTTCTTTTGGATGTTTTTATGGCAAGCCAGAAAAATATTAATATTGTTAAGAACTTTTATATTAAGCTGTTATTTTGGATTGAAAGGTATGCAGTTCCCTTACTGACTGCTTATCAATATGGCGGTGTGAACCCGAAGGTATTGTTTTATGGAGAAATACAACGGGATGAGGCCTATTTTTTATTATTGTTATCCTTTATGGGCTTCGATGTGCTATACTTTAATTCCTTTGATGGCGGGCGGTTTGAAGAAATTCCAAGAATTGATATTTATTCTAATCTTTTGGAATATCCCCAGCGTATACCTATTAAGAGCTTTCCGACCATCCCCACTCAAAAAAGGCAGGAAACGGTGGCCTATCGTGCTTCGGTTGAAATTGATCAGGTACTTCATACCGAAGACAGCGGTGTCTACAGGCCCTGGCAATTTGAAGATTATGAGCTGAAGGTTAATTCATTAAAGACCACCTACGATGAGCTGTTTATTCTTTGGAAGGAGGATGCCAGGTTCAGAGAAGGCTTTAAGGTTGACCAGGGGCGAGTATATGTTCCCAATATCTTTGCTAAAGTTAGCGGAACCTTGACAGACTTAAACCAGTATTGGCAGCAATTTAATTCATTAATTATCAGTAAGGAGACAACCCTGTTAATTGAAGAAATTCCCTTTACTATTGAAAGAAATTATTTAATCAATCGAAGTGTTTTTAATATAGATGGCAGCTTGAATCTTGATAAGGTAAGACAGTTGAAGGAATACCGATTTCATTATTTAAAAACCTCTGTTCAAAATTTAATCCTAGATAAGATGAATGAACTGATTGTAACAGAGGATCTATTTACTTTTCCCCTTACTGCAGAATTAAAAACAAAGATTTTATATACGATTTTATCGTTAGAAAAGCGTTATCTTGATTTGATTCAGCGTTTCGATTATCCCTATGGGCTGCCAAAGCTTATTATCTATGACCGAGATGAAAGAACCTTTTCCAAAGAGGACTTAATTATTTTAGCCTTTTTACATTTTGTTGGCTTTGATATTGTTATCTTTACCCCAACAGGCTATAACAATATTGAAAATGGAATTAATCGGGCCTATTATGATATACACCGGCTGGAAGAGCTGCGCTTCAACCTCAATGTGGCCCAGCAGCCTCAGGAAAACCGTAATCCTATCAAAAAAGGTTTATTTTGGTTTCTTCAATCATAAATTTTAGAAATTTAAGGAGGGTTAATATGAGTGAAATATTAGAAGTTCAGGAAATTGATTTAGAGAAAAAGGTTACTGAGGTGTCGAATAAGGTGAAGTCATCACCTGAGCTCCAAAAACTTGCCAATGAGCTGGATATTAGAAACGCCCAGTCAATCATGTCCTTTGGCCAGGAGACAGCGGTTGAAATTTCCAAATTCAGCGATAGAATTTTGGCCTCCATCAACAATTCCTCTGTTGAAGACAGCGGCAAGATGTTGCAGCAGTTAAATGCCATTATGTCAAAGTTTGATCCAAAGGATTTCGTCGAAGGCAAGCCGGGCTTGCTTCAGAAAATCTTTAACAAGGTAAGGGATGATATCAATAAGCTGCTGGCTAAATACCAGACCATGGATAAGGAAATTTCAAAGATTTACGTAGAAATTAAGCAATATGAAAGTGAAATTAATAAAACCAACTTGATGCTGGAGGAAATGTTTGAAAAAAATCTGCAGTATTACGAAAATCTTGAAAAATATATACAGGCAGGATTTTTGGTTATTGACCATATGAAGAATAATGTGATCCCTCAACTGGAGCAGCAGGCTGCTACCTCTGGGAACCAAATGGATAGTGTCAATCTGCAAAATGCTCATCAGGCCTTAGAAATGGTTGAACAAAGAGTTCATGACCTGGAAATGGCCAAAATGGTATCGCTGCAAACTGCTCCACAAATTAAACTGATTCAAAGAGGTAATTATAATTTATTAAGAAAAATCGGCAGTGCCTTTGTCATTACGCTACCGGTCTTTAAGTCAGGCTTAATTCAAGCTATTGCCATTAAGAGACAAAAAATTCAAGCCGATGCCATGAGGGCCCTGGATGAAAAGACCAATGAAATGCTATTAAGAAATGCCGAAAATATTGCTGCTCAATCCGTAGATATTGCACGATTGACTTCAGGCTCCAGTATCAAGATTGAGACCCTGGAAAAAACCTTTGAAACAATTATGCGAGGTATCGAAGAAACAAGACAGATTGAAATAGAAAACAAGCAAAGCCGTGAAGAAAGTCGTAAAAAGCTACTTGAGCTGCAAAATAAACTTGAGAAAAATCAGTAAAAATTGCTTCGTAGTAGTTTCTTTATAAAAATAGTTAATAATATTTGATAAAAATGGAGAGGTGTGAAAATTATGGCGATTAGTTTAAGTAAGGGACAAAAAGTTGATTTGACCAAGGGAAATCCTGGATTATCGAAAATAATTGTTGGATTAGGGTGGGATGTCAACAAATATGACGGAAGTGCTGCCTTTGACCTCGATGCCGCTGCTTTTATTTTAGGGGATTCCGGCAAGGTGTTGAGCGATGCAGATTTTATTTTCTACAACAATTTAACTCATTCCTCAGGAGCCATTCAGCATTTGGGTGACAATCTGACTGGTGAAGGAGAAGGAGACGATGAACAAATAAGGCTAGAATTAAGTAAGGTACCACAAAACGTACATCGAATTGCCTTTACCGTTACAATTCATGAAGCACAACAACGAGCACAAAACTTTGGACAGGTTTCCAATGCATTCATTCGTGTTGTGAAGGAAGACAGCGGCGAAGAACTAATACGATATGACCTGGGAGAAGACTTTAGTGTAGAAACAGCCCTGGTGGTGGGAGAGCTTTATCGCCATGGTGATGAATGGAAATTTAATGCCATTGGCAGTGGCTTCCAGGGAGGGCTGGCGGCTCTTTGTACTAATTTTGGGGTAAATCTGGCATAAGGGCTAAACAGGGGGAGCAAAAATGGAATATAAAATACTTTACGATCAAGCATTTCCAATAATTAAAATCAACCTGCAAAAAGGAGAAAACCTAAAGGCTGAGTCCGATGCCATGGTAGCCATGGCCCCTACGGTGGATGTAGACGGAAAGCTGGAGGGGGGCATACTAAAGGGCTTTGGCAGAATGCTGGCGGGAGAAAAGTTCTTTTTTCAAACCCTTGTTGCCAGCCGAGGACCAGGAGAGGTACTTTTGGCTCCCTCAATTCCCGGTGGTATAACAGACGTTGAACTGGACGGTTCCTACGGGCTATGTGTACAGAAAGACGGTTTTTTAGCCGCCACCTCGCAAATAGAGGTATCTACTCAAATGCAAAATCTTACCCGGGGCATGTTTTCTGGGGAAGGACTTTTTATTCTTAAAATTACAGGTAGGGGAACGGTCTTTGTTAATACATACGGGGCCATCCATCCTATAAATCTTGAATCAGGAGAAGAAATTATTATTGATAACAGTCATCTGGTAGCATGGCCTGATTATATGCACTATCAAATCGAAAAGGCCTCGAAGGGATGGGTGTCCAGCTTTACCTCAGGAGAAGGCTTGGTTTGCCGTTTTAGAGGGCCAGGAACAGTTCTGATTCAAACTAGAAATCCCAAGGGCTTTGGCTCTTGGATTCAGCAATTTATTCCATCTAAATAAGGCGAATTTCTGACTAATCAGAAATAACGGCCGGGAAGGAATAACAAATCTGTAGGAGAGGTGATTAAATGGCAATTAATTTGCAAAAAGGACAAAAGATTGATTTAACAAAGGGAAATGCAGGCTTAACAGAAATCTTAGTAGGTCTGGGGTGGGATCCCGTTAGCCAAAGCAGTTCATCTGGTTTTTTAGGAAAGCTGTTCAGCAGCCCGCCTCCCAATATTGACTGTGATGCTTCTGTGCTGATGTTAGATGGCAATGACAAGTTGATTGGCAAAAAGAACCTGATCTACTTTGGAAATCTGCAAAGTAGCTGTGGTAGCGTTAGACATACAGGTGACAATTTAACTGGTGATGGTGATGGGGATGATGAAGAAATTATTGTTAACCTCCCCCTGGTACCTTCCAATATTAAAAAGCTGGTCTTTGTTGTGAATATTTATGATTGTGTCAGTCGAAAACAGCACTTTGGCATGATTCAAAATGCCTATATCCGTGTGGTTAACAGAAGCAATCGACAGGAAATGGTAAGATTTAATCTAACTGATGATTATTCAGGTAAAACTGCCCTTTTTGTGGGAGAAATTTATCGTCACGAAAATGAATGGAAATTTGCGGCCATAGGGCAGGGTACCCAGGATGCTTCCCTCAGTGAGATCATAAGAAGATATTAATAATAACCATTTGAAAGGAGACACTAGTATGACTATTAATTTATCAAAGGGACAAAAAATCGATTTAACTAAAAATACTCCGGGATTGACCAAAATTATCGTAGGCCTAGGCTGGGATACTAATAAATATTCCGGTGGATACGATTTTGACCTTGATGCTTCTGCCTTTATTCTAAGGGAAAATGGAAAGGCATTAAATGAAACAGATTTTGTATTTTATAATAATTTACAGGGGGCCAGCGGTTCTGTTCTGCATACCGGTGATAACCGAACCGGTGACGGAGACGGAGACGATGAGCAAATTAAGGTGGATTTTTCAAAGGTTCCTGACTATGTAAGTAAAATTGCCTTTACTGTAACGATTCATGATGCCATTCAACGGGCACAAAATTTTGGACAAGTTTCCAATGCCTATGTAAGGGTTGTGAACGAAGAAACCAATACCGAAATTTTAAGATATGATTTGGCTGAGGAGTTTTCAATAGAAACCGCCCTGGTAGTATGTGAAATCTATCGTTATCAAAATGAATGGAGATTTGCTGCTGTAGGAAGCGGTTTTCAAGGTGGTTTAGCGGCCCTTTGCCAAAATTATGGGCTACAGGTTGGATAAAGATGTTTTTTTATGATTTACCAGAAGAACAAGGGTGCATAGACACCCTTGTCTTTAGGTATACTTCGTTTGTTATATACAAGGAGATGAGTATATGAAATACGATATTAACGGCTTAGATGCTTCGCTGGTACAACAATCCAGAGAGAAACACGGGTCCAATCGCCTTACTCCCCCGGAAATTGAAGGTTTTTGGGATAAGTTTAAGGGGAATTTTGATGATCCGATTATTAAAATTTTAATGGTGGCTCTGGTCATAAACATTATCTTTATGTTTATGGGAAAAACGGAATGGTTTGAATCTCTAGGGATCGCCATTGCAGTTATCCTGGCCACCATGATCGCCACTTGGTCAGAATATAGCAATGAGGAATCCTTTCAAAAGCTGCAGGATGATGCTTCAAAAATTAAGTGTAAGGTCTTTCGAGATGGTATGATTCAAGAGCTATTAATAGATGACATTGTAGTGGGCGACTTCATTTTGCTGCAAACCGGTGATAAGGTACCGGCCGACGGTAAGCTTTTACATGGTTCCTTAAATATTAACCAGGCCTCCCTGACTGGTGAATCCAAGGAAGTTAAAAAAATCAGTATCCCAGAGGATTATGTTCAGGAAGGAATCAACACAGACCTGAGCAACGAATATGATGTTTATCGTGGCACCTTGGTGGTTTCCGGTGAGGCCGTCATGCTAGTGGAAACCGTAGGGGACAAAACCTTCTATGGGAAATTAGCCCAGGAAATGCAAACCGATGACAGAGAATCACCCCTTAAGGTGAAGCTCAATGCCTTGGCAGAAGGAATCAGTAAATTTGGCTACATTGGCAGTACCCTAATTGCCCTTTCCTTTATGTTCAAAAAGATCGTCATAGATAATGGATTTGATGGAGCCAGTATCATGGCCTATCTTTCCAATTGGCAAAATCCTGTCAATGATTTTGTAACAGCCGTTATCCTTGCCATTATTATTATCGTGGTGGCGGTACCGGAAGGGTTGCCCATGATGATTGCCATGGTACTGTCATTAAATATGAAAAAGCTCCTTAAAGACAATATCCTTGTGAGGAAACTAATTGGTATTGAGACAGCTGGAAGTTTGAATATACTGTTTTCTGATAAGACTGGAACCATTACCAAGGGCCAGCTGGAGGCGGTTACCTTTGTAGATGGGAATAATCAAGATTATTCAGAATTCAATGAAATTCCGGAACAGCTGGGGGAACTGCTGAATTTGTCTTTAAGACAGAATACCAATGCCGTTATTAAAGAGGGAGAAACCTGTGATTATCAAGTGGTTGGCGGTAATGCGACGGAACGGGCCGTACTACAATTTGTTTCCTGTGCCCACCTTAAGGATTACCCCATAGAGCAGGTAAAGGTAATTCCCTTTTCCAGTGATAAAAAATATTCTGCCACCCAAATAAAAGGTCAATTCAACCTAACCCTAATCAAGGGCGCACCAGAAATAATTTTAAGCCAATGCAGCTATTTCTATAACGATAAGGGAGAAAAGGTTCCCTTTATCAATAAGATGCCGATGGAAGAAACCATAGAAAAGCTGGCATCTAAATCAATACGGGTAATTGCCATCGCTACTTCAGAGGAGCCATTGGCAGATGAGCCTGAATTTAAGAAGCTGACCTTCGTAGGGATTATGGGAATAAGAGATGACTTAAGAAGTGAATCGGTAGCTGCCATTCGAGAAGCTCAAGGGGCCGGAATCCAAGTGGTTATGATAACCGGAGACCGGAAGGAAACTGCTGTAGCCATTGCCAAGGATGCAGGACTCCTGCAGTACGAATCAGATATTGTTTTAACCTCTCAGGAAATTCAAGAATTAAGTGATGATGAATTAAAGGAGATGCTTCCCAATATTAAGGTAATTGCCAGGGCTTTACCAACTGATAAATCCAGATTGGTTAAAATTGCCCAAGAGCTCAATCTGGTGGTGGGTATGACGGGTGACGGTGTCAATGATGCCCCTGCATTAAAAAGGGCCGATGTGGGCTTTGCCATGGGAAGCGGAACCGAGGTGGCCAAGGAGGCCGGAGACATCGTTGTATTGGACGATAACTTCCTGTCCATCTCTAAATCAGTCTTATATGGAAGAACCATCTATCATAGTATACGAAAGTTCATTGTTTATCAGCTTACAGTTAATGTTGGGGCAATCTTAATTGCCTTCCTGGGGCCCTTTGTCGGGGTCGATCTGCCGCTGTCCATGACTCAAATGCTTTGGGTGAATCTTGTAATGGATACCTTGGCAGCCCTGGCCCTTGGTGGAGAAATTGCCCTTCAAAAATATATGCTGGAGCCACCTAAGCGCAGGGATGAATCCATTATCAGCAAAGATATGTGGAGCTCGATTTTATTGAATGGTGGTTTTATTGCAGCCATGTGTATTTTCTTCTTAAAATCACCCTGGGTACAAAGTGTTTTCAGGGTTGGCGGAGCAGGACGAGAAGATATGTACCTTTTGACCGGCTTCTTCTCCTTCTTCATCTTTATTAATGCCTTTAATATTTTCAATGCCAGAACAGAAGATTTAAATCTGCTGGATCATATTTATGAAAACAAGGGCTTTTTAAAGGTCGTTACACTGATTTTTGCGGTTCAAATCCTCTTAACCTATGTGGGGGGAGATATTTTAAGAACCAGCGGGATGGTCCTATCGGAATGGGGCTATGTAATCTTACTTGCCATATTGATTATTCCGTTAGATTTGGCCCGTAAGCTAGTTAGAAATACCTTCTTTAAACCAAAACGACTGGCTCCTTACCAGATTAAGGAAGAAACCCGGTCAAATGCAGAAGATAGGGTGGCATAAAGAATGGGTTAGTAGAAGGTGTTTGCCTTCTACTGCCTATTTTCTATTTTCAGTACGAGTCTAATTCAAATCTTAAAATAAAAGTCAACCAGTGGAGACGTGGATAACAATGCGATATTTTAACAATATAAAAGCTGAAGAGAATACAATTTTTTATAGGGCCCCTGAGTCATTTAAGCGGTCAAGCTCTAAAGAACTGCTGGCCTATGGCCTAGGGCCTACCCTTTACATGCCTGCAACCAGGGAAATGCTGTTGAAGGATTTGATTAAGGAAAAACTCAGGGGTTTAATCTCTCTGGTTATTTGTTTAGAGGACGCAATACCAGATACCCAGGTGCAGCAAGGTGAAGAAAACCTTATTAATCAGATGAAGGGCCTCCAGTCAGCCCAGCAAAGTGAGGAAATCAACCAAGAGGAAGTACCGCTGATATTTATTCGAGTAAGAAGCCTAGAACAAATGAAAAAATTAATGCTAGCCCTGGAGGATCATCCCCTTTTAACAGGCTTTGTCTTTCCAAAGTTCAATATAAGACAGGGAAGGGATTATTTTAATGCATTAAGGGATTATAATAACGGTAGAACCAATCCGATTTTTGGAATGCCAATTCTGGAGGACAAAAATATCATATACAAAGAAAGTCGAATAGCCAATCTGCTGGAATTAAAAGAGCTCCTTGATTCCTTCAAAGACCTTGTCTTAAACATACGAATCGGTGCCACTGATTTTTCCAGGCTATTTGGACTAAGGCGAAGCAGTGAAACGACTTTATATGATATTATGGTCCTTAGGGATTGTATCGCTGATATTGTTAATGTCTTTTCACGGTGTGACGATGAATACGTGATTTCGGGCTCAGTATGGGAGTATTTTAGTCCTCCCGGTTCAATCCTTGATCCTGCTAAAGCGCCCCTGGCAGGGTTAATCAGAGAAGCACAGCTTGACAGAGAAAACGGACTTTGGGGAAAAACCATCATTCACCCAAGTCAAATCTTACCTGTTCAAGCCCTACAGGTAGTAAGCCATGAGGATTATTTAGATGCCCTGCGTATTCAATCCCTTGAAAATAATGACAACGGTGTAGTAAAAAGTCAGTATGGCAACAAAATGAATGAGGTAAAGCCCCACCTAAGCTGGGCCAATAAAATCATAAAAAGAGCAGCGCTATTTGGTGTGTTTCATGAAGGGAGAAGCTATCTTGACCTACTTAGATAATGATCAATTTAACCCCTATGAATATCAATTAATCAATGGACTGAAAATTAGCTTAAGCATTAGAGAGAACCCCTATCAGATTCCTCTGGATAAATTGTTTTCCCTGGCAACCAGACAAAATCTAAAAAGGAGCTTTCTCTTTGTCAGCAAGCTTTTAGGGAAGCATATTCCCATTGACCCTAAAATTCATCAGCTAGCAGGCAGAGCCCTGGGCCTTCGGATGCTTGATAAGCTCTATAAACAGAAGGAAGCAGCCCAAATAGATATGGTTAGTCAGGCCCTAAGGGGAGAAACAAAGGATTTGTACCATCTTTCAGAGCAATCGCTGTCTTTGCCGGAGCCTATGACCTTTATAGGATTTGCAGAAACTGCCACAGCCCTGGGCTATGGTATGTTTGACTCCTTTGCAGGGGACAGTGCCTTTATTCACACTACCCGGGAAGAGCTTCCTGATTTAAGGGATCGCATTATCTTTAGTGAAGAACACTCCCACGCCAGCCGGCATTACATCTATCTTACCAAACCCGAAATATTTGCGCCCCACCGTACCGTTGTGCTGGTAGATGACGAGTTGACCACTGGAAAGACAGCCCTTAACATTATTACAGCTATGCAAAAACGATTTCCCAGAAAAAAATATATTGTTGCGACTATCCTTGATTGGCGTTCTGAGGAAAATCATCAGGCCCTTTGTGAATTGGAAAAAACCCTGGGTGTAACGATAGAGGTAATCTCTCTATTGAAGGGAGCTTACCGGCTTTCCGGCTCAGTCCAAAGGGAATTGCCCGATAGAATCGGTAAACAGGCCATGGCTATTGACATCAATTCTTCGGTAAAAATCAATTATTACAGATTAGATGAGTACTTTAAAGAATCCTTGGCTTATCCCTCGGCAGGGAAGGTGGATCAGCAAAATCAGAATCCCTATCTATTGGAAACAGGCAGGTTTGGAATATCAGCTCATATCAGGCCAAAGCTCCATCAAACCCTTAAGACCCTGGGAGAGGCCCTTTCTAAGACCAGAAAGGGATCAAGAACCCTTTGTTTAGGCACCGGTGAATTTATTTATCTGCCTATGGTAATATCGGCCTGGATGGGGGAAGGGGTTAAATACCATTCCACCACCAGAAGCCCCATTTATCCCTGTAATGAGGCGAATTACGGGATAAAAAATGCCTTTGAATTCATGAGTCCAGAGGATACAGGGCTAAAAAACTATCTGTACAATATTCCCCAGGGGACCTACGACGAAATTTATCTATTTCTGGAAAGGCAGGTGAAGCCTGGGGCTTTACAATCGCTGTTATTAATATTAGGAAAGCTAGCTGATCATATCAATGTTGTTTATTTTACAGGAGAAAATGAAATGCCGGATATCGGCAGTTATTCAAGGGAGGATGTAATTTTTCTTCTGAAGGATATCAGCCATATAATGGTGGAAAGGGACACCCAATATCGAGAAAGGGCCATTCAGTCGGGGGTTCATTATTCAGAGATGCTTCCGGTGGAATATGTGCCTTCTAGGGAATATGTTGATTTATTTCACCAATCCCTGGGGGAATCAGGCCTGAAGCTGGCAGTGGCGGCAGGGATTGTAGCTGAAAAGATATTAAGGAATCGGGGAAAGGATATTGTGCTGGTCTCCCTGGCCCGTGCCGGTACCCCCATCGGAATTCTGATTAAACGATACATTCAGCAAAGGTACCAAATGGCTCTGCCCCACTACAGTATTTCCATTATCAGAGAAAAGGGAATTGATCTCAATGCCATCAAGCATATCATAAAATACCATCCTGGTATGGAGCTGCAATTTATTGACGGATGGACAGGTAAGGGGGTAATCGCAAGGGTATTGATGGATTCCTGCCATGAGCTAAGAGAGCATTATGATATCGATCTTGACCCTGGCTTGGCGGTGTTGGCTGATCCCGGGCATTGTACCCAAATCTATGGTTCTCGGGAGGATTTTCTTATTCCCAGTGCCTGCCTCAATGCCACGGTATCAGGGCTGGTTAGTCGAACCGTCCATAGAACTGATATAATCCAGCCAGAGGATTTTCATGGAGCTAAGTTTTATCGGGAGCTGGCGGCAGAGGACCTTTCCAATTTATTTATTGATCAGGTTACTGCCTACTTTACAGAGGCCTATAGAGCTATTGATGAAGCTCTTTTACAGTGGCAAGAACCTGAACCTGAACCAACCTGGAAGGGCCTTAGGGATATAGAGGAAATACAGCGTGACTTCCACATTGACGACATAAATTTGATTAAGCCGGGGATTGGAGAAACCACCAGGGTGTTATTAAGAAGGGTACCATGGAAAATATTAATTAAAAATGAAAATGACCGTAATTTAAGGCACATTATTCTGCTGGCCCAGGAAAAGCAGGTGCCTATAGAGCGATACCCCTCCATGGCCTACGGATGCTGCGGTATTATTAAACCTATGGGAGGTGGTGCCGAATGATTTTTGCCTCTGATTTAGACGGCACCCTGATTTTCAGCAGGCGGTACCTGGACAGGCTCCAGGAGCCCCTGCAGGCTTCCCTACAGCTGGTTGAGAGCATTAAAGGTCAGGAGATTTCCTATACCACTGGAAATGTAATAGAAATGCTAAAAAGGATTCATGAGAGGATTTTATTTGTCCCTGTGACCACCAGAACCATCCATCAATATAGGCGTATTACGCTGTTTCATGGACAAATAAAGCCCTCCTATGCCATTGTTACCAATGGAGGCAATATTTTAAAAGATGGAGAACCAATGAAGGAATGGCAGCAGCTAGTAAAGGATCAGATAAAGAAGACGACCCTATCTTTGGAGCAAGTGGAAAAACGCTTTCTGGAGACCAGAGAAAGCCAATGGGTCAAATCAGCCTATCGGGCTGATAATATGTTTTTATATTTTACGCTGGATACAGCCCAGGTTCGTCGGGAAGCCCTAAATCCATTCTTTAACTGGCTAAGGGAAAATCAATGGGCAGGCTCGTTACAGGGAAGAAAGCTGTACTTTATTCCCCGGTGCCTGAATAAAGGGGCAGCCCTGGCCTTTTTAAAAAAGCAATTGGGTATTCACACCCTGGTGGCAGCAGGAGATTCCCTCCTGGATTTACCAATGCTGAACCTGGCTGATTACGCCATTGCCCCTTTTCATGGTGAGCTTATAGAAAGCAGTTCCCTTGAAGTCGAAAGAGGAGAACCGATTCACTTTACAGCCAATAAAGGGATTTTAGCGGCTGAAGAAATTCTTAATGTTGTACTGAAAAGAATAAAGGAATATATGCCATAAACTAAGCCGCCCTACCAAAAATGGGGCGGCTTGGTTTAAAATTGAAAGTAGATAAAGGTGCTTTGCTCTCCTTGGGTAAATAGTATTAGGATTAACAAAACCATTACATAGGCCGCAGCCCGTACAAACTCGGGAACCCTCGTCTGCCAGTGACCGATCAGAACAGGGGCATTTTTCCGTACCAGATATTCAATATAGTGTAAAAGCCATAGAAGGGCAATAAAGCCAAAATAAAATAAATGGATTGGGCTAATACGAATTTGATTAAGACTCAGCATCCCCTGAATCATATGAAGGGCCTCTTGCAGAGTCGCTGCCCTAAAAAATACCCAACCAATGGTGGTTAACTGAAAGAAGACAAATATACTCAATGCGCTGTACCATTTCGATTGAATCCAGGCTGGGTGGTGGGTCTGCTGCCATCGCCTGTATATTTTATGGAGTACACTTAAAAGACCGTGGTACAATCCCCAAACAATAAAGCTCCAGGCGGCCCCGTGCCATAGACCTGAAAGGGTCATGGCAATCAGCAGAAATACGCATTGAAGGGTAAACCCCTTTTTTGATCCGCCCATGGGGATATAAAGGTAGTCCTTAATCCAGGAGGATAGCGTAATATGCCAGCGCTTCCAGAATTCCGACGGATTGCCGCTTAAATAGGGGGTTTTAAAGTTAATGGCCATGTCAAAGCCAAAGAGCTTGCCCACCCCCACAGCAATTTCACTGTAGGAGGAAAAATCGAAATAGATCTGAAAGGCAAATAAATACGAGGCAAACCAAGATTCCAATGTTCCCAGGTGGCTGGCCTGTAAAAAATAATAATCCACCTTGGATGCTAATAAATCGGCAAAGATTAATTTTTTGCCCATTCCCATGGCAATATAATAAAGTCCGTCACGTATATACTCAGTCTGATAGTTGATTTTCTTTAAAGATGAAATTTGTGGTAAAAACTCTTTACCCCGCATGATGGGGCCTGCAATTAGCTGGGCAAAGAAGGAAATGAAAACCCAAAATTTCACAAAAGACTCACAGGGTGCAATTTCTTTCCGTTTAACATCTACTAAATAGGCTATCAGCTGAAAGGTGTAAAAGGAAATCCCGATAGGTAAAACAATTTTAGCCAAAAGGGAATCCTGCCAGGGAAAATGAAGACCAAGGGCTGTTTCCAGATTTTTAAGGATGAATCCTGTATACTTAAAAAAAGCCAGATTTAAGAGATTAACCAGTAGTCCAAAATAGTAATATAGCTTTCCATGGGGCCCCTCCAGCCTGGTGGAACAATAATAGGTAACAGCCGATACCCCAAGGAAAATCAACAGGTAACCCCATCCCGACACACTATAAAATACCAGGTTGGCAATGGCCAACAGCCATAATCTACCCTTAGGAAATAGATAATATAATATAAAGGTTACCACAAGCAAAAATATAAATTCAAAGCTGTGAAAGAGCATTGATTTTCCTCCTATGCAAGATAATTATTGAAGGTTCCATTTTTCGATTTCCTTCCACAGTAGATCAGATAAATATTGATAGCCCTCCTTGGTGTAGTGAACATGATCGGAAAAGTATTCGACGGGCATTTCACCATATAGATTGAGGTAGCTGACCTTCAATCCTTTGAAATAAGCGTCTATTCGGTCAAGGTTTTCATAATATTTATCATGCTCGATTAAATCTTCTGCCAGCGCTTCATTAACGGGGGCTAAAAAGATTAAGGTGTTTTTACCCTCCTGTAATTTGATAATTCGATTTAAATAACGTATTTGCGGATTACTTTCATCCATTATAAAGGGTGAACTGCTGAACATGATACGATACTGGTATTCCTTAAGCAGGTCCTTTAAAAAGGGCTTTTCAGTCCAGGGCAGCACCGGATTATTGGCCCCTATCATATTTCCACGTATATGCTTGAAGGTTTCAAGACCATAGGCCTGTATATAATCCTTATACATGAAAATAGGCAATTGGAACAATGCTTCCTTTATCGGCTCCAAAAGCCTTTGCAAATAATTGGTTTTCATCTCGGGCAAATCGGCATCCATATTTTCTTCTTCATAAACCAAGGGATCAAGCTCCCTTAGCTGAGGTGCCAACCAAAAAACTCGAGATGCTTTATTGCGATTTAAAAATCCGGAATAAAGGATATCGATAACCAAATTATCTCGAGAAATACCATATTCGTCCATCTTTAGCATCATAGTATAAACATCACCGATTTCCATGGAGGGCATGGATAAATTGAATACCCTAAGCTGTAAGCCCTCCCTTTGGGCCTTGGCATTAAGATAATGTCCAATAGAGGTGTTGGCAGGGCCAGGGCTGCTATAGGCCACGGAATCTCCCAGAATTACAACATAATTTTCTAAATGCTCCTCCTCTATAATGTGCTTGACCTCTTTAAAAACAGCCTCGATATTGGCTGTACGGTTCTTGACCAAATCATAATTCATTCGATCCTGATAAATAATTTTTTCAGGATTGGTCAGAACAATGACAAGTTGAAACATAAGAAAGTAGATTATAAAATAAATGGTGATTCGATTATAATAGCTTCTTTTTTCTTGACGGGCAATAATTTTCGACACCCCCTGGTCAAATACTCTACAGCTATTATAGCAATTAATCCAATAGCATTACAATTAAGAATATATTAAGATAAAATATGTAAATTTTTTGTAATATTAATAGAATATGGTCACTTATGGGGGAAAAGAAAAACCAATTAAATAGTTAAATAAGACATATACCTGTCGTATATGGTAATATATCATTAAATTAAGGGCAAGGTAATCTATTGGAGGGATAAAAATGGAGAAGCTTATCAAACTTAACAAAGAAAATATTGAACAGGAACATATCTGCTGTTCCTTGGCTGATAAAAAGGGGCGACAGGGTGTAGCTACTAAAAAAGAATGGTTAAAACAGTGCTTTGATGATGGCCTTGTCTTTTTAAAGGTCGACGTCAGGGGAAAGGCCTTCATCGAATATGTTCCTGCCGAAAGGGCCTGGAGCCCCATTGATGCAGCAGACTACATGTACATTAATTGTTTTTGGGTATCTGGCCGGTTTAAGGGCAAAGGCTATGGAAAAGCGTTGCTGGCCCAATGTGAAGCAGATGCCAGGGCCCAGGGCAAGAAAGGGCTGGTGGCCATTTCATCAAATAAAAAAAGACCCTTTCTTTCTGACAAACCATTTTTCGTAAAGCATGGCTTTCAGGTATGTGATGAAGCACCGCCCTATTTTCAGCTTCTATACCTTGAATTTAAAGAAGGAGGGATCAAGCCCAAATTTAAAGAAGGGGCCAAGGCTGCCAGCATTGCCAATCAACAGGGCCTTGCCATATACTACACCCACCAATGTCCTTACAGTGCAGATTATGTGGCTGATGCCATCAGGGCTGCCGAATCAAGGGGAGTGAAGGCCTATAGTCACCAGTATCGAAGCTATGAAGAGGCCCAAAATGCTCCCTGTGGGGTTACCACCTACAGTCTGTTTTATAATGGCAGGTATATTACTAACGAAATTCTGACAGTAGATAAAATTATGGATTTAATCGATTCCCATGAAGGGAAAACCCAGGGCGATTCCAATGGCTCATAAATTGAGCTATGTTACCCTGGGCGGTAATCATTAATTTTTAAAGCTATGGATAGGGGCAGGAATTCTGCCCCCTCGGCTAATAAAGGCTTTACTGGAGAAGGGGCTTACAGCCATGATGGGGGCCCTGCCCAATAATCCTCCAAATACGGCCTGCTGGCCGAGGCCCTTTCCGTAAACAGGAATTAGCCTGACTGCGGTGGTTTTTTGGTTAATTACTCCAATGGCGGCTTCATCGGCAATAATGGCTGAAATGGTTGAAGCAGGAGTATCGCCTGGAATGGCAATCATGTCAAGGCCAACGGAGCAAACACAGGTCATGGCCTCAAGCTTTTCCAAATTTAAAGAGCCTGTATTTACAGCATTGATCATTCCCTCATCTTCGCTGACGGGTATAAAAGCACCGCTCAGTCCACCCACATGGGAAGAAGCCATGATTCCCCCTTTTTTTACTGCATCATTCAGCATCGCCAGGGCTGCTGTGGTACCATGGCAGCCGCAGCTTTCCAGGCCAAGCTCCTCTAAAATTCTGGCAACACTGTCTCCCACCTGGGGCGTTGGAGCCAGGGAAAGATCTACAATACCAAAGGGTACCCCTAAACGGCTAGAGGCTTCATTGGCTACCAATTGGCCTACCCTTGTAATTTTAAAGGCGGTTTTCTTAATGGTTTCTGCCACTGCATCGAAGGGAGCATCCTTTAAATTGACCAAGGCAGATTTAATGACGCCAGGGCCGCTGACCCCAACATTGATCACACATTCTGCCTCCCCCACCCCATGAAAGGCGCCGGCCATAAAGGGGTTATCCTCTACGGCATTGGCAAAGACCACCAGCTTGGCACAGCCGATGCTGTCCGCTTCCCTGGTCAGATAAGCCGTTTCCTTAATAATTTCCCCCATATCCTGAACGGCTTTCATATTAATACCAGACTTGCTACAACCAATATTAACAGAAGAACAAACCCGTTCGGTGGCAGCCAGGGCTTCAGGTATTGATCGAATCAAAATTTCGTCACCCTTGGTATAGCCCTTATGGACAAGGGCTGAAAATCCGCCGATAAAGTTAACACCAACGGTACTGGCAGCCTTGTCTAAAGTTCTGGCAAATTCAACATACCCTGTATCCTCGCTGCTTTGAGCCACAATGGCCATAGGGGTTACTGAAATTCTTTTGTTGATAATGGGAATACCATATTCAGTTTCAATGGCCTCACCGACCCGCACCAGATTTTCGGCATGGCGGGTTATTTTGTCATAGATTTTAGTACGGGCCTCTTGGCCATTACTGCTGGCGCAATCTAAAAGGGATATACCCATGGTAATGGTCCGAATGTCTAATTTTTCCCTTTCAATCATATTAATGGTTTCCATTATGTTTTGCGAATTGATCATTAGATAATGCCCCCCGTCGACTAGATTTTGTGCATGGAATGAAATATGTCCTCATGTTGAATTTTAATAGAAACTCCGATTTCCTCAGCAGCTTTATCCAGCCTTTCCTTCAGTTTTTGAAAATTTATATCCATTAAGGTTAAATCCACCAACATTATCATGGTGAAGTAGTCCTGCAGCAGGGTCTGGTTAATATCTAAAATATTCACCTGACTTTCCTCCAAAACCGATGTTACTCGATAAATGATGCCAATTTTGTCCTTTCCGATTACAGTAATAAATGCCTTCATTAATCATACTCCTCTCCTGGGTTAATAATAGTAATAAAAAAAGAGACTAAGCGATTGTAGTCTCTGGAGAAGTGAATTTATATTTTACATGAAAGGAAGAATTTTAACTGCATAAAAATACAGTCAAAAAATCCATCATGAATCAATAAAAATCCCCTGTCCTTTTACCTGAGAGTTTCACCAGCGTGGCTGGCTTTCCCCTTCGGTGCTCCTTTGAGTCTCTCCAGAGGCTCGTCCAATAACGGTTTTTATCCCACTATCTTCATCCGGCTTGATGAAATTTTATTAATATAGATTTTAACATAGCATACTAATAAAATGCAAATATAAATTTAATCATTATCGGGAAAGAACAAATTGAAACTTAGTTCTGGCAATCATAAGTAACCTGAGAAAAACCTGAATTAATTGACTAAAGGTAATAATCTTGCTAAACTAGCTTTGTACAATAATTTGGAAGGCCCATATAGGAAGGTCTGTAAGCAGGTGTAGAATCCTAGTGACCTATGCATATTATGATTATAGACGCCAATGAAAATTTCTGGGAGGGAAGGAGCTTATTAATGCGTGAGGTTAAAGTAAAATCGGTAATACCTATCTACAGTATCGGAGCCGCCTGGCTTTTGTACATACTGATATTTCCCTTGTATCGATGGTTTGATTTTGTAGTTGCAGCCATCATGTCGGCTCTGGTATATGCTATTTTCTCAAAATTAATTCCGCCTAAGGTGACAATGGTTGAGGAGCCAATTGATACAGGGAATCAGGAATTAGATGAGGCCCTGACGGCCGGGAAAGAATATATTAAAGAGCTAAGGGGCTTACAGCAATCAATTGTAAACAGTGATATGAAACAAAAAATACAAGGAATAGAAGGGGTATCAGGAAAAATACTAACCTTTATAGAAAAGCACCCCAACAAGGTTCGACAGGTAAGACAGCTAATTAACTATTATCTGCCAACAACTATTAAGCTGATTAAAAATTATATTGAATTTGAAAAGCAGACCGCCGGCGGGGGCCATGTAGCCGATGCCATGGAAAAAATATCGGGAATTCTTGATAAGGTCACTGAGGCCTTTAATAGAATGCTGGATGACCTTTACTCAGATAAGGCCATGGATGCCACGATAGAAATAGAAGTATTGGAAAAAATGATTCAACAGGAGGGACTAGAGATGAACCCCTTCCAAAACAGACAATAGATGAGGGGGGAGCGGAGTGGATCATAATCAAAATTATTTCCAATCTAAAATAACACCTCTTAACGCTTTAGAACAGGATCAGGAATTTAAGGAGCTGACATCCCAGGAACAGTCAATGGTGAAGGAGTACGTTCAGAAAATTGATTTTACTGATTCAGTACAAATTTTACAGTATGGTAGTGGGGTCCAGCGCAGAATTGCCGATTTCTCTGATAATGCCCTTGATCATGTTCATAACAAGGCTATGGTCAGGGTAGAAGAACTGATTACCAGGCTGTTGGAAGCCTTGAAGGATTTTTCAGCCTACCAGGGTCCAAAGGGAGTCTTTAGCTGGTTTAATCGGACTAAAAGGCAGAAGCTTGATTTAATGAATCGTTATCGAGAGGTGGAAAGGAATATAGATGAAATAGCAGAAATATTGGAGGCCCAGCGAATTAGCCTAATGAAGGATATAACCCTTTTTAATAAAATGCAGAAAAAAAACCTTGACTATTATAAGGAATTGACAATGTACATTCTGGCGGGTCGAGAAAGGCTTAGACAGGTTCTAACAGAGGAGCTGCCGCTAATTCAGGAAAGGGCTCAAAAAACTGAAGCCCAGGAGGACATTAACGAAGCCCATCAGCTGGCCGCCCTTTGTGAACAATTTGATAAAAAGCTATACGATTTGGAGCTTTCAAGGGCTGTAAGCAGGCAGATGGGCCCCCAGCTAAGACTGTTACAAAACAGTGACAGTGCCATTGTCGATAAGATTCAATCCTCTTTGGTTAACACCATTCCTCTATGGAAAAATCAAATGATGATGGCCCTGGGGCTGGCCCATTCCAGAGAGGCCTTAAATACCCAGAGGAATATGGCCAATGCCACCAGGCAAATCCTCACTGAAAACACCCGGGCTTTGAAAAATACACACTATGAGGATAAAGAGGGGGTTGATTTAGACACTCTGAAGGAAACCAATGAAAGCCTAATTGAAACCCTAGACAGCCTTTTAACTGTTCAGCAAAGCTGTACTGAAGAAAAACTTAAGGCAGAGGCGGCCCTGGGGCAAATTGGGGCCGAGCTTAGGAATAAACAATAGAGAATAAGAACGATAAAGGAATAGGAGAAGATAGTATGGAATTTTTTCAAAGACGAAAAAATGCCCAAATTCTGACGACTATTATTGTTATCTTTACCATTTTGATTGGCTTTCGAAGCTCTATGGGCAAATTGAGGACCCAGGCAGAAAGCATATTTTACTTAGGTGAAGAACAGAATGGTGTAGGCATTCAGCAGGATTTAGAGGCCATTATGGCAGAATGCTATAATTTGACGGTGGTGGCGGGCCGTTATTTGGAAAAGGATGATGCCCGGATTCAAGCCGTAATGGATAAAAGAGAGGCCTTGTCTCAGGCTAAGACCCCAGATACTAAGTATGATGCCGTCCAGGAGCTTATTTTCTCATCTGAGGAGCTATACAGGGCTTTGGAGCCATTGCCCCTGTCGGATCGGGATCAGGGCTATCGTAATGGATTCCTGGCGGAGATAAATTCCCGACAGCTAATTATTGAAAGAAGCAGCTATAATGAATATGCCATAGCCTATAATAAGAAACTAAAGGCCTTTCCTGCCAATATTTTAAAAATCGTTACTTCTGTAGCTCCCCTTGAGCTATATGAGTAGTAAGGAGGATGTATGATTAAAAAAACCATTAAACCTATTGTTTGTACGATTATCTTTGCTCTATGCTTAACGCTGTTTACCTTTGGGCAAGGTGCCTTTCCCGAGGCCACTACAGAGTTTTACGTTAATGATTTTGCCAATGTTATTGACAAAGCCTCTGAGGAGCTGATGATCTATAACGGAAATCTTTTGAATCAAATAAATGGTGCCCAGATTGTAATGGTTACGGTGGATTTTACCGGGGGAGTCTCTATGGAGGAATATGCCACAGAGCTGTTTAACCGCTGGGAAATCGGAGACGCAGCAAAAAATAATGGCCTGCTTATTGTGATGTCAATTGGAGACGATGATTACTGGGCGGTTCAGGGGCGGGGCCTTGAGGCTACCCTAAGCAGTGGTAAGATTTCACAAATCCTTGGTGAATACCTGGAGCCCGACTTTGCAGTAGGGAACTATGACCGGGGAGCCCTAGAGGTCTACGCTGCCTTTATTGATGTGCTGGGTGGTACATGGAGTGATAATATTGGTGAGGCCCAAGGGGTTGGGAGCTATGTTTTTGACCATGCCGAGGTGATAGGAAACGACACAAGTAATTCGATCAATCAGGAAAGTACAGCCTATCAAAGGACAAAGGGTGCTGGTGTTTATGTCATGACAGTCAATACCACCGGAAATGAGCATATCCAGGATTATGCCTATCGTATGTTTGATGATATCGGGGCAGGGCCCAGGGATGTACTGCTGCTGATGTCAATAGGCGATGACGATTACTGGATGGTGACCGGAAGGGATATTGAAGGAAGCTTAACCAGTAATAGAGTACAAAACATTCTTGATTCAAATCTTGAGCCCTATTTTGCCAGACAAAATTATGATCAGGGGGCAGGGGAAACTGCCAATGCCCTGTATGGATTCTTTGACAATCATCTCAAAAATTTAGCTACACCAGGGCAGCCCAATCAACCGCAGCCTTCGCAGACAGGAAATAGCTCGGGGGGCGGCTTTATTACCTTTATTGTTATGATTTTCTTCTTAATTATCATAATTGTCCTGGTTACGCAAACCCGAGGAGCCTATTACAGAAGAAGATATGGAATTCCCTTTAACCCCTTTAGTCGTCGTCGAATTAGACGCTATGGTCCTGGGGGCTATTGGGGGCATTATGGCCCGCCACCGCCAGGGGGAGGCTACTGGTATAATGGTCGATGGAATACGACCCCCAGACCCCCAAGAACCTTTGGTAATAACACAGGAAGAACCAATGGTGGCAGTAACGCAGGCCTGGGAGGTGGTGCCGGACGCTCCACCTCAAATCAAAGAAATACTACGCCCAAGCCCAGATCTGGGGGCTTCTGGGGTAGCAGCAGCGGTGGTGGTGGCTCAACCCGTGGGGGCGGTGCCGGTCGTTCTACCTCTAGTCTATTTGGAGGCTCAAGCTCATCCAGCAGGAGCAGTAGACCATCCTCAGGCCGTTCTTCCTTTGGCGGGGGAAGGTCCTTCGGTGGAGGCAGATCCTTTGGAGGCGGCGGCTCAACTAGGGGCGGCGGTGCAGGAAGAAAGCGATAATAGCAAAAAACCTCAAACAAATCATTAACAAATCCAGTCCAACGACCGCACAAAAAGACAGGTAATCAACAATACTCATTGGTAAAATGGAATCAAGGAGTGAGGCATATGACAATGGTAGAGGCTTTACAAAGGGCAATAGATTATATAGAAAATCACCTGCAGGATGAAATTACAATTGAAGGGATTGCTAGACAGGCCCACCTTTCGAGCTTTCACTTTCAGCGGCTGTTTATGATCTTAACCGATATGACAGTGGCTGAATATGTAAGAAGGCGCAGGCTGACCCTGGCCGCCCAAGAGTTGATCAGCTCGGACTGTAAGGTGATTGACCTAGCCCTTAAATATGGATATGACACTCCTGAGGCCTTTTCCAAAGCCTTTCGTAAGCATCATGGAATTACTCCCACTGAAGCACGAAGGGGCAAGGGAAGGCTGGAATCCTATAATCGCCTGAGTATTCAGGTAAACTTGAAAGGAGCGGAACCAATGAAGTATCGTATTGTTGAAAAAGAAAGCTTTGAGGTAGTGGGTAGAAAGCAGACGGTTTCCTTTGATGATATGGGTGAAGCCATTAGCAGGTTTTGGAACCAGCTTAATCAAGACGGCACAGTGGAACAACTGGTAAGGTTAAACAATGGAGAAATCAAAGGAGTAATGGGCCTAAGTGCAGACTATAATACAGAAGAAAACAAAATGGATTACTGGATCGCAGTGGAATCTACCCTAAAGCCTGGGGAGGATTTTGAAGTATTAATGCAGCCTGCCTCCAAATGGGCGGTATTTGAAGTGAGGGGCCCAGTTCCCGATAGTATCAGTAGGGCTTGGAAGCAAATCTTTTCAGAATGGTTTCCATCAAACGGCTACGAACACACAGGGGGCGATTCCTTCGAAGTTTATATCAGTGAGGATCCAACCCAGAACGATTCCTATATGGAAATCTGGATTCCAGTAAAATAGTACATTTTTCAATAACAGAACTATCTAAAGCCAATTGCAAATAAGAGTCAACTATGCTAGTATAAAAGAGTAAAATTAAATAATTACTAAAAAGCACAGGGGGGCTGGAATGGCCAGCTGAGATTAAGAACCGTATTTCTTTGACCCTAATTACCTGAACTAGATAATACTAGCGTAGGGAGTTGTTTATTGGCATAATGCTGTTGAAGAAATATTGATATGCTTATGTTTTAAACACCAATCCTATGGGTTGGTGTTTTTTTATACAGTAAAACATAACTGTTAGGATTAAGATGAACTTGAAAGGAAGTGGCAAAATGAATTACACAACCCAAATGGATGCAGCCCGTAAGGGAATCGTTACAAAGGAGATGACAATTGTAGCAGAAAAGGAGCAAATGGAGGTGGAAATTCTTCGAGAGCTGATGGCAGAAGGTAAAATTGTTATTCCTGCCAACAAAAACCACCATGGCCTTAGCCCCGAGGGAGTTGGCCAGGGCCTCAGGACAAAAATCAACGTCAACCTGGGAATTTCTAAAGACTGTGTCAACATAGACATGGAAATGGAAAAGGTTAAAACAGCCATTGATATGAAGGCCGAGGCTATCATGGATTTAAGCTCCTATGGTAAGACCGAAGCATTTAGACGGGCCTTGATTGATCTGTCACCGGCCATGATTGGAACGGTACCTATTTACGATGCAGTGGGGTTTTACGATAAGGAGTTAAAGGATATAACAGCGGAAGAATTTCTTAAGGTGGTGGAAAAGCACGCAATTGACGGAATTGACTTTATGACAATCCATGCTGGAATCAATCGAGAAGCCGCCCGGGTATTTAAGCGAAATCCTCGGCTGACCAATATTGTTTCCAGGGGTGGTTCATTACTGTACGCCTGGATGGAATTAAATAACAAAGAGAATCCCTTTTATGAATACTATGATCAGGTATTGGATATTTGTGCCAAATATGATGTTACCATCAGTCTGGGGGATGCCTGCCGGCCCGGTAGCATACATGATGCCACTGATGCCAGTCAAATTAAAGAGCTTATTACCCTGGGAGAGCTTACCAAAAGAGCCTGGGAAAAAAATGTACAGGTTATGATTGAAGGGCCAGGCCATATGGCGCTGAATGAAATTGCCGCTAATATGCTGCTGGAAAAAAGGCTTTGCCATGGAGCCCCCTTCTATGTGCTGGGGCCCCTGGTGACGGATGTTGCACCAGGCTATGACCATATTACCAGCGCCATTGGAGGAGCTGTTGCCGCCGCCAATGGAGCCGATTTTTTATGTTATGTAACCCCGGCTGAGCATTTACGGCTGCCTAATCTTGAAGATATGAGGGAGGGAATTATTGCTGCCAAAATTGCGGCTCATGCTGCTGATATTGCGAAGGATATAAAGGGAGCCAGGGAATGGGATAACAAAATGAGCAGGGCAAGGCAAGCCCTTGATTGGAATACTATGTTTGAACTGGCAATCGACCCTGAAAAGGCTAGAAGATACAGGGAAGAATCGACCCCAGAGCACGAAGATACCTGCACGATGTGTGGTAAAATGTGTGCCATGAGGAATATGAACAAGGTAATGGCAGGGAAAAACATCAACATATTAAGGGAAGAAGACTAGTACCACTATTGGGGAATTTGACTACGATAGCCCCTTAATTTAGAGGCTAGGTATTAGCTCTCGCCTGAACCTGGTATCAAGAAGGTCCCTAAGATCCTTTCAGAATGAAATGGGTTTTAGGGACTAAAATTTTTAATTAATAACCATTGACACCCCTAAATGAATACTGTATAATCATACAAAATAAGTTCAAATTCGATGACTGGAAAGAGTAGATAAGCAGCGATGGCCAAGCGAGTCGGGGATGGTGGAAGCCTGATGCAAAGGTGCTTATGGAATGGCTCCAGGAGAAGCAGTGGGAAATCCTTATGGAGAGTATCATGAAGCCGTAGGCCTCACGTTATAGAGGCAGGGTATCGAAAACAAGGCTTTGTTTTCCGTACCTGGAAAAGTGAGATAGATTACATCTGTCTAAGCTAGGTGGCAACGCGGAATGATAACATTTCGTCCTATAATTAGGATGAAATGTTTATTTTTTTGTATCAAAGAGCTTAGGAAGATGGGTGTAACTGTCTAATTTGGGTGGTACCGCGGAGTAAAGAGTATTCCGTCCCTTTTTTAGGGATGGCATGCTCTTTTTTTATTATATAGAAAGGGGGGATTTGGCAAAATGACTTAAATATGACGGTCAGCTCTTGGAAATGAGAAGTACCCTTTAGTCATTAGTAAACAGATAGTGGACGATCGGTAAAGTTAAGAAAAAGAAATAGAATAAGGGAGGAAAAGAAAATGAAGAAAAAGACATTACCCATAAGATTCGGTAGATTTGGCGGCCAGTACGTACCTGAAACTCTGATGGATGCTTTAAATGATCTGGAGCAGGAATTCCTAGCTGCCAGAGAGGATGTAGAATTTATCAAGGAATATCAATATTATGTCAGGGAATACTCCGGCAGGCCTACACCGCTATACTATGCCCAAAACCTGACCAAAGCCCTGGGGGGTGGGAAAGTCTATTTAAAAAGGGAGGATTTAAATCACACAGGAGCTCACAAAATTAATAATGTCATTGGCCAAGTGCTATTGGCAAAAAGAATGGGGAAAAAGCGAATTATTGCCGAGACCGGAGCAGGCCAGCATGGGGTGGCGACTGCCACCATTTGTGCCATGTTTGATTTACCCTGTGAGATCTACATGGGAAAGGAGGACGTGGTGCGGCAGTCTTTGAATGTATTAAAAATGGAGCTGTTGGGGGCCAAAGTTAACAGTGTATCCTCAGGAACCGCCACCCTGAATGATGCCGTTGATGAGGCCATTCAAGACTGGATTGTCAATTCAGAGGACACCTTTTATCTCCTTGGGTCAGTGGTGGGGCCTCATCCCTATCCCACCATCGTTAGGGATTTTCAGCGAATTATTGGGGACGAAGTGAGGGTACAAATCCTTGAAAAGGAAGGGCGCTTGCCGGATTATTTGATTGCCTGCGTAGGGGGCGGAAGCAATGCAATGGGACTTTTTTACCCCTTTAAGGAAGAATTAGCAGTTAAGCTGATCGGGGTAGAGGCAGCAGGGAAGGGAATCAATACCAGTGAACATGCAGCTACCCTCACCAAGGGTTCGGTAGGAGTGATCCATGGTATGATGACCTATTTGTTGCAGGATCAACAGGGTCAGGTTATGCCAGTTCACTCTATTTCATCAGGGCTTGATTACCCCGGTGTAGGGCCGGAGCACGCCTTTTTCCATGAGACAAAAAGGGGGATTTATGAAAGTGTGACGGATGATGAAGCTATGGAGGCACTACAGTATCTAACTCAGAAGGAAGGGATTATTCCAGCCCTTGAAAGTGCCCATGCCATTGCCCATTTAATGAAGCTGGCGCCTCAAACCAAGCAAGAGGAGATTATTGTAGTGAATTTATCGGGCAGGGGAGATAAGGATATGAATACAGTACACCAATATTTAGGGGGTAAAGTCCCCAAAAAGGTATGAAATGAAAGGCATCAATTATAATGCCAAGGCACCTATTCTTTGTCTCCAGGTTTGATAAATATTTCAAGGATTTCAAGGGGGAATCTATCTAATTATAAGAGTCTAAGTTTTCAGGATGTTAAATTTATGGTATGTTTATGCATAATATTCCATACCATTAAATGCTTAGATGATAAATTATATTTATCCTTAAAAATAAGTAATGACCGCCTGAAAAGACGGTCTTTACTATTTTGAGAGTAGATAAATAAAGAAAGAATTAAAATTTAAAATCTTTTACTTTAGTAAATTGGTTTTGAGGTAATACTATATACTAAATCCAATATTAAGTTCAATTTTCCCCGACGGAGTTTCAAAATCAATTGTCAAGGCTTCTTGAGGATCAATATCGGCAGCCTTCATTACAATGGCGGGTGGACTAATTTGCAGTGTTAATCCAGCAGATGTCAGCATGGTGGAAGCCATACCTGCAATCATGCTTGATAGCTCTCCAATGGCACTTTTAGTCATTTCCTCTGTGGGAGCCATCCCCATCATCATGGCTGAGGCTATATTACTTGCAGTATTCTGGGGCATGGATAGGGCTATGTTGCCCTTTAGATCACCCTTTAAGGCAATTATTGTAGAAAGATCAGAATCAACATAAAAACTGCTTTTTTTAGTCATATTCCCCCTTTTAATATTCATAATGCCTAACTGTTCCAAAGTTTTAGTGAAGGCCTCGAGAAAGGGATTAATATATTTAACTTCCATAAAATTCTCCAATCTATTTCATTTTCAAAAAGCCATGGCGGTCAGCTGATCGTATACAATACAGCAGGGGTTTTAATCCTTAAAATAGCTTTCCTTGGCATGTAAATCATCAATTAGCTGCAAAATTTTGATACGTTGATAAGCCATAAACTCTAATTCTCTTGTACTGATCTGTTCCTTGTGGCTTTCAATCCTTGCATCTAGTTGATTAACCACTGTCATTAAGTCATTAACTGCTTGCATGCTTAACATATTTTCAGCTCCTTTCAATATATTACTATATTCGTCTCTTTTTATAAACAACTTAATACTTTTAGTATAATATGACTATGAAAAATGAATAGTTTGAACTAGTAACTGCAGCACTAATATACCCGGTTCAATTGTTATCACACCCTATTACTTGAAAAAAATTGCTAAAAATTGCAGATAGGAGGATGATAACCAGCCTTTGATAAATTTTTACTTGTATTTTAATGAATGTGGGTGTACAATCTGTATATATATTCTAATTTTACTTATAAATAAAAGGTTGCATATTTTAAAGATGTGTAGTAAAATAGGTATAGAAAATTCAGAAATTCAAATTTAATAAGCTGACAGGCAGTGTATAAGGGCAATGGGGTCCAGTTAAATTAGCTTACGCTGTCGGTAAAATGACTATTTGGTCTTGCGAGCAAAGGCGTTCTCAAGTTTTATTCGAGAACGCCTTTTTATATTTTTGCTTAAACAAATTATGATTCAAGGGGGACTTGATATGAGCAGTGAAAAACAATCAATCAGCGAAATTTTTGGGGCCAATGTGTTTAATGATGCCGTTATGAGGCAGCGAATACCCAAAAACATCTATAAGGCATTACGTAAAACCATTGATCTTGGTGAAGAACTAGACCCTGCCGTTGCCGAGGTTGTCGCCAATGCCATGAAGGATTGGGCCATCGAAAAGGGAGCCACCCATTTTACCCATTGGTTCCAGCCTATGACCAGCTTCACCGCTGAAAAGCATGATTCTTTTATTTCGCCTACCGCAGACGGGAAGGTCATTATGGAGTTTTCTGGCAAGGAATTAATTAAGGGTGAGCCGGACGCCTCCTCTTTTCCTTCCGGTGGAATTCGAGCAACCTTTGAAGCCAGAGGGTATACGGCCTGGGATTGTACCTCACCGGCCTTTATTAAAGAAGACACCCTCTGTATTCCAACGGCCTTCTGTTCCTATACGGGTGAGGCCCTGGATAAAAAAACACCCCTGCTGCGATCCATGGAAGCCCTTTCAAAGCAGGCGGTTCGTGTCTTAAAATTATTCGGGAATAATACCTCCAAAAAGGTTATCACGACGGTAGGGGCCGAGCAGGAGTATTTTCTAATTGAAAAGGAATTCTTTAAAAAGCGGAAAGATTTAGTATATACCGGCAGAACCCTCTTTGGTGCCATGCCACCAAAGGGGCAGGAGCTTGAGGACCACTACTTTGGCAGCATTAAGGAAAGAATTGCAGCCTATATGAAGGAGCTGGATGCAGAATTATGGAAGCTTGGTGTAACCGCTAAAACAAGACATAACGAGGTGGCACCTGCACAGCATGAGCTAGCACCAATTTTTACTTCAACTAATATTGCAGCAGACCATAATCAGCTTATTATGGATACTATGAAAAAGGTAGCCAATCGTCAAGGCCTGGTGTGCCTGTTGCATGAAAAGCCCTTTGCTGGGGTCAATGGTTCAGGAAAGCATAATAACTGGTCGATGAGTACCGACGATGGAATTAACCTATTGGAGCCAGGCACTACTCCCCATGAAAATGCACAGTTTTTAGTATTTTTAGCAGCTATCATTAAGGCGGTGGATGTTCATGCCGATTTACTTCGTCTGTCGGCAGCTAATGCGGGCAACGACCACAGATTAGGCGCCAACGAGGCACCACCGGCAATAATCTCTATCTTTCTGGGGGAACAATTAACCGATATATTGGAGCAGATTAAAAATGGTCCTGCCACCTCATCTAAACAGGGTGGCCTGATGAAAATAGGTGTTTCCACCCTGCCGGCCCTACCAAAGGATGCTACTGACCGGAACAGAACATCTCCCTTTGCCTTCACCGGTAATAAATTTGAATTTAGAATGGTTCCTTCCTCTGCATCAATTTCTGGCCCCAACGTTGTGCTTAATACCATTGTGGCTGACGTCTTATCGGAAATTGCAGATCAATTGGAGGGGGCAACAGATTTCAATGCTGGTGTTCAACAATTGCTTCAAGATATTGTCAAGCACCATGACAGAATTATATTTAACGGAAATGGCTATTCCAGTGAATGGGTAGAAGAGGCAGCTAAACGAGGTTTACCGAATATTCCTTCAACGATAGCCGCCATTCCAGCCCTAACCTCTGAAAAATCCGTCAAGCTATTTACAAAGCATGGGGTTTTTAGTGAAGTAGAACTGCACTCCAGATATGAAATACTCTTAGAGGAATATTCAAAGCAAATTAATATTGAAGCAAGAACCATGATCGAAATGGGTAAAAGACAAATGATGCCTGCTGCCATTAAATATGCAACAAATTTGGCTGCTTCTGTCAATACCGTTAAAGCTGCTGATGTCAATGCAGATGTGACTGTTCAAGCAGATTTACTTGCTGAGGTGTCAAGCCTGTTGGCTGCATTTAAAGAAAAATTGGTGGCCCTGGAAGCTGTAACGGAAAAAGCCGCCTCAATAGAGGAAGATGCCTTGATTCAGGCAACCTTTTATCGAGAGTCAGTTTTTACAGCTATGGGAGCATTAAGAATCGTTGGGGATCAAATTGAAACACTGGTGGATGAGGCCCTATGGCCGATGCCTACCTATGGGGAGTTGTTGTTTCAAATATAAATAAAGGAAAAAGGATACCAAGGCCCAAAAGAGCTGTGGTATCCTTTTAAATTTTAGACTCTGCGTCACTTAAATGGAAAGTAAGGCCTGGGAAAAAATTAAATTGCTTGAAGACTAAGGTTGATCTGGATTAACGTATTTTGAAAAGCTAATGATTTGCCCCCGGTGTTGAATAATAGCCGGGTTAATGGGATAATCCTTTAGCTTTTCTGCAAAGCTCTGAGTAATCGTGTATTGATCTGAAAAGTGCATAGGAATTAATAGTTTAGGATGAAGGGTTTGGGCCAGGTAAAGGCCCCCCAGATAAAAGTATTCCTCTAAACGGGGATCAACAGGTGAAAAAGCAATATCAATTTCCTCCTTGATTTTATCAATCTCCCCCTTATAGTCCAATTCCTCCTTCAGCTGCTGTTCCCTGGTAAAGCTCTTCCAGTGCCACCAGTTTAAATCACCCGCATGGAAGATACTTAGGTCATCGACACGAACAAAATAAGATACACCCCGATCGGTACTGCCATAGCTTTTAATTTCAACACCATTTAATTGAAGGGTTTCGTAGGGAGCCATCGAGTAGTAGTTTTCCTTTCCATCAACAGTAATATCGTAGCCCAATATATATTGGATTTTAGGATTAATGGCTTCCCACTTAAAAATGAGTGGGTGATAATGATCGCTATGTCCATGGCTGACAAAAACAAAGATCTGCTTATCGGTTGTCAGTTCTTTTTCAGTTATAACGCCGTTTTCCAGACTACGGGGCAATGAAGCATCGGGTTCATCCTGATAGTAGTCAAAAATTAAAAAGTAGTTAGGTGTTTCTACAGCGTAGCTGCTATGATAAAGTTGGTGAATTTTAGCTTCGATTTTTTTCATTGACAAACCCCCTTATTAATTATATTTTTGTAATTACCCCTTAAAAGAGTATTTTAACAGCTAGTTTTTTAATAGCTTCATTCTTCAATAAGTTAAAAGCCCTGGTATGAAGGCAGTATGTATTACGCCTTTAAACCAGGGCATATTTTTAAAGTGTTATTAATCCTTATACCTTTGGTATATTTCTGCCATAGAAAATTTCAGCCATTTCCTTTTTGAGCCGCTGCTTAATCTTTTTCTTTTCACCGGGCTGAAGCTCTTTTTTGGTGATGCCGAAAAGATAGTTGTCCAGGTCAAATTCCTTTAAAATCATCTTTGTGTGGAATATATTTTCCTGATACACATTGACATCAACCATCTGGTAGCGATTACGGGTTTCGCTGGAAATGTAATTCTGTATGGAGTTGATCTTATGATCAATAAAGAATTTCTTACCTGCAACATCACGAGTAAAGCCCCTTACACGGTAATCAATATACATAATGTCTGAATCAAAGCTGTGAATTAAATAATTCAATGCCTTTAGAGGTGAAATATGACCACAGGTTGAAACATCAATGTCAGCCCGAAAGGTACTGATTCCCTCATCTGGATGACTTTCCGGGTAGGTGTGAACAGTAATATGGCTTTTATCAAGATGGGCTACTACGCCGTCGGGTAAAGGACCAGGGGCCTCGCTATCAGCATCGGGATGGGTTTCTGGGGAAGCCACCAGGCCCTCCGATACCAGCATGGTAACACTAGCCCCCTGGGGGTCGTAGTCCTGCTTGGCAATATTTAAAATGTTGGCGCCGATAATATTGGCAACATTGGTTAATATATTTGTAAGCCGCTCTGCATTATATTGCTCGTCAATATACTCTATATAATTTTTACGGTCCTCAACGGTTTTTGCATAACAAATATCATACATGTTAAAACTTAGGGTCTTAGTTAAGTTGTTGAAACCATAAAGCTTTAATTTTTTTACAGGTTTTATTTCCATCGTCTACTGTATGACCTCCCTTTCCTGTGCGTTTGCACGAAGTTATATTGTTCTTATTATTCCTTGCGTTTTCAATTATAAACCTAAGAAGAAAATATATCAATAGTTATGTAAAATAAGAATTAATCTGACGTTATTTTTTTGTTCAATACATAGGCGGGTTATATGTAGCTTAATTAAAAATTTATGATATAATCACTCTATGATTATTTTTGGAGGTGAAGATCATGTCATTAAACATTGTATTATTGGAGCCGGAAATCCCTCAAAATACAGGAAATATTGCAAGAACCTGCGTGGTAACCAATTCCATTTTGCATATTATAGGGCCTACTGGATTTTCAATGGACGAAAAGCATCTTAAAAGGGCGGGGTTAGATTATTGGGACCTGTTGGATTTAAGATACTATGAAAGCTATCAGGAGTTTTGTGAAAAAAATCCTTCTAATACGATTTACTATGCCACCACAAAGACAAGAAAGAAATATTCAGATGTAGCCTTTCCCCAAAATTGTTATATTATGTTTGGCAAAGAGACAGCAGGAATTCCTGAAGATATATTAGAACAAAATGAAGAGACCTGTATTAGGGTTCCCATGCTGAATATAGAAAGGGCCCGGTCCTTAAACTTGTCAAATTCAGTGGCAATCGTTGCCTACGAGGTATTAAGGCAATGGGGCTTTCCGCAAATGATTTAAAATTTCCGAATTATTTACTTAGCGACGTTGATTCGATCAAGGTCGCTTATTTATTTTTTTGCTCTGTTTTATAATAGGCATAGTAAAAGTGAGTGTTAATTTCAGAAACTTTACATTCAGAATTGACATCAAAAAACAGAGGTGATATAATCAAAAACAACCACAAACAATCATAAACAATCGAGTTTTGTTTAAATAATAATCATAAACCATCGTCCCGGGGAGGATTCAATATGTTTGCTGAAGAAAGAAAAACTAAAATATTAGAAATACTGGAGAAGAGCCAGCGAATCGAAGTAAGCGATCTGGTGGAGATTTTAGGGGTCTCCGAATCTACAATTAGAAGGGATTTACAGGATTTAGAGCAGAGCGGTCTTCTAAAAAGAACCCATGGAGGTGCCGTAAAGGCAGAAAACACTTCCAGTGAGCCGACTATGGACGAAAAAGAACTGGATCATCTGGAGGAGAAGAAGGAAATCGGTGAAATTGCAGCAAGCCTTATTAATGATAAGGATACCATATTGCTGGATTCAGGAACCACTACGCTGCAAATTGCAAAATCCATCAAGGCCCAAGGAGTAATCGTACTGACCAACTCCATTTTGATTGCTCTGGAACTTGCTAAAAATAAAGAGGCAGAGGTTATTTTAACAGGGGGGGAATTAAGAAAAGAGACTATGTCCATTGTGGGTTCCTCTGCTGATGAATTTATTCAGGGCCTTCGGGTTGATAAGGCCTTTATCGGAACCAATGGAATAAGCCTTAAAGAAGGGTGCACAACGCCTAATTTGAAGGAGGCAAATACAAAAAAACAAATGATTCAAGTGGCAAAGGCAGTTTATATTGTAGCCGATCGAAGCAAATTTGGAAAAATATCCTTTGCACAATTTATGAAGCCTCAAAAAATTGAGCAGATTATTACAGATCATCTGATCAGCCCGGAGCTTATCGCCCAGTATGAATCCCATAACATTAAGTTAATAAGTAGCTTAGGAGGGGAAATATGATTACTACGGTTACTTTGAATCCAGCGGTGGATAAAACAATTCTTATCGAGAATTTTCAACTGGGTAGAGTCAATCGAATTGAAGAAGGCAGACAGGACCCAGGAGGAAAAGGGATTAATGTTTCAAAGGTGGTTGCATCCCTGGGGCATAAAACCCTGGCCACGGGTCTGATAGGAGGAAGAAATGGTCAATGGATCAATGAATCACTCTTGAAACGGGGAATTGAAACGGATTTTGTATGGGTAGAGCAGGAGACTAGAACAAATATAAAAATAGTAGACCTGGTCAGCAATCAGTATACAGATATTAATGACAGGGGATACGAAGTTGAGCATAATTCGTTGGAGCACTTATTTGAAAAAATAACCTATTGGGCAAGGCTAAGCAAGGTAATGGTACTTTCAGGAAGTCTACCTGAGGGGGTTTCTGAGGATATCTATCAAAAATTGATTGAGATAAGCGAAAAAAATGGTTGTAAAACCATACTAGACACTGCGGGTTCTGCATTAATTAATGGAATCAAGGCTGGTCCCCACATGATTAAACCAAATATTCATGAACTGGAAAGCTCCCTAAAGGTTCAAATTAAAAACCAGAAGGATATCCTACAATGTGCAAAGCATTTCCTAAAAAAAGGGGTAAAGCTGGTGGTGGTTTCCCTAGGAGAAAAAGGAGCATTACTTGTTTCAGAGGATTTGATTTTAGAGGCTGAGGCTATTCCCACAAGGGTTAAAGGTACAGTGGGTGCCGGCGATTCAATGGTGGGAGCCTTTGCTGTGGGCCTGATGGAGGGTTATTCAATGGAAGAAATGCTGAAGCTGGCCATTGCAGCGGCTACTGTTAGTGTTAAGGAAGGAAAACTATATCATGACGTATACGAAATAAATCGGTTGAAAGAAACTATTGTCATCAACAAAATTAATTAGGGGTAGGGAAGAAGAGTAAGGGCCCTTTTAAAGATAATAAAAAGTAGGCTGAAAGAGGGGGGATAATTTAGAAAAAAGGGGGCTATCCTTTGTGAAAATAATCATGAAGGATAGCTTTTTATTTACTTTTATCATTAAAATGACTATAATGACTATAAGATGGAAATATTTAAGAAATATTTAATAATTACAGAGGCGTAAGCAGGAAATATGGCTTTCTCTATTGAATTTCGTTATTATTAATAGAATTAGGGGGTAAGGTAATGAGGAGCATACAAATTATAACAGACAGTATGACAGATATGCCTAAAGAATTGATAGAAGCCTATGATATTGAAGTAATTCCCTTGACTGTTCACTTTGGTGAGTCAGAATATAGAGATGGAGTAGATTTAAGTCATGAAGAATTTTACGGAAAGCTGATGGACGCCGGTGAATTGCCAAAAACCTCCCAGGTAACACCCTACACCTTCGAGGAAGCCTTTAAAAAGCATTTAGATATGGGGAAGGATGTTTTGTGTATCAATGGCTCCTCAAGGGCCAGCGGAACCCATCAGTCTGCCCTGGTGGCTAAAAATCAGCTGGAAAATAACCATATTCACGTATTCGATACCATGGGGCTCTGCTTTGGTGCCGGTTTCTTTGTCTATGAGGCGGCCAAACTGGCAAAGGAAGGAAAATCCTGCGAGGAAATTATTACTGTTCTGGAAGGAATGCTTGGAAAGGTTGATCACATTTTTACTGTTGATACAATGGAATACCTTAAGCGAGGAGGCAGGCTGAACCCCATGAAGGCGATTATTGGGGGACTTTTGAATTTAAAGCCCATTTTAACGGTTAATGAAGGTTTGGTGGAACCTCTGGATAAGGTAAGGGGCAGCAAAAAGGTCATTGGAAAAATGATCGAGCTGGCTAAGGAACGGGGCGGAGACTTTTCGCAGAAATCCCTGGCCATAGCCCATGCCATCAATCCGGAACAGGCTGCTTTGCTAAAGGAGCGTATCATAGAGGAGCTTAATCCTAAGGAAATTATTGTTACTGAAATTGGCTGTACCATTGGAACCCACGCAGGGCCGGGTACGCTGTCAATCTTCTATCAAAAAAAATAGACAGAAAAGAAAATTTCAGGTATGCTACATAGGGTATTAAAGGCAGAGATTATTTGTGGCAATGGCCATTGTCATAAATAACTCTGTTTTTATTTCAATTTTTTTAAAAATTTCCTGAATAATGTACATCCTTTCTGGGCATCTAAGAACCAGGGGTATTGCTTCCCCAATTCATTTGTCGTTTTGCAGTCTGTGACTGATAGAAATTTTATTTATTTAAAGGAGTGGAATACATGGAAAAGATTTATGATGTAGTTGTGATTGGTTCTGGGCCCGCCGGCCTGTCGGCGGGGCTTTATGCAGCAAGGGCTAAAATGACTACATTAATATTGGAAAAGTCAAAGGTGGGCGGGCAGGTTTCCTCCACCGAAGAAGTAGCCAATTATCCAGGTTCAATAGAGAACCCCACAGGCCCATCACTGGTTGCCAGAATGGTGGAGCAATGTAAGGACTTCGGTGCGGTTCTGGAGCAGGACCATATACTGGAAGTAAAGCAGGAGGATCAAATCAAGGTGCTAAAGGGTCAAAAAGATACCTATTATGCCCGGTCGATAATTGTTGCCCCAGGTTCAAAACCAAAGCTAATGGGTGTTCCAGGGGAACAAGAATTTACCGGAAAAGGTGTCTCCTATTGTGCTACCTGCGATGCAGATTTTTTTACGGATTTAGAGGTTTTTGTCATTGGTGGTGGAGATGCAGCGGTGGAAGAGGCCCTGTTTATTACGAGATTTGCAAGAAAGGTGACGATTGTCCATAGAAGGGATCAGCTGGCGGCGGCAAAAACCATCCAGGAAAAGGCCTTCAAGCACGATAAAATTCATTTTATGTGGAACAGTACTGTGGCCGAGATAAAAGGTGAAGGTATTGTAGAAGCTATAGTTTTTAAGAATACCAAGACTGGCGAGTTAACGGAGTATAAGGCAAGTGAGGAGGATGGCACCATGGGGGTATTTGTATTTGTAGGAAATGAACCCCAAACAGAAATCTTTAAAGGCTTGCTGGATATGGACGAAAGGGGTTATTTAATAACCGACTCTGATATGAGAACCAATGTCCCAGGAATTTTTGCAGCGGGGGATTGCCGTGTGAAATCCCTAAGACAGGTGGTAACAGCCGTCTCTGATGGGGCAATAGCTGCTGTACAGGCGGAAAAATACATTGAAGCTACATTCCACGAATAGAAAAACTCTTATTTTGAAGGTCCTTACCTGGTGGTAGGGCTTTCTTTTTTATTGGTCTAAAAATAGCTGGCTAAAATAAAATGATAGTAGACAAGCTGAAGGAAATGATTAGGAAATTTTTAACAATGCAATTTTTATGCCAGAATCGTCAATTTTTACATAAATACTTTATTATTTTTTCTCGAAATGATATAATAGCCTTAAGAAATTCCAAAAGTAAGGGTGATATTAATGAGAATGGGCTATAATCTTCAATTGGAGCAATCTCAGAAATTAATCATGACACCGCAATTACAACAGGCGATCAAGATTTTACAGCTAAACTCACTGGAGCTGGATCAATTTATACAAGCACAAATGGAGACGAATCCATTCTTGGAATTCAGTGAGGGCAGCGAAGGCGACGAAGAAAGGCAAACCGAAGACAATCGGTTAAAGGAAATTGACTGGAAGGAGTATTCAGAGGACTATCGAAATACTCGAGATGATTTCAATAGCTATCAAGGCTCAACTGAAAACGATTTCACCTATGAGAGCTTTGTATCGGCCAGGCTATCGTTACAGGATTACCTGATGTCTCAATTTCAGCTGATTCTCCCTAATAGTAAAATTTTTAAAGATATTGGGGAATACATTATCTATAGCTTGGATGAAAACGGTTATTTAAATATACCGTTAGCAGAGATTGCAACAGAATTCAATACTAAGATGAGTATTGTCGAGGGAGTCCTGAGTTTGGTGCAATCCCTTGATCCACCCGGGGTGGGGGCACGAAATCTTAGGGAATGTCTTATGATTCAAATTGAACAGCTGGGCGTTCATTGTCGATATACCCGTCGCATTGTTGAGGAGTATCTGGAAGAAATTGCCCAAAATAAATATCCCATGGTAGCAAAAAAGCTTGGGATACCTGTGGAAGAAGTTCAAAAAATATGTGACTTTATACGAACCCTTGAGCCCAAACCGGGAAGAAAGTTTTCTACAGCCAATCACAGTTATATTGTACCCGATGTAGTGGTGAAAAAGATTGGCAATGAATACGTAATCATTATTAACGAGCACTATGGGCCAAGATTAATGATTCGGGAGGATTATCGAAGAATACTGGCAAATAAGGGCGATTCTGAAACTGTCAAGTACATTAACGATAAGCTTAATGCTGCCACCTGGTTAATTAAAAGCATTGAACAGCGCCGGCAAACGATTTATAAGGTCGTGGAAAAAATACTTGAAAAGCAACGGGACTTCTTTGATGCAGGGAAAAAATATTTAAAGCCCATGACATTAAAGGAAATTGCAGATGAGATAGAGGTTCATGAATCCACCGTTAGTCGAGCTACAAATGGAAAATATATGGAAACTCCTGTAGGAACCTTTGAATTAAAATACTTTTTTACCAGCGGCATAGAAGGTGAAGATGGCGAAGGGATTTCTGCCGAAAGTGTAAAGAGCTTTATTAAGGAAATCATCGAGGCGGAGAACCCTAAAAAGCCCCTGAGCGACAGTAAAATTGGTGAAATATTATCGAAAAAGGGAATGACCATTTCTCGCAGAACCGTTGCAAAATACCGGGACGATTTACAAATCCCGGCTTCATCAAAAAGAAAGAGATTTTAAGCCATTGTAATCATTTTAATTATTTATAACTAGCCATATATATGAACCCTCCTGGTCGATATTGTCAGGGGGGTTATCTACTATATTAAACGACATAATTTGACCCGTTTAATAAAATGATTAAAGAATTTTTTCCCAAAGCTGCTTGCTTCCAAGAAAAATCTATTATATAATGAATTTAAAGAAGTACATATTTTTTTGTTCTAACAGGGACATATTTTGCATATGCGGGACAAAAAAAGTCCCCACGAGGAGTGGAGTAGGGATGAATGAGATTATTCAGGTTCAAAAGAAAATTATTCCCGAAGCTTTTACAATGCTGGAAGAACGCTATGAAATACTACGAAATATCGGAATGCTCGAGCCAATTGGCAGAAGGGCCCTGGCAAATCGCCTTCAAATAGGTGAAAGAATTGTTAGAAGTGAAGTAGAGTTTTTAAAAAAGCAAGGGTTAATCGACGTTAATGCAGCGGGCATGATGATTACCAGCCAAGGTGAAAAAATTATTGATCAGCTGAAGGAATTTATTTTTGATCTAAGGGGAATAAATGATTTACAGGAGGCATTAAAAAAGCGACTACAGATTAAAGAAGTTTATGTGGTACCAGGAAATTTAGAAGCTGATGAATATGTTTTAAATGATATTTCCAATAGAACTTCTCGAATATTAGAAGATTTTATTGAGGAAAATAGTACTATTGGTGTAACAGGTGGGACAACAATGGCCGCGGTGGTCAAGCATTTGTCCCAGCAGGGTAAGGAAAAGAATATTTTAGTGGTTCCTGCCCGGGGTGGACTGGGTAAAAAGGTTGAAAGCCAGGCCAATTCCATTGCTGCCACCATGGCATCAAAGCTGAAGGGAAATTATCATTTGCTTCATGCCTCCGACACCTTAAGTCAGGAAGCCCTGGAGAGTATTTTACAAGATCCCGAAATTAAACGCATCAAGGAAATTTTAAAAAAGGTTAATCTAGTTATATTCGGAATTGGTAGAGCCGATGAAATGGCTCGAAGAAGAGAATTGTCTGACGAAGTGGTGAAGCTCTTAACGGATCGAGGGGCTGTGGCCGAGGCCTTTGGTTATTATTTCAATAAAGAGGGTAAAATTATTTATGAAATGAAAACCATTGGCATTAGCTTTGAGGACTTTCAAAGAGTTCCCGTTACCATCGGCGTGGCAGGAGGCCCCCATAAGGCAGAGGCCATTGTTGCCATCAGTCGCCTTAAACAGGACATGATCTTGGTTACCGATGAAGGAGCCGCCAGGGAAATATTAAAGAGCAATTAATTTTTTTATAAAAAATAAATGATTTATTATTAAACAGGAGGGAATTGTATGAGTGTAAAAGTTGCAATTAATGGTTTTGGTAGAATTGGTAGAAATGCATTTAAAGTGGCTGTAGAAAAGGAAAGGGATTGGGAAATTGTTGCAATCAATGATTTAACTGATCCAAAGACCTTGGCCCATTTACTTAGATATGACAGCTTATATGGCCGCTTTGCAGGTGAAGTAGAGGCAAAGGAAAACGCCATCATTGTAAACGGCAAGGAAATCAAAATTTTTGCTGAAAGAGACCCTGAAAATCTTCCTTGGAAGGAACTAGGTGTTGACATTGTTATTGAATCAACAGGAATTTTCAGAAGCAAAGATAAAGCCATGAAGCACATCAATGCCGGTGCAAAAAAGGTTATTATCAGTGCCCCAGCCAAAAAAGAAGATTTAACAATTGTTATGGGAGTAAATGAAGATCAATATGATCCTCAAAACCATCATGTACTTTCTAATGCTTCCTGTACAACCAACTGCCTGGCTCCCTTTGCCAAGGTAATTGACGAAAAATTTGGTATTAAGAAGGGGTTAATGACAACAATCCATGCCTTCACCAATGACCAAAGAATTTTAGATCTTCCCCATGATGATTTAAGAAGAGCCAGAGCTGCATCACAATCAATTATTCCTACTACAACAGGGGCAGCAGAGGCAGTTTCCCTTGTATTGCCACAATTAAAGGGTAAGCTCAGCGGAATGGCCATGAGAGTTCCTACTCCAACTGTTTCAGTGGTAGACCTTGTGGTAGAAACAGAAAAAAATACGACTAAGGAAGAGGTTAATGCAGCCCTGAAGGCAGCGGCCGAGGGTGAATTAAAGGGAATTTTACACTTCTCAGATGAGCCTTTAGTATCTATGGACTTCAAGCAAGATCCCCATTCCTCAATCATCGATGGCCTATCTACAGCAGTAATGGGTGACAATATGGTTAAAATTATTGCATGGTATGACAATGAGTGGGGTTATTCAGTAAGGGTAGTTGACTTAGTATCCTTTGTTGTTTCTAAAGGACTGTAGAATAAATCCATTGCTTTAATGTAAATCCGGGCAAAAGCTCCCAGGATGTTAAAAAGTTCGGTTTTGTAGGGAGCCTATGGAACTGAACTTTTTAAACATTTCTGGTTAAACAAAAATATGGTAAAATCAAATAGATTGTTGTTCTAATCAAAAGGTATTTATGTAAAACATGCCTTTAAAGAGCGAGGGAGGGTTTAACTTGTCAATGCTTGATAAAAAAACGGTTCGTGATTTTGATGTAAAGGGTAAGCGGGTATTGGTCAGATGTGACTTTAATGTTCCGATGGATAAAGAAGGGAATATTACCGATGACAGGAGAATTAAAGGAGCGTTGCCTACCATTACATATTTAATTGAGCAGGGTGCTGCCGTTATCTTAATGTCTCATTTCGGCAGACCAAAGGGAGAAGCGAATCCTAAGTATTCCCTGGAGCCTGTGGCAAAGCGTCTTTCAGCTCTGCTGGAACAGGAAGTCGTATTTGCGGATGATGATATTGTTGTAGGTGAAAAGACCCTTCAAACAGCAAAGAATCTTGCTGGAGGCAAGGTAATGCTGCTGCAAAATGTTAGATACCGTAAGGAAGAAGAAAAGAATGATGAGGCCTTTTCAAAGGAGCTGGCTAATCTGGGAGAAATCTATATCAATGATGCCTTTGGTACTTCCCATAGGGCCCATAGCTCAACTGCTGGTGTAGCGGCCTTTTTACCCTCTGGTATGGGCTTCTTGATTGAAAAAGAGCTTAATTTCATGGGTAAGGCTGTTGAAAATGCAGAAAGACCCTTTGTGGCAATTTTAGGTGGAGCAAAGGTTTCCGATAAGATTGGCGTAATCGAAAATCTGATTGAAAAGGTAGATGTATTATTAATCGGTGGCGGAATGGCCTATACCTTTTTAAAGGCCCAAGGCTACGAAATTGGTAAGTCCTTGTTAGAGGCAGACAAGATGGATTTAGCCCTAAACCTGATTGAAAAGGCCAAGGAAAAGGGTGTTGAGCTGCTCTTACCCGTAGACTCAGTGGTGGCAAAGGAATTTGCTGCCGATGCCGAGCATAAAACCGTTACAAACGAAGAAATACCTGCCGATTGGCTGGGTGTAGATATTGGGCCCAAGACAGTTGCCCTCTATGGAGAGAAAGTAAAAGAGGCAAAAACAGTCATTTGGAATGGACCAATGGGTGTGTTTGAAATGCCAGCCTTCGCTGTAGGAACCAAGGAAATTGCCAGAGCCTTAACTGAAAGCAAAGGAACAACAATAATTGGCGGTGGAGACAGTGCAGCAGCCGTTGAACAATTAGGCTTTGCTGATCAGATGTCTCATATTTCCACTGGTGGTGGCGCTTCCCTGGAATTTTTAGAAGGTAAGTTACTACCAGGAATCGACGTACTTGAAAACAAGTAGCTCTGAAAGGAGAATATCATGCGCAGACCAATTATAGCTGGAAACTGGAAAATGCATAAAACCATTAGTGAAGCAGTAACACTGGTTAATGAAATAAAAAAGGGCGTTAATGAAACAGATGTTGAAGTGGTTGTATGCTGTCCCTTTACAGCCTTGGCGGAAGTTAAAAAAGCATTGGAGGGTTCAAGGCTGAAATTAGGAGCCCAAAATATGCATTGGGAATCATCCGGAGCCTACACCGGAGAAATTTCTGCCGACATGCTTAAGGAGATTGGCGTAGAATATGTAATTTTAGGCCACTCCGAAAGAAGGCAATACTTCAATGAAACAGACGAAATTGTTAATAAGAAGGTACTGAAGGCCCTTGAAGCGGATCTAAAACCAATTTTATGTGTTGGAGAGAGCTTAGCGGAAAGGGAAGCCAATCAGACCTTTGATGTAGTGAAGCGGCAGACCCTGGCTGCCTTAAAGGGCTTAAAGGAAAGGGATTTAGAAAGGGTAGTCATTGCCTATGAACCCATCTGGGCCATCGGTACAGGAAAGACTGCCACAGCGGAAGAGGCTAATGCTGTAATTGCCTATATTAGAGAAGTGATCCAAGCACAATTTAACGATACAATTTCTGAAATCGTACGAATTCAATATGGCGGAAGTGTTAAGGCTTCCAATGCTTCTGAAATTATGAACGAAGCCGATATTGACGGCGCCCTGGTAGGGGGAGCAAGCCTTGATGCAGAAGGATTTTTAGGAATTGTTCACTTCTAGAAAGGAAGATGAATATGAAAAAGCCTGTTGCACTAATTATTTTAGATGGGTTTGGAATTGGAAACAAAACCGTTGGAAATGCAGTGAAGGCGGCCAATCTGTCTAACTTTAAGCGAATTAGCAATGAATACCCAAAGACTGAAATAATGGCCAGCGGCTTGGAGGTAGGCCTGCCCCAGGGACAAATGGGTAACTCAGAGGTTGGACATTTGAATATTGGAGCAGGAAGAATCGTATATCAAGAGCTCACCAGAATTTCAAGGGAAATCGAGCTGGGTAAATTTGAAAAAAATCCAGTATTGCAAGGTGCTGTTGATCATGCCAAGACCAATGGAAAACAGTTGCATCTAATGGGCTTGGTGTCTGATGGCGGGGTTCACAGCCATATTAATCATTTGTATGGACTTTTGAATCTGGCAAAGAAGGAAGGCCTAAAGGATGTCTTAATTCATTGCTTCTTAGATGGCCGTGACACGCCGCCCCAAAGTGCTAAGCAGTATATTACTGAGCTTGAAGAAAAAATAGCCGAAATTGGCGTGGGGAAAATTGCTTCCATCGGTGGTCGCTATTATGCCATGGATCGAGACCAAAGATGGGAACGGGTTAAGCTGGCCTATGATGCCATCGTATTTGGAAAGGGAAGAATGATGGAAAGCCCTATTCAGGCGGTAGAAGAAGCCTATCAGCAGGGTGAGGTTGATGAATTCGTCAGTCCTAGCGTCATCGCAGAAAAGGGCAAGGGCCATGAAATGAATGCAGGAGACTCAGTTATCTTCTTTAATTTCAGACCCGACAGGGCAAGACAACTAACCCGCAGTCTGATGGATGAAAGCTTTGACGGCTTTCCCAGGGAAAAGGGACATTTTCCGTTGTACTATGTTACCATGACCCAATATGATGCCACTATTCCAAATGTAAAGGTCGCCTATGAGCCTCAAAGTCTGAATAACACCCTGGGGGAATATGTCAGCAAAAAGGGCTTAAAGCAATTTAGAATTGCTGAAACTGAAAAATATGCCCATGTGACCTATTTCTTCAACGGGGGTGTTGAGACTCCTTACGAAAATGAAGATAGAAGGCTGATTCCTTCTCCTAAGGTGGCTACCTATGATCTAAAGCCTGAAATGAGTGCCGCGGCGGTTACAGAGGACCTTCTAAGGGGAATAGATCAGGATAATTATGATTTAATTGTTGTCAATTATGCTAATCCTGATATGGTTGGTCACACAGGGGTCTTTGAAGCCGTTGTAAAGGCCCTTGAAACAGTTGATGAATGCTTAGGAAAAGTCGTTGATAAAATCGTTGAAAAGGGTGGCTGCGCCATTGTTACCTCAGACCATGGTAATTCTGAGGATTTAATTGATGAAACCACAGGCAATCCCATTACTTCCCATACAACCAATCCGGTACCATTGGTTTTAATTGGTGCTGGAAATGTCGGGCTGGCCAGGGATGGCAAGCTATGCGATATAGCCCCCACTTTACTGGAATTGCTTGGGTTAGAAAAACCTGCTGAAATGACAGGAAGAAGCCTAATATTAAAATAACATAAATACCATTGATGTCGAGAGGAGAGAAAAAGTATGACAGTAATTAGCGAAATCTATGCCAGAGAAGTCTTAGATTCAAGAGGAAATCCCACAGTAGAGGTAGAGGTCTATTTAGAAGGAGGCGTTATGGCCAGTGCCATTGTTCCTTCAGGAGCCTCCACTGGAGCATTTGAAGCCGTTGAATTAAGAGATGGCGATAAAGGCCGATATCTGGGAAAAGGTGTAGCCCAGGCTGTTAAAAATGTGAATGAAATTATTGCTCCTGCCATTGTTGGCTACGACGCCACAGATCAGGTTGGAATTGATAAGGCCATGATTGCCCTGGATGGAACTCCTAATAAAGGTAAATTGGGTGCCAATGCCATTCTTGGTGTTTCAATGGCTGTTGCTAAGGCGGCAGCACAGGCTTTAGAATTACCGCTGTTCCAATATCTAGGCGGGGTAAATGCCAAGGAACTGCCCGTTCCAATGATGAATATCTTAAATGGTGGAGCCCATGCCGACAACAACGTAGATATTCAAGAGTTTATGATTATGCCTGTAGGTGCGCCTTCCTATAAAGAGGGCTTAAGAATGGGTGTAGAAATCTATCATAATCTGAAGGCAGTATTAAAGGGTAAGGGACTGGCTACAGGTGTAGGTGATGAAGGAGGCTTTGCACCAAATCTTTCCTCCAATGAAGAAGCCCTTCAAGTAATCATTGAGGCAATTGAAAAGGCCGGTTACAAGCCCGGCGTTGATGTGAAATTAGCCTTAGACGTTGCCGCCACAGAGCTATATGATGAAGAGAAAAAGGTTTATAATCTGTCGGGTGAAGGAATTACAAAGACTTCTGCTGAAATGGTAGATTTCTATGAAAATCTAGTGAATAAATATCCAATTATCTCAATTGAAGACGGTTTAAGTGAAGAGGATTGGGATGGATGGAAGCTGATGACGGAAAGATTAGGCAATAGACTTCAAATTGTTGGAGATGACCTGTTTGTTACCAATACTAGCAGATTGGAAAAGGGTATTAAGAACAGCACAGGAAATGCGATTTTGATTAAACTAAATCAAATCGGAACCATTACCGAAACCTTAGATGCTATTGAAATGGCCAAGAGAGCAGGGTTTACAACTGTTATTTCTCACCGTTCGGGTGAAACAGAAGATGCCACTATTGCCGATGTAGCTGTTGCGGTTAATGCAGGACAAATTAAAACTGGAGCACCTGCCAGAACTGACCGTGTGGCAAAGTATAATCAGCTTTTAAGAATCGAAGATTTATTGGGTGAAACTGCTCAATATAAAGGAACAAGCGTATTTTATAATCTTAAATAATCATTAAAGGTTTGAAATTTGGGTCGAGTATAACAAGTATAAAAAGGTCTGAGCATGATAATAATCAGTAATAAGGGTAATTTAATTACCCTTATTATCATTTTGTACACTTTAGTGTGTTTTGAATTGCGAAGCTAATTGAAGACAATGCCATCTGCATCAGGAATCGTATTTAATTGGTTGATTTTATAGGGTGGCTGTGTTAAAATATGTATGTTAATCATACGCACAGGAGGTGTAAATTTAAATGAGGATATTTCTAATGATATGTATGGTAATAACTAGCTTATTGTTGATTGCGACTATTATGCTTCAATCTGGTAAGAGTGCAGGCCTTTCCGGTTCAATAGCAGGTGGTGCGCAGCAATTATGGGGAAAACAAGGAAAAGGCTATGAAGGTTTACTAAGTAAGCTAACAACGATTTCAGCAGTCCTATTCATTGTGATTGCCTTAGCGCTGGTTATGATCCAATAAAACTGAATAGACAGAGGAGGATTAAAGTAAATGAACTTAATTGTTTTAGCGCCGGCTGTTGGTATTGTTGCGCTTATTTTTGCGTACTTTCTATCAGCTAAAATCAATAAAGTAGAAGTGGGCACTGAGCGAATGAAGGAAATTTCTTCCTATATTCACGAAGGTGCCATGGCCTTTTTAACCAGGGAATACAGGTATTTAATTATATTTACCGCTATACTATTTATCGTATTGTCCTTTGGAATAGACTTAATCACTGCAATTTGTTTTTTAGTAGGAGCACTATTCTCTGGTTTAGCCGGTTTCTTTGGTATGCAGGTGGCAACCAGGGCCAATGTAAGAACGGCTAATGGAGCTAAGGAAGGCGGTATGAGCAAGGCACTTTTCGTTGCCTTCTCAGGAGGCGCCGTCATGGGGATGTCCGTTGTAGGCCTTGGCCTTCTTGGTGTTGGTGGTTTATATTTAATTCTTTCAAACATGACTGAAGCTGCAGAAGCTGCCAGATACATTACAGGCTTTGCCCTGGGTGCTTCTTCTATTGCTCTGTTTGGACGTGTTGGCGGAGGGATCTATACCAAAGCCGCAGACGTTGGGGCTGACCTGGTAGGTAAAGTAGAGGCGGGTATTCCAGAGGATGATCCAAGAAACCCTGCCGTAATCGCCGATAATGTAGGTGATAACGTTGGTGACGTTGCTGGTATGGGCGCTGACTTATTTGAATCCTATGTGGGATCAATCATTTCTGCCCTTACCTTAGGCTTAATTGCCTATGGTGTCAACGGAGCGATTTTTCCATTAACCTTGGCGGCTGTAGGAATTTTAGCTTCAATTATTGGTACCTACTTTGTGAAGGGTGATGAAAATAAAGACCCGCAAAAGTCTCTAAAATCCGGTACATATGTAAGCGGTATCATTACGATTATTGCCGCCTACTTCTTGAGTACGTACCTACTCGAAGACTTAAAAGGATTTTTAGCAGTTGTAACGGGTCTCATCGTGGGAATTATTATTGGTCAATTAACGGAAATATACACCTCCGGTGATTTTAAACATGTTAAAAAGATTGCCAAACAATCTGAAACCGGCCCTGCAACCACAATTATCAGTGGTTTAGCCGTAGGAATGGTTTCAACCGCTTGGCCCATTTTATTGATTGCAGTTGGTATTCTAATTTCCTTTAGTGTAGCAGGGCTCTATGGTATTGCCTTGGCTGCCGTGGGAATGCTTGCCACTGCCGGTATGACCGTTGCAGTAGACGCCTATGGCCCCATTGCCGATAATGCCGGTGGAATTGCTGAAATGTGTGAGCTGCCTAAGGATGTAAGAAAAATTACTGACAAGCTGGATGCAGTTGGAAATACAACCGCAGCCATGGGTAAAGGGTTTGCTATTGGTTCAGCGGCTCTAACAGCCCTGGCGTTATTTGCAACCTATACTGAAGCAGTAAAATTAAGCTCAATTGACATTACCCGACCTACAGTTATTGCTGGTATGTTAATTGGAGGTATGCTACCCTTTTTATTCTCTGCCTTAACCATGGAGGCCGTTGGTAAAGCAGCCTTCCAAATGATTGAGGAGGTTAGAAGACAATTTAGAGAAATTCCAGGCATTATGGAAGGAAAAGTAAAACCAGAGTATGCAACCTGTGTTGACATTAGTACTGCCGCAGCCTTAAAGGAAATGATCATACCTGGTCTGTTGGCTGTTATTGCACCTATCTTAACTGGTGTATTCCTTGGCCCAGAGGCTGTAGGGGGATTATTGGCTGGAGCGCTGGTTTCTGGTGTATTAATGGCTATTATGATGGCAAATGCCGGTGGTGCATGGGATAATGCTAAAAAATATATTGAAGAAGGAAACCATGGAGGAAAGGGCAGTGAGCCCCATAAAGCAGCTGTTGTGGGAGACACTGTGGGTGACCCCTTTAAAGACACCTCAGGTCCTTCAATTAATATCTTAATTAAGCTAATGACCATTGTAGCTGTGGTTTTTGCTCCACTATTCCTTTCTTATGGCGGATTACTGCTTAAATTCTTTGAATAATAAATAGGTAATAAGAGCCCTTAATCATTAAAGGATTAAGGGCTCTTTTATAGAAGGGGGGAGGATCTATGCAAATAGATCTTGTCGGCAGTATCAGCAGTCAATATAACTGGGGAGCCATACTTTATGGAATTGCTATTTTTGTATTAAGTGTTGTAGCTTTTCTAATGATGGGCTTTGACAAGCTAAGGGCTAAAAGACAGCAGCAAAGGATACCCGAAGCAACCTTTATGGCTTTAGCAGCCCTTGGTGGAGCCGTGGGTATATTGATGGCCATGGTGATATTTAAGCACAAAACCAGTAAAAGAAAGTTTTATATAGGGGTTCCCTTACTGTACGGCCTAAATAAACTAACACATTTTTTTGCCATAGCCCTAATCAATCAATAAATTCCGTTTATTCCCCGGGAAAAGGGTAAAAATAAAGAAAGATACAATGCTACATAAAAGAAAAATACTTCAAAAGAGGAGGGATATCGTTGACGATAAAAGAGAAAATAGTTGAGTTTATGAGGGAATCAGCCTATAATCCAATGCTTGAGGAGGAACTGGCAAGGGCCTTGGAACTGGATAAAAGTGAGTATAAACTATTCTCAAAGCTGTTGGAAGAAATGGAGCAAGAAGGGTTGATTATCAAAACCCGTAAAAAAAGATATGGGCTTCCAGAAAGAATGGGACTGATTGTAGGAAGGCTGCAGGGAAATGCCAAGGGCTTCGGTTTCATCATTTCAGATAATGAAGAGGAAGAGGATGTATTTATTCCGGCCAATCTAATGCAGGGGGCCATGCATAATGACAGGGTAGTAGCCCGGATTAATCATGTTAATCAAAAAACGAAAAAGGCTGAGGGCGAAATTATCCGAATCCTTTATCGGGCCAATAATGAAGTTGTTGGAACCTATGAAGACAGCCGCAACTTTGGTTTTGTCATTCCTGATGATAAAAGAATCAGTGTTGATATTTATATTCCAAAGGGAGAAAGTAAAAAGGTTAAGGATGGTCATAAGGTGGTCTGTAAGATTACCCGATGGCCAGAGGCCCGGCGAAATCCAGAGGGCTCCATTATTGAAGTGCTAGGCCATAAGAATGATAATAGCACCAATATTGCGGCCATCATGAGAAAATTTAATTTAGATCCTGAATTTCCTCAAGAGGTGGAACAAGAGGCGAAGGCCATACCTGACGAAATACCCCAGGAGGAAATCGACCGAAGGACGGATCTAAGGGATCTGAGAATGGTCACCATCGACGGAGCCGATGCCAAGGATTTAGATGACGCCGTTTCAATTGAAAAACTACCTAGCGGGCATTATCGTCTGGGTGTACACATTGCCGATGTCAGCCATTATGTAAGGGAAGAGACCGCCTTGGATAAAGAAGCTCTGGAACGGGCCACCAGCGTATATTTGGTGGATCGAGTAATTCCCATGCTTCCCAAGAAGCTTTCCAATGGCGTTTGCAGCTTAAATCCAAAGGTAAATCGACTGGCCCTTTCTGTGTTTATGAATATTGATCAGAAGGGAAAGGTTCATGATCACCAGGTGGTCGAAAGTGTCATTAAAACCAATGAGCGTATGATCTATGAAGATGTTTCTGATATATTGGAAAAGGATGATCCTGCCCTGAAGGAGAAATACAAGGACTTAGTGGAGGATTTCAAGTTAATGGAGGAGCTTTGTCATATTCTGAGAAGGCGAAGAGAAGACCGTGGGGCCATTGATTTTGATTTTCCCGAGGCCAAGGTAGTATTGGATGAAAAGGGGAGACCCGTAGAGATTAAAAAGTATGAACGAAGAATTGCTAATCGTATGATTGAAGAGTTTATGCTGGTTTGTAACGAAACCGTAGCCGAATACTTTTATTGGTTGAATCTTCCCTTTGTTTATCGGGTTCATGAAGACCCTAACCCTGAAAAAATAGAGGAGTTTAACAGATTTATTCATAACTTTGGCTATCATTTAAAAGGCAGTAACGGAGAAACACATCCAAAGCTCCTGCAAGACCTGCTTAAGCAGATTGAAGGTAAGAAGGAAGAGGTTGTCATTAACACCTTAATGCTAAGATCATTGAAAAAGGCCAGGTATGCGGCCGATAATCTGGGGCATTTCGGCCTGGCAGCAGAATACTATTGTCACTTTACTTCCCCCATTAGAAGATACCCTGATCTGGCTATTCATCGAATTATAAAGGCTTTTCTACAGGGTGGTGCCGAAAGCAGATGGCTTCAAAAGGCAAAGGGCTTAGTGGGCTACATCGGGGAACAATCCTCCATTAAAGAAAGGAATGCCGATGAAGCTGAACGGGAAACCGTTGATCTGAAGAAGGCCGAATATATGCTGGAAAAGGTTGGAGAGGTTTTTGAAGGTGTTATTTCCGGTATTGTTTCCTTCGGTATGTTCGTTGAGCTTGATAACACCGTTGAAGGCTTAATTCGTGTCAGCTCGCTGGAGGATGATTACTATATCTTTGACAGTGAAAACCATACTCTAACAGGGGAACGCAGGAGAAGGGTTTTTAGAATTGGTGATGCTGTAAAAATTAGAATTTCAAGGGTAGATGTGCTCCAAAGGGAGATTGATTTTACTTTAGAAGAGGATGAGGGAAATTAATTCCCTCTTTTTCTTCAAATTGTATATATTGTTGGATTTTTCATTTAAATTTCAATGTCTTGACAGTTTTATCATGTTGACGAATCTCAAAAAGTGTGGTATTATAGCAAGAGTCGCTTAAAATATAATGTAAGGGGGTGGGGGATATGGCTGATCAACCTATTAAAACTATAGCCAATAACAAAAAAGCCAGACATGACTACTTTATTGAAGAATCCTTTGAGGCTGGTATCGAATTAAAAGGTACCGAGGTTAAGTCTATTCGTATGGGGAGAATTAACATCAAGGACGGCTATGCAAGAGTTGAAAATAGTGAGGTTTTTCTGTATAATACCCATATAAGCCCCTATGAGAAGGGAAACATTTTTAACGTTGATCCCCTTCGACCAAGGAAGCTTTTACTTCACAAGGCTGAAATAAGAAAGCTGATTGGCTATGTTCAGCAAAAGGGTTATACCCTGGTTCCATTGAGTATCTACCTGAAACGGGGTCTAATTAAAGTACAGCTTGGAGTAGCCATTGGTAAAAAGAATTACGATAAGCGACAAGACATTGCCAAAAAGGATGCCCAACGAAGAATTGACAAGGAGCTAAGGGCCAGACAGAAGGTAATGTAGTAAAAAATTCCCGGGGGCGTACAGGTTTCGACGGGGGTTTAGAGCATTAGGTAGCGAGCCGTGTTTTGCTTGGTAGCATGTCAAAAACTGAGCACTAAATATAAACGCAAACGATAATTACGCTTTAGCAGCTTAATATAGCTGCTCGTTTCTACCCAGCCTCCTGCCGTTGGGATAGAAACGTCAACTATGCAGGGAACGTCTTAAGGGGTGCCTTGACCTTAAGTTGTATGATTGAGGCTGGTTGAATCTGGAGTTTGTTGTTAGACGCCAGAGGAGACGAGATCTAAAATAGCAACTGCGCTCGGAGAAGCTTAGTGTGAAGGGCCTTCGGACAGGGGTTCGACTCCCCTCGCCTCCACCATCAAAGGTCACAATGGTATTTATTTCGATTTTATTTCAAAACGACCGTATTGAGTCAATTGACTTGATACGGTCGTTTTTATTAAATACATATTGGAAAAAATTCTCGATTCTTAGAGGGGAATGGAAAAAGTGTGGAGAATAATAAAGTATTTTCTCCTTAGAGTTATTGTTGTCTTAATATCCATAGGAATCTCCTTCAGTTTCAATAATTTGTAGCATATATTCCTTTATTTCTTCATCACAAACTCTGTTATTATAATATCTGAAGAATAGTCTGTTTATACTTTGAGCTATCTGTAATGCTTAAGGCTATTTAATTGTAGTAATAGATGGACTTATTAAGTAGTATAATTGAAAGAACTAATGTTGCCTTGTATCCAGCATCAATCCATTTTGTTCACGGAGCAGGCTTGCCCCTATCCCAAGAACCTAAGTCAGCGGTCGCCACTAAGATTCGTGGACGTTTTGTGTGGCGGAATGTTATACGCAATTCGTTTTCATGGAAAGTGATTCTTAATAATAGTAAGACAAATTGAAATAATCAGGGGGTGATTCCATTGATTAATAGTTCTAATATAACTATAAAATCATCCTGGGGTGTTGAGCTTTGCAACAGGTTGCTTTTTCATTCTGGTGGGAGTAAAAAACTTGTTGTAATATTTCCTGCACGATATTATAAGTGTGATGCATATAACAGGGTGTTTTCGCAAGGGCGCTGGTCACGTTACACACTTCTTACTGGGTGCGAGTACCGCCAGGGGGCAAAGTCAAGAGGATTCCGATAGAAGGTATCCTAAACACGATGACTTCTCTGAATGATCAACAATATATGAAAGAAATGGGGGAAGATTTTTGAAGTCTAAGTATAATGATATATTTATTAGTTGTATACCAGCAATAATTTTTATTTTAGTGTACAGGAATTACACTTTTAAAATTGCTGTTATTACAGGGTTTGGAATCGGAATAGTATTGTTTATACATAAATATATTACTAGGAAAAGCTTAAGTTCAATCAATAAATTAGGGTTTGTAGGGCTAATTATACAAACTGCAATTAGTTTAATAGCAGAAAATGAAAATATGTATTTTGTTTATCCAATCATTAGCAATAGTATTTATAGTTTAGCATTTGGAATTTCAATTCTTATTAATAAGGATTTAATCTCTATTATAGCTCGGTCAATGATTTCAAATGAAGGAACTTTTGAATTGTTAAAGCCTGTATACAGAAAAATATCGGGTATATGGTTCGTATTATTTTTACTTAAAACAGTAACGAATCTTATTGGATTAGGCACTTTATCATTTGAAATACTATATGGGGTTAATTGGACACTTGGAACACCGATAACATTGATGTTACTATGGTTTAGCTTCTGGTACCCGAATAAAATACTGGCAAAATTACGAATAAATGAAACCTTTATAGAAGAGAACTAGAAGAGTAAGAAGTATATGGCAAGACCTAAAAAACCCTTCACAGCATTTCAAATGACAGTCATATTTGATTTAAAGAATGAAAACATTTTCTATTACAAGAGCACTCCTCTTTTGGGGTAGAATTTATTACTGGTATTTAGAGAGTATAATGAAATGCATTTCAATATTTTAAACATAATACGCTTCTCATTGAAGGCAAGCTCTACTACGAGGTATTTCCTTTGGCTTCAGTCCTGTTGCAGATTGTTTAACCTTTAGAGCTTCTTAACTCACATTTACATGATAATGAACCTATTAATAACTACTTATTAGAAAGGATGTATTAACCGTGAGAATCGAGCATGTTGCTATATGGACCAGAAATATTGAAAGATTAAAGAGGTTTTATACAAATTACTTTGGTGGAATTGCTGGAGAAAAATATATAAATCCCAAGAAATCCTTTGAATCATACTTCATTAAATTTAATTCAGGTGCAAGGCTTGAACTTATGCAGATGTCAACAATTCCTTTAAATTTAAATGATACGGTTAAGCAATATATCGGATTAACGCATATGGCTATTTCAGTGGGGAGCATTGAGAAGGTTAACAGCCTAACAGATGAATTAAGGAATGCAGGTTATACGGTGGTCAGTGAGCCACGTTATACAGGAGATGGTTACTATGAAAGTTGCATATTAGACCCTGATGGAAACAGATTAGAGTTAACAGTATAAATTTAATAATACATCATATTAATTGTATACAGGTTAAGATCCTGTCGCCTTCTGAGTCACTGGTCGTATGGTATCGAAAAACAATGCATTTGTATAAAGGTGCCAAAAGCACTTTTTTTACGGGTTTATTCAGCCCACATCCCTTCACTGGAAGCGAATCTTTGATAAAGGGGAAGGGATCAAAGAGTGTCGAATATAATCGTGGATTTTGCATACCACGCTTTGCCTCCACCAGTGAAACCCGTAGACGGTATTGAGCAATTGACTTGATACGGTTTTTTTGATAAATTATATCATTGGAAAAATACCCCATTCTTAGAGGGGAATGGAAAATGTGCGGAGAATAGTACATTATTATGGAAATGTCATTATTACAGATGGTACACATTCAAATTTATATGGAGGTAAGGAGATATGAAAACGCAAATTTATTTAAACATGGATAAAGGGAAACCTTGGTTATTAGTAATTAGTATTTTATTTTTAGGGCTTACTTTTTCTGCATGCACTTCTGCATATAAACCTGAATCATTAGTGGGTTATATTGTCTTGGAAGGAAATACATTATATTTAGATGAAGTTGAAGTGATTACCACAGAAGATAAAGATAGGATTGCTGAACTTAATTTAAAAGATGTGGATATGCCTAATGGCTATTATATCTATAATTCAAGTACAGAAACAACAGCTTATGAGTTAACTGATGAAACAACATACACCTTTACTGATTATCACCTTCTTTTTGTAGAAAATCCAGACGGTGATAGACTCTATACAACAACAAGTAAAGAAAATTTTATTCAGCATTTAAATATATCATATTCTGATGAGCCGCCGGCTGGGAAAGTTCCCTTCTTTATTGAAGTTAAAGACGATAAGGTGATAAGTATTACAGAGGAATTTATATTTACCCAGTGATATTGTCAAGTGAGCATAATTGATGAAAAGTTTATGCAGAGATGAGTCATTTAAAATCGGCAATTGGTAGAAGTAATTAAAGAATTTAATCATGCGTGGATATCAAGAGCTATATTAGAGGATAATGATAGACCAAAAATAATGTTAACAAGATATTAGGTTAGTGAAAATCAATTTATATTTAGTGAGGTGATAGGTGATGAAAAGCAAAAATATTTTTACGTTTGCTATAGCAATGATTATGATATTGGTGCTGTCAGCTTGTTCAAATAGTATAAAGCAAAGTGATACATCCGTAGAACCACCACAATCCGCTGGACAGATTTACCTATACGGGGAAGTACATGGTATAGATAAAATTATAGATAAAGAATTTGAATTGTGGTATGAATACTACCATAACCAAAGCATGAGACATTTATTTGTTGAACTCCCGTACTATACCGCAGAGTTTTTGAACATATGGATGCAATCAGATAGCGATGATATACTCGATATACTATATAATGATTGGACTGGCACTGCTATGCACAAGCCTAGTTATAAAGAATTTTTCAAAAAGATAAAAAACCAGTGTCCAGAAACGATCTTCTACGGGACAGATATCGGACACCAGTATAGTACTACAGGAGAGCGATTTTTGGAATATCTTCGAAGTAAAAACTTAGAGGACTCCGAGAACTATTTTATAACGAAGGAAGTGATAGAGCAGGGTAAGTATTTTTACGGAAACTCTGACCATGTGTATCGCGAAAACATGATGGTAGAAAACTTTATTCGCGAATTTGACAAACTAAGCGGTGAAAGCATCATGGGTTTTTATGGTACGGCGCACATCGGGTTAGAGGAGATGGACCATACTAACTCTGTTCCCTCTATGGCAAATCAACTAAAGAAGCGTTATGGTGATAGCATCAGTTCGGAAGATTTATCTAGTTTGGCGAAGGACATTGAACCGTACAGAGTAGATACAATACAAGTTGATGGAAAAGAATATGAAGCATCGTATTTCGGGGAACAGAGCTTGGCAGGATTCGAAGATTATGTATGTAGGGAATTTTGGCGTTTAGAAAAAGCATATGATGACTTTGTGGATAGACCTAAAACACAGGATGTATTACCATACAACAATTATCCAATGCTGATAGAAACAGGGCAGGTTTTTGTTATAGACTATACAAAAACAGATGGTTCTGTTATAAGAAAGTATTACCGTTCCGACGGGTATGTATGGAATAATATGCCCTCAACAGAGGAAGTTATAGTAGAGTAACAAGTAAGAGTCACTACAGGGGGTGGCAAAACTCAGACCGTTATATGACAGAGCCACTTCCCAGATGGCTCATTACAAATAAGTACTATGGTGATCTTGGTTTTGAGCTAATGAGAAATTATGTGGGAGATTTATTGCTTGAAATTACCATACCAATTGAATTTCCAGGATTGTATATTGCTGAATATGCACATATCTTAGAATACAAAATGAAAATACTGAGAAATGAAACGGGCATTGGTGTAGTTTATAATTGTAGTAATGGGAAAGAAAGCACTCAAGCATATGTACATTCTTATATCCCCCTATCAAAGAGTAGGATGGTCAACACATTGCTCCATTGGTGCAGTAAGTTTAATCGCACGATTAGATAACAATATGTTTTCACAAGGGTGCCAGAAGCACGCTTTTAGGAGAACGGTCAGGGTACCATACCTTCTCACTGTATGCAAGCACCCCCAAGGGGAACAAAGCATATTAGCATAAAGGTTGAATATGGAATTGGCATATGAAATAGTTATACCCCAGTAATAATGGAGGTCATTATGAAAAATATTGAAAAGCTTAATAAATATTTAGAAAATTATTTTCCTAATTTGAAACTCTGTAAGCCGTTATTTTATAACTCTGAGATTGGAATTAGATTTGAAATAGGATGTTCAGAAGTAGATTCCAATGATGAACAATATATTGAAAGTGTTTATTCACGTTCCTTACAATTATTTAAAGAGGTTTTTTCCAAAGAGGATAATATATTATTAGTTGTTAATGCTCATCGAAGTTTTGATTCTGAATCTGAGATGACAAATGAAAATGAAGTTTTTCCAGTCTTTTTTATTAACCCAGAGAATTTTGAACATAATATATCATTTATATGACGACAGGGGACTAGATTTAATATCTAATAATAAAGCTTCATTAGAAAAACTATATATCAAATATAATTCTTGGATTTTAGACTATGACAGAGATAGAATCAATAATTTATTCAGGGTAATTTGAAGGTAAATAACTGCATCATATAACATATTTACATGGGAGTAACGTCTAGTGGAGTGCTTGTATGGTAATGTAAACTGAGGGCTACTATAAGCATTTTTCAGGAGGATGAATCGTGAAACATAAATTTATAAAATCAGAACGAGGTATAGTACACTATTGGATAAATAGAAAGTATGATGAAAGCGCAAGATGTATTGTTTTTACTCATGGTTTAACGGCAAACCATATGATGTTTGAAAAGCAAATCGACTACTTTTCGGAAGAGTATACTGTCATAACGTGGGACGTTCCCTTGCATGGAGAATCTCGCCCCTATAGAAATTTTTCATATAAAAATGCTGCAGCAGAATTAAAAAAGATACTTGAGACCGAGAATATCGATAAGGTTATATTAGTTGGAATGTCAATGGGTGGTTATCCAAGTCAAGAATTTGCTATACAATATCCTGATAGGGTATTGGCATTCATCGCCTTGGATACCACTCCTTTCGGTTTGGATTACTATTCACGCTCCGACCAATGGTGGCTTAAACAAGCTGGAGCGATGGCTAAATGGCTTCCTGACAAAATACTGCGAAAGAGTATGGCAAAATCTGTTTCAAAAACACAATATGCTTATGATTTAATGCTTAAGATGCTTGAGCCCTTAAGTAAAACAGATATTGTCGAACAAATGGATATTGCTTATGGAAACTTTCTTAAGGAAAACAGAAATGTTAAGTTTAATTTTCCTGTACTTATCTTACTTGGGCAATATGACAGAACAGGGAAAGTAAGACAATATTCTGAAGCATGGGCGAAAAAAGAAGGTTATCCATTACATATTATTAAGGGGGCAGCACACTTCTCTAACGCAGATAACCCTGATGATGTAAATTATGAAATAAGTGACTTCATAAAGAATAATGTATAGTAGAGTTGGCTCATATTCTTCATAGTATTATAAAGATGGATTGTAGATTATTCAAAGGTCCACAATTTGAAACGCATAAAATAATAGGGATTTTTAACGAAACCCTTTACCATATTGCTACCCATGAAAGGCCAAGTACTCCGTTAAAGAGTACTTTTTCCTTTAGACTTAGTCAGCAATATCAGCCCCCAAATGCCGCCCAAAAGCATGACCTCAAAGATACCCAGAATGTGTATCATATATGCCGTTGAGAAATTCATCAGAAGCGAGACCAGATGGTTGATTCCTAGTACCCAACATAGTATTGTCGATTGGATTGTAAGCACCTTCATTACTTCTATATTCTTTTTAACTAGAGCGACTATAATTGCAGAGATAATGCCAATATTCCACAGTGCAATCTCGCGCTGCCACCCTAATGCATTACCCCAGCTTGTAAACTGACCGCCCCAATTTATAGATGCGTCCATTGCGTCTCATACGATGAATGTGGATGCCCACAACGAGTTTTTAGCGCTGTCACTTCTCGAAAGGGATATTCCGATCCTCTTCGGCCAGTTTGAGAATACAATACTTGAAAGGCTACGGGAGAAGCTCATGGCCGCAGGCTTTTCAAATAATTGCCTCCTTGAGAAAATCAGAATTAGCTATGGTATCGTTGAACAGCTTTGCCACGATTACATTCAGCATAACATTACCGATGAGGAACTGGAAAAAATGAAGTCCTTGGCAACAACTACGATTGTGGGGTTACTTAATGGTGTTACTAATCAATAATCCAGTGGCCTATCTCGTGGAGGTGTACAATGTTAATGGAAGGAAAGGAATACCCCTCTGAGATTAATCTTGAAGCATTTTAACCTTATTTTATGGTTGAATTTAAATAATGGAGGTCGCATGAACATGCGGCTTTTGTTTTTTTGTTGGGCCCCTGACAACCAGCAAGGCTGAATTAGGTTCATGTGTACTTAATATAACTTTTTTACCTTATTGATCAATGCATTATGTAAAGGGCTAAAGTATAACATACAATCTGATTATGTTGTATTGAAGAAGACAATATTTGACTGGCATCATATAAAAGAATAAAATGGAATAAAAAGAATAATTAAGATAAATTTTTGTGTTGTGATTTGGTTATTTATTGTAACTGTTAATAGCAGTCCTAATGAAGCTTCAAATATTGGTATAATAGGAGGTGCAGATGGTCCAACAGAAATATACATTACAGGGGAAATATATTCTTATGTATTAAGGGCTGTAGTATTAATTACTGCACTAGCGCTTTATGTCCCTGTAAAGAATATACTTTAAAGAACGCTTAAATCAAATTAGAAAATAAGCATTAGTATAGGGGGGTTTTTATGAATGCATTTTGGATAGCAATCCCAATTGTCTTAATAAGATATGGTCTATTAGGTGTTCTGAGCAAGGAAGCGTTAAAGCGTGCCAGTTATTTTGCCCCATTAGTAGGAGCAGAGAAAGTAGCGTTTGGAGTTTATCAGATTACAACAGTTCTTACACTACTAAACTTGTTCTTTCTCAAGGTAAGGGTTCAAACTAAGTGGTTTTATGTTGGCTTGATTATACTCATAGCAGGAAGCATTATTTACATTATATCTATAGTTAATTTCGCTAAGCCCAAAATAAGCGGAATTAATTTAAAAGGCTTGTACCAGGTGTCTCGCAATCCTATGTATATTGGGTATTTCATTTATTTCTTAGGTTGCGCAATAATTACTTATTCATGGACCCTATTTATTGTATTAGTGATTTTTCAAATATCTGCTCATTGGATTATACTTTCAGAAGAGAGATGGTGTTTAGAGAAGTTTGGAAGTGAATACAGAGATTACATGAATAATGTGAGACGATATATTTAAACATAATGGTTTGCACTTATATTAAGATTGGCTACTCTGGCTCTGTGAGGTGCGTGACTATACATATCAATAGCTTCACACCAGGGCTCGAGAATATATGCATGAAGTAGGTCGCTGGAGTATACTCTTGAAGATGGGCTCGCTACATCCCTTTACCGGGAGCACAGTCCACCAAGGGGAAAGGTTAAGTGGGTTCGCTTCAGGGACGTCGCAAACACGTGACCGTTATACGTTATAACTAGGTCATGTGAGGTTGTGGAGGTATTCATGGGAGAGGAGGAAAAGATTTGGCAATAATAGTTTTACATAAAGATTCTGGCAAATATTACGTACTGCTTGGTACAGGATACTCATTTTTTAAAGACTCAAGACCGAGTTTTTTTGGAGGTGTACTCCTTCCCCATGAAGAAGAAGGAGAAACTATGTGCGCTGTATGCGATGATCAGGGCGTGATTAACTGGATTCAAACATCAGAAATTGAAGTAATAGAAGTTAATGGAATTAAAATTAAAGAAGTATTAAAACCTTATGTAGATTCTGATTTATCAATAGATCAACTTAGTGATTCTGAGAAAGATAACTGCCCGGCATGCGGAAAAGAAGTTTCTTTAATTGCGGTAGAATGTCCATCATGTGGTCTTAGGTTAATAGATTAAATTTTCTCGTTATTAATTAATGAACGGAGAAATGAACCTTGACAATTTCATACAAAATGGTTTTGGTTTCAATGAACTATAACTGAAGAGTTACCAAACACAGGTTAGTATGATAACTTGTGGACTAGCTTTTTGCATGTAAGTTTAGGCGTTAAAACGTACCGACAAAATCATTCCTCTTATCAAAGAATTTCGTAATAGAGCCCTTAAAAGGTGCTACCCCTTTGTATTTGTAGATGCCATGTACCCATCGGTAAAAACAGAGACAGATACAGGCCAGAAAGCCCTTTACAACGTGATAGGAGTGATTCGGAGGCTTGTAAGGATGTTCTGGGCTTCTGGCTATCCTTATAGTCATTTTAGTATTTCTACGTATTAATTTTTCTTTATGCCTACAATTTATTAAAAATATTTTTACATGTATTGTTTTCTGAGAACATCTTTTGAGGTATAATAATTTATAGGAGGTATTCCTATGGAAGAATTATCAAAACAAATAATCGGTAAGCTTAATTCGCTTGATGATAAAATTACTAATATTGAATCTGGTCAAACACGCATTGAAAAGAAGCTTGATGCTATATATGACCACACTGCTGATTTAACAGAATTTAGAACATCTACAAATAAATATTTAAGCGAAATCAGTAAAGATGTTAGCTTTATTAAACATAAATTACATCAAAATGAAGAAAAATTTTTGATATTAAAACATATATAAAACTAGCAAAGTAGTTGAATTCATCAGCTACTTTTTTGATTCTAAAAGGCAATGTAGTTCAACATCTTTACTTTAATTAGGCTATAAGATAAGTAATAATTTTGTCGGGGATACTATATGAATTTTTATGAGAGGGGTATGTTATGATTGGTTTGCTTAATCTTGGTAGTTTTGTGCTTGGCCTAGTTGCCTGGATACTTCCTATAGTTAATATTATGCTATATAATAAACATGACCATAGGAATTGGGCCACTCTTTCCATTATCAGTATTAGTACTTGCGCTATTTCACTATGCTTTCAGATTTTCTATAACTATCATCTAGTTAAAATTGCGGATTGGTCTGCTCTTATGGATACAATGGGTACTGTGACATTCGCAGCAGCAGTTCTTCTCATCATCACCATCATATTAAATTCAATTACTCTGATGATGTATCGTGATAGAAATATGTAGTGTAAATATTATATTGGAGGATCTAACATTGGAGACAATAACCTATAGAGAATTAGCCAAAAATGAAATAGGATTATTATTATTTTCAAGCTTCAATCGTTATCAAGAGGTTAAAAAATGTTGGCGCAAAGAAAATGAAAAATGGATATTAAAGGATATTCTCTTTACTGAGCAGTGGAGTCTAGAAGAATATGAGTATCTAATAGAATGTTTAAAATAAGATGGGCTGTGTAGAAGCGATAGAATATAATGAATCGTTAGTTGCTAAAGAGCCTTATGACTGTCAATTAGAATATAGCTTGCTTTTAGAACGTGACTGATGAGTTTGAATTGGATAATTTATTTTTATTGAAAATGAGTAAATACCTGTCTATAAAGTCGGTTGTAATAAGCCTATCAATCTTAATCACTGAACCGAAATAGATTCGTCTGAAATCTTACCAGAGGGTTAGCATATTCTGAATGGTTATTGAAATAGAAAAGTAATAGAGTAATATTATATTTATGAGGTGGTATAAATGAGGATTATTTCTATAAGGGAAAATCCAGAATTTAAAGATATAGCAATAAAATACTTTCAAAAAATGTGGGCCAATGAAAATACTAAGATTATATATGAAGATTGTATCACAAATAGTATTACTACACCAAATCCTCTACCACACTGGTATCTGTTATTAGATGATTTAGAAGAAGTTATAGGTTGTGCAGGCCTTATTACAAATGATTTTATAAGTAGAATGGATTTGTACCCATGGGTGTGTGCAGTATATATTGATGAAAAACATCGTGGAAATTCCTATGGTTTACTACTATTAGAGAAGGCTAAGGAGGATGCAAAGTTGGGAGGATTTTCTCATTTATATTTATGTACTGATCATATCGGATATTATGAAAGGTATGGATTTAATTATATTGGCCAAGGCTACCATCCATGGGGAGAAAGTTCGAGAATATATAAGTGTGATTTGGTTGACTAAAAGATAAAATATATAAAAATGTGGGTGAAGATAACTGCTCACTTACCAAGCTATGGGACTGCTGGCTTCCAGAAACTAAAGCTAGCCTTGTCATCGTGTTAAATAAATTGTTGAACTTAGTGTATTCAATTGATACAATCTTGACATATGGACTTTTACCTTTTGGCAGGTAAAGTATTTCGTTGCTAAAACATAGCTCAACGAAGGGTAATGATTTTTTCAACTTTGAACTAAGTTTTATAGGAGGAGAAATATGAAAAATAATTTTCTTGAGTACTCAAAGAGATTCGTAAAGAGAAATTTAATCAATGGAAGTCTTAGAAATAGCAAAACAAAAGAATCGACGAACCTCACAACTGTTACTGATTTTTTGCTATTACCATTATTGCCTATATTAACCTTAATGTTTCTGCTACAAAAGAAGTTTGACTAGAAGTACCAAAATACCTTTAAAATTAGCAGGATCAAATACCGGATTATGGAAAAGGGGTTGAATCAATGAAGAAAAAACAGACCAAAAGAGACATCCAAGCTCAGGAAACCTTTGATAAACTGTTAAACGTGTCTTTAGAGCTGGTTAAAAAGCATGGATATCATAAAGTAACCATTAGTCAAATCTGCGAAGCCTGTGGCTGTGCTAAAGGAACCTTCTATACCTATTTTGACAGTAAAAAAGATATTTTCTATCAACTAGCCATTCAATTGAATGAAAAAATGGCTACTATGTTTATATACGATGAACATCAATCGGCCAGGGCCCTATACTTAAAGTATATAGAAGCCTATATGAAACAGGTAAAGGAGGATGGATACAATTTTACTAAAAACTATTTGCTCATGCTAATTTCAGAATCCATGTCTGGTGATGAAACTGGCCTTGATATTCAAAAGGAGTATATCTATTATTTATTGGATCGAGGTAAAGGAACAGGGGAATTCAAAAAAGATATAGATAATGAAGAGTTTTATAGACTATGGAGAACCACCGTATTGGGAGTGCTTACCATGTGGGCTATAGAACAAAAGCATTATGAATTAACCAAAGAAGGCTATAATGCATTGGCTCATATCCTAGCTTATGTAAGCTAAAGTCACAAAAATCAAACTTACCCTATTCGCCGTGTTTGCAATCATTGACAGCGGCTTTTTTTATTTCTAAGCCTTTTTAGTTCAGTTCTCTCCAAAAGGTTGGCCAATCACTTTATCATTTCCTATAGTATCAATAGTTAACTGATTTTCAGAAGATCCTTTTGAATTTTTCCAGTGTCTAAATTTGTTGATGCTTGACAGGAGGAAAAAGAAAAGTTATTATTTTATTAACGACCAACGGTCAATGAACGATGGTCAATAAAATTAAATATTATTAAGGAGGAAGTAGAAATTGAAAAGAACTAAAAGGCATATCGCAATTCTTATGATTTTTTTATTTTGTTTATCCCTTTTAAGCGGATGTACTCAGCTATTAAGTGGAAAAGAAAAAGAGCCTGGGGCATCATCTGATGTTACTTTTACCGGAGTAGCAAAGGGATTTGGTGGCGATGTAGAAGTAACAATCACTTTCCAGGGAGATCAAATGATTGCCGTAACGGCTAAGGGCGAAAAGGAAACAGAAGGAATTGGCTCCAAGGCAATTGAAGAGCTTCCAGATGAAATTTTGAAATCCAATTCGGCAGAGGTGGAAACGATTACTGGTGCCACGGTTACCAGTGATGCCATTATTGAGGCAGCCAAGTCAGCTATTGCCCAATCTAAGGGAGAGGCCAGTAAAGCCTTACCGGAGTTAGTGATGACCCCCGGAACCTACATAGGAACAGCAATGGGCTATGCGGGTACTTTAGAGGTAAAGGTTGAAGTTTCAGAAAATGAAATACTTTCAATTGAGGTAACTGATAACATCCCTCAGGAAAATGAAATGATTGACAGAGAGTTCTGGGCTTCTAAATATTCTATTGCAATGCTCTCTGATACTCCTCAGATTTTAAAAACCGTCACAGATCGATTACCTGAGCGAATTGTTGCAGCCCAATCTCTGGCAGTAGACGGCATTACAGGGGCGACTGCTTCAAGTAATGGAGTAATTAATGCCGTAAAGGATGCCATTATTCAGGCAGGAGGTGATCCGGCAGCGTTGAATCGACCCATTGAAAAATCCACAGCAAAAGAGGTTTATGAGGCGGATGTCGTTGTGATAGGAGGTGGTACCTCTGGAGCAACGGCGGCAGCCGCTGCAAAGGATCAAGGTGCGACTGTGGTATTAATTGAAAAATCAGGCCGTGTGGGTGGAACGGGTTCCCTATCCAGTCAGCCGATGACCTTCAATTCTACGATTCAGAAGGAAAACGGAGTCCCCAGCGGAGAAGACGAAATCTTTCAAGAATGGCTGGCCCAAACCCATTGGTATGTAAATGGTACCATCCTTAGAAAATTCATGAAGGCTACCGGAACTACCGTGGATTGGCTGGCAGATAAGGGCTTTAACTGGACTTTAACACCTGGTGTCGAGAACCTGGTAGATTATGCTGATGATTCTCTCAACAGTATGGGGGTGGCAGAATCCTTTGAAAAGCTAGTTTCCAATGTGGATGAAGTTCTTTATGAAACAACAGCAAAGTCTTTGATTCAGGATGAGAATGGGGCTGTCGTCGGTGTACTGGCTGAAAAATACGATGGAACTCAGGTGACAGTTCGAGCGAAGTCTGTGGTCATTGCTACCGGCGGATTTCTCGGAAATATGGAATTGATGAAAAAGTATAATAATGGCAATACCTATCAAGTTTTCGGTCTGGCACAAAATGTCGGTGAAGGCTTTGAGATGGCCTTAGAGGCAGGTGCAATTGAATGGAATGCCGGTGGAGTATGTGGTCATTTAACTGATGTGGCTGGTCGTGTGGAGGGCTTTAACATTTACGACACTTCCATTCCCTATACCCTTTCCATTACCCCAACCTTGCTCAAGGTTAATCCCAGAGGCGAGCGTTTTATGGATGAAAGTGCCAAGGCAGATTCGATGACCATCAGCACGAACTTTGCCTTTGCCAATGGCGGCTATAACTATACTATTGTTTCTCAGAAGCAGCTGGAAGCCCTTAAAGCAGAAGGCCTGGCGGGAACAGGGATGGATACGATTCCAGCAGGTGCCCATTTCTTCCTGCAGCCCTTAGAACCAAACTACAAAATGGAAAATATAGAGGCAGTTTTTGAAGAAGCGGAAAAAATCGGGCTGGTTTATAAAGGGGAAACGCTGGAAGAGCTGGCTGAAAATGCAGGGATGGATCCAGTCACCCTTGTGAGAAATGTAGAAAGATACAACCAGCTGTGCGAAGAAGGAAAAGACAGCTACTTTAATAAGCCGGCGCAATATATGAACCATTTAGGAGAAACGGGACCTTATTACGCAGTGAAAGCAGTTCCTCTGGCATATAGCAGCCTTGGGGGCGTTAGAATTGATGAAAACATGCAGGTTTTAGATGCTGATGGCAGCGTAATTCCGGGATTATATGCAGTTGGGATGGATGCTATTGGTGTCATCATGGATGGCGTTGCCTATCCTAACCTTTATGGAATGGCATTAGGCTGGGGCTTTAATTCCGGTAAAATTGGTGGAACCGAAGCGGCCACCTCTGCTTTAAAGAACTAAACTTAAGAATCCTTGTAATCAAGTTAATTCAAAGTCCATGGAGTCGCAAGACAGCCATGGACTTTCTCATTAACTCATTTTTTTACAGCTTTAAAGTAAATTCACAGGACTTATTTAAAGGAAATAAAAATAAACAAGAGAATATAAATAGATAGAGGATGGTACAGGCAAGCAAATAAAAATAATATTAAATATCAATACCTGAATAAAGGAATTTTTAAGTTAAGAAGAATCAATCAAAATCAGTGGGTAGGTAGCGGAAAAAGGGTATTTTTAATCGAGGTGTTGAAATGAAGTGGACCGTAAATGCCATTACAATTAGCAGAATAATTCTCTCCTGTAGCTTGCTTTTCCTTAAACCATTAAGTCTCCTATTTACGATCGTTTATATCATTTGTGGAATGAGTGATATTTTAGACGGTTTTATTGCCAGAAGAACAAAAAATAACAGTACATTCGGGGCCAAGCTTGATTCCTTGGCGGATATAATTATGGCAGCTGTATTATTGCTTGTTTTCTTTCCTATCATTAATCCATCAAAACAACTTGTAATTTGGATTGTTTTAATTGCTTTCATAAGACTAGCATCAATTTCAATAGCACTGAAGAAATATAAGACCTTTGCAAGCCTTCACACCTATGGGAATAAAATTACTGGCCTGACTATTTTTATATTTCCATTACTTTTTCCATATTTACCTGTAAAACAACTATTATTTACGGTTTGTATCATGGCCAGTATATCGGCAGTTGAAGAGTTGATCATACAGCTAACCTCAAAGCAATTAGTGATTGATACGCCAGGATTATTTATTAAAGCGAAAAAATAAACTAAGTGCTTCTTGGTTCCTGTAGGGTATCCAGAGCAGCTTCCAAAACAAAAGAACTTAAGTATAAATAAAGTGTTTTAAAGGAAAGGTATGTCTTTTTTAAAAATATTATGTGGAGGGCTTGCTTATGAATTATAGAAGAATTCGTCCTAAACCGGGTAATAGTAACAAAGGTCTGGAACCAATTTTATATCAAATTGCAGAATATTATAATCAATTACCTGGAACTTTGAGTGCAGACAATGAAGCTTCAGCAAAAGATATAGAGGAAACAGTACAAAAAATTAGAAATACAAAAAATGAAGATCTATTTATTACCATTGCCGAAGACCACCAGGGTCAGATTCAAGGCTTTATTTGGGCATATAAACAAGAAAAACCCCAAAATAGTGTTATGATTTTATCATTATATATATCAGATAGCTTTCGAGGTAAAGGTCTAGCATCTCATTTGAATAATCTATTAGAAGAATGGTGCCGGCAGGAAGGCATTACTACCATTCAAACCACGGCATATTATGATAATCATAAAATGATAGCCTTAAACCAAAAACTTGGCTATATTCCCAACATGGTAAGTATGACTAAAAGACTTTAAAACATATCGAAAAATAGATTCAATTAAATCTTTTGGAGGGATAATAGGTGAATGGTTTAAAATTAATTGAACCGACTATACATATGGAAATTGCATATAGAGGTTATATTTCAGAGTGGGAAAATGCCAGTGAAAAAATTGTTCCTTATGGTTCAAAGAGCCAGGGAAAACCCTTTGCCGATACGGTAGACTATTGGAGGGAAATGACAACCCCTAAGGCCTATGAAACAGGCTTTGTACCTGCCACCTTATTTTTTCTAGTAGATAATCAAGAAAGAATTTATGGTGCCATACAAATTAGACATGAACTAAATGAAAATCTATTAAAGATAGGTGGGCATATTGGCTATGGAATCAGACCTTCTGAAAGAAAGAAGGGTTATGCCGGCAAAATGCTGAAGATGGCATTGCCCTATGCTAAAGCACTGGGAATAGAAAAATTGCTTATTACATGCGATAAAGATAACCTTGCTTCAGCAAAAACAATTATTAATAATGGTGGTATTTTAGAAAATGAGGTTTTGGATGATGGCATAGTAAAACAAAGATATTGGATTACCTTGTAATAGAGTACAACGTAATAGAGTACAACCTTTAAATATTATATGCTTTTATTTCTAAAATGCCTTATCAAATACAATTTGCTTAATTACCCTTTTTACATGAATATGGTATAATAATAGATATTTTCCGATCGAAAGATATCTTTAAAAAAATATTTAAAAGGGCTGTTCAGAGGGATTATTGGAGCTTATAGAGGCTTTCAAAAGGAAGACTTTGTTCAAATATATAAATCAAAAATAATATAGAAAGGTCGGAAGGCAATGGAAAGAACAGCTCATGAAATTCAAAAAGAACGGATTAAGGATATTGAGGAAAAGGCAGCGGCGCTATTAGAAAAGTGTGATGTTGTCACCTTGGCTTCAGTCAATGAGAAGGGCTATCCTCGGGTTTGCGCTATACAAAAAATTATGAGCAAGGGCTTTTCAGAAATTTACTTTATGACATCAAAACGCTCCCATATTAATGGCAAGGCAACCCATTTTGAAAATAATAGCAAGGCCAGCGTATGCTTTCATCTTGGTAATGATAGTGTTACCCTGATTGGAGAAGTGGAGATTGTTACGGACACGAACCAAAAAAGAGACTTTGAAGGATATTGTGATAGAAGGTTCTTTAAAAATGGAATAGAGGACCCTAAATGCTATGTACTTAGGTTTCAAACAAAGGAAGCTACATTTTGGATAGAGGGGAAATTTAGAACATGCAAATATAATATCAATAAAAAGTGATCATTTGCCTGTGTCTAATCCAGGCATTTTTAATAGTAATGATAGAAATAAAACAAGAAGCAGTTTTCTCCATTACTAAGGAATTAGACTGCCAGGTTACAATTTTATTATAGGGGTAGAAAGAGGCGATCAACAATGGCGCAAACTAAAACAAACGCAATGAGAATTTTAGATAGCTTGGGCATAAAATACGAAACCCACCATTATGAGTATAATGACGGTACAATAGATGGTGTTTCTGTTGCAAAAAAAATCAATAAACCAGTGGAGCAGGTCTATAAAACCCTGGTAACTCAAGGCACCAGTAAGGAATATTATGTTTTTGTTATTCCTGTTTCGCAGGAATTAAATTTGAAGGCTGCCGCCAAATCAGTGGGAGAAAAGTCAGTTGAAATGATTAAGGTAAGCGATATTTTAAAGATAACGGGCTACATTCGAGGCGGCTGTTCTCCTGTAGGCATGAAAAAGCGCTATCAAACAATTATTGATAGCTCCTGTAAAGAGCAAGATACAATTATAGTAAGTGCCGGTAAAATTGGACAGCAAATTGAGCTTGAGCCGCAAAATTTAATCAGCGCCGTCAACGGCCGAATCGAGAAAATCAGCTTTTAAAGCAATAGAAAATAAAAAAGCCTGGGATGGTCGAATAAAGTCGAACAAAAATAAAATTTTGTAAATAGGATTTTTAGAAAAATTGGCGAATCATTACAGAGCAGTAAAATACCTAACTAAAAATAGCAAAGGAGTTTTGACATGAAGAGAATAATTTCATTGTGCCTGGTATTGATGATGACAATCAGCCTAATATTAACCGGCTGTGGAAAGGAATCAGACAACCGGGAGGTTAAGCAAGGGCCGGGAGAAGAGGAAAAGATATCTGAAAACGTTGCTGTTGATGATGATTTACAAATGGTGGATATTACCGTGCCGACTGATCTTATTGGTGATTTAAATGATTTTGACGAAGCAGCCTATATAAACGAACATGAAGGAGTCGAAGGGGCCAAAATCAATGAAGATGGTACCCTGACCCTGACCATGACCAAGGCAAAGCATATGGAATTAGTGGAAGAGATGAAGCAGCAATTACTGGATACCCTTTCAGATTTAAAAAATTCAGAGACAACAAACTACATTAAAGATATAGAATATACCGAAGACTTTAAAGAGATCAAGATCATCGTAGAAAAGGCAGCCTATGAAGGGACCTTTGATTTAACGCCCTTTATTGTAGGAATATCTGTAGGCATGTTTCAGGTATATACCGGAGAAGAATACAATACCACTATTACTGTTCAAGATGAAGCTACAGAAGAGGTACTTTATTCAGCAAAATATCCTGAAGTCTTGGAAGAATAGAAGCCAGCCGGCTTAACAAAAGTAAATGCAGGAGGAAGATTATTGACGATTATTAAGAAGGTGACATCGGGTAAAAAAGGCTACATGGAACTACTTCTGCTGGCTGATCCCGACGAAAGGATGATTGACAGATATCTTCAGCAGGGTGATCTCTATGTAATGTTTGCGGGTGAACAGCCTGTTTGCGTAGCAGTGGTCTTAAGCCTTTCTTCAGATCTGTGTGAGCTGAAAAATATCGCCACTGCTGAAGCATTTCAGTATCGAGGCTATGCAACAGGAATGCTAAATTACCTTTTTGATATTTATAAAAAAGCGTATTCATTCATGCAGGTAGGTACCTCAGAAGCCATGATAGGCTTTTATTCCAAACAAGGCTTCCTTTATTCCCATCGAATCAAAAATTTTTTTGTTGACCATTATCCAGAGCCTATTTTTGAAAATGGTATACAATGTGTCGATATGACCTATCTAAAAAAGAAATTGTAATAAAACTATGAAGAGCCTTTTTTAAAGGGGCGTTCCAAAGATTGGTGATTAACCCTTGGAACGTCAGTAAAAAGGGCTATTATTATATCAAATGAAAACCAAAGGAATTGTGTGCTTGACATACAATTCCTTTGGTTGTATACTAGGCATACAAATATAATTATATGATAAGGAGGAATCGAAATGTATGACCCCAAAGAAAATCCCGGTATATACAATGAATTGCTTCATCAAAAACGGGTAGCAGAGCTGCTATTATCAGCCCTAAGGCTGAATATATTTTCCTATTTGACCGAATGGGCTACCCCTCAGCAGGTGGCAGAAAAAAGCGGCTATCATGAAAGAAGTCTAGGCTTGTATCTAAATGCCCTGGCCAGCACAGGATTTTTGGAAAAACAAGGGAACGCCTTTCAAAATACAGCTGCCAGTAATGAATTTCTCATCAAAGATAGTCCGGTATATTTAGGGGAATATCTTATATATCGAGAAAAGATGATGTCCCTGGAAGCATTGGATGAGCTGGTTAAACAAGGGCCCAGAAAAGAAATTGTCAAAAGCAATAAAGGGGTTGAGGTTTATGATTTTTACGAAGGAGCCAGGGTCACGGTACCAGAAATGTATACTGGCCGAGTACAGGCCCTGCTGCTTGCCGTAGAGGAGATTTTTTTAGAAAAGCCAAAAAAAATACTAGATTTAGGTGGTGGGCCAGGAATTATGGCAATGGAATTGGTCTTGGCCTATCCAGGAAGCTTCGGTGTGATTTTTGAGCATCCCAGCGTAGCTCGGCTCCCCCGTAGGCTGATGATAGAGAAAGGGCTTACAGATCGAATTGAAATTAAAGAAGGTGATTTCATTACCGATGAGGTTGGCCAGGGTTATGATCTTATCATAGCCTCTGGAATATTTGATTTTGCTAAGGGTCATTTAGAGCAGCTGATGAAAAAGCTATACCAGGGCTTAAACCCTGGCGGATACTTGTATGTAGTTTCCCATCGGGTCAGTGAGGATTATCAAAGTCCGCCCCAAGCCATATTGGGCTGGCTATCAAGTCATTTAGAAGGCCTTGATTTACTCCTTACCAACAAGACCATTGAAGAAGCCCTGGAGGTGGCTGGCTTCAAAGAGAGAAGGGAGAAGGAGCTGACTGGTATCTTTAAAGGGCTTCAAGGGTGTTTCTATTATAAACCTGTTGGAGGTGAAAAGCATGAAGAGGGAAGCCAATGAAGTAATCAACAGCTTCATTCAATTGACAGAAAAAATTGCCAATGGTAAAACCAATGTACTGGAGTTAGGCGAGGAAATGATCTTCTACCGGGGGGAAATTCACATGCTAAAGCTGGTGGGAGATCAACCAGGAATTTATATATCTGAAATGGCTCGCAGCTTTAATATTACTAGAGCGGTTGTGGCAAAGACCGTTGGGAAACTGGCGAAAAGGGGAATGCTAACTAAAGAAGAGGATCCCCACGATAAAAAACGTTTAAAACTATTTCTGACTGAAAAGGGGCAGGAGGCCTATCGATTGCATCATGAATATCATCAAAGCCAAGATCAGGCCATGTTTGATTTTTTAGATGATCTTTCAAATAAGGAACTTTCGGTCCTGAAGGAATTCCTTGGCCACGCCCATCAGCTTATACAAAACCATTTTTAATATAAATTATGACGAAGTGTTGATTCCATGGATAAAAGGAAAGTAGGCTTATGGTCTATATGGTATATGAACTTTGAAGAATAATATGAAAAAACCCTTTATAAATATTTTACTAAAGATTAAAGAGGAGGCTCTTCTAAAAATGGGAAAATATCTTTATGTCATGCTAATGACCAATCACAATAAATTAAAAGCTGAAATTGTGGAAAAACATGTAGATCATTTGAAGACCCTTGAATTAACCGGAAGATTGATGCTATGCGGGCCCTTTTCCGACTTTCCGGGAGGTATAGTTATCTTTAGGGCTGATTCCCTGGAGGAAGCCCACAGCATTGCCCAAAGCGATCCATTTATTAAAGAAGGCTATAAAACCTATGAACTGAGAACCATGGAATGGGCCAATAAGGAAAACGGCTATCTTCTTTAACCCTTATTCCCGTAGCACCGGCTTTATTCAGGGGAAAGTACATTATGATGATGTAGGATAACTGCTTTCAGCCTTGATTATTCATAATTCCCAGAAGGTCAGTAAGGCTTGACGAATTCAGAAAACAATAATAAAATGAATTAAATATCACAAACGTTTTCATTTCAGTCAATAAGCTACTGATAAGTAAGGAGGAGCGTTATGGGTGAAAAGGATGAGATGAGGCTTCAAGCCTGGCAACGGTTTGTGGAAAGAGGAGAAATTGACTCCACTGTTTCCTATCCTATCGCTGAATCCTGGAAAAGATGCCGGGAACTGGGGGTAAATTATGCTGATGGGACAGGCAAGCAATGTGACTCCCGCTTGCTGACCCAGCTAATGGAAAAAAACAAGGTATTACTTGAAATTGCCAGACCCATTATGAAAAACCTATTAAGTATTGTGATCGAATCACACTTTTCCCTGGTATTAACAGATTCTAATGGTCATATATTGGAGGCCTACGGAGATAATATCGTTCGGGACCGGGCTGACAATATTAGGTTTATTCCTGGAAGCCTCTGGACAGAAGAGGCGGTGGGTACAAACGCCATTGGTACAGCCCTGGCAATTGACCAGCCCATACAAGTGGTCGGGGCAGAGCATTATTGTACCTCCCATCATCTATGGACCTGCTCCGCTGCACCAATTCATGATGTAGATGGAGCCATCATCGGCTGTTTAAACATGTCAGGCCACTATCAAGAGGCCTATTCCCATACCCTGGGCATTGTGGTAGCAGCGGCCTTTAGTATTGAAAAGCAGCTTGCTCTGCTGCACTCCTATGAGCTGGTGGAGGCCACCTTTGAAAGCACCTCCGACGGAATTATCATTTTTGATCGGCAGCTTCATATGAAGAAATTAAATGATGGAGCTTTAAAAATTTTAGGTATTAAAAAACAACATATTCAGAATATAAACTTTTATAGTTTGTTTAGGGAGTTAAATCAGGAAAGCCTGGAGGAGCTGTTGAATAAAGGAGAAGCCACCTATTTTACAGATTTGAACCTGTATTATGATGGCCGACGGATTTCATGCAGTGCCAATTTGGTGCCCATTATGATGGATAACGAAATTACAGGCTTTTCTCTAGGCTTCAAGGAAAGTAAATATCTTCACCGGGCTGCTAATAAACTAACCGGAAATGTAGCCACCTATACCTTTAAAAGCATTATAACAGCCGATGGAGCCATGAAGGAACTGATCTATTTAGGTAAGCGAATGGCTCGGCATAAAGGCTGCATATTGATTGAAGGAGAGAGTGGAACAGGAAAGGAGCTTTTTGCCCATGCCCTGCATAATGAAAGCCCCAGAGCCAAGGGACCCTTTGTGGCAGTTAACTGTGCCTCCCTTCCAAGGGATTTGATTGAAAGTGAGCTCTTTGGCTATGAAAAGGGGGCCTTTACAGGGGCCCTGAAGGAGGGGAACCCTGGTAAATTTGAGCTGGCCGACGGTGGAACCCTCTTTCTGGATGAAATAGGCGAGCTGCCCCTTGAGCTTCAGGCAAAGCTTCTCAGGGTAGTAGAAAACCTGAAGGTGAGGCGAATCGGAGGAAGCTATGAAAAGATGCTGGATATCCGCATTATTGCCGCCACCAATCGAGACCTTCTGGAAGAGGTGAAAAATAAGAACTTTCGGGAGGATTTATACTTCAGATTAAATGTTTTTAAGCTGAATATTCCGCCCCTCAGAAAGCGGACAAAGGATATAGAATATTGTGCCCAGGCCTTCTTAGACCGTTTAAACCGGGAGCATCTCCAGGATCAAAAACGCTTTAGCCAGGGTTTTATTAACCGACTCTACAGCCATTCCTGGCCGGGAAACCTGCGGGAGCTGCAAAATTGTATCGAAAGAGCCTATTATCTGTGTGAAGAAAAGGAAATTCCAGCAGAATGCTTCCTCAGCTTATATGGAACACCCCTTAGCCATCGGGTTCAGGAAAAAATGGAGCTGATCTCTGTAGAGGGCATTATGAAGCACAACATTGAAGCCGCCATCAGGGAGTGCCGAGGTGATATGCTGTCAGCCGCCCGTCAGCTTAACATGAGCAGGGCCTCCCTCTATCGAAAGGTTAAAAAATATAATATTTCTTTAAGCAGTCTTAAAAATCAGCTAAGCTAAGATACCTTTCTCAAGGTTGAGACGATTCTCAAGGTTGAGAAGGAAATTCTCAATAGTGAGAAAAAAATCCTGTCAAAATGGAGCCGGCCTCCAGCAATGACAGGATTTTTTTAATTTAGTAGACGCATTAATGAAAAGCTTTTCAACATCATTATTAAGTAAAATTGATTCCTTCAGGACAGCAATTATTTTTGGCATAGACCTTGCTTTAATAATAGCTGAAGGAAAAAGGAGGTGAATGAGTGAAGCGATTCATCATTGAATTTGGCATGGGAGCTGATTTTCATGGGCAGGATGTAACCCGGGCTGCAGAAAAGGCAGTCTATGACGCTATATCCAGAAGCTGCCTCAGCGGCCTGAAGGAGGTGCTCCAGCTGAAGGACCTGAAAAAAGAGGTTGATATCAAGGTTACGCTGGCCGTAACAAGGCCAGAAGAAGTTCAGGAGGAGAAAATTAAAGCCTGTTTTCCCATTGGTCAGGTCAAGGTTGAGGCAGTAAAAGGTGGCTTAAGGGTATCGGGTCTGATGCTTTCAGATTTTGGAGACAGAAATGACAGCATTGAGGTGGCTTTGGCCTCTGTTGAAGTAGGTATTAATAATTATGGGAGGGATTTACGTGAGTCTTGAAAAGAGCAAGATCATTGAGATGTATCAAAGCATGAAGCGGATCAGAGAATTTGAAACCAAGGCACAAAACCTTTTTGCAGAAGGCAGTATTCCGGGCTTTGTGCATCTGTATATAGGAGAGGAGGCAGTTGCCACAGGGGTTTGTGCCAACCTGAAGGAGAACGATTATATTACCAGTACCCATCGGGGCCATGGGCACATTATCGCTAAGGGTGGCGATTTAAAATATATGATGGCAGAGCTTTACGGAAAGGCAACGGGCTACTGCAAAGGCAAGGGCGGGTCCATGCATATAGCCGACGCCACCAGGGGAATTTTAGGGGCCAACGGTATTGTCGGAGCAGGCCATAATATCGCCACCGGAGCAGGGCTGACGGCAAAATACAAAGGTACCCAACAGGTATGCGTCTGCTTCTTTGGCGATGCCTCCACCAATCAGGGAACCTTTCATGAATCCTTAAACCTGGCCAGCATATGGAAGCTGCCCATTGTCTTTGTCTGCGAAAACAATCTGTATGGTATTTCTATGAGCCAAAGCCGGCACCAGGCCATTAAGGACGTGGCAGATCGGGGAGCAGCCTATAACATCCCTGGAATCACAGTTGATGGAAACGATATCTTTGCGGTATATGAAGCGGCTCAGGAGGCGGTAAAACGGGCTCGAAGCGGTCAGGGACCCACTCTGCTGGAATGTAAAACCTATCGACACCGAGGCCATTTTGAAGGAGATGCCGCTGCCTACAAGCCAACGGAGGAGCAAAAAGAATGGATGGAGAAGGACCCCATTCCAAGGATGGAAAGCTATATGCTGGAAAAGAAAATTGTCACAAAGGAAGAGCTGGCAGCCCTTCAAGAGGGCGTTGCCAGTGAAATTAAGGAAGCCATTGATTTTGCCAACAATAGCCCCTATCCTGAGCTGGAATCAGCAGTAGAGGATATATATTCAGATATTGTAGAGGAGGTAAGGGTAAGATGAAAACCATGACCTACGCAGAGGCCATTCGAGAAGGAATGAGAATCAAAATGGAGCAGGACCCCAATGTAGTGATCCTGGGAGAAGACGTAGGAGCCTTTGGGGGATGCTTTGGTGTGACAGCAGGTCTATATGAAGCCTTTGGAGAAGAACGAGTACGGGATACCCCCATTTCAGAAGGGGTTATTATCGGCTGTGCAGTAGGGGCCGCCGCCACGGGTCTAAGGCCCATCCCAGAGCTGATGTTCATAGATTTTCTTACGGTGGGAATGGATCAATTGGTGAACCAGGCTGCCAAGATGCGCTATATGTTTGGCGGGAAAATTAATGTTCCCATGGTGGTCAGGCTTCCCGGCGGGGCAGGAGTCCAGGCAGCAGCCCAGCATTCCCAATCTCTGGAGGGCTGGCTCACCAATATACCAGGCCTAAAGGTGGTTTATCCTTCTACCCCTCAGGATGCCCTGGGATTAATGCTTAGCGCTATAGAGGATGATAATCCGGTGATGTATGTAGAGCATAAGGCGCTGTATGCCATGGCAGGCGAAGTGGCTGATACAATAAAGCCGATTCCTTTGGGGGTGGCCGACATCAAAAGGGAAGGTAAGGATCTGACCATAGTGGCCACTGGAAAAATGGTTCACGAAGCCCTGGCAGCGGCTGAAGCCTCAGAAGCTGAAGGAATCAGTATTGAAGTCATTGACCCCAGAACCCTGTTTCCCTTAGATAGAAAGACTATTTTTGAATCTATTAAAAAAACCCATCGGGTAGTCATTGCCACCGAGGAGCATAAAAAGGGAGGCTTCGGCGGTACGCTATCGGCCATTATATCAGAGGAGATTTTTGATGAGCTAGACGCTCCCGTGGTCAGGGTAGGGGCCCTCAATTCACCAATACCCTTTTCACCGGTCCTTGAGGATTATGTCATTCCCAATCAAGCTGATATCTTGAAGGCAGTGAAGGAACTGCTATAAATAAACAGGCCCCAATGGGGCTGACCAAAGGAGGAGAAGCTTTGATCGGCATTATTGCCAATCCTGCCTCGGGTAAGGATATAAGAAGACTGGTTACCTATGCCACTGTTGTGGATAATCAAGAGAAGGTTAATATTGTAAAGCGAATTATTTTGGCTGCCCAGGCCTGTGGGGTTAAGGAAATTCTGATCATGCCGGATACCTATCAAATTGGTCTGCGGGCCATAGAGGACTTGAAGCTGGCGGGCCAAATTCATATCGAAGCTAAAATCCTTCCAATGAATGTCAAGGGTAATCAAAGCGACAGCAGCCATGCCGCAGCACTAATGGAGGAGCTGGGAGTCAAATGTCTGGTGATTTTGGGAGGCGACGGCACCAGCCGAGCCGTTGCAAAGACCGTTAAAGGGGTACCTATTTTACCCCTTTCTACAGGAACCAACAACGTTTACCCCGAAATGCTGGAGGGTACTGTGGCGGGTATGGCAGCGGCGGCTGTTGCCCGGGGCTATGCTCCAACCAAAAAAACTCCCGATAAGCGGATAGAGGTATATAAATCAGGAGAATTAGTAGATATTGCCCTGGTCGATGCCGTTATTTCATCCAATCTATATCAAGGAGCCAGGGCCATCTGGCACACTGAAGAAATTTTAAAGGTTATCGCTACCCGCTGTCATCCTGCCAGTATTGGATTTTCTGCCCTATTAGGCTGCCGACAGGTGGTGAGGGAAAGCGATGATTTTGGAATATCTGTCGACCTGGGGAAAACAGGTCAGTCATTCATTGCCCCTATTGGAGCAGGATTGATGGAAAAAATTCAAATGCAGGAGCCCCAAATCTGGCAGTTGAACCGAGAATATAACTGTGTAGCCCCCAATCCCGGTATGATTGCTCTGGATGGTGAGCGGGAGGTTGAAATAGCGGCAGGGGAACGCATTACCTTCAAGATCACCAGAAGGGGGCCCTTGCGGGTAAAGGTGAAGGAAGCCCTTGAGGCAGCCCAGGAACAGGGTTTTTTCCATGGATAGCAGAAAAGAACAGGAGGTATCATTATGGCGAATTTAGTTGTCATGCCCAAGCTGGGGCTGACCATGAAGCAGGGAAAAATTACAAAATGGTTTAAGCAGGAGGGAGAGCCAATTCAAGCAGGAGAGAAGCTATTTGAGGTGGCCACCGACAAGCTGACCAATGAAATAGAAGCCAGCAGCAGTGGCATTGTGAGAAAGCTGTTAGCCCAGGAGGGAGATTCCGTTCCTTGCCTAAAGCCTATTGCCGTTATAGCAGAGGCCGATGAAGACATCGACGGTCTGATTCCCCAGGCAGGTGAAGCCCAACCCCAGTCGCCGACAGAGGCGCCTAAAGGCAGGGCCTCTGAGGCAGTCCCTGAAGAAAAAGAAACTAGAAGCACCGGCAGGATCATTGCTTCGCCGGCTGCCAGAAGGCTGGCCCGGGAAAAGGGAGTGGATTTAACCCATATTCAGGGGAGTGGCCCCAAGGGAAGAATTGTTTTGGCAGATGTTGAAAATGGCAGCCCCTTGGATAGAAAGGCGTCACCCATGGCCGTCAAAACCGCCGGTGCTTTGGGAGTCGATTTGTCAGAGGTCTTTTCCCAGGGGCGAATCATGAAGGAGGATGTATTGCGACACCATCACAATCAGCAATATGCCAGGGTAGTTAACCCCACAGAGATAAGAACCCCAATGAGCCAGATGAGAAGGGTTATTGCCGAAAGAATGACGGAAAGCTGGCATGTCTCACCAGCTGTAACCTATGATATTACCGTTGATATGACCCAGCTTAAGGGCCTTAAGGAGGAGCTGAAGGAATATCAGCGGCTAACCTATACAGATTTCCTTGTAAAGCTTGTGGCCCAGGCATTACTGGAGTTCCCGCTGTTAAATTCTTCAATCGAGGGAGATGAGATCATTACCAGAAATTATGTTAATATGGGTGTAGCTGTTGCCATTGAAAATGGCCTGATTGTACCGGTCATACAATATGCCGACCAAAAGGGTCTGAAGGAAATTTCAAGCCAGGTGAGGGACTTGGCCCACAGGGCTAAGACCAACCAGCTTACTGGCGACCAGCTTACAGGAGGTACCTTTACCATAACCAATCTGGGCATGTACGGAATTGATTCCTTTTCACCAATTATCAATCAGCCGGAGGTAGCTATACTAGGGGTCAATGCCATTAATGAGGTTCCTGTTTTGGATAAGGGTAATCTTGTCAGCAGACCCATGATGAAGCTTTCTTTAACTGCCGACCATCGAGTGGCCGATGGAGCTGTGGCGGCCCAGTTCCTTCATCGTGTGAAGCAATATATAGAAAAACCCGGCTTATTGCTGTTATAGGAGGTGGAACAATGAAGGTAGCTGTATTAGGTGGCGGTCCCGGAGGCTATGTTTGTGCCATACGTTTAGCCCAGCTAGGGGCTGAGGTCACCCTGATAGAGAAGGAAAGACTGGGAGGCACCTGTTTAAATGTAGGTTGTATTCCCACCAAGGTACTGCTCCATACGGCAGAAATCTATGAAACCCTTCACCGGGAAGGGCAGGAGCTGGGAATTCATATTCCAAAGCTGGCATTAGATTGGGCAGCCCTCCAGGGCAGGAAGGAGCAAATTGTCAACCAGCTGGTAGGTGGAGTAGAAGGGTTAATTCAGTCCAATGGAATTCGGCACCTAAAGGGAACCGGCAGGCTAATTGATCAAAACCATATTCAAGTGGAACTGACCCATGGGGAGCTTGAAAGGGTCTATTTCGACAAAGCGGTCATTGCCACCGGCTCAGAGCCTAAAATCGTCCCGATTCCAGGAGTAAATCAAGAGGGGGTTATTACCAGTACTGAAGCCCTTTCCTTAAATAAAGTGCCAGAGAGCATTTGTATTATTGGGGGCGGTGTCATTGGCTGCGAATTTGCAGGAATCTACAATGCCTTTGGTGCCCAGGTCACCATTGTAGAGGCGATGCCACGATTAATGGCCGCCCTGGATCAGGATATTGTGGAGGTTTTTCAAAATCAAATACTGGAATCAGGTGCCAAAATCCATGTTGATAGTAAGGTGCAGGCGATTCAAAGGGCAGATAACAAGCTTGCGGTACAGGTTGAAACCCCCAGGGGAAATATTACGATAGAAGCCGAAAAGGTATTAATGGCCATTGGCAGAAGCCCGGTGATAAAGAATTTGGGGCTAGAGGAAGTGGACATATTAATTGATAGGGGAGCCATTAAGGTAGACCCCAGGACAATGCAGACCAGCCTAGAAAACATCTATGCCATTGGCGATTGTAATGGAGGAACCCTTTTAGCCCACGTGGCCTCAGCAGAGGGGGTACTGGCAGCGGAAAGCATAATGGGAATCAGGCCCACCATTACCTTTAAGGCCATTCCTTCGGGGGTCTATACAAAGCCTGAGCTGGCCAGTGTAGGTTTAACTGAAGCAGAGGCCCAAAAACAAGGCTACCAGGTTAGAACAGGAATTTTTCCTCTCTATGCCAATGGGAAATCCCTCATTATGGGTGAGGGCAATGGTCTAGTGAAATTTGTAGTGGACGCTGCCACCGACGAAATCCTGGGACTCCATATGGCAGGGCCCAGGGCAACAGATTTAATTGTGGAGGGGGCCCTGGCCCTTAGACTAGAGGCCACCATTGATGAAATTATATCCACCATCCATGGTCATCCCACTGTGGGAGAAGCACTCCATGAAGCGGCCCATGCCGTCCATGGTACGGCCCTGCATCTGCCTAAGTAATTGACAGGAGGAAAACCATGCGTTATATTGTGAACCATTCAAAAAATCCCTATATTAATCTGGCTTTAGAGGAATACTGCTTGAAAAATGTGTTGCTGGATGAGGATTATTTTATACTGTGGCAAAATAAACCCTCCATCATCATTGGAAAAAATCAAAACACTCTGCAGGAAATTAATTCAACCTTTGTAGATCAGAGAAAAACCTACGTGGTAAGAAGAATTTCCGGTGGCGGAGCAGTTTATCATGATCTGGGAAATCTAAATTTCACCTTTATATCAAAGGTTCAGGATATCGATCAGGTGGATTTTAAAAAATATGTGGCCCCCATTATTAAGGTGCTTCAGGAAATGGGAATTCCGGCGGAGCTGTCGGGACGAAATGATATTACAGTGGAGGGGAAGAAGGTTTCAGGCAATGCCCAGCGAATCCACCAGGATCGTTTAATGCACCATGGTACCCTGATGTTTGATGTAAATTTAGAGGATCTGGCCGGCTCCCTCAGGGTCAGTGTCGATAAAATACAATCAAAGGGTATTGAATCGGTCCGAAGTCGAGTGGCCAACATTAAGGATTATCTGCAAGAGGAAATGAACGTCATTGAATTTTATCATCGAATAGAGAGGGCCCTTTCAAACAATTATCAATCAGAAGAAATGAAACTTACCAGGGATGATATGGAAAAAATTCAAGCCTTGGCCATGAACCAATATGCCACCTGGGACTGGAACTATGGAGAATCGCCAGCGTGTAACGTAATGAATGAAAGAAGGTTTCCAGGGGGAAAAATCCAGGTGTTGCTGGATGTAATGGAAGGAAAAATTAAAAACTGCCGCTTTTTAGGTGATTATTTAGGTGTGGCAGACGTAGAGCCTTTGGAGGCTTATTTACAGGGGAAGCCCTATCAGAAGGAGCTTTTAAGAGAAGCCCTGGGGAAGGTTCCCATTAAACAATATTTTGGAGGAATAAATAAGGAGGAGCTGCTGGAGGTATTGTGCGGATAAACGCCTTCAGCAGTGAATTATAAGGGAAGAAAAAAGGCCCAGAGGTTGTTGAAATCTTGAGGGCCTTTTTCGTGGGAAAATATACTATTATAGATTTAATATTACCCATAAAATTAGCAAAGATATTTAATAAATTCTTATGCAGCCTTGACTTCGGGCAGAAAAGGAATAAAATTAAAATAAACTTATATCCTTCAATAAGAAAAATGGAAATGGTCAAGGAAGGCTTCTAAGCCGAAAGGAAGGTGCAGATATGAAGAAAGTAGTTGTTCTTATCTTAGTTGTATTGATCGTAGGAGGAATGGTTGGGTGCAGCCAGCAAAAGGAGTTTGATACGGCTGAATTAGAGTCCCGGGCAGAGGCCCTTGTAGAAAACATGATCAGGGGAGATTTTAAGGAGGCCAGAGCTGACTTCAGTCGGGAAGTAGCGGACATATTAACGGAAGAGGTATTAAAGGAGGGGTGGGATACCACCATTGAACCCCTTGGCAGTTATATCCGGCGGGTTTCCACCACCAGTACCACGAATAACCAGCAGCTCACTGTGAAGGTTCTTTTGGAGTATGAAGGCAATGGTGTTTTGGTGACCACAGTATTTAATACCAAGGGCCAGGTAACCGGCCTTAGAACCACCTACGAAGAAATTAAAGAGGCTGAAGGTGCCAATAGCCTCCTGGAATCGGATGTAACTATTGCCGGTGACCCAGGTCTTCCTTTGAAAGGAAAGCTGACCCTACCCGACGGGGTTGATAATCCTCCGGTGGTTATTTTAGTTCATGGGTCAGGGGCCTCTGATATGGATGAAGCAATTTCAGGCAACACCCCCTTCAAGGACATTGCCCAGGGCCTAGCAGACAGGGGGATAGCCACAATTCGCTACAATAAGCGATATTACCAGTATCCGGAGGCGGCAGAAAAGCTAGGAAATGCCATTACCCTGGAGGATGAAGTGCTGGAGGATGTCTATACTGCCATAGAACTGGCCAAGGCAGATGAAAGAATTAATTCCAAGGAAATATATGTTTTGGGCCATAGTCTGGGAGGCTCCCTGGCACCTGCCATAGCCGACCGATATCCTGAACTGGCTGGCATCATTTCCATGGCAGGTACCCTCAGGCCCCTCTATGAGGTTTCCTATGACCAGGTTTTAGAGGCGGCGGAAGCAATAAGACCGACCCTTTCGGATCAAGATAAGGAATTGTTGGAACAGCAGCTAAAGCAGGTTGAAGCAGATATAAAGACCCTTAGAAATCTGCCGGAAGATCTTTCTGATAACACCAAGTTGCTGGATTTGCCTGTCAAATATTGGCGTTCTATTATACAATATTCAGGGGAGCGATATATTGACCGGGTGAGTCTGCCAATTCTTGTATTACAAGGAGATGCCGACTTTCAGGTTTATCCGGAGGTTGACTATGTGCTTTGGCAGGAAAAGCTGTCAAACAGGAACAATGCAACACTGCACCTTTATCCGGGGCTAAATCATCTGATGATGCCAACCCAAAATAAACGGGATCTTTCTGAATATGCGGTGAAATCAAAGGTAGATAATCAAGTAATGGATGATATTGCTGAGTTTATTCATCATAATGAATCATAAATAATTTTGTAAAAAAGGTAAAGTCAGGTCAATCGACTCTTGTAGACGATATTTCGTATATAGCCGTTGGTTGACCTGGCTGTTTATTGATGCCGTTGATGAAAAAAGCTATAGAACACATAAAAGCAAAATAGCAAAAAAAGACCTAAAAGAAGGGAATAGCCAATAGAAAATTGATTGAGATGCTGAACCAGATGTGAAGCTAAAAGTAAAGTAAAAATCTTCTGTTTTTCATTGTATTGTATAAAGGGATAGGCAGCCAGATAAAACTGTTGTATACTGTCACTAGAAAATGGATTAAAGGGGGGATAAGACCATGGAAATATCTCAGACCTTAAAGGAGCAATTAAGCTCGATTCCACCAGCACCTGGGGTTTATTTTATGAAGGATCGCCAGGGAAACATTATCTATATAGGAAAAAGCAAGTCGTTAAAGTCGAGGGTTCGATCTTATTTTTATACAGAACATCAATGGAACAAGATTAAACGAATGGTCTTTCATATTTATGAGATAGAATATATCGTGACGGATACCCACCTCGAGGCACAACTATTGGAATGTAGCTTAATTAAGGAGCTTAAGCCCCCCTATAACAGTCAATTTAAAAATGATAGGGGGTACCAGTATCTAAAAATTGAAAGGAATCCGGGAAACCACCCCCTTGCCATTGTGACTGAAAGAGAGGATGACCATTGTATAGGGCCCTTCCGAAGCAAGCATATTTTGGGAGATGTAGCAGATTTTTTTCGAAATATTTATCCCATAACAAGGGGGCCGCAGGGCTATGACTTTACATATCATTTCTTACCCCAAATGATGGATACGGCAGGCTTTGAAAAAAATCGCAGCTGCCTGCTTGAAATATTTTCAGCAGAACAGGCCATGGAGATATTTTTAAAGGTTATTGAAGCAAAAATGAAAAAGGCAGCTGTAAAGTTACACTATGAACAGGCCCTATACTATAAAAATATGATGGATTATTTAAAATATTTGAAGAGCAATCCCTTAACAGGGGTGAACAGCGGTCAGGAGCCTGGGGAGCTCATATTGGGGGAAAGGCTGAAGGAAGGCTATAAGGTTTTTTATATTGCCAATGATGGCATTGTATTAAAACGGAGATATGCCAGGCTGTCTAAAAGGGCAGTGGCGGCCTTTATTAGGGAAGCCCAGAATCTTGCACCTTTACAGCAAGGAATAGATAATGAAAAGGCCAGAATTGATTTTAAGCAAATCATAGAAAAGGAAATAAAGGATTTAAACAATAAGACAATTTTAAAAATAGATAAATTTAACGATATAGAAACCTTTATCACCAATCTTCGGGAAAAATCAGCAGCTGACCTTTAGAGACAGCCTTTAAAGAGATAAATGCTATTGCTATTGTTATTGATGTTAAAATATAGTAGAATAAACGGCAGATGCCTTCAAAAAATCGCTTTAACAGGGGGATTAATAAATGAAAACCATAATAGGAACACATAACCAGGCCATTGTCTATACCGATCGGATTGACGATACGGCAGTAAAGCAGATTGAAACCCTCTGCTGTCAGGAATTTACCCAAAATAGTACCATTCGAATTATGCCCGATGTCCATGCAGGAGCAGGCTGTACCATTGGAACCACCATGACGATTTATGATAAAGTTGTTCCCAATTTAGTAGGAGTCGATATCGGCTGCGGCATGGAAGTAATTCGATTGGGCAATAAAAATATAGAGCTTCAAAGGCTGGACAAGATAATCTATGAAAAAATTCCCAGTGGCTTTGGGATACGAGATAAGGCCCATCCCTATAACGAAGAAATCGATTTAGAAGCGCTTCATTGTAAGGGGGATGTTAATTTAAACAGGGCTCAAAGGAGCATTGGCACCCTTGGAGGCGGAAATCATTTCATCGAGGCCAACCGAGATGAAAAGGGACAGTTATACCTGGTGGTTCATTCCGGCAGCCGGCATTTAGGCAGACAGGTGGCAGAGCTTTACCAGCAGGAGGCCTTTAAAAGATTAAATAAAACAGCAATACCCAAGGCCCTGGCCTATGCATCAGGAGATTTGTTTCATCAGTATATTCATGATATGAAAATTGTACAGCAGTTTGCTGCCATCAATCGCAAGGCAATTCTGAGGGAAATTGTTAAGGCCATGAAGCTGGATGTTGTTGAGCAATTTACCACTATTCACAATTATATCGATACCGACCGCATGATTCTACGAAAGGGGGCCGTATCGGCCCAGGCTGGGGAAAAGCTGTTGATTCCCATCAACATGAGGGATGGCAGCCTGATTTGTGTAGGTAAAGGTAATCCTGATTGGAACTATTCTGCCCCCCATGGAGCAGGGCGGCTTATGAGCCGGATTCAGGCAAAAAACAGCCTAACCCTTTCGGAGTTCAAAAAGACCATGAAGGGAATTTATACCACCTCTGTTAGGAAAGAAACCCTTGACGAAGCCCCCATGGCCTATAAGCCCATGGAGGAAATCATAAGCCATATCAAAGACACCGTAGATATTGTTCATACCCTGCGGCCCATCTATAATTTTAAAGCAGCAGAATAGCATTAATAAAAAGCCCCTTAAGGTCAATAAATAAATGACCTTAAGGGATTTCCTTTGTTAATCGGCTTCAGTTTTAATAAAGCTGCTAAAGAGGCTATAGGCCCTCTGATCAGAGCGCTTTCTTTCCCCATATTCCTCCTGAAGGGTTTTAAGTTTTTTTGAAATCACTTCGGCCTCCTGGTCAGTTAAGTAGACTATGCCACTGGAAAGGGTACCTTGACCGGTTTTGTTCTCGACATGCTTTAGGAAAAGCTCTTTATTTCTTTCATATATGGCAGCAAAGGCCAATCTTTCCTCCTTAACAATTTCATTTATAAGCTCAGGACGTAATTTTTTCTTTTCAATTTTAAAGCATTCAGCGGTGGGTTCGTAGTATTTTTCAATAATTCCATCAATTTCTTCAATAAAGGCAACATTAATCAGACCTGTCTTTTCCATGTTTTTGAGATAATAATACACCTTGGTAGGTAGCTCCCCCATTTTAACTGCAATTTGTTTCACAGTGGCAGGCTTTTTTAGCTGTTGAAGGGTTGAAAATATTTCTAAACAATAGGGGTTAGTGAAGGCCTTTATTTCATCTACTGTAGTGAGGGTTTTTATCTTATTCATCGTAACACCTCCTGTAATATCAATCGTCAATGCAATCTTGTTTGCAGCAGATAAATCGAGAAAAAAATACCTTGTTTCAATAGCCAGAATTCTTTATAATTGTATAAACAAGCCATTTAAAGGAGGAACAGACTTTGCGACTAAAGGAACTGGCCGAACAGCTTCAGCAGCCCCTGAAGGAAGGTGAAAAAAGCTTTATTATATATCAGCAGGGGAGGCAATGGAAATATGAAGCCTATGAGCCCTGGGAACCAAATCAGGAGACTGTCAACGAAGTTGAAGAAAAGAAATATTTTATGATTAAACAGCGATTGGACGATAAAGCCATAATCATTAACGGGAAAAAGGATTTTGATCCCGATGAATTAGAGAATTTAGACTATATTCAGAATCAAATCAAAAAGTTAAAAAAATAATACGGATTATAACTGTGTAAAGGTCAGCTCAAAATCCCTTTTCAAGGATTGCTGACCTTTCGTTTTATATTAAATCCCAGGATAAGGGTGTACCCCTTTTTATATCCTGTTTTACGACTCTGCCAAGGAGCAGCTCATAATACCTGGGGGGCAGCCCCAAACCGGGTCTGATGGCCCTCAGATTCTCTCTGCTTAAAGCTTCGCCGGCTTTCATGTCCTTTGTAATATATAATGATCTTCTCAGGCCCACAGAGGATTTTTCTGCCTTGGTGGCACCATAGGAAATACGGCCCAGAGCCTGCCAGGCCCGTTGGGCTTCTATAACCAGCTGTGCCATCTCTTCAGGCTCTAAGGAAAAGGCGGCATCAACCCCTCCTTCGGCCCGGGAAAGGGTAAAATGCTTTTCAATTACTGTTGCCCCCAGGGCGATACTAGCCACAGCGGCCCCCACCCCCATGGTATGGTCAGATAAACCTGTATGGCACTGAAATAGCTCTTGCATATGGGGGATAGTAACCAAATTGGTGTTTTCGGGGGAGGCAGGGTAGGTACTGGTGCATTTTAACAGTATTAAATCTTGGCACCCAGTCTCCCTGGCGGTTCTGACGGTTTCATCCAACTCGGCAATGGTGGCCATCCCGGTAGATATAATCATGGGCTTTCCAGTGGCAGCAATTTTTTTAATTAAGGGTAAATCAGTATTCTCAAAGGAAGCCACCTTATAACAGGGGACATTCAGCTCCTCAAGAAAATCAACGGCACTCTCATCAAAGGGGCTGCTAAAGGCAATGATTCCCAGCTCCCTGCACCGATCAAAAATGGGTTTATGCCATTCCCAGGGGGTATAGGCCTCCTGGTAAAGCTGGTAGAGGGAATAGCCCTTCCATAGGCTTTTTTCTTCGTTGATCGTGAAGTGATCATCGTTTATATCCAGGGTCATGGTATCGGCTGTATAGGTTTGAAGCTTTAGAGCGTGAACACCTGCCTTGGCTGCGGCTTCTACGATTTTTAAGGCCCGTTCCAGAGATTGGTTATGGTTGCCTGACATTTCAGCAATAATAAAGGGTGGATAACCAGGGCCAATGGCTCTTTTACCCAGATACACGGGGGTAATCATAATTGTTTCCTCCATTCTTTTAAAAGCTGCCCTCGGGTTTCGTTCCATTTTTTAGGGAAGAGTGCATAAACGATCACGTCGATATAGCCGTTATTCCTTAGCAGATGTTCCTTGAGCCTGCCTTCCTCTACAAAGCCCAGTCGTTGGTGATATTGAAGACTTTTATGATTAACAGACAATACTTCTGCACATAACTTTCTAATATGCTGAACGTGAAATATATAATCTAAGGCCAGTATTCCCATGATCTTTCCAGCTCCCTTTGGTGCCTTGGGCTCGCCAATGTAAAAGCCCCATTCACACCGGTTATTAACGGGATCAAAATTGGTAAAGTTGACAAAACCCAAGGGAGTGTCCTTCCACACCATGATCTTGCCAATGATACCGTTGGAGGCCAGGGCTCTGTCAAACCAAAGATTGTGGGCCTGAGGGCTGATGATCTGGTCGTGATACATATTGATCCGTATATGCTTCTGGTTACGCCACTTGAAGAGTAAATCTCTGTGGTTTTCCTGCAAATCAACTAAATCACAATGACTTATTTCGATCATAAACAACCCTCCTAATGACTATGATGATTTAGCTTTGTTGCCTCCAGCAATTCCTTAATTAGCTTTTTATCCACCTTCCACTTTAATCGTACATCGGCATTAATTTTAGTCACATGGGGGTGGGTAAGCAGGTAATTTCTTATTTGATGAAAAAACAGGGGCCTGTGCTGAATATCCAAATCTCGATAAATATGCTCAAAGACCTCCAGGTCCTTCTGTTCATCCAAAGTTAGGCGCCATTGGGGATATTGCAGCTCCGCCGGCAGCTCAAGGCGATGAACAGAGAAAATATCAGGATTGTTGAGATAATAAAAGGAAAGATATTCGGTATGGGTCAGGGGCTTAGATTGATTCAGTAGACGTTTTAAGGCCTCTACGGTATAGACGTCTCCTGCTGTTCCAGGTGCATGCTCGGCCCTGGGCAGGGTTAAATCACTTCCTGTCCTTAAGTGGGCTTCAATTAGCAGGCTCAATATTTCCGGTGAAACGGCAGGGCAATCTCCTGTAACCCGGAGAATAATATTGGCGTTTGTTTCCTGGGCAGCCTGTAATAAACGCCCGGCCACATTATCTGGATCGCCACGTAAAACCTTAACCTTACCCCCCAGGGTAAATTCCTCAAGGGGATCATCCTCCGACAAATGAGAGGTCGCCAGTACCACTTGGTCTACCTCAGGCACTGCCAGGCAATTGATTAAACAGCGCTCCACCGAAGGAATCCCATAAATGGGAAGTAAGGCCTTTTGAGCCAATCGGGTGGATTTAAGTCTGCAAATTACTCCAATGGTGATTTTAGGCTTTTCCAGCTGCTCCATTAAAATTGGCTGGTCTTGAAGAATTTTTTTCTCTGATTGAACCACCAGGGGCAGCTTTTCCTTCAAGGCTTTAGGCATCAAAGCATTTTCAGCGGCACAGCGCTTGAAAGCTACCTTGTCAAGGGTTACAATTTCCCCAGGCTCCAGGGGGGTTTTAGCCACTACCCGAAGGGAATCCTTTAAATAGCCTCGCTCAGCTTCATTTACCTGGATGCTGCCCAGGGCCGGCTCTGCTATTCGAAGCTGATTGACCATAGCTTCAAATTCATGGGGTTCCAGGGCGGAAAAATAATCGTACCCCTTTTTATTACGATTAAGGGTTATGTGCTTTTCAATTAAGACCGCCCCTGCAAAGATGGCATATACAGGTAGGGCTTGGGCAAGGGGCTTTGAGGCATCCTCATGGTCAGCAAAGCCAACTGGAAGCTGGTAGCGATTCCTTAGGTACTGAATTCGCCTTAGATTGGCATCGGTTGTTTTGGTGGGGTAGCCCTGAAAGCCATGGATTAAAGTTAGTTTTTGGGTGCCTTTATGTTGGCGAACCAAATCGATAAAGCTGTCAATTTCACTGTCATACCAGCCACCAACCCCCAAAAGAACCGACTTGTTAAAGGTGAGTAGCTCTCTGATCATATCGTCGGACTGTATAATGGTAGGTGGAATTTTAAAGCCGTCAATCAGGGAATGAAATTCATAAACCAGGTTTAATCCCCATTGATCAAATACATCTACCCATATCTCCATTCCCAGCTCTTTGGCATATTTTAAAGCTTTTTTCCATATGGCCTGGGGGAAAAAGAGCTGTTGATAGGCCTCATAAAAGGAATAATCCTTTGTTGCCAGGTAATTATATTTAAACCACTGAAATTTTACTGCATCGGCCCTGGCGGCAGCCGCCGCCTTAATCAAACCCATCAGTATATTGGCATCTCCCTGGTGGGCGTTGGCAATTTCGGCAATGATTTTAGTTCTTTCCATTCTTCAATCCTCCATATTAATGTAATGTGATCATACTGTATTTTATGATTTGATACAAAATATGCCACTGCATCTCGGCACCCTTTTATTGGCGCTCTTCATATAATGAAGAAGGCCATAATCTTCGGATCACATATATATAAAGGAGTGCTTTGTCAATGAGTCGATTTACATTGGAACAGGAAGCCTTTTGGGGCTGGTGAATTTGGAAATCAATATATTGAACGGAACAATGATTTTACCAATAACATCTCTCTTATAGCAGAAATCCTATCCTATACCAGAGGGGTTAATTCTGTTTTAGAATTTGGGGCCAATATAGGTCTTAATCTTCAGGCAATCAGATTAATTAAGCCCAAAATGTCTTTGTCAGCTATAGAAATAAATGAGCAGGCAGCCAATCAATTAAAGGAGCTGGGCAATATTAAGGTATACCATCAATCCATTTTAGATTTTAAGCCCGATTATCAAAGAGATTTTGTATTGACAAAGGGTGTATTAATCCATATCAATCCCCAGTATTTGGATCAAGTCTATGAATTGCTGTATCAAAGCAGTAAAAAGTATATTTGTATTGCAGAATATTATAACCCCACACCGGTTTCTGTAGCCTATCGAGGACATGAAAACAAATTGTTTAAACGGGACTTTGCAGGGGAAATGCTGAAAAAATATAAAGATTTAAGATTAATCAAATACGGCTTTGTTTATCGATACGATCCCAATTTCCCTTTAGATGATATTACCTGGTTTTTATTAGAGAAAAGCTGATACCACACATCTTTTTAAATTGAAAACCCAGGGTGCTGAATAGGACTCTGGGTTTAATTTCCTTTATACGGCCTACTGAAAAGATATCAGTCTATTAAGAACCCTTTTGGCTCCCAAACCATCTATTAATTTTTGGCCATTCAGACTCATTTGACGACGCAGGCCAAAATCGTTCATTAATTGTGTAACCTTTAGACCAATGGTATTTTCAGTTATTTCATCAGCATTTCCAAGAAAAAGGGAAGCACCATATCTTTCATCGTATAGATGACAGAACCTTTGATTGGCTGCAGTTTTGATAATAAGGCTGGGCAGTCCTATATAGGCCATTTCCGCCAGGGTACCTCCTCCTGCTGAAATGGCTAAATCAGCCCATAGCATGTGGGTCAGCATATTTTTCACATTATAAAAAAGTGTGATTCCTTGGGTGCCTTGAATAAACTCTAAGAGCTCCTTTATATTTGAATAGGCCGGACCAATGATTACCCTAATGTGATAGGGTATATTGAATTGGGCTAAGCTCTTTAAAATTTTAGCTGTCATATTTGTAGGGTCAGAGCCGCCCATGGTAACCAATAGGTTTTTGCCTAGCGGGCGTATTTTTTTTGTATGACGACCAATTAAAAATTCACGACGTATAGGCATATATTCTGGGCCTAAAAGAAGTAATGTGGAGGGTTCTCGATTTTTGTACAGACTTTGGCTGGCTCCCAGGCCAGTATTTAGAAGGATATCGGCAAAGTAATAGGCTGAGTGACCATAATCATCCAATAGCATTAATCGGTGACCCTGGGTTTTTATAATATTTTGGTAGGATGCGTCAAATTGATACCCATCAGCAATAATCCAGTCGGCTTCCAGCCAGTCAGCGTACTGGGCGGTCAGCTGGGCATCAAGGTGGCTGCCCACGGCTATATGCTCTGGGGAAATAAAGGAGATGTCCTCGGCCTTCAGCAGGCTTCTTAGATGAAGGGGTAACGAAAGGCAAAGAAAAGTAATTTCATGGCCCAGATCCATAAAGGCCTGGGCCATGGCCAGGGAGCGCATAAAATGGCCTATTCCAATTTCGCTAGAGGCATCTGTACGAAACAAAAAATGCTGTCGGGCTTCTGGAATCAAAGAAAATCACCTTACTTTTCATGATAATAGGAAATTACCTTTTCCACGCCTTGAATTACGTCCCTTACATCCCGAAGGGTCATGGCAGGGAAGAGGGGAAGGGTAATCATTTCTTCGTATAAAGCCTCAGCCCTTGGACACAGGCCTTTACAATAACCTAGCTGCTGGTAATAGGGATGATAATATACAGGAATATAATGAACATTTACACCGATATTCTCCTTCAGCAGTGCTTCATAAATTTCCCTGCGGGAAGCCTTAAACTGTTTTAAATCCAGGCGTAAAATATATAAATGCCAGCTAGACAAAGCCTCGTCAGTGTGGACTGGAAGCTTAAGACCCTCTATTCCAGAAAAGGCTTCGTTATAAAGGTGAGCATATTTGCGTCTGATTTGTAAAAAACGATCCAGCTTTTTCAATTGACTCATTCCCAGGGCGGCTTGAATATCTGTCATTCTATAGTTGTAGCCCAATATTTGCATTTCGTGATACCAGGGGCCGGGATTCTGGCTAAGCCGGTGGGTTTCCTTGCAGATCCCGTGACTTCTAAATTGTTTCAGCAGATGAAAATACCCTTCATTATTTGTCGTGATGATACCGCCTTCCCCGGTGGTAATATGCTTGACAGGGTGAAAGCTGAACATGGTCATATCACTTAGGGCTCCAACGGGCTTCCCTTTAAATTGAGCCCCCAGGCCGTGGGCGGCGTCCTCTATCACAATCAGATTATGTTTTTTGGCCAAATCCTGAATCTGGTCAAGGGCCGCAGGTAATCCGGTGTAGTCAACGGGAATAATGGCCTTGGTTTTTTCAGTGATATTCGCTTCAATACACTTCGGGTCAATATTATAGGAAATTGGGTCTACATCTGAAAAAACAGGTACTCCCCCTTGATAAAGAATACAATTGGCACTGGCTGCGAAGGTCAGGGGGGTAGTAATCACTTCATCACCTTTATTGATGCCGGCAGCAAAGCAAGCCCCATGAAGGGCGGCAGTTCCATTGCTAAAGGCCACAGCATAGCTGGCCCCCACATAATCGGCAACGGCCTTTTCAAATGCTTCAATGGTTGGCCCGGTGGTTAAATAATCCCCCTTCAATATATTTACCACTGCATAAATATCCTCGTCATCCAGCCATTGTCTGCCATAGGGTAAAAAATCCTTCCTTATGGGCTTGCCACCATTTATGGCTAATTTTTCAGCACTCATTTTTAATACTTCCTTCCATATCCATTGATTTTAGTTTTTTCAAGGTGCAATCAGGCCCGAATTGACTTCCTTAATTAGCCTGGAGATTTCATCCTTTAAAAGCATTCCTGAAATTCGTGCAGGGTAAGCATAGTTTAAAAATTCCTTTCTCTTTTTTCTTGCTTGCTCCTGAATCCCAGGATTCTGTAAAAATTCCAGGATAAACTTTGCCAGCTCTTGAGGTGAATTGTATAGATAATCACTCATTTTTTCATAGTAGGCAAAGGGTTTATCACTTAATATACACAAGGGCTTATCAAATAACATGGCTTCAATTCCTACAGTGGATAAATTAATGACTACAAAATCAACATTGGGCAAAATATCAAAAAGCTTCATCCTTTTATCGGTAATAAATTTTACAGATTTATATTTACGTTCATAGTTCTGGTAGTTTTCCACAAGCTTTCTGGCCCTTTCTTTTTGTGAAAGCTCCCAGGGGTGAGGTTTAATGATAATTTCAAACTGAGGCAGGGGGGCCAACTGATCCATTAACTCATTCCACATGTTAACATAATTGGGCTGAGTAGCAAATAAAAGAATGGTCTTATTGGGGTTGAGCTTATATTTTTCTTGAAAAGCTGCCCTGGTCATATGTTTTTGAGTAAATATGTCATCAAATTGAGGATGACCAATGGTAAGCATTCGATTTTTCTCTAATCCCCGGTCAAGGTACCATTTTTTTTCATATTCCCCATAGATGGCCACCTTGGTGGTAAAGACAGGCAAGTAGGCCTCATCTCCTCCTAACAGACCATGCTGCATGCAAATACTGGGAATCCCCCTCCTACCCGCCATAATGGTTAGAACACGGCTGATTAAATCCTCTGTTGTACCCACAATCAGGCAAGAGACCTGGGTTCTTTCATAAAAATTTGAAACAGCAGCTATGATATCCACCATCTGGGGAATTAGCTTCATAAAGTAATCATAAAAAAATTGATTGCCATATATGGGATGGGTCTTAAGGGTTTTAAAAATTTTATCAGCCTTCTTCAGCAGCTTGTTGACGGCATTGTTGACATCAACCTGATAATGCTTAATAGAGTGTACTGGTATGCCTAAAAATTCCTTTTGCTCCCAGCGGGCAAAAATCATGGTTTGATCTTTATTAAAATTTCGATGGTAATTGTCCTCCGTAAAGCGTAAATAATCGAAATTTAGAAGCACCTTTCCTTTAAGGGCTTTCTTTTTCGGCGGCTGCTTAAGGGGGCTGATCCATTGCTCAAAGCTGGGTTGAATTTGACTGTTTTCCAGTTTAATAGAAAAATTATCCTTAAAGCTTTTTTTAGACATTTCTCTTCTGGCTGAATCATCTAATAGTTGATAGAAGTTGGTTAAAAGGGCCAGTGGAATTTGCTTGTATCGTATCCCTCCAAATACCTTAAGGAAATCTAAAAATAACAGCCAATAATTGGCTAGGTATTCATTTCTTTTCATTTTATTTACCACTCCTTATTTTTCTAAGACTATCTCTCAATTCATTGCAGGTTCTTTGTTCAGGCAGCATTTTTGCAAATTCGCTTTTTTCTTCAGAAAACATTTGAGTGTGGAGAGACGTAGCAGTAATATAATTTTCATCCAAAACTTCATTGATATGATAAAAGGGCCAAAAATGATTAAGCCGCCAAAAAAATCTTGCATCACCTCTTAAATAAAATCCTGGGTCCTCGTCCCAATAGCTACCCCATTTTTCATATATAATCGGTAATATACTTTTTCTGTGCATAATAGAACAGTGATCCACCTGACAGGGAGCAACCCATGTTTTTGACTTGGCTGGACGCTCAATGGTATCAATAAGTACATTTTCCTCGTCAATGTATTGAACCTTTGAGCCTGAATAGACAATCATGATGCCCGGGTTTTTATCAAGAAATTGAACCATCTTGGCCAGACGATCGGGGCAGTAGATATTGTCATCGGTTGCATAGGAAACATATTCACCTTTAATTTTAGTTAAGGCATAATTAATTAAGACGGCATATCTGATTTTTTCAGCTCGTTCCTTAAGAGACGAGACATTACTGCGAAAATATTGAATACGGGGATCTTTAAGATAACCTTTTATTACTTTTTGGGTTTCTTTATTTGAATTATCATCCATGATTAAGAGCTCAAAATCGGGAAAGGTCTGATTTAAGACTCCTTCAATTGCCTTACCCACAAAGGCGGGCTTATTATAGCTTGTCATGATAATTGAAACCTTGCACAAAGTTAATCACTCCCTATATCAAGCTTTAGAATTTCCTTCGTTTATATTATGAAAAATTGATGCCAATTGTTAACCAGTTAAGTTAGGATGAAGATTTTATTTTTAACTCTGAGAAGTATCAATGCTTCCATTTAGGGAATTTAAGCCTGGAATTTTATATGAAACTAAGCTATAATACAAATTAGTGCAAGCTTTAAATTTGAGTTATTAACCAGAGGAAATACCTAAAGAAAAGAGGTTAAACATGGAGAAAAAGGAAGCAATATTAGTGGTCAGCTTTGGAAGCAGTTATGAAAAGGCCAGAAAAAGAGCCATCGAGCCGATAGAGACGCTCATTGAGGAAACGTTTAAAAACTACCATGTAGCCAGAGCCTTCACATCCAATATTATTATCAGAAAGCTGAGGGAAACCCAGGGAATTCACATTGATACCCCGGAGGAAGCCATAGAAAAGCTTATCAACAAAGGCTTTCAAAGAATTATCGTTCAGCCTTTACACCTATTGGCAGGCTTTGAATATGAAAAAATTCAAAGGGCCTTGGCAGCTAAACATAGACCTGGAGTAGAGCTTCGACTCGGAAAACCCCTTTTATATGATGACATTGACTACCAAAGGGTTGTGGATGCACTCCAAACTCAATTGCCTGCCCTTCAAGAAGATCAAGGCGTACTATTGGTAGGTCACGGTAGTGATCATGGGGCCAATGAATCCTATCAAATACTTCAAAAACATCTACAGGCACGAAATTTACCCATTATTGTCGGTACCATTGAAGAGGGATTAACTGCTTCAATTAATGGACTGAAGCAAGGCAATTATAAAAGTGTTATCTTGATGCCCTTTATGGTGGTAGCGGGGGATCATGTCATAAATGACCTCCTGGGAGATGATCCCGAGGCATGGAAAAATCAACTGGAATCCCAGGGCTTTTCCGTTGAAGCATATGAAAAGGGAATAGGAGAAAATCCTGCATTTCAAAGACTTTATGTAGAGCACGTAAATGATGCATTGAACTAGATAAATTTAATTTAGAAAGGAAAGAGCACATGGCTAAATTTTATGGTATTGGTGTAGGTCCCGGGGATCCAGAGCTATTGACCCTCAAGGCCGTTAGAATTTTAAAAAGTATTGATGTCTTACTGATTCCCCAGACTAAACGGGAGAAAAAGGGTGTTGCCCATCGAATTATTGAATCCTTTTTAAAGGATGAAATAGAATTGGTTTATTCAGATTTTCCAATGGTTTCTGAGGAGAAGAGCTTTGAAGTCGCCGGAAAAAAGGCTGCTCAGATAATAGAAGACCAGGTTGCTCAGGGTAAAAATGTAGCCTTTGTTACCTTAGGCGATCCCTCTGTTTACAGTACCTATGGCTATATACTCAAGGCCCTGGATCAGGCCGTTGAGGTAGAGACAATTCCAGGAATCACCTCTTTTTGTGCTGCTGCTGCCATGGCCAACAGACCCCTGGTAGAAAAAAATGAAATATTGTCAATTATCCCCATGAACGCCGAGGATGATAAAATTGATCAAGCCCTGGCAGCTGGAGATGCCTTTGCGTTTATGAAGCTGTATAAACGGGAAGAACGTCTAATTAATCATTTAAAGCAGCATCAGATGGAAAAGGACGCACTCCTGGTTCAACGGTGCGGCTTTCCTGAGGCAATTGTTCATAGGGATGGAATTAAAGGACTTATGGAAAATGATGATTACTTAACTTTAATATTGAGCAGGAAAAAATAATAAAAATAGAGGAGGCCTTAAGTTTTAAGCCTCCTCTATTTTTTATGACCAGCTTTTTCATTATAATTGATCAAAAACTGTTCCATGGCCTGAATAGACTCCTTACTAATAACGTGCTCTATGGCACAGGCATCAGCATCAGCAATGTCAAAATCGATATTTAAAACCTCAGTAAAAAAATGAAGAATAAGCTGATGCTTTTTAGAGGTTTGCTGGGCAATTTTAAGCCCCTTGGGAGTAAGAAATACCTCTTGATACTTTTTACTGATTATTAACCCCTTTTCTGAAAGAACAGACATGGCACTGCTGGTACTGGCCTTGGTAACACCCATTTTATTGGCAATATCCGTTACTCTTGCCCCTTTTTCTGCCCCAGAAAGCTCATAGATGGCTTCCAGGTAATTTTCCATGGCGTAAGTTAGTTTTTCCATTTTTATTCTCCTTCAAATTCTGAGTAGAAAATATTACTTCAGTCAAATTCCAAAAGCCTAATATACAGAAAGCTAAAAAACGAAACAGATAATTCTTCTGATATTTTAACATATATCTAAAACCTTCGCAATCAATGGGGAGCTTATGTAAGGAACCTATTAAAGGAGTCATATTTTAAGACAGGCTCTAATATATATAAGATTAGCACCAAGTTGATAAGGAGGGTTCTGTATGTCAGTGGCACAAAAGAAGGAGGAATATGAATACAGTAGAGTGCAAGGGGGATTAACACAGGCTGAGGCTGAGGCCAGAATTAAGGAATATGGCAGCAATGAGCTGGACACCAGTGTAAAAATATCAATTTTTGAATTGTTCTTTGGTCAATTTAAAGACTTTATAACCTGGGTATTGATAGCCGCCATCGGAGCCTCCTGGTTTCTGGGGGAAACGGCCGATGCCCTTACAATCCTGATTATTATAGGGATGAACGCCCTTTTAGGCTTTATTCAGGAGTACCGTACAGAGCGGTCCCTTGAGGCCCTGAAGGAGCTTTCTGCTCCCCATGCCCGGGTTTTACGGGATGGGATGGAAAAAGATATTGCCGCCAGAGAGGTGGTTCCTGGGGATGTCTTGTTATTGGAGGCAGGAGATCGGGTGGCGGCAGATTGCAGACTAATTGAAAGCATTAATTTACAGGCCGATGAATCAATTTTAACGGGAGAATCAAGCCCTGTAGACAAATCCGCTGCCATGACCTATCAGGGGGGCACGAAATTAAATAGTAAAGAAATGCTTTTTATGGGGACAACCCTCACCATGGGGCGGGGGAAGGCCATCGTGACTCAAACCGGTATGGCAACAGAAATGGGAAAAATTGCCCATATGATTCAGACCGTTGAGTCTGATGAAACCCCCTTGAAAAAAAGGCTGAATAAAATTGGCAAAGAGCTGGTGCTGATCAGTCTGGTAATCTGCTTGCTAATTATCGGAGCCGGGCTTTATCATGGTGAGTCAGTATATAATATGTTATTATCTGGAATTAGCCTGGCAGTGGCGGCCATTCCTGAAGGATTGCCTGCCATTGTGACGGTTTCCCTAGCCATTGGCGTACAGCGAATGTTGAAAAGACAGGCTCTGATCAGAAGATTACCGGCTGTAGAGACCCTGGGAAGCGTTAATATTATTTGTTCAGACAAAACCGGTACACTGACAGAGAATCGAATGACGGTAAAGGAAATTTATCTAGATAACAAACAAATTGAAGTATCAGGACATGGTCGGGGGCTTGAAGGCAAATTCACATCAGCGGGCAGTTCAGTTGATCCAATGTCGAATCACCCCCTTAAGCAACTGCTGACCATAGGAAGTCTGTGTAATAATGCGGTGTATACCGGAAAGGATCTCCAGGGAGATCCCACAGAGGTGGCCATTTTAATTGCTTCTTTGAAGGGAGGCATTAAACAAGGTGGACCAGCAGGTTACCGGCGTTTGATGGAGCTGCCCTTTGACTCCGAAAGAAAGCTAATGAGCGTGATCTGTCAAAATGAAAAGGGAGAATATTATTTATTTACCAAGGGAGCGCCAGATAAAATTATAAGTCGCTCAAACCAAGAGATGACCCAAAAAGGCTTGAATCTGATGACAGCTGCAAGCAGGGAAAGGTTGTTGAATATTAATGATCAAATGGCTTCAAGGGCCCTTCGGGTGCTGGCCTTTGCCTATCGAAGGCTGGAGCAGCTACCAAGAAGCAATGATCATGAGCTAGAGCAAAACATGATATTTGTTGGATTGGAGGGCATGATCGATCCCCCCAGGCCTGAGGCGGTAAAAGCAGTGAAAAGCTGTATTGAAGCGGGTATTCGCCCTGTCATGATTACCGGTGACCACAGGGCTACAGCCTTGGCCATTGCAAGGGAATTAGGTATGAACACCACATCGGCTGGGGTTTTGACAGGGGATGAAATAGAAGGCCTTAGTAATGCAGCCCTTGATGAGAGGATAGAAAAAACTGCAGTTTTTGCCAGAGTAACCCCTGCCCATAAGCTACGAATTGTACAGGCCTTTAAAAGAAAAGGAAATATCGTTGCCATGACAGGAGATGGGGTTAATGATGCCCCGGCCCTGAAGGAGGCTGATATTGGAGTGGCCATGGGCAAAGGTGGAACAGATGTGGCCAAGGAGGCAGCTTCTATGGTATTACTGGATGACAATTTTGCCACCATTGTAGCCGCCATAGAGGAAGGCAGAATGATTTTCGATAACATTAGAAAGTTCATTCGGTATCTGTTGGCCTGTAATTTAGGGGAAATATTAATGATGGGTGTAGCGGCCTTTTTAGGAATGCCATTGCCCCTGGTGCCGATTCAAATCCTATGGTTAAACTTGGTTACCGATGGATTGCCGGCATTGGCTTTAGGGGTTGATCCCCCCGAAGCAAACATCATGAAGCGGCCTCCTCGAAGGCAAAATGAGAGTATTTTTTCTGGGGGGCTGGGGACGAACATTTTTATTTCAGGAGCTTTAATTGGTGCCAGTTCCCTGCTGTCCTTTTCGTTGGTACTCTACCAAACCAACGGAGATTTGGCAATGGCCAGAACCACAGCCTTTGCAACGTTGATTGTGGCAGAAATCCTCTATTCCTTTGAATGCAGGTCAGAACATACCCATGTCTTTAAGGTAGGCTTCTTAAAAAACCCTTATTTATTAGGAGCAACCCTTTCTTCCTTTTTATTAACCTTTGTGGTTATATACCATCCTTTTTTATCTAAGGTATTTAAAACAGTCGGCTTGGGTCTAAGGGAATGGACGCTGGTGATGGCCTGTGCCCTGGTGGAATTTTTGATCAACAGTCTTATTCCTTTTCGAGAAAAATAGGCAGGCCGGTGGCCTGCCTATTTTTTTAAAGGGCTATCCCTGAACGAAACTGACTGTAATAGAGCTGGGCATAAAAGCCTTCTTTCGTAAGCAAGGCATCATGGGTACCCTGTTCAATAATGCGGCCATCTTTAATTGCCAGTATTAAATCTGCATTTCTGATGGTGCTTAATCGATGGGCAATAACAAAGGTGGTTTTTCCTTCCATCAGAGTCAGCATTGCTTTTTGTATGGCAATTTCTGTCCGGGTGTCGATGGAAGAGGTGGCTTCATCTAATATGAGAATAGATGACCGGGATAAAATAGCTCTGGCAATGGCCAGCAGCTGCCGCTGCCCATGGGATAAATTACTTCCGTTATCCGATAGAACAGTATTGTAGCCCTGGGGAAGCTGTTTTATGAAGGAATGGGCATTGGCCATCCTGGCAGCTTCGATTACCTCTTCATCAGTAGCAGTTAAACGGCCATATCGAATGTTTTCCATTACACTTTCTGAAAACAGAAAGGTGTCTTGAAGCACAACGGAAATGGTCTTTCTCAGGCTTTCACGTTTAATCTGATTAATATTAATGCCATCAATCAAAATTTTTCCGCTGTCTATGTCATAGAATTTCGTCAACAGATTAATAATGGTGGTTTTTCCGGAACCAGTGGGACCCACAATGGCGATGGTTTGACCTTTATCCGCCAAAAGGTTAATATTCTTCAAAATTGGTTTGTCGTTTGTATAGGAAAAACAAACATTTTCAAAGATCACCTGGCCATCAAAATGGTCAGGAGAAAGGGCCTTGGGCTCGTCCTTTTCCTTAGGCTCGTCAATGACTTCAAACACCCGCTCTGCACCAGCCAGGGCCGATTGAATGGTGTTAAAGGTATTCAAAATCTCATTAATGGGACGGGTAAAGTTTCGCATATATAAGATGAAGGTAAATACGATGCCTACTGTAATGCCGGTACCCTTAAGGACCATAAAGCCTCCTCCAACGGCTATAGCCACATAGGTCAGGTTATTAATAAAGTTATTAACCGGCCCCATGAACCCCGATAGGCCCTGGGCTAAAACAGCGGTTTTCGTAAGACTTCGGTTGATTGAAGCAAATTGGCGCTTTACTTTTTCCTCCTGTGAGAACAAAAGTACGGCTTTTTGTCCAGAAACCATTTCTTCGATATAACCATTTAGTTTGCCTAATTCCTCCTGCTGTCTGACAAAGTAGGGCTGGGCGGCTTTAACGATTAAACGGGTTAATAAAAACATAAGGGGAGTCGCAGCCAGGCCAATCAGGGTCAAAAGGGGGCTCAGCAGAAGCATTGCCACCAGCATTCCGGTGATCATAATAACACCGGAAAATAACTGGGGAATACTTTGTGACAACGTCATGTTAATATTATCGACATCGTTGGTTAAACGGCTCATTAAATCACCGCTGGAATGGGTATCAAAATAGCTCAGGGGAAGCTGCTGCATATTTTGATATAAATCCCTTCTAATTTCTGCGGCGGTTTGGTTGGCAAAGCCTACCATTAATCTGTTTTGAAAGAAGATTGAGATGGCACTGATAAGGTAAATTACAGCCAGGGTAACACATATCCTGGCTAACCCAGATAAATTCCCAAGGGCAATAAAATGGTCTATGGTATAGCCATTAAACCGGGTTCCCACAATGTTAACGATGGTTGAAATAAAAGCCAGTAAAAAAGCCAGGAGCATAGCCTTCTTCTTATTACCTAAATAGCCAAGGAGCCTCATTGCTGTTCCCTTAGGGTTTTTTAGCTTTACCTTATTTTTCGCAAAGCGTCCGGCATAGGGAGAGCCAGGCCTTGACATAGGCTGTTTATTTTGATTAGACATTAGCCACAACCTCCTCTCCTAACTGGGAAATGGCAATACTACGATAGATTTCGTTGCTGCTTAACAATTCTTCATGGGTACCCATGGCAGTAATTTTCCCTTGATCCAATACAATGATTTTATCAGCCTCCATCACACCGGTAATCCGCTGCGCAATGGTAATGACAGTACATGCAGTCATTCTTTCCTTAATGGCTTGTTGAAGCCTCGACTCCGTTGCCATATCTAGGGCACTGGAGGAATCATCTAAAATTAGAATTTTAGGATTACGAATGAGGGTTCTAGCTATTGAAAGCCGTTGTTTTTGACCACCAGAAAGGTTTTTGCCCCGTTGCTCTACAATTCCTTGGTAGGAATTTTGCTCCGAAGCAATAAAATCATAGGCTTGGGCATCCCTGACAGCCTGCTCCATAAGGCGTAAATCCGCCCTTTGATTACCAAATTTTAGATTTTCCTCTATGGTACCCGAAAACAATATGCTTTCCTGAAGCACAATGCCAATATGGTTTCGCAGCTCACTAAGGGACAAATTCCTTACATCAACACCGCCAATTAAAACCTGGCCTTCAGTAACATCATATAGCCGGGGAATCAAGCTGATAAAGGAACTTTTTCCTGAACCGGTGGCGCCAATGATGCCAATCCGTTCACCTTCCCTGGCTGTAAAGGAAATATTCTGCAATACATTTTCCCCCTGCTGGTTATACTTAAAGGAAACATTTTTGAATTCAATATCAAAGCCCTTTATTTCAACTGGATTTTTAGGTTCCTTAAGGGCAGGGGCAGTATTCAGAACCTCATTGATTCGATCGGCTGAGGCCTTTGCTCTTGAATAGTTTATTACCAGCATAACCAGCATAATCAATGAATTCATTATTTGAATTAAGTAATTGATAAAGGCCATAATTTTACCAATTTCCAATAGATTTTGATTAACCAGGTTTCCCCCAAGCCAAAGAATGGATATAATGCTAAAATTCATAATTAATACCACAATTGGCCATAGGGTCATATTAATATTTTGAGCCCGTACACTGGTTTCCATTAAGGAATCATTGGCCCCATCGAAGCGTTGGTTCTGTTGTTTTTCTATGGTGAAGGCCTTAACGACTCGGGCCCCCAAAATGCTTTCTCGCATCACTAAATTAACCCTGTCTATTTTTTGCTGCACCGATAAAAAGAGGGGAAAGGATTTCTTAAAAATAAAAAGAACCGTTAAAACAATAATCGGCACACTGACTAAAAATACAATTGAAAGTCTAGGACTAAGGGAATAGGCCATAAGCAGGCCGCCAATACAGAGAAGGGGGGCCCTGACCATAATTCTTAGACCAGCCAGTACCATATTTTGAATTTGGGTAATGTCATTGGTTAACCTTGTAATTAAAGAAGATGTTTTAAATTGATCCAATTCCAAAAAGGAAAAGGTTTGGATTTTATTAAAAACTGCCTGTCTTAATTTTTCACCCATGGACATGGCAGCCATGGCAGAGAAAATACAGCAGCTAACACCGCCAATCAGGCCGAGAAGGGCCACCAGAAGCATCCTGCCGCCCTGGGAAAGAACGAAGGGAATATCGCCGCTGGCAACGCCGATATCAATAATATCAGCCATAAGCTTTGGTTGGGTAAGGTCCATTACCACCTCTAAAAACATCATTAATGGGGCAATGATAGCAAAGAGAATTGCCCAGCCCTTTAAATATTTAAGTAATTTAAGCATTTTCAGATTCCTCACTTAATAAATTATCATAAAATCTGTTTAAAAAATTGATCGTCTGGAGCTTTTCTTCCTCTGAAAAACCTTTTAAGCAGACTTCATCAATGGAAAAAAAGACAGCTTCGATTTTTTGCTGGTAGTCCTTTCCCTTTTCTGTTATAAAGACGTTTAAAATTCTTTTGTCCTTTGAATTTTGTACACGATAAATTAACCCCGATTTTTCCATGCTGGTCAAAATACTGGTTACCGTGGCTGGCTCAATATGACAATGATCTGCCAGCTCTCTTTGAATACAACCGTCGTTTATCTTGAGATAGTTAAGAATACGAGGCTGCCCCTGGGAAATTCCAATTTTATGAAGCTCTGTGTGGGTTCTGCGGCGATGGGCCCGAAACAATCTCATTAATGCACTATGAAAGTCTTCAAAGTAAGTCTGATTTGATTCCTGGTACATGCTGCCACCCTCCTTTCGTTTAATAGTAAGGGTTCTAATAATTAGGTATCTAACTATTTTTATATTTTACCACTATTGCCGGCAAAAGAAAAGTATATTTTGATGCTTGAAATAGATAGAGTAATTTCTTTTTCAAGGCTTGAAAGGCAATAAGAAATAATTATGGTCAATACAGTAGACATGGGAGGATTTTTTCGATAGAATAGGAGGACAAGCCGCAAGGGAGGGAATTTAATGAGAAAATTAGTACTTTATATCGCAATGAGCCTGGACGGATATATAGCGGACTTAAATGGAGGGATTGACTTTTTGAATGAGCTGTCCCAAAGCCAGGAGCCAGACCCGGATTATGATGCCTTTTATGAGAGTATTGATACAATTATTATGGGAAACACTACCTATAAGCAGGTAATTAACGAACTCCATACAGAGGGGTGGGTATATCCCAATAAAAAATGCTATGTGTATTCCAATTGTATGAAAGGCAGCACAGCTGACATAGAGTACACTAATTTAGAGCCCAGAAGGCTTTTAGAAAAAATTAGAGAAACCGATGGTAAGGATATATGGATAGTAGGGGGCGGAAAAATCATCGAAGCCTTTATGGAGGAAGACCTTATAGATAAATACTATATTTATGTGATGCCCGTTGTGTTAGGCCAGGGAATTCCCCTGTTTCGGGAAGAAACCCCTAAAACCAGCTTAAAGCTGGATGGAGTTAATCAAATTGGAGAAATTGTCGAAATTCAATATAGTAAAAAATAAAGCTTATATAATTATGTATATAAAAAACATGGATTTAGTTGTTGAAATCCATGTTTTTTATATCAATATGAAATTTTTCACTTATAATATCGAAATCTTAATCTACAGAGGTTTAAGCAAAATTACATTTATTAATGATTGAATTAATGGTTTCCTTAAGCTCTGTACCTACTGAATCAGCCGGCGAGATCCCCTTAAAATCTGCTGCTGCAATGGAAGCATCGTAGGGTATGCCCGTTAATAGCTCCATTGTTGGCAGGTACTCCTTAATCAAGGCCAGTTCCTCATCGCTACGAAGCTTGTTGGCAATTACATAGACCTTTTCAACACCAATTTCCCGGGCCATTTGATATACATTAAGGGCAGTTTCCAGGCTCCGTTGACCGGGCTCTACCACTACAATAAAGGCATCAATTCCCTTGGCGGTTCCCCTGGAAAGATGCTCAAGGCCCGCCTCCATATCAATAATCACCGTTTCATTTCTTTTTAAGACAATGTGATTCAACAGGCTTTTTAATAGTTTATTTTCTGCACAATAGCAGCCGGCGCCTCCCTTTTTAATTGTACCCACTGCCAGAAAATCAACCCCGGCATGATGAATGGAAAAGCGGTCAGGAATGTCACCGACAAAGGGGTTTAGGGTATATAATCCCTTCCCATGGCTGGTTCCTGTTTTATCTTGAATCAGGTCCTCCATGGCGGCAATAGGCTGAATTTTATGCTCTTTAATATCAATTCCCAAGGCAGCTGCAAAATTGGCGTCAGCATCGGCATCTATAGCCAAAACCTTATATTTTTTTTCGGCCAAGGTTCTGGCCATCAGGGCGGCTATGGTGGTTTTTCCAACGCCACCTTTTCCGGTTACGGCAATTTTCATATTAATTCCTCCTATGCATGTGGTATTTTTTGCTTACAGGTTTTACAGAGCTTTAATAATTTTAAATCAGCCTCTGTTATTCCAGGTATTTTTCCTTTAATATAGGCCAGCTTAATTACTTTAACAGGCTTTTTACATTGGGGGCATTGATTGATCTTATCATAGTGTTCCATATTTAAATTCATTAAATTTCCCCCTTTAAATGTGATGGAAGGCCTAAGGCGGCTCTTTTTTCCTCTATTATTTGAATTAAGCCATCTGCTGCCAATAGGGGGTCAGTTTCAACCATAAAATAGCCATCCACAAGACTTTTTAGGCCTGAGGTTAAGACATCGCTCACTAAAGCACTGCCGCTAACCGGGGGCATAAGGCCTATGTGAAGGGGAATACCGAGGCCCGTTACCCAGGTACCAATGGCAATGGCCTTTTCGCTCATAAGCTCCGGTGCAGAGGCCGCCAGAGGCAGTTGGTTTAAATCAACTCCCAGTTCATTGGCAAGGGCGACGGCTAAATCTACCCCACGACTGTTATCAACACAGGAGCCCATGTGTAGAATAGGGGGTAGGGGGGCATCTAAGCCTGCCTCATGGCCTAAAAGGGTAAGAACTGCTTTAAGGGAATCACCGGCATATTGATTGGTGGCCTCTGAATTCATGAGGTAATTTTTTGCAAAGGCCCCAGCCCCACAGCCTGTGGCTAAGATGAGAATATTATTGGCCAGCAGCTTTTTAGCCATGGTTACAAAACCGTAATCCTGGGTGATTTTAACATTATTACAGCCTGCAAATAAAACAACACCTCTGATATTACCTGCTACAATCTGATCAATAATGGGGCTTAGGGGTTTTTCGCTATTAAGCTTACTTAAAAGAGATACAATTGATTCTGTGCTAAAGCCTGCAATAATTTGACTTTTTTCCTGGGGAATCATGACTTTTTCCTGATCTCGATGTCTGAAGGCGGCAATGGCATGGCGTATAATTTGCCGTGCATTTTCAGAGGCGTGGGCATCGTGTAGCTCCAGATGGGTAGCCCCTGGAATTTTAGCATCGGGCATGGTAGTAAAAAGTCTGGTATGATAGCAGGAGGCAATTTTAGACAGTGAAGGCATAATACATTGTACATCCACCACCATGGCCTCCAGGGCGCCGGTTAAGATGGCCAATTCCTGTGAAAGATAATTGGAAGCCATGGGTATACCACGCCTTAATAAAACCTCATTACCTGTACAGCAAATACCTACGATATTGATTCCTGCTGTAGCTCCAGCGTCGATGGCCTCCTGCTGCAGGTCGTCTACCACGTCAACAATAATCTCGCTGAGTAATGGATTGTGCCCATGGACTGCGATGTTGACAGCATCAGCCTTAATGACTCCCAGATTGGCTTCGCTAACCACCGGTTCAGGGGTTCCAAATAAAATATCTGAAAGATTCGTTGATATTTGCATACCAGTGTAGTCACCCAGGGAACAGCGAAGGCCTGCCAGTAGAAGATTAACCGGGTCGGCATCGGTACCCAAATGGGTTCTTGACATAATATCTGTAACGGCAGATTCAATATTGTTTAGGGTGACATTGAGGTTTTTAAGCTTTTCTAAACGTACCCCGGGAATTGTATTACTAAGCCATGTACAGGGGTCCTCTTCTATACGAGAATAATCCATCAGGCTTTCCCAGGCAACTTCTTCGGCAACTTGGTTTAAAGATTTATCTTTTGTTTCCAGCCCCAAATGATGGGCTATGGCCAAAAGCTTTTCCGGGTCTTTAATTTCATAGTGCTTCGATTCTCCTCGGGCCACATGTAATAGAGTTTTAGCAATTTCCTTTCCATGAAGCGAGTGGGAAGCTGCACCAGAGGCCATCATTCTGACTAAATTACGGGCAACAATTGTGTCGGCATTGGCACCACAAATTCCTTCCTGGGGACCATTGCCAAAGGGGTCGATGCGACAGGGGCCCTTCATGCAAATTCTACAGCATATACCTCTTTCTCCAAATCCGCAGAGGGGCAGCATTTTTTCATAACGATGCCATACTAGATCAATTTGCTCCTCCTGGGCCTTATGAATCAGACAATGGTTTGATTGGTTATAGCATTTATCCATAGCTTTCTTCCTTTCTTTTTAGCTGTTGGGTTCTCTTAATACCAGGGCCTTGGTAGGACAGGCTTCAATGCAGTGGGGTGCCTTATTGTTTAGTTGCCTTTCCATACATAAATCACATTTAACGGCAAGGCTTTTTTGCTTTCCCCCTTGCACTCTGTTGATCATGCTGATTGCTCCATAGGGACATCCTTGTTCACATATTCCGCATCCGCTGCATTTTTCTTCATTAATGACAATAGCCGATTGAACCCGTTGAATGGCCTTCATTGGGCATAGCTGTTGACAATAGGCATTTTGACAATGACGGCAATAGGCCGTTTGTTTTCCCTTGAGGCTTTGAACAGCATAGATATTTGGTACGATGTTGTTTTTTCGATTGACGGGTCTTACCTTCGGCACAGGCTAGTTCACATCCCTTGCAGCCAAGGCAGTATTCGGCCCTTAGACTAAGAAGCTTAACTTTTCCTTGCTCCATAATAACACCTCTTTTCTGAGCTCTAAAATAAAACTATTATAGTTTAGTTGCAGGTTTTATGCCAAAAAAAAGAGCTACTGAAAATAGCAGCTTCAGTAGCTTAAATTTAGAATCTACGGTATAAAACTGTCAAAAAGGCTTTACACTGTCAAAGGACTTTAGACAAATTTAGACAATTATTTACACCTAACAATTAATTTGATACCGTTTAATTTTATTATATAGGGTTTGTCGAGTAATGCCCAGTTTTTCAGCAGTTAAGGTTTTATTAAAATTATATTTTTGCAAGGTGCCGATGATCAATTGCTTTTCTGAATCATTTATTTCATCCCGTTGTGCGGAATCGGGGCTGTGGATATTCTTAATTGCTGAAATTTCATCAAGGATATTTCGTCTGGTGATCATTTGATTATCCACATTAATGGCCAATCTTTTCAATAGATTTTCCAGTTCCCGAATATTTCCAGGCCAATCATAGTGAATTAGCTCCTTGATTCCATCCTCATGGACCTCCTTCAATTCGATGCCGATTTCTCGACAGAAGCGAAACAGAATTTGATGGGTTAAGCGTGGAATCTCCTCCCACCTTTCTCGAAGGGGCGGCATGGCCACGTTAATTACATTTAAGCGATAGTATAAATCCCTTCTGAATTGGCCTATTTGAACCATTCTCTCTAAATCCTGATTGGTAGCAGCAATAATTCGAACATCTACTTTTTTGGTTGTAACCCCCCCAAGTTGTTCAAATTTACGCTCTTGTAAAAAGCGCAACAGCTTTGCCTGGGCCTCCAGGGGAATTTCACCCACCTCATCAAGAAAAATCGTTCCGCCATCGGCCAGCTCCAGCTTGCCTGCTTTACCATTTTTATTGGCTCCGGTATAGGCACCGGGCTCGTAGCCAAATAGTTCTGCCTCAAAGAAATCCTTGGGAATGGTGGTGCAATCAATGCAGACAAAGGGGTTTAAGCGACGAAGGCTTTCACGATGGATGATTTCTGCAAGCATACTTTTTCCGGTACCGCTCTCTCCCCGTAATAAAATTGTGGCATCGGTTTTGGCCACCTTTTTGACATAGCGTGACAGCTCCTTCATTTTTTGAGAATCCATTGATAAATCACCTAAATTTTCAAGGGGCTGTTCCCGTTCCATCACCTTATGCTTGTAATAATTCATTTCTCTCTCTAAATAAGATATTTTGTCCAGCAATAGCTTAACAAAGTCTGATTCAATGGGTATAAATTGCCTTAAAATTCCCATACCTTCATAAACCGGACTTTCAAAAATAATGTATTCCTTTCCCCCCAGGGTTTCATGCCAAATGGCATTATTTCCGGTTTTAAGAACCTCCTGATATTGTGAAGACCATCCAAGGGCCTGAATATTTTTCTTTTCCACCTGGTGGAAGTCAATATCCAGAAAATCTCGGTATTGCTTATTAATTTTAATGATGACACCGTGACGGTCAATGAGGGCCAAGGAATGGGGGAAGCTGTCAAGAATGGTCTCGTTAAAGCTGTTGATTTCCAAAGCCCGTTTAAGGGCCTTATTTAATCGCAAATTAATATCATAAAAATACTTTGTCTTATGCTCTGCCCGGGTATAGTTTTTGGCAAGCCGAAGGGAATGAAGGGTTAAGTCCATTATACTGTCTTCTTTTTTTACAGCTTCCGCCTTAACACCATTTTCCGTAGTGTCATGATTAACCCTTGGGGTCAGCTCAAACTGACAATAATTGTTTCCCAGGGCAACACAGTGGGTTTCTACTGCATCCATTTCCTGACCACAGATTTGACTAATGGCTCCGGCTAAAATGCCGCCTTCAAAATAACACATGGCTTTGCCAAGGTATTCCATATCATGGCAGGTAAAACACTCGAAAAGCTGAACGATTATTTTTTCGTCAGAGATTAAATTGATTCGTATTTTTCCGATACCAAGTCGGGCCATTTTTTCAATTAATGTATCATAGTCCTGAATGTTGAGCCTACTTCCAAAATTTTTAGCCGTATTATAATAAATTTCTTCTTCTACAATATTTACTTCCCCTTGGGGGAAAATACCTGTCAGCGATTTAAGCTTTTTCTCCAGGCTACTATGCAGTAAATGATCATCAAACTCTGTAACTGCCATAAATATTCGCCCCTTCCTATAGGCTAAAAAATATCTTTCGATAATTGTTGTTGAAAAATAATGATTAAATATATTATATCAGAAAATACGCACTTTATAAAATACAATAGGGAGGGGAGTGTATGGGTGTAAAATGAGACCGGCAAATCATGAGAAGATCATTGATTTGCCGGTCAAAAACTTAATAGACGATTCCAGTATCATCACCGCTTATTTTGGTAATGAACCATTTTTCCTCAATCTGTGAAAGGATGACTGTATAACTGGACCAAAGGCCATTATCGCTGGAGGTCTTCATTAAAAAGTCCACTTGATATACTAGCGATTCGCCCTCTGGCTGGGGTTCTGATATTTTAAAATCCTCTATCCAGGGGCTGGAAACCCCTGTAACCCAGCCCAGCTCTTTAAATTGAGTTAAAGTTTTTTCTTTAAGCTCAGGGGAATAAAGGGCGTACTGCAGTGCACCATTTCTAGACTGGCACGCCTTTACCCATTCCTTTATTGTTTCCGCCGGGTCTGTGGAAAGGATCGCCTGCTGCAACAATGTTAACTGTTGTTTGAAGGAATCATCTTGACTTTCTATGTATACCTTCTGTTCCTTCTCATCCCAGGTTACCAAGGCTCCTAAGGCTTCAGCCACAGCCCTGACAGGCACCATTGTTCTGCCGCTAATTATTTCAGGGGCCACATCGGTTTCAATAGGGATACCGTTAACAATAATTTGGGGGATAGAAAGGGCCAGTACGGTATTGAAAAGGGGTAAAAATAAAAGTACCGTTGAGGCCAAAAGTAATCCTTTAACCATTTTTTTCAATTAATCCACCTCCTGAATTTTACTATAACACCAGTTTAGCCGAAATCATTACAATAGTAGTTATAAAAGTATAAAGAAATCATTACAAAAAGATTAAGGTCCATACAGCAAAAATATTTCCCATTAGAACAGAGACAGCACCCCTGGTAGAATAGAAATAGGAAAAGGGTAATACAACTGAAAAATAATATTAAAATAAAATGAACTTTTTTCTGCACAGCCTACTCTTATATAGGAAAGTGAGGTGCTGGAATGGCGATAGAAAACCTTGTGAAAAAAGCAAAGGCAGGAGATCAGGAAGCCCTGGTAAAGCTAATTATGCTTGAAAGGGATGCCTATTATAAATTGGCTCTGGTCTTTCTGAAAAATCAGGAGGATGCCCTAGATGCCCTGGAGGATATGATTGTCATTTTATACGAAAAAATACATGGTTTAAAAAATGATGAAGCCTTTTATTCCTGGAGCAAAACAATACTGGTAAATTGCTGCCGTCGTCAAATCAAAAATAAAAAAAGGGTGATTCCATTGTCCCAAATCAATGCAGAGGCCCAGGGAGAAGATAAAGACTTTATCAGCCAAAGGGAGGATTTTATTATTCTTCAAAGATATATGGAGAATCTTAGTCAAAAGCACCAGGAGGTATTAAAGCTGCGCTATTTTCTTGATTTAGAATATGAAGCCATTGCCGAACTGCTGAAAATACCCCTGGGCACCGTTAAATCCCGTATCAATGCTGGGTTGAAAAGGCTGAAGAAAAGCTATGGAGGTGAAATAAATGAAGGATATTGAGGAAAAATTAAAGAAGGAAGGGTTGCGAATCGATTGTTTGAAAGCCCCTAATGAATTAGAAGACAGGCTGAGGAATGCTTTAAATAATCATAATGCACCAAGACAGAGAGGCTATAGACGCATTGTTAAGGTGGCGGCGATTTTAGTTGTCATCATCACCCTAAGCTATCATTTCGATACCCTGGCCTATTATACTAAGCGGCTGGTGGGTTATGATAGTCTTATGAAGGGTTCGCTAAGGGAACTGAATGAATTGGGAAAGGGTCAGGTAATAGAAAAATCCCATACCTTCGCCAACGGATTAAAATTTACCCTGGATGGTATTATGCTGGATGAAAATCAAATGCTGGTCTTTTATAGCATTAAGGCTCCCCCTGGCAGGGAAGACCTGGTGGATTCCAATATAAGCATGTACTTTAAAGGCTTTTTAAAAATGTACCATCAACGTTGGGGTCATGGAGAAATCAACGAGGCAAACAATGAGATTAAGTGGGTTACCAGTTTTGATCCGCCTTCATTTTTAGATAAAAAGCTTCAACTTACTCTCGACTTGACCGGGAAAGACGCAGAAACCGCAGAAATTGTCTTTACCATTGATCGGGAAAAAGCAATGGGGCATACCTTGAAAAAGACGTTAGACGAGACTGCTGAAGCAGAAGACATCAGATTAACCTTTCAATCGATCATTGCTTCTCCTACCCAAACAACAATAAAGGGCTCTTTGCAGAAATTTATTTCCCTGGCCATTGATACGTTGGAGGGGGAACGGATCAGACCCCAAGAGCTAAGCTTTGACTTGATTGCCAATGGCAAAGCCCTGGAGCATCAGGCCGGCGGATTAAAGACTGATAGTAATGGTATAACCTTCCACAAGGAGTTTGATCCGCTGCCAGAAGACCTTGAGTCCCTTGAAATTCATCTAAAAAGCCTCCAAATTGACCGAGATGCCAATCAGAAGCTACCCCTGAGCCAGATCAAAAAGGACCATGAGTTGGTTGTGAAGGGTCAAACCGTTATAATCAATGGGGTTTATGAAGAAGGAGATCATACCTATATAACCTTAACCACCGCAGATCATGTTAAGCTATCTAGCGTAAGGCTGTTAATTGGTGGGGAAAGGACACCCTTACAAGAAACCATTGAAAGTGAGCATACCAAGGGCGGGGACGGAAGCATATGGCATACTCGAACCCTGCGATTTCCGGTCAAAGGACCAGATGCAGTGCTGCTGTTTGAAAGAATCAGTTATTCCCAGGAGTTTGATCAGGTAATTGATATTCCTTTATAAAGAAAAAAGCTATTGGGTATGAGGCCCGATAGCTTTTTTTATAATCTATAGGAAAATTTTCCTTAAAATCATGAAATAAAGAGAACTTTTGTTTTTGAAGACTTCTCTTTATTTGATGCTAGTGATAAAATAAGGGTAACTGAGCTGAATTGAAGGAAAGGAGGGGCTGCGTAGTTGGTAGAAGAATACCTGGTACGTAGCAATTAAACCATGGAAAAACAACCCCAGGTCATTATAACAAGGAAAATTCCAAAGCAGGTTGAAGAATATATTGCTGAGCACTGTGAATACGAAATGTGGCAGGATCAGGGTGAAATGCCCAGGGAGATTCTGTTCGACAGGTTATATAACAAGGCTGGTATATTGGTACAGCGTACCGAAATAGATGAAGAATTGTTAATACAAGCCCCCCATTTAAAGGTAGTCAGTAATGTATCGGTGGGCTACAATAATTTTGATTTGGCTGCTATGAAATCCAGAGGCGTAATAGGTACCCATACGCCAGGGGTATTAGATCATACCGTGGCAGATTTAATTATGGGATTAATGCTCTCAACCGCCCGAAGAATACCGGAGCTGGATCAATACGTAAAGGCAGGAAAATGGCAGCCTACAGATAATGAGAACCTATATGGCTTAGATGTACACCATGCCACCTTGGGTATTATCGGCATGGGAAGAATAGGCGAGATGGTGGCAAAAAGGGCAGCTTTAGGCTTTGACATGAAGGTATTGTATTATAATCGAAAACCAAAGCCTGGCCTAGAGGCTCAGCTGGGGGTTCGATACAGTGACCTTGACAGTCTGCTTCAGACCAGTGATTTTGTGCTGGTAATGACTCCTCTGACTAAAGAAACCTATCATTTGATAGATGCCCGGGCCCTGGGCCTCATGAAAAAAAGTGCCATATTAATTAATGCCTCCAGAGGACAAACCGTTGATGAGGCGGCTTTGATCGAGGCCCTTGAAAATAATCAAATCTATGGAGCAGGGCTTGATGTCTATGAGACAGAGCCTATTGAAGGTAGTAACCCTTTATTAAAGATGAAAAATGTAGTAACAGTACCCCATATAGGCTCTGCAACAGAAAAAACCCGTCTGGATATGACCATGCTGGCAGCTAAAAATCTTGTGGCAACCCTTAAAAACCATATCCCTCCCAATATTGTACCAGAGCTAAAGGGGTAATGTTATCTAATAGGGTAGTAATAATGGATGTTGAATACAGAATTGAACAATAATTCTTTATCAACTGAAGACCATTGACAGAAAACATCAACACAGTTAACATAGAAGTTAATCTTGATAAAAAATATGAATTGGAGGCTTAATAAATGACCTTTGAAGCTCTTTCATCCCTATTCATTAGGGTCTTGCCCGGGATGATAATTGGAATCATTTTTTTATTGCTGCTCCCGAAACGAAATATTGAGCTTAAAATTTTTTCCTATATCCTGCTCTTTATATTATTTCGTGATACTTTAACTCCGTTAGGGCTGTGGAGCTTTGGCAGCCAGCGTGGTTTCTGGATTCGCTTTACCAATGATCCTTATCTTTTAATCATTTTAGGGGTAATATCCTTTTTAATGGTATTTGTTATTAACTTGTTTGAACCAGATTTACAGAAATTGATCGTATGGAAGCGGGGCAGCCTGATAAAGGGGGGACTATGGGGGTTATTAGGAGCCATTATTGTGGTATTGCCTATTTTTTTACTTACCTATTCGGTTCCCATTGCAGAGCGTGGAGGCGATGTTCCACGGTCTATGCTGGTGTCAATTTTTATACTGGCTCTACTGGGAAACTTCCTTGAGGAAGCCCTTTTCAGAGGGTATTTTCAAGGGTATATGGAAAAATATACAAGCCGAACCATGGCCGCCGTCTTATCAGGGTTGATATTTGGCTTTGGCCACATTTTTTTAGCCATAACCGTTACCAACGCAGGGCTTCCCCTATTAATTTTTGTCGTTTTTGAAGGGTTGGTTGCGGCCTTTGTAAGAAAAGATTACGGTGTTTTACCTGCAACCCTAACCCACGGATTGGCTATTTTTTTCTTAGCCTCAGGCCTATTCTAACTTGTGCTGACTACTTTGAATAAGGATGAGAATAAATGAATCAGATAAATGATGAGCTATGGAAACTATATGAGCAGGCCTTTCCTCCAGAGGAAAGGCGAAGCAAGGAGGCCCAAAAACAGATTTTAAAGCTGTCTAACTACTTTGTCAGGCCGTATTATGAAGGAAACAGCCTGATGGGCTTTATCTGTTTTTGGCTGCTGAAGCAATGTATGTTTATTGAGCATTTGGCAGTTGACGAAGCCCTTCGGGGAAAGGGATACGGAAAAAAGATCGTAGCAGAAACTATCAAAGCTGCTGAGGGAATGGTGATTCTTGAGGTAGAGTATCCCGATAATACGATTGCTGAAAGAAGAATTAAATTTTATGAGGGTCTTGGATTTGTATGCAATGACTTAGAATATCAACAGCCCTCCCTTGGCGAAGGAAAGGCGGCGATTCCCCTTATATTGATGTCCTTTCCCCATAAAATTCCAACGAGCCAGACAGATAGCTTGATTGGTGAAATCTACTCGACAGTGTATCAAGTAAAATCAAATAAATAACGATATTTAGCCCTTGAAAAATCTTCAAGGGCTTTTATGTGCGACAGGCAGTCGCACATTCATAAAAGAAATTTTATGAAATCTTGAGTATTAAGAACAGCGACGACGATACCAATGATGGTAAGAACGAGTCGGGAGTTTGGAAGCTCAAGAGTTCTCGAAGGTGAGAGTCCTTCCCTAGGAGTGCTGATACAACCTAGGAAGCCTAGTCTAGGGCAATATCGTGAGGTGTTGTCTGAAGGAGACGTGGAAAGTCGTGAGACCCATAGGCGGACTAGCAGACCGAAATGCAGAGGTGTGAAGCACAGGTGGCGGGGTAAACTGACGACTATGCGTAAAAAATGGGAAGTCAATAATTCTAATTCAATGAATCAGCCGAATTAAAATAGTTTATCATGTGAAAGTGCTCGGTATGCTAGGAAGGAAAGTGCGGTGACCCTGTGAGATCTCTATTCAAGCCCGAAAGGGGTAGTGGAATATAAGGTTATGCCGAAGTTTCTACTACGGATAGAGAAGTCAGACAGTTCCATAGTACGGGAGTAGGTATTAGGCCAAACTGATACTGAACGGAAGGGAACTGACCTCAGTGGACCTAACTTTAATCATGTGTAATGATAACGGTAACGCTACGAAAGTAAAAACGAACCGAAAGGACACAAGAAAGGTGAAGGATAATAAATGAATCAAGAATTGAAGCTTAAAATGCATAGTATTTATGGACAGCTATTAGTTGAAAGAAAGCTAATGGAAGCATGGAAACAAGTTAAAGAAAATAAAGGCTGTGGAGGTATTGATGGTGAAACCCTCGAAACCTTCGCTGAAAAAGAAGAGGAGAAGATTAATAAACTCCTAATTACCCTAAAAGAGAAAAGCTACGTACCAAAGCCAGTAAAGAGGGTATATATACCAAAGAAAAATGGTAAGAAAAGACCCTTAGGAATCCCAACCATAGAGGATAGGATTGTACAGCAAAGTGTGGTAAATGTCATAAGTCCCAAGTTTGAGAATGAGATATTTCATAAATGGTCATGTGGATACAGAAAAGGATTAGGTGCAGAAAGAACAATGCAGATAATTCTTTGGAATCTAGAAACAGGATACAACCACATATACGACTGTGATATTAAAGGGTTCTTTGACAACATACCACACAAGAAACTGATGAAGATATTGACAAAATATATAGCTGATGGAACTGTCCTAGATATGATATGGAGATGGCTAAAGGCTGGACATATGGAAGAAGGTAAACTCCATAATACTGAATCTGGCACTCCGCAAGGAGGGGTGATTTCACCAGTACTTGCGAATATATACCTAAATGAACTGGATTGGGAACTAGATAAGGAAAATATCCGTTTTGTAAGGTATGCTGATGATTTTCTTCTGTTTGCTAAAACAGAAGAAGAAATCAAAAGAGCAGGTGCGGTAGCAAATAGGGTAATAAATGATTTAGGATTAGAAGTATCAATGGAGAAAACAAAATTCGTTAATTTCAACGATGAAAATTTTAATTTCCTTGGTTTTACATTTGAGCATTGGAGGAAAAGAAAGAAAAACGAGAGCTCATACTTCATCGTAAGACCTACCGAAGGCTCAATCAAGGACTTCAAAACTAAATTAAAGGATAAAACGAGGAAAAGCTTAACCCTTAGTACTAAAGCATGGCTGGACACCTTAAACCCAATAATAAGGGGTAAGATAAACTACTATTTGAACATATCCAAAGCAGTAAAAGCTAATGAAGAATATGGTCAGAAAAGTAGATGTATTCTACAGGCCTTCAGCAAGGAACTACATGCAGTAGACTCCTATGTTAGACAAAGATTAAGGGTAGCAATGATACACAAAAATCCATGTCAAAGAAAAGGCTGGCTTATGACCTCGAAGTGGAATAATGAGTATTTTGTCAAGATAGGGCTTATACCATCCCACTGGTTATATTACAATAAAATGTGGGGGTATACCCTAGAAATGTACCTAGAGAAAATAACGGCCAAAAATAGAGCAAAATTAGAGAAACAAATCAAGAAATTAAAGGAAAAAGGCCAAGAGTATTATACTCATGACCGAGTTTCCAAGATAAATGCTGTTAAAAACTATGCTTAATTCATTTAAAACACGTTGGTAAGCCGTATGCCTTAGTAGGGCACGTGCGGTTTGATAAGGGGGTAGCTATGCAAATAGTTACCCTACTTTATTTGTACTAAAGCCACAACACAACAAGGTCATCCTTTAAAATCTTCCAAAGAAAGACTTTGTTTATAGAATTTTAATAAAAAATTTATGATACTGGGTTGACAAAATATACCACAGAAGTATAATTATATTAACGATGTTAATAATATTAACAATGTTAATATATTTTAGGAGATGATCACTTGAAAACTTTAATATTATTTGCCTCAAAATATGGAGCCACAGAAAAATGCGCCAGAGAAATTGCCCAGGGCATTAATAGCTCTGTCGATCTGGTGAACTTAAAAAAGCAAAACTGCGATTCCCTTGAACCCTATCATACGGTTCTAATTGGCGGGTCTGTTTATGCCGGTAGAATTCAGGGAGAAATAAAAAAATATCTTGAAAGCCATCAAGGAGCCCTTAAAGGAAAAAATATTGGATTATTCCTCTGCTGTAAAGATGAGGGGGCCAAGGCAATTGAATACTTACAGGCCAACCTGCCGGAATGGGTGGTTAAACAGGCCTTTATGAAGGAGCATCTGGGGCATGAAATTGATTTTAATAAGATGAATTTTATGGAGAGGAGCCTGTTAAAGCTGGTCTTTAAGGTCAAGGAGGGCTACTCCAAAATAGATGCTGCTGCCATTCAACGGATCGCAAAGAAAGTAAATGAATTGGATGTTGTCAATGGATAAAAAGGAATTACAGCGCCAAAGGATGATGGGATACTTTTTAGATGCCGCTAAGGAAATTATCCGGCAGGAAGGAGTTAAAAATCTCACAGTCAGAAAGGTGGGGGAAAGTGCAGGATATTCCTATGCGACAATTTACAATTATTTTAATGATCTTAATACCCTGCTGCTTTATTGTGTTTTCGACTTTTTAGAGGATTGTTACCGACATGTAATCAGCTTTAAAGACGACAAGATGGATGAAAAGGAGCAAATTATTGTTTATTCCAAGGAGTATTTTAAATATTTTGCACAGCACCCCGATATGTTTCAGCTGATTTTCGTGGATGATCTTGGGGAAACCTCAAAGGAAAAAATGAAGGACATTGTTAAGCCATCTGTTGTAGCTTTATTAAAGGAAACCATGGTCAAATGTGCTGAAAAGGGCTATATCAAACCAGACACCATAGAGCTGTTGGTTGGCCTGATTGCTTCTTCCATCCATGGCAAGCTATTGTTTTATTTGCGTGGCAGAAATGTAGAGCAATTAGATGACATGATTCAGTCATTGGAAATGGAAATTACTTTTCTGATTCATCAAGGGAGGTGAGGGAATGGCAAAGAAAACATTAAAAAAGGTTTTCATTGGCCTTGCAGTGGTGATCCTTCTTGGTCTGGCCATAGGCTATGGCGGTATTCAAAGGCTCAATCGTGTTGCAAGGGGTGTAGAAATCAATGAGATAGATTTGGCCAATGTAGAAGATGGTGTTTATATCGGGGACTACGGTCTGATGAATATCATTTCAGCAACCGTTAAAGTAACCGTGGCCGATCATAGAATTACAAATATAGAATTAATTGATCACGAATATGGCCTAGGGAAAAAAGCCGAGACTATTCTTGGCAGGATTATCGACCAGCAAAGTCTGAAGGTAGATGTTATTTCTGGGGCCACCGGCAGTAGTACGGTTATTTTAAAGGCTATTGAGCGGGCCCTTGAATAAAGGTGAATATGCTTTAGCAGTCCAGGATAATGGGCTGTTTTTTATGTGCGACAGGCTCAATAGAGGTAGTATTCCAGAGGAAAAGAAGAAGCTTGAAAACTATTTTTCCCAGGAGCAATGGGTTGTCACATTGCTGTTAGATCCTTCGCTGGAATATAAAATTGTGGAGAGCTATGGTGTTAACAGCTATGAAATCATGCCTGATCAACGAATCAGGTTTAAATTGTATTACAGAAATAAGGATTATGCCCTCAAGACCATATTAGGTTTTGGAGATAAGGCAGAAGTGATTTCGCCCAAGGAAATGATTAATGAAATAAGAAGCTGTGCCAAAAAAATATATGAAAAATATTATTGAAGTTGACATACAGGTGGCAAGTTTAATGTGTTAGCATGGTTATAAAGACAACAATATAGAAAGGAAGGGGAAAATGAGAACCTTTGATGACTTTGTGGCTGCCCTTAAAAAATTTGGATTAATGGCCCTCTCTCAGAATGCAATTAATTGGATTAATCTGGCACAATTGGTTCCAGAGGAGCACTGGCACACAGATTTACCCACAGACCCCTGGCAGTGGCGGATTAAAATTGAGGAAGAGGGCTTGGCGGCCTATGGCAAGCTCTTTGATAAGAAACCAGGATTTATTGACATAGCGTGGTACCCGAAATTTTTAGCTGCCAGAAGGGCGGGTAAGACCTTTAAAGAGTGCTATCAGCAGGGAACCTATAGTCAATATGCCAGAGAAATTTACAGCCTATTTGAAGAAAACGATCGCCTGGCCCTTTATGAGATAAAGAGCCTGGGAGGCTTTACAAAGGATCAAAATTATCGAGTTGAAGCAGCCCTTACGGAGCTTCAGATGGGGATGTTCATCACCTGTAGCGGAACCAAGCAGAAGAGAAATCAACAGGGTGAGCCCTACGGATGGCCCGCCACTGCCTATCAAACTGTTGAGGCATGGGCGGGGAAAGGGTTAATAGAGGAAGCTAATCAAATTGATCCACAAGAGGCAAGAAAAATGATTATTGAACAGGTTAAGACAATTTTGCCGAATTCAGACCCAAAGAAAATCAAACGATTTTTAGGTCTTTAAAGGAGGAGAGGGAAAATGCTGAATCGCTTTACTGGTGTCAATATTTATGCAGATGATCCCGGCGAAATAATAGATTTCTATCATAATAAGCTGGGGATACCAATTTTAGATGAGGGCTATGGAGAATATGATGGTGCCCAATTGGGCTTTATAAAAGGGGCACCGGTTATTTACATTTGGAATAAAAGAAAATGGGAAGAGTTAGGCCAGGGGACGGTCAATTTGGTATTTACCTGTACAAGCTTAGATGAAGTATATCATCAATTAAAGGCAAAGAATATGACCCTTGAACCGCCCTTTAAGGCAGCATGGAGTGGAAGGGAGCTAACCTTGGCAGACCCCATGGGCAATCCATTAACCTTACTTGAAGAAACAGAATTATAACTAATAAAGGGTTCCCGGTTTAACAGTGAAACCTCAGGGAACCCTTTATTCAAAGGTAAAATATTAACGGTCAGATGCGCCTTTACTCTTCATGATTTTTTCCATTCCCTTGGTGATTTCGATTTCACCGTCTGGCATGACCCACAGGGCTTCAACCCCCTCCAGGGCTTCAGCAAGGGCCTGGGCCTCTTTAGGGGGCATCAGGAAAAGGGCAGTGGACAGGAAGTCTGCGATGCCTGAATCCTGAGCGATAACTGTAACGGCTCGATAATGCCTGGCAGGCATTAAGGTGGTAGGATCAATCAGATGATGAAACAGTTCATCACCGACCTTGTAGTATCGCTGGTAGTCGCCGCTACTAACAACAGAGGCATCATTAACAAAGACTACTTCGAGGTTTTGGTTTTCAGAAACGATGGAGCTGTCAGGGTCTTGTATGCCAACGCCCCAGCGGCTTCGCAGGCCATCTAAAGGTTTGCCAATGGTTCTAATATTACCGCCGGCGCTGATAATGCCGGATTCCATTCCCATAGCCATTATTTCCCTGGCCACCAGCTCGGTGGCGTACCCCTTGGCTACGGCCCCCACATCAAGGGACATTTTGGGATTTGGTAAAAACACCGTACTTTCCTCTATATTAACTATGACCTGACTAAGATCAGTAAATTCAGCGGCTTCTTCCAGCAATTCGATGGGAGGAAGCTGAGCCCCTTGGGGGTCATCCATTCCTTCGGTACGATAATCATGCCAAATCTCAAGAACGGGGCCAAAGGCAATGTTTGCAGCCCCACTGGTTTTTTCATACCATTCCTTTGAAAATAAAATTAAATCAATAATTTCCTTTTCCACCTTAACCGGTTCGATACCGGCCATATCATTAATGGTTTTAATATTATTGATTCCTTCATAGCTTTGATATTTGTCATAAAGCCTGTGGAGCTGTAAAAAACGGTCATGGATTTTTTCAAAATATAATTGAAATTCTTCCTGACTTTTGGTATAGGCCACCACCATAGTGATGGTATCAAAGGTATCAAAAAAACTGTCGGTATATTTACTGTATTCCGTTTTAGGCCCAGGATCACAGGCTGTCAGCAGAAGAATTGTAAAGATCAATCCCCAGGCAATCATTTTCTTAATCATATCATTCATCACCCTTTACTATCATAGCAGATAACGATGCTTAATTAAAGCTTTGCTTTGACCGATAAAAAGCCCCTATATTTCGTTACTGCAAGGCTTTTTACCATCCTTGCTCCACAAATATAGGGGCTTTCATCAGTAAATTTTTATTTTAGAGATTTTCCGCCTTGTTCAATAGAACTATTGAGCGTTAGTATAGGCCTCAGCAACTGCTGCAATATAGTCTTGAACAGAAATGGTTACAGATGAAGTTAATTCTGCTACATCGGGTACTGCAGGATGAGATTCGTCCTTAGCTTTTACCTTCATGCCTTTAATTTCATCAGCGGTTTTACCAACCATCCAGTCTTCAAGGGCCTCGATTTGCTCGAACCATTCCTTGCCAATACCGGAAACACCCTTCATACCATATTCGTTGCCCAGTTCCTTCTTAGTTTTATATTCTGCTGCCTTGTCAGAGGTTACTTTACCTTCGGCATCGAAATTAACCTTAATTTGAGCATTATCAATTAATGTACCGACAACAACGCCATTTTCATCAAAGGCTGTTGCAGCCATAACGGTATCTACCTGGGCCATCGGTAAGGTTTCCTTACCATCTACAAGGCTGTAATCCTTTGACTTGCCAATAGAAACAGTGTGACCTAAGCCTAGCTTAGCGGCTCCCTCAACTGCTACGGTATTTTGAGAGGCCTTTTCCAGAGCAGCAATGTAATCTTGAACGGTAATGGTTACAGATGAGGTTAATTCAGGTACATCGGGTACTGCAGGATGAGATTCATCCCGGGCTGTTACCTTCATGGCCTTAATTTCATCAACGGTTTTACCAACCATCCAATCTTCCAAGGCTTCGATTTGCTCGAACCATTCCTTGCCAATGCCGGAAATACCCTTCATACCATATTCGTCGCCCAGTTCCTTCTTGGTTTTGTATTCTGCTGCCTTGTCAGAAGTTACCTTCATGTCCTTGTCAAAATTCACCTTGGTTTGGGCTGTGTCAAAGGAAACAGCCACAACTTTACCGTCCTTGTCAAAGGTAGCGGCTGCAATAACGGTGTCTACCTGTCCTACAGCTAGGGTTTCCTTTCCATCTGCTGAAACATTGTAATCTTTAGATTTCCCAATTGATGTAACTGATCCCAGGCCCAGGGCAACGGCTCCATCACCTTTAACTTCGTCATCAGGTGTGGTAGTAGACCCCTGCTCTTCGGGTTCCTGTTCTGGGGCTGAGGTATTGTTTGGTGTACAGCCCATAACCATTGTTGAAACTAAACAGATTGTTAATAAAATCATTAATAGTTTTTTCAAAATAATCCCCCCTAATAAATAAATAATTAAAAATAAACATCAACAAAGACATCATACCATAGCGTTAAAAAAATAACAACACTTATTATTATTAAATTAATTTCATAAAACTCCGTAGCATTTCAATCAATTAAAATACAATAGAATTTCATATGAAATCATACCTTTTTTACCATTATTTGATTATAATGGGATTTATAAGTTTGACATCGAAAAACATTGAATAAATAAAGATAGATGCCCTGGTTGAAATAAGTAAAATTTGGTATAATATAAGATACAATTATCAAGAGGAGGGATGATATGAAGTTATTACATACCTGTATTCGGGTAATGGATTTAGAAAAGTCTTTGAAATTTTATCAGGAGGCCTTGGGCCTTAAGGAAACAAGGAGAAAGGATTTTCCAGAGGACAAATTTACATTGGTTTACCTTAGTGATGATTCTGGTAATTATGAAATTGAGCTTACCTACAATTATAACCCTGAAAAGCCCTATGAAATCGGAAATGGATTTAGTCATATAGCAGTAGAGGCTGAGGATCTTGAGGCTTCCCGAGAAAGACATATGGCCATGGGATATAAGGTGACGAAGCTAATGGGTTTGCCGGGTAGCCCACCAAGGTATTATTTCGTTACTGACCCAGATGGTTATGATGTCGAAGTAATTCGGGCTAATTAATAGGTTCATTGAACAGATAAGGATGATGTGTTGACCTGCATCATCCTTTTTTTATAGGGAAGTTCTCACTTAAAATAATTAGATTAAAGATGGGATTTTCCATATATTAGGTTATAACAAAGCTATTCCTTAATCTTTCAAAAAAGAATTTGTTCAAGTTAAAGAATTGATTTGACCAACCGAGCTACGTAGGAATCCAGGTGGGCTACCAGGTCGTAGCTGCCGTTATTCAGACACCAATGATATACGACTCCCCGAACTGCAATAAATAAATAATCCACCATCTCTTCAGCTGACATATCCGTTGGGATTTCATTTTTACTTTGACCTTCAACCAATATGTTTTTCAATACAGCCTGCATGTGTCTTCCTTTTGTGATAAATAAATTATTTTGAACATTGTATAATTGCTTGACAAAATCAATGCCCCGGCTCACATTATATTCCCCATAGTAATGGAAATAGCTTATTATTTTGTCAACAGTGGTACCTGAAGGAATTTTTTTTGCTACTACCTCGATAAAATAGTCGTCGGCCAATTTAAAAATTTCATCCAGAATAGCATTTTTGGAAGGAAAGCAATTATAAAAGGAGCCGATAGACACCCCTGCCTCCCGGCAGATCTCTGCCACCGTGATATTATGAAAGCCCTTTTTTTCAATTAGTTCTATCGCCTTACGGTAAATTTTACGCTGGGTATTCAAAGATTGCAATTTTCTCTTTGTCAGCTTCTCCATTAATTTCCGCCCCCAACAATTTTTAATAGATAAATTATACTAAATTCAAAATCAAAAGTAAAATTTTACCCCTAAAATAGACAATTTCTGAATATGATTGTTGACAAAATATTAACCACAAGTTAGAATGAAGGTATTCGGTGAATCCATTCTATGAAATTTATAGCCTTATTATAACAGTGGGAGGTTATGGCAATTTATAGTTGGTTTCACTGGAAAAAAGGTAGACTAGGAGGAGAAGGAATGAAGCTTAAGAAAAAATTCAAAGGGATGATTTGCTTTGTTCTGGCTGTATTTATGGTGCTTTTAACGGTGGCATGCCAGGCAAAGCCGGCAGAAACTGAACTAGAGGCGATGTTTAAGGCAGGTACATATACTGCCACTGCTGCAGGTCATAATGGTGATTTAAAGGTAGAGGTAACTGTAGACGATACAAGCATTAAAGAGGTTAAAATACTTGAGCACAATGAAAGCCCCAGTATTTCAGACCCTGCCATCGAAAGAATTCCTAAGGCCATTGTAGATGGACAAACCCTTGCTGTAGATGCAATTTCTGGAGCAACAGTAACCAGCGAAGCCATTATTGCTGCTGTTACCGAGGCCCTTAAGGAGGCAGGGGCAGATATCGATGCCTTGAATATCAAAAAAGATAACAAGGAAGCCAGGGGTGAAGCTGTAGAATATACCACCGATGTAGTTGTGATAGGTGGTGGAGGAGCCGGCCTTGCAGCAGCAGTATCGGCCCATCAAAATGGTGCTGAAGTTATATTAATTGAAAAAATGCCCAGACTTGGTGGGAACACGATTCTTTCAGGAGGCGCCTATAATGCTGTAGACCCAGACAGGCAAAAAGCCCAGGGAATTGAAGACTCCGTCGATAAGCATTATACTCAAACCTACGAAGGCGGAGACAAGCTTGGTAATCCTGAATTGATTGAAACCTTTGTGGAAAATGCCTACCCGGCCCTACAATGGCTAGAGGAGCTGGGAATGAAGTTTAAGGACGAAGTGTTTACTGTATTGGGGGCACTGTGGCCCAGGTCCCATAAGCCCGTAGATCCATTGGGAACAGGTTTTATTAATACCTATGTAAATTATATTGAAGCCAATGAAGGGGTAGAAATACTCCTTGATACCGAAGCAACAGAACTAATTATTGAAGATGGCCGGGTGGTAGGTGTAAAGGCCAATGGATTAAATGGTGAGGTGGTTTTAAAGGCCAATAACGGTGTTGTTATGGCAGCGGGTGGCTTTGGGGCCAATGTAGCCATGAGGGATCAATACAACAAAAATTGGCCTTCCTTAACCAATATTAAAACCACCAATCATCCCGGAGCCACCGGCGATGGTCTTGTAATGGCCGAAAAGGCAGGAGCCAGCTTAATTGGATTGGAAAATATTCAGCTATTACCCATGGGAGATCCACAAACAGGAAGCCTCAGCGGGAACATAGAGCAGGGGGTTGAAAATAGAATCTTCGTCAATAAAGCTGGTAAGCGGTTTGTAGACGAAGGGGCCAGAAGAGATGTTATGACCAGTGCCCTGTTCCAACAGGAAGATGCTTTGATGTGGGTAATTCTTGACAAACATTCCTACCCCACAGGAGATACAAAAAATAATTTTAATGAAACCATAGATGAATTAATTGAGCAGGGAAGGGCCTTTAAGGGAGATACCCTGGAGGAATTGGCAGAGCAAATTGGTGTGAATCCAGACAATTTAGTAAAGGCAGTAGAAGAATTTAATCAGGCAGTAGAAACCGGCGGCCCCGATGCCTTTGGCAGAACACTATTTGCTGATAAAATCGATACAGCACCCTTCTATGCAGGAGCAAGGAAGCCTACTGTTCACCATACCATGGGTGGAATTGAAATTAATACCAGTGCCCAGGTTTTGGATACCAATGGAAAGGTGATTCCTGGATTATACGCAGCGGGTGAAGTAACTGGCGGAATTCATGGTAGTAATCGTTTAGGCGGCAATGCCTTGGCAGATATTACCGTATTCGGCAGAATAGCAGGAGAAAGCGCTGCATTGAAAAAATAGCAAATTATCCTCCCCCTTATTTGATATATAGAAGAGCCAGGGTTTGATCCTTTCGATCAAACCCTGGTTCTTTCTGCTATTTTTACATTTTTATGTTGACAATGGCTTGGTTAAAGTATAAAATTGATAGAAATATTTTAACAAATTGTAATATTTACTTCTATAAAGCACAAGGATACGATGCAAAAGCAGGTGGTTTAATTTAAAGTCATAATATAGATCATGGGGGAATCATTAATGGATCAAGATATAGTTGTCGCAAAATTTGGGGGAAGCTCCCTGGCCGATAGCCATCAGATTTTAAAGGTAAGGGACATTATACTGGCTAATAAAAACAGAAGATATATTGTTCCCTCTGCTCCGGGCAAGGGCCAGGGCAAAGATCAAAAAGTGACAGACCTTTTATATCAATGTTATCAAAATTGGTTGCAGGGAAGCTCAATTGAGGAGCCCTTTGGAATCATCAAGAGAAGATTTAAGGATATTTGTCTTGAACTAAATTTATCACTGGAAATTGACGAAGCCTTAAATAAGATAAGAGAACAAATTCTATCGGGCGCTTCTTTAGATTATACCGTCAGCCGGGGAGAATATTTAAGTGGTTTAATCCTGGCTTCCCTATTAAACTATGATTTCGTTGATGCATCAGAATTGGTTGTCTTTAATAGACAACGCAGGTTTGAGCCGGAAATTACGCAGCAGATGATCAAGGATAAATTAAAATCTGTTAGTAAGGCTGTAATACCAGGGTTTTATGGTTCAATTGAGGGAAAATCAGAAGAAATCGTTGTTTTTTCAAGGGGAGGTTCAGACGTAAGCGGTGCTGTTATTGCCCGTGGCGTTTCAGCCAGTCTTTATGAGAATTGGACAGATGTATCGGGATTTTTTGTGGCAGACCCAAGAATTATAAGTGGGGCCAGGCATATTGAAAGGATCACCTACAAGGAACTCCGAGAGCTGTCTTATATGGGGGCCTCGGTACTTCATGAGGAGGCCATATTTCCGGTTAAAAAAGAAGGAATACCTATTCAAATTAAAAATACCAATTCACCTGAAGATGCCGGTACAATCATAACCAACGATTTAACACCGATCAAGTATACTCAAACCATTACAGGAATTGCTGGCAAAAAGGATTTTACAGTTCTTGCCATTGAAAAAATGTTAATGAACTCTGAAAAGGGGTTTTTACGCAGGCTTTTATCAATTATAGAGGAAAATGATATTTCGGCTGAACACCTGCCCTCAAGTATTGACACGGTGTCTTTGGTCATTGCCAATTCAGAGCTGGGAAACAAGCTGGAAAAGGTGATGAAGGAAATAGAAATACAATGTCAACCCGATTCTCTGGCGGCTTACCCCAATATGGCTCTCATTGCAGTGGTGGGGCGAGGAATGATTCGTACAAGGGGAATATCTGCACGGGTTTTTGGGGCCTTAGCCAGGGAAAAAATTAATGTAAGGATGATTACCCAGGGCTCCAGTGAAATGAATATTATTGTAGGTGTTGAAAATAGTGATTTTGAAAATGGTATTAGGGCCATATACAGAGAGTTTGAAAAATAGAAACAGGGTGATTCATTGAATCACCCTGTTTCTATTTTTCTTCACGACCGGCGCCAAGAAAGGCAATTGCCAGCATATTAGGCCCCACATGGGAGGCAATGGTTGCAGACAACTCTGAAACAATCAGCTGCCTTGGCTTACATTCCTGCAATACATAGGATCGAAGGGTCTCTGCCTCCTCTGGAGCATTGCCATGGCCAATGATAATCGTATCGGTTTCTTCCTTCATATGCTCAAGGAATCGCTCAAATAAAAATTTAATTGATTTTTTTCTACCCCTTACATTAGTATAGGTCTTCAGTTTTCCCTCTGTATCGACAGTTAAAATTGGCTTTACATTGAGGGCTGTTCCCAGGGTGGCGGTGACGGCAGAAATACGACCTCCCTTTTTTAAATAATGAAGGTCATCTACTGCAAACCAATGATTAGTGTTCATTTTGTTGGATTCCACCCAGGCTGCAATCTCCTGGGCAGTTTTACCTTCCCTTAGCATTTCCACTGCCTTGACAATCAAAACCCCCTGTCCAATGGAGGCCGAGGCGGTGTCAACAATGGTGATCTCTCCTCCTGGGCAATCTTCAAGAAATTGGTCTTTAGCCAGCACTGCATTATTAAAAGTCCCACTCATTCCTGATGTAAAGCCTAAATATAGAATGGCTTTTCCCTCATTATAAAGACTTTTAAATTTTTCAACAAAACGAAAGACATTGATTTGAGATGTTGAGGGGATAACCCCATTCCTCAGGGTACGGTAAAAATCGTTATGGGATAAGGTTTTTCCAAAGTCATCAAAGTATTGGAAACCATCGATTTCGACAGGCATTCCAATGATATCAATATAATCTACGTTTGCTTCTACAAAGTCTGGTGTTAAATCACAGCAAGAATCGGTCAGTATAATGGTATTCAAAGTGTGTCCTCCTTTTGCCCGAGTATTATGTATTTCAGAAAAATGAGTGTTTGTCTTCTTAAAGCCCAGTATTCAGTATAAGAGGGCGAGGCTGGAATATTGGATGATCGACCTTTAATAACAAGAGAACTGGATAAAAAATAAAAGGTTTTAGTCTATATTAATATCTATTAAATATCATAACATTGATAGACTTTTTTTTCTATGGGATGAGGCACAAAATTATTAAATTTTATATAGACTTTTTGCCATTGTAAAACGTATTATAGTTGACAGCAAAAAACGAGAAAAATCGAAGGACTTCTTGCCAGATAGACAGGAAAATACAAAATTTACAAAAACTCTATAGAAAGGCTATTGACATATGACAATGTGTCACATAGAATTAATTATACCTAATTTTCGTTTTTGATTGGAGGAGCAGCAATGCCCAAACAAACCTTTTTTAATTTACCGGAGTTAAAGCAAAGTGTTCTGATTGAAGCTGCTAAAAAGGAATTTTCTAGGGCTCCGCTGCATGAAGCCTGTATTTCAAATATTATTAGATATGCTGAAATTTCTCGGGGAAGCTTTTATCAATATTTTAATGATAAAGAAGATTTATTCTTTTTTGTTTTAAATGATTTTGTAAAGGATATTCACCATCAGTTGTTGGTGAATTTAAAGGATCAAAAAGGTGATTTACTGGCTGCCTTTATTGAAACCTACATTTACTTATACCAATGTTTCATTGAAAATGAAAATCGATTTTTTTTGAAAAATGCCTTTCTCAATATGAATCATAAAATTCAATGTGCTTTTTTCCCGAATTCTATGAAGGAATCAAAGGAAATATTGAATGAGTTGGTTGATTGGTCAAGGCTAAGTATCACAACAAATCAGGAGCTTATTTACGTTATGCGAATTATGATGGTCGTTACAGTTCATAATGTCATTCATAGCTTTACCCAGGAAAAGACCATGGATGAAGCCTTAAAAATATATATGGTTGAGTTAAATTTAATAGCAAGGGGTATCTGTAAAGAAGAAGTGATAAATGCATCGGGAGGCTAATAAAAATAGTAAGGGAAAAGACAAATAAATTTTTAAAATTATGTTTTGAAAAACTAGTTGAATTGTGAACAATAATGGAGGAATAAATATGAGCCAATTATTACATGTTGGTATAGATGTTGGTTCGACAACTGTTAAGGTTGTTGTGTTGAATCATTATATGAATGTTGTTTTTAGTAAATATCAACGACACCTATCTGACATAAAAAGAACTGTAGAAGCACTTTTAATGGAAGCCTATTTAAAATTTAAGAGCCAGGAGATTACCTTAACCATAACAGGCTCCGGGGGGATTTCCATTGCCAGTAATTTAGATGTAAGCTTTGTTCAAGAAGTGATAGCCGGAACAAAGGCAATTCAAAAAATGTACCCTGAAACCGATGTGGCCATTGAATTGGGTGGAGAAGATGCTAAGATTACTTACTTTACCGGTGGCCTAGACCAGAGAATGAATGGTACCTGTGCCGGTGGAACCGGTTCCTTTATCGATCAAATGGCGACACTTCTTAAAACCGATGCTCAGGGCTTAAACGAGCTTGCCAAGGGCTATAAAACAATTTATCCTATTGCTGCCAGATGCGGTGTGTTTGCCAAGACAGATGTTCAACCCCTCTTAAATGAAGGAGCTGCAAAAGAAGACATTGCCGCATCAGTATTTCAATCTGTTGTCATTCAGACAATCAGTGGACTAGCCTGCGGCAAGCCAATTAAGGGAAATGTAGCCTTTTTAGGGGGCCCCTTATATTTTCTTTCAGAGTTAAGAAAGCGCTTTATTGAAACCCTTGAATTAAGCGAAGATCAGGTAATCTTTCCTGAAAACTCCCAGTTGTTCATTGCCGTTGGTGCCGCCTTAGCCTCTGTCAATGAAAAACCCGTATCCTTCAGCAGCCTGGTAAAAAGGCTAGAAGCCTTAAGAAATACATCTATTGAAGAATCAGAACGGCTAGACCCGTTATTTAGGGATGAAGGGGAGCTCAAAGAATTTCAGGAAAGACATCGGCGTCATGCTGTTAAAAGAAGAGAATTGGAAAGCTATGAAGGTAAATGCTATTTAGGGATTGATGCAGGCTCCACCACCACCAAAGCCGCTCTGATTGATGAAGAAGGCGCTGTATTATATACCTTTTATGGCAGTAACGAAGGAAGTCCGTTAAAGTCTACCCTGAGGGTTTTAACCGAGTTATATGGTCAAATGCCCCCAGGGGCTAAGCTGGTGAATGCTGCCGTCACCGGTTATGGAGAAGGATTGTTGAAGACCGGATTAAAGGTAGATATAGGGGAAATTGAGACGGTAGCCCACTATAAAGCAGCAGAGTTCTTTTGTCCAGGGGTAGATTTTATTCTCGATATTGGCGGACAGGACATGAAATGCCTACGCATTAAGAATGGGGTCATCGATAGTATTCTTTTGAATGAGGCTTGTTCATCGGGATGCGGCTCTTTTCTGGAAACCTTCGCCCATTCCCTGGGGATGCCGATTACTGACTTTGCCAGGGAGGCATTATTAGCCCAGAAGCCAGTGGATTTGGGCTCGAGATGCACTGTGTTTATGAATTCCAGGGTTAAGCAATCACAAAAAGAGGGGGCTTCCGTAGGAGAAATTTCAGCGGGACTGGCCTACTCTGTTATCAAGAATGCCCTGTTTAAAGTAATTAAATTACGCAACCCCCAGGAGATCGGAGAGAGGGTAGTAGTACAGGGAGGAACCTTTTACAACGATGCCGCCCTTAGAAGCTTTGAGCTTTTATCTGGTAAAGAGGTTATCCGCCCGGATATAGCCGGTATTATGGGGGCCTTTGGAGCTGCCCTCATTGCCAGGGAAAGATACCAGGTGGGCCATGAAACCACCCTTTTAAAGGAAGATGAAATTCAAAATCTTATGGTAAAGACCACCATGACCAGATGTGGCCTATGCCCCAACAATTGTCTGTTAACCATAAATCGCTTTGGCAGCGGTGAAAGATTTATTTCAGGTAATCGCTGCGAACGGGGGGCAGGGAAATCAAAGGCCCATCAGGAGCTTCCCAATTTGTATGATTATAAATATAAACGAACCTTTGACTATGAGCCTATCAAGGAAGAGGCAGCAGCAAGGGGAAAAATCGGAATTCCTCGGGTATTGAACCAGTACGAAAATTACCCCTTCTGGTTTACCTTTTTTTCAGAACTGGGTTTTTCTGTAGAGCTTTCAGAAAGGTCCTCTAAGGCGGTATATGAAAAGGGAATTGAAACCATTCCGTCTGAATCTGTATGTTATCCCGGAAAGCTAGTTCATGGTCATATTATGAGTCTGGTGGAAAAGGGGATTAAAACCATCTTTTATCCATGTATTATACATGAGAAAAAGGAACAGCAGCAGGCTGACAATCATTATAACTGTCCTATTGTAACCTCTTATCCTGAGGTAATTAAAAACAATGTTGATGTCTTAAGGGAGCAGAATATTACCTTGCTGAAGCCTTTTCTACCCTTCCATCATAAAGGGCGTCTGGCCGAAAGGCTCTTTGAAGAGCTAAAGGCCTTCCAGGTTAGCAGGGAAGAAATCTTTCAGGCTGTTGAAAAGGCATGGCAGGAACAGGAACGCTATAAAAGGGATATTGAGAAAAAGGGAGAAGAGACCCTTCAATATATTAAAGAAAAGGGTATAAAGGGAATTGTGCTGGCAGGAAGGCCCTACCATGTTGACCCTGAAATTAATCATGGTATACCGGAACTGATTAACAGCCTGGGAATGGCCGTTTTAACAGAGGATTCCGTGGCCCATTTAGGAACTGTTAGCAGACCCATTAGGGTTGTTGACCAGTGGGCCTATCATTCAAGGCTTTATGCAGCCGCCAGCTTTGTAGCCAAGGAAGGTCAGTTGGAGCTGGTTCAATTAAACTCCTTTGGGTGTGGGCTGGATGCTGTAACAACAGATCAGGTGGAGGATATACTGGATATTTATTCTAAAATATACACTGTGTTAAAAATCGACGAGGGAAACAATCTGGGAGCTGTTAGAATCAGACTCCGTTCTCTGAAGGCAGCCGTTTTGGAACGGGAAAAGCAAGGGCTGGTAAAAATTAAACCCAAGGAAAATAAATATAAGAAAATTACCTTTACCAAGGAAATGAGGAAGAATCACACCATTTTGGTGCCGGAAATGTCGCCCATCCATTTTCAGTTTTTGCAGGAGGCATTCCGTAATGCTGGCTATAATTTAGTTGTGCTGCCTTCAAAGGATAAAAAGGCAGTGGAGGAAGGACTAAAATACGTGAATAATGATGCCTGCTATCCGGCTATTATTGCCCTGGGACAATTAATTGAAGCCTTAAAGTCGGGGAAATATGATATAAACAATACCACCGTTATGATTAGTCAGACCGGAGGGGGCTGCAGGGCCACAAATTATATAGGCTTTCTGCGAAAGGCCCTGGTAGACGCAGGTTTTTCCAATGTGCCAGTGCTATCCTTAAATGCCCTGGGATTGGAAAAAAATCCAGGTTTTAAAATCACATTGAAGCTGCTTGATCGGGCTATGATGGCCTTAGTCTATGGCGATTTACTAATGCGGGTGCTTTATCGGGTAAGACCCTATGAGAAGGTGAAGGGCTCTGCCGACGAGTTATATGAAAAATGGGTGAAAATCTGTAAAAGCTCCTTAGCCTCTGGTAGTAAGAAAACCTTTAAAAATAATATCAGGGCGATAGTAAATGACTTTGAAAGGTTTGAGATAACCGATAAAGTTAAGCCCAAAGTGGGACTGGTGGGCGAAATTCTGGTTAAGTTCCATCCTACGGCCAATAACGACATTATTCAAATTATTGAAGATGAAGGGGCAGAAGCAGTTGTACCGGATTTAACAGATTTCATCTTGTATTGTGTTGTGAACTCAGAATTTAATTACCGTTATCTGGCGGGTACTAGAAAGTCAATGCTGACATCAAAGGCAATTATCTCAATTATTGAATTATATCGCAAGGTTTATCGAGATACCATTGCCCAAAGCACCAGATTCAGCCCTGTAAAGTCCATCTATGAAATTGCCGAGGGGGCTGCCACCGTTCTTTCACTGGGAAATCAAACGGGTGAAGGCTGGTTCCTGACTGGAGAAATGGTGGAATTAATCGAAGGAGGCGTCAAAAATATTGTGTGTATGCAGCCCTTTGCATGCCTGCCCAATCATGTGACTGGAAAGGGTATGATGAAGGAATTAAAACGGGTTTACCCCGGCACCAATATTGTTGCCATCGATTATGACCCAGGGGCCAGTGAGGTAAATCAGTTAAACCGAATCAAGCTAATGCTCTCGACTGCCTTTGAAAATCTTAACAATACCCAGAATACGTCAGAAGAGCAAACATCTGACGAAGTCTTTGAAGAGGCCCTAAGTAAAAGTATCGGTGCTTATTAGAGAGACAAAAATAAGGCGGCAGAATGTCGCCTTATTTTTTTACATCCTTTTATCTGTGCGATAAATTTCCTTGCTAGGTAACTCTAACTTCCCTTCAATATTATGGTATAATTGTGAAAAACCGTTCTTTATCTCATCATTTAATCAAATACTAAAGTTCCAGAAGGAGGAATTTGAAAGTGGAGCCTTTGAAAGATTGGATGAAATGGTTTGTTTTGATTGTAAGCCTTGTCTTGGGTGTAAGTCCCGGTATGGAACAAGAAAGGAAGATTACCCCTGTATTTGATGAGTCCATTAAGGTAGATGACCAGGCCATTGCCCTAGAGCCAGCTCGGACAGTGGAGCTTACCCCAGAGCTTATGGAAAAATGGGGGCTCGAAGGTAAAAAAGCCAAAGAAGCAATCCAAGGCTTTTTTAAGACAACAATGGAGCTGGAGGAAGAAAATGAAGTAATTAAGATTAACTTTTTCTTTGAAAATATCTCTTGCGAGGAACAACAGCTTTATTTCAGTTCAGGACAAAAATTTGATATTTTTATTCATAATGAAGCTGGAAATGAGGTCTATCGCTATTCAAAACATTATGCCTTTACTCAGGCCCTGATTGATGTCACCTTACAGCCGGGAGAAGTCATTAACTTTTTATATCCATGGGATTACCAGGACGATGAAGGGAATCCCGTTACCTCTGGAAAATATACCATTACGGTTAAGATGATCATCAATTATAAAAAAGGTGGTATGATCCATCCCGCCGATTTGATGGCAGAGAGGACGATTTATTATGAAATTGAATAAAGTCTATACCATAAACATAGTACAATAAAAAATCATCTATCGAACTTAGATAGATGATTTCGTCAATGAAAACCCTGTTTCATAAGGGATTACCCCCCCAGGGTTACATCACAATTTTGATACCAATTTAAGGCTTCATGAAGGTGGGCTTGATTAAAATTTGGCCAATAATCATCGATTACATAAAAATCAGCATAGACAGATTGAGCCGGTAAAAAACCGCTGAGACGCCTTCGACCTCCCCATCTGATGATTAAGTCAATTCGAGGAATTTCTTCAGAGGCCAGGGTTTTACCCTTCATTAGATTTTTTAAGTCCCATTCCCAGTCGTAATTTACTAAAAAATTGATGTTAATTAACCCACGGCCAAAGGATACCCGTTTATTGGCATACTTTTTTAACTCCGGGGGAAAGGCCTTGGAATCGGTATTGCCAATAACCAATAGATTTGCATCTCTACCGCTGAGAAGCTCCACAGCTTCGATACATGCACGGGTAAAGGCTTCCCGCTGACTTAATTCTCGTTTATTGTTATCCTTTGTAAATCCGTAGAAGGTTGCCTCCTTGATTCCATATTCAAGCATCATTTCATAGAGCTGAAAGCCTGGCGAAACACCATGCTTATAGCCGTCCCTTTTTTCATAACCGTTTTCTGTAGCCCATCTTCTGTTTCCATCAGGTATAATACCAATGTGGGCAGGTATTCGACGAAAAGGTTTCATCGTTGGATGCCTCCTTTTTAAATTAAACTTAAAATGTAGTAACTATCTTATATTTTGTCCAATTATGAGAAAATTTTTCATACATGGGTAAGTTTTAACAAAAATAAATTAAAACACTCCACTATAACACCAGGCTTTAATGAAATACTATTATATAATTAAAAATAGGGGGAGTTAAAAAATGAATAGTTATAAAACAGCAGAGGTCGCAAGAATAATTGGAATACATCCGAACACGGTTCGCCTTTACGAGAAATTGGGTCTTATTCCAAAGCCTGAACGTCAAGCAAATGGTTACCGGGATTTTAGGGATTTTCATATAGAACAATTCAGGCTTGCCCGTATAGCCTTTGAAATAGAAGTAATGCAAAATGGTTTGCGAAAAAAGATTGTTGAAATGGTTAAGACATCTGCAAAGGGGGATTTCGATAGTGCCCTTGAGCTTACATATGAATATTTGTTACAAGTGCAGCAAGAAAGAAAAAATTCAGAAGAGGCAATAGAAATAGTGAAGGAGCTTCTAGCTAGTGAACCACAAAAAGATATGCTGTTGCTCAAAAGAAAAGAAGCTTCCCAATATCTGAAAATCTCAATGGATACCCTCAGAAATTGGGAAATGAACGGTCTATTGTCTATAAAACGTAAAGAGAATGGCTATCGTATTTATACATCCGATGATATTCGTCGTTTAAAAGTTATTCGAGCACTCCGATGTGCAAATTATTCACTTGAATCTATTTTGCGTATGCTAAATGAACTGTCGACGAATCCAAAGACCAATATAAAAAAAGTACTTGATACACCTAAAGGAAATGAAAATATTATTTCTGTATGTGATCAATTAATAAGCTCCCTAAAGAAGGCAGAAGGCAATGCCAGGATAATGATAAGCATGCTTCAGGATATGAAAACTAAATTCTAATAAACCCTATACTTTAACACCAACCTTGTTGTTGGTGCTATTCTTTTTTTGTAGAAAATACTAAGAGATAAGGAGGAAATCACATGGAAGATGTAATTAGTGTAGGGCAGCTATATAAATCTTATAACGGGCTGCCCGCAGTGGAAAATGTGAGCATATCAGTGAAACGAGGTACGGTATTTGGTTTGCTCGGTGCCAATGGTGCCGGAAAAAGTACAACAATAGAGTGTATTTTAGGTACAAAAAAACCCGACATGGGAACTGTATCCATTTTGGGAATGAATCCATTAACGGCAAGAAAAAAACTATTTGAAAGGGTAGGAGTCCAGTTTCAGGAAGCAAATTATCAGGAAAAAATAACCGTAGAAGAGCTATGCAGTGTTACTGAATCCCTTTACAAGGTGACAACTAATTATCAGAGCTTATTAAAGCAATTCGGGATTTCCGATAAAAGTAAAAGTTTTGTCAGTGAGCTTTCAGGAGGGCAAAAGCAACGGCTTTTTATTGTTCTTGCCCTTATTCCGAACCCTGAGGTGGTTTTTTTAGATGAATTAACAACAGGGCTTGACCCGAAAGCCAGGCGTGATGTTTGGAAAAGCCTTTCTAATTTGAAAGCAAGGGGACTGACGATTTTTTTAACCTCCCATTATATGGATGAAATTGAAGCCCTGTGTGACACCATCTGCATATTGAAAAAAGGAAAAATTGTGTTTTATGGAACTGTTAATGAAGCAATTGCTGCAAGCCAATGCGATAAGTTTGAGGACGCTTATCTTTGGTTTACGAAGGAGGAGGGTAATAATAATGAAAACATTTCGGACAATGCTTAAAACTGAGTTGAGATTATCCTTAAGGGGAATGGATATGTTTATTTTTGCAATTTGTATGCCCTTGGTAGTCTTGATCATTCTAGGTATAATATACGGAAACAAGCCTGCCTTTGAGGGCGCGGAATATACTTTTTTGCAGCAATCCTTCGGTGCCCTTGCAACAATCTCAATTTGTGCAGGCGGTGTCATGGGTCTTCCTTTAGTCGTATCAGACTATCGCAGTAAGAAAATACTGAAACGCTTTAAAGTAACTCCCGTTACTCCAGCCATGATTTTAATCGTGCAGGTGGTGATCTATGCCATCTATGCCCTGGCTTCACTGGCGCTTGTTTATATGACGGCAACAATCTTCTTCAATTATCAATTGGCTGGCTCCTGGCTTCACTTCCTGATGGGGTATTTTTTAGTAATGATCTCTATGTTCAGTATGGGTATGATGGTAGGCGGTATTGTTCCTAATACAAAAATGGTAGGTGTTGTTGCCAGTTTACTGTATTTCCCCATGCTGATTTTCTCGGGTGCAACTTTACCCTATGAGATTATGCCCGCAGCACTTCAAAGAATAGCTGATATTCTTCCACTGACACAGGGGATCAAAATTCTAAAGGCCGCTTCCCTTGGATTGCCGACAGAGGGTGTTTTCCTGTCATTTATCCTAATGGTTGCCCTTTCAGTAATCTGTATAGGTGTTTCTATCAAATTTTTTAAGTGGGAGTAGCTTCAGAAGACAACCCGCATAACCACCAGTTATGCGGGTTATTTTGGAGAAGAGGCTAAACTATTGACTTGACTCTAATATCCTCTGTTTTATAAACCTACTTTGATATAGGGAGGGCCGCCCACACGAGCAATATTGTTAATGAAACTGGTCTGCTAACGGAGGTAAGTCACATTCTCTTTTTTTGGTCTTTCATGTGTAAAAGCAGTATTAGCAACATCGGCATATCCGACTAATACGCCGCAAAGCGGAACATAGCCTTGTGGAATATTCATCCTTTGGAATAAATCATGATCAGAAAGCGCTAATAAGGGTGCTATAACATAGCATGAGCCAAGTTCCAATTCAGTTGCGGCAATCAGGATATTTTCCGCTGCACAGGAGACATTTGCCATGTTTGAACCGTTGCTGTCATTTCCATTCGGTGCGGATAAAAGAATCAGAACAGGTGCACCGTATAGGGGATTGTACCCTTCCATTGATGCTCGCTTTACCAGAAAGTCATTGCCGGAATTTTTCATTTGCTTAAGAGCCGCATCGTTGATTTCATTAAGTAAAGAGGAGTTTTCAACTACTGTAATATGAATTTCTCCGAAGATTGGGGCGCTGTTTGCTGCCTCAACGAGGGTATCCAATCTTTCCTGCTCCACTTTTCCAGGCTTGTAAGCACGGACACTTTTTCTTTTTTCAATTGCTGTTAACACGTTCATGATCTATTACCACCTTTACTTTTTCTATTTTTCATTTATAATGATATGAGTACACTTAGATTAGTTCAAGTACGCAAAAAATTATAGGTAAGTAATAAAAATATAAGTAAAGGGTGATAACTCATGGACGATTGTCCTGTAAAATACGCTTTAAGTGTTTTGAATGGTAAATGGAAACTCCCCATTGTGTGGGAATTAGGCCAACAGGATGTGATACGCTTTAATGAGCTGCAAAGAAAACTGCCGGGGATCTCCAGCTTTATGTTGGCGAAATCCCTTGAAGAATTAGAAGGTGACAGCGTGGTTATTAGAAAACAGTATAATGAAATTCCACCGCGCGTGGAATACTCGTTGACAGAATTGGGAAAGCAGATACGGCCGTCTCTGGAAATGTTGGCAACCTGGGGGATTGAGGCAAGAAAGCAAAAAAAGGGATAGGATTTTAAAAATATAAACGGAGAAAATCTATGCAAAGGAGCAGAGAATATGCAAGAAAAACTACAACAGATCATTGACGAAAGCCGGAATATTGTGTTTTTTGGAGGAGCAGGAGTGTCTACCGAAAGTGGAATTCCTGATTTTCGGAGTGTAGATGGCTTGTATCACCAACGATATCAGTTCCCTCCTGAAACCATTTTAAGTCATTCCTTTTTCATGAGTCACACAACAGAATTTTATAAATTCTACAGAGAGAAAATGTTATTTTTACATGCCAAGCCCAATAAAGCTCATTTTACCCTGGCAAAGCTTGAGCAAATGGGAAAATTAAAAGCGGTTATAACCCAGAACATAGACGGCCTTCACCAGGCGGCCGGAAGCAGGAATGTTCTGGAATTACATGGAAGTATTCACCGAAATTATTGTATGACGTGCAATAAATCATATGACCTTACTCATATTCAATCTGTCATTGGAGTACCTTGTTGTATCTGTGGCGATATTATAAAGCCTGATGTTGTATTGTATGAAGAACCGCTTAATGATAAGGTAATCAGTCGTTCAGTAGAATATATCAGCAGGGCAGATGTACTGATTATCGGGGGAACATCTCTAAATGTATATCCTGCTGCCGGATTAATTGACTATTATCAAGGAGACAAGCTAATATTAATCAACAAAACAAAAACCTCTGCAGACAAGAGGGCAGCCCTTGCAATTTACGAGCCCATAGGAGAGGTTTTGGGGAAGATCAAGTGCTAAGGAGCAGAAGTAATCTTAGGAAAGGATAGTAAATAAATGTTTGAACAAATTGGCCTTTCTTATATAATTCAGAGAAGAAATTGAAATTTTAATTCTAAAGCTTATTAATTGCTAAACGACGAAGTAAGAGCCGCTGCCTCACATAGAATGCTGCAGCGGCTCAGCCTTATTTAAGTGAAAAGTACATAACCAATTGTTCCCCGCAAACTGGAGACTGATTGAGTGGTTGCCTTTTTCATAAAGGCTGCCGACAGTGGTCAACCAGTTCCAAATAAAGCTCCTGTGATAGCATGCTATACCGGCCGCCTGTACCGGACTGCAAAACTGCTCTGCCATCCTCCAGTAAATAGGCATAATATTCATGGATTTCATTTGCCTTCGGAAACATCTGACGAATCAGATAGCACTCCTTCAAGGTGGTAATATCAATGCCCTCCCAGGCGGCAGACTTTACCATAACATCCATGATAATTGCTTCTGCAAGCTGCTCGGTTTCAAGGGGGTACTCCGATACGATCTCACCATTTATCAGCTTTGCCACACTATAGGAAGGTGTTTCAGCTGTAGAAAAATTGATAAGATCTTGTAGCTTCTCCGGGCTTTCCGCATAGTCTCGTACATCGCCACCGACAAGCTCATCGGCCCATGAGCGGGTATAATGAAAGGCTGTGCCGTCATCCAGTGGAATTCTGGTACGATTTTGATTATCTATCTCTCTATATAAAAAAATTATCTGAGAAACAAACGCTTTCAAAAGATGATTTTAAAAACTTAAGTCAGTTAGTTTCACTTGGAGAAAAATTATATAATTCATCTAAAATATCTGAGGGAACAAGCTTTCTTTCTAAAAAAATCTTCCTAGCGAAGATGTAATTCAAATTATAAACCAGCTTAAAAAGATCAGTGAAGAAGCTTTGGAATAATAAAAAGCTTACCTTCGCACCTCTTTTTCTAAGGTGAAAGAACAATAGCGTTTATAGTTGGTGGCCTTCGCCGTTCCGCACAAAAATTCAAGAAAGTATAGAGTACCCGGAACCCCTATAGATAGGGGCTTTTTTTATATCATATTATTTGTATCCACTACTTTTCACAGTAGGAGCTTATATCCCTGCGACAAAAAATTCTAATTCGCGATTGACAATTAAGTGTATTTAGTGTATATTGTGTATTATAAACATACACACTATACGATTGGAAGGTTATGTGAATGAAAATATTGATTTCCAACTCTTCTGATAAACCATTATATCAGCAGATAAAGGAACAAATCATTGATACTATTCTAAAAGGTGAATTAGCAGAAGGTGACTCTTTGCCATCTATCCGAAGTTTCGCCAACGATATAAAAGTAAGTGTCCTAACAATTCGCCGTGTCTATGATGAATTGGAGCAGGAAGGTTTTACTACAAGTCAAGTTGGCATTGGCACCTTTGTATCAACGGGAAATGTTGAACTTTTGAGAGAATCCAAACGACACATGGTTGAAAAGAAAATGCAGGAATTGATTGATACAGCAAAAACCTTGAATATCACAAAAGAAGAACTAAATGCTATGATGGATATTTTATACGAGGAGGACTAAGTATGGGCAATATTTTAGAAGTTTCAGGGTTAAATAAATCTTATGAAGGTTTTTCACTAACCGATATTAGCTTTTCTTTGCCAGAGGGTTGTATTACAGGCTTTATCGGTGTCAACGGCGCAGGAAAGACTAGTACTATACGCACAATTCTTGGCCTTACGCAAAAAGCTTCCGGTTCAATTAAAATTTTCGGGAAAGACTTGGAAAGTAATGCCCAGGAGTTGAAAAACCGCATTGGTGTCGTTCTGGACGAGGGCTATTTTTATGATGAGCTAACAATGGATGAAATGAAAAGCATAATCGCTCCAGCCTACTCAAGGTGGAGCGACAAAGATTATAAAAGATATATGGATAGGTTTTCACTTAACCCACGACAAAAGATTGCAACGCTGTCAAAAGGTATGCGTATGAAATTTGCGCTGACGCTTGCTTTGTCCCATGAGACTGAGCTACTTATTATGGATGAACCGACAAGCGGACTTGACCCTTTGGTTAGAAGTCAGCTTTTAGAAATAATGACCGATTACATGAATAAGGGCGGTAAAGGCGTATTCTTTTCCACTCATATTACATCTGACCTGGATAAGGTTGCAGATACGCTTATTCTCATACATGGCGGTAGGACATTACTTGAACAAGAAAAGGACACTTTACTTGACAATTATCGTGTGATAAAGGGTGATAACAAGGCTCTTAACAATGAGAATAAAGAGTTGTTCCTAAATATTCAACTAACTGATTTTGGCTTTACCGGAGTTACAGACAAACTTTCAAGGGTGCAAAAAATCATACCGGATATTTTAGTTGAACGGCCGACTATAGAGGATATTATGTTGGCCTATATTGAAGGGGGGCGAAAATGATGTTATGGAATTTAGTGAAGAAGGATATTTTAATTGCAAAGAAATATGTAATCGTAACAATGCTGGTGGTTATTGCAATTCCTTTATTTATTATGTTTAGCGCTCCTTCGCTTTCGGGCTTTTTCCCTTTTCTTTACATGGTTGCTATGGCTGAACTTTTGTTATTACAGGCTATTTCACAGGAAGAAGCTAAATATCCCAAAGCTACTGCATTATTGTGTACTGCTCCGTATACTCGAAGTGCATTTATAAAGGCTAAATATGTATTTTCCCTTTTGATATTTGCATATTGTTATATAGTGCATACCCTTGTGATGTTAGTTATAGACAAATCTAACATTCTTGATTTAACAACTATTCTAATGGTACTTTTATTTAGTGTATTATTATATGGTATCTACATGCCTATTGAAGTCAGGTATGGAGCCGTAAAGGCAAAATTCGTTTTTATGATTATGATTTTTGTATTATCTTTTGGGCCCGTTGTATTTGCCAATCTCTTTGCGAACATCACAATTGATATTTCGGCTTTGGCAGCAATATCTTCCACAATCAAAAATATTGTGTTAGCCTTGGCAAGTATGTTGGTCTTTGGTATTTCAATGAGGGTGTCTACTAAAATTTTTTCTAAAAAAGAATTGTGAATCTAATGCAGAGAGTAGCTGGGCAAAAAAGCAACAGAGAGAGTTTCTCTGCTCCCTAAACAGGGGAAAATTATGTTAGAAAACAACATTTTGATACATTTAGGATTTGAGGATAAAGCGGAAGCTCATAAAAAGGAAGAACCTGTTGCAGACATTGACCGCAAACAGGCTCATGGCGGAAGCGGTGGGATTCGAACCCACGTGCCCTTGCGGACAACCGCATTTCGAGTGCGGCTCGTTATGACCACTTCGATACGCTTCCATAGTTTCTTAAAAAAATATAACATAAAACCAATAGCAAAATTGGCCTATATATAAAATACAGCTTTATGCTTAATTTGTCAATTCCTCTGTCTATTATTTTATGTCATGTTACTCATAATTGCCAAAAAGCGTTGGTTGAAGGGGAAAAACTTCAACCAACGCTTTTTAGCGGTCATATTTATTTTTGAGCTTGATAAACTCAATCAGAAAAATAAACTCCTTTTCCGAGTATTGCTGTGTTAGGCTCAAGATATGCTTTTGATGTGAATTTGTTACTGACTCCAGTAGCTGACCCTTCCCCTCATCCTCTGCAAAAAGTAAATAATCGGTGCTGACATTAAAGATGGTAGAAAACTTATATAATGTTTCGATACTGATTCCTCTCTGACCCCGTTCGATTAAGCCCATGTATGATGCCGACAGATTCAAAATTTCGGCCATCTGTTCAATTGTTAATTCATGTTGAGTCCGAATTAGCCGTATTTTTTTTCCGATAGCCTTGTAATCTACGCTCATATTATCACCTCATTATAACTTTAATATGATTAGCAATTAGTATTCCACACACTGACAGAATTATGTAACAGTTCTAAAAGAATTGACAAGATATGCCAACCTTGTATAAAATATAAGAAAAGATGACGACTTACTACAAAATATGATACTGATTTAAAAATAAGTATTTAATCTGATCAAAATTACGATTAAAAGTTAATTGCGACAAAGACAAATTTGTTAAATATAAGCCCGGCTTACCAGTTACATTATCTGAAGGATACAGCAAATAAGATGGCTATAGAAGGGGTGTATAGGATGCAGTGGAATATACATGATTTAGCATTGACAGACCATATCGGGAACCCAATGGACCATAAATTGTCTTTAGAGATTTTTGCCCATTCAATTGATGTAGCCATTATATCTGCTCAAATAGCTGGTGAAATAGAGCTGCCCGATCAACAGAAGCACGAATTGTTTGAAAGTGCCTTATATCATGATATTGGCAAAAGCAGAATACCACCCTCTATCCTCTATAAAAAAGGAAGGCTTACAGTAGAGGAATGGAGAACTATGAAACAGCATTGCCTTTATTCAGAGGCTTTATACTTAAAAATGCAGCTGAAAATAAAGGACAAAAATGTAAAAATCGCTAAAGCCCTGCGTTACCACCATGAGAACTGGGATGGCACAGGATATCCGGAGGGATTAAAGGGAAATGAAATTCCTCTATATAGCAGAATTATCCGTATTGCAGACATATTTGATGCTATTACGCAGCCCAGAGTATACAGGCCCTATAAAATTAAAAATACAATGTCAGTATTAGAGCGGATGAAGCGAAAGGAAATAGACCCCTTTATTTATGAAAGAAGCAAAAAAATATTAGAACAAGCTTTAAATGAAAGATTTCTTGCTAATCAAGCCAATTGGAAGGACTAGGTTAAAAAAAGGAGGAGTATTGAGAAAAAAGATAACAAAATTGTTAATAAAAAAACATAAAAAGTATCTTAATATATAATTTTATGGTATAATTTGTCTTATATTAGCAAATTGTCTGTCATATGTATTTTGATAGATTAGGCCATGGTATCATATCTTATACCATAATTAAATAAGTTTAATTTCTTAATTTTACTATAGGGAGGGTGGTGCTTAGCAATGGAAATAGAAGAGTTAGGGAAATTGCTCAATCGATTAGAGCCGCTGGAGCTGATTTTAAAACAAAATCTGATGAAACATAAAAATTTTGATACTGATTATACAAAGGATAAAATAGAAGGCTATGGCAATAAAGCATCATTCTTAGAAACTCAGCACAAAATTTTAGATGATATTATTTTGAATGCTTTTTCAAACGATTCTAATGACTTGGATGAGAATAAGGTACTCATTACGAAGCAACCCAGATTCACCCATGTTCCATTCCATCAACATGACTACTTAGAAATTATTTATGTTTTTCAGGGAGCGTGTCGCCTATATATAGAAGACCAGACCAATGAAATTCAACTAACCCAAGGGCAGCTTTGCTTTATTAATCCTGAAACAACCCATGCCTTAGGGATCCTTGGAGCCGGCGATATTGTCTTAAATATAGCAATCACGTCTTCCTTTCAGGATACAGTGTATACGGCTATGGTTTATTCTAACGATCATGCTGATCAGAGCTTTATAAATGAATGGTTTTATCAAAAGCATTTTCAAAAATATATGGTGATGAATGTAGCATCCAAGAAGTCCCAGCATACCCTTGAGGTAATTCTGATGGAATATTATGGGGGTGATTTGTTAAAGGATGATAAAATTAAATGCCTATTTATAATCTTTTTTTCAGAGCTGGAAAAGCTCCACCAAGATAGTCTTCAAGAGAGTGAAGTAGGTATTATTAGTGAAAGAATGAATGATATACTGGAATATATTTGGAAAAATATCAAGACTGTGAAGCTGGCAGATGTTGCAAAGGAGTTTGGATATCATCCAGCCTATGTAAGTCAAATGATTTATGAAAAGACCAATCGGAGCTTTGGTGAATGGGTAGTCGATACACGCTTAAAAATTGCCTGTGGTATGTTGGTTTTTAGGAAAATTGCAATACATAAGGTGGCAGCAGAGGTAGGATATAAGAACCCCGATCAATTTAATAAAGTATTTAAAGAGAAATATGGAATTTCTCCTGAAATATACAGAAAAACCAAGGGAATGAGTAATGGTGATTTAACTCGTTATGTTGAAGAAGCAATTATATATAAAGATAGGGCCAATATTATTGGGCAGCCTTAATCAGAAAAATGTTTTTATAAATTAATAATGTGGTATAATGAAATCAGTAAAATAATTAAACGAAAAAAGAACTTCTCACCGACAATAGCAAACCAACGGAAACGTTGGGACGCAAAGCTAAAGGGCCTACTCGAAAGAAAGGCAGCCTAGCCACCGAAGGATTAGTTTTTGTTGTTTTTGATCTATAGCTTTTCACCGACAATGGCAAACCAATGGAAACGTTGGGACGCAAAGCCATAGGGCCCACTCGAAAGAAGGGCAGCCTGGCTACCGAAGGGAGAGTTATCTATGAAAAAGACTTTAATCATTATGACTGTCGTCTTCTTTATATTTGCTAATATTTTTACATATGGTGCAGAAGCCCAAATTATTAGTACTGAAAACATCAATAGGGGGATTGTATCTGTTTTTTATGGACAAGCCCATCACAAAGAAATGCGGGTTTTAATTGAAAAGGACGGACAACGCTTCAGTTATCGTCTTGATGGTGAAAAAAAAGAGCGGTTTCCTTTACAGATGGGAAACGGAGCATATATTGTAAGATTAATGGAAAATACCGAAGGCAATAAATATAGGGAGATATTAAAGCAGGAAATTAAAGTAAACCTGGCAGATGATAAGATAATCTATCTAAACTCTATTCAGGAAATAAAATGGGATTCATCTTCAAAGGCAGTACAAAAAGCTTCGGAATTAACTGAAAACTTAACTGCTGATATAGATAAGGTGAGGGCAATCTATGAATATATCATTCATGAAATTGAGTATGATTATAAAAAGGCTGCTAATACTTCGTCCCATTATTTGCCTGATATTGATCATATCTTCGATACCAAGCTAGGGATATGCTATGATTATGCGTCATTATTTGCAGCCATGTTAAGAAGCCAGGGAATACCGACTCAGCTGGTCAAGGGGTATGCTTCCAATATTAATGAATATCATGCCTGGAATGAGGTTTATATCGAAGCCCTGGGGGGCTGGGTCATAATCGATACAACACAGGACGCACAATTAATAAAAAGTAATTTGAGGCCTGACATGATAAAAAGCCCTTCTGACTTTAACAGGACAAGCCATATATAGAATCGTTATTGTTCCACCCAACCGGGTGGAGTTTTTATTATTAAATTCCAGTTATATCTGGGTGATTCCGTTGTCATCAGTCATAAGATCAACCGATATTGCCTCCTTATTATGCCTTGCTTTATGGCAATTTCAACTCAGGGGAAACACAAGTTTTAACTGTAACAGGGTACTGGCACCACGTAAATTGGGGTGGGTTTTAATAATGATTGATTAATAGCTAATATGTAAAGGTATAAATGAACTATATAAACTGCAATAGAAAAAGCTTATCTTCGGTCGTCATATTGCTCGATATGGATTCTCCTCGTTCTTACTAGATGAAAATTTTCTCAGAATAACCCAAGCTTTAACTGACTAGGTACTTGCAATATGTAGGTTTGCTTTTCTTTTATATATAAATTTTTTTACATAAAAAGGGTTTTTTAAGATCATAACGAATAAATTAATTACAACTGAATTTTTCAGAAATTTCCAAAAACCATAAAAAGGCAATTTACGCCATTATTTTAAAACCAAAATGGTTTTGAGTGAGAATGAATTTAAGGAGGTTTTTATGATGTACAAAAAACTATTCATACCTGGTCCAGTCAATGTAACCCCCGATGTACTTGAAAAAATGGCCACACCCATGATTGGTCACCGTACCAAAGATGCCTCTGTTCTGCAAAGAAGTATCTCAGACAAAATGAGAAGACTGATGTATACTGAAAATGAAATATTGCTTTCCACTTCCTCAGGCAGCGGCTTGATGGAAGGAGCCATTCGTTCCTGTACTAGGCGAAGGGCTGCGGTTTTTTCTGTAGGGGCCTTTGGGGATCGCTGGTTTAAAATGGCCAAGGCTAATGGGGTGCCGGCTGATTTATTCTCCGCTGAGCTGGGAAAGGCAACAACGGCTGAAATGGTTGAATCTGCCCTCTCTACCGGTAAATATGATTTAATCACCATTACCCATAATGAAACCTCAACAGGAGTGATGAATCCTGTTGAGGAAATTGCAGCGGTTGTTAAAAAATATCCCGATGTAATATTCTGTTTAGACACCGTCAGCTCATTGGGGGGAACCAAATTACCCGTTGATGAGCTGGGGGTTGATATTTGCATCACCTCCTCACAAAAATGCCTGGGACTCCCCCCGGGAATTGCCATCTGCTCCATCTCCCAAAAAGCCCTGGAAGCTGCAAAGCAGGTTGAAAACAGAGGATTATATTTTGACCTGCTGGAACTTTACAACTACATTCAGAAAGGAGATTATCAGTATCCCTCTACCCCCAGCCTTTCCCATATGTTTGCTTTAGATTATCAATTGGATAAAATCCTTGAAGAGGGTCTTGAAAACAGATTTGCCAGACATCTTGCCATGGCAAAATATGTTCGGCAATGGGCCGTTGAAAACTTTGCAATGCTTACTGAAGAAAAGTATGCCTCCAACACCCTTACAACGGTTAAGAATACAAAGGGCATAGATGTAAAAGAGCTGAATAATCAGCTGGGTCAAAGAGGATATATGATATCTAATGGCTATGGAGATTTAAAGGATAAAACCTTCCGTATCGCCCACATGGCAGAAACAACCCTAGAGGAGATTAAGGAATTATTAGCTTTAATCGATGAATTGATTTAAAGAATCTATTTCATTAAAAGGGAGGAAGTCAGTATGTGCAAAATACTAGTAAATGATGCCATAGAAAAAAAATCCCTAGAAGAAATTGCCCAAATAGGTATTGAATTAACCCTTCATCACTATGAAAGGGAAGAATTAATGGAAAAGATTAAGGAGTTTGATGGAATTATTATTCGATCAGCCACCAGAATCGATAAAGATATCATCGATGCAGCCCTAAAAACAGGTAAATTAAAGCTAATTGTACGGGCCGGAGTAGGGCTTGATAACGTAGATGTGGATTACGCCGTATCTAATGGATTGATAGTAAAAAATACACCCGATTCCAGCAAGATTTCAGTGGCAGAACTGGCCATTGGGCATATGATAACCCTTGCCCGCAGCCTGCATCACACCAATAGAACCATGCAGGAAGGAAAGTGGCTGAAAAAACAATACCAGGGAATTGAAGTGGAGGGTAAAACCCTTGGCATAATCGGGTTTGGAAGAATCGGCCAGACCACTGCCCAAAAAGCTGCCGCCCTGGGAATGAAGGTGATTTATAATGATAGGATGCGTTCCCCAAATCATCAGGGGGAATTTGAATATGTAACAAAGGAAGAACTGCTGCAAAGATCAGATTTTATATCCTTGCATGTCCCCTTTAACAAAGAGGAAGGGCCTGTGCTGGCAAAGCGGGAATTTGATATGATGAAGGATGGCGTATATCTAATTAATTGTGCCAGGGGAGGCGTAATTTGCGAAAAAACCCTGTTAGAGGCCCTTGATTCAGGGAAGGTGGCTGGAGCCGCCCTGGATGTATTTGAAGAGGAGCCTGTGAAAAATGGGGCCATTTACCGGCATGAAAAAATATCCTTAAGCCCCCATATAGGGGCCTCAACTGAGGAAGCCCAAGAACGAATTGGTGAAGAAATCGTAAAAATCGTCAGTAGCTTTTATAAAGAGGAGTGGTTAAATGGCAATTGTGAAACCCTTTCAAGCTGTTAGGCCTAACCCCCATTTGGCCCATAGGGTAGTAGCCCTGCCCTATGATGTCATGAGTCGTGAGGAGGCAAAGGAGTTGGCAGCAGGAAATCCCTATAGCTTTTTACATGTAAGTCGTTCGGAAATAGATTTAGAGGATACGGTGAAGCCCTATGAGCCTGTCGTTTACCAGAAGGCATCGGCCAATTTAAAGGAAATGATAAATACTGGGGTACTTATTCAGGATCAGGTACCGGCATATTATATCTACAGGCAAATTATGAATGGAAGGGCCCAAACGGGAATTGTCGCCTGTGCATCCATCGATGAATATACCGGCAATATTATTAAAAAGCATGAATTTACCAGGCCAGAAAAGGAAATCGATAGAATTAATCATTTTGATTATTGTAATGCCAATACAGAACCGGTTTTCTTTGCATATCGATCCAGGATTGAAATTCAAAATATAATTCAACAGTGGACCTTGACCCATCAGCCGGTATATGATTTTACGACGGAAGATGGCATTAGCCATATGGTATGGGTCCTAGACGATATAGAGAAAGTAAAGGCCCTGGAAGCCTACTTCAAGAAAGTAGATTATCTGTATATTGCCGATGGTCATCATAGAACCGCCTCGGCAGCTAAAGTTGGTCTGAAAAGAAGGGAACAAAACCCCCATTATATAGGAACAGAGGAATTTAATTATTTTATGACGGTGATCTTCCCCGACGAAGAATTGCTGATTATGGATTATAATCGGGTAGTGAAGGATCTGAACGGTTTAACCACTGAAGCATTTCTTGATCGAGTTAAACAATTCTTTGACCTATCGCCCTATGAGGAACAGGGCCCCTGTAAGCCTACAGAACGCCATAGCTTTGGTATGTATCTGGCGGAAGGCTGGTACAGGCTGACAGCCAAGGAAGCAATCATTAATGAAAATGATCCGGTGGAACGATTAGACGTAAGTATTTTACAGAAAAATTTGCTGCAGCCAATTTTGGGAATTGAAAATCCCAGAACAGATAAACGGATCGACTTTGTTGGAGGAATACGGGGACTCAAGGAGCTGGAAAGAAGAGTAGCAACAGATATGAAGGTGGCCTTTTCCTTATATCCCCCCTCCATGGAGGAGCTATTGGCCATTGCCGATGCAGGAGAGGTCATGCCCCCTAAATCCACCTGGTTTGAGCCAAAGCTAAGGAGTGGACTATTTATACATCTATTATAATTGATAATCATAAGACAGTGGCCTGGTGTTTGGCAGGCACACTGTCTTTTTCTTTCAGTATAGAGGGAAGAATAATCAGAAATATTAAATAAAACACAATTTTTTCTTGACCTACTTGTACGTACAGGTTATAATAAAAATATAATTAAACCTGTACGTACATGTTGCTGTAATTTTGAAAAGGTTTTCAAAGGCATAATCTATCTATTCATACTCAATATTTTAGAGAAGGAGGGTTCTTTATGAGTAAATACGCCAATGACGTCAAAGAATTAGTAAAACACATTGGGGGGAAGGAAAACATTGTAACGGTTTCCCATTGTGCTACAAGAATGCGCTTTGTGTTGAGTGACCCGAAAAAAGCCGACATTAAAAGTATCGAAACCATTGGAATGGTAAAGGGAACCTTTACCCAGGCAGGACAGTTTCAGGTCATTATCGGAAACGAGGTGGCGTCCTTTTACAATGAATTTATTCGACAGACCGGCTTGAAGGAGGCCAACAAGGAAGATACAAAAATAGCAGGACGTCAAAACATGAGCTTACTCCAAAGACTTATTTCTCATTTAGGTGAAATTTTTGCTCCCCTGATTCCAGCTATTGTAGTAGGGGGGCTGATCCTTGGCTTCCGTAATGTAATCGGTGATATCAAGATGTTTCAGGAGGGTACCAGAACCCTGGTGGAAATATCTCAATTTTGGGCAGGTATGCATCATTTTCTATGGTTAATCGGTGAAGCAATCTTCCACTTCTTGCCCGTAGGGATCACCTGGTCTATTTCAAAGAAAATGGGAACTACACAGATTCTAGGAATTGTTTTAGGTATTACCCTGGTTTCTCCCCAATTACTGAATGCCTATGGGGTAGCAGGAGGCGCAGAGGCACCCTTCTGGGATTTTGGATTCGTACAAATTAATATGATTGGTTATCAAGCCCAGGTTATACCGGCAATTTTAGCAGGATTTTTATTAAGCACCATTGAACTGAAGCTTCGTGATGTAGTGCCCAGCTATATTTCAATGATTGTTGTACCCTTCTTGGCCTTGGTACCAACGGTTTTAATTGCCCATGTGGTATTGGGACCCATCGGCTGGAAAATCGGTGCAGCTATTTCCAGCGTAGTATACGCAGGGTTAACCTCAGCCTTTGGCTGGCTGTTTGCCGCTATTTTTGGCTTTAGCTACGCTCCGCTGGTTATCACTGGTCTGCACCATATGACCAATGCCATAGACCTTCAGCTTATGAGTGAACTTGGCGGAACCAACCTGTGGCCTATGATTGCCCTCTCTAACATTGCCCAGGGCTCTGCTGTTTTAGCCATGATTTATTTGAATAGGGATAACGAGGAAGAAAAACAGGTATCCATTCCTGCTGCTATTTCCTGCTATCTTGGGGTAACAGAGCCTGCTATGTTTGGTATTAATTTAAAATATGGATACCCCTTCCTGGCTGCAATGATTGGTTCGGCCCTGGCGGCGGTATTGTCGGTGGGTGCAGGTGTAATGGCTAACTCCATTGGAGTGGGGGGAATCCCAGGAATCCTGTCGATTCAGCCCAGATTTATGCTGATCTTTGCCATTGCTATGGTAATAGCCATCATCGTACCATTTGCTTTAACAATTTTCTTTAATAAACGAAAAATTACCCTTGGAAGCAAAAATAAAGCAACAGCCTAGGTTTATATTTAGGAGAAATCGATAAAAGGAAGGAACCTCGTGATCCTTCTTTTTATCATTTATGTTAGACGGGGTCAAAGGTGGCATCTGCTTTGCCGGGGAATAGAAATGTGAAAGCATAAACCTTAAGTTCTTATCAGATTAGACAGAAGCACATAACTAAAGGAGCCGATCGATATGAAGAATTTTAAAAAAAGCGTAGTCTATCAAATCTACCCAAAGTCCTTTTACGACTCCAACGGCGACGGATTCGGAGATTTAAACGGTGTGACACAAAAATTAGATTATTTAAAATATCTAGGAGTAGATTATATCTGGCTGACCCCCTTTTATATTTCCCCCCAAAGGGATAATGGCTACGATGTGGCCGATTATCAAGAAATTGATCCTCGTTTTGGAACCATGGCGGATTTCGATGCACTTGTCAAAAAAGCAGAAAAAATGGGTATCGGAGTAATGCTGGATATGGTTTTCAACCATACCTCCACTTCCCATCCTTGGTTTCAAAGAGCAATGGAGGGCGATGAGTATTTCAAGAACTTTTATATCTTTAAGGAGCCCAAGGATGGAGGGGAGCCGACCAATTGGCTTTCCAAATTTGGAGGTTCTGCCTGGGAGTATGTAGAAGAATTCGACCAGTATTATCTTCATCTATTCGATGTGACCCAGGCCGATCTTAACTGGGAGAATTCTGCCCTAAGAAGGGAAATATATAAAATCGTAGATTTTTGGATTGAAAAAGGAGTGAAGGGCTTTCGACTGGATGTAATTAACCTGATTTCCAAGCCCCAAGAATTTCAGGATGACCCCGATGGTGACGGTCGAAGATTTTACACCGATGGGCCCTGCATTCATGACTATTTAAAGGAATTGAATCGAGAGACCTTTGGGAAGCACCCCGATATCATTACGGTTGGTGAAATGTCCTCTACAACCATCGATCATTGTATTAAATACTCAAACCCCGGGGAAAAGGAGCTATCAATGGTTTTTAACTTTCATCATTTAAAGGTGGATTATGAAAATGGGGATAAATGGACCCTAATGGATTTCGATTTGATTGCCCTGAAAAAAATATTGAATGAGTGGCAATTGGGGATACAGCAGGGAAATGGTTGGAATGCAGTTTTCTGGTGTAATCATGATCAGCCAAGGGCGGTATCTCGATTTGGAGATGATGAAAGATATCATCAAGAATCAGCCAAAATGCTGGCCACAGCCATTCATTTACTGCGGGGGACCCCCTATATTTATCAGGGAGAGGAATTTGGCATGACCAATCCCCATTTTAATAAGATAAAGCAGTATAATGACGTAGAATCAATTAATCACTACCATATTTTAAGGGAGAAGGGAAAGAGCGAAGAAGAAGTAATGGCAATTTTACAGGCTAAATCCAGAGACAATGGCCGTACGCCGGTGCAATGGAATAACAGGCCCCATGGAGGCTTCACTTCCGGTACCCCCTGGCTTTCGGTGGCCCACAACTATCAACAGATTAACGCAGAAGCAGCAATAGAGGACCCAAATTCAATTTTTCATCACTATCGAAAACTAATTGCCCTAAGGAAGGAATACGACATCATTGCCTATGGGGACTATTATCCAATCTTAGAGGATCATCAGGAAATCTACGCCTATTTAAGACAGTATAAGGCAGATAAGCTGCTGGTTATTAATAACTTCTATGGAAGGGAAGCCTTATTTCAATTGCCAAATCAAATTAATCCAGTAGAATATCACATTAGTATGTTAATTAGCAATTACCAAAATTCTTCTAATAAAATTGAGAAAATAAAGTTAAGGCCCTACGAGTCAGTCGTATATTACCTTGAAAAAAAGAAATAAAAATGCTAAAATAACTTGGGTGATAAATGATGGACCACAAATATCTTGTAATTTACAATCAGATGATTGTTAAAATAGAAAGCGGACAAATAAAGGCCAACGATAAGCTGCCATCAGAAAATGAGCTGATGCAGGAGTATGGTGTATCAAGAGACACCATTCGGAAGGCCTTAGATTTGTTGGAGCGGAATGGTTACATTTTGAAAATTAAAGGGAAGGGCTCCTTTGTATTGGATATAGACAAATATGAATTTCCAGTTTCAGGCTTAACCAGCTTTAAAGAGCTATCTCAGCGATTGGGAGTGGAATCAAATACCATTGTTGAAGAATTGGAGCAGATTTACCCCGATGAGTATTTAAGCAAGCAACTGGAAATTTCTGAAGAAGAACCCCTATGGAAGGTCATTCGGGTTAGAAAAATTGGCGATCAAAGAATTATCCTTGATAAGGATTACCTGTTACAACAATATGTACCCCAATTGACAGAGGAAATCTGCAAAGATTCTATTTATGAGTATATTGAAAATAGCCTGGGTCTTAAAATTAGCTTTGCTAAGAAGGAAATAACCCTTCAACAGGCCAGTGAAGAGGATAAAAGGTATTTGGATTTTGACAACTACAATATGATCGTTGTCGTTAAAAATCATATTTTTTTAGAAAGTGGAAATCTTTTTCAATATACGGAATCAAGACACCGACCGGATAAATTTAGGTTTGTTGACTTTGCAAGAAGGCAACACTAAAGCCCACTACCTTATCATTTAAATGATGAAAGGCATTGGGGCAGCAGATTAAAAGACTGTGGAGGGGTACCGTGGATAAATATGTCATTACTAAAATTCTCAGTAATAATGTAGTTTTAGTTGAAAATGAACAAAATAACTATGTGTTTGTAGGAAAGGGTATCGGCTTTGGCAGAAAAAAAGGCGATACCCTTGACAGCCTTAAGGAAATAGAACAGAAGTTTATTTCCCTTGAGGGATTAAAGGATGATGAATATGACGGCTTTTTTGATACCGTTGACCCTCGCATTATTGAGCTTTGCAAAAAAATCAACGAGCTGGTGGAGGCAGAGCTTGGTCAGGACTTAAGTGCAGGTATTAATATAGGCTTAATTGATCACATTAACTTCGCCATCAAAAGGCTTAAAGAGGGCGTTGAAATTGTCAATCCCTTTCTATATGAAACAAAGCTTTTGTACCCCCTGGAATATAGCCTTGCCCTACGGGCAGTTATGATGCTGAAGGAAAAGCTGAATATGGATATCCCTGAGGCAGAGGTTGGGTTTTTGGCCCTGCATTTTCACGGTGGGATGGGAGCCGGTGACAAAACCAGAGCCCTGGAACATTCAATGGTAATGAATAAAATGCTCCACTATGTGGAGGAAAGGCTGGGAATCCATTTGGAAAGGGATTCCTTTGAGTATAAACGCTTTTTGATGCATTTAAGCGGTGTGATAAATCGGGCTGAAAAAAAGGAAAAACTGATCAATACATGCCTTTTTAAGCTTAAGGAGGATCTGGCCATTGAATACAAAATTGCCTGGGATCTTTCTAAAATGATACAAAATGCTCTGAAATTAACCATTAAAGAGGAAGAACTAATCTTTATGGCAATTCATATCCATAAATTAAGCGGTATGGAAAACCGTAAGGAGGGTACAAAATAATGCTAACCCTCCTTACGGTTTTTATCGACAAAAAATATTAAAAAATTAGAAAAGTGTTGTCAAGGAAAACGTTTCATGTTAATATGCTATTAAGAATAAATATGATTTACGTGTTACTGATACGATCAGGCATGAGTAAAAGTATAGGTTAGGAGGGTATTGGCCCCGTCTCTGTGCTTTTGTTCATGCCTTTTTTTACGTAGAATCATATTAAAAAGGAGATGATATTATTGCTTAGAAAGTTATTTGGACTTGGGAAGAAAAAAGACGACATAGAAGTAATCCATAATGCAAACGATAAAGTAGCAGGACAAATTTTAGAAGCTCTGGGGGGAAAAGAAAACATTTTGGGCCTGGATGCCTGTGTAACCAGACTGAGGGTTCAGCTTAAGGATATAGTCCAGGCTAACCAGGAGCAAATCAAAGAACTGGGGGCCACAGAGATATTTTCCAATGGAAGTAATATACAGGCCGTATTTGGTGTTCAATCTGTGAAGCTCAAGCAGGAGATCGAAAAGCTAATAGAAGGCAAGGAGGGTACCGGGAAGAAAGGGTTTGTAATCCCCTTAGAAGGAAAATTACTTGAGCTCAATCAAGTACCCGATGAAGTCTTCGCCAGCAAAATGATGGGAGATGGCTTTGCCATTGAACCAAGCCATGGAGAAGTGGTTTCTCCGGTGACTGGTACCATAACCACCATATTTCCTACTAAGCATGCCATTGGTATTACCGCTGGGGATGGCCTAGATATTTTAGTTCATATAGGAATTGATACTGTTAACCTTAAGGGAAAGGGTTTTGAGCTTCTGGTTAACGAAGGAGACTCAGTACAGGCCGGACAGCCGATTCTTCAAGTGGATTTAGAAGAAATTAAAACCAATGCAAAGTCAATTATTTCACCAATCATCTTTACAAATCTTTCTCAAGACCAGCACGTTACCTTTAAAGCAGGTACACAGGCGAAGCGGGGCGAGGAAAACGTAGTGATGATTCAATAGCTGGCCTCATTGCCAAGCTGATAAATTAGTATATTTCGTTAAGGAGGAAAATAAAATGGAAAAAAACGTTAGTGTACAAAATGACTCAGGTATTCATGCAAGACCGGCGGCAATGCTGGTAAAGGTGGCGGCTCAGTTTAAATCAGATATTAATATAGAATATCAAGGTAAGGTAATTAATGCAAAATCAATTATGAATATTTTAAGTGCAGGGCTGCAAAAAGGTAATGAAATTAAAATTGTTGCCAATGGGCCAGATGAAGAAGCTGCACTGGCAGCCATTGTTGATCTGTTTAATACAAAATTTGGCGAGTAGGCTGGAGGTGTTAAAATGTTAAAGGCAACAGGTGCTTCTCCGGGATTTGCCCTGGGGAAGGTATTGGTCGTTAGAAATGAGCCCGTTATCCTTGAAAAGGAACCCATTGAAGATATTTCTCAGGAAAAAGAAAAGTTTCTGGGTGCCATTGAGGCTTCTAAAAAGGAAATTGAGCAGATTAGAGAAAAGGCATTAAAAGAGCTGGGGGAGCAAAAAGCAGCTATTTTCGATGCCCATAAAATGATATTGGATGACCCCGAATTAATTCAAGGGACAATAAACAAAATTGAAAGTGAAAGGCTTAATGGAGCCTATGCCCTTAGTAAAACAGCCGAAGAATTTATTGCTATTTTTGAAGCGATGGATAACGATTATATGAGGGAAAGAGTCGCAGATATAAAAGACGTAACTGATCGTGTAATTCGTACAATTACAGGGCAAAAGAAAACTGATTTAGCTTCCTTAGAGGAGGATGTTATTCTTGTTGCTCATGATTTAACACCCTCTGAAACCGCTACAATGGATAAGGAACGGGTGATGGGCTTTTTAACCAATATAGGGGGCAGAACCTCCCACACGGCCATAATGGCAAGATCCTTGGAGATTCCTGCAGTGGTAGGTTTAAAAGATATAACTGAAGCCTTAAAGACAGGAGATTTTGCTATATTAGACGGTGAAGGAGGAACTGTAATCGTTAATCCTTCCAAGGAGGAAATCAAAAAGTACGAAGGGCTAAAAGAGGCCTATGTTACTGAACGAAAAGCCTTGGATGCCATTAAGGGTCAGGAAAGCATCACGAAGGATGGCAGACGGGTAGAATTGGCAGGGAATATTGGTACTACCCAGGATATAACAGGCCTGATTAAAAATGATGCCGAAGGAGTAGGACTCTTTAGAACAGAGTTTATTTATATGAATCGAGAGACCCTGCCCAGTGAGGAAGAGCAATTTGAAGCCTATAAACAAGTATTGGAAGCGATGAACCCGAAGCCCATTGTCATTCGTACCCTGGATATTGGCGGAGATAAAAATCTCTCATACTTGAAAATTGGGGAAGAAATGAACCCATTCCTTGGATATCGTGCCATTCGGCTATGCCTGAAGGAACAAAAAATATTCAAAGATCAGTTGAGGGCCTTACTGAGGGCCAGTGTATACGGTAAATTGAAGATTATGTTCCCAATGATATCCAATTTGAAAGAGCTTCTTGAGGCTAAAGAAGTGCTAAATGAAGTGAAAGCTGATTTAGACAGGGAAGGCATTGCCTATCAACATGATATAGAAGTGGGAATGATGATTGAAGTTCCATCGGCGGCCGTGATGAGTGATGTGCTGGCAAAACATGTAGATTTCTTTAGTATTGGTACAAATGACCTTATCCAATATACCTGTGCGGTAGATCGAATGAATGAAAAAATACATCACCTGTATCAGCCCTTTAACCCGGCCGTGTTAAGATTGATTAAAACAGTCATTGATAATGGTCACCGGGAAGGAATTTGGGTTGGTATGTGCGGTGAATCTGCCGGCGACCAAAGAATGATACCAATCCTGTTAGGAATGGGATTAGATGAATTCAGCATGAGCCCCTTATCCATTCTTCCGGCCAGAAAGCTGATCAGAAGCCTGAGCCTTGAGGAGGCCCAAAAACTTGCTGAAGAGGTACTGAAGCTGTCTACTGCTGAAGAGATAGAGAATTACCTCGAAACTAAAAGCTTATAATTTATATAGAAAAAGGAGCCCTGGGCTTCTTTTTTATATATGAAAAGCTGTATAGAAGCCCTGTTCACAGGAAAGGAATGGATAAGCCACAGCAAAAATGTTAAAATGAATATAACAGGTCAAAAGGAGTGAGATAATGGAATTTAAACAGTTTGGAACAAAATACGTCATTCGTTTAGACAAAGGGGAAGAAATTGTATCGACCCTTAAGGAGTTTTGTCAACAGCAAAAAATTACCCTCGGATGGGTAAAGGGGATTGGCGCCGTTGATCAAGCCACCATCGGGCTCTTTGAGGTGGATAAAAAAGAGTACCATTCAACTGAGCTTAAAGGCGATTATGAAATCACCAGTCTTTTAGGGAATATCTCGACCATGAATGATGAAGTATATCTTCATCTTCATATCAATCTTTCCGATAAAGATCATCAAACCTATGGCGGACATCTTAACGCTGCTGTAATCAGTGCTACTGGTGAACTTTTAGTGGAGGCAATCGAAGGAACCGTTAACCGGGCCTTTAGTAATGAAGTTGGTTTAAACCTATATCAATTTTAATCTTTGTTATCCCCTGGATAAAAAATAAATCCGGGGGTTTTTTTATGCCCAATAGGTACCTTTCCCTCCAGGCTTCATAAAATACAAATAGACAGTAGACTCAATAGATCATACAGGTATCGGAAGGAGGAAAGCTAGAAATTGTTTTCATAAAATAGGGTAGGGGATCAAAGAGAAGATAGAACAATTACTTGGAGGGATCAGAATGTTTGCAGGAAAAACCCTTCTCATTACCGGTGGAACAGGCTCCTTTGGTAATGCAGTATTAAATAGATTTCTAAAATCCAGTATCAAAGAAATTAGAATCTTTAGCCGTGACGAAAAGAAGCAAAGCGATATGAGAATTCGATATCAAAGTGATAAAATCAAATTTTACATTGGTGATATTAGAGATTATAATAGCATTTATCAGGCAACAAAGGGTGTAGACTACATCTTTAACGCAGCTGCTTTAAAGCAGGTGCCCTCCTGTGAGTTTAATCCAATGGAGGCGGTAAAAACCAATATCATAGGAACAAACAATGTATTGGAAGCTGCCATAGAAAACGGTGTAAAAAAGGTAATAGGCCTCAGTACAGACAAGGCAGTATATCCAATTAATGCTATGGGGCAATCCAAGGCCCTGATGGAAAAGCTGATCATTGCTAAATCAAGGAATTTAAATAAGGGAACGCTTCTTAGCTGCGTACGGTACGGTAATGTTTTGGCCACCAGGGGCTCTATTGTTCCCCGACTGGTGGAACAAATCAAGCAGGGAGAATGTCTAACCATTACCAATCCCCAGATGACAAGATTCCTCATGTCAATGGATGATGCAATTAATTTGGTCATTCATGCCTTTAAATATGGCCATAACGGAGAAATCTTTGTACTCAGATCCCCTGCCGCCACTGTAGCAGATTTGGCACAAGCAATAAAGGAAATCTTTAAGATTGAGGCCGCCACAAAGATTATAGGAATTCGACATGGAGAAAAGTATCACGAAACCCTGGTAACCCACGAGGAAATGGCCAGGGCAGAAGAATTAAAAAATTATTATATAATAAAGCCCGATGATCGAGATTTGAATTATGGTAATAATGATGACGTACAAGGAACCCTCTCCGACTCCCTGGAGGCAGGCTATAACTCCTTTAATGCTCCCCGCTTATCGGTCAGTCAAATCAAAAAAATACTATTAAAGCTGCCCTATATTAAAGAAGAGCTAAAGGAATATAAGAGAATGTCAGGGGTAAAAGAAAAATAATGATATTAACAACAGCTGAAACGATAGAACGGGGAAGAATTCCCCAGGGGATTCCCCGTCTGTCGACCTCTCTTTTGACAGGGATATTGTCAGAATTATATAAAAACAGTATTTACAATTGTAAAGAACTATGATACACTATAACAATAATTTTTATAGCATTGATCTGGAAGCTTATATTTTGATTAAGGGGGTTTTTATTACAGAATAACTCAATGGTCTAATCAATTGAAGGTAATTTGTTTTGACCGATAAATAAAATAATCTTATCCAGAGCGGTGGAGGGACTGGCCCAATGAAACCCGGCAACAGCCAACCTGTTATGACAGGCTGGAAATGTGCTAATTCCTGCAGCCCATGGCTGAAAGATAAGGAGATTGTGTAAAAGGCATATATAAAAGCATGCTGCCGCTTCTTATCTAAAGAGGTGGTTTTTTTATACAATTAAAAACCATCGATCATAAGACAGGAAATAAAAATACCGTGTTGAAAATGATAGGGAGGTATTGAATTGAAAATAGCCAATATATACAATGAAAAGAAACCAGTTATTTCCTTTGAGGTCTTTCCTCCAAAAAAAAATCACGATATAGGCACAATTTATAAAACCATAGAGGGATTAACGGAATTAGGGCCAGATTTTATCAGTGTAACCTATGGAGCAGGGGGAAATGGAGGAAATCAAACCCTTGAAATAGCATCCTTAATTAAAAATCAATATGGAATAGAGGCATTGGCTCATCTCACCTGTGTCAATTCTGAAAAGGGAACCATTAAAAGAAAGCTGGATCAGCTACAGGAAAAAGGAATAGAAAATCTACTGGCCCTGCGGGGAGATATGCCTATCAGCGGTGAGGGAAGGCCGGTTAAAGACTACCAATATGCAATAGATCTAGTAAAGGATGTAAAGGCATATGGAAATTTTTCAATAGGGGGAGCTGCTTATCCAGAAGGTCACATAGAATGTGATGACATCAATCAGGATATTGACTGCCTCAAAGATAAGGTAGAGGCAGGGGTTGAATTTTTGATTAGCCAGTTATTTTTCGAAAACCAGCTATTTTATCGGTTTTTAGAGCAATTGAGGGGGCAGGGGATTCATTGTAAAATATCCGCCGGAATTATGCCTATTTTAAATAAAAAGCAAATTGAAAAAATGATTTTTCTTTGTGGCGCCTCCTTACCAGCCAGGGTAATTAAGCTGTTGGCACGATATGAGCATCAGCCCGATACCCTTAGAAAAAAAGGAATTGAATATGCGGCTCAGCAGGTTTCAGATTTAATTAAAAATGGTGTAGATGGAATCCATCTCTATACAATGAATAAGCCGGAAATTGCCAGGGAAATTATGGCTCAATTAAATATATAGCAAGCATATAGACTTTGGGAAAGAGGGTTGAAGAAAATTAAGCTAAGAAAATCAGAAGTATTAAGATACCTTGGTTATCGTGATCAGGCCCTTGACCGGGAGCTGACTCAAATGATCGATAGCTGTATGGAAGAAATGGAGCAAGCTACAAAGGCCTTCTATGTATATCAAACATTTCAAATTCAACACCAAAATGATGGGATTAAACTGGTGAATACACGGCTTATTCTTAAGGGCGCAGCCATTGCCTCACACCTCAAGGGCTGTAGCCAATGCGTTATGATGGCGGCTACCCTGGGGGTAGGGGTTGACTTGAAAATAAAAAGATACCAGCATACCGATATGACCCGGGCGGTGATACTGGATGCCTGCGCTTCTGAAGCCATTGAGGTACTCTGTGATCATGCAGAATCCGTCATAAAAAATGGAGCCGCCCCTGGCAGCTATCTGACGGGGCGATTCAGTCCGGGCTATGGCGACCTTTCGGTTGAACTGCAGCCAGAGCTAATAAAGCTGTTGGAGGCTGATAAAAAAATTGGTTTGACAGTGACAGACCATCATTTTCTAGTACCCAGAAAATCAGTTACAGCCTGTATCGGTATTAGTAAAGACCCCACCAAAAAGGTTGCTGGCTGTGAAGGCTGTCTACAATATCAACATTGCAGCTATAGAAAAGGAGGTTCTGCCTGTGCGGAATTTGATAAATGAACAAAATAAAATGATTTTGTTTGATGGGGCCATGGGCACCATGCTTCAAAGGGCAGGTCTTGAAGTCGGTGCCCTGCCGGAGCTGTTAAATCTTGAGAAGCCAGAATTGATCCGAGAAATTCATCAAAGCTATGTAAAGGCAGGGGCTCAAATCATAACCACCAATACCTTTCAAGCCAATGAATTGAAGCTGGGAAAAAGCTCCCATAGCCTTGAGGCAATTATCGAAGCCGGGGTAAGGCTTGCTAGAGAAGCCAAGGCCCCCTATGTGGCACAGGATATTGGCCCCCTGGGTCAAATGCTGGCTCCCCTTGGTGAAATCAGCTTTCAAAGGGCCTATGAGATTTTTAAAAGACAGGTGATGGCTGGCGTTAAGGCCGGGGTGGATTGTATTATAATTGAAACCCTCTCCGATTTATATGAGGCCAAGGCGGCTCTGCTGGCAGTTAAGGAAAATAGTGATTTACCCGTATTCTGTACTATGACCTTCCAGGGGGACGGAAGAACCTTTGTGGGAACCGATGCCATTACAGCTACCCAGGTGCTACAGGGACTGGGGGCAGATGCCCTGGGAATTAATTGCTCCCTTGGGCCTAAAGAAATTCTGCCATTATTACCTGACGTGTTAAAATACGCCAAAGTACCGGTAATCGTACAACCCAATGCAGGGCTGCCCACTTTGGTACAGGGTAAAACCGTTTTTCCGGTGGAGCCAGCAGCCTTTGGAGAATACGGCAGGCAATTGGCTAAGCTGGGCGTAAAAATTTTGGGCGGCTGCTGCGGCACCACACCAGACCATATAAGGGCCCTACAGCAGCAAATAGACAGATTTCAGTTTCAACCCTGCGAGACAAAAATCGTTACCTGTTGCACCTCGGGCACCAAAACAGTCATACTTGACGGGAAAACAACAATAACAGGGGAACGAATTAATCCGACGGGAAAAAAACAACTAAAGGAAGCCCTGCGTCAAAATGACTTGGAGGTGCTTTTAACCGAAGCCATAGAACAAACCCGGGCGGGGGCCCACATATTAGATGTTAATGTTGGATTGCCGGAAATCAATGAGGAAAGGGTATTGAAGGAAGCCGTTACTACTATTCAAACAGTGGTAGATACACCGCTTCAAATTGACAGCGTAAATATCAAGGCCCTTGAAGGGGCCCTCAGGTGCTACAACGGAAAGCCAATTATAAATTCAGTCAATGGAAAGGAATCTAGTATGGAGCAGGTTTTCCCCCTGGCCAAAAAGTATGGGGCAGTTTTAGTGGCCCTTACCCTGGATGAAGGGGGAATTCCGGAAACCGCCGAAGGAAGAGTGGCCATTGCAGAAAAGATCATGAAAGGAGCCATGGCCTATGGAATTCCAAAGGAGGATTTGATTATAGACTGCCTGGTGATGACCGTTTCGGCTCAGCAATCTATTGTCATGGAAACATTAAAGGCCGTGTCTCTGGTTAAGGAACGACTGGGATTAAAAACTACCCTGGGGGTCAGCAACGTTTCCTTTGGCTTACCCAATCGGTCATTAATCAACAGAACCTTTTTAGCCGGTGCCCTAATGGCAGGGCTGGATGTACCAATACTTGATCCCCTTTCTGAAGAGATGATGAATACGGTAAAGGCCCATCGGGTTTTAAAGGGGGAGGATCAGGAGGCCAAGGACTTTATCAGAGATTTCCAGGGCATTCAACCTGGTCAAGGGGTCATGCCTCATGAAAATAATGATTTAAAGGCCATGATTGTAGAGGGCAGAAAGGGAGCTGTGGCTGATACCGTCAGGCTGCTATTAAAAGAAATGGATGGGCTGGCAATTATCAATCAATTTTTTATACCGGCCCTTGATCAGGTGGGGGAGGCCTACGAGGGAGGAATTCTCTTTCTGCCCCAGCTTTTAAGGGCGGCCGAGGCAGTAAAGGCAGGGCTTGAGGTTATTAAGGGTGCTTCTTCAAAAAACACCTCAGTTCTGCAAAATGAAAAGATTATTTTAGCCACTGTCCAGGGAGACATCCATGATATTGGAAAAAATATAGCCAAAATGCTATTGGAAAATTACGGCTACAACATTCTTGATCTAGGAAAGGACGTAGCTCCAGAGGTCATATTGGCCGCCGTAAAGGAGCATGGGGTCCGATTGGTGGGGTTGAGTGCGCTAATGACAACCACCGTAAAAAACATGCAGCGAACCATCGAGCTAATCAAGGGGGAGGTGCCTGAGTGTAAAATTATGGTGGGGGGAGCCGTTTTGAACCCTCGATATGCAGAAATGATTGGAGCGGACTATTATGCGGTGGATGGTCAGGCAGGAATCCGCTTTGCCAGAAGGCTGCTGACTGAGGGGAAAGAATAAAAGCCCGAACCAGGGAACTTTAGCTGTTAAAAATCCTTACTGACAGGAATGGGGATCATTCCTTGTCAGAAGGATTTTTCTTCAGCTAGGTTTTGCTTTATTTTTTTAATGTAGGCGGGTCTGGTAAATTCAATTCCGGCTAAAATGGCCGTAAAGGGGGCCACTGTCACCAGTCCAAAGCTGCCTACTATCGTATGAAGAATTTCGCCGGCGACGTAACGGAGATTTAAAATATTAATAACTGGTGTTCCCTGGGCCATAAAAACCATCAATAGTGCAATGTATCCGCCTGAATAGGCCAATAGCAGGGTGGTGGTCATGGTTCCAATCACTGCTCTGCCAATTTCAAAGCCCGATTGAATCGCTTGGCTTCTTGTGATATCTGGGTTATTTTGAACCATTTCGTGAATTGCAGTGGAAATATCCATGGCTACATCCATTAAGGCTCCGGCGGAGGCGATGAATATACTGGAAATAAAAATATCGGTGAGATTTAAATGGGCATATCCCGAATATAATAAGGTTTCTGAAAAGGGAAGAATGGCCCCATGGATTTTAAAAAATTTCCCAAATACCAGGGCTAGTACACAGGTTAAGAAGGTACCCAGAAATGAACCCATTATGGCAACAAAGGCTCGACGGCTAATGCCTGCCACCAAGGTAATAATGATCACTGTCAGAAAAACAATAATTATCATTGACACAATAATGGCATGATAGCCCTTTAACAGCATAGGAATTAGTAGTTTCCAGATTACCAGTATCGTTAACACAAAAGACAGCAGTGCCTTAACACCAACCCATTTTGCGAAAATAATTAGTAATAGCATGAATCCGCCAAATAAAATGATCTCTAAATCCAATCGATAATGGTCTATTAAAGTAATATGGGTGACTTCATCTTCTAAATAATCGATTACCCCCAGCGCTTTGTCTCCCTTTTCAAAGATTTTATCCATTTCTAGTTTTCCGATAAAGTGATTTACTGCTGGTTTTTCTACTCCTTTAAATTTACCATTTAATATCCTGACCCTGCATAACTGCTCCCCTTGAAGAATCATGCCGCCTGCATAGTGAATACCATCATTATTAACCTCCAGTATTTCCAACTGTACACGGCTGCTGTTGGGATATTCGTTTACCACAAAACCAGTAGGAAGAAAAAGTAAGAAGATAATCATAAAAAGGCTGCATCCAATAAAAATGAAGTTTCTCTTTTTAGCTTCCCTCATCTGTTTTTACACCATCCTTTTCTTAATTTTCTATGATAATAAGCTTATTTAAATGACAGAATTTAATATTGAACAAGCTATTTATAAAAGTAAATTGAGCGAGGCTGGCAACTCGCTCAATTTTAATACAGCTATTAGCCTTTACAAATTATTTGACATTTAAAATAGCAGCCATTTTATGATATATATCAGTATTATCATAGAATCCGTTGAACAGCTCGTGGCCCTTTCCAATGGCAAATACCGGAGCAGGCAGACCGGTATGGGCGTAGGAGGTAAAGCTGATACCGGCTTTATGGTTTAATATATGAGTAATGGTAATGCAGAAGGGTTCATAACCACCATATAATAATTGCTCCTCTTCCGTATTGGCCCTTTCCTCGGCAGGGGTCATACTTTGCTTTAAGGCATCTTCCAGCTTTTGAATTTCAGATGGTGTTAAAACCATTTCAGGATATTTTTCAGCATCTTTATCATCGGGGAATAACAAGCCAAAGCCGGCCTTAATTTCCCCGGCTAAATCAGACACCTGGGCAGTATCAATTGTATGATTTTCTTTATAGGGATTCAGAACGTGGTGCCTAAAGGCTTCATCTGATGATGTGGTCGCCCTTTGAATCTTATCAAAGAATGTTGAATAGCCAGTTCCGGCAAAGCCAATGGTCATCCCTCCGGTTTCGTGGTCACCGGTGACCACAATCAAGGTTTCGTCAGGGTGTTTATGATAAAAATCAATTGCAGCCTCTACTGCGTCTGCAAAGGCGATTGTATCGTGGATAACCGCAGGAGCATCGTTGGCATGGCCAGCCCAGTCAATTTTTCCCCCTTCAACCATCATAAAAAATCCGTTGGGGTTTTCCAGTACATCAATACCCTTCTTTACAAAGTCAGCCAATGAAAGCTGTCCTGGCTGCCGGTCAATTTCGTAGGGAAGGGAGGTTCCGTCTACAGACATATCTGGGCTCACTGCAACTACTTTTTTGTCTTGTTGACTTAGCTTTAGAATATCCTCCCGTGTATTAACAATCGTATAGCCTTTCTTTTTCAGAACCTCGTATATATGAGGCTGATCGCTGTTGCTACCTGTCGGGCTTAAAAACCCACCGCCGCCAAAATAATCAAAGCCAGAGCCGGGAATTTGACTAGCAATTTCATAATACATTCCACGGCTGGGAACCTTGGCATAAAAGGCAGCTGGTGTGGCATGGTTGAGGGGCACGCTGGAAACAATGCCCACCTTATAGCCCTTAGCGGCAAGCCTTTCGGTAATAGGAGTGTAAGAAACTGCTTTACCTTGGTCCATATTAATTACCCCAGACAGGGTTTTATAGCCGCTTGCCAGAGATGTTGCAGTGGAAGCAGAGTCTGGAATAAAGGAAGATGAATCGTAGGTCTGGGCAGAACCCGCTGTAGGAAAATTAGAAAAGTTCAATTTTTCAATTCCACCCCCATCTACAATATCCTTCAAACCAGCCTTCTTGCCTAAGTACATTTCAGTGGAAGTAATTTGGGGGTAGCTTAAACCATCGCCGATAAATAAGAATATGTACTTTGGTGCCTTCCCCTCATATGTAATGGCGGCTTTTTCCTGGTCAAGGGAAGCGAAGGTATTGGTACTTACTGTAATGGCCAAGATAGCAACCATCAGAAAAATACCAATCATTGATACAGCTTTTTTGTTTCTGGTCAGCATTTTAGACAACCTCCTTATTTTTTATATTTCAGCGTTATTATATCGAGTATTTGTTAAATCATAATTAAGACAAGGTTATGGGATGTAATGATTAGGTTGATTATATGTTAAATATATAGCAATTTAGTTTGTATGAAAAATTATGAGTTTGATTTCTCCATTTAATAATGAGAAGCATCAAAAAGAAAGAGGTTATTCAAAAAAATCAAAAAATATATTGCATTATCCATTAAAATATATTACAATACTATCTATATTAAACCTCATATTTAGCATTCATATTGTACAATAGGCAAAGGCGTCTATTAACAAGGGAAAAAGCTCCCTTTGTTAAGGATGTCTTTTTTTATTGTCATATAAAGTATACTTTATACAATTATTTAGAGCATGTACCAAAGGACATGACTCAAGGCTTTGAAACAAAAAGATATTGTAAAGATTAAGGGGGACGTGAAAATGGACTATTCAATTGCTATTGATACGGTATGGGTACTTTTGGCAACCTGTTTGGTTTTTTTTATGCAGGCGGGCTTTGCCATGGTGGAAACAGGCTTTACTAGATCAAAAAATGCAGGAAATATTATCATGAAAAATTTAATGGATTTTTCCGTTGGATCAGTGGTCTTTTGGCTGATTGGCTTTAGTATCATGTTTGGGCCGACCATCGGAGGCCTAATCGGAAAGCTGGATTTCTTCACCCTGGGAAACTATGGAGGACTCGAATTAAATATTCCAAAGGAGACCTTTTTAATTTTTCAAACGGTATTCTGTGCTACGGCGGCAACCATTGTATCTGGTGCCATGGCTGAGAGAACAAAGTTTGTATCCTATTTAATTTATAGCCTAGTGATCAGTGCTGTTATTTATCCCATTGTAGGCCATTGGATTTGGGGTGGCGGTTGGATTTCAGAGCTAGGCTTCCATGATTTTGCCGGCTCGACCGTTGTTCATTCAACCGGGGGATGGGCAGCCCTGATGGGGGCCATCGTAATTGGCCCTAGAATCGGTAAATATACAAAGGATGGAAAGGTTAAGGTTATCAAAGGCCATAGCTTAACCCTGGGAGCCCTGGGAGTTTTTATTCTTTGGCTAGGCTGGTTTGGATTTAATCCCGGGTCTACCCTTGCTGGAACAGATACAGTGGCTATTTCTCATATCTTTATTACCACCAATTTGGCCGGAGCCATGGGGTCCATTGTAGCAATGCTTGTTTCCTGGGCAAAGTATAAAAAACCCGATGTCAGTATGACGTTAAATGGCGTTTTAGCTGGCTTGGTGGGAATAACCGCCGGCACCGATGTGGTAGATGCATTTGGTGCAGTAATAATTGGGGCTGCTGCAGGTATTATTGTGGTTTATGCCATAGAATTATTTGATAATGTGTTAAAGATTGATGACCCAGTGGGGGCCATCAGTGTTCATGGTATATGTGGAGCCCTTGGAACCATTATGGTTGGATTATTTTCCACCGACGGCGGCTTGCTCTATGGTGGTGGAGCAGGCCTCCTGATTACTCAGCTTGTTGGGGTCGTGGCAGTTGGTCTATGGGTTTGCTTAACCAGCTTTGCTCTATTTAAAGCCATCGACTTTACAGTAGGCTTAAGGGTCAGCGATGAGGAAGAAATCGAGGGCTTAGATAAACGGGAGCATGGTGCCGACAGCTACGCAGATTTTGAACCAAGGGTGACTCAAATAAGCAGTGAACAGGTTTAATTATTCAGAGGGAGAAAGGGAGGCATGGCAATGACTGAAAGGATAACGAAGGTGGAAATTATCACCAGACCCAATAAATTTGAGGCTTTAAAGGAAGCCTTAAATGATATAGGCGTAATGGGTATGACTGTTACCAATGTAATGGGATGCGGTGTACAAAAAGGAAGAACAGAAAATTACAGAGGGGTTACCTATACCCCAGAGCTTTTGCCAAAAATAAAAGTGGAAACCGTTATTTGTGAAGTGCCGGTGGAGCAGGTGGTGGAAACCGCCAAGAGGGTACTCTATACCGGTGAAATTGGTGATGGTAAGATATTTATTACCGAAATCAGCAATGTTATTCGTATTAGAAATGGTGATGAGGGAAAATTAGCCCTTAACAATGAAATATAGTTGGTCATATTAATTAGACAATTTCCTAATATTTTAGTCCTCCTAAGGCCCCTTATCGATGATAAGGGGTCAGTGCCTTAAAAATATTACAAAATTCTTTGTATATAGGGGAATTTTTGTATACAATAGTGTTATCAAATTTTTCAATCACAAGGATTTCTTCATTTAATTCAATAGCTGGATTGTTTAGTGCCATGCAGATAGAAGCTTCCCCACGATTGCTGGTTTTTTACTATACTGGAATTGATTCAACAACCTCAATAGCAAATTCAAATTTTAAAGGAGGAAAGAGCCCATGAATGAAAAGGAAATGCTGTTAAATAAGGCAAAGGAGCTGGAAGTGGAATTTATTCACCTTCAATTTACAGACATTATGGGGGTGATGAAAAATGTTTCTATTACCATCGAGCAGCTGGAAAAGGCCCTTAATAATGAAATTATGTTTGATGGCTCGTCAATAGACGGCTTTGTCAGAATTGAAGAGTCTGACATGTATTTAGTACCTGACATCAAAACCTTCACCATATTGCCATGGTCTAGTTATCCAAAGGAGGCAAGGCTGATCTGTGACGTTTATCGATCCGATGGCAGCCCTTTTCCGGGGTGCCCCAGAAATGCCCTAAAAAAGGTACTTCAGGAGGCAAAGAACCTGGGGTATCAATTAAATGTGGGGCCGGAGTGTGAATTTTTTCTGTTTTACACCGACGAAAAGGGGGAGCCTTCTCTGAAAACCCACGATGATGCAGGCTATTTTGATTTAGCTCCGGTGGACCTGGGGGGCAGTGCCCGTAGGGATATGACCATGGTGTTGAAGGAGATGGGATTTGAAATTGAGGCCTCCCATCATGAGGTAGCCCCTGGACAGCACGAAATCGACTTTAAATATAAGGATGCCCTAACCACCGCTGATAATATTATGACCTTTAAAATGGTTGTCAGAATGATTGCCCAACGACACGGGCTCCATGCCACCTTTATGCCGAAGCCCAAGTATGGAATGAGTGGGTCTGGTATGCACATTAATATGTCCCTGGAAACCATAGAGGGCAAAAACGCCTTTTATGACGAAGCTGATGAGCTGAAGCTTTCAACGGTAGCCTATCATTTTTTAGGGGGAGTATTGAAGCATGCCAAGGGCTTTACAGCTATTACGAACCCAACGGTCAATTCCTATAAAAGGCTGGTGCCGGGTTACGAGGCGCCAGTGTTAATTGCCTGGTCAGCCAACAATAGAAGTCCTTTAATTAGAATACCTACAAAACGTGGAAGCTCCACAAGAATAGAATTGAGAAGCCCTGACCCTTCCGCCAATCCCTATTTAGCCATGGCAGTTATTTTAAAGGCAGGTCTTGAAGGAATCAAAAATAAAATTATTCCTCCAGAGGCAGTTTCCAGCAATGTTTATGAAATGGAGAAGCTGGAGGTAAAGGAAAGGGGAATTGAGAGCCTTCCCGTAAATCTCTATGAGGCAGTAAAGCTTCTTTTAAAGGATGATGTTATTAAAGGGGTTTTAGGAGACCATATCCTAGAGAAATTTGTAGATGCTACCCTCTATGAATGGAATGAGTATTCCGCCTATGTTTCCCAATGGGAGCTTGACAGATATTTAAAGAAATTTTAGGGCTTTACTGCTGAAATATAGCCTGCTGTTTGGAGTGATTTTATGAATAATTATAGTATCCTGGTTGCAGATAGCGGGGAAAATGTCAGAACCCAGGTGGTACAGCTATTGACCAAAAGGGGATACCGCCTGTATCAGGCCACTGATGGAGCAGGAGCCCTAAGAATTGCCAGAAGTATTTTACCCGACCTGGTCATATTAGATGTGAACCTTTGGGGAATGAAAAGCTATGAGGTGGCCAGAATCATCGAAGGCGATCAGCTTTCAACGGTGGTTTTTATGACCAGCAGCTTAAATCCTCAGTTCCTTGATAAGCTAAAGCATATGCGGGTCTATGCCTATATTACTAAACCGGTTCAGCCGGAGCAGCTTTATCATATGGTTGAATTTTCAATTGTTAATTCAAATAAGATTAATAACCTGGTCAAGCAGGTTGAAAAGCTGGAAAACAGCCTGGCGGCCAGAAAGAAAATAGATAAGGCCAAGGGGCTTTTAATGGAGCGTCGGGCCATGACAGAAGGTGAAGCATATCAATGGTTAAGAAGGCAAAGTATGGATCGCTGTATTACGCTGGAAAAAATAGCGGAAGAAATTATTAATCAGGAATTGCCATAGACAATTAAAATCATATAAAATACCCTGGGCAAGCTGCCCAGGGTATTTTAACCTTCGGAAGGTACAGCGACTCGCCTTCTGGCTTTAATTTTCAAAATACAAATAAAGGCCAGGGCGAAGGCTGCGGCCCCTGTAATAAACATTGACTGGTATCCAATTAAATCAACAAACATACCGAAAATCAAAGGCCCTGTAATGGCGGCCAGAGAAGAAGCAAAATAATATAGCCCGGTATAGGTCCCAACCTTATCTTCCGTTGTCATCTCTACCACCATTGGGTAGGAGTTGATGTTAATACAGGCCCAAAAGAATCCTCCAACAGCAAAAAGGATCATCATAATGATATTAAAGGGCAGTGAAAAAAAGCTGGTGGTGTTTCGTATCGTAGAAAGCAATATAAATACCGTAACCAACCCCCCTATCCCGGCCAAAATGGTTTTAGTTTTACCCACTTTGCTGGCAATCAGCCCGCTGGGAATGGCAAAAAGTAAAAAGGTTGCTGCAAAGCTGCCCAAAATGATGGAGCCGGCGCTTTCACGAATTCCCAGGAAATGTACACTGTAATTGCTAAAGGTGGCCTCCATACCCTGGTAGCCGACAAACCAAAAAAAGATGGCCAGAAGAAGGTAGAGGGTAGTTTTGTCCTGGCTAAAAATAATTTCCTTTAGGGCATGGGTGATATTCATTTTTACTTTATCTGCTTTCTGTAGCTGCTTCGGCTCTTTAATAAAAATGAAAAGTAAAAAGACAGCCAAAAACATTAGAGCACCAGAAGAAATAAAGGGTAAACTGGAATTGATATCATAAAGATAGGCCCCCACAAAAAGGACTAATACCGAGGCCAGGCCTCCCATAAAGTTAATGACCCCGTTGGCCCTGCTTCTAAGGGGTGGTGGGGTAATATCGGGCATAAGGGCCACGGTTGGGGCCCGGTAAATAGCCATAGATAAATTAAAAACAAATAAAATACCAATTAACGAATAAAAGCCGGAATAAGTTGGCAAAAGGGTAAAAAGGAGGGCAGACAATGGGATTCCAATTAATAAAAAGGGCATTCGCCTGCCAAATCGGCTTTGGGTACGATCGCTTAAGCTTCCAAAAAAGGGAATCAATGTTACGGCCAGCACATTATCCAGGGTCATAATGGTATTAATCCAAAACTGACTATTAATATATTCCTTTAGAAACAAAGGAATGTAATAATTATAGAGAGGCCAGACCAGGCTGATGGCAAAGAAACCCAAGCCCAGTATAAAGGTTTTTTTATAATCTAGCTTCATAATTAGCTCCTTTCTGACAGCTCTCTAATCATTTTATTTGCACGATCCGGATAATTGGTAATGACCCCTGTTACACCCATGGCGAACAGCTGCTTTAAATGCTGCTCGTCATTTACAGTAAAGGGGTTAATCATCAATCCATTTCGCAAGCAGTCTGCCACCACCGGCGGGATAACACCAGGGAAATAGGGGTGAAGCCCCTCCACACCGATATATTCAGCATATACCCAGGGGTCAACCATGGCCTCCATGTAAAGGATGGCGGCCTTCATATTTTTGTCAATTCTTTTTATTTCCAATAGGCTATAATGATTGAAGGAGGAAAGTATTGCCTGTTCTTGAAGTCCAAAGGCCTTTAATTGCCTTATTACCTCCTTTTCTATTCCTTCGTAGAGAATAGGCCCACTCTTTAATTCGATATTAAGTAATAGATCTTTATTTCTGATTACCTTTAGCACCTCTTCAAGGGTTGGAATTCTTTCATTTGAAAAGTCAGAATGAAACCAGCCGCCGGCATCCAGCTCCTTAATTTCCTTTAGGGTTAAATCCTTAATTAAGCCTGTTCCATTGGTGGTACGGTTAACGCTTTCGTCGTGGCAAACAATTAAGTGACCATCCTTACTCATGTGAACATCCAGCTCGATTCCATCGGACTCCCATTCTAAAGCCAGCTGAAAGGCTGAAAGGGTGTTTTCAGGTCTATGGCCTGATGCGCCACGATGGGCAATTACCAAGGGTTTTTTCAAGACAATCCCTCCAATCAAAATATGGGCAAGTACAAACCTATTATTATTTTATAATAAATAAGAACAAAGATGTTAATAAATCGTTAAGGAATAGAAAAAATCCTGAAAATACCAGTCTCCATTAACAGGTTAGGATAAATCCATAAATTGCTCAAAGGGGTACTTAAAAATATTGATAAAAAGTTGAAAAATCTATGCTATGCTAAGGTTGGAGGTGTATAGAATGGGGAAAAGGATATTGATTGTTGATGATGAAATTGATATTGTAAATATGCTAAAGGATTATTTTCAACTTAACGGCTATGAAGTTATGACTGCATTAGACGGTAAAGGGGCAATTAAATGGGTAGAAAGGCACCCCGATATTATTTTGCTGGATATTAATATGCCAGATGTCGATGGAATCGAGGTTTGCAGTCAAATCAGAAATTATGTCTGCTGTCCCATCCTATTTCTTACTGCAAGGGTGGAAGACAGTGATAAAATTAAGGCCTTTGGTATGGGTGGGGATGATTATATTGTTAAACCCTTTTCCATTGAAGAATTAGGGGCCCGGGTGGCTGCTCATTTGAGACGTGAGCATCGTCAAAGGGAATCTCCTAAAATTAAAATAGACCATGATCTGGTTATTAATTACTCTGAACGGCTTTTATATTTCCAAGGCCAAGCCATAAGCCTGGCGAAAAAAGAATTCGACATAGTTGCATTGCTCTCACAGCATCAAGGACAGATCTTTGATAAGGAGCGTATCTATGAGAAAATATGGGGTTTTGACGGTGCTGGTGACAGCATGGTGGTTGCAGAACACATACGGCGAATACGTGGAAAATTTACAGCTGCCGGTATGAAGCCCTATATTGAAACAGTATGGGGGGTAGGCTATAAATGGACAAAATAGCAGCGGTTAGGAATTTATCCTTTAAGGCTACCTTTATCATCTATGTTATTCTTTGTCTGCTTGTGTCAGCAGCCTTATCTGCCCTGGTGATCAACATTGTTGATAAAATAGAAGAAAAAATATATTCCTCCTATTCAGATCAGGGTGAAACCTATTATCTGACCACTCAAGAAGGAGAACAGCTGGGGAGTGGGGCCATTATTTTTTCCCACCCACGGGAGCTTTCCAGGGAGGATAGCCAAAAAATAAAGGTTCTGAGGCTATTCTCCGGCCTTTCAATTCCTTTTATTTTCTCGATTTGTATTATTTTCGCTGCTTTTTTATTTTATCAAAACAAACTAAAGGAGCCCCTGGCATTATTAACCGATGCCTCTATGCAGATTGAAAAAAACAATCTTGATTTTACCCTTCAATATAATAAAAATGATGAAATGGGCCAGCTTTGCCATAGCTTTGAAAAGATGCGAGCTGCCTTAAAGGAAAATAACCTTGAAATGTGGCGTCGAATGGATCAACACAAACGACTTAATGCAGCATTTTCACACGATTTACGTACGCCGCTGACCGTATTAAAGGGCCAAAGTGATATGCTGTTAAAATATGTGCCTGACGGGAGGATAAAAATAGAAAAGATTGTCGCCACCTTGGAAATAATGAAGGGACATATTGACCGTCTTGAAAGCTATGTTACAGAAATGAATCGTATGCAAAAATTAGAGGATATAGCAATTAATAAGGCCGATATACCTGCTCAAGAGCTATTGAACAATTTGAAAGTCAGCAGTGAAATATTATGCAGTGATAAGCAACTGGAATTTCACTCAAGGCTGTCAAATAAAGAGACATTATTCGTAGACCAATTTATAGTAATGGAGGTATATGAAAATCTACTTTCCAATGCGGTAAGATTTGCGAAAAATAAAATTACCGTTAGCCTATCCACCGATAATGACGGGTTTTCGATTACCGTCTCCGATGACGGCCAGGGCTTTAGTAATAAGGATTTAATGGAAGCAACCAAGCCCTTTTACCAGTCCCATCAAAATGAGAAAAATCAGCACCTGGGTATGGGGCTTAATATTTGTAAGGTGTTATGTGAAAGACATGGCGGCTTTATTAGCCTGTTTAATCATGATAGTGGTGCGTCGGTGAGGGTTGTATTTTAAATAAATTTGGATAAAAAGCCTTTGTTTGTAATTGTGCAGACAAAGGCTTTTTTGAGCTTGTATATAAAAAGTTGATATTTATACATTATGATACATTTATAGGATTTCAAATAGTAATTAGAAAGGGAGTCAAATCTATGGATGAAAATGCAATTGTAATTAAGAATTTGAACAAATTTTATGGGAAAAGGCAGGTGTTATTTAATGTGAGCTTAAATGTTAAGCAGGGAATGTTTGGACTACTGGGCAGGAATGGTGCTGGCAAAACAACATTAATGAAAATCCTTGCCACGTTGCTGCCCAAAAAGGATGGGGAAATTACCCTATATGGAATACCAATAGGAAATACAGGGCAAATTCGTAGAATCATTGGCTACCTGCCACAGGAATTTTCCATGTATCCCACCATGAGTGTTTTAGAAACTATGGATTATTTGGGAGTTCTTTCGGGAATAGACCCTAAAAATAGGAAAAAGCGTACTGAAATTCTGCTGGATCGGGTAAATCTTTCGGAGCATAAAGGGAAGAAAGTAAAGGCACTGTCGGGAGGAATGAAGCGAAGGCTGGGACTTGCCCAGGCCCTGTTGAATAACCCGAAGGTTTTAATTGTAGACGAGCCCACTGCGGGGCTTGACCCTGAAGAGCGGATTCGACTGCGTAATTTACTGTGGGAGGTTGCATCAGAAAGGGTTGTAATATTATCTACCCACATTGTTGGCGATATTGAGGCTACCTGTGAAAATATAGGAATTTTAGATAATGGAAGGCTGCTTTTCAGCGGAACCGTTGACACCCTTTTAGAGGCTGCAAGGGGAAAGGTGTTTATCAAAACCGCAGATAAAGGAGCTTTGCCAGAGCTAAAAAGGGAGTACACCATAACCAGTATTCATACCCAGGGTCATGAAGCAGTGGTACGTTTCTTGTCTGATGAGCCCGTTGCAGGTGCAATGACGTGTCAGCCCAATATCGAGGATGCTTACATGCTTTATCTTTATCAAAATGGAGCTTCCATCGACAATGTAGGAGGTGAGCTATAGTGCTGTTTCTTCGAGAATGTAAAAAAAGTGTATTTTCAATAACCTTTCTTCTTCTAACGGCAACCGTGCTCTTGATGGTCAGCTCTCAGGATGTACTGAATTTCAGTGATAGAAAGATTGAAATGCCTAAGGCGGAACAGGCTGACTATGGAATGCAGGTGAAGGAAATACCAGAAATCATCATGCCCGGAGCCTTAGCATCCCTTTATGCTGAATTTTCAGTAAATAGCTATACAGCCTACCCCATAGGCTTTTATAAAGATGTAAAGCTGAATCATAAGGAGCAGAGGGAGATGGCAGAAATACTCTCTAGTCTTACTGGTATTTCTGCGGATGAATTATTGAAAGCAGAGGGCAGTATTTCTCAAGAAGAAGGTTTCACCTTTGGTGGGGGTGAGCTGATAGAACAGGGAGAAGGCCAATACACAATGACCATGACTGACGAGGCTGGGCCTAATCAGAATAGGGCTGCTACTGTGACGCTTCAGGCAGGTATTTCCTACGAAGAATTCAAGACCTATATGGAGCTGGCGGATGACATTATTGGTGGCGGCTCAAGGTATGGAGCAACGTACCTTCTTGACTTTGGGCGGGTCCCTGTTACCTACGATGAAGCCCTTGAAAGTTATCGATTAAGCAAGGAAAAGGATCGTTTTACAGGAGCCTATGCAAGGCTATTTACTGACTATCTGGGCATTGTCCTGTCCATTTTACCTGTTTTCCTTGCAGTAGCCGTTAGCTTAAAGGATAAGACCTCCAAAATTAAGGAGCTAATCTTCACAAGGGAAGCATCATCAGCCAAAATTATTATAACAAGATATCTTGCTATCATAACAACGATAATGCTTCCTGCGGTGATCCTGTCATATATCTCTAACATTTCAGTATGGCACATCTATAAGGGCTTGCCCCTTGATTATCTAGCTCCCCTCAAATACGATTTGGGGTGGATTTTGCCTTCGGTCATGGTTTCAGCAGCAGTAGGTATGTTCTTGACAGAGCTGACAAATTCGCCAATTGCTGTAGCTGTGCAGGGGGCCTGGTGGTTCGTCGATATCAATATGGGAATTTCAGAAATTAATGGCGGTTATTCCTTGCTTAGGCTAACACCACGTCACAATACTCTGACCCATACCCAGACCTTAGTCGATAATTTTAGCAGCCTTGTAGCGAACAGATTGCTATTTACCAGCATTGCCATGCTGTTAATTGCAGCAACGGTTATAATCTATGAACAGAAAAGGAGGGGGCTAATCAATGGAGAAGGTAAAATCAAAAGAAGCATTGCAGCTATGGCAAATTACAAAAATTAATGTACGACATAATTTTTTGCCCTACTTCCTGTTGTCGATTTTGTTATTAATGCTTACTCCTATACTGTTTGGTGTATCTAATTTAGACACCCAGGCTTCGGCAGTCCCTCTGGAAATATTCGTTTCACTGTTGGGAATCATTTTACTTACACCCATTTTTCACCCCGAGGAAGATGACCAGATTGAACAGGTCGTTGCTTCAAAGTATGTAGGTTTAGTTTACGTTTACATCATACGTATTGTCTACTCCTTGATTATACTTATATTACTGATCGGTTTATTTATTCTCTATATGGGCTTACAGAATTGCAATATCACACCACAGCTATTTGGGGGAACCATTGTAACGGCCATGCTTTTGGGGTCCCTTGGAATGCTGGCGGCGTCGGTATCGAAAAATATAGCAGTTTCTTATATGGTACCCGTGGTATATTATCTCCTCAATTTGACAGGGGGAAGAAACTTAGGGAGCTTTTATTTGTTCTCAATGATGACACAGGAATATAGGGCCAAGTTATTTTTGTTTATATGGTCAACGGTAATCATGGCAATGTCATTGCTGGTTATATGGCTAAAGGGTAAACTCAGGTAACAAGGCCAGGATAAAAATCCCATGGGAACCCTAGAAGCCGCCCCCATTATATGGTATAATGAAACTGAGTTTCAAATTGTGGAATTATTAAAATAAGGAGCGAGTAAAAAATGATTATAGGTGCTAGAGCCCATGATTTTGGAAAGCTTGAGGTTAATGAGCTTGCCACGAAAATAGCCCAAAAGGAGGTAAGCTGTATTCAATTGGCCCTGACCAAGGCGGTGGCTGATTTTACATATCAACCAGGAATGCTGAGCCCTGGTATGGCAAGGTATTTAAGTCAGGCCTTTAACAAAAAAGGCTTGGATATTGCCGTTTTAGGCTGTTATGTTAACCTGACCCATCCAGATGAGGCTGTCAGAGCAAAGCTATTGAATCAATTTAAGGAGCATATCAGATATGCAAGGGATTTTAAGTGCAGTATAGTGGGAACCGAGACCGGCTCGATCAATCATGATTATTCCTTTAATCCAAAAAACCATAGTGAGGAAGCCCTTCAAATACTGATAAGCAGCGTAAGGGAGTTGGTCGATGAGGCAGAAAAATTCGGTGTCATAGTAGGAATTGAAGGGGTAGCCAAGCATGTGGTGCATACACCGGAAAAGATGAAGCGAGTCTTAGATGCGATTCAATCCAATAATTTACAGGTCATCTTTGATCCGGTCAACTTTTTATCAATAGAAAATTATCAGCAGCAGAATGAAATGATGGAGAAATCCTTTGAATTGTTTGGCGATCGTATCGTTATTATTCATGCCAAGGATTTTATTGTAGAAAATAATCAACTGAAAACCGTTGAGGCTGGAAAAGGCTTGCTTAACTATTCGCTGCTATTAAAGCTAATTAAAGAACATAAGCCCTATGTTGAAATCCTGTTGGAAAATGCCAAGGAAGCAACTGTCCATGAGAGTATTGGATTTATTAATGACACCTATAAACAACTATAGGCAGTAAGGAGGAAACACGATGATCGTAGCCAAGGATGGCAGCGGAGACTTTACCAGCCTTCAGGATGCCATTGATGCTGTTCCGGAAGATAATCATGAGCGGGTAAAAATATACGTAAAAAACGGAATCTATCGACAAAAGGTCAGAATCAATAAGAAAATGATCAGCCTAATCGGCGAAGATCGGGACAGAACCATTATCACCTATGATGAGGGGGCCTATGAACTTTTAGACAATGGAGAAGCCAGGGGAACCTTTAGAACCTTTAGCTTCTTCATAGGTGGCGACGATTTTTATGCAGAAAATCTTACCTTTGAAAATGCAGCAGGGGAGGGAGACATCGTGGGGCAGGCTGTCGCAGTTCATATCAATGCCGATCGGGTGAGCTTTAAAAACTGCAGCTTTTTAGCCCATCAGGATACTCTGTTTACGGGGCCCTATCCCAGAGAAAAACAATTTGAAATCCAACCGGATTATATTCAAACCGACCCGACACGGCAATATTTTGAAGATTGCTATATAAGGGGTGATATAGATTTTATTTTTGGCTCCGGTACGGCGGTCTTTAGATACTGTGAAATCCACTCCAATGATCGGGGCAAGGCTATTAACGGGTACATTACCGCCCCTTCTACCCCTGAAAATGTAGCCCATGGCCTGGTATTCATTGATTGCAGGCTTACCAGCGATGCCGCTGGAGGAACCGTTTATTTAGGCAGACCCTGGCGGGACCACGGCAAGGCAGCCTTTATTAATTGCTGGATGGGAGCCCATATACATCCTAAAGGCTGGCATAATTGGGACCAGCCCCATCGGGAAAAAACCTGCCTATTTGTTGAATACAACAGCAGGGGCCCCGGGGCAAATTTACAGGAACGGGTTGCCTGGGCAAAAACCCTTTCAGAAGAAGAACTGCCGGTGTATTCCCCAGAGAATATTCTGGCCCATAGCGATGGCTGGGCAGGCAGGCCAAGGGGATAATTGAAATTCTCTCCATTAATCTATCAATTAAAAAAGACAAGTGAGCTTTATTAGCAAAACTTGTCTTTTTTATGCTGTTTAAGCCGCCTTACCGGCCTTTTTGCGGTATTGAAAAAATACAGCTATACCAAGAAAAGCAATGGCAACCAGGGCCATTTTAATCCACTTACCCAGACTAGAGCTGGTCTTGACAGGGTCTCCAACCCGCCATTCCACCCGGTGTCCCATGCCGTCGTCGGCCACGATATAGGACACCTCAGAACCATCTTCATAATAAAAGCTGCCGGTCTCATCCAGGGTTCCCGTTGAAATCTCTTCTTTGGCCTCATTGTAAAGGGTTAGTCGAATGTCTTGAGAAAAGCTCCCATCAGCATAATGTACCTTAATCATACCTGGTTCAACTGGTTCAATGATCATCTTATGGCCATATACAGGAACCGTAAATAGAACAAAGATCATAGCAACTAACAAAATATTCTTTAAACCCTTCATTTTTTACTCCTCCTTTTTATTATCTTACTTCTATTTTCTTTTAAATAGCTTAGACAAAGCATCCTTTGCCTCCTGTGGCCTTTTGGGGTTGAAGTCGGTACCAGAAAAAATATCATAAAGGCTGGGCAGCTTAAGTCTAGCCTTTTTCATTAAAACCTCGTCCTCCAGCAGCTCCCTCGGGCCCTGGGCCAAAACATGGCCTCGATTCAGTACAATACATTCATCGGCCCAGCCATAGGCGAAATCAACATCATGGGTAGTGATAACCAGAGTATGCCCCAGGGTATAGAGCTTATCTAAAAGAGCAGTAAGCTGCTGCAGAGAATAGGGGTCCAGTCCCGAAAAGGGCTCATCAAAAACCATGATAACTGGCTCCATGGCTAAAACACCTGCCATAGCCACCTTCTTTTTTTGTCCCAGACTTAAATTATAGGGAGGGCGGTGGCCTAAATCTTCAATATCTATCAATTTCATTACCTGCTCAACCCTGTCTTTCACTTGCCCCTCATCAAGGCCTAAATTCCTTGGGCCAAAGGCAATATCCTCGTAGACAGAAGCCGAAAACAATTGTTCATCGGGATTATCAAAAACAATACCCACCTTTTTACGAATTTCGGTGAGATGGCCCTTACAAACCTCCAGCCCCATAATGCTAACTTTTCCCCTTTGGGGCAAGAGCAAGCCGTTTAAATGCTGAAGTAGGGTTGATTTTCCGCTGCCATTGGCTCCTAAAATGGCCACACGGCTCTGTTTTTCAATTAATATCGACACCCCATCCAGGGCCAGGGTTTGATCAGGGTAGTGATAGCTTAAATCACGAATTTCGACAACAGCCATTAGAACCTCCATTTTTCAATTATATGTAGTAGTATCATACTGCCAAAGAAAAAGCTGGATTTTAGAATATCCATAGAAGTAATCCCCTTGGGGGGACCTGTGGGTATTCTGCCATTGAAGCCCCGGGACTGCATAGCTCGATATATTTTTTCAGAGCCATCAATTGATTTTACAATCATTCCACCTATAATTTCGCCATAAATTCGATAGGAGCCGGTTCCAACAGAGGGCTTGAAAAGTCTGGCACTAAGAGCTCTGTAAATTTCCACCAGCTTTCCCCAAAACAAAAATAAATAGCGCCATGATAAAAATAATACTGTAACAATAACAGGGGGCACCTTCAAACTAGCCAAGCCAGTTAATAAATCTAAGGCTGACTGGCTTAAGAATAGTATCAGCATAAGCAGTAATGCCGATAAGGCTTTAAAGATCAAAAGTAACACCAGCTGTATCCTTCCTTGCTCAAGAGGAAGGCCGCCGCTGATTAATAAAGATAAAGACATGAACAATAAAAAGGGCAACAGCCATGAAATTCTGAAAAATATCTGCTTTAGGGTCATACCCATAGACAAAACCATCAGAAATAAACAGAGACAAATGAGCAAAAGAAGCCAGGGAGTTTTCAAGGATACAATACCAACTAGCATTGCCAAACAGGTGACAGTCTTACAACGGGTTTCCCACCGGTGAACCCAGGTGGATTTAAGGGGCGAAGGGGAAATTCCCTTTATCTCGCTGATTGATTTCATCGTCATGACTTAGCTCCTTCTTACGATGGTATATTGTTTTTTTCATCCTTTGACAGTAAATGGGGTCTAGTACGATCCATAAAGGCAATGGCAAAGGCTGTTAAAATTCCTTCTATTGCTATCAATGGCAAATGACCCAATAGCAAGAGATTAATCACAGAGAAAAGCCCCTGATGATAAGCACTGTTGGAAAAAAACAATACTATTGAGAGAATAGTAGCAGATAAAGCCACCGCCAAAGCCCCCACCAGGCCCCCGGCCAAATAAACCGGCTTATTTTTTCGAACCTTAAGATACAGGCCATGGCAAACCATAGCCGGTACTGCCACCATAATTGTATTCATCCCCAGGGTGGTTAATCCACCATGCTGAAAAAGCAGCGCCTGAAGCAAAAGGCCAGCAAAAACCGCCAGGGTGCTTCTTCGGCCTAAAATAACACCCAACAGTCCCCCCAGTAGAGGATGAATGGAGCTGGGGCCTACAGGTATACTGATGAGAGAAAAGGTGAAAAAAGTGGCGGTCATCAGACTAACCTTTGGAATCTCCTCCTCCTTGATTCCCTTAATTGAATAGATCAACATTCCTCCGGCCGCAGCAGAAGTGGCCGCCACAGCTGGCAGGCTTAAAACGCCATCAGATAAATGCATAAAAACACCGCCTTTTTTAAAAATAAAAACTTCAACAAAAAAACCTGTACTTAGGTACAGGAAAAGGATTTCGCCCATCATATTATATAACAATACCAGCTTTAAATAACTGAAAAGGGCAGCATCCAATTCATGCACCGTGAAATGGAATGTTCTACAGCCATACAAGCAGGTATCCTGACTTAGGTTCATTGCTTTTTGCACCTTCCCGAATCGCTTCAGTGGTATTTTGCAGAAAGACTCCCCATTACAGTGGCGGGACCGTGTTGGATTTACACCAACTTCCCTTTTCATTCGTAAAAACGAAACTTGTATTGCAACTATTAAATTGCTTAAAGTATAACATGTACATAGGGTAAAATCAACCTATTTAAACCTCAAAATATTTAATTTATTTTAAAAGGAATAGTGGTGATTTTCTCAATTATATGGTAGATTATAAATATAGTACATACACGGCGGACATTTTGAAATATGTCCTCCTGACAAGGTATTATTTGCTGTGAACGATAAAAAAGCACCTTTCGGGAAAACCTAAGGAAAAAGCTAAAAAAAACAAGGATTAGAAAATTAATTGGAGGTGTTTTCATGAAAAAAATACTGGTAACCGGAGCCCTGGGGCAAATTGGGACAGAACTGGTTGTGAAAATGCGAAACCTATATGGGGCAGACAATGTAATCGCTTCTAATCGGGGCGGCGATGAAGATCATATTCTGATAAAGGAGGGGATCTTCGAGGAACTGGACGTTACCGATGGAAAAAAGGTTTTTGAAGTAGCTAAGAAGCATAATGTAGACACCATTATTCACATGGCTGCTCTCTTGTCTGCTACGGCAGAAAATAATCCACAGTTGGCCTGGGATGTAAATATGGGAGGATTAATGAATACATTAGAGGTTTCAAAGGAGCTGAAATGTAAATTTTTTACCCCCAGCTCAATTGGCGCCTTTGGCCCATCCTCCCCTAAGGATCAAACTCCCCAGGTAACCATTCAAAGGCCCACCACAATGTATGGTGTCAGCAAGGTTGCAGGTGAATTATTATGCGATTATTACTTTTATAAATTTGGGGTCGATACCAGGGGCGTACGTTTTCCCGGCTTGATTTCCTATACCCAGGCCCCCGGCGGAGGAACGACCGATTATGCGGTGCATATCTACTATGAAGCCCTAAGACAAAAAAAATATACCAGCTATATAGCAAAGGGAACCTATATGGATATGATGTATATGCCCGATGCCATCAATGCCATCATTGATTTAATGGAGGCTGATCCGGAAAAGCTGAAAAACAGAAATGCCTATAATGTAACCGCCATGAGCTTTGAGCCGGAGGAGATTGCAGCAGAAATTAGAAAACACATACCAGAATTTAAAATGGATTACGATGTTGACCCAATGAGACAAGCCATTGCCGATAGCTGGCCTAATTCCATTGACCCCTCTGCGGCTGTTGAGGAGTGGGGCTTTAAGGCGGAATATGACTTGGCCAGGATGACGGTAGATATGCTTGAAAAATTAAAGCAAAAAGGAATCCAAAAATAACTTAATTCCAGGCTAAATACGTTAAAAAGGCAGCCACCAATTTTAATTGGTGCTGTCTTTTTTAGTGAAAATTATTAATATTTAATCGTGGCCAGGAAAAAACAGAGGGATTGTATTTTGTGAAAAATACACTTATAATTAGAAAAAACATGATTTAAAATAGTGTTTTTCCCGATCACTGAAATACTGTGGAGGTTTATGATGAATGAGGCCATTAAACAATTAAAAAAACAATCAAATTTTAAAATTATCAAGCTAATTTTTTACACCCTGTTTATAATGGTGCTTATTTTACTGCTCTTAATTGGAAGTCATAATTATTATAAAAAACTTGAAATCAGCAACCAGCAGCAAAACATCCTAAATGTAGTCACCACTGTGGCCCAGCAGCTTGAGGAATTTTTTAAAGCAAAGGATGAGGGCCTGTTGGAAATAATCAATAGGCCTCAGTTTCAACAGGAATATATGGCGCTTTTAGCCGGAAATAAACCCGACGCTACGCTGATGAGCCTGTTTTTCAATCTGGGCAGTGACGAGCTCCTTGCCATAGAGCTTCTGGATCAGGCAGGTGATCTGGTTAAGGCCTATTCCCATTCCAATCAATATTCATTTAAAAAGGATGAGGATATACAGCAGGCTGTTAAGACACAAAAAGCGGTTTATTATGCCGACACAAAGGGTGAAAGAAGCATTAACATCATACAGCCCATAGAAATGGATGATTTAGTTCGGGGCTTTGTGCGGGTAAAGATTGATACCAATTATATTAATGAAATTTATTTAGCCAATTATCAGTTAAATCGTAAAGGGTATATTTCCCTAAAGGATAGCGAAGGAAGGCTTTTTTTGCACCCGTCGGAAGAAAGTATTGGCGAAAATGTTATTGAGGTTAGACGCCGTCAGTTCCCTGATTATGATTGGAGCGGTTTGGCGGAAAACGTCAGAAGGCAGCTAAATAGAGAGACCGGAGTAGGGAGCTACTATTCCATCTGGCCCGGTGAAAGCACCCGGATTAAAAAACTCAGTGCCTTTGCCCCCTGTAATATTGGCGATACCTTTATCATTTTAAATTTTTCTGCCGACTATATTGAAACAATGACCAGCTTTAGGGGGATTACCAATGCTACCGTTGTTATTTCCCTGCTTTTAATTGTTACCAGTATATTTATTATTTTTTATATTTATCGCATTGAGATCAAGCAAAATGAGCTGGCTTTAGAAGCAATGTATTTTGATGAGCTGAAGGAAAAAAATGCCCTGCTGCTGCACCAGTCAAAATTTGCAGCCATGGGAGAAATGCTGGCCACCATTGCCCATCAGCTTAAACAGCCCTTAAATGCCCTTAAGCTGTCAATTTATAACCTTGAAGATTATCACACCCTTAAGGAAGACGATCAGCGCTATTTAGAGACACTTTTAAATTCAAATCACAGACTGATCGATAAAATTGCTAAAACGATTGATGATTTCCAGTACTTTTTTAAACCCCAACCCCCTGATCAGTCCTTTAATCTTTATGAAGCCATAGCCTTTTCAATTGAGCTTAATATGGTGCGAATTAATGACTTGGGTGTAGACATTCAAATTAAAGGAAGCAGGGAACTGGTGACAAAGGGAGAAAGCAACATCTTTTCCCAGGTAATGCTGAATCTGTTGAATAACTCCATCGATGCCTTGAAGGATCAGAAAGGCCCAAAGGAAGTCGTAATCAGCCTACAGGAGGAAAAAAATCAACTGGTAATTGAATTGACCGATAACGGGGGAGGGATTCAAAATGAGGTTCTGGAAAAGCTCTTTTCCCCCTTTGTAACCTCCAAGGGGGAAAATGGCACGGGGCTGGGGCTTTATATCTCACGGTATATTGTAAGAGAAAAATTTAATGGTGAGCTAACGATAGAAAACACCCCCCAAGGGGTTAAGGAACGAATTATGTTGCCTAAAATATAACATTTCTAGGAGTTGTAGCGATGAAAAACGAAAAAAACTATCATTTAAGTGAAATGGCCTTTGACATTGGCGGCTTTGCCCTGGAGGCAATGCTCTATGAGGCTGCCTGCTTTCCTTCACCGGGGCTGGTTTCGCCGGTTTCCAACGGTGCCCACAGGGACATGAATTATTACACCTTTATTGCCAGCAGTGCAGCCTTGAGCAGGTATTTTATTCTCTTTACCCAGAAGGGCTTTACGGCCGGTTCAGTAGAAGACATCTTTAAAGGAATCAGAAGCATAGGGCTGGAAGCAGAGAAAGAAATGTTTGAAAAAACTTTAGGAATCAACACCCATAAGGGAATGCTCTTTCTGCTGGGGATTGCCTGTGCTGCTGTGGGAAAAACCCTTTATGAACAAAAGAGCTTTGCTGATATACCGGCTTTCATCCGGCAAATGACCAGGGGGCTGGTTGAAAAGGAGCTAGCCCCCTTAAAGGACAACAGTAATCTATCCAATGGTGAACGGCTGTATTTAAAATACAAAACCACAGGAATCCGGGGGGAGGTAGAGGCAGGGATGCCGACGGTATTTGATTGCGGCTTGGCGATTTATAATGCTGCTGCTGATTTGCCTATGAATGACAGACTGGTCCATACCCTCCTTGGGATTATGGAAGTTTGCCAGGATTCCACCATATTGCATCGACATTCTCCTGAGGTGCTGGAGCTGGTTCAGCAGGAGGCCAGGGAGGCCATGGCCCTGGGAGGCATGAGAACTCCCCTGGGGCAGGGAAAGATACAGCATATGGCCAAAAACTTTGTAGAGAAAAATATCAGCCCCGGCGGAAGTGCAGACCTATTGGGCGTAACTGTTTTTTTTCACCTGGTGGAGAAATATCTCAATTCTATAAAGAATAGGGTTAATCCTTAATCCTCCCTGTAAGGGCAATAAAACACAGCCGCATACATGATTGGCTGTGTTTTTCCTTGTCTTGAATAACTGCCTTCCAGGCTTAACAGTAAATCCCTTTGAACGGAAGTATCTTATCAACTAAAGATACCCCGGCGTCTGATCAAGATTCAATGGGAATGCCCGCCAGGGATAAAACCTTCTGGGCCGTTGAATCATCCGTAATTAAAACATTAATATGCTTTCCCCTTAAGGCTCCTAGTATGGCTTCAGCTTTATATTTCCCCGCAGCCACACCAATTGTATACTTCACCTGATGCAAGGTTTTAAGATCGACACCGATAATTTTATGATTCAGCTCATTGTCTGCCGGTTCCCCGTGAATATCAAATAAATGGGCATAAATACATCCCACAGCCCTTTGTGCATTAGGCTGAAGGCTCCGGTTTTTAACGAGATAGCTTGACCACAGGGTCGATGCATAAACAGCCTCCACGGTACCAATACCCGTTAAGACAATATCACATTTACTGCCTAAAAATAAGGCGTCATTAATGACAGGCTCCTGCAGCAATGCTCTACGGGCATATTCATTATCAATGTAGAGTGGAGCATAAAGATATTTATATTTTCCCCCGTAGCTATTGGCCAGCTTTCTTATAAGCTCTGGCGAATCTATGGTGGGGTTGTTCTTGGCGGCAGAGCCAAGAACCTGTACTGCTGTAATGGGCAGCTTTGTTTTGGGTTTAATTTGCCTGATTAAATTAAAAAGTGTTTTGCCCCAAAGAACCCCCACAATGGAATTCTCCTTCATGATACTGTCAACATAGGCAGCACCAAGCTTCCCGAGGGAATATATGGTTTCATCATGGGACATCATGTTATTGTCCAAAACAATCGCATGGGTTAACTGAAAGTGCTTAATTAAAAGACCTTCCAGCTCCGATGCCCTTTCCTTGGGCTGATTAATAATAATTTCAACCACATTACGATCCCGGGCCTCCTGCAGTAGCCTCGAAACCTTAAAGCGGGTGGTGGATAATTGGTCAGCTATTTCCGATTGAGTCATATTTTGTTCATAATACATGTTGGCCAGGTTGGCTAGAAATTTTAATTTCTCCCCGTCATTTAACTTCTCATATTGGTCCATCTGATCAAGCTCCTTAAATATCTAAATTAACATTATTATATCCTATTGGTTTGTATGCTACAAGAAGCTGTGGTTAAATCAAAGGAACCGGTTTTAGTCCTGCAGCATATGTTAAGCATTATAACATATGTTAATAATATTTACATTTGTTAATTTAAAATAATCATAAATTCAATAAAATATACAAAAAATGGTATAAATTATTTACAAACTTAAACATTTGATAAAAATATCAACAAATGTTTTGACCTTTTTTCATTTTTCTGTTATGATATTTTTGAAATAGCTCTCAAGGGGTGCAGCCTTTTACAGGTCAATAATTGTAATGGGGGACTACATCATAAAGGAGCAAATTGATAAATACAACAGGAGGTGCAATTGGGCTGTTGTGAACAGTTCAATCAACAGATGGTAAATATAAGAGAAGAAGCCTTGCGATTACATCGAGAGCGGCAGGGAAAGATTCAGATTACAGGTACAATGGCCCTTGCCAATGGAGATGATTTGGCCTTGGCCTATACCCCCGGGGTAGCTGCACCGTGTCTGGAAATTGCCCACGATAAGAAAAATGTCTATGAATACACAATGAAGGGTAAAACTGTGGCCATTTTAACCAACGGAACAGCTGTGCTGGGACTGGGAAACATCGGACCCGAGGCGGGTCTGCCGGTAATTGAAGGCAAGGCATTACTTTTAAAGACCTTCGGAAATGTAGATGCCATACCCATTTGTCTAGATACAACAGACCCGGAGGAAATTATCAAAACCATTAAAACAATTGCACCGGGCTTTGGGGGTATTCACCTGGAGGACATTAAGGCGCCAGAATGCTTTTATATTGAGGAAAGGCTTAAAAACATATTAAATATACCGGTCTACCATGATGATCAGCATGGCACAGCCATTGCAGTAATGGCCGGACTATATAATGCTTTAACCCTTGTTAATAAAAGCATCGAAGAAATTAAAATCCTTATTAATGGAGCAGGGGCCTCAGGAATTGCAGTGGCGAAGCTTTTAATCAAAGCAGGAGCAAAGAATATTGTTTTATGTGATGTGGCCGGAGCCCTGGTGGAGGGAGACAGCAGCTTAAATGAATACCAGCAGCAGATTGCCAGGGTGACAAATCGGTTTCACGAAAGGGGGCCCCTTAAAGAAGTCATCAAAAACAAGGATGTCTTTATTGGGCTTTCAGTAGGAAATGTATTGACAAAGGAAATGGTATCCACCATGAATTCCAAAAGTATCATCTTTGCATTAGCCAATCCGCAGCCAGAAATCGCCCCCCAGGAGGCCAGGGCTGGAGGAGGCCGAATTATTGCCACCGGTCGGTCAGATTATCCAAACCAAATCAATAATGTACTGGTGTTTCCCGGTATTTTCAAGGGGGCCTTGAAGAGCAGGGCCCGGGAAATTTCAGAGGGGATGAAACTGGCAGCCGCCAGGGCCATTGCCCAATTGGTTTCTAAGGAAGAGCTGACAGAGGATTATATTGTTCCCAATGTATTTGATCCGAGGGTAAGCGATGCGGTGGCAGAAGCCGTTATGAAAAGGGCCTTATCAGAGGGAAATATCATTGACTGAGGGGGTCATTCGGCACGATGAAGGAGTGCGTTGATTAATGGAATTTATCAAATTAAATGAATTAATGATTGACAGAAGTGATTTAAGAGGCTGGAGGGCAGTAGAAAAGTTTCTAATTGCCCAGGGCCTCAGGCCGGAATTTCATCCGGAATATACCTATAGCCTCTGGGACGGAGAAAGGCTGGTGGCTACGGCCTCTTTAGAAGGCCAGGTAATTAAATGTGTGGCGGTGGAGGCCGATTATCAGGGAATGGGCCTGACAAATAAGGTGGTTTCACACTTGATTAATGAAGCCTACCGTCGGGGAAGACAGCACCTGTTTGTCTATACCAAGCCAGAAAATCTAAAAATATTTGAAGACCTGGGCTTCTATAAAATAGAAGCGGTACCCGATGAAGTTGTTTTGATGGAAAATGACCCCAATGGAATTCATAATTATGTTACTGCCCTGGCGGCTTTTCGCAGAGATTTACCAAAGGTGGCGGCCATCGTGATGAATTGTAACCCCTTTACCCTGGGGCATCAGTATTTGATCGAAACAGCCGCAGGGGAAAACGATCTTCTGCATGTTTTTGTGGTTTCGGAGGATCGGTCAGATTTTCCGGCTTCCATCAGACTTCAACTGGCAAAACAGGGGACTGCCCATTTAAGAAATGTCATGATCCACGAAAGCCAAAATTATTTGGTCTCTGGAGCCACCTTTCCATCCTACTTTATCAAAAAAAATAACGAGGTCACAAAAATACACACTCAACTGGATTTGAAAATTTTTGCCAACTACATTGTCCCGGCCCTGGGGATCAAACGCAGATATGTAGGAGAAGAACCCCTTTGCCCCATGACCAGTCAATATAACCATACAATGAAGGCGCTGCTGCCTGTAGCAGGGGTTGAAGTCAAGGAGATAGGCAGAAAAAGAGGGGCAGGAGACTACATCAGTGCTTCGAGGGTCAGAAGACTTCTTGGTCAGGGAATGTTAGAGGAGGTTAAGGGCCTGGTGCCTGAGACCACTTATGCATACCTGATTTCAGAAGAAGGAAAGAAAACGATATCAAAAATAAAGCAGCATCAAACTGCTTAACTATAAAGGAGGGGGAAAAATGGATATTAAAACCGCTGCAATGGCAGGTACCCTTGAATCAAGCGATATTTCAATCGTCATTGAGCCAGCTCAGGGTACAGGAATCACCATTGAGCTGAAAAGCCAGGTTGAAAAGCAGTATGGAGAACAGATTAAACGGGTGGTTATGGAAACCCTAGAAGAATTGAAGGTAACCAGCGCCCTGGTGAAGCTAAATGATAAGGGAGCCCTTGATTGTGTCATCAAAGCAAGACTTCAGACGGCTGTTTTAAGAGCTGCCGGGCTGGAAACCTTTCAGTGGGGGGAGAGTAAGTCATGTACAAATTAAGAAGAACCATGATGTATGTTCCCGGCAATCATCCGGGAATGGTAAGGGATGCCCATATCTATGGGGCCGATTCCATCATGTTTGATTTAGAGGATTCTGTTTCAATTCATGAGAAGGATGCCGCAAGATTTTTAGTCTATTATGCCCTTACTTCCATTGACTATGAAGGAGTAGAGACTGTTGTCAGGATCAACGGCCTGGATACGCCCTATGGTCAAGAGGATTTAGAGGCCATTGTAAGGGCTCAGCCGGATATTATTCGGCTACCCAAGACAGAAACGGCACAGGATGTAATTGAAATTGAAAAGGCCATAGAAAAAATTGAAATTCAAGCGGGAATACCGGTGGGTACCATTAAGCTGATGGCAGCGGTAGAAAGCGCCCTCGGAATCATTAATGCCTATGAAATTGCCACGTCAAGTAAGCGATTGGTGGGTATTGCCATAGGGGCAGAGGATTTTGTTACCGACTTAAAGACAAGCCGTTCCATAGAAGGAATTGAGCTGTTAACTGCCAGAAGTCAACTTTTAATGGCCGCCAGAGCAGCTGGAATTTATGCCATCGATACAGTGTTTTCGGATGTTAATGATGAAGCTGGCTTTATAGAAGAGGTTAAATTGATTAAGCAGCTTGGGTTTGACGGTAAATCAGTAATTAACCCTAGACAAATTGATGCTGTCCACGATGTTTACACCCCTTCCCAAAAAGAAATAGAAAAATCCATCCGTATCATTGAAGCCAGTGAAGAAGCCTTGCAAAAAGGTTCGGGGGTGGTATCCTTAAATGGTAAAATGGTTGACAAACCCATTATAGAACGGGCACAACGGGTACTGTTATTGGCCCAAGCAGCAGGCGTCTATGGGATCGAAGGAGGGGAAGCAGTTGAATCAAAATAAAATTGGCAGATCAATACCGGCCCATATTGATGGAATAGGTGAACTAACTCCCTATAATGGGCCCTATCATACAAAACCAGAGGGAAAAAGACAGGGAAGAAAGCTTTCTCAAATTTTGCCGGGAGAAAGCAAGCTGGTGGATAATTTAGAAAAGGCTATTCTAAAATCAGGAATAGAAGACGGCATGACCGTATCTTTCCACCATCACTTTAGAGAAGGAGACTATGTGGTCAACATGGTCATGGATATCATTGCCAATATGGGAATTAAAAATCTAACCCTGGCAGCCAGTTCCTTGAATAGTGTTCATGCCCCGTTAATTGAGCATATAAAAAATGGGGTTATTACTAAAATAGAAACCAGTGGTGTGAGGGGGCCCCTGGCTGAGGCCATTTCAAAGGGGTTACTGGAATATCCTATTAAAATCAGATCCCACGGCGGCAGGGCCAGGGCCATCGAATCGGGCGACGTTAAAATTGATATTGCCTTCTTAGGTGTACCAAGCTGTGATGAGTATGGAAATGCCAATGGCTACTCAGGTCAATCATTTTGCGGTTCTCTGGGCTATGCCAAGGTAGATGCCCAATTTGCCGACCGGGTCATTCTAATTACAGATCATTTGGCTCCTTACCCCAATGTACCGGCCAGTATTCAACAGACCGATGTTGACTATGTGGTAAAGGTTGATGCCATTGGAGATCCAAAGGGTATTGTTTCAGGTGCAACAAGGTATACTAAAAATCCAAAGGAGCTGCTAATTGCCAAATATGCTGCCAAGGTTATCGAGGCCTCCGGTTACTTAAAGCCTGGATTTTCAATGCAGTGTGGAACAGGTGGCGCTTCCCTTGCTGTGGCCAGATCAATTCGGGAAACCATGCTTCAAAGGGATATTAAAGCTAGCTTTGCCCTGGGGGGAATTACAAGACCCTTTGTCGAAATGCACGAAGAGGGCTTGATTGAAAAACTCTATGACACCCAGTGCTTTGATTTGACAGCGGCCAAGTCAATTGGTGTAAATCCCGGCCATTATGAAATAGATGCTTCTTTCTATGCCAATCCCCATAATAAGGGCTGTGCCGTAAATTTACTGGATATTGTGATTTTAAGTGCCCTTGAGGTGGATACTCAATTCAATGTAAACGTCATTACCGGTTCAGATGGGGTCATAAGAGGGGCCTCCGGGGGGCATTGCGACACAGCCGCCGGCTCAAAGCTTGCCATTATTGTGGCACCACTGATGAGGGGAAGAATACCAACCATTGTAGACCGGGTAAATACCGTTATTACTCCAGGCGAAACCATTGATGTGGTGGTAACGGATCGAGGCATTGCCGTTAATCCCTTAAGAAAGGACTTAATAGAAAAGCTATCTGGTAAAAATCTGCCCATCTTTACAATTGAAGAATTAAAGGAAAAGGCAGAAAAAATAACAGGAAAGCCAAAAGACATTGAATATACAGAAAAAATTGTTGGACTTGTGGAGTATCGAGACGGTACAATTATAGACGTGATAAAAGCGGTAAAATAGGAGGATCAACCATGGACATCGGTGTTAAAGCCCTGGCAATACTAACCGAAAGGGAGAAAAGAGCTCAAATACAGAAAGAATTGCTAAGGCGATATAATATGACGCTGGTGTCCTTTACTTTAAATATACCTGGGCCCGATAAAAATAATCAACAGTTCATAAAGGCTCACCAAGTGGGAGAAAGAAGATTAACAGAAAGGTTAAAGACCCTTCATAAGGCAATCTGTCATCAGGAAAAAAGACAAAGTGCTGCGGGCATAGAAGGTTTCTATTTAATTAATTGGCCTGCAGAAGAGATTAAACGGCTCGTCGTTGAGATAGAGGAAGAACATCCTCTGGGTCGACTCTTTGACTTTGACGTTTTTGACAAAGACGGAAAACAAGTTAATCGTGCTCTTCTGGGATTAAAGGAAAGAAAATGCCTGCTTTGCGATGGGTATGCAGCCCAGTGTAGAAGAAGCGGAAGACATACCCTTAAATCCCTTTTAAATCATATCTATAGACTCCTTGAGGAGTATGGCATACCCTTATCATCCTGTTTTAAAAAGGAGGGAATGGATGGATATTAATAACAGTCTCCTGAAAAATTTGAAGGTATTATATGTTGAAGATGAGCCGGAAGTCATTCAACAGATGGGTTTTTTCTTGAAAAAGCGGGTGGGGCAGCTTTTAATTGCTGAAAATGGACAAAGGGGCCTGGAATTATTTAAGGAAAACCTTCCCGACCTAATCATTTCAGATTTAAAAATGCCTGTAATGGATGGATTAACCATGGCAAGGGAAATTAGAAGCATCAGTGATGTACCAGTTATTATTACCACTGCCTTTGCAGATTTAGATGTCATCTTAAAGGCCGTCGATATAGGGATAGATAATTATCTAATTAAACCCATTAACGTCAGGGAAATGGTAGCTGTCATGGAAAAGGCCGCTAAAAAAATCCTTAGAAATCGAGGCGCCCTGGCTATGATTAAAAGTAAGGCCCTGTCAAGTGAAGAGAAGGTTCACCTGGAGGAACGAATCAAAAATGCCGTGGCCAAGTTTGTGAAAGACAGAACAGGTAAGGGGCCAAAAACAGTGAAGGCCTTTATACGGGCCGATATCATTGAGATAGAAATTATAGAAGCCTTTACAAAGCTAGAAAAGGCCCTGTTGGAATATTCCAAAAATACCTCAATTGTAAAATATAATCGAGAAATTTTTTACCAGGATCATGAAGCTGAAATGGTAAAGCTTTTGTTGGAAATTCTGCAATGGAATGTAAAGCTGATATCAGTTGATGTCAATGTTGAAAATGATCTGAATAGATTAAAGTTTACAATTAGTTAAAATACTCTTTACAAACAATTTTAGCTGGGATATAATTTACTTAGGCTAAGTTTGAAAAGGTTTTCCTGCATGAGAAAGCTTTTTAAAATAGTCGATAATAAGATAGATATATATAATTTTATAGTGTATCAATAAAGGGTTGACTTATTTAAGAAAGTCTATTGATTTAGCTTAAAAAAGCCAACACAGAAAGTATTTTCTGTGTTGGCTTTTTTTGTTGTAAAAAATAAAGGAGGGAAACTATGGAAACAACACAAAGCATTGAAAAAATTCAAAGTGCAAAAAGTGGAAGCCTGCTAAATATGAAAATGTATGGTATTCCGCTGCCCCTGTTTGCAGCCCTGGCTGTCGTTATTATTGCTACTTCTTTAACAGGTGTGCTGCCTGTAACCATTACGGGAGCATTTGCCATTACCTTAGTTTTAGGTACCATATTTGGGGAAGTTGGTGATCGAATTCCCATTTGGAAGGAATACATCGGGGGAGGGGCAATATTGGCCTTTATTGGTTCAGCTTATCTTGTTTACTCAGGAATTATGCCCGAGCAAACTGTAGAATCCATCAGTGTTTTTATGGAGGATACAGATTTCTTAACACTGTTTATCTCAGTATTGATTACCGGCAGTATTCTTTCAGTGAATCGAAAGCTGTTAATGAAAGCCCTGGTAGGCTACATTCCGACAATATTGGTGGGCGTATTGGGTGCAATGCTCTTTGGTGCCATCGGAGGCTTAGTAACAGGTGTTCCGATTAGTAATGTACTGTCTATGTATGTTCTTCCAATCATGGGGGGTGGAACAGGGGCCGGGGCATTGCCCATGAGCGAAATCTATGCCAGCAGTACGGGTAATGATCCAAAGCAATTTTTATCCTTTGCATTTCCTATTTTGACTATCGCTAATATTATTTCAATTTTTGTTGCTGCATTATTAAATAAGCTTGGAGAAAAGAAGCCCAGCTTAACTGGAAATGGAGAACTGGTTAGAGGCGAAGGCTTTGATGCAGAGGATAAGAAAAGCGATCTAAAAATAACCAACAAAGAAATTGCTGCAGGCTTACTTTTATCTGTATCGGCCTATTTATTAGGTACCCTCATGAGTAAGAAAATACTGCCCAGCATCGGCGGCGTTCAAATTCATACCTTTGCCTACATGGTCTTATTCGTATCACTATTTAATGCCCTAAACCTTATTCCCGAGGAATTAAAGCAAGGGGCTAAGAAGCTTCAAGGCTTCTTCTCAAAGCAATTCCTATGGGTAATTATGGTGGGTGTAGGGGTAGCCTATACAGACCTGGCAGAAATTATTGCCGCTGTTAATTTACAAAACATTTTGATTGCAACCTTTGTAGTAGTTGGTGCCACCGTAGGTACTGCCTTGTTTGGATATGTAGTGGGCTTTTATCCAATTGAGTCCTCCATTACGGCCGGACTATGTATGGCAAATCGTGGAGGTTCAGGGGATTTAGCCGTCCTGGGGGCTGCAAAACGAATGGATTTAATTTCCTTCGCACAGATTTCCTCAAGGCTTGGGGGCGGTATCATGCTGGTTGTTGCCAGTATTGTCTTTGGAATATTCTTTTAGCCTTATTTGATTGTATTAAGTCGAATAAAACAAAGCATGGCAGGGGCTTGGTTTACCTGTCCATGTTTTGTTTCTTATCATTTTATTCATAAAAAGACGTTATAACAATGAGGAGGAAAAAAATGTCTAAAGTAAAGATCACAGAAACCGTATTGCGGGATGCCCATCAATCTTTAATAGCTACCAGAATGAAAACAGAAGAGATGGTACCGATATTGGAGGCGCTGGATCAAATCGGATATCATTCCCTGGAGGCGTGGGGGGGTGCCACCTTTGATGCCTGCCTGAGGTTTTTAAATGAAGATCCATGGGAAAGACTCAGAACCATCAGAAAGCATGTGAAAAAGACAAGGCTTCAGATGCTGTTAAGGGGTCAGAACCTATTGGGCTATAAACATTATGCAGATGATGTGGTAACAGAGTTTATTACAAAATCCATTGAAAATGGAATTGACATCATTCGTATTTTTGATGCCCTTAATGATCTTAGAAATCTAAAGACAGCCATTGAGGCAACGAAAAAGGCCAATGGTCACGCCCAGGTAGCCATTTCCTATACCACCAGTCCAGTACATGATCAAAAGTACTACTTAAAGCTGGCCAAGGAAATGGAGAAGATGGGTGCCGATTCCATTTGTATTAAGGACATGGCGGGGATATTAAAGCCCTATGATGCCTATGGGCTTGTTTCAGGCTTAAAAGAAATTATCAAGGTGCCAATTCAGCTTCATACCCATTACACCAGCGGAGTTGCCTCTATGACCTATTTAAAAGCCATTGAGGCGGGAGTGGACATAGTGGATTGTGCCATCTCTCCCCTGGCCCTGGGAACCTCCCAGCCTCCCACTGAACCCCTGGTGGCAACCCTGGAGGGAACCCAATGGGATACAGGAATCAAACTAGATCAGTTGAATAAAATTGCCGAATACTTTGCACCATTAAAAGATTCCTTTTTAGAAAAGGGCCTGTTGAATCCCAAGCTATTGGGAGTAGATATCAATACTCTGGTTTATCAGGTACCTGGTGGTATGCTGTCAAATCTGGTATCCCAGCTAAAAATGCAAAATGCCCTGGATCAATATGAAGAAGTATTAAAAGAAGTTCCACGGGTCAGAGCTGAGCTGGGCTATCCCCCCCTGGTGACACCCTTGAGTCAGATGGTGGGAACCCAGGCAGTCTTTAATGTAATCCTGGGGGAGCGATATAAAATGGTTCCCAAAGAAATAAAAGCCTATGTTAAGGGAGAATACGGCAGGCCTGTTGGTCAGATTGACAAGACTATTAAAGAAAAAATAATCGGCAGCGAGAAGGTACTTGACCAAAGGCCTGCCGATACCATCGCCCCGCAATTAGAGGGCTTTAAAAAAGAAGTAAAAGAATTTATAGAGCAGCAGGAGGATGTCCTCACCTATGGACTCTTCCCTCAGGTAGCCCTGGAGTACTTCAAAGACAGAAGGGCCAAAAAATATAAAATAGAAAGCAACTATGTTGACATGGAACAAAAAATACACTTTGTTTAAAATACATCTTGATAAGGAGGGACCATTGATGGCGCCAAATAAAATTGAAATGTTTCGTCAGCATAAAGAAAAGCTTCAACAGGGGGGCGGAGCAAAACGAATTGCCAGTCAGCATGAAAAGGGTAAGCTTACGGCAAGGGAAAGAATTCATTTGCTCTTTGATGAAGGAACCTTTGTTGAGTTAGATAGCTTTATGAAGCATCGCTGCGTTAACTTTGGAATGGAAAAAGTAGATGCCCCTGGAGAAGGGGTGGTAACAGGCTATGGTCAAGTAGAGGGACGGCTGGTCTATGCCTATGCCCAGGACTTTACCGTAGTAGGAGGTTCCCTGGGGGAAATGCACGCAAAAAAAATCTGCAAGGTGTTAGATATGGCCCTGAAAATGGGGGCCCCGGTGGTGGGCATGAACGATTCCGGCGGAGCCAGGATACAAGAGGGAGTCGATGCCCTGTCGGGCTATGGCCAAATCTTCTATCGAAATACCATTGCATCGGGGGTAATTCCACAGATTTCCGCCATCATGGGCCCCTGTGCCGGGGGAGCCGTTTATTCACCAGCCCTGACAGATTTCATCTTTATGGTAGATCAAACCAGTCAAATGTTTATTACAGGACCCCAGGTCATAAAAACAGTCACCGGAGAAGAGGTCAGTGCCGAGGCCCTGGGGGGCGCCATGGCCCACAATCAAACCAGCGGCGTAGCCCATTTTGTTTCGGCCGACGATGAGGCCTGCATTGCTGATATCAGAAGACTGTTGAGCTTTCTTCCCTCCAACAATCTGGAGCAGCCCCCGGTCTTTGAAGTAACCGATGATATTAATCAAATTATTCCGGAGCTGGACGAAATTGTTCCAGATGATCCCAATAAACCCTATGATATGAAAACCGTCATCGGCTTAATCGCAGATCATGGAGATTTTTATGAAGTACAGCCCTATTATGCACAAAATATGATTACAGGCTTTATGCGAATCAATGGCCAAACCGTAGGGGTCATTGCCAACCAGCCCAAGGTATTGGCAGGGTGCCTGGATATCAACGCCTCAGACAAAGCAGGGCGATTTATCCGAACCTGTGATTGCTTTAATATTCCATTATTAAATCTAGTCGATGTACCAGGATTCCTGCCGGGAACCGCCCAGGAATATGGTGGGATTATCCGCCACGGGGCCAAAATGCTCTATGCCTACAGCGAGGCGACCGTACCAAAGATCACCCTGATCGTCAGAAAGGCCTATGGCGGAGCCTATTTAGCCATGTGCAGCAAAGATTTAGGAGCAGATTTAGTGATGGCCTGGCCTTCAGCAGAAATAGCAGTTATGGGGCCCGAGGGGGCAGCCAACATTATCTTTAAAAAAGAAATAAGCGAATCAGAAAATCCACAGGAAACCCGCTCAGAAAAAATAGAGGCCTACAAAAATGAATTTGCTACCCCCTACAAGGCAGCAGAGCGGGGCTATGTAGATGATATAATTGAACCATCAGCCACCCGGCCCCGGTTAGCAGATGCCCTAAATATGCTGGCCAGTAAAAGAGAGTCTAGACCTCCCAAAAAGCATGGAAATGTACCCCTATAGGGAGACCCTGAAAAAGAGGTGAAGATAGAATGAGCTTGTTAGAGAAACTACACTATGCAACAGATTCCATGACCTTTGGAGAAAGACTCCTGGCCAGCCTGCAGGTGACGGTGCTGGGAGTAGGAATTGTGTTCGTAGCCTTATTATTGTTATATTTAGTCATACAACTCATGTCCAACATATTGGCCCCCAGAAAAGCACTACCCCAGACCAAGAAGCCCCCGGTAAGCCCTGAAGTGACTGAAGCAGCTCAAGAAGAACCAGCTACAGATGATGGGGAATTGGTGGCAGTCATAACAGCAGCGGTGGCAGCCAGCCTACATACCAGTACCCATAACATTGTGGTAAAAAATATTGTGCGTAGGGGCCACCCGACCAGCCCCTGGGCCAATAATGGTTTGCATAATCTGCTAAGGAAGTAGGCCCTGATCCCGGCAGGGATTGTATGGGCTTTTGCCCTGTTTGAATATTTATACTCGAAAATGAGGAGGAAATAGATCATGAGAAAATTCAACATTTCTGTTAATGGTGTCAGCTATGAAGTAGAGGTGGAGGAAATTAAAGAAGGGGTGGCCGTCAGTCCAAGGCCGGCGGCTCCCGTTGCGGCGCCAAAGCCTGCGGCAGCGGCTAAGCCAGCTCCTTCGGCCCCTGGGGAAGCTCCTGACGGTGCCACCACAGTAACAGCCCCCATGCCCGGAAACATCTGGAAGGTTCTGGTGAAGGAAGGAGAAGCCGTTAAGCAAGGCCAGGTGTTAATTATATTAGAAGCCATGAAGATGGAAAATGAAATTATGGCTCCTGCCGACGGTGCCGTGGCCTCTCTCTATGTTAAGGAGGGCGTCGCTGTCAATGGCGGTGATCTTCTGGTGGCGTTGAAATAGACTTTTGAAGCTGTCACATTTATCTATGAAAGGAGAAACCCCCATGGTAGAAGTACTAATAGAATTTTGGGAATCCACAGGCTTTGCCAATATGACCTTACAGCATATGATTATGATTGGCATATCTTGTTTTCTGTTATATCTTGCCATCGGCAAAAAATTTGAACCCCTGCTTCTGGTTCCCATTGCCTTTGGTATGCTGTTGACCAATCTCCCCCTGGCGGGGCTGATGGATCTGGGTCATACCACCCTGAAGGCCCTGAATGAGGGAACCGCCGGTCAGGCGGCCGAGCTTCTGACCAACCCCACTGCCGAAACCCTATTGAAGGGAATTCCGGTTCAAATCTATACCGAAACCCCCGGTGGCCTGCTTCAATATTTCGCCATCGGTAATAAACTGACTATTTTCCCACCCCTAATTTTCCTGGGGGTTGGGGCCATGACCGACTTCGGGCCGCTGATTGCCAACCCCAAGAGTCTGTTTTTAGGGGCGGCAGCCCAGGCTGGAATCTTCTTTACCTTTACAGGGGCCGTTTTGATGGGCTTTAATGCCATGGAGGCCTCATCCATCGGCATCATCGGTGGAGCCGATGGGCCTACAGCCATCTTTTTAACCTCCCGGCTGGCCCCCCATCTATTGGGGCCCATTGCCGTGGCGGCCTACTCCTATATGGCCCTGGTGCCCATCATCCAGCCCCCCATTATGAAGGCCCTCACCACCAAGCGGGAGCGAATGATTAAAATGGAACAGCTAAGGAGCGTCAGCAAGGTGGAAAAAATCGTATTTCCCATCCTGGTGACCATTGTGGTATCCCTGTTACTGCCTTCAGCTGCTGCCCTGGTGGGGCTTTTAATGTTCGGTAATCTACTAAAAGAATGTTTGGTTACCGACAGACTTTCCAAGACCGCCCAAAATGAGCTGGTTAATATTGTTACCATCGTACTGGGACTGGCGGTGGGGGCCACCGCCAAGGCAGAACAGTTTATCAAGCTCGATACCATTCAGATCATTGCCCTGGGGGTAGTGGCCTTTGGTGTGGGTACCGCGGCAGGGGTATTGCTGGCTAAGCTGATGAATAAAATCCTTGGGGGCGATGCCATAAATCCCCTGATCGGTTCAGCCGGTGTATCGGCAGTCCCAATGGCCGCCCGTGTTTCCCAGGTGGTGGGACAAAAAGAAAATCCTAGCAACTTCTTATTGATGCACGCCATGGGCCCCAATGTGGCAGGGGTCATTGGCTCTGCCGTAGCGGCAGGGGTACTGCTGTCAATGTTTGGTTAATTTACTTTTAATAAATAAATCGTGCCGGTTTCGGCACGATTTATTTATTACTCTTCCTGTTCAAAAATCCCCTGAAGATGGCCATAGCCCTCCCTTTCTAAATCCTTTAGTGGAATAAACCTGAGGGCAGCACTGTTAATACAATATCGCAGACCTGTAGGTCGGGGGCCGTCGTCAAAAACATGCCCCAGGTGGGAATCACCTTCTTTACTTCTTACCTCGGTTCGAATCATTCCGTGACTCAGGTCCTTCTTTTCCTTAACGGATGCCTGAACAATAGGCTTGGTAAAGCTGGGCCATCCACAGCCTGCGTCGTACTTGTCGAGGGATGAAAACAAAGGCTCCCCTGAAACCACATCTACATAAATTCCCGGCTCATGGTGATTCCAAAACTCATTTTGAAAGGGCGGCTCTGTTCCGCTTTCTTGGGTAACGTGGTATTGCAATGGTGTGAGCTTTTCCTTTAGATTCTTCTGCGGCTTTTTTTCTTCCTTGCTCATTTCGATAAAACTCCCTTCATAAAAGCTATATACCATCAATATACCCTTAAATCGGGCTTTTCACACCCAAAAAAAACAGCCTCCCGTGGGATGCTGATTAAAAATAGGGGGTGCGGCAGAATACCACACCCCATCTGTATATTATCGGTAAAAAACATGATCTCCAATTTTTGTGACATAGGTTTTGCTTCTTACAATCCATGACCCGGCTGCCTTGTTAGGATTAAAGAAATAGGTGGCATCACCGACAGGCTTGACACCATTTAATGCCTCCTTTGCAGCCTCAATACTTTCCTGGGAAGGGGTCTTATAGAGACTTCCGTCGGCTACGGGACTAAATTGGGGAATATTTTGATGGTATTCAAAAATAACACCCTTTACAGTATTGGGAAAATCCTTTGATTGAACCCTATTTAACACAACACTGCCTACTGCTACCTTTCCCTTGTAGGGCTCGCCCCCTGCCTCAGCATGGATGATTCTTGACAACCAATAAAGGTCCTCGCTGGTTTGACTTCTAGAGGCGGTGTCGCCTCTGGACACCGGAGCAGAGCTTCCGTATAGCTTAGATTGCGTTTCGTTTCCGGCTATACCATCAATTGTGATGCCGCTGTCTTTTTGAAAAGCAATAACAGCCTTTTCGGTGACGGGGCCAAAAATCCCATCAACGTCACTATTGTAGTAGCCTTTGTCCTGTAGAGCTTGCTGCAGTCTAGTGACCTCGTTTCCACGGCTGCCAAATTTCAACGTTGTATAGCCGCTTCCAAAAACCCCTGCCAGTTGTACAGAAATAAATAGTACAACCAACAGTATGGCAACAATACGTTTTACATCTCTTTGCATAACAGGAACACTCCTTCCTAAAACATGGCTTCCGAAGTTAGCTGACGGGTTCGGGAAAGAAGGCTCCCTACCATGAAGCATGGATTAACCCCTTAATTGGTTCCTCCGTACCCAGAAAACTGGGATTCAGCAGTTGTAGTGCCATGCAATACGCTTATTATACAGGATGATATATATTATGTAAACCTTTATGGGCAAGATACCAAAATATACAATTTACATATACTTACAATTTCATGAAGGCCTTTCCTATAATTAATGAAAAAAAGGAACTCAGGTATATTTGTAGAATAATATTTTAAGGCATATTGAATAAACTATATGGATAAATAACCGGTAAAGGAGGATTCTCAATGGAAACATTTAAAGACTTTCAATACGTCAGGCCGGATATGGCTGCCCTAGAAAAGGATTTTGATTTGCTTTTGCAGAAATTCACCGGGGCCCAAACGGCTGAAGAACAGGATTCAATCATGGAAAAAATCAATGAGCTTAGAAATTATTTCGAAACCATGACAGCCCTGGTATACATTAGACATACCATCAATACCACCGATGAATTTTATGAAGGGGAAAATGACTATATTGATGAGGTCATGCCTGTTTACGAAGGCTTGGTCAGCAGATTTTACCAGGCTCTGTCTAAATCCAGGTTTAAGCAAGCCCTTCAGGCTAAATGGGGAGAGCAGCTTTTTAGAATTGTTGAAATGAAAATGAAGACCTTTGCCCCTGAAATCATGGAGGATTTAAAAAAGGAAAACAAGCTGTCAAGTCAATACACAAAGCTGAGGGCCTCGGCAAAGATCATGTTCGATGGCGAAGAGAGAAATTTATCACAAATGACTCCCTATCTTGAATCTTCCGATAGAGGGATAAGAAAGGCCGCCCAGGAGGCTTTTACTGGCTTTTTCAAAGAAAATGAAGCCCAATTTGATGAAATCTATGACGGCCTTGTGAAGGTTCGAACAGAAATGGCAAGAAAGCTTGGCTTTAATAATTTTGTAGAGCTGGCCTATAACCGCCTAATGCGGTCTGATTACGATGCTAAAATGGTAGCCAACTATAGAAATCAGGTTTTGACTGACCTGGTTCCCCTGGCTACAAAGCTGAGAAAAAGGCAGCTAAACAGACTGGGGCTAGATACATTAAAATACTATGATGAACCCTTAGAATTTTTAACAGGCAATGCGACCCCAAAGGGTGACCCCGATTGGATTATTGATCACGGAAGAACCATGTACCGGGAGCTGTCGCCGGAGACACACGAATTTTTTACCTATATGCTAGAAAAGGAACTAATGGACCTGGTTGCTAAAAAGGGAAAAGCAGGGGGCGGCTATTGCCATTACATAAGCCAATATAAGTCACCTTTCATTTTCTCTAACTTTAACGGAACCTCTGGAGATGTAGATGTATTAACCCATGAGGCAGGTCATGCCTTCCAGGTGTATAGCAGCAGAAATTTTGAGGTGCCGGAATACATTTGGCCTACCTTCGATGCCGCAGAAATTCATTCCATGAGTATGGAATTCTTTGCCTGGCCATGGATGGAGCTGTTCTTTAAGGAGGATGTAGAAAAATATAAGTTCTCTCATCTTAGTGGAGCCCTGCTATTCATACCCTATGGGGTAGTGGTAGATGAATTCCAGCATTGGGTTTATGAAAATCCCGAGGCAACACCTCAAGAACGAAAGGATATGTGGCGGGTAATAGAAAAGAAATATTTACCCCATCGTGATTACGAAGAAAATGACTTCTTAAGCCGAGGTGGCTATTGGTACAGACAGGGTCATATTTTTAATGATCCCTTTTACTACATTGACTACACTCTGGCCCAGGTGTGTGCCTTCCAATTTTGGGTCAAATCAAGAACGGATAGAGAAAGGGCATGGCAAGATTATTTAAGGCTGTGCAGGGCAGGAGGAAGCAAATCATTTTTAGAGCTGGTCAGCCTGGCAAACCTCAAAAATCCCTTTGAAGATGGGAGCATTAAGGCAATTGTTCAGCCCATTGAGGAATGGCTTGATACAGTTAATGACAAAGCACTATAAAAAGAAAAGCAATAGCTAAAGAAAGCCGGTGACCTCAGCACCGGCTTGATTAATTTAGTAGTAATTATTATTCTCTAATAATTATGCAAAAAAATTTAGTAGGGCCTATTGTAGTAAAATTTAAAATATGCTAGAATAGAATAAACGTTTAAGTAAAACGTTTTCAAAACAGATGACTGGGTGAAGCAAATGAAGATAACCATTAAGGATATAGCCAAAATGGCCGGAGTTTCTACAGCTACGGTTTCTATGGTATTAAACAACAAGGATGAACATATCAGTTCCACCACAAGACAGAGAATTTTAGAAATTGCCAAGACATATAATTATGTGCCAAATACCATGGCCAGAAGCTTGGTTACAAGAAAAACCAAGACAATCGGTCTGGTTATACCTGATATTGCCAACCCTTTCTTCCCAGAAATTGCCCGGGGAGCTGAAGATAAGGCCAATGAGGAGGGCTACAACATAATTTTTTGCAATACCGATGATGATATAGAAAAGGAACAGCGGTATATCAATATGTTAAGTGAAAAGATGGTAGACGGAATTATCTTTACTGCCTCCTCTGATCACAATTATTGGCTGAATAAGCTTCAACAGCAGGCCATTCCCATTGTGCTATTAGACCGTGATATTCCCCAGCAGGGAAGGGTGGGCAGAATTGTGGTAAATAACCAGCAGGGGGCCTATGAAGGAACAAAATATTTGATAGAAAAGGGCTATCGTAAAATAGCCATGATCAATGGAAATACGGCCAATGAAACTGCCAAAAGCCGATTGGAGGGCTATAGACGGGCCATGACGGAATTTGGCCTGAAAATAGACGAAAATAAGGTTTTGACAGGCTCCTTCAAGCGGGAATGGGGCTATGGTGCTGCAATCTGGCTGCTAAATCAAGAAATAGATTTTGATGCTGTTTTTTGCGGCAACGACTTGATTGCCATCGGTCTGGTGAAGGCCTTGAAGGATGCCGGCAAAAAAATACCCCAGGATGTAGCTGTTTTGGGCTTTGACGATATTTACATGGCAAGGCTGGTAGAACCAGAATTATCAACCATTTTACAGCCCAAATATGACATGGGCTACCAGGCATCGGCCCTGTTAATTGATATGATCGAAGGCAGAGCGCCCTTAGATAAGCTGGTTGTCTTTGATACGAAATTAATTGTCCGTAAATCCACATAATTTTTTTCAATACAAGTTAAACGTTTAAATAGGAGGGGGATCTATGAAACAGATAGCTGTGATCGGAAGCCTGAACATGGATTTGGTGGTCAAGGTAAGAAAAATGCCAAAGCTGGGAGAAACTATATTTGGTAACCAATACAAAGAAATACCAGGAGGGAAGGGTGCTAACCAAGCCCTGGCCATAGCTAGACTGGGAGGCAATATTCACATGATTGGCCGAGTAGGGGCCGACAGCTTTGGAACAATACTCCTGGAGAATTTGGCCAGGGATGGTGTCAACCTGGAGGCGGTGAAAAAAACCCCACAGGTTGCCACAGGTATTGCCATGATTATAGTAGAGGAAGAGGGCAATAATTCCATCGTTGTGGTACCGGGGGCCAATTTTTCATTAACCGTTGAAGGTCTTAAGGAAAAGGAAGCCATGGAAAAGCTGGCCGAGGCCGATATATTGCTGGCCCAGCTGGAGGTTCCCTTAAGTACAGTGGCCTTTGGATTACAGCGGGCCAAGGAGATGAATAAAACAACCATTTTAAACCCGGCCCCTGCGGTTGACCTGGATGAAGAAATCTTTAAAAATGTAGATTTACTGCTGCCAAATGAAACAGAGCTGGAAAGGCTAAGTGGTATTGCTGCCGATTCTAAGGAAAATCTGATTAAGGGAGCAAAGGTACTCCTTGATAAAGGGGTTAAGGAAATGATTGTTACCCTGGGGGAAAAGGGATGTCTGTATGTTTCTAAGGATTTAATCAAAGAATATCAGGCATATCCTGTTAAGGCTGTCGATACTACGGCAGCAGGAGACAGTTTTGCCGCCGCTGTAGCAGTGGCCCTGGCTGAAGGCAGGTCCCTTGATGAAACCATTGACTTTGCCATGCAGGTTGGTGCATTGACTGTTATGAAGGAGGGGGCCCAAAGCTCTTTACCCTATCGATCTGACCTGGCACATTTTAAAGGAGGGATAAAATGAAGCGGGGAGCATTATTGAATTCTGAAATCAGCTACGAAATCAGTAAAATGGGCCATACCGACGGAATTACCATTGCCGATTGCGGTCTGCCCATACCCAGTGGTGTAAAGCGAATTGATCTGGCATTAAGCAAGAACCTGCCGGGCTTTATTGATACCCTGGAGGTGATATTAACAGAGCTGAAAATAGAGGAGGTAATTATTGCCAAGGAAATGAAGGAAAATAGCCCTGCTCTATATGATCGGGTTATGGAAATTTTAAAGGATCAGGAGGCCCAAGAAATGGGGCCAATCAAATTGATTGAGGTGGAGCATGGGGAATTTAAAGCTTTAACCACCGACACCAGGGCAGTGATAAGAACAGGGGAGCAAACACCCTATGCCAACATTATATTAAAATCTGGCGTTGTTTTTTAGGAGCTGATACTATGCCAAATTATATTCTTGAAATGAAAAATATAACAAAGGAATTCCCCGGTGTAATGGCGCTGAATGGGGTAAGCTTCAAGGTACCGGCTGGTGGGGTAATGGCCCTGCTGGGGGAAAATGGCGCTGGAAAGTCTACGCTGATGAAGATTTTGACGGGGGTTTATCCTAAAACCTCGGGGGAAATTTACTATCAGGGGAAGCTGGTGGACTTTAAAGGGCCAAAGGATTCCCAGGAGCAAGGTATTGCCATCATTCATCAGGAACTAAACCTAATTCCTGGCTTAACCATTGGCGAAAATATTTTTCTGGGTCGTGAGCCCCGCACCTTTGGCAAAATTAATTGGAAGCAGCTCTATACTGAGGCCGAAGGGCTGCTGAACAGGCTCGGTGTCACAGAGGACCCCAGGAGGCTTTGCAAAGACCTGAGCATTGGTCAGCAGCAGATGGTGGAAATCGCCAAGGCCCTATCCCTTGATGCCAGGGTAATTGTGATGGATGAACCCACCGATGCCCTTACCGACAAGGAAACGGAGCAGCTGTTTCGTGTTATTCAGGAGCTGAGAAATGAAGGAAGAAGTATTATCTATATTTCCCACCGTCTGAAGGAAATCTTTGAAATTTGTGATGCCGTAACGGTTTTAAGGGATGGTAAGCTGGTGGGAGAACGATCTGTTGTTGATATTTCTGAAAATCAGCTGATAGAAATGATGGTGGGTAGAAAGTTAACCGAGCAATTTCCCAAAGCAACCGGGGAAATCGGAGAACCAACCCTGCGAATTGAAGGCTTGTCCAATCACTTCATTAAAGACATCAGCTTTCAGGTGAAGCAGGGGGAAATATTGGGAATTGCAGGCCTAATGGGCTCTCGAAGGACAGAACTTGCCAAAACCATTATTGGTGCCCTTAGAAAGGAAGCCGGCAGTCTTTATTTAGGAAAGGAAGCCCTATCAATCAACAGCCCCGAGGATGCCATGAAGGCAGGAATTGCCTATGTGTCTGAAGACAGAAAGGGCGACGGTTTGGTGCTGGGTCTGTCTGTTAAGGAAAACATGAGCCTTTCCAGTCTGAAAACCTTTAAAAAGGCCCTTGGTAAAATCGATAAGCAGCAGGAAAGCAATGCGGTAGATGATTTTATCAAGAGCATGGCCATTAAAACACCAAGTCAAAAGCAATTGGTAAAAAACCTAAGCGGTGGAAACCAGCAAAAGGTGTCCATTGCCAAATGCCTGATGACAAAGCCTAAAGTGCTTATATTAGATGAGCCCACAAGGGGTGTCGATGTGGGTGCTAAAAAAGAAATTTATCAGCTAATGAACCAATTTAAAGAAGCTGGAATGAGTATTATTATGATTTCTTCTGAAATACCCGAGGTTTTGGGAATGTGTGACCGTATTCTCATACTCCATGAAGGACGTATAACAGGAGAACTGTTAGGAAAAGAAGCTACCCAGGAAAAAATTATACGTTATGCCATGGGAATGGAGGTGCAATAAATGAACGAAAAGCTTCAACAGCTAATGAAAACCATGCGATCAGTTATATTGCTAATTATATTTGCTGCAATTATCGCCATCATTAATCCAAGGTTTTTAACCGTATCCAATTTGCTGAATGTATTAAGGCAAACCTCAATTAATGCTATCATTGCAGCAGGAATGACCTTTGTCATTCTGACCGGTGGAATCGACCTGTCGGTTGGCTCTATTTTGGGCTTTATAGGAGCCCTGGCGGCCTGGTTGATCGCCGCGGGAGTCAACTGGGCCCTAGTTTTGATCATCAGCCTTGTGGTGGGAACCCTATTGGGATTGGCCAACGGCTATATTATTACCCGGGGCAAGGTTCAGCCCTTTATCGCTACCCTGGCCACCATGACCCTTTTAAGGGGGGCTACCCTGGTCTTTACCGACGGTAAGCCCATCAGCATTGGTCATGGACCAGGGGCTGCAAAATTTGCTGACCTGGGTTCAGGCTATCTTTTAGGCATACCATTGCCTATCTATATGACCCTGGCGGTATTTGCCTTAGGCTACTATATTTTAAAGCAGACACCCTTTGGGCGATATACCTATGCCCTAGGAGGAAATGAAGAAGCCACAGCCCTTTCTGGAATAAACACCAGAAGAATTAAAGCCTACGTCTATGGAATCAGTGGTTTGCTGTCGGCCCTGGCGGGTATCATTGTGACAGCTCGTTTATCCTCTGCCCAGCCCCAGGCTGGCAGCGGCTATGAATTAGATGCCATAGCGGCCGTTGTACTGGGAGGAACCAGTCTGTCGGGAGGAGTAGGAGGAATCCTGGGGACCGTTATAGGGGCCCTGATTATTGGTATACTCAATAATGGCCTGAATCTGATGGATGTATCCTCCTATTATCAACAGCTGGTAAAGGGGCTGGTGATTCTGATTGCTGTATTATTGGACAGAAAGTCAAAATAGGCTTAAAGCCCTTATGTAGAAGGCTTTAACAAATAAATTAAGGGGGAATTAAAATGAAAAAGTTGTTTTCAATTGCTTTAATGCTAATGCTGGTTATGACCCTTATAGTGGGTTGCGGGCAAAGTGCCGACCCTGCACCACAGGGCAATGAAGGCGGTAAGGAGAAGATCGGATTGGTTATTTCAACTCTGAATAATCCCTTCTTTGTAAGTTTGAAGGAGGGAGCAGAGGCAAAGGCCCAAGAATTAGGCTATGATCTAGTTGTGTTAGATTCACAAAATGACCCATCCAGAGAAATATCCAATGTTGAGGATCTAGTTACTCAAAATGTTGATGTCATTCTAATTAACCCAACAGATTCCGATGCCGTAGGAAATGCCGTCAGGGCTGCCAACGCCAAGGGGATTCCTGTTATTACCCTTGACCGGGGAGCCAATGCAGGTGATGTAGTTTCCCATATCGCATCAGACAATGTTGCTGGCGGAAAAATGGCCGGCGAATTCATAGTTGAACAATTAGGAGGCAGCGGTAAAGTGGTGGAGCTGGAAGGAATTGCAGGAACCTCAGCCGCCAGAGATCGGGGCCAAGGCTTTAATGAAGCGATTGCATCAACAGAGTTAGAGGTTGCGGCAAAGCAAACAGCTGACTTTGACAGAACCAGAGGGCTTGAAGTAATGGAAAATATTTTGCAGGCTCAACCAGAAATTAATGCCGTATTTGCCCATAACGATGAAATGGCCCTGGGAGCTTTACAAGCTATTAAAGCATCAGGAAGAGATATTTTAGTAGTGGGCTTTGATGCCACCGACGATGCTGTAAAGGCAGTAAAAGACGGAGAAATGGCAGCAACTGTTGCCCAGCAGCCAGACCTTATTGGCAGTCTTGGGGTAGAAACAGCCCATCAAGTTATTCAAGGGGAATCGGTAGAAGACTTTATTCCAGTTGATTTAAAGTTAATAACAGAATAATCTTTTTTTAGATAATAGCTGGTCTAGGTAATAGGGTTACCAAAGGCCAGCTTTTTATTTATTCAGTACAATATGCATTTGTCATTATGCTGGCCAAGCTTTTAATTTAAATTCAAACTTGACAGAAAAAAGCTATCAACCTGTAGTGGGTGATAGCTTTTTTAAATGCTATAAACTAAACTTTTTAATCCATTTCAGGATCTGGATTGGAAAGAGTTGTTATTGGAGTAGTGATGGCGAGGCCAGTTAGTTTACTGGTACTGATAGAGGAATAGTCTGTTATTACTAGGGCATCTACTGCGATCAATTGAGTAATAAAAACTACAGAACATACTACTAAAGCTACTAGTTTTCTTTTAAAAATCATTATACTTCCTCCTCTAATGTTTAAAAATTCTAGCCATGTTTTTCTTCTTTGAGTATTTTGGATTTATTAATATAATCTAACAATTTAAAAGTATTATTATTTTTGCAGTATAGCTCCATATAATAAAGATATATTTCAGAAACTCTTTCACCCATAGCATTGTTTTGGACATATTTTTCTAGCCAATGGAGTGCTGCTTCAGCAGCTTGATATTCTTTATTATCTATAAGTAACTTTATTTTCAATATTGATAAATCAACAAATACATCTGTTTTAGAAACCTTTTCGGCAAGAGTTAGGCCTTTCTCGATAAGGCTATTGGCTTCTTTGATTCTTCCTAGCTTCTGTAAGGCTTTAGCTTGCTTCATATAAAGGTAAACTGCATAGTTAGGCTTTTCATCATTAATGCAATCATAGGCTAGGTTAATATAATGTAAGCTTTGTTTATAATCACCCTGTATTTGAAGCAAATCGGCATAGCTTTCGTATACTAACAATAGTAAGCTTTGTCGAAATTTTGAAGACTTTTTTATTAATTTGTTATAAAGCTTTTCTGCCTTTTGATAATTATTTATATCAAAATAAGCATTTGCTTCAATAAGAAGTATTTCGTAATAGTAATGATCTTCATTTCTATAAGATTCTTTAAACTCTTTAATTGTATTAAAGGTCATATCATATCGTTTAATTTTACTATAAGACAGCGTCTTATTTATTAGCACAATCGGTTTTAATTTATCATAGTTACTGGTATGATGGGTAACGATGGTATCATATGCTTTTTCATAATACAATATTGCCTGTTCAGGTGAATTTAGCTGATAAAGGCTAATTCCTATTAAATTGTATATTGAGGCCACCCGATGATAATTTTCTCTTTTCAAGTGATATTCCTGTGCATTGAAGAAATCCTTCAAGGCCTCGTTATATTGATAGGTCTTGTAGTGATATCGGCCCCTGGCTTCATATAGCTCTGCAACCATTTCATCCAGCTTCCATTCCTGGGCAAAGTCAATCAACTTTTGAAAGCTTTGATAAACCTGAGATTCAGTACCTGCTGCGGGCTTATCCAATAGCTGCTGCATTTCATTTAATCGCTCACGAATAATCCGTTGGGCCTGTTCGACCTCCGATTCAAGCAACAAATCCGGTGTAATTTCCTTACCAAGATTAACATAGTACTTATTTAGTGCAGCCGCAATTACCTTGGCTGTATTAAAGGTCAGGTTTCTTTTGTTATTTTCAATCATACTAATCAGGCTTCTGGTGATTTCTTCGTTTGAAATGTCCCCTTGTTTTAGTCCAATCCCCATTCGTAACTGCCTAATTTTTTCTCCTGTGCTTAATACCCTCATGTGTCAGGTCTCCCCCCTAACATATTTATCAGAAAAGTATAAATAGACGTTCTTTATTCCAGTATAGCTGTACTTAGACAATCTGTCAATTTAAACTGTGAAGTTATGGTGTTTTTTTACAAGCCATAGAATCTTGAGTTTATCAGAATTATACAACAATGAAATTTATTTGTATGATAATATTATTTTTTATCATTTCTATTTTGTTAAGTACATGTAACACAGTAGAGTAAGATCAAGGGCAAGGTATAGTTAAATATATTAATGGAAAAAGAATAGGATTTTTACAATTTTGACCAAGCTTTGAGTAAATAATTTAATCTATCCATTCAAATATTAGGTATATTTTTACTCTGTTTCTATTTTTATGATATAATAAAGCTTAAATAAAGAAGGTGTGGTTCTTATGTACAATAAATTCCTTGTGGAACTTAAGCCACTAATTAAAATTACAGTAATCTCTCTTGCATCTATAGTGATGGGTTTTGATACTAACTTCTCTACTTTTTTCTTTCTTTACTGTATAACTTTATTTATATTGCCTATATGTATTAAAGGGGGAAACTTATCTATCAAAATGAAATTTTTCATAGCTGTAAGTGTTGGAATAACCAGTGTTTTAGCTATTAATTATTTAATTGGGAGACATAGAATTTTCTATTCATATATTGTCCTTTACGTCTTAGTTGTTTCATATAGTATAGCATCTAATGTAAGAGCAAAACCGTAAGAGTAATTGAACATTCAAATAATACGGCGAAGTCAGAGCTTGCCATACAGTTAAGGTATAGTTAAAAGGGTATAAATACCAAAATCATAGGGACTCGTTTAGATAATAATAATCATGGTTTAGCCAAACTCCTTGAAAGGTAAAGGTGAATTAAATGTGGAACTTGTATGTTAGAAATGCGTTACCAATATTTGTATTAATTATTGTTGGAATGTCTATTTTTCGAGCGGTAAAATAGGTTGCATAGGTTCAAAATATGCCCTTTATGAAGATGGGATTGTTATAATGATAGATAGTAAATGGTATTTTTTTAGAAAGGAAAAAAGTAAATTATCTTTGGATATGGTGATAGAATTATCTCAAAGGGAAATAAACTCTCTTGGGATGATTTTCAAGAGTATGACTGTATAGATATTGGTAGTGGATTATATATTTTACGCTACGAAATAGATAATAATTTTTATTTACTTATAGGTGGTGGCAGTACAAAGGAAGAACCTATGTATATTCGGCTTATACGAACGAGTAATGAAGAAGATTATATCGATATTAGAACAGAGGATGTAGAAAGCTTTATTTCTATGTAAAGGAGGCTCTTCCTTAATAGTAGTTTATAGAAAAATTAGGAGCCATCCTTGCAGAACTGATCTTTTTTTAGTTAGAGGATCAAAGGGTTAGTTCCCCTGATAATTTTCTTCAAGCTTAGAAATAAAAAAACCTTTCCTTATCAAGACAACTAAGCGTCTGGTAAGGAAAGGTTTTTTATATACATTTAGTGTCACAAGATAATTGCTTCATAATATCTAATAGATCACCATAATTTAAGCAGGAATTAACAATTTAATATGGAATAATAATTACATAACTGTTAAATTAATATTCATGTGGCATTGGAGGAGTAATGACATGAAATACAAAATAGGAGACGTAGAACGAATTATAGGAATAGCTCCCGAAACAATACGCTTTTTTGAAAAAAGAGGAATTGTGAAGCCTGAAAAAAATGAAAAAAATAACTATAGGCTTTTTAATGCAATGGATATTCATAAGCTGGTGGCCTATAAATATTATCGAAATATGGATTTTACCACAGATGAGGCGATAGATTTTTTAGATAATTATAACTTTCGAGAAGCATCTGCCAGGTTATCGGAACAAATAGTAGCTATTGAAAATAAAATCAAGCACTATCAAGAGCTGTCTGTAAGAATAAAAGAAGTGAAGGAATCCTTTAATAATATAGAAAGATTGGTAGATAATTATGTGCTTGAAGAAGGTCCTGAATTGATTTTTTTTAACAATCAGGTGAATCATCAATTTAAAAAGGGCGAGGTAGAAACGAAAAAAAAAGTAACACGAAAATGGTTGGAACATATGCCCTTTATTTGGCTGGCACTGAATATACTTGAAGCAGACATTCCAGATGGTACCCAGGTTTTTTGGGGGTATGCCATTAGCACAAAGTATCAGGAAAAAATTAATCAATTGGATTTAAACTATTCAAAAAGAATAGAAGCTAAGCTCTGTGTACATACGATTATTAAATGCAGTAATGATGAAATACTACAGCCCTATAGACTGAAGCCGGCTTTAAACTATATTCGAGAGCAGGGTCTACAACTAAATGGAGAGGTGGTTGGATGGATTATAAATGAAGAACACGATAAAAATCAACTGGCTAGATATTTTGAACTATGGATTCCAGTTAAGAAAATAAAATAATTTAAATTCAGTATTTTAACTATGTAAATATCTAAAAAGTACTTTTATTACAAAAAAATAATAAAAATTATAACATTGACTCTGGAGTAGATACAGGCTTTATAATATAGTAGAGGCAAATAAAAAAGCAAGCTTATCAATAAATCACAGTTAAATTAGCAATTGTTAATTAAATAACTAACGGTGCAAAATTGATAAGCAATTTAGACAAGGGGGAATTACATTGAAAAAACACAGGTCAAAGGTGGCAATATGCCTAGTACTAAGCCTCATTATGATGCTAATGGTGGGCTGCTCAGATACCAAGACACCCGCCAGTTCCGATGCCTTGTATCAGGCAGGAACCTACACAGCTTCAGCAAAGGGTAACTTTGGCGATATAACCGTATCAGTTACCTTCAGTGAAACAGAGATTGAAGAGATTAAGGTTGTTAGTCACAATGAAACAGAGGATATTGCAAAGCCAGTCTTTACTAATTTCCCAGAGAAAATTATTAATGGGCAGACATTGGCCATTGATACAATTTCAGGGGCTACAAATACCAGTAATGGGTTCCTAATGGCCGTTGAAGCTTGTGTCATTCAAGCTGGTGGCGATGTTCAGGCATTGAAAACCAAAAAGGATATTAAGAGTGCCGGTGAGGAAATCAATAAGACAGCGGATGTAGTCGTTATTGGTGGTGGTGGTGCAGGGCTGGCAGCCGCCACATCAGCTGCTGAAAATGGTGCCAGCGTTATTTTGATTGAAAAGGCAGCTGCCCTGGGTGGAAATACCCTTCGGGCAGGGGGCGCATACAATGCTGTTGATCCTAAAAGACAAAGTGCTGTTGAAATGACTCAGCCCCTTATAGGTGAGTTAAAGTCTATATTGGATTTAAAGGAAGAAGATTTTGGAGATATGGCTCCTACCTTGAAAATACTAAAGGGTCAAATCCAGGAGTATCTTAAGGGTGATACCAGTGTTCTTTTTGATTCTGTTGAGTTACATATGGTACAAACCTACATGGGAGGCAAACGTGAGGGTCTTGATGGATCAGTTATTACCGGTAAGACTAGCCTGATAGAAATTCTAGCTAAAAATTCATACAAGGCCATCGAATGGCTGGAAGGCTATGGCCTTAAATTTTCTGATGACATTAGTACCGTATTGGGTGCCCTTTGGCCCAGAACCCATGGTACAACTGAGGCAATTGGATCAGGTTACATCAGAACACTTAACGAAGCATCTACTGAGATGGGTGTAGAAATAATGCTTGAAACCAAGGGCTTAGAACTAATTGTTGAAAATGACAGAGTTGTTGGGGTCAAGGCAGAGAAGAGCGACGGTACACCTGTTACCCTAAGGGCAGAAAAGGGTGTTGTCATTGCAACAGGTGGATTTGGAGCCAACCCTGAAATGAGGGCGGAATATAATGTATACTGGCCTGATTTGCCCCTTAGTATGCCTACAACAAATTCATCCGACTCAACCGGTGATGGAATTATAATGGGTAAAGCGGTAGATGCCAACTTAGTGGGTATGGGCTTCATTCAATTAATGCCAAGCTCTCACCCTACCAGTGGGGCTTTGTCAGGAGGACTATGGGGCAGTGCTGAATCCCAGGTCTTTGTAAATTCTGAGGGAAGACGTTTTGTCAATGAGTATTCAGGCAGAGACGTGCTAGCAGCCGCAGCGTTAGAACAAAAAGATGGCCTGTTCTATATTATTTGTGATCAGGTAACCGCTGGAAACCCACAACCCGGCGAAAAAAACAATTGGGGTGACAGTATAGATAATCTTATCGAAACCAAGAGTGTCTATAAGGCCGATACTCTGGAAGAGCTGGCAGTTCAGTTGGATATGGACCCCGAAGTACTGGTGTCTGAAATCAATAAATATAATTCTTATATAGAAAATGGAAGTGACCCAGACTTTGGCAAGAAGAACTTTGGGCCCAAAATCGAGGTAGGCCCCTTCTATGCAACTCCCCGATCACCTTCGGTACATCATACCATGGGAGGGCTGGAAATAGATGAATATGCCAGAGTAATTAGTACAAGCGGTAAACCTATATCAGGCCTATATGCTGCCGGTGAAGTAACTGGTGGAATCCATGCGGGTAATCGCCTGGGCGGAAATGCAATTGCTGATATAATGGTATTTGGAAAAATTGCTGGTGAAAGTGCCGCAACAGAAAAATAATTTAAGATAGCTAAACAAGCAGCCTCCTAAAATACTTTAGGGGGCTGTAATTTTTCTGATTTTAAATATTTCTCCAAAAACCATCTGTTGAATTATAGAAAATATTGAAGGAAACAGAAAAAATATCGAGAATAGAAACATGAGGGAATCCATAAAAAACAGCTCTATTTGTTTAAAGCATATATAGTATTATGTATTTGCTTTAGATTTGTTTTCAGAAGGTTTAAAAATGTTTTAAATAACCTTTGGTTTATTATTTCAGCAATTAAATTTGATTGTATTGGGGGGGATCATTTACCTTCTATTCCTTGGTTATAAGCGGCTCAAGAATTGAGAATATAATGCTGTATATAAAGAATATAGATTGAAATAGAGTTGACTTTATACAGTGAAAAGCAGTTTACTGGCTTTCTATAGTAAGAAATTCTAATATTTAAGGAGGGGTAAGGCATGGAAACTGAAATTATATTACCAAGATTGACGTTATCTTATTATTTTTTATTTGCTATCTTTATTTTAGCAGTGTTTTTTATAGCATGGTTGTTATTGAAAAACAGAGAAACAGCACGGAATTGTGTTATAAAAGTAGTTTACCTGGCAGGCTCATATATTGTAGCCCAAATTAGTTTTAAGGGCTTCAGATTTTCAACCCATACCTTTCAAGCGGATTTTATTCGTATATTATTACGAACAATAGTAATTTATTTACTTGTTCTAATTGCAGCTGAAATTTTCAATGACAGAAAAAAAGATAAAAGATAGTTAGTTCTCAATGCTGCTATCCCTTTAACACTGAAACGATAAAGGAGCTGTATAAGTAGATGAATCGAATTCATATCTTGGGGGCTTCGGGTTCAGGAACAACCACCTTGGCAGAAAGAATGTGCCAGGAGCTAAGCTATAGACATTTTGATACCGATGATTTCTTTTGGATTAAAACTGAACCACCCTACAGGCAAATACGTGAAGTAGGAGAACGAGTAAAGCTCTTAGGCGAACAATTAAAGAATACGGAAAAATGGGTGCTGTCGGGTTCCCTATGTGGCTGGGGAGATGTATTTATCCCCTATTTTGATCTGGTAATATTTTTATGGATACCAGAGGAAATCAGAATGGTCAGGCTAATGGAGCGAGAAAAGACTAGGTATGGACGAGAAATTAATCCTGGCGGAAAGCAATACGAAAACCACTTAAAATTTATAGAATGGGCATCAAGGTATGATGGGGGAGACTTAAATATCAGGAGTAAGAAGCTGCACGACCATTGGTTAAACAAGTTAAATTGTAAGGTACTTAGAATAGAAGGAGATATAGAGGTGGAGGAAAGGCTAAAAAGGATACAGGCTGTTATTGAGGTTAAATAATACTTAATTTTTTTAGGATTTTTTGATTATAACCTCTATAATGGGAATGATTATGACATATTCAGTATAATTTAATAAGTTCAAAAAAGCAGCTTGGCAAAAAACTAGTTGCTTATTTTTTTATAGTGCCCTCCTGATCAGGAAGTCTTTGCTATTTGTCAAGGGCTGTGATAAAATGACAGAATGGATTGTTAAATAAAGGAACATAATATTAAAAAACAGGAAGGTATTTTAAAACTATGAAGCAAGATTTTTTAGATTTAGGAATAAAGGCTGAAATGGTCGAAGTGCTAAAGGAGAATGGCATTACAGACCCTACCCCCATTCAAACCCAGGTTATTCCGGAATTGCTGCGGGGAAAGGATGTGATTGCCCAGGCCCAAACCGGTACAGGTAAAACCCTGGCCTTTGTGCTGCCAATTTTTGAACAAATTGATTTAACTAAGGATGATGTTCAGGCATTAATCATTACACCCACCAGGGAATTGGCCATACAAATCACCGCCGAGGCCCGAAAGCTGACAGCTGCTAAGGCAGTAAATCTTTTGGCTGCCTACGGCGGACAGGATGTTGAACAGCAGATTAGAAGACTTAAGGGAAACATTCATATGGTCATTTGTACACCAGGAAGGCTGCTGGATCATCTTCGACGACAGACCATTAATATTAAACACCTTAAAATGCTGGTATTGGATGAGGCGGATCAAATGCTGCATATGGGATTTATCAATGACGTAGAGAGCATAATTAAACAGACGCCGGTAGATCGACAAACCATGTTTTTCTCTGCTACTATGCCTCGGGAAATCCGTTCCCTGGCTGTCCAATATATGAATGAACCAGTTCAAATACAGGTTAAGGGTGAGGATATTACTTTAAGGGAAATCAAACAGCTTGTTATTGAAACCACCGATCGGGGAAAGCAGGCGTCCTTAATTGCTGCCCTTGAGGAATACCGTCCCTTCATGGCCATTATTTTTTGCCGTACAAAACGACGGGCCAAGGCTTTAAATGAGGCCCTTGGGCGTAATGGCTACAAGACTGACGAGCTTCATGGAGATTTAACCCAGGCAAAGCGGGAAAAGGTAATGAAGGCCTTTAGAAGTGCTAAGCTACAGTTTTTGGTGGCCACCGATGTGGCCGCCAGGGGACTGGACATTGAGGGTATAACCCATGTGTTTAATTATGATATTCCCCAGGATACGGAAGACTACATACATCGTATCGGCAGAACCGGCAGAGCCGGCCAAATGGGGATGGCCGTTACCTTTGTTTCACCAAAGGATCGTGATACCTTGATGCTGATTGAAAAGGGAATTAGAATGGCCATTGATAAAAGAAAAGTCAAGGTAGAGAATCCCGACACCCAGGAATGGATATTACAAGAGGGAAAGAAAAAGCTGCAGTCAGCTAAAGCAACAAAGCCTAAGAATTCCAATAAGCAAGAGAAATATAGAAATAACAGAAGCAGGCCCATGGAAAAGGAGAAGGGTAGAAGCACTAAGAAGTCTGGTGCCAAGGGAAAATCATTTTCAAAAAAGAAACGCTAAATAGAAATAATAAAGAAGACCCTATCAAAACCTTGGGTCTTTTTTTATTTGTTACCATCAGTAAATAAATTTGTTATTTATCAAACACATTTATTTAATAATTAAGCAAAATCTTGTATTATTAAGGCTAAGGCAAATTAAGTTAATTTAGGGTGATGAAAATGATAAACATATTTTATTTAATTGGTATCTTTATTTTTTTAAGAATTATCATTTTTATTAATGCACGCAATAAACGAAATAAACACAATCATATTGAAAACAGTGATATGGCCTTCCATATGAAACAGTCAGAGGAGGAATGGCGAAGGGTTCTTCCGATGCAATCGTTTTTTGTTTTGAGAAAGGGAGGCAGGGAAAGGCCCTTTAGCAGTGAACTTTATGAGCTTAAGGAAACGGGGATCTATTGCTGTAAGGGCTGCAGTACAGAAATTTTCAGTTCAAGGGATAAATTCGATGCCGGAACAGGCTGGCCCAGCTTTAGTAAGGTGATATCTGAAGAAAAAATTGGTTTAACCATAGACTATTCCTTTAATCCAACCAGAACCGCCGTTCATTGTACCAGCTGTGGCGGCCATCTCGGCCATCTATTTCACGATGAAACGGTATCGACAGGTCAACGATTTTGTATTAACTCCATGGCGCTGGAATTCTTAGCCGATGAACCCTCTCAATAATTGGATTTCAAAATTCTAAAAATTTTTTAAAAAGTTATATTGACATTTAAGAAAAACCTTGTTAAGATGGTATACAATATAATTAACAGAATATTTTTTAAATCCATTGAGGGAGATCGGAGATTTACAGAAGCAGTTTCAGAGAGTCGGTGGCTGGTGAAAACCGATACTGTGGTAAACTCGAATCACTCCTGAGGAGTTATTCCGAAAGATATAGTAGGGATAAACGGGAAGTCCCGTTATAGACGAAGGGTTTGATAGAACCTAATGGAGTGGTTTCTTGTAGTAGAAACAATAAGGGTGGTAACGCGTGGATAATATCCTCGTCCCTGCAAAGGCAATATTTGCAGCGACGGGGTTTTTTTATACAAAAATTCAAGTATAACAGGGAGGGATTTCCATGGAAAAGCATGTGCTTTCCGTTCTGGTGGAAAACCAGTCGGGGGTACTGAGAAGAGTGGCCGGCTTATTCAGCAGAAGGGGCTATAATATTGACAGCCTCTCGGTGGGGGAGACAGAAAATCCAGCATTTTCGAGAATGACCATTGTAACCAGGGGAGATGACGAATTTTTAGATCAGCTTAGAAAACAGCTGGCTAAGCTGGTGGAGGTTGTCAAGATCATTGACCTGAAGCCGGCCCAATCGGTCTACCGAGAATTGATTTTAGTAAAGGTTCGAGCTACCGATGCTGAAAGATCCAGCGTGAAGGAGATTGTGGAAATCTTTCGGGGCAAAATCATCGATGTATCAACTCAAACCATGACCCTTGAGCTGACGGGTGACCCGGAAAAAACAACTGCCTTCGTAGCCCTCATGAAAGGCTATGGCATTGAAGAAATGGTTACAACCGGGCTGACGGCCCTGGGCCGCTTTGGAGCTACTGAATCATAAGATTCATCTCAATAAAAATCAAAAAGTTTAGAGGAGGATTTTTAAAATGGCAAAGTTATTTTATGAGAAGGACTGTAATCTAGCACGATTAAAGGACAAAAAAGTTGCGGTCATTGGCTATGGCAGCCAGGGCCATGCCCATGCCTTAAATTTAAAGGATTCAGGTGTAGATGTGGTGGTGGGCCTTTATGAGGGAAGTAAATCCTGGGCCCTGGCCCAGAAGGCTGGCCTTTCTGTGGCAGTGGCTTCAGAGGCGGCAGCCCAGGCCGATGTCATTGTTATTCTAATCAATGACGAAAAGCAGCCCCAGCTTTATGAAGAAAGCATTGCACCTCATCTGAAGGCAGGTAAGTATTTAATGTTTGCCCATGGCTTTAATATTCACTACGGACAAATTCAGCCTCCCGAGGATGTCAATGTCTTTATGGTGGCACCCAAGGGTCCCGGTCATACCGTTAGAAGTCAGTTCCAGGAAGGAAAGGGTGTACCCTGTTTGGTGGCAGTAGAGCAGGATGTAACCGGCGACACCCTGGAGGTTGCCCTGGCCTATGCCGCCGGTATTGGAGGAAGCCGAGCCGGTATATTGGAAACCACCTTCAAGGAGGAAACCGAGACGGATCTCTTTGGTGAGCAGGCCGTGCTCTGCGGAGGCGTTACAGAGCTGATGAAGATGGGTTTCGAGGTGTTGGTAGAAGCCGGGTATCAGCCAGAAAGTGCATATTTTGAATGCCTGCATGAAATGAAGCTGATTGTAGATATGATTAATCAGGGTGGTCTAAGCTATATGCGGTATTCCATCAGTGATACGGCAGAATATGGTGATTATTCCGTAGGAAAACGCCTTATTACAGAAGAAACCCGCCGTGAAATGAAGCAGGTATTGAAGGAGGTACAGGAGGGTACCTTTGCAAAGAACTGGATACTGGAAAACAAAGCCAACCGGCCATCCTTTAACGCAAGGAGAAGGATGGAGCAAAACCACCAAATTGAAGTTGTGGGTAAGGAATTGAGAAAAATGATGAATTGGAACCAGAAATAAGGCTATATAAAGGGGGATGTTCATGTCAAAAACCATTAAAATATTTGATACAACCTTGAGGGATGGAGAACAGTCGCCGGGCTGTAGCATGAACCTAAAGGAGAAGCTGGAGGTGGCCAGGCAGCTGGATGAAATGGGGGTTGATGTCATTGAAGCCGGCTTTGCCATTGCATCGCCCGGGGATTTTGAAGCAGTTCAGGCCATTGCCGGGCAGGTGAAAAATGCTGTGGTGGCCAGTCTTGCCAGGGCCTTGCCCAAGGATATAGACAGGGCCTATGAGGCTGTGAAGCATAGCCAGAGACCAAGGATTCATACCTTTCTGGCCACCTCGGATATTCATATGAAATATAAATTAAAACTAAGCCCCGAAGCGGTGCTTGAGCAGGCAACTAAAATGGTCAAATACGCTAAAGCCTACTTAAGCGATGTGGAGTTTTCGGCTGAGGATGCAACCCGCAGCGACCCCGACTTCCTGTATAGGGTTTTTGAAGGGGTGATTCGGGCCGGGGCGACGGTTATCAATATACCTGACACCGTGGGCTACACCACCCCAGAGGAGTTTTATCGGTTAATTAAAGGCATTAAAGAAAATGTACCTAACATTGATCAAGCAGAAATTTCGGTTCATTGCCATAATGACTTAGGTCTGGCGGTGGCCAATACCCTGGCGGCCTTGGAGGCAGGGGCTGGCCAGGTGGAATGTACCATCAACGGAATCGGTGAAAGGGCTGGCAATGCAGCCATGGAAGAGATTGTTATGGCAATTCAAACCAGAAAGGATCTTTACCAATTTACCACAGGAATCGATACAAAGCAGATTTACCCTGCCAGCCGCTTAATCAGCAGGGTAACGGGTATGAGGGTTCAGGCCAATAAGGCTATTGTAGGGGAAAATGCCTTTGCCCATGAGTCGGGTATTCATCAGCATGGGGTTTTAGCCAATAAAAGCACCTACGAAATTATGACTCCTGACTCCATCGGTTTATCGAAAAACAAGCTGGTGCTGGGAAAGCATTCGGGTCGCCATGCCGTTGAGGATCGCCTGGTCAGTTTGGGCTATACCCTGACAAAGGAAAAGCTAGACAGCATATTTCAGGAATTTAAGCTTTTGGCTGATCGTAAAAAGCTGGTAGATGACAGGGATTTAGAGGCCCTGGTGGAGGAAAAGGCCATGGAAATTAAAGAGATCTACCAGTTGAAGGAATTTGTGATTAACTGTGGTAATGTGATTACCTCCACCGCCAACATCAAGCTATTGAAGGATGGGGTCGAGCTGGAGGAGGTGGCCCGGGGCTATGGCCCTGTGGACGCAGCCTTTAAGGCCATTGATTCCATATTGGGCCACGATTATACCCTTGAGGACTATTCCCTGCAATCCGTTACCGAAGGGGAGGATGCCCTGGGGGATGCTGTGGTGAAAATCTCTGATGGTCAGAATAGCTACAGAGGCAGAGGCGTGAGTACAGATATTGTGGAGGCCAGTATTAAAGCCTATCTTAATGCTATAAATAAATTATTTAGTGATTTATCACTGGGGAGAGAAAGGGATGCTGGATGAAAGCAGACTTATGTAAGAAAATCGAGATATTTGATTCTACCTTGAGGGATGGGGCCCAGGCCGAGGGAGTTTCCTACTCTGTAGAGGATAAAATTAGAATTACCCTGGCCCTGGATGCCCTGGGGGTTTCCTATATAGAGGCAGGGAATCCCGGTTCTAACCCCAAGGATTTAGCCTTCTTTGAAAGGGCTGAAAAATTAAGACTGAAAAACAGCCGCCTGGTGGCCTTTGGCAGTACCCGCCGGGCCGGGGTAAAGGTGAAGGAAGACAGCAATGTATTATCCCTTTTAGAGGCCAAAACCCAGGTGGTGGCCATCTTTGGAAAGACGTGGGATTTTCATGTAGAAAAGATCATTAAAACCACCCTGGAGGAAAACCTCAGGATGATTCAAGAGACCGTGGCTTTTTTTAAGGAACAGGGCAAAGAGGTTATTTTTGATGCAGAGCATTTTTTCGATGGATACAAGGCCAATACCCAATATGCCCTACAGGCCCTTCGGGCGGCAGTGGCAGGGGGAGCCGATTGGCTGGTATTGTGCGAGACCAATGGGGGGGCCTTTCCCTCGGAGGTGGCGGAAATAACCAGTACAGTATTACAAACCCTTCAGACTAAAATCGGAATTCATTGCCATAATGATGGAGGCATGGCAGTGGCCAACAGTATTATGGCCGTTGAGGCGGGGGCCACCCAGGTCCAGGGAACCTATATTGGCGTAGGGGAACGCTGCGGTAATGCCAACCTGAGTACGATTATTGGAAACTTACAGCTAAAAAAAGGCTACCGATGTATTCCAGAGAATCAAATGCAGAACTTAACCAGCACTGCAAGACTGGTGGCGGAAATTTCAAATCTAAATACAAATGAGCGGGAGGCCTATATAGGCCACAGTGCCTTTGCCCACAAGGGAGGAATGCATATTGACGGTGTCATGAAGGCACCCCATTCCTTTGAGCACATTGATCCTGAACGGGTGGGGAACCAGAGAAGGTTTTTAATGTCAGAGGTATCAGGCAAAAACACCATACTATCAAAGCTAAAGCGTCTGAATCCTACACTTCATAAAAATTCCCCTGAAACCCAGCAGCTAATGGAGCGGTTAAAGGAACTGGAGCATGAGGGCTATCAATTTGAAGGGGCAGAGAGCACCTTTGATCTTTTAATAAGAAAGCACCTGGGGAAATATAAGCCCTTCTTTGAGCTGAAGCATTACAAAATCATTGGAGAGCAGCCTCCCCTGGGTGAAAACAATTCCTCTGCCATGGTGAAGATCAATGTAGAGGGAAAGGATGAAATGTCGGTGGCAGAGGGGAATGGCCCCGTCAACGCCCTGGATAAGGCCCTTAGAAAGGCCCTGGAGATCTTTTACCCCCAGCTGAAGGAGGTCTACTTGACCGATTACAAGGTTCGGGTGGTCAATACCGAGGCTGCCACCGGTGCCAAGGTTCGTGTATTGATCGAGTCTACTGACGGCCGGGAGGTCTGGAGTACAGTGGGGGTTTCGACAGATATTATCGAGGCCAGCTGGATTGCCCTGGTGGATTCCATTGAATACAAGCTGTTAAAGGAGATAGAAAAAAAGGCCAGGGCCTATATATAGCTCAGATTTTTGCAAAGAGATAGGAGGACGAAAATAATGGGAATGACCATGACACAAAAAATATTAGCCGCCCATGCCGGCCTGGATCAAGTAACACCGGGCCAATTAATTGAGGCCGAGCTTGATTTAGTTTTAGGAAATGATATTACTGCCCCGGTGGCGGTAAAGGAATTTGAAAGGATTGGGGTTCAGGAGGTATTTGACAAAGGCAAGGTTGCCATTGTACCAGACCATTTTACCCCCAACAAGGATATTAAGTCGGCAGAGCAATGCAAGCTGATTCGAGAATTTGCCCATGATCTTCAGATCGAAAATTATTTTGAAATCGGTGAAATGGGAATAGAGCATGGCTTAATTCCAGAAAAGGGCCTGGTGGTTTCGGGGGATGTGGTCATCGGGGCTGATTCCCACACCTGCACCTATGGTGCCCTGGGGGCCTTTTCTACGGGCATAGGCAGTACCGATATGGCTGCAGGCATGGCCACAGGGAAATGCTGGTTTAAGGTTCCCCAGGCTCTGCGGTTTGTCTTAAGGGGTAAGCCTAAAAAATGGGTAAGCGGTAAGGATGTCATTCTTCATATCATTGGCTTGATTGGAGTGGATGGAGCCCTGTATAAATCCATGGAATTTACAGGTGAAGGGATTAAGCACCTTTCCATGGATGACCGGTTCTCCATGGCCAATATGGCCATTGAAGCCGGGGCCAAAAATGGGATTTTCCCGGTGGATCAATTGACCTTAAACTATGTCGGGGAGCATTCCAGCCGGAAGCCGGTGGTTTATGAGGCCGATCAGGATGCTGTCTATGAAGCCACCTATGAAATTGATTTAAGTACCCTTTCCCCCACTGTGGCCTTTCCCCATTTGCCAGATAATACCCGACCTATTGAGATGGTGGGGGAGGTTAAAATTGACCAAGTGGTCATTGGCTCCTGCACCAATGGGAGAATAGAAGATCTACGGGTAGCCGCAGAGATTTTGAAGGGCAAAAAGGTGGCGAAGGGAATGCGGTTGATTATTTTTCCTGTTACCCAGAAGGTATATTTACAGGCGATTCATGAGGGGCTGGTGGAAACCTTTATTAAGGCCGGTGCTGTGGTCAGTACCCCCACCTGCGGGCCATGTCTGGGGGGCCATATGGGGATTCTAGCTAAAGGTGAAAGGGCCTTGGCCACCACCAACCGGAACTTTGTCGGCAGAATGGGGCATCCGGAATCAGAGGTTTATTTAGCCAGCCCCGCAGTGGCGGCGGCAACAGCCCTGACAGGAAAAATAACAAGCCCGGAAGACGTGGCATAAAGGAGGTAAAACCATGAAGGTAAAAGGAAGGGTTTTTAAATACGGAAACAATGTTGATACGGATGTGATTATTCCGGCAAGATATTTGAATACATCGGACCCTGCCGAGCTGGCCAGCCATTGTATGGAGGATATTGATGCCGAATTTGCTGCCCGGGTAGAAAAGGGTGATGTGATTGTGGCGGGTAAAAACTTTGGATGCGGCTCCTCTCGGGAGCATGCTCCCCTTGCCATTAAAACCGCCGGGGTTTCCTGCGTCATTGCTTCCACCTTTGCTAGAATTTTTTATCGGAATGCCATTAATATTGGCTTGCCCATTTTAGAGTGTGATGATGCGGTATCGAAAATTGAAGCCGGAGATGTGATCGAGGTGGATTTTCAGCAGGGAGAGATTTACAACCATACAAAGGATGAATCTTATCGGGCCCAGGCCTTTCCAGTTTTTATTCAGCGTATTATTGAGAAGAACGGATTGATTCATGCCATTCAAGACAGCTTAAATTCATAAAGCCAATGGAAGATAATTGAATAGGGGGAGTGTCAGATGAAATATAAAATTGCAGTAATACCTGGAGACGGCATTGGGCCGGAGGTGGTTGAGGCCGCTTTGGGGGTCCTTAATGAAATTGGGGAGCTTTATCAACATAATTTTGAATATCAAGAGGTGATGGTGGGGGGCTGTGCCTATGATCAGGAGGGAACTCCTTTACCGGAAGCTTCGCTGACGGCCTGTCAAAACAGCGATGCGGTGCTGTTGGGGGCGGTAGGAGGAGAAAGGTGGGATACCCTTCCCGGTCATCTCAGGCCCGAGGCCGCCCTCTTGGGCCTTAGAAAGAGCCTGGGACTTTATGCCAATATTAGACCTGTTGTACTGCATCAAACCCTGGCGGCGGCCAGTCCCTTAAAGGATTCTATTATACAGGGGGGCGTTGACCTGTGCGTAGTACGGGAGCTAACCGGTGGTATTTACTTTGGGGAAAGGGGCTATAAAAATCATCAGGAAAAGGGAGAAGTGGCCTATGATACCGAAGCCTACAGTGTAAAGGAGGTAGAGAGAATTGGCCGAAGGGCCTTTGAGATGGCACTGAAGCGAAACAAAAGAGTCACCAGTGTTGACAAGGCCAATGTATTGGAAAGCTCCAGGCTATGGCGTAAAACCATAGTTGAGCTTGCTAAAGAATACCCAGAGGTTACCCTGGACCATATGTACGTAGACAATGGGGCTATGCAGCTGGTGAGGAATCCGAAGCAGTTTGATGTTATTGTTACAACCAACATGTTTGGCGATATTCTGTCGGATGAGGCCAGTATGATTACCGGCTCCATCGGAATGCTGCCTTCCGCCAGCCTGGGAACAGGGAATTTTGGAATGTACGAGCCGATTCATGGCTCTGCCCCTGATATTGCAGGGCAAAATAAGGCTAATCCCCTGGCGACTATTTTATCGACTGCCATGATGCTAAGGCTTTCCTTCAATTTAGAGGCCGAGGCTGCAGCAATTGAAGGGGCCGTTACCAGGGTGTTGGAAAAGGGATATCGTACCGGAGATATATTCAGTGAAGACAATACATTGGTAGGAACCAGAGAAATGGGTGAACTGGTGACAGCAGCCTTAAAGGAGTGAGTAAAATGAGGAGTAACCGGGTAAAGGCGGGGGTGGAACGGGCCCCCCATCGTTCTTTATTCAAGGCCATGGGTTATATCGACGAAGAATTAAATCGACCCTTAATTGGGGTTGCCAACTCGAAAAATGAAATTATACCAGGCCATACCAACCTGGACAAAATTGCCGAGGCGGTGAAGGCTGGAATTCGCCTGGCAGGAGGAACTCCCATTGAATTTTCAACAATTGGGGTTTGCGATGGGATTGCCATGGGGCATCTGGGGATGAAATATTCCCTGGCTTCCCGGGAGCTGATTGCAGATTCCGTGGAATCGTTGACCATGGCCCATGGCTTCGACGGTTTGGTGATGATTCCCAACTGTGATAAGGTGGTTCCGGGGATGCTGATGGCGGCGGCCCGTATTAATATTCCTACTGTGGTGGTTAGCGGCGGCCCTATGATGGCAGGCAGGGTGGGGAATCGCTCTGTCAGCCTTTCCAATATATTTGAAGCCGTTGGTGCAGTAAAGTCGGGTAAAATGTCAGAGGAAGAATTATATGAATATGAGGAAAAAACATGCCCGGGTTGTGGCTCCTGTTCAGGTATGTATACGGCCAACAGCATGAATTGCCTGACCGAGGTGCTGGGAATGGGCCTGCCGGGAAATGGAACCATACCTGCTGTTTTTGCCGAGCGGCTTCGATTGGCTAAAAAGGCCGGTATGACCATTATGGGGCTCTTGGAAAAAAATCTTTGCCCCAGGGATATTATGACCGGGAAGGCCTTTGAAAATGCCTTAACCGTCGATATGGCCCTGGGCTGCAGCACCAATAGTATGCTGCATTTACCGGCCATTGCCCATGAGGCCGAGGTTCTACTGAATTTGGAAATTGCCAATAAAATTAGCAGTCGTACCCCCAATTTGTGTAAGCTGGCTCCGGCAGGGCAGCACCATATAGAAGACCTTTATTTTGCTGGGGGCATACAGGCGGTGATGAAGGAGCTGTCGAAAAAGGAGCTGCTGTATTTGGATACAGTAACCGTGTCCGGTACCCTGAAGGAAAATGTACAGGGGGCCGAGAATCAGAATCAAGAGGTGATCAGACCCATTGAAAGGCCCTATAGTCCAACGGGAGGAATTGCGGTACTGAAGGGGAACCTGGCTCCCCAAGGATGTGTGGTGAAGCGTTCTGCCGTAGCAAAGGAGATGCTTCGGCATCGAGGGCCTGCCAGGGTATATGATTCTGAAGAAGCGGTGATCGAAGCCATCTTATGGGGACATATTAAGCCTGGTGATGTGGTGGTCATTCGATATGAGGGTCCCAAGGGAGGCCCGGGGATGCGGGAAATGCTCAGCCCCACCTCTGCTCTGGCGGGGATGGGACTGGATTCCACCGTGGCCTTAATTACCGATGGGCGCTTTAGCGGAGCCACCAGGGGTGCCTCCATCGGCCATGTTTCTCCAGAGGCCGCAGAGGGAGGGCCCATTGCCCTGATTGAGGAGGGGGATCTCATTCAAATCGATATGGTAAAGGGAACCCTGGAGCTGCTGGTGAAGGAAGAAGTGCTAAAGGAACGTAAAGCCCAATGGCAGCCGCCAAAGCCTAAGGTAACAACAGGGTATTTGGCCCGCTATGCAAAGCTGGTAACTTCAGCTACTACGGGAGCTGTGTTGAAATAGAACGAGGAGGTAAAAGAATGGAACTGACTGGTGCTGAAATTATTATAGAATGCCTTAAGGAGCAAAAAGTAGATACCATATTCGGTTTTCCCGGGGGAGCTGTTATTCATATCTATGATGCCCTTTACCGTGAAGGGGAAATCAGGCACATTTTAACCGCCCATGAGCAAGGGGCGGCCCATGCCGCCGATGGCTATGCCAGGGCCACCGGGAAGGTAGGGGTCTGTTTAGCCACCTCTGGCCCTGGGGCTACTAATCTTGTAACAGGAATTGCTACGGCCTTTTTAGATTCCATTCCCCTGGTGGCCATTACGGGTAATGTTGCCCAATCCCTTCTGGGAAAGGACAGCTTTCAAGAAGTGGATATTACGGGAATTACCATGCCAATTACCAAGCATAATTTTATTGTTAAAAATATTGACGAGCTGGCAGCCACTATGCGAAGGGCCTTTTACATTGCCCAGGAGGGAAGGCCGGGGCCTGTTTTAATTGATATACCGAAGAATATAACAGCCCAAAGCACTAATTATGAGTATGAAAGCCCCAATACAATAGCCGAGGGAGCGGCTCGGTATAACCCAACTGATATAGATCAGGCCCTGGAGATGATTAATAAAGCCCAAAGACCCTTGTTTTATATTGGCGGTGGGGTCATTCGATCGCAGTCCAGCAAAGAATTAAAGGAGCTGGTGGAATTAATTCAAGCACCCCTGACCTCCAGCTTAATGGGCTTGGGGGGCTTTCCAGGGAACCATCCTCTTCATACGGGGATGGTGGGAATGCATGGTACAAAGGCCTCCAATTTGGCAGTAACAGAATGTGATCTTTTAATTGCGGTGGGTACCAGATTCAGCGATCGGGTCATCAGCAATGTATCAGGCTTTGCCCCCAGGGCTGAGATTATTCATATTGACATCGACCCGGCTGAAACCAATAAGAATATCAGAACACGACTCTCTCTAATCGGCCCGATTAAGGAAATACTCAATCGTATTAGGGAAGGGGTCATTCCCGTCAGGTCAAGGGAATGGATTGATCAAATTCAGCAATGGAAAAGCCAGTATCCCCTAAGCTATGGTCAGAATGGGGTATTAAGGCCTCAATATATTATTGAGAAAATCCATGAGCTAACCCAGGGAAAGGCCATCATTACCACTGAGGTGGGGCAGAATCAAATATGGGCCGCCCAATACTTTGATTATACCGAGCCCCGCAGCTTTATTACCCCAGGGGGGCTGGGAACCATGGGCTTTGGTCTGGGGGCTGCCATCGGTGTGAAGCTGGCCCAGCCCCATAAAAGGGTATTTAACATTGCAGGCGATGGTTCCTTTCATATGAACTGTAATGAACTGTCCACCGCTGTGAAATATCGGCTGCCCATCATTGTTGTGGTGCTGAACAACCATGTTCTAGGTATGGTAAGACAATGGCAAAGCCTGTTCTTCGAAAACCGTTATTCCCAAACAAGCCTTGAGCAGGCAACTAATATCCCCATGCTGGCAGAAGCCTTTGGTGCCAAGGGCCTACAAATTACAAAGCCGCAAGAGGTTGAATCGGTTTTAAGGGAAGCCATGGAGGCCGAGGGGCCAGTGGTAATTAACTGTGAAATTGATCGTGATGAAATGGTATTTCCGATTGTTCCTCCCGGTGCATTAATCAAGGACTTAATTACGGAAGCAGAAGAAAAATAATTAAATATCTTGATTAATGGGAACTTATTTCCTCCTGTCTCAGTCTAATAAACTGAGAATAAACAACAAGGAGGAACAATCTATGAAACTAAAAAGAATCATTGCAGGGGCTTCACTGGTGGCAATTTTACCCTTTTCAAGCTTTGCAGCCCTGGGAAATCAATTAGAAATCTTGCCAGCCAATGATGATCAAGCAAAAATAATAAATGCTATGCCCATTAGCATTGAGCTAAGTGAATCAGTATATAGCTATTACAGCAGTTTTACGGGGACTGTAAAGGAAATAAGGGACTTTGAAGGTGTAAAAGGGGCCCGGTTTGTACTATTGGAAAATGAAGACGGGCAGCAGGCAAATTTAATTGTATCCGAGGATACCTACTATATTAATGACAATAAAATTACTCTGGGTGCTGAAGTAACGGGCTATTACGAAACCGATGCACCAATGCTAATGATTTATCCTGCTCAGTATAATGCGAAAATTGTTTCCGTTGACTTTCAGGATGAAAAGGTAAATATCAAGGCCGATCTTTTCGATCAAGATCTATTGAGCCGGGATCAATCATTAAAGCTGAATATTGCTGAAGATACTAAAATAATTACCCAGGAGGGGGAGGCCTTTGAGGGTGAGCTTCAAAATAGAAAATTGATTGTATTCTATGGAGCCACAACCAAAAGCCTGCCGGCCCAAACCAGCCCCAGCAAAATTGTGGTAATGAATGAGGATATCGAGGCACCTGTAGAGGATTTGGAGGATGAACAGGATTTATTGTGGGATGTTTCTACAATGGATATTATTGTTGAAGATCAACAGATAGAGGCACCTAAGGCCTATGCCAATGAAAAGGGGACTGTGATGGTTCCCCTGAGGGCCATAGCCGAAGCTTTAGATTTTGAGGTAAGCTGGAATGAAAAAGAGCAAAAAGTGGTTCTGAGTGATGACATTACCTTAAAAATAGGTGACAGCACCTATACTAAGCAGGATACTGCTCAGGAGCTGGAATCAGCTCCTGAGCTGGTGGAAGGAATGACCTATGTACCTCTTCAATTTTTCAAAACGGTAGCAGAGATGAACAATGCTTATGTATTGGAAGAGCAAATTGTAATTGATAATGGAGAGGTTATGGAATAGAATATATGAAAAAAAGGAAGGCTTTCCGGGTAGTTACCAGAAAGCCTTCCTTTTTTATTTTCTGTCTGCAAGGAGCCTATCGGCCATTTCTGCTGCCATCTGCTGGCATAGCTCAAATTCTTCCTTCTTAGGAGAGGATTTTGCTTCCACAGCTTGGCCCACAGTTTCCCATTTAATTCTTTCTGCAAACTTTGTCAGGTTAGAAACTCCGCCGCCGCTCCAGGAGGCAGTACCGAAAATCCCCAGGTATCGATCCTTCAGTTGAGCATTTTCAATCTTATGAATAACCGTTTCCATGGCAGGAAAAAGACCTGTATTATAGGCGCAGCTTCCCAGGATCACACCCTTAAATCGCCATATATCACTGATGATATAAGAGACGTGGGTTTTTGAAGCGTCATAAATTCGTATATTTTTTATTCCCTTTTCTGAGAGCTTTCTGGCAATGAAATCCGCCATCTTTTGGGTGTTACCATACATGGAGCCATATACAATGACAACTCCCTCCTCGGTTTCGCACTTGGACCATTGATCATAGTAGTCAATAATACATTGGGGCTGGGTTCGCCAAATGGGGCCATGGGTAGAGGCCACCACTCGAATATCAATATTGGCAGCCTTTAGCTTTTTAAGGGCCTTTTGTACCATTGCTCCATATTTTCCTACAATATTGGAATAATAGCGTCTAATTTCATCGGTATAAAATTCCAGGTTCACCTCATCGTCAAAGACTCCCCCGTCTAGAGTACCAAAGCCCCCAAAGGCATCACCGGAAAATAAAAGACCATGGTTTATTTCATAGGTCATCATAGTTTCTGGCCAGTGTACCATCGGCGTTAAATAAAATCGAAGCTGGTGCTTCCCTAGGTCCAATACATCCTCATCATTAATGACATAATAGTTGTCCATTTTTCCGTAGAAGTTTTCCAGTATCTCAAAGGTTTTTTTATTACCTACAATGGATAGATTGGGGTATTTGTCCTTTACTGCCGTAATGGCTCCGGAATGGTCTGGCTCCATATGGTTAATAATTAAGTAATCAACAGGCCGGTCTCCAATCAGCCCTTCAATTTTTTGTAAAAAGGCGTCCATTTTAGTATTTTTGACGGTATCAATAATCGCCACCTTTTCATCGTCTATCAAATAGGCATTATAGGAAACCCCTTTGTCTAAGGGCCATAGGTTTTCAAAAAGATGGGTTTCTCGATCATTTACCCCGATAAAATGAATTGAATCCGTTATTTTTACTGTGGTAACCAATGTTATTCCTCCTAGCTTACTTTTTATCCTATTATAACACATAAATATAGCTTGAAACCTAACCTTTTCATAAGCAATTATAAGTTATTTGATAAGGGAGTTATTGGCGAATAGTTTGCCTTATTATTTTCCAATAACGAGGGTAGTAGGTATACTATCAAAATTAGTCGAAAGATATTGTCAAAAACTAAAGACTAAATGGAATACAACTGTTTAGAAGAACTTTATTCATTAATGCTGTTAAAAATAGTAGATAGATGAAGGAATTTGTTTCAAAATAATCCCATAAAAGTATGTACATGCCAACCAAAAATGTATTAATATTATATTAATTTATAATTTTAAAACTATTGTTGTGAAATTGAATTAAAGGAGGGTAGCAGCTTTATATTTTATAAAAGGGGGTATTTAGAGTGAAGAGAAAGAGAATCATATCTGTTTTTTTAGTAGCTATGTTGTTGATGGTGAGTTTTAATTGGGCCTATGGGAAGGACTCTGTGGCTGAAACAGATGCAGAACTTTATTTACAGCAGGTTCAGGAAGCTAGAAAGGGCTTGCTTGAAGAAATTGATTTGTCAGAAAGAAAGAATCAAGAGATGTTTCCAGGGGAAAACAGCAGAAAATTTGAGCCAGACCAACAGGTAAGGATAATCGTTGAATTACATGGAAAGCCGGTGCCCTATGGATTAAAGAGCAAAGATTTGCTTAATCAAACCATGTCAGAGCAGTCAAGAATCATTGAAGATGTAAAGCAGGTTGTTGATTTAGAAGCAAGGCACCAGTTTGTACAGGGCTTTTATGGCTTTAGTGCCGAAACTGAATATCAAAATGTGGCTACCCTTGAAAGACAAAGAAACGTGAAGCAGGTGTACATTGCAGAGCGCTTTACCCTTGATATGAGCAATAGCAGGAAGATTATCAATACAGATGAGCTTGTGGAGGTGGAAGGGCTTTATGGAGATGGCACCGTTATCGCCATTCTGGATTCCGGGGTAGACCCAGACCACACTGATTGGGAAGATCTGGATGGTGTGGATGTGAAGATTACCGAGGATAAATTTAATAAATTGGCCAAAGAAACTGACGTTGAGGAGGTATATTATAACAGTAAGGTGCCTACTGGCTATGATTGGGCTGATAAGGACAACGACGTTACAGGCTATCGTTCTAACCACGGTATCCACGTTGCCGGAACCGCCGCTGGAAATGGGCGAATCAAGGGGATTGCTCCCAATGCCCAGATATTGGCCGAAAAGGTCTTTTCAGACTACGATGAATATGCCTATGAGGACGATATTGTGGCGGGTATTCTCCACGCAGTAACCTTTGAAGCCGATGTCATCAATATGAGCCTGGGATCAACAGCGGCCTTTTTAGACCCCGACAGGCCCTATCATCAAGCCATCAGCTATGCAGTAGACCAGGGGGTTGTAGTGGCAGTTTCAGCAGGAAATTCAGCTTTTTCCACCTTATGGAGCTATCCGCCCTATGCAGAAAATCCTGATATAGGCTTGGTTGGTTCACCTGGTCTGTGGTACGATACGATTCAGGTGGCCTCCTATGAAAATGATTATGTAACCTCATATTTTATGGAATATGGAAATAATCGCCGGGCTCAATATACCAATTCGGGACCCAATGCCATTATTCACTTTAACAAAGAAGATTTAGAAATTGAATATGCAGGCTTTGGCGGTGAAGAGGCAGATTATGAAGGCAAGGATTTTACCGGCAAGGTGGCCCTGGTTGAAAGGGGTGTTTATTCCTTTGTCGAAAAAATTGCCATGGCCGAGGCCCAGGGAGCCATTGGAGTCATTGTCTATAATAATGCTGCTGGAGGGGACGAGCTCTTAAGCATGGCCTATCCAGAAGATGGAACCATTCCGGCAGTTTTTGTGGGTAGAACAGCAGGGGTTGAGCTTCATAAGCTGGTTGATTCAGGTAATGCAACAGTAAAATTTGCAGGCAAATTTGGTGAGGAGATCAATGGAAACCGCACCCGAATGGCAGGCTCCACCTCCTGGGGATTAACCTCAGACCTGGCCTTCAAGCCTGAAATTACTGCACCGGGGGCTAATGTTTGGTCTTTATCCAATAATGATCTATACACCAATATGAGTGGGACATCCATGGCCGCCCCCCATGTGACCGGTGGGTCAGCTCTATTGGTTCAGTATTTAAGAAAGCACTTCGATCTATCTCAAAATCGTGATCAGGTGGAATTCATTAAATTAATGTTGATGAATACATCAGAGATTATTCTTGATCCAGATAATAGTCATCTTCCCTATTCTCCGAGAAGGCAGGGGGCGGGACTGATGAAGCTGGACCGAGCAGTACAGACCCCAGCCTATGTTTATACTAATATCACTGATGATCATCGCATTGGCGATTATACAAGAAAGAGTGGGGCTGTAACCTTAAGGGACGATGTTACTCAAACCTTTGAATTAAACTTAAGCACCATTAATGAGGCGGAGCTTTCGGTTCCCTATGTTGTCTATTCTTCGGTATATACCGACGACAAGCAGGACGGCTTTTTAACAATGAAGACAAGGCCCTTGGTGAATGCAGAGCTTAAGCTGCTTAGTTCAACCGGGGACCATGATGATACCGTAACAGGCCTTGTCTACGCTTCTGCTGGTGAAATTAATACTTTGACCTTCCAGTTGGATTTATCTGAGGTCTATCTTGAACCAGAGAGCTTCGTTGAAGGCTTTATAGAACTGAGGTCCTTAACAAATGAATACCCCACCCTATCGGTTCCCTTTGCAGGCTTTTATGGCGACTGGAATCGGCCAAAAACCATTGACACTGCTTTTTGGGAAGGTGACAGCTATACTGAATATACAGGGTTATATGACAATGACATGCTGAATTTATATAATATAGAAGGCTACCCCACTGATTTTCTGCTGGATAATTATCGGCATATGGTGGGACTGGGCTTCAATATGAAAGGGGAATTTTCAAAGGACACTATAGCCATTTCACCCTTTACCGATTTTAAGGATAGTGCCCAGGCGGTTTATACCCTGTTGAGAAATGCCAGAGAATTTAAGCTAGTGATCGTGGATGAAAAGGATCAGGTGGTAAAGGAGCTGTTTGACAATGGTCAGTTTACTAATCCCGACGGGACAAAGCCCTTTGAAGAAGGAATCAGGAAAAATGTATTGGCATCATCGCCCTTAACCCAGTACCCCGCATTATTTAGCTGGGACGGAACGGATCAGCAAGGAAACATAGTTCCCGAGGGGCAATACTACTTCAAGGTGATTACAAAAATTCATTATGATCATATTCGACCCATCAGTACCCAATCCTATAAAATCCCTGTAAAGGTAGACTTAACACCACTAAAAATCAGTAACCTGAGAATTGAAGGAGATACCTTAAAATGGGAAGTAGATAACAGCGACCTATTTGGTTATACGATCTTTGTAAATGGTGACATAGTAAAGGAGACCATGGACAATACCCTTCAGCTTCCCGGAATCAGTGAACAGGACAGCATTGTGGTGGTGGCGGAAGATATTGCAGGAAATTTATCTTCAAGGCAGCTAGACAATCAAGTAAATAAACCCGATGAGCCTGAGAAGCCTGATAGCTCTGATAACTCCAGAAGCTCCCGCACTGGCTCTTCGGGAACCAGCAGGTCAAGACAGCAGGAAACGCCTAAAGCTGGTAAGGAAATAGGGCGAGATGGGGGCCTGGTAGAAATGGTGGAAGGAAGGCTGTCAATTCATTTTCCGGCAGGAGCTTTGTCTGAAAATACCCTTATGTCAGCCCAGGAATTAGATAAGGAGGTCCTATTAAGGGCCAAGGAAGGCGGTCGTTCCCAGGGCTATCAAACTGTTACCGATGTATATAGTCTAGTGTTTGACCCTGATCGTTCCCTTAATCAGCCTATCACCCTGATATTCCCCTTAGATAAAGTAAACCAGAAAGATAAGAGGCTGATGGGAGTATACAAATATATCGAGAGAATCAACCAATGGATTTATGTGGGAGGCAGCATCAATCGAGAAGGAGCCATGACTGCTGAGGTTGACAGCTTGGGCACCTATGGAGTGCTATACTATGAAAAAATCTATCAAGACATGATGAACCATTGGGCGAAGGATGAAGTTATGGTAACTACTGCAAGGCATATTACCCGGGGAATCAGCGATGATATATTTGACCCCAATGGCAATATCACTAGAGCCCAGTTTGCAGCCTTGTTGGTCAGGGCCTTGAATCTGCCCCAGGAGCCTTTCCAGGGACTATTTAAAGACGTACAGGCCAATCAGTGGTTTGCAATAGAGGTGGAAGCCGCAGCCAGGGCCGGTCTGGTGATGGGGCATGATGGAAGCTTTAATCCAGATGATCAAATCAGCCGTGAGGCCATGGCCACCATGCTGATACGAGCCCTGAAATATAGTGAAGGCTACCACCCTGCTCCCATTACAACAGACGGGGCTGCCATCAGAAAACAATACAGTGATACGGAGCATATTTCTTCATGGGCGGTGGAGCCAATCAATGAAGCAGTAGCCCGGGGCCTGATGACAGGAATGGATGCAACAACCTTTGCCCCCCGACAAACAGCCACCAGGGCCCAGGCAGCCGTTACGATTTATCGGCTGCTACAGAGATTAAATAAACTATAAGTTAGATAAGAGGATTACCTGCTAATGGGTAATCCTTTTTTTGGTCAAAAATATTTTGTATAATCATTGTTAATCAGATAAACCCTGTTTAAGAAAAAATAGTTGTAATATGGGTGAAGGAGCAGTATAATATAAACATAAGATTAGAAACTAAACAAATGCTTAGGAGGTGAACTATGACAAATCGTGAAGAGGAAATACTACGGTTAATTCGTCAGAACCCTTTGATTTCTCAAAGGGAATTGGCAGAGGAATTAGGTATTACCCGTTCTTCAGCGGCGGTTCATATAACAAATCTTATTAAAAAGGGCTATATTAAAGGAAAGGGCTATGTGGTACAGGAGGACCCCTATGTATGTATGGTGGGGGGAGCCAATATGGATATTCAGGGCTTCCCTGGAGGGACCTTTCGATTCAGAGATTCTAACCCAGGGTCTGTCAAGCTTTCGTTAGGGGGAGTAGGCAGGAATATTGCTGAAAACATGGTTAAGCTGGGCTTAATGACAAAGCTGTTGACTGTGGTGGGGGGGGATCTCTACGGCAGTAAAATCTTAGAGGAAGCCAGGCAAATAGGCCTTGACATGGAGGCTGCCCTGGTTTTAAAGGATCAACGGACCTCCACCTATCTTTCAATTTTAGATGACCAGGGTGATATGCAGGCAGCCATTGCCGACATGGAAATTATGGATCGACTGTCGGTGGATTATATCAAGGAAAACAGGCACATCATTGAAAATGCCCAGGTCACTGTGATTGACACCAATATTCCCAGAGATACAATTGAGTATATTGTTTCAAATTTCAAGTCACCGGCCTTCTTTTTAGATACTGTTTCGGTGGCAAAGGCTGAAAAAATTAAAGATTTTATTGGACTGTTCCATACAGTTAAGCCTAATCGCCTGGAGGCAGAGGTTTTAACCGGTATTAAAATTAAAGATTTAGCCGATGTAAAAAGGGCCGCCAAGTATTTGCTTGACACAGGCGTCAAAGAAATTTTCATAACCCTTGGTAAGGATGGAATTTATTATGCTGATGGCAGTTCAGAAGCCCATCTGAGATTGCCAGAGGTGAAGGTGGTAAATGCCACCGGTGCAGGGGATGCCTTTACGGCTGCATTGGTATATGGTTTTTTAAAGGGAATCGAACTAAAGGAAAGGGCACATATGGCGGCGGCAGCCTCAAACCTGGCCCTATCCCATGAAAATACCATCAATCCCTTTATGTCAATAGAAGCAATCAATCAAAAAATGAAGGAGATAGGATTATGTTAGAAAAATATTTAGAAATTCAACCAGCGGTTTTAGAGGCTATTCAAGCCGGAAAGCCTGTTGTGGCTTTGGAATCTACAATTATTTCCCATGGTATGCCCTACCCTAAAAATGTAGAAACGGCTTTGGAGGTAGAAAGGATTATTAAGGAACAGGGAGCTGTTCCGGCCACTATTGCTATTTTAGAAGGAAAGCTAAAGGTTGGTCTTTCACAGGAGGAGATCGACTATTTGGGAAAAGCAAAAAATGTGATTAAAACCAGTAGAAGGGATATTCCCTTTATCGTGGCAAAGAAAATGGATGGCGCCACCACAGTGGCCTCAACCATGATCATTGCTGCCATGGCCGGCATTAAGGTTTTTGCTACTGGCGGAATCGGTGGAGTTCATCGTGGAGCCCAGGAAACCTTTGACATTTCTGCTGATCTGGAGGAGCTGGCTCAAACCAACGTCGCTGTCGTTTGTGCAGGGGCCAAGTCAATACTTGATATTGGCCTTACCCTTGAATATCTTGAAACCAAGGGAGTTCCGGTAATTGGGTATCAAACCGAGGAGCTGCCGGCCTTTTATACAAGGAAAAGTGGATTTGGTGTAGATTATCGGGTTGATTCACCATTGGAATTGGCCAGTGCCCTTAAGGCAAAATGGGATTTGGGCCTGACGGGTGGAGCCGTTGTTGCTAACCCCATTCCTGAAGCCTATGCAATGGATTTCGACAAAATTAATAGGGCCATTGAAGAAGCCCTTCTGGAAATGGAGAAAAATGATGTCAAGGGAAAGGAAAGTACCCCCTTTCTATTGGCAAAGGTAAAGGAAATTACCGCAGGGGAGAGCCTGGAGGCCAATATTCAATTGGTCTACAACAATGCTAGGCTAGGGGCTCAACTGGCTCTGGCACTATCAGATTTAGAATAATAAAAGCTTATGTTCAGCAGGATTGCGTTTATCGCAATCCTGTTTTTGCTTTTGAAGCTGCGATTGCTGTATATTTGAAATTGTTATATTTTATCAATATATCATACATTTATAAAAATTTCATTTTTTAATGACATAATTAGACAAGAAATTTAATGAAAACCCATTACAATATAAATAGTAGAAATTTGTAACTAATCAAGTTATACTATTTTTACAACCAATTTTTGAAAGGAGGGTTTCCATGTACTATATTTTAACAGGAGCTGTTGCTTTTATCTTTTTTGTTTTATTTGATTACTTTACCCTGAATAATCAGGGAAAGCTAAAAAAAATATTCGGAATACTGGGTCTGGGGGTGCTTATCTATTCTGCCATCATGGTAACGGTTGTATCTGAAAAAATAACATTACCAATGACAGTCAGGTTGATGGGGGGAATATTATGGCTATTGTCCATGGCTTTATTAGTGTATTCACTGTTTTTAGAGCTGCCCTTTGTTCAAACCTATGGAAAAAAGGAACATAACCATAATCTGGTAAACACTGGCACCTATGCCCTGTGCAGGCATCCTGGTGTACTCTGGTTTGGTTTCGTCTTTTTGTTCTTCTTTTTTACTACTGGGGCTGTTCTATTGATCCCCGCAGGAATTATCTGGACAATCATCGATATTCTTCATGTTTATTTGCAGGAGAAAATGTTTTTTCCTAAAATGTTTCCAGAATACGGTAAATACATAAAAGATACACCTATGTTAATTCCTAATCGCAAAAGCATGATGAAATGCAAAGACACATTATATATAGGGGGCATAAGGAATGATTAATTTGCAAGAAATGCTTCGACAGGAAAGCTATGATAAAGTTTGGGAAAAATATTGTGGTTTTTTAGATTTGAACTTACAAGAATTTATGGCTATACAGGAAAGATTGCTAATGGAGCAAATTGAGCTTTTATCCCGTTGTCAGCTGGGGAAAAAAATCATGGGAGAGGGAGTAAAACCTAAAAATATAGAGGAATTCAGACAATTGGTGCCCTTAACCACCTATGAAGACTATGCAGATATATTGTTGAGTAAAAATGAAGCTGCCCTGCCTTCAAAGCCGCAATATTGGATTAAAACCACATGGAAGGGTGGAACCCATGAAATTAAACTGGCTCCTTATTCAGAAAGTATGATTGAAGAGCACACAAAGGCCTTTATTGCCAGCCTCATACTGGCCACCAGCAGGCGAAAGGGAGAATTTTTGCTAAGGGAAAATGATAAATTCCTTTATGGAATGGCTCCCCTGCCCTATCTGACAGGTCTGGCACCCTATGGGGTAAAAAATGAAATTAATTTTGAATACCTTCCTTCCATTGAAGAGGCTGAACACTTAAGCTTTGAGGAAAGAAACAAAATGGGCTTTGAGCTGGCTTTGACAAAGGGAATTGATTTATTTTTTGGGCTTTCAAGTGTATTAGTTAAAATTGGTGAGGATTTTGCCAAGGGCTCTGCAACAGGTAAAAGGGGCTCGTTATTATCAGCAGATTTTAAAATGATGTATAGATTAATTCGGGCATTCATCAAAAAAAATATAAAAAATGAGACAATTTTACCAAAGGATTTGTGGGATATTAAAGGAATACTATGTGCAGGAACCGATACCCATGCTTTTAAAGAAAAGATTGAATATTATTGGGGTAAGCGACCCATAGAAATTTACGGAGGCACAGAAATTGCCACTGTAGCCACTGAAACCTGGGGTGACAGTGGACTTACCTTTTTTCCTGATGTGAATTTCCTGGAATTTATACCAGAAAAGGATTCCCTTAAAAGTCTTAATAATAAGGAATTTGTACCTAAAACCCTACTGCTTAACGAGATCAAGCCGGGTCAGCGCTACGAACTGGTAGTGACGAAGTTTAGAGGTGGTGCCTTTGTACGTTACCGTGTAGGTGACATGATTGAATGTTTGTCGTTGCAAAATGAAGCCTATGGAATTCACCTGCCTCAAATAAAATTTGTAGACAGAATTGCCAATGTAATTGATCTGGCAGGATTTACGAGGATTACCAAGGCCACCATTGATAAGGCCATGGGTTTGGGCAAAATACCAATCAAGGATTGGGTGGCATGTAAGCAGTATGAAGAGAAAGAGCCAGTATTACATATTTATTTAGAGCTGGAGGAAGGCGTTGAAGCTGGAGAAGATGTAAAGGAGAGGCTCCATAAAAGCCTGCAGGAATCTGATTGTGATTATCGGGACATACAGATGCTTTTAGGAAAGGACCCCCTTAGAGTCACATTACTGCCAAAGGGGACCTTTGAAAAATACCAAAATATGTACAAGGGGCCTATCACCAAAATGAACCCATGTCAGGAAATAGTCGAAACATTGTCTAATTGCAGTTAAAAATTCGTGAGGTGATTCTGTGGAGTCCAATTCCTATTTAATTTTAATTCCCTTCCTTTGCTTTGTTTGCTATTGTGTTTTGTTAATCATTTTGATTGGGTCAAGGAAGAACAAAATTGCCCGGCACTATGCCTTTTACATTATTTCCATGGTTGTTTGGAGCTTTGGGGCCTTTGTAATGCGTGCCAATTTTCCGCCGGGCCCCCTGTTTTGGAATCGAATTCTCTGTGTGGGGCTTATCAGCATGCCCGTTATCTTTTATCACTTTACCCTGGTGCTGACAGACACGATTAATCAGAAAAATAAGCTCTACTTTGGGTATATTTCTGGTGCTTTATTGATTATTGGGAATTTTAGCGGCTTTATTACTGCAGAGGCCTATGTAGAACGTAATTATTTTTATTATACCTTAGGGCCAGGGGCTTCCCTTATGGCCCTTTGGAGCCTTAGCTATTTATTGTTGGCCTTCATCAATATAATTAATAAGGTGAAATCTAAAGAAATTCCCATTGCCAGGGTGAAGCTCATATTAATGGGTTCAGGCTTAATGATATTTGGGGGGCTTCTTAACCTGTTTCCAAGTCTTGGCCGCTACCCGTTGGATATCCTTCTGAATACCTTCAATGCATTTTTTATAGCCTATTCAATTTATCGGTATCGCTTTTTAGAGATCAAGCTGATTGTTAAAAAGGGGATGGCCTATTCCCTTTATACACTGTCTCTAACAGGGGCCTATATCATTGCCATTTTTGGTGTACAGCAGATTTTTATTATGCTCCTGGGCGATACAAGTATGTTTTCCACCCTGGTGATTGCTGTGATCCTGGCGCTGGTTTTTCAGCCCGTTAAAGACATCATTCAAAAATGGATTGATCGGCTGTTCTACAAGGAAAGTCTGAACCATCAAATTATTTTAAGGGATTTCAGTAAAATTATCAATAATCAATTAGACCTAGAGGAATTGACGGATTCTTTATTGAAGGCCCTTCAAAGGGGATTGAAGCCGAGAAAAATCCACTTGCTTCTAAGGCAGGGTAAGGACGAGTACGTTCTTTTTAATCCAACTGCCAGGGAAGACTGGATGCAGGATATAAAATATAATGGCAATCATCCGATTATACAATGGTTTTTACAGGGGAAATCCCTTCTAACCCTGGCAGAAATAGAGAATCTGCCATATTTTACGGGGTTGTGGCGAACAGAAAAGAAGCAGCTATATAGAATGGAAACAGAATTAATCGTAGCCATTAAGCTAAGGGAAACGCTGATCGGTTTGATTATTTTATCTGATAAAATGGGAGGCGAAGCCTATTCCCATGGAGAAATGGATTTTTTATTTACGCTGGTCAATAATGCTGCTGTGGTAATTGAAAATGCTAAGCTCTACGAGGAAGCCAAACGTCAGGCCATTACCGATGGGCTGACAAAGCTATATAACCATCGGTACTTTCACGAGGTGCTGGGGCAATATATCAAAGGTAAAACCTGGAAGACCTTTTCTGTGGCAATGATTGATGTGGATTTATTTAAACTTTATAATGACTTATACGGCCATTCTGCGGGCGATCGGGCCCTGGCCAAAATAGCAGAGGTACTAAGGGAAGCCACAGGGGAAGAAGATATTATTGCCCGTTACGGTGGAGAGGAGTTTGCCATTATTTTGCCCAACATTGATGCCGATAAATCCTTAAAGGCGATAGAGACTATACGCAGGGCCGTTGAAAATAAATTTTACTCGGCTGAATACATCAATGAGTTCCTGACTGTTAGTATTGGAGTAGCCAGTTACCCCAGGGACGGATCGACCCCGGAAGAAATACTGGATTGTGCTGACAAGGCCATGTATGCCGCCAAGCAAAATGGCAGGAACCAATGTATGATCTATGCCCGGCATCAGGAAAGTCAGCTTTTACAGCATAACGATGAGCTGGAAATAATGCAGGATAGTATTAAGTCTGCCTACTTTTCAGCCATTTATGCCCTGGCCGCCACCATTGATGCCAAAGACCATTATACCTATGGCCATTCGGAAAATGTCTCTAGGTATTCTGTAGCCCTGGGAAGGGCAGCGGGCTTTACTGAGGAACAAATTGATATCGTCAGGAGTGCCGGACTGTTGCATGATATCGGTAAAATAGGGGTACCTGAGGCAATTCTGACCAAAACAACCCCCTTAACCCCAGAGGAATTTGAAATCATGAAAAAGCATGTGGATATTTCCATTACCATTATTAAGCATGTACCCAATCTGGTTAAAATGATTCCTGCAATCATGTGTCATCATGAACGTTTTGACGGCAAAGGATACCCAAGGGGGATTAAGGGAGAAAGCATTCCCATTGAAGGCAGATGCCTGGCTATAGTTGATGCCTTCGATGCCATGACCACCGATCGTCCCTATCGAAAGGCCTTAAGCATTAAAGAGGCCCTGGGGGAACTGGAAGGAAACAGTGGTACGCAATTTGATCCGGAATTGACAAAGATATTCATTAGACTGTTTGATGAGGGGAAAATAGAGGTTGCCTAAGGGATCGGATAAAAGAAACAGAGTCTTTTCTGAAGCACAATCAGGATGACTTTGTTTTTTTGTGGTAAAATAGAGTAGATTCATCGTATTTTTTATAGTAACTGTAAATAACTAAGCTTTGAAAGGAATGTTGATTAAATATGAGTAAAGTGTTGGTATTAGCAGAAAAACCCTCAGTAGCAAGAGACATTGCCAGCGTATTGAATTGCAGCAAAAAAGGAAATGGATACCTGGAGGGGAGCCAATATATTGTTACCTGGGCCCTGGGTCACTTGGTAACCCTGGCTGATCCAGAGGCATATGATCATAAATATAAATCATGGAAGCTAGAGGATCTGCCCATTTTACCCGGGGAGCTGAAGCTGGAAGTCATTAAGCAGAGTGGCAAGCAGTTTAATACGGTCAGTCATTTGATGAAGCGAAAGGATGTTTCAGAGATTGTCATTGCCACTGATGCAGGACGTGAGGGGGAACTGGTGGCCCGTTGGATAATTGAAAAGGTTCAGAGTAAAAAGCCCATCAAAAGACTTTGGATTTCGTCGGTAACCGATAAGGCAATTCGAAATGGTTTCCAACAATTGAAGCCCGGTAAGGATTACGAAAATCTTTATGCTTCGGCTGTGGCCAGGGCTGAGGCCGATTGGCTTGTGGGGATCAATGCCACCAGAGCCTTAACAAGTAAGTATAATGCACAGCTTTCCTGTGGCAGGGTTCAAACTCCCACCTTGGCCATCATAGCTAGAAGGGAGGAAGAGATTCAGCAATTTCAGCCAAGGTCCTATTATGGAATTGTGGCTCAGGCCAATGGTCTGAAGTTAACCTGGCAAGACAGTCAAACTAAGGATATCAAAACCTTTAATAAAGAAAAAAGAGATACAGTAATGACCTCTTTAAAGGGAAAAACGGGTTTCATTACCGAGGTGGCCCAACAGCGGAAAAAGAACGATAGCCCCCCATTATATGATTTGACAGAGCTGCAGCGGGATGCCAATAGATTATTTGGTTATTCCCCCAAGGAGACCCTATCAATTATGCAGCGACTTTATGAACAACACAAGCTTTTAACCTATCCTCGAACAGATTCACGATACTTGACAACTGATATCGTTGATACCCTCAAGGATCGGATCAAGGCCTGCGGGGTAGGACCCTATCGAAATCTTGCAGCCAGGGTAATTAAAAGACCCCTGACAGGAAAGCTAAACTTTGTTGATAATAACAGGGTGACAGATCATCATGCCATCATTCCAACAGAGCAATCGGTATTTCTTTCAGAATTAAATGACAGGGAGAGAAAAATATATGATCTGGTGGTAAAGCGTTTTTTTGCAGTTCTATTCCCGCCCTTTGAATATTTGCAGACCAATATCAAGGTTAAGATAGGTAATGGGGATTTTGTAGCTAAGGGTAAGGTGGTATTACAGCAGGGCTGGAAGGAAGTCTACGGTGCCTTGGAGGACAGTGAAGACTGGGAGGAGGCAAGGGAGGAATTGAAGGAGCAGCTTCTCCCCTCCCTTCAAAAGGGAGACTCTATAAAAATTATTACGTTATTGGAAACAGAGGGAAAAACCAAGCCCCCTGCTCCCTTTGATGAAGGAACGCTCCTTTCAGCCATGGAAAATCCTCAAAAATACATGGCCCCAGAGGATAAAGATTTAATTAAGACCATCGGGGAAACGGGCGGTCTTGGGACTGTTGCCACCAGAGCCGATATTATTGATAAGCTTTTTAATAGCTTTTTAATAGAAAAAAGAGGTAAGGGGATATTTCTTACTTCCAAAGGAAAGCAGCTTTTAGACCTGGTACCAGAAGATTTAAAGTCCCCAGCTTTAACAGCCCAGTGGGAGCAAAAGCTGAGCTTAATTTCAAGGGGAGCTTTAAAAAAGGAATCCTTTGTTAAAGAAATGCGGCACTATGCCGGCAGTGTTGTCAAGGAGATTAAAAACAGCCAGGAGCAATTTAGACACGATAACCTAACCAGGAATAAATGTCCTGAATGCGGCAAATATATGCTGGAGGTCAATGGAAAAAAGGGGAAAATGTTAATATGTCAGGATCGTGAATGCGGTCATCGAAAAACCGTTGCCCGGCTGACCAATGCCAGATGCCCACAATGCCACAAGCGACTGGAGCTAAGGGGAGAAGGGGAAGGACAAACCTTTGTATGTCAATGCGGTTATCGGGAAAAGCTGTCTACCTTTAATGAAAGGAAAAAGAAAGAAAAAAATACGGCTTCCAAGGGCGAGGTGACTCGCTATCTACGGGAGCAAAGAAAAGAGGCTGACAAATCCATCAATACAGCTCTGGCTGATGCATTGTCAAAGCTGAAGTTAAAATAAGCCAGATATAATGTCCCTGGAGAAATCCAGGGTTTTTTTTAATGAATTTTCAATGGGGTGTTTGAAATAAGAAAATAGAGGTATATTATTGGTAAGTAGAATCAGTTGACTCCCTAGGCAAGTATAAAATGTATCGGTTAATAGGAGGTTTTTTTTATGAAGCTTCAGGCTGACATGAAAAATATAATTGTTGGGTGGGAATGTAATGAAGCAGGAATTTATTAAGGTAATACCTACCAAACCCACTGAAATTAAAAAAATGGCGGCTGAAGCGATGGATTTTATTGCTGCCTGCTCAAAATGTACGAAAGATATATTTAGAATAAGGCTTTGTGTTTCGGAGGCCCTGGCCAATAGTTATCTTCATGGCAACCAGGAAATAGAAGATAAAAAAATTACACTGAAGGTTAAAATAGAGTCAAATATAGTAGAAATTGTTATTAAAGATGAAGGTGGCGGTATTCAAAGGGAGCTATGCTACGATTTTCCAGATTGGGAGGAGGAGCATGGCAGAGGAATACCAATACTCATGAGCTACTGTGATGATCTTGACCTGTGCGGAACAAAAGGTGAAGTTAAGCTTGTTTTTAAAATAGCGCACCAATAAAAACAAAACCCAAAATCCAGATCATGATTAAAATAATGCACTGGATTTTGGGTTTTTTTATGCTTTTTTTCTGGGAGTTTAATATTACCTGCTTTTTCCCTAAAATTATATTCCCTTCGATAAAAATTGATGTTATAATAGGCGTCAGGAATAAGTCAAAACTGAGCCATCAGATATCACCTCTAAAGACAGAGAAGTATAGATGGCGACAGAATCAATTATAGGAGGATTACAGGATGACTCAGGCAGTAATAATTGGAATTGCAGGGGGTACCGGCTCGGGTAAAACCACCCTGGCAAGGAGATTAAAAGAGGGCTTCGAGGATGATGTGCTATTACTATGTCAAGACTATTATTACCATTCCTTTAATCATCTTTCCCATGAAGAACGAAAAAAGTTAAATTTTGATCACCCCAATGCCTTTGATACTCAACTGCTGATTGAACAGCTGAAAAGCCTTAAAAATTTTGAAGCCATTAGAAGGCCGGTATATTCCTTTATTGAGCATCTACGTTTAGAGGAAACCGTAGAAGAAGCTCCTAAAAAGGTAATTATCCTTGAGGGGATTTTAATATTTGAAAATCCGGAGCTGGTGGAATTGATGGATATTAAAGTATTTGTAGATACCGATTCAGATATCCGATTTGCCAGAAGATTGATCAGAGACATTCATGATCGGGGCAGAGATATTGATTCAGTGATTAATCAATATTTAAATACTGTAAAGCCCATGCATGAGGCCTTCGTTGAGCCAAGTAAAAAAAAGGCAGATATCATTATTCCCGAGGGAGGAATGAATCATGTGGCCTATTCCATGCTGGTGGACAAGGTGAATAGTATTTTAAACAGTTTTGAAAAATAGCAGGTGTAATAACCAATTCTCTTTGAAAATGAACGCAGTTCTTTTTAAAGAGATTTTTTTTTCGAAAATACTTGCAGAATTGGAAAAGTTATCATATGATTGTAAGTGAATATGATCATATTTTATTTAGGAGGAAATTCTAATTATGGATTTATTACAAGGGGTAAAGGCTCTGGGAGATGAAACCAGGCTTCGGATATTGGCAATTCTCCTGGAAAGGGAATTGTGTGTCTGTGAAATTGAAGAAATATTAGAAATCACCCAGTCCAATGCCTCAAGACATTTAATAAAGCTGACCAACGCTAAGCTGCTAGATAATTTCAAACAAACAAAATATGTATATTATCAATTAAATCAAAAAACCTTAAAGGAATATCCCTTCATTACAGAAGTCATCAAGACAGCAATAGTCAACCTGGAAATTTGTCAGAAGGATCATAAGCGGTTGATGCGCTATTTGGACAGCAAGCTGAATTGTGATGACCTGAGGGATGGAAAAAAATTTTAATGACGTTTTAAAGGAGGTCATTTATGAAACCTAAAGTGGCTTTTATTTGTGTTCATAATTCCTGCAGATCTCAAATGGCTGAAGCACTGGGCAAGCTCTTTGCTTCGGAGGTTTTTGAGTCCTATTCTGCTGGAACAGAGCTGAGAAATCAAATTAATCAAGATGCTGTAAAAACCATTAAAGAACGATATGGTATTGATATGAACAAAGGCCAATTTTCAAAGCTGCTCACTGATCTGCCGGAGGTGGATATTGTTATAAAGATGGGCTGTAATGTGGCCTGTCCCTTTTTGCCATCGAAACATGAAGAGGATTGGGGATTAGAGGACCCCTCTGGTAAGGGGCCCGAGGCATTTACTTATACAGCTAGAACCATTGAGGCAAAAGTGAAGGATTTAGCCAGAAGGATTACAGCAGGGGAGCTGAAACTAAAAAATTAAAGGAGATGTTTATTATGAAAAAAATGTTAATTTATGAGCCAGCCATGTGCTGCCCAACAGGACTCTGTGGAGTAGGGGTTGATCCGGAGCTTCTTAGAATTTCGACAGCTCTAAACACGCTAAAGAAAAAGGGAATCATAATAGAACGATACAATTTATCTAATTCCCCCCAGGAATTCGTCAACAATGAAGAAATAAGCCGCCTGATGGAGGCAGGGGGAGTTGAGATTTTACCTGCCATTGTTGTGGATGGGGAGGTTAAAATTACAAAACGATACCCAACCAATGAGGAAATCATTACATTACTGGATTTATCGCCCGAGGCATTAGTAGAGGAGCAAAAGCTTGATAATAGAGTTAAGATTAAGCCTAAGACAAATGAAGGTTGTGGCTGTAAAGGCGGCTGCTGCTAATGTATAACTTGTTTGACCCTAAAAAAATTCAACTTACAAAATATCTTTTTTTTACAGGGAAGGGGGGCGTAGGCAAGACCTCCACTGCCTGTGCCACGGCCATGACCCTGGCCGATGAAGGGAAAAGGGTGATGTTGATTAGCACTGATCCGGCTTCAAATTTACAGGATGTCTTTGGCATGGAGCTGTCAAATAGAGGAACTTCTATTCCTGAGGTGCCTAATTTGGTGGTAGCTAATCTGGACCCAATTCAAGCAGCGGAAGAATATAAAGAGAGTGTAATTGCACCCTATCGTGGAAAACTTCCCGATTCGGTAATTGCCAATATGGCAGAGCAGCTTTCGGGCTCTTGTACGGTGGAAATTGCTGCCTTCAATGAATTTTCCAATTTTATTGCTGATGAAACCATTCGAAATAACTATGATCATATTATTTTTGATACTGCTCCTACGGGTCACACCCTGCGGATGCTTCAGCTTCCTTCTGCATGGAGTAATTTCATTAGTGAAAATACCCACGGTGCCTCGTGCCTGGGGCAACTTTCAGGATTGGAGGATAAAAAGGAAATTTACCAAAAAGCTGTAAAAACCCTTTCTAATTCTGAGGAAACCACCGTGATTCTCGTTTCCAGGCCGGAAGCAACGCCATTGAAGGAAGCCCAAAGGGCTTCTCAAGAGCTAATTGAAATTGGTGTGTGCAATCAAATTTTGATTATCAATGGACTGTTAATGGAGTGGGACGACCAGGTCTCAAAGAGATTATTTGAGAAGCAGCAACTAGCTTTAAAAGAGATACCTGCTGGCTTGAAGCATATGGTGATATATGGAATTCCCCTTAGGGGCTATAATATAACCGGGCTTGACAGGGTAAGGGCTTTTCTGACCCAGGATCAAATGCCCTTGGATCATGTAGAATTGTCTGTTCAGAAGCTGCCAAAACTTCAAAATATAGTAGAGGATCTTTATCGATCCCACAAAAGAGTAATCTTTACCATGGGGAAGGGGGGCGTTGGAAAGACCACCATTGCTGCTGCCATTGCCCTGGGGTTGGCTAAGAAGGGATTAAAGGTTCATTTGACTACAACTGACCCGGCAGGCCATCTGAACTTCATCATTAATTCTTCTTCAACCATTACATTGAGCCATATCGATGAGGCAGTAGAATTAAGGAAATATCGTGATGAGGTTCTGGCTAAGGCCAGGGAAACCATGTCGGAGGAAGCCCTTGCCTATGTGGAAGAGGATCTTCGCTCACCCTGTACACAGGAAATTGCCGTCTTTAGAGCCTTTGCAGAAATTGTAGAGGCTGCCGATGATCAGGTGGTCGTCATTGATACTGCCCCAACGGGGCATACACTACTGCTTTTGGATTCAACCCAAAGCTATCATCGGGAAATCCAGCGTTCCCAAGGAGACATACCGCTTTCTGTTAAGAAGCTTCTTCCCAGAATCAGTAATCGGGATGAGACCGAGGTGATTATTGTTACGCTGCCAGAAACCACTCCGGTATTTGAAGCCATGAGACTGGAGGATGACTTAAAACGGGCAGGTATCTATAGCAAATGGTGGATAATTAATGGTTCCTTATATGGAGCAGGAAGTACCAATACCGTATTAAGGGCCAGGGCTAATAATGAAATACCATGGATTAATTGGGTGGCCCACCGAACCAATGGCAGCTTTGGCCTTGTGGGCTGGACTCCTGAAGAAGTTAAAGGAGAGCAGTTATATCGACTGTTGGAGCCTTAAGCTATACCTCCGCCTGGCGGAGGTTTGTTTTTGCAATAATTTCTGTTTGACAAAGGACATTGATTTTGTTATTGTATTATATGTATTACAATTTCATAAAAAATCCTCATCTCCAGGGGAGGTGAGGTAGAGGCGCGGTGTTTAAGAGTAGATATACAAGAGGTTGGAAGCCAATGAGGTATATTGAAAGGAACCATCGCCGAAGTGACAGGTACCAAAGCCTGCTGCTGGGTCTGCATCGAAGAGGTGCAGAACTGTCATCAAAATTTTCCACCCAGGATTTTGATGTTGTGCTATCTCAACTAAGGGAAATGGAGGTGTAGGGGTTTTTATTTTTATTGCTAAAATAAAAATCTGACAACACTGTTAGATTTTTTTGTTTTTTGGAAAGATAATTAACTTAGAAAAAGAAGCAACAATTAAAGGGTGAATTGACAACATAAGGAGGATAACGCAATGGAACATGCTTATGGTTGGCTGGCATTGCTGCCGCCAATTATCGCAGTCGTATTGGCTTTACTGACAAAGGAAGTATTGGGTTCATTATTGGTGGGGATTTTTTCAGGGTACTTCATTTATGTAAATTTTGCCCCTCCGGAGGTTTTGGCGAATCTAGCCTCTTCGAATCCCATTATCGGGCCTTTGGTTGAAATGGTCCAGTCTATTATCAATAATGCCGGTGATCCATGGAATATGGCAATTTTATTATTTTTAGCCCTATTGGGGGGCATGGTGGCAGTTGTAACGGCTGCCGGGGGATCTGGAGCCTATGGCGAGTGGGCGGCCAAAAAGGTGAAATCTAGAGGTGGTGCCCAATTGGCCGTGTTTTTACTGGGCTGCATTATCTTTATAGATGATTATTTCAATAGCTTAACTGTGGGAACAGTTATGAGACCCTTAACAGATCGCTATAAAATTTCCAGGGCCAAGCTGGCTTATATATTAGATTCAACAGCGGCCCCTGTGACGATATTGGTACCTATTTCAAGCTGGGTTGCTTACATTATTTCTGTAATGGAGCCGACCCTGAGACAATCGGGTTTCCAGTTGAATGGATTAAGCGGTTTTATGGCCACAGTGCCCTTTAACATATATGCCTGGTTATCTTTATTAATGGTGGTTGTTATTTCCATTACCAGGCTGGAATTTGGCCCGATGGCCCAATTCGAGCAAAGGGCGATGGATCATGGTGAATTACAGGCCGACAGAGATGCCACTGCCCCTGGTGATGACTTTAGCAGTTTAAAAGTCTCGAAAAAGGGAACACCCCTTGATCTGATTATTCCAATTGTTGGGTTGATTCTCTTTACCATTTTGGCTATGCTTTATACAGGAGGCTATTTTGGCGGCGACATAAGCCTGTGGCAAGCCTTTGCTGACACCGATTCGGCCACCTCTTTAGTCTACGGAGGCATAGGAGCATTGATTTTATGTATGGTTTTATTTGTTCCCAGAAAATTAATGACCTATGGAGAATTCATGAATGCCTTTATTCAAGGGGCAAAATCAATGATTCCAGCCTTTTGTATTTTAATTTTAGCCTGGACCTTTGGCTCTGTTTTAAGGGATGATGGCCTGCAAACAGGAACCTTTGTTGCCAGTTTGATTGGCAGTAGGGTGCCGGTTAAGCTACTACCAGCTATTATGTTTATCGTTTCAGGGTTGATTGCCTTTTCTACAGGCACCTCCTGGGGTACCTTTGCCATCATGCTGCCCATTGCTATTCCCATCAGCGGTGGTGTCAATCCTGAAATGATCGGGGTAATGATGGCATCTGTGTTGGCTGGGGCAGTTTTTGGAGACCACTGTTCGCCCATTTCGGATACAACAATTTTGTCATCTACCGGAGCTGCATGCCATCACATTGATCATGTTTCAACCCAGATACCCTATGCTTTAACAGTTGCAGCAGTATCCTTTATAGGTTTTATCATTGCCGGCTTTACTAACAATCCCTTAATTAGCTTGGTTGCGTCTGTAGGTTTGTTGGCAATTACGTTGTTTACCATATCAAAATTTCGATCTAGGGTTACGATTGATTCATAATAAGCTCGACAAAGCCCCATCCAACGGATGGGGCTTTATTGAGCTTTATGTGACTAATACGATTTTACTTCTGTCCAAATACGGTCATATTCTCTGATTGAACCTGCTAAATCCTTAAAGACCTCTGAATTAACTAAATCCTCTTCTTCCGGGTAGGCTGTAGGATCATTAACCAGGTCAGGGTCCAACAGCTTTCTTGCTTCTTGATGGGGAGTAGAATAACCGATGTAATCAGAATTTCTATAGGCTATTTCTGTTTCACACATAAAGTTGATAAAAAGCTCAGCTTCCTTTTTATTATTACTTGTTTTGGGAATGACCATGGCGTCAAACCACAGGTTACTGCCTTCTTCAGGAACAACATACTTCAAATTTTCATTTTCTCTCATCATGTAGATCGCATCACCAGACCAAACCACTGCCAGGGCAGCCTCTTCGTTGATCATTTTATCCTTTACTTCATCGCCAACATAAGCAAGTACCAAGGGTTTTTGTTCAATTAATGCATTCTTGGCAGCCTCCAGCTCATCTACATTTTTTGTATTTAAGGAATAACCCAGCATTTTTAAAGTAATCCCGATGGAGTCTCTTTGGCTGTCAAGCATTAGTATTTGTTTACTGTATTTTTCATCCCAAAGCACTCTCCAACTATCAACGGGCTCTGTTACCATATCTTCATTATATAAAATTCCTACCGTACCCCACATATAGGGAACAGAATATTCATTGTTGATATCGTAATCCAGGTTTTTAAATCGATCATCAATGTATTTGTAATTGGGAACTTTATTAAAGTCAATCTTATGAAGCAATTCTTCATCGATCATCTTCTTAATCATATAGTCTGAAGGAAAGGCAACGTCATAATCACTGCCACCGGCCATAATTTTTACGTACATGTCTTCATTGGTGGCAAAGGTATCATAAATCACTCGAATACCATATTGCTTTTCAAATTCATCAATCACCGATTCGTCTATATAGTCGCCCCAGTTGTACACCTTTAGTGTAACCCGATCGTCCTTACCACAGGCCAGCAGGCTTAGGCTAGAGGCCAATATCAATACAATAAGTAGAAAGCATTTGAATCTTTTCTTCATTTATACATCCTCCTTTATTTTATCCTTTGACATTCTTGTGTTGACAAGTATCAATAGAAGCAGCACGCTGACAAACATCAGGGTGGAAAGGGCATTTATTTTGGGATTAATCCCCCTTCTGGCCATGGAATAGATGGTTATGGACAGATTCGATACCCCTGAACCGGTGGTAAAGAAGCTGATGACAAAATCATCTAATGAGAGGGTAAAGGCCAGCAAAAAACCGGTAATGATGCCCGGCATAATTTCGGGGATAATCACTTTTCTTAAGGCATAGCCGGGGCTTGCCCCTAAATCCAGGGCGGCTTCATAGAGATGCTTATTTAGCTGCTTTAGCTTTGGAAGCACCGATAAAATGACATAAGGAATGTTAAAGGTGATATGGGCTAAAAGCAGAGAAAAAAAGCCTAACTGTATTTGAGCAAATATAAATAAAAGCATAAGGGCAATTCCAGTTACAATATCAGGATTTAGTACGGGTAAATAGGTTAAATTCATTACAATTGCCTTGGGTAGTCGTTTCATATTGTGAATACCAATGGCTGCAGCAGTTCCGATGGCAGTGGCAATAATTGAAGATAATATGGCAATGGCCAGGGTATAATATAAGGCCGACATAATTTGCCTGTCCTGGAAAAGCTCTACATACCATTTAAGGGTGAAACCGTCCCAGCTGCCCCTCGACCTAGAATTGTTAAAGGAGAAGATAATCAATACGACAATAGGGGCGTAGAGGAAAAGGAAGATAAGGGATGTATAAAACTTTTTCAAAAACCGAATCACCATAGGCCACCTCCTTCATTTTCCTTTTCATACTTGGACATGATTCCCATACTAATTAAAATAAGTACAATCATCACTGTAGATATGGCAGAACCAAAATTCCAGTCATTTACAAACAAAAACTGCTGCTCAATTAAATTACCGATTAAAGTAAATTGTCCGCCTCCCAATAGCCTTGAAATGACAAAGGTTGTTACCGCAGGCATAAAGACCATGGTTATTCCCGATAAGACCCCCGGCAGGCTTAGGGGAAAAATAATTTTCTTAAAGATTGTAAAACTATTAGCACCTAAATCCTCGGCAGCCTCCAGCAGGCTTTTGTCAATCTTGGTTAAAACCGAATGAATTGGCAGCACCATGAAGGGGAGAAAGTTATAAACCATTCCCAATATAACGGCCTGTTCATTATACATCAGATTTAAAGTAGGCAGCTTTAATAGATTTAACAGGGTATTAATTAAACCTCTGTTTTCTAGTAAAGTTAGCCAGGCATAGGTACGTAGCAGAAAATTCATCCACATTGGAATAACAAACAATAAAACTAATAGATTTCTTCTTTTCAAGTCACGGCTGGCTAAAATCATAGCCATTGGGTAGCCCAGTAAAAGGCAAATAATGGTACTGATCAAAGCTAAACGAATTGACCGCCATAGCACCATCAGGTAGACAGGCTCAAAAAAACGTTTAAAATTCTCTAAAGAAAATTGAATTCCAGTTTCGCCTGAAACGGTAAAGCTGAAGTAAAGTATCAGCAAAAGTGGAAAAACAATAAAGATACTCATCCATATAATGTAAGGAAAGGAAATCCACCGCCGATTCATGAGGCCTTCACCTTCCTCATAATATGAATATCATTGGGTAGTATTTTCAAGCCAACCTTGGTATTGACTGGCTCCATCAAAGTACTATGGATAACCCAGTCTATTCCGTCAGCTGCCACCACCATTTCATAATGAACTCCTTTAAAAGTGACTGAGCGAACTTCTCCCACCAGCATACCGGCCTCAGCGCTGACCAATTGAATGTCCTCAGGACGAATAACAATATCGACAGGGGTATTGTCGCCAAAGCCCTTGTCAACACAGTCAAAGGCTTTTCCTGCAAATTCTGCCCGATAGTCTGTAATCATTTTTCCGCTGATGATATTGCTGTCACCGATAAAATCGGCTACAAAGGCATTTTTAGGTTCATTATAAATATCCTCGGGGGTGCCAATTTGCTGAATGGTTCCGTTACGCATTACCACCACCGTATCAGACATAGTTAAGGCTTCTTCTTGATCATGGGTTACGTAAATAAATGTAATACCCAGCTTTTGCTGTATATTTTTCAGTTCAATCTGCATATCCTTCCGCAGCTTAAGGTCTAAGGCTCCCAAGGGTTCGTCCAATAATAGCACCTCGGGCTCGTTGACAAGGGCCCTGGCAATGGCAATTCTTTGCTGCTGGCCACCACTAAGGGAGTCTATGGATCTATTTTCAAACCCTGTCAAATTCACTAGGGACAACATTTCTTTAACCTTTTTTTGAATTGTCTGCTTATCCATCTTTTTTATATTTAAGCCAAAGGCGATATTTTCAGCCACATTCATATGAGGAAACAGGGCATACTTCTGAAATACTGTGTTTACCCTGCGGCGATAGGGCGGCAGATCATTAATATTGCTGCCTTCAAATAAAATGCGCCCTTCAGAGGGATACTCAAACCCGCCGATAATACGTAATGTGGTGGTTTTACCACATCCACTGGGGCCCAAGAGGGTGAGAAATTCATTTTTTCGAATATAAAGATTAATATTTTTGAGTGCTTCGTTACCGTCGTATCGCTTTGAAATGTCGATCAATTCAATAATTGATTCAGCCATTTTTGCATCCCCCCATCATCATTTATTTCAAATTTCATATCTTTTGAACCTCAAAAAAGACATTTTAAAAAGCCCTACTAAAAGATTCCAAATACAATCATAACAACGATTATTCAAAATGAAAAAGTGAGCTTTAGTTTTCAATGAGTAAACTTTATGTTTAGTTTTATTAAACAAGCAATATATTAGTAATATCATATTACAGAACCAAAGTCAATAATGAAGCCTTAATTTTTCAAAGGTAAAGTAAAAAAAATATATTTTTTGTAGTTTTATTGGTTATTGGCGAAATAAATGTAGAATATATGTTGAAATAAAATCATGAAAAGTTGATTAGGGTGTGTCTGAATAATCCGAAGGGTGCAGATTTTACTGAATTTTTGTTCCAAGCAAGGCGCTTTTTTGAAGACATACCAGGAGTACGTCAAGGAAAAGCAACGCTGCGTGGGACAAAAAAGCGGTTGAAAGATGCCCTTGAGTGGGTTTTCAGGCACGCCCTAATACAATGCTTAGATAAAAAGATAATGAAAGCATTAGAATTAAATTCAACTTGTAAATATAGGAAATTATCAGTATACTTTTACTAAAGAATGTACTGATAAGTATCAAATCTAAACAAGATATAGGAGGAGGATATAATTGAAAAGAATCAGCTCAGCGGCTTTCATCACTCGTACTGGTATTTTACTGGGGTTAGCTTTAATTTTTCAAATTGGTTTTCGGGCCTTTGCCCAACCCTTAGTGGGGCCCTTGGTGAATTTCGTATTGCTTTTTAGTGCCATTACTGTTGGTACAACTTCAGGTATTATAATCGGAATTGTTACCCCTCTCATCGCTTTTTTTGCCGGTATTACGCCCCTCATGCCTGTTGTGCCCTTTATTATGCTAGGAAATGCTTCTTTGGTCATTAGCTTTAATTATGTAAGAAAGAGGCTTTCATGGTATCCTGAATATATTGGGGTGGTGGTGGCTGCCCTTGTTAAATTTGCAGTGCTGGCTTTCTCGGTGAGATACCTGGTGATTTTGTTTGTTCCCAGGGTTCCTCCGGCATTAATTGCAGCCCTTTCATTGCCTCAACTGTATACAGCATTGATTGGGGGAATTCTAGCAATTGTTCTGTCTAAAATGGTCTATCGTGCTTTAAGGCATGACGGTGTTAACTCATAATGAAAAGAATGAAAAAAGATGTCAATACCTGCTGACATCTTTTTGTTTTCCTACCCTTGGATAAAAACTGTTTTAAATGTTATAATATGATATTGTTAAAAGGGAGGCGATTTTTAAATGAGTTTCACCTCGGGAAAAGGCTGTGAGCAGCTAATACCATTAAATGAGAGAAAATCCTTGAAGGATATAGAAAAAAGTTTAATTACAACCTATCGAAGGGATATATGGGCAAAATTTATTAAGGCGATTAAAGAATATAACCTGATAGAGCCAGGGGATAAAATCGCTGTGGCAATTTCAGGTGGTAAGGATAGTATGCTGATGGCGAAGCTTTTTCAAGAGTTAAAGTGCCATGGGGAGGATAATTTTGAACTGGCCTTTATCGGCATGGACCCGGGCTATCATGAAAGCATCAGAAGGCTGCTGCTTGAAAATTGCCAATATTTAGAGATACCTATTGAGCTTTTTGACTCAGGAATTTTTCAGATTGTCGATGACATGGCTAGGGACTACCCTTGCTTTTTATGTGCTAAAATGAGAAGAGGGGCCCTTTATCAAAAGGCAAAGGAGCTGGGCTGTAATAAATTGGCCCTTGGGCATCACTTTAATGACGTAATCGAAACTACTTTATTAAATCTGTTTTACACAGGTACCTTTAAGACAATGCTACCCAAGCTGAAGTCCAGTAACTTTAAAAATATGGAGCTTATTCGACCGCTGTACCATATTGAGGAGGCTTCAATTGAAGACTTTACTCAACAAAGTGGTATTTGGCCCCTAAATTGCGCCTGTATGGTGGCTGCAAAAAAAATTGGCAGCAAACGACATGAAATCAAGTCTTTAATAACGGAGTTAAAGCAAAATTTCCCCAATATAGACAAGTTGATCTTCCGGGCAGCGCAAAATGTCAATATGGACTGTATTTTAGGCTGGCAAAAGGATGGAGTACATCATTCCTACCTGGATTCCTATAAAAAATAGACCTGTAAGGGGTCTATTTTACTTGAAATACTGATTGTCACCATTCCATATGTTTTGGGCCTTCCATAACTGGTAATAATTATATATAGAATTTTTTAGTCTTTAATCGCTACTTTATAAAAATGAACTATAATAATTTTGAAATTCTCTCTAATTCACTATGCATTTCTTCAATATGGTGTTTAATTTGTTTTTTAGAATCATTACAGGAGTTATCCTGCTGAAGGGCCAGTATTGCAGCAATAAATGCCAGGAAATCACCAAATAACGTAAAAAATGCAGCGATTACTGCCAGCTTAGCAAGATCGATTCCGGAATCATCACAGGATTTACTGAAGGCGTCTATTAAGAACCTCATACATTCACTCCTATCCACCGGCAGATTAGTTCTTTAAAAAAAGCACTAATTGACTACTTTTTATACAGTATATTCATCACAATGGGGGAGTGAAACTGAAATTATAATAATAAGTTTAACTTTTAGCTGCTAAAGGGAAAATCAAATCATAATAAAAAGCCTAAATTACAGTAAGTAACTTAAGCTTTCCGTCTGGTGCGAGGGATGGGAGTCGAACCCACACAGGCTTAGCGCCCATAAGAGCCTGAATCTTACGCGTCTGCCAATTCCGCCACCCTCGCATTTATTTAATTACATATTATATTATAACAGCAAAAAAAATTTTTTAAAGTCTTTTTTAAAAATTTTTTATTATCCTAGGAAAGTGCTACTTATTTTGTAATTAAATTCAAGAGAACTTTCCGTGATTATATTGCTGGGATTCAAAAAAGAAAGTTGACTCAATTTTTCTTGTTTTTTAAAATCAAATAGTTTATGATATAATATTAAATAATATTTTCATAATTTAAATGCTATATTTGTTTTTATTTAATCTTAATTAATTTTGACTATAGAGGATGATTACTATGAAAAAATGTTCTATATGTAATAAAAACATTGCAGTTGTATTCGCTTCTAAAATTGAAGGCGGAAAAACAGAAATGAAGGGAATTTGTATTGAGTGTGCCAAAAAAATGGGACTGCCGGTGATTGATCAGATTATGGAGCAGACTGGCATGACCCCAGAAGAAATAGAGCTGTTTTCTGATCAGATGAATGATGCTTTGGAACAATTTGATATTCAAGAGGACGATCCGCAAGATAATCAATTTATGAAATTACTAAATGGAGTTTTTTCAGATAATCAATTGAAGGACAATGTTATTAATGAAGAAAAGCCTTCGAAGCCGGTAGATAATGAGAAAGGAAAGGATGAAGGTAAAAAGGTTAAGAAAACCAAGAAAAAATACCTTGATACCTATGGAACCAATTTAACCGATAAGGCCCTTAAAAATCAGGTAGATAAAATTATTGGCAGACACCGGGAAATTGATCGAGTTGTACAGATTCTCAACAGAAGGAATAAAAATAACCCTATTTTAATAGGTGAGCCTGGGGTGGGTAAAACAGCCATTGCCGAAGGCTTGGCCGTTAGAATTGTGGAAAGACAAGTACCGGCAAAGCTGTTTAATGCTGAAATCTATCTTTTGGATTTGACAGCTATTGTTGCCGGTACCCAATTTCGGGGGCAATTTGAAGGAAGAATGAAGTCCATTATACAAGAGGCACAGGAATGTGGTAACGTCATTCTGGTGATTGATGAAGTTCACAATATTATGGGGGCTGGAGAGGTTCATGGTGGCGTAATGAATGCCGCAAATATTTTAAAGCCTGCCTTGGCCAGGGGAGAAATACAGGTAATTGGGGCCACCACCTTGGAGGAGTATCGTAAACATATTGAAAAGGATTCAGCTCTGGAAAGAAGGTTTCAACCGGTAATGGTGGATGAACCGACAATTCAGGAGACAATCGAAATACTCAAGGGTATAAAAAATTATTATGAGGAATACCATCGAGTTGAAATTAATGATGATGTATTAGAGGCCGCTGCGTATTTATCGGAACGATATATTACCGATCGTTATTTGCCCGATAAGGCCATAGATGTAATTGATGAAGCCGGAGCCAGGGCAAACTTAAAGAACCAGGGATTAGTTGAGCTGGAAGCCCTGAGGGAGGAATTGACCGATATTCAGACTAAGGCCGTTCATGCCGCCGACAGACAGGATTTTGAACGGGCAGCAGAGTATAAGGTGGAGGAATGCAGGCTGAAAGAAAAAATTGATTTGTTGGAGATGGAAAGCAGTCAGGTGAAAATATCGATAGAAGACATTGCCTATGTTATTGAATCGTGGACTAAAATTCCGGTACAACAAATTACTGAAGCGGAAGCTGAAAAGCTGTTGAATCTTGAGGAACGCCTTCATAGCCGGGTTATCGGGCAGGAGGAAGCAATAAAAAGTATTGCCAAGACAATTCGCCGTAATCGTTCAGGCTTTCGAAAGAGAAAAAAACCTGCCTCCTTTATTTTTGTAGGACCTACAGGAGTGGGTAAAACCGAATTGGTTAGGGCCTTGGCGGAAGAGCTGTTTGGTAATGAAGAGGCCTTGATTAGAATTGATATGTCAGAATATATGGAAAAGCATACGGTTTCCAAGCTAATTGGGGCACCCCCGGGATATGTAGGCTACGATCAAGGGGGGCAATTGACAGAAAAGGTTAGAAGAAGGCCCTATTCTGTAATTTTATTGGACGAAATCGAAAAGGCCCATCCCGATGTATTTAATATGTTGCTGCAAATATTGGAGGATGGCCGCCTGACTGATAATCAAGGCAAAACCACCCACTTTGAAAATACAGTGATTATTATGACCTCCAATGCCGGAAGCCATTTGAAGTCAATTGCCATGGGCTTTGGAAGAGATGGTTATGGTCTGTTGGAGGAAAAAATTAAAGATGCCTTGAAGGAGATCTTTAGACCGGAATTTTTAAATCGTGTGGATGAAACAATTGTATTTACAAAGCTATCAAAATCTGATTTAAGAAAAATTGTTGACTTAATGTTAAATGAAGTAAAGGAAGAGGCCCGAGAAAAAGAAATTACTATTGATGTATCAGAAGAGGCAAAGGAGTTTATCTTAGAAAAGGGTTATGATGAGCAATATGGGGCCCGTCCTTTAAGAAGAACCATCCAAAGGCTGATTGAGGATGAAATTGCCGAGGCTTATTTGAAGAAACAGTATGGTAAGGGAAGCCATATTAATATCACGATAGAGAAGGGGAAAATACAACTGAATTAGGTCTTCAGCAGGAAGGGAACCTCAGGGCAAATACCTAACGGGTTCTCTTCTCATGTCATGGTATAGAAGGTATTGTCATTAATCATGGCAATTCCACCAAGATACATGATTTTTCAATGAAGGAATCTGCAATAAAATGTCGAAATAATTTCTATCATGCTGCCCGATTTTTAATTTATCAAATCCTTAGGTTGGGTAGAAATAGTAGATAATAGATAAAAATTTTATTGGAGATGAAGCCATGGAAAAATTTGAAGTGGATTTAAATGAATTGTTGATGACCTTTTCTTTAATGCTGGATGTGGCAGAAAATAAACCCTTTCAGCATGCAAAAAAAGTAGCCTATATTTCATCACTGATCATTAAAAAAATGGGAATTGAAGAAGATTTGGAGAAGGTAATTCAGGCTGCTATTTTACACGATATAGGTGTGATTCCGGCCATATTCAGACAGGGGAACGGAGCCTTTGTTAAAGCCGAGCAATCCTTTTCAAAGGAGCAGGAGCATCATGCCACCACAGGCTGGGAAATTGCCAAGGAATTACCCATTAATAAGGAAATTCCCGAGATTATAAAGTTTCATCACGAGCGCTACGACGGTACAGGGCCCTACGGAATGCAACAGCAGGAGATACCCTTTTTGTCCCAGGTAATTTCATTGGCAGATCAATTTGAATTAAAATTTGACCCGAAGCGTGATTCTCTAGCTTATCGAAAAGAAATAACCGATTGGTTGGAGCATGAAAAACGTAAGGGGTTTCAGGATGAGGTTGTAGATACACTCTTAAGGGTCCTTGAGAAGGATCGGGTCTGGTTTGATTTGGGAACCTTTGATATAGGAAGCATTTTAAAGGATATAACCCCTTCTAGAATGATTAAAATTGATATGATGGGTCTGGAAAAAATCGCAAAGGCCTTTGCCATTATTGTTGACAAAAAGAGCAGCTTTACCCATCAGCATTCCTTACAGGTCAGTGAAAAGGCCTATCGTATGGCTCAGCAAATGAAATATAATGGGCTTAAAATACAGAAAATGAAGGTGGCCGGTTATCTTCATGACTTAGGAAAATTAGTGGTGCCCAACGAAATATTAGATAAGCCCGGCAGATTGACCCAGGAGGAAATGGTTTTAATTAGAAAGCACCCCTATTATTCTAAATATATTTTAAAACAGGTAAAGGGTTTTGAAGATATTGCGGAATGGGCAAGTAATCATCATGAAAACCTGTTAGGAACGGGCTATCCCGAAGGACTTTCGGGGGAACAATTATCGGAGGAAAGTCAAATAATCGCCCTGTGCGATATTCATCAGGCCCTTGTGGAAGATCGGATATATCGTAAGGGCATGACCCAGCAGGAAGCCCTTGCCATCATTAAAAAATTAATTGAGAAGGGCTGCTATCACGAATATATTTTTAAGGAATTTTTACATATTCTATAGTTTAATATTGAATTTCCGTTAAATTTGTTCTACAGTAGTATATAGATGATATTTTTATAATACACAAGGCTTTACTCATTTTAACAAATCATCCTTTAGTTGAGCTATGGTTTTGTAAACGATTTCGGTTTTGTAATATTAAGGCTTTAAGATAAAAGGGTTTAGATAATATTCTTAGTGTGCTAAGATAAAATATAAGAAAAGGAACCCATGAAAGGGGCGTTATTAATAGATGAGTGATATAGTTCAATCGGTAGATCGGGCTTTATCCATTATGGAAGTGTTGTCAGACTATAGCGAAGGACTTGGGATTACTGAAATTAGTTCTAGGATTAATTTGCATAAAAGTACCGTCCATAGATTACTGGCTACTTTAATTCATATGGGTTATGTGGTTCAGGACCCGATATCTAATAAGTATCAAATTACTTTAAAGCTCTTTGAGCTGGGAAATAAGCGATTGGAAAGTATGGATTTATTTACCGTTGCAAAGCCTTTCCTTAAAGAGCTTATGGCAAAGACCAATGAAGTAATTCACTTGGTTATTCGGGATGGAAATGAAATTGTGTACATTGACAAGGTTGAATCAAATAACACAATACGAATGGTATCAAGAATTGGAAAAAGAAGCCCGATGTATTGTACTGCTGTTGGAAAGGCTATTTTGGCACAGCTCCCGGAAGAGGAAGCTAAGAAAGTGTGGAACAATACCAATATTGTAGAATTTACAAAATACACTATTACAGAATGGGATCATATGAAGAAGGAGCTGTCGTTGATTCGACAAAATGGTTATGCTGTCGATGAACAGGAAAATGAATTGGGTGTACGGTGTGTTGGGGCCGTCATACTGAATCATTCTGGGGAGGTAGCAGGGGCGATTAGTATTTCAGGACCTGCCATTAGAGTAAAGAAGGAATTAATCAGTGAGTTTTCAGAGTTATTGATATATTATTGTCAGATGATTTCTAAAGAGCTTGGTTACAGAGGGTAAATGTAATCAAGCTTTTTATTTTACCCATTTTTAAAGGAGATATGTATTAATATAAAAATTTTTTGAAATTATGAGAAAAAAAACGAAAATGAAAGTATATGTAAAAAAATACTACGATAATTCCTTATAAGGGCCTTCTGAAGTTTTGTTTTACAGAACGTTATTTCGTATAATGAAACTATAGTTTGTATTCTGAAACAGAAAAAAAGGAGGGCTCTGTTTGATTCCTAAAATTCAAACACTAAAAAGAATAACAGATACTGGCGTTGTAGCAGTAGTTAGGGCAGAAAATTCAGATATGGCAGAGAAAATTGCTAAAGCTTGTATTGATGGCGGCGTACCAGCCATTGAAATAACATTTACGGTTCCTGGTGCAGCGGAAGTAATTGCTTCATTAAAGAGAACTTTTACTTCAGCAGAGTTAATTGTTGGAGCAGGAACAGTGCTAGACAGTGAAACTGCTAGGATTGCAATTTTAGCGGGAGCAGAATATATCGTCAGTCCATCTTTTGATCTGGAAACTGCGAAATTATGCAATCGTTATCAAATTCCCTACATGCCGGGCTGTATGACAATTACTGAAATTGTAAAGGCCATGGAGGCAGGTGCTGATGTAATTAAGGTGTTTCCAGGCAGTGTTTATGGCCCTAATGTGATCAAGGCAATTAAAGGTCCCATTCCCCAGGCGGTACTGATGCCTACAGGTGGTGTCAATATTGAAAATGTTTCTGAATGGATCAAGAATGGTTGTATTGCCGTTGGAGTTGGAGGAGAGTTAACTGCTGGGGCAAAAACAGGAAACTACGAATTAATTACTGAAACAGCAAAGGCTTTTGTCAATAAAGTTAAAGAAGCGAGAGCATAAGATTAGTACCCTGTCACAACTAAAGATTAGTTTATTCTACCAGGAAAATTTTCATAGAGTAGGTCCAAGAAATAGAATAACCTAAAATTTAATTGCGATGGGGTATTAGATAAGAACCAACAGACAAAGGAGCGAGAATATGGCTGAAGTAGTACTAAAGAGAGTAGAAAAAGAATATCCAAATGGCTTTAAAGCGGTTCATGGTATTGATTTACAGGTTAAAGATGGAGAATTCATGGTTTTTGTCGGCCCTTCAGGCTGTTCTAAATCAACAACCCTGAGGATGATTGCCGGACTGGAGGATATCACAGGAGGCGAAATCTGGATTGGTGACAACTGTGTAAATGAACTTCCTCCAAAGGATCGGGGAATTGCAATGGTATTTCAAAATTATGCCCTGTATCCCCATATGACAGTTTACGACAATATGGCCTTTGGTTTAAAATTTCAAAAAACACCTAAGGATGAAATTGACCGAAGGGTTAAAGAAGCAGCTGAGAAATTAGAAATTACAGATTTATTAGATAGAAAGCCCAAGGAAATGTCAGGTGGGCAAAGACAACGGGTTGCAGTTGGTCGTGCGATTGTAAGAAAGCCAGAGGTTTTTCTTTTCGATGAACCATTATCTAACTTAGATGCGAAGCTAAGGGTTTCCATGAGGGTACGGATTAATCAGCTTCATCAGCAGCTTAAGGCAGAGGGCCAGCCAGCCACTATGATTTACGTTACCCACGATCAGGTTGAGGCCATGACAATGGGAGATCGAATATGTGTCTTGAAGCTAGGGCGAATTATGCAGGTGGATACACCATTAAACCTATATAATAAGCCTGCTAACAAATTTGTTGCCGGATTTATCGGTGCACCTGCCATGAATATTGTCGAATCAGAGCTGATTAATGTTGATGGAAAGGTGGTAGTCAGGATTGGCGATGTAAATCTTGAGCTTCCTGCAGAGAAGGCCAATCGGGTTAAGAATTACTTAGGTAAAAAGGTGTGGTTTGGTATCAGACCAGAACATATTAAGTCCCATGAAACCAATCCCGATGAAGCAGGAAATTATATTATAGGAACCGTATCGGTCAGAGAGCAGATGGGAAATGAAGAATACCTTTATTTTGAAATGGGCGGTAATCAGTATATTTCTCGCTTAAATCCTGAAAAAATCAAAGGGGCAGCCCTGAGGGAGCAATATAAATTCTGGGTTGACATGAATAAATGTCATCTGTTTGACTTTGAAAGTGAAGAAAACATTTCTCTATAAAAAAGCATAAGGAGTTAAAGGGATGAGTATAGAAAAGTTTATAACTGGCTATTTAAAGAATTACCAGCGTTACAAGGAAAGATGGAACTATGAAGATGGTTGTGTCTATAAGGGTGCCTTGGACCTGTATCGTGTTACCCAAGATGAAAATTACCTTAGCTTTGTGGTTGATCAGTTAAAGTTTTTTATTAAGGATGATGGAAGTATTCACAATTACCAACAGGATGAGTTTAATATCGACAACATTAATGCAGGAAAGGTACTATTTGATCTACATGATTTGACAGGAGAAGATAAGTACCACAAAGCCGCTGTTCAGCTAAGGGAGCAATTGGAAAAGCACCCCCGTACCAATGAGAAGAATTTCTGGCATAAGCAAATCTATCCTAATCAGGTTTGGCTAGATGGGCTCTATATGGCAATGCCCTTCTATGCAAAATTTGAAAAGGTTTTCAATCATTCCAAGGGTTTTGAAGACATTCATGGCCAATTTTTAAATGTAAGGCGCAGAATTTGGGATGAAGAAAAGAAGCTTTACTATCATGGCTATGATGAAAGCAGGAAAGAACGGTGGAGTCATCCGGAAACAGGCCTGTCAAGGAATTTTTGGGGCAGAGCCATGGGATGGTTTATTATGGCCATGGTTGATACCCTTGAAATTATTTATGCCAACGATACCTTTACTCAGGATTTGCTGACTATGTTCAGGGAGGCCATTGAAGGGCTGTTAAGGTACCAGGATGAAACCAGCGGTATGTGGTATCAGGTGATCGATGCCGGCAGCCGAGAAGGTAATTATTTAGAAACCTCCGGAACCCTTATGATTGCCTATGGTATTTTAAAGGGAGTCAGGCTGGGATATCTGCCCCAGGAGCTTAAGGCCAGGGGAATAAAGGCCTTTGAAGGTACTGTAGAAAAATATTTGGATACGGAGAAAAATCAGTTAAACGGAATATGTGGCGTAGCTGGTCTAGGAAATGTACCCTATCGAGATGGCAGCTATGAATATTATATCTCAGAAAAAGCAGTTCCAAATGACCCTAAAGGAACAGGCAGCTTCATGATGGCTTATAGTGAATACTTAAGATAAATTAGAAGCAGAGGGGGACACAGATGAAAACAACTAAAATCGCCTATATTGGTGGGGGCTCAAAGGCGTGGGCTAAAAATTTCATGTCGGATTTACTGCTTCAGAAGGAAATCAATGGTGAACTGTGTTTATATGACATAGAAAAAAAGGCGGCATTGCGTAACCAACAGTATTTTCAGAAACTTGAGAAGTCGTCAAACAGCGTTGGCCAATGGAACTGCACTGTAAAGGAAAGTCTTGAAGAAACCTTAAAGGATGCAGAATTTGTCGTAATTTCCATTTTGCCCGGAACCTTCGATGAAATGACGGTGGATGTTCATTTGCCGGAGAAGTACGGCATTTTACAGTCGGTGGGGGATACTGTGGGGCCAGGCGGTTATAATCGTGCCCTAAGAACTATTCCCATTTACATAGAATTTGCCAGCGCTATTCGAAAGCATTGTCCGGAGGCATGGGTCATTAATTATACCAATCCTATGACCTTGTGTATTGCAGCACTTTATCGTGAATTTCCCGAGATAAAAGCCTTTGGCTGTTGTCATGAGGTATTTAGTACCCAATTGTTACTTAAGGAAATTTATCAAGGGTTGACTAGTGATGATGGGGAAATCCACCGTAGAGATATTAAGGTGAATGTTCAAGGAATCAATCACTTTACCTGGGTCAATGAGGCCAGATATAAAGATATTGACCTATTCCCCCTTTACCGGAAATTTGCTGATGAAAATTACCAAAAGGGATATATGATAGAAAAGTATCGTAAGGATGCCCATACCGACAGGGTACACTTTACCTTTTCAGAGAAGGTTAAGTTTGATTTATTCAGAAGATTTGGTGTCATTGCGGCGGCAGGCGATCGCCATTTGGCAGAATTTATGCCAAGCTCTTATTTAACCAGTAAAGAAAGGGTAGAGGAAATGGGTTACCACTTAACCCCTGTATCGTGGCGAAAAGAGGATGCAATTAATAAAATTCAGCTTACAGAAAGACAGAATCAAGGGATTGAAACTGTGAAGCTGGAGCCCTCCGATGAGGAGGGAGTTGATCAAATAAAAGCACTGCTGGGCTGCGGCGATCTGGTGACAAATGTTAACCTGCCCAATTACGGTCAATTGCCTGATTTGCCCTGGGGATCGGTGGTAGAAACAAATGCGGTATTTACCGGCAACAGTGTTAAACCTGTATTGGCAGGTAAAATTGATTCCCAAATAAAACCATTGCTTTATGAGCATGGAAGCAATCAACAAAATTTCATTGAGGCCTATTTTAGAAAAGATAAACAGGCTCTGTTTGAAGCCTTCTATAATGATCCTGCAACAAAACGATTGGAAAGGATAGCAGCAAAAAGGCTGTTTTCCGAATTAATCGATGGAACAAAAAATTATTTGGAAGAATGGGTTGTAGGGAAAGAGATTGTTTAATTTTTACCTTAATGGTGTTATTTTTTAAGGCATCATGACAGGTAATATTATAAAAGGGAGGATATGAATCTATGAAAAAAATGGTTAAAGTAATTGCATTAATTTTATCACTGGTTATGCTGTTAACCGCTTGTGGAAGCAGTACAACCAACAACCAAGGCAATCAAGGCACTAATGGTGATCAACCCGAGGAAGTAACCCTAAGATTTTCATGGTGGGGTGGCGATGAAAGACATGAAGCTACATTAGCAGCTATTAAGTTATTTGAAGACAAGTATCCCCATATTAAGATTAGTGCTGAATATGGCGGATGGCAAGGACATCAAGAAAAGGTGACCACTCAAATGCTGGGAAACACAGCGCCAGACATCTTACAGGTTAACTGGAACTGGCTATATCTTTTCTCAAAGGATGGCAACGGCTTTTACGATTTGAATGAAGTAAAAGATATTATAAACGTAAGCAACTATGATAGTGCATTATTGGATCAAACCACAATTAATGGAAAGCTAAATGCCCTTCCCGTTGGTATTGGTGGTAAGGTATTCTACTTCAATGAAACTACCTATAAGAATGCAGGTGTAGAAATTCCTAAAACCTTTGATGATCTTTATGCAGCGGCAGATGTCTTTAAAGCTCAATTAGGCCCTGACTATTATCCAATGGATTTAGATCAATATGGTGCTTTCCTGATGATTTTATATTACCTGGAGCAAAAAACCGGTAAGCCCTTCATCGGAGAAGACAACCAAGTGGCTTATACTAAAGAAGAGCTAATTGACGGATTAAACTTCTATGAGTCTTTAGTTGAAGCGGGAGTTTCACCTTCTATGGAATCAAGAGGTGCAGCAGGTAATGTTCCTGTAGACCAAACACCAAGCTGGATTCAAGGTAAATATGGTGCTGTTTATGAGTGGGATAGTGCCATCGCTAAATTCCAGGCAGCCCTTGAGGGAGATCAAACAATTGTTGCCGGTGACTTCTTAACCGGACTGGGGCCAAACCCATCAGCCCTTGCAAAGATATCTATGTGTTTTGCAATCAATAAAAATACCAAGCATCCAGAGGAAGCAGCTACCTTCCTTGAGTTCCTGGTTTCAGACCCAGAAGCTACTAAAATCCTTGGAACATCAAGGGGTATTCCTGCCAATCAAGCAGCTCTAAATACTTTAGAGGGAGAAGGAGCGCTTTCAGGATTAAATTATGAAGGAAATGTTATGGTGACTGCATTCTTAGGAAAAGGAATTTCTCCATACTTTGAAGATGCTGAGCTGCAAGCCTTCTACAAAAATGTAATTGAAGAATTTGGTTACAAGCAAATTAACACTGAGCAAGCAGCCGATAAAATTATCAATACAGTCAATAGTTTATTAGCAGAATTAGCTAAGTAGGAGAATGGGGGAGAAATTCTCCCCCTTATTATCCTAGGAGGAGGTAACCATGAAGCTGAAAAAATATGAAGGCTATGCCTATATTTTACCCTGGATGCTAGGACTATTAATCTTCACAGCATTCCCTTTTGTCGCATCCTTTTTACTAAGCTTTACAGATTATAATTTAATTAATGCACCTAAATTTATTGGTTTGGAAAACTACCGAAAAATGTTTGAAACAGACCTGTTCCGACAATCGTTTTTTACAACAGTTAAATATGTTTTTGTAACTGTGCCTTTGAAGTTGGCCTTCGCTTTATTTATTGCCTATATTTTGAACTTTAAAATCAAGGCAGTTAATTTCTTTAGAACCGCCTATTATTTACCCTCCATATTGGGAGGAAGTGTAGCCATTGCCGTATTATGGCGTTTTCTATTTGCCGATACGGGCCTTGTCAATATGATAATTGGTATTTTTGGTGTTGATCCCATTAGCTGGTTGGGAAATCCCAAATATGCAATTTTCACCATTAGTCTTTTACGGGTCTGGCAGTTTGGCTCTCCCATGGTTATTTTTTTAGCAGCATTAAAAAATATACCGGAATCACTGTACGAGGCAGCTAGAATCGATGGGGCTTCCAAAACCAGTATTTTCTTTAGAATTACCCTGCCAATGATTACGCCGATTGTCTTTTTTAATTTTATAATGCAGCTGGTTCAGGCCTTTCAGGAATTTAACGGACCATATATCATCACCGGCGGGGGACCATTACATTCAACCTACCTGTTCCCGCTTTACATCTATGATAATGCCTTTAAGTATTTCAGAATGGGCTATGGTAGTGCCTTGTCCTGGTTCTTGTTTATCATTATCATGATCTTCACATTAATTACCTTTAAATCTGAAAAGTACTGGGTTCACTATGATGGGGGGGAAGAATAATGGAAGCTAAAAATCTCAAAAAACAAGAAGAAAAGGAAATTGACAATTCCCTGTTAGAAAATGATCTGCGTTTGAGAAAGAGAAGGATCCGCAGGAACAGAATCAATAAAGCTATAAGGTATACCGTTTTAATTATTGTGGGAATGTTCATGCTCTATCCTTTAGTATGGTTGATTGGTGCCTCTTTCAAAACCAATGCAGAGATATTTACTTCAATTGGCTTTATCCCAAAGGAATTGGATTTTTCTGGATATGTAAGAGGCTGGAAGACCTCCACTGAATATACCTTCTCAACCTATTTTATGAACAGTTTTAAAATTGTCGTACCCAAGGTAATTTTAACAGTTATTTCTACTACGCTAACAGCCTATGGCTTTGCACGGTTTAAATTTAAAGGAAAAAAGCTGCTGTTCTCAATTTTAATTGCTACATTGCTTTTGCCCAATGTTGTACTGAGAATTCCTCAATACTTGATGTTTCGTGAGTTTAACTGGCTAAACAGCTTTAAACCCCTGGTGGTTCCTGCTGCCTTTGCGGTAGATGCCTTCTTTGTCTTCATGATGATTCAGTTTATGCGGGGAATACCCAAGGATTTAGAGGAAGCTGCTGTAATTGATGGCTGTAATTCTCTACAGGTATTAGTTTATATTTTAATTCCCATGCTGAAGCCAGCCATGATTTCAGTTGCATTATTCCAGTTTATGTGGACAATGAATGACTTCCTTGGCCCATTGATTTATCTTTCCAGCGTAGAGAAATACCCTGTGTCGATTGCATTAAAAATGTCTATGGATGCCAGTGCATTGGTACAATGGAACCAGGTAATTGCCATGTCGGTAATTGTTCTTCTGCCATCCTTAATTATATTCTTCGTAGCACAAAAACACTTTGTCGATGGTATTTCTACAACAGGTTTAAAGGGATAGTATAGGACAAAGGGCTTATAAAGTATGCCAAAAATAGACTTTTAGAGGTGAAACATGAAATTTCAATTTGCTAGTATCACTGCAAGAACCCTTACCATTGAAATGGTAAACCAATCATGTGTTTATTCAGACCATAAAATGGAAATCTATCTTAATGAAGAAATGGTTGCAGTTAGTAATCAAAATGTTATTACCCTTTCTGGGTTGGAACCTGATCAAGAGTATGAAATTTATTTAAAAGACTCTGTGACAAAGGAAACCAGTGATATCAAGGTATTTAAAACCCGGAGTGAAGTACTGTCAATTAATGTTCGAGATTTTGGTGCCACCGGAGCAGGAAAGGTATATGATACGGCGGCAATTCAGGCTGCCATTATGGCCTGCCCAAAGGGTGGCAGGGTAGTTATTCCGGAAGGTGTATATTTAACAACCCCCCTCTTTTTAAAAAGTGATATGACCTTGGAAATACAGAAGAATGCGGTGTTGCTGGGCAGTACGGTGCGGGAGCATTATCCTATATTGCCAGGTATCAATTTCAAATCTAAGGATGAGGAGGTTTACCTGGGCAGCTGGGAGGGGGATCCGTTGGATTGCTTTGCCAGCTTGATTACAGGTATTAATGTTCACAATGTTGTCATTACAGGAGAAGGTGTTATTGATGGGAATGCTTCCTTTGAAAATTGGTGGCAGGATGCCAAGGTAAAACGCATTGCATGGCGACCCCGGTTAATCTTTTTACGGGATTGCAGTCATATTACAATTGAAGGAATCACAGTTCAAAATTCACCTTCATGGACAATTCATCCTTTGTTTTCAGACCATCTGAAGCTATTGAACCTAAAGGTGATCAATCCCAAGGATTCACCCAATACAGACGGAATTAACCCGGAATCATGTAGCGAGGTTCTGATTTTAGGTGTAATCTTTTCTGTGGGTGATGATTGTATTGCTCTTAAATCAGGAAAGCTGTACCTGGGTAGAAAATTAAAAACTCCCTCAATCAATATCGAAATCAGAAATTGTCATATGAGATTTGGCCATGGAGCCATTGTAATTGGAAGTGAAATGGCAGGTGGGATTAAAAATATTTCTGCATCAAATTGTATTTTTGAAGAAACGGATCGGGGTATTAGAATAAAAACCAGAAGGGGTCGGGGTGTTGATGGAATAATCAGCGGTATTCATGCCGAAAACATCGTGATGAAGCGTGTTTTAACACCCTTTGTTATTAATGCCTTTTACTTTTGCGATCCCGATGGGAAAACAGAATATGTATGGAGCAAAGAAAAGCTCCCTGTTGATGAGGGCACACCAACCATCAGAAATATTTATTACAAAAATATCAAGTGCTATGATAGTGAAGTAGCGGCAGGCTTCTTCTATGGATTGCCCGAACGTAAAATTGAAAATATTCATCTGGAGGATGTCGAGGTTACCTTTGCCAGAAATGCAAGGGAAGATTATCCTGCTATGATGAGTCATATAGAAAAACAATCTAAAGCAGGTTTTTTTATCGGCAATGCCAGGGGGGTAACCATTAAAAATGTTCATATTCTGGATCCGAAGGGGGAGCCCTTTACATTCCAGGAGGTAGAAGATTTAAAACAATAAAGGAGGAAATATTATGTTAGAGATTAGATACGCATCAAGCAATAAGGATGCCAAAAATTATGATACCCAAAGATTGAGAGAGGAATTTCATGTAGGTGGACTGTTTCAAGCTGATGACATACGATTAGTCTATACCCATTACGACCGAATGATTGCCGGCTCTGTCACTCCAGTAAAAAAGGAATTAAAGCTGGAGGCAGGAAAGGAAATTGGAGCTGAATATTTCCTTGAAAGACGTGAATTAGGTATTATTAATATTGGCGGAAAGGGAATCGTCATTTTAGATGGAAAGGAATACGAGCTGGATCAACGTGATGGTCTTTATGTGGGAATGGGAATTAAGGATGTTTCCTTTAAATCTGTAGATGAAGCTAATCCTGCTAAGTTCTACCTTAATTCTGCTCCGGCCCACCAGTCCTATCCAACGGTAAAAATCAATATAAAGGATGCCAATCCGGTGAAACTGGGTTCTCCGCAGGAGCTAAATCAAAGAACAATTTATCAGTATGTTCATCCGAATGTATGCAAGTCTTGTCAGCTGGTTATGGGTATGACCCTGCTGGAAGAGGGTTCCGTTTGGAATACTATGCCTTCCCATACCCACGATCGAAGAATGGAGGTTTACCTGTATTTTGATATGGATGATGATGCCATGGTTTTCCATATGATGGGAGAGCCCAAGGAAACAAGGCATATTATTATGAGAAACCAAGAGGCAGTAATTTCACCATCCTGGTCAATTCATTCGGGCGTTGGAACCAAAAAATATACCTTTATTTGGGGTATGGTTGGTGAAAACCAAACCTTTACCGACATGGATCACATTGATAACCGCGATCTACTATAAGCAATAGACAGATGAAATGGAGGTAGTACTGATGAACAATGATTTTATTTTAAATACCTTTGGCCTGAAGGGAAAGGTGGCCATGGTAACAGGAGGTAATTCTGGTATTGGAAAGGCCATCGCTACAGGCCTCGCCAAGGCTGGAGCAGATCTATTTATTTATACCTATTCCAGTGAAGGCGATGAAGAAATGCGCAGGGAAATTGAAGCCATGGGTAGTAAAATTGCTTTTTTTCAGGGAAATCTTATGAAGGAGCAGGATGCCATGGAGGCTGTAGAAAAATGTATTGAAGCCTATGGAAGAGTCGATATTGTTGTTAATAATGCAGGTACCATTCACCGTGCGCCAATACTTGAAGGCGAAAACGAGGCATGGAAAAGGGTCATTGACCTTAATTTAAGTGCCATTTACTATATTTCCAAGGTAGCAGGAAAATATATGACAGCTCAAAAAAGCGGTAAGATCATTAATATAGCTTCTATGCTGTCATTTCAAGGGGGCAAGTTTGTTCCCAGCTATACTGCATCCAAGCATGGGGTTGCAGGCTTAACCAAGGCCTTTGCCAATGAATTGGCCGACAGTAATGTACAAATTAATGCCATTGCACCAGGCTATATTGAGACTGCCAATACGGCCCCTATTCGTGCTGACGAAAAACGGAATGCCGAGATTCTAGGCAGAATCCCTGCAGGTCGATGGGGTAAGCCAGAGGATTTGGCCGCAGCCGCCGTATTTTTGGCATCCAGTGCATCAGACTATATGAATGGTCACATTCTATGCGTTGATGGTGGCTGGATGGTAAGATAACAATCAAACCATTATTTGGATAGATAGATAAACAGGACACAACATTCCCCCATATTTTATCATTGGATTAAAGTGAAATATATCAACTGTGTTGTTTATTCCTTTAATCCTTTTTTCTAGCATCTTGCTTACCATAAGGCATGAGGAAATTAATTAGAAAAGCTTAAGGGAGAAAACAATCTTAACCAGAGATCAGCTGGAATCATTGTATTGGCTACTAGAGGTGTTTAGCTAGAATACAATGAAAAATAATGAATATAGTAGAATTTTGGGGAAAAAACAAGAAATTTAACCAAAATCATATAATTTAGCGTAATAGAAGTTTTGAATTGCGAAACATAATTTCATATAATGAAACTATATTTTAAGATATGAAACAAGGGGAGGATTTATCAATGAAAAAGGTTGTTACGTTGGGAGAAATTATGCTGAGGTTATCTTCACCAGGCTATCAAAGATTTGTTCAATCAGATAATTTTGATGTATGCTATGGCGGTGGAGAAGCAAATGTATGTATCTCCCTGGCTAACTATGGATTAGATGCAAGATTCATTACAAAGGTACCAAAGCATGAGATTGGACAATGTGCAATTAACGCCTTGAGAAAATATGGTGTAGACACCAGCTATATTGCTAGAGGAGGAGAACGCTTAGGTATTTATTTCCTTGAAACCGGAGCCTCCCAAAGACCGTCAAAGGTAATATACGATCGAGCTAATTCAGCCATCGCCACTGCCAACTTATCAGACTTCAACTGGCAGGAAATTTTTAAAGGTGTTGATTGGTTCCACTTTACTGGAATTACTCCCGCCTTAAGTGACCAGGCTGCAGAAATAACCCTAGCAGCTTGTAAGGCAGCAAAAGAAATGGGTGTTACCGTTTCTGTAGATCTAAATTACCGTAAAAAGCTGTGGACTCCCCAAAAGGCCGGAGAAGTTATGTCAAAGCTGATGGAATATGTAGATGTTTGTATTGGAAATGAAGAGGATGCAGAAATGGTCTTTGGCATCAAGGCTGAAGATACTGATATTACCAAGGGTGAAATTAATCATAAAGCCTATGAAGGCGTTGCAAAGCAGCTAATAGAAAGATTTGGATTTAAATATGTAGCTTCAACCCTTCGTGAAAGCTATTCAGCCTCAGATAACGGATGGTCGGCATTATTATATGATGGCAAACAATCGTATCTGTCTAAGAAATACGATGTCAGAATTGTTGACCGGGTAGGAGGCGGAGATTCCTTCGCATCAGGACTAATCTACGGTTTGGTAACAGAAATGCCATTACAGGATGCCCTTGAATTTGCAGTTGCCGCCTCTGCTCTTAAGCACACAATTCCCGGTGATGCCAACCTGGTATCCAAGGATGAGGTTGAAACCTTAATGAAGGGTGACGGCTCCGGTAGGGTACAAAGATAAAATGGATGTTATCACCTTCGGAGAAACCATGGTCCTGTTCAATCCTGATGCCACAGGACCCCTCAGATATGTACATCACTTTAGTAAATCAATTGCCGGTGCCGAGTCTAATGTGGCCATTGCCTTGGCCAGGCTTGGGCATCAGGTAGGCTGGTTCTCTAAATTGGGGAATGATGAGTTTGGAAGGTATATACAGGCGGTGATCCGTGGCGAAGGGGTAGACGTTTCTAAAACAGTGATCGACCCAATAGCCAATACCGGGCTAATTTTTAAGGAACGCTTTGCCCATGCCAACCCCAATATCTACTATTATCGCAGACATTCGGCTGCCAGCAATATAGAAATCAGTGACCTTGATTTGGATTATATAACCTCATGTAAAATTCTGCACCTTACAGGAATTACACCAGCCCTGTCGATAAAGGCCCGGGAAGCAGTTAATTATGCTATTGAGGGAGCAAAGGCCAAGGGAGTGAAAATTTCCTTTGACCCTAATATCCGACTGAAGCTTTGGTCGCCCCAGGAGGCCCGCTCAGTTTTATTAGAGCTGGCACAGCAGGCAGATATCATTTTTCCTGGAGTTGATGAAGGAAAACACTTAATTGGCACCGATGACCCCAGAAAAATTACAGAGGCCTTTTTGGAAATGGGATGTGAAACGGTGGCAGTTAAGCTCGGTAAAAAGGGCTGTTATGCCGCTAACCGGGAGGAAGCCCACTTTATAGAAGGCTATATTATTGAAAAGCCTGAAGATACAGTAGGGGCAGGAGATGGCTTTGCTGCCGGTTTTTTATCAGGACTTCTTCGTAACAAGTCTCTGGTGGATTGCGGAAAGCTGGCCAATGCCATCGGAGCTATGGCGACCCTGGTGAGGGGCGACATGGAAGGCTTCCCTACATTGGTTCAGGTGCAAGAATTTATGGGGATTGACGAATATATTGATAGATAAGGAGGGGTTATAATGCTTACGTTGGAGCATGTAGGGATTTGTGCAAGGGATACAGCTTTCCTCAAGGATTGGTATGTAAAGGTTTTTGGTCTAAAGGTTGTCTATAATAATCAAAAGCCTCAACCTACGTTCTTTCTTCTGATGGAGGATGGCAATATGCTGGAGATTTATCCTATGGAGGAAGAAACAGTACTAAAGAGTAACAAGCATCAGGGGATCAGGCATTTGGCCTTCGGAACCGATGACATAGAATCTCAACATGAGAACTTATTAAGAAATGGTGTTGAAATTATCGATGCCCTTAAAGATAATGGTAAGGGAGTTAAAACGGTATTTTTCAAGGATGTGGAGGGTAATATCATCCACTTTATTCAAAGGGAAAAATCCCTGGTTTAACAACACACAGCAAAATTCTTATATTTGAATATAGTTTATTTACTTTAATCCTCGCAAAGGCCTGTTATCCTGCAATAACAGGCCTTTGCACTTTTATTTAAAGCATAGGACTTTAGAAATTAAACTTCAGTTTACAAAACCCGCAGTTGTTATATCATTAAAATTTAATTACCCGAGGCTGATCGGTAAAAGAATAGATTGTTGCAGTTCCTTCTTTAATGTAGAAGACTTCCATCAGTCCGTCATCAGCAGAGTACATCTGTGCCAGGGATGGATTATCGGCAATCATTTTTTCTCGTGCTGCTCGGGTTTCATCGTGAATAGCCATACCTTCAACACGAATCCAAATGTCCTTATACATGCTGCTGATTTCAATCTTGGGGTTCTTTAGCATCTGGGCGAAGACCTTTTTCTGATTGTTAGTAATAAAATAGAGCTTACCCTCAAACTCTGCAACTGCACCAAAGGGCCTGACCCGGGGCTGATCCTCCTCACAGGTGGCAAGATAAAAGGTTTCACTGTTTTTCAAAAACTCTAATACTTCCTTCATCATTATTGCTCCTTTCTATTTTCAATGCTATAATCAATTTACGGTTTAATTATATATACTATAATAATTAATTCAAGTACGATTTTAAATGATACCAGTATTAAAAATGATACCATAAAAGGAGTGGCAATAATGAAAAAAACGCTGTTTGGAATCTGCCCCTATGTAACATCACAGAAGGTTTTAACAGGTAAATGGTCTATGTATATTCTCTACCTGTTAAGTGATGGCCCGATAAGATTTAACGAACTACAGCGAAAATTACCCGAAAATATCACCCACGCAACCCTTTCCCGTCAATTAAAAATGCTTGAAAAAGAAGGTCTGATTGTAAGACACGAATATGCTCAACTACCGCCCAAGGTAGAATATTCACTAAGCGAGATCGGTGATAAATTTAAAGTTGTACTCAATGCCCTGGAAGTGTGGGGAAAAGATTATATTGACTATCTAAATGATAGCACAGGTAAAAAATCTTAAGGGGGATTGTTAACGTGTGCAAAATGTGATATGATAAATTTAAAGAGGTGGTAAATATGACGGTCACCATAAAAGACATCGCCAAAATCGCTAGGGTTTCCCATACAACAGTTTCCCGTGCCTTAAACAATAGTCCTTTGATTAAAGAAGACACCCGGGAGAGAATTAAGGCCATCGCCAAGGAACTGAATTATACCCCAAACTTTAATGCCAAGAGCCTGGTACTGGATCGTTCCTATCATATTGGATTGTTTTTTTCCACTATTAGCCAGGGAACTTCATCGCATTTCTTTCATGAGGTAGTAAAGGGAGTAAATAATGTCATTAAGGACCAATTTAACATGGTTGTAAAGGGAATTGATGACTATCATGATTTTAACAGTATAACCAGGAAGAATTTTGATGGTCTGATCGTTATGAGTCAAAGTGCCAAGGATGACGATTTTATCAATGATGTCCTTACTAAAAAAATACCCCTGGTGGTATTAAACCGTCAGGTTGAAAAGGAAAACCTGGTGAATATTCTTTCAGATGATAAAAGAGGGGCCTACCGGGCTGTAATGGAGCTCATTAATGGGGGGCACGAAAGGATTGCCCTGATTGAAGGGAAGGAAGGTTTTAAATCATCTCAGGAGAGAAGAGAAGGCTACATAGATGCCTTAAGGGATTCTAAAATACCGATTGAAGGAAATTTTATCGTTAAAGGAAGCTACGATTTGGAAAGCGGCTACCAAGCTATGCTGAGGCTGTTAAAGGAACCACAATTACCCACTGGGGTGTTTTGTTCTAACGATGATATGGCTGTAGGGGCCATGAAGGCTATTCGGGAAAGAGGAATGTTGATTCCAGAGGATATTTCCCTAATTGGCTTTGATGACAATATCTTTTCCGCCTATCTGACCCCTGCGTTGACCACAATCAAAAGGCCCATTGAGAAGATCAGCCAAAAGGGAGCCCAAAAGCTGCTGGAGCTGATTAAAGGATCTACGACAAAAACCGAAACCCTCTACCTTAAAACAGAGCTTATAAAAAGAGATTCCATCACTAACATCCCCCGTTAACCCGGCAGCAAAATAAGGATTGCTGCCGAAGGGGTATGAAAATAAAAATATATTTTTTTACCGGTTTTGCACACGTTAACAATTAAAAAAGGAGGATATCAATGAAACTAAACAAGCAAGCTATCGAAAATTATCAAAAGCATCCCGAACGCATTATTCAATTTGGAGAAGGAAATTTTCTACGGGCCTTTACCAACTGGATTGTAGACAAAATGAATAAGGAAACAGACTTTAACGGTGGCGTGTTGGTGGTTCAGCCTTTAAATCAAGGGCTTGTTGCCATGCTGAATGAGCAGGATGGCTTGTATACCCATTATATGAATGGTATTAAAGGGGGTAAAGCAGTCAGTGAAAGTTATGTAAATCAATCTATTACCCGTGGCTTGAACCTTTATACAGACTATGACGCTTATTTGGAGGCGGCAGAAAACCCGGCCCTTCGATTTGTCATTTCCAATACAACCGAAGCTGGAATTACCTTTAATGAAAATGATCGCCTGGAGGATAAACCCCAAAGCAGCTTTCCTGGAAAACTGACAGCATTTTTATATCATCGGTATCTTAGCTTTAAGGGGGACCCCGGCAAAGGGCTAATTCTATTTCCATGCGAGCTGATTGACCGCAATGGTGAAAAGCTGAGGGAAATCGTTTTAAGGTTGGCGGGCCTATGGAATTTGGAAGAGAACTTTATCAAGTGGATCAAGGAGGCCAATACCTTCTGCAATACTTTGGTAGACAGAATTGTACCGGGGTATCCAAAGGAGAGAATTGAGGAAATTCACCAGCAGTTAGGTTATCAGGATAACCTGGTGGTAGAGTCGGAGCAATTCCATCTTTGGGTAATTGAAGGGCCTCAATGGATTAAAGATGAATTTCCTGCCCATCAGGTGGGGCTGAATGTTTTATTTGTTGACGATATGACTCCCTATCGAACAAGAAAGGTAAGAATACTCAATGGTGCCCATACCACAATGGTACCAGTTGCCTATTTATATGGCTTAGAAACTGTAAAGGAGGCGGTAGAGGACGAAATAGTCGGTAAATATATTTATCGGGCGATTTTTGAAGAAATTATTCCAACCCTTGATCTGCCTGAAAAGGAATTGGTGGACTTTGCCAATGATGTATTGGACCGATTCAGAAATCCCTTCATTAAACACTACTTGATGAGTATTGCCCTGAATTCAATGAGTAAATTTGAAACCAGGGTACTGCCTTCGCTGCTGGAGTACAAAAAAAGAAAAAATCAATTGCCTGAAGCCCTGGTCTTTTCCTTAGCCGCCCTGATTTATTTTTATAAAGGCGAAAGAAATGGTGAGGCAATCAAGCTAGCTGACGATCAGGATCTATTAGATTTCTTTGCGGAGCTATGGGGGCAATATGATGGTTCTACAGAGGCATTAAGCAGTATTGTCAGGGCTGTACTATCTAAAGAAAGAATATGGAAGATGGATTTAAATGAGGTAGAAGGCTTAACCGGTGCTGTAACCAAGGTATTGGTAAAAATTAATGAATCGGGAATAAAAAAAGCCCTACAGGAGATGGTCTAAATGAAGCGTTATATTAAAATTAATCAACAGGACAACGTCATTGTGGCCCTGGTGGACTTGACGAAGGGTGAGGTGCTGGAGGAAAATGAATTTCAAATTACCCTTCTGGAGGATATCAAAAGGGGTCATAAAATTGCCCTTAAGGATATTTCACCGGGGGAAAATATTTTGAAATATGGTTTCCCCATTGGTCATGCTACAGAAATGATCAAAAAGGGGGCATGGGCTCATAGCCATAATATTAAAACCAATCTATCTGGAACAATAGAATATGAATTTAATCAACAGCTTAAGCCCATTAAGGCTGTGAATAACCAGCGAACCTTTAAAGGCTACCGCAGAAAAAATGGAGAGGTGGGGATTCGCAACGAATTATGGATTGTTCCCACTGTGGGCTGTGTAAATGGCATTGCTGAGGGAATTATTAAACGCTTTATACAGGAGGTAAAACCCCAGGGGATTGATGCAATCGAGGTATTTAAGCACAATTATGGGTGCTCCCAGCTGGGGGATGACCATGTCAATACCCGAACCATATTGGCCGATGTGGTTAAGCATCCCAACAGTGGCGGGGTCCTGGTACTGGGGCTGGGGTGCGAAAACAACCATATGGACGAGTTTCGCCGGTCTCTGGGGGATTATGATGAGGAAAGAACCAAGTTTTTAGTTACGCAGCAGGTTTCAGATGAAATTGAAGAGGGAGTAAGGCTCTTAAAGGAGCTTTATGAGGCCATGGCCCGGGATCAAAGGGTAGAGTTGCCCCTTTCAGAGCTGAAAATTGGGCTGAAATGCGGAGGCTCCGATGGCCTGTCGGGTATAACAGCCAATCCGTTATTGGGTGTATTTTCAGATTATTTAATTGCTTCGGGTGGAACGACTATCTTAACAGAGGTGCCAGAAATGTTCGGGGCAGAGACTATTTTAATGGGCCGTGCTGAAAGCGAGGCAGTTTATCAAAATATCGTTCATTTAATTAATGATTTTAAGGATTATTTCATGGCCCATAACCAACCCATCTATGAAAATCCTTCACCTGGAAACAAGGCAGGGGGGATTTCAACCCTGGAGGAAAAATCCCTGGGATGTACTCAAAAAGGTGGTGAGGCCACTGTAGTAGATGTTTTGAAATATGGTGAGCCTATTCGGAAAAAAGGCCTTAATTTGTTGAATGCTCCAGGAAACGATTTGGTTGCTGCCACGGCCCTGGGGGCATCGGGGTGTCATATGGTGCTTTTCACCACAGGCAGAGGAACTCCCTTTGGCAGCTTTGTTCCAACCATGAAGATTTCAACCAATACTCCGCTGTATCAATTAAAGCCCCACTGGATTGACTTTAATGCAGGGGTACTGGTAGAGGATCAGCTGATGGAGGATGTACTGGAAAGGTTTATCGACTATATTATTCAAGTGGCCAGCGGTGAGCTTGTCAATAATGAAAAAAATAATTTTAGGGAAATTGCAATCTTCAAAACCGGAGTGACCCTATAAAATAACATTTTAAGGAGGAGAACAATGATTACTAGCTACGATCAATTAAAGGAAACCATTGAAGAACAGGTACAAAGGGTACAGGTAACAGATATCCATACCCATATTTATTCAAAGGATTTTAACGAGCTTTTGCTATGGGGAATCGACGAGCTATTAACCTACCATTACCTCGTAGCCGAATTTTTTAGGTACAGCACCATGGCCTATGAGGAATTCTTTAAGCTTTCTAAGCGACAACAGGCAGATTTAATCTGGGAAACCCTCTTTATTCAACACAGCCCCGTTAGTGAAGCCCAAAGAGGGGTACTGACAATTTTATCGGAATTAGGCCTGGATGTCGCTTCAAGGGATTTGGAAAGCTATCGAAAATATTTTGACAGTTTAACCACAGAGGAATATATCGATAAGGTATTTCAATTGGCAGGTGTAAAAGAGGTGGTTATGACCAACGATCCCTTTGATCCCCTTGAAAAGCCAGTTTGGGACACCGTAGGCAATAATGATCCAAGATTCAAGGCAGCACTGAGAATCGATGCTCTTTTAAACCAATATGAACAGGTTTATCAACAACTGATTGACTGGGGCTATCACGTAGGCAAGTCATTAAGTGCCGGTACAATTGAAGAAATAAAGAGATTTTTAAGGGATTGGGCAGGTAAAACAAAGGCGTTGTATATGGCCGCCTCTCTACCCCCAAGTTTTACGGTACCGGAGGACTCCAATCGTTCAAAGATTGTTGAACAATGTATTATTCCTGTGACGAAGGAACTGAATATTCCCTTTGCCATGATGATTGGCGTTAATAAGCTGGTGAATTATGATTTGGGTCTGGCGGGAGACTCTCTGGGTAAAGGAAATATTAGAACCCTGGAATATCTTTGCAATACCTATCCGGAAAATAAATTTCTAGTAACGATGCTATCCAAAGAAAATCAGCATGAGCTTGCAATCACTGCAAGGAAATTTAGAAACCTGATGGTATTTGGATGCTGGTGGTTCTTAAATAATCCTGTTATTATTGAAGAAATGACCCGAATCAGAATGGAAACCCTGGGATTATCCTTCATTCCACAGCATTCCGATGCCAGGGTGCTGGATCAATTAATTTACAAATGGGTTCACTCAAGGAAGATTATTAGTAAAGTATTAGTAGATAAATACAGTGACATACTTGATGCTGGCTGGACTGTAAGCCCTGAGGAAATAAAGCGGGATGTTGAAGCCATATTCAGTAATAACTTCTGGAATTTTTTGAAGAATAATTGATTGTAGAGGAAAACAGCTTAAAATATGATTGAATCGGCGCAGCCCATTGGGGCTGCGTCTTTTATATGAAATAATTTAAATTGCCTGCTACTAATGTTTTTGCACACCCATAGGCTTTGATCCATATGATATAAAGAGTGCTTACAAAGGAGGCCTAGAGGTGCAATCACAACTGGAAAATAAAATCAAAAAGATGCTAGAGCAATTTAAGGATGTACCATTTGTTCACAATGGAAGAAGTATTCATACAGGCTTGGATTGCCTGGGCTTCATGGTGCTTTTTTATCAGGAATTCGGTATCTATATTCCCGATGGAGATGGTTCACCTATTGAAGAAGAGTGGTACTATGAAGACCCTGAAAGGTACATTAGGGGCATAAAGGCATTAGGGGGGCATGAGATTCCCATGGAATCCCTTCAAGCCCTGGATCTGGTCTATTTCTCAGTAAGGAAAAATATTATTACCCATACCGGAATTATGATTAATGAAAGGGAATTTGCCCATATGTCTTCCATGAGGGGATTTTCAGTGGATTCCCTTAATCGACATTGGCGTAAATTTAGAGGAGCAATTCGATTAATTTAAAACGTGCTGGCTTATACAAGAGTCAGCACGTTTAATCTTTACTAAAAATAGTCTTCATTTTCAGCTCCAGCACCCCAAAAATTAATTCTGGTATGATGTACTAAATAAATTCCAAATTCCTCATTGTTATTTAAGAAAGAAAGGGCCTGTTCCGGAGCCTTTCCTTTCTCTTGCTTATCCTGCTGTTTTCCCAAATCGCCCTGCTTCATTGATAAACCCTCCTTAAAATGTGATTGTTAGACCCCTTACAATGAAAAAACCTTGATGGACACAACAGGAATTTAAATGCCCTTGAAATTAGTTTTATGAACAAGAAAACCCTGAAAATTTGCCATTGCCATCATTAATGGTTTTTTAAATTAATCACTATTTTATCAGGAGGGAGAAGGGGTGTCAATACAATTTTCTAAAAAAATAAAATATTCTGAATCATATAATGTATGCAAACCTTTTCATAAAAAAATACATTCCCGAAGGAATGTATTCATTAATTAGAATTCGATACTATAAACGATTAATCATACTGGCCATATAGCCGGCGCCAAAGCCATTGTCGATATTTACCACAGCAGTCCCGCTGGCACAGCTATTCAGCATGGAAAGAAGGGCAGCTAACCCGCCGAAGTTGGCACCATAGCCAACACTGGTGGGTACTGCAATGACCGGCTTATCCACCAGTCCCCCAACAACGCTGGCCAGGGCTCCCTCCATGCCGGCTACGGCTACAATAACCCTTGCACCACGAATATCCTCCAGGTGGGCAAAGAGACGATGAATCCCCGCTACACCGACATCATAAATTCTCTTTACTTGATTCCCAAAGATTTCAGCGGTAATAGCAGCTTCTTCAGCTACTGGTATATCCGATGTACCGCCAGTTACCACAGCAATGTATGAGTCGGTTAGGGAGGTAGGTTTTTGTTTTAATGTAATTGTACGGGCTAACGGATGAAAGACAAATTGATCTGTTAGATCCAGCACTTCCTTGTACATTTCCTCGGTGGCCCTTGTTCCTAATATATTATTGCCTCGTTTCAGCATTAATTCCATAATTTCCTTAACCTGCTGCGGGGTTTTACCTGCGCAATAAATCACCTCTGGATAACCCTGCCTTAATTCACGGTGGTGGTCAACCTTGGCAAATCCTAAATCCTGATAGGGTAACTGCTTCAAAGCTTGTAGCGCAGCTTCTATGGAAACTGTCTTTGATTGTACTCCCTCTAAAAGAGACTGTAATTCTTCATTGTTCAATCAAATCACCTCGTTAATTATCTCTTATATTTTCGGAATACAGCATTAGGTTCTTTTACGATAAATGTCCCTTAAGGTTTCATACACCTGATTAATGGGGAGCTTGTAATCAAGGGCAATTCTTTTACAATCTTCAAATTCAGGCTTGAACTTAATCTCCCTGCCGTTATGAAAAACGGATTTATAGCTGACGGGGCCGTAGGGAGTTTCCAGGGTAACAATTCTTCTGTCCATCATTACCTTGCTTACGTCATAGGTTCTGACACCAATGGTGGTGGTTTCTTCAAATATGATGTCCACCATGGTATCCAGGTGATTCCTATCACATAAAACCGTTAAGGTGGTAGCTGATCGGCCCTTTTTCATAACAATGGGCGTAAGCCAAGCATCCATGGCTCCGGCTTCCAGTAGTCTTTCCATAACATAGGGATAAATTTCAGGATTGCTGTCGTCTATGTTGCATTCGATTACTTTATTTAAAGGAACCTCCTTAACCGGTTCATCGTTAGAATAATCTATTTCTCCCAGATAAACCCGAAGCACATTGGGTACGGGGTTATCTCTTTCGCCAATACCATAGCCAATTCTTTCAATAGTAAAATCCTTGTGATCAATAATTTCATCGGCCAGGGCCTTAACGATGGCGGCACCGGTTGGCGTGGTCAGCTCCTTTTCCACTTCCCCGGAGGTAATTTTAATCCCCCTTAAAAGCTCCGCCGTGGCGGGGGCAGGAACTGGAAATCTGCCATGGGCGCAGTTGACGAAGCCACTGCCCACTGCTACGGTTGAAAAAAGGATTTTGTCAACCGGTAAGGCATGAATACAAATGGCAGCACCCACGATGTCTACGATGGAATCAATGGCCCCTACCTCGTGGAAATGAACCTCTTCCAGTGATTTGCCATGGATTTTGGCTTCAGCCTCAGCAATATGAGTAAAGATGGTTATACTCATCTCTTTAACAGCCTGACTCAGTTGGCTCTGATTAATTATTTTCTTGATATCATACAGGTTCCTATGCTGATGGTGATGTACATGATCATGGTGATCATCCTTATGATGATGTCCATGGGAATGGTCATGAAGAAGCTGTACATTAACTCGAGTACCTGTAATTCCCCTTCGCTGGTCTGTAAAGACTTCAAGGGAATAGCCGGGGAGCTGTAGCTTATCTAAGCCCTGTCTCAGGGTCTCCTCGGGTACACCAATATCCAGCATGGCGCCTAAAAACATATCACCGCTGATTCCAGAAAAACAATCAAAGTATAATATTTTCAAAAAAACACCTCCAAAAAAAGGGGTAGTCCCCGAACTTCCTAGGAAAAAAATAAGCACTTCTGCTTTCTATACAACACTATTCGTCAAAGTTTTTAATAATCCTTCTGATGCCGTTAATTTATTGCCTCACGGCCTTTAGAAAATACGAGTTGGGGTAAGTTAATCCCTCTATTTTTTAACATGTTCTGGGGCTTGTATTAATATATATTTTATAAAGGACATGTTGTGAAAAAGAAGGTACCGATGGGAAAATTTAGAGGATAAGGAGTGAGGGAAAATGTCTGTCAGAAAGCTGCTTCAATTGACCAATATACTAGTCTACTTATTCATGATTACTGTATATTATTTAGCAGAGGGAATTCCCCTTGGGGGTTATACCACCGACGAAATTGCTGCTATGTATCCCAGCATACTCATACCGGCCAGTATTACCTTCAAAACATGGGGGATTATCTATTTGCTATTGGGAGCCTTCGTTATTTATCAAAGCAAGGGCCTGTTTCAAAGGAGGAAAAGTGATTATACCTTCCTTTATCAGGTTGGATGGTTATTTGTAATATCTTCGTTAATGAATAGTGCCTATCTGGTGGCCTGGCATTACCAAAGAATTGGACTATCTCTCATGATTATGGTCTTATTATTGCTTACATTAACTGGAATCTACTTAAGACTGCAAATCAATAAAAAGCCTGTAGGAAAAAATGAAAAAAGGTTTGTTCATTTACCATTCCAGGTATATTTAGGTCTGGCAACAATTACTATTATAGTCAATGGAGCCGCCTGGCTGGTATCAATAAACTGGAAAGGTTGGGGGCTACCACCGGTCCTGTGGGCCATCATTGTGATCATTTTGGTAGCCCTTGTCACCATTGCCGTATTACGTAGGAGAAGGGATACTGCCTATGCTTTGGTAATATTATGGGCCTATCTGGGTATTTTAATTAAAAGAATACAGGAAGGTCCCCAGCAGTATCCCGGAGTCATGATCACCACGGTGCTTTGTATGGCTGTTATTGTACTGATGCTAAACCCTATCGTAAAAAGAAACCAGCCTATGACCTTAAATAATTCATCAATAACCCTGCATTGACATATGGGAAGGGCATTGCCATAATAATAATGTATGCGATGACATTTTTAACAAAGGAAAAGGAGTGTGATGGTAGTGAAATATCTTTTTTTAGCTTATCCCAAATGCAGTACCTGCCAAAGGGCAAAGAAGTGGCTTGATGAAAATAATGTCAGCTATACTGAAAGACACATAGTTGAAGCAAATCCAACGGCAGATGAGCTTAAAATATGGATAAAGGACAGCGGCTTACCACTTAAGCGTTTTTTTAACACCAGTGGATTGATGTATAAAGAGCTAAATTTAAAGGAAAGACTGGGCTCAATGTCAGAAGATGAACAAATTGAGCTTTTAGCAACCAATGGCATGCTGGTGAAACGTCCCCTGATCATTGGCGAAGGGGTTGTTTTAACAGGCTTTAAACCAGATGCTTGGAAAGTATTGCTGGAGGAGAGATAGCGCTTAATATAGAATGATTAGGGAAAATTTAACACCTCAATAAAGACATTCATTACGGATTGTTTTTTTGACAATGGTGAAACTAGCTTTGTCAGAAGAAAATTAAATGCTTATTTGCTAATTTGTAATAAGCAAATTAAAATGGAGGAATCAGTTATGGATGTCTTTTCCCATGGACTTTGGGGAGGGTTGTTCTTCGGCAGAAGAAAAAAATACTATCGATTTGCCTTTGTTTTTGGTCTACTGCCAGATTTAATTCCCCTTTTGCCCTACACAGTAATCGGATTAATCAGTGGATGGGTTAATTTACGAGGTGGAACCTTGACAGTGATACCCCAGTGGGTCTACTTTCTGTATAATATGAGTCATAGCTTTGTGGTGGCAGGCACTTTACTAATTATAATCAGATTGATTTGGGGTAAGGAGCTGGCCTTTGGATTTTTAGCTTGGCCCCTGCACATAGCCTATGATATTCCTACCCATTCAGCCGATTACTTTCCCACTAAATTTCTTTATCCCTTAAGTGATATACATTTTAATGGAGTCAATTGGTCCCATCCTTTAATCATGTTAATTAACTATTTTGTTCTATGTACATCCTATAGTGCTTTATTATATTTTCACTGGAAAAAAAGCCAGAAAAAAATAAATTGGAAGCCATTGCAATAGGGGCGGCCCCATAGGCCGTCCCTATATACCGTGGTTACCCTTTGAATCCTTAAAAAGCTTGAATTTAGGTGGATGAAAAGTAAAATAAAGGAAGGATGCTGTTGTTATTAATAGTATCCACCAGGCCATTAGGTAAAGGGTTTGTGAAAAGTGAGCATGGCTTAATACATACCAGCTGCCCCCTTGCCCGAGGGTAATAGCCAGTAAAAAAAACAGGATGTCCAACAATACCACATGTCTCTTTAAAAAGAATTTGTAGCCGTAATGAAATAGAATTAAACAGCCTAAAATCATCAGAATAGCAGAAGCCTTTGCCAAGGCCATATGGTGGATGGAATAGGGCAAATAAAAAAACTCTATTATTCCATAGATTAGGGTGGGCCAAAAACCCATTTTTAAATGTTCCCATACACTTTCATTGACTGGAGCAATCAACCCCACAGGCTTCCACTTTCCAAGGGCATCATAGGTGAAATGAAGTAATGTGCCTACGGAAAATATAAATAGGATACCGAAGGTCTCCCAAAGTAATTCACTCAAATAGCTTCACTCCTTTAATAGCATAATTATATTATAGAGTAAATTTTCCTAAAATACGCTCTGGTTTATGAGTTAGTACCTTGTATAAAAAGGTAGCTTTTGTTATACTATATTTAAATAAAATCTCTATAGAAAAAGATCCTTGATTGAAGGGATGTGATTTGGCTGAACATACAATTTAAAAAGGGTGTTCTGGAGCTTTGTGTCCTAGCCATGCTTGATGAGAGGGACTGCTATGGCTATGAATTAGTCAATGAAATATCTAAAAATATTGCTATTTCAGAGGGAACCATATATCCGTTGTTGAGGCGGTTAAAGGATGAAGGGATGTTCACCACCTATTTGCAGGAATCCCAGGAGGGGCCACCCCGAAAGTATTATCGCCTGACGGATTCTGGCAGGGAGATGAAACGTCAGCTGACAGACGAATGGAATCAATTTGTAAAGGGTGTCAATGTCATATTGAAAGGAGCGAAAAGCCATGAATAAAGCGGAGTTTTTAGAAAAACTGAACTATGGCTTAAATAAAATACCAGCGGGTGAAAAGCAGGATATTCTTTATGACTATGAAGAGCATTTTCGTATTGGATTGGAAATGGGAAAAACGGAAGAAGAAATTTCTAAAGCTCTGGGGGAACCAGGGAGCATTGCCAAGGATTTTAGTGTAAATTATAGGGTTATTCAGGCAGAGAATACCGCAAGTACAGCAAATCTTCTTCGAGCAGTCCTTGCCACAGTCAGCTTGGGCTTTTTTAATCTAATATTTATTTTAGGGCCCTTTATCGCCGCAGTGGGGGTTTTAGTTGCCTTCTTCGCTGTATCAGCTTCTGTAACCATTGCAGGAATATTACTTGTCTTTCTTCAAATTCCTAAGTTTTTCTCAATCAATGGAATTGCGTTTATCTTTCTGGGAATAGGTTTAATGGCCCTGGGATTATTACTTTTCATTGGAAGCTATTATTTATCAAAATCCTTCTATGGACTTATGTTAAAATATTTAAGATTCAACTTAAAAATAATTAATGAAAGAAGGGCTAAAAATGAAGGATAGCAGACAGTTGAAAAACATAGTATTGGCTCTATTCGTTATTATGATCGGCTCATTTGCCATCGGAGGTTCCCTCCTGGCTATTTTTATCCCTAGAGGAGTAGAGGGAGAGGATTATAATTCCAATCTATGGTCATTTAAAAATAATTTGGGAACAGCCTATGAGCATAAAGTCAATCAGGAAGAAGTCATAAATATTACCGACATCAGCAATATTACAATCTCTACTGATAGCGTACCAATTAGACTATATGTAGTGGAAGGTACCGACGAACTGAAGGCCCACTATTATGGAAGCGTACAAACCAATGGTGCGCCGCCAGAGCTGGAACTGAAGCAGTCTGGTAATAAAATTGTTGTTAGGGAAAATAGAAGGGAAAAAATGAATGTGGGTTTTAATTTTGAAAATCTGTCTATGGATATTTACTTGCCAAAGCAATATCAAAAGGAGCTTTCCCTTCATTCAATTTCTGGAGATGTGCTGATGGATAAGCTCCAGTTAAGTAAAATCGAAGCAGAGACCATTTCAGGTAAAATATCACTGGATGGAGCCATCTTAGAAAGAGGCTTTTTTAAATCCACATCGGGAAATATCGAAATTAATCATTATTTAGGGGAGCTTAGGGGAGAAACTGTATCTGGACACTTAGCAGTGGAATTGGCGGGTTTAGAAGACAAGGTAGACATCAACAGTATTTCTGGTGATATAAAGGTAGCCCTGCCATCGGATTCCAGTTTTAAACTTATGGCTAATAGCACCTCAGGAAAAATAACTAGTGATTTTCCTATGACAGTTAATGGCAAGTCAAAATCAAATACCCTTGAAGGAATTGTCGGCAAAGGGGAGCATGAACTTGAGCTAAAGACAATTTCAGGGAACATTAATATTAGATATTAACATAATAAGGTTATGATAAATTTCATATTAGTAAAGCTAAAACCACAGGAAAGCTCGTAGGCCAGCCCTGTGGTTATTTATTTCTGTTTTTTTGCATAGACCTTTTTACTTTTTCTTCATGAAAAATGTATAGAACCCACTAAAAATCACACAATAAACTACATATGCCAAATTTCGTATACTAGTTAAAATTGGAAGAGGGTGTAAAGATTACTATGAAGGCAATTATTATGGCAGGAGGTAAAGGAACAAGGTTAAAGCCCCTTACCTGTAGCTTACCCAAGCCCATGGTACCCATTATTAACAGGCCGGTAATGGAATATACCGTAGACCTGTTAAAGGAACATGGTATTACTGAAATAGGGGTTACTTTGGCCTATATGCCAACAATGATTACCGACTATTTTGGAAGTGGAAAAGACTGGGGCGTTAATTTACATTATTTTATTGAAGAAACCCCCTTGGGAACAGGGGGAAGTGTAAAAAATGCCGAGGAGTTTATTGATGATACCCTTTTAATTGTCAGCGGCGATGCCTTAACGGATTTAGATATTCAAAAAGCCTTAGCTTTTCATCGAGAAAAGGGATCGAAGGCGACCCTTGTTTTAAGAAATGAGGCAGTACCAATCGAATATGGGGTTGTCATTACCGATGAAGCGGGGAAAATCATTCGATTTCTGGAAAAGCCCAGTTGGGGTGAGGTATTCAGCAATACCATTAATACCGGAATTTACATACTAGAGCCCGAGGTTTTAGACTATTTTTCTAAGGGAGACACCTTTGATTTTAGTAAGGATTTATTCCCCAGGCTGCTTAATGATCAAGTACCCATGTATGGCTATGTTATGAATGAATATTGGTGCGATATTGGGGATTTAAGCTCCTACAAGGAGACTCAATTTGATATTTTGGCAGGGAAGGTAAAGCTCCCGTTGATTCAAAAGGAGCTGGAAGAGGGGGTATATGTCGGCGAAGGGACAACCATTGGTAGGAATGTAAAGCTTCAGCCTCCTGTATATATCGGAAAAAATGGCAGCATAGAGGATGGCGCTGAAATAACAGGGCCGACGGTGATAGGTGAAAACTGTAGGATCAGTCAAGGGGCCACCATTAAAAAAAGTATCTTATGGAATCAGGTGAATCTGGAGGAAAAGGCCAGCCTTAGGGGAACGGTAATCTGTGGTGGTGCAGATATCAGGGAACAGGCAAAGGTACTGGAAAATTCAGTGGTAGGTGAAGGAACGATTTTATTGAAGGGGGCAGTTGTGAAGCCCGATATCAAAATCTGGCCCCATAAACGAATTGAAGAAAATACCGTCGTGAGTCAGAATCTTGTATGGGGTTCCAAGGCATCTAAAACCCTTTTTGGTTTGAGGGATATCTCTGGGCAAATCAATATTGAACTGACCCCTGAATTTTGTGCAAGGCTTGGTTCGGCCTTTGCGTCCAGTCTGAAGGGAGAGCCCTCAATCGTGATTAGCAGTGATCCCAGTAATGGAGCCCAATTAATTCAGCAGGCGCTTTTGGCCGGTGTTTCCTCCACCGGGGTTCAAGGGATTAATCTTAAAGGGGCCTTTTTACCCATGACGCGGTTTGCAGTAAGATATTTCAAAGCAGCAGGCGGAATTCATGTAAAGGCTTCGTCAGAAAAGCCTGATAACATCAGACTAGAGTTTATTGATGCTGACGGCGGAAATATTCCCAGATCAATGGAACGTGAAATAGAAAACCTGTTTAATCGTGAGGATTTTAAGCGCTGTAATGCCGATCGTTTAAAAAAGGAGATAGAAGTAGACTCATTTCATGCTATTTTCAACCAGGCAGGAATTAATGAGGTAAAGCATTTACAACAGATCAGACAAGCTAACCAAAGGGTATGGCTTACATCGCCATCACTTTCTGTCCTTGAATCCACCAGGGGCTATCTAAAAGGGCTAGGTGTTTCGGTGACTTTAATCTATCCTGAACAAGGCTTTAATAGCCAGAGTACAACTGCTTTGGCAGCAGCCCTGGCGGAAAGGGTCAAGGGTGATCCAGATTCAATTGGATTTTTAATTGGTGAATCTGGTGAGGAGCTAATGCTAGTTGACGAAAATGGCCGTCTGATGGAGGGGGAAAAGTACCACTTATTGGCTGCCAGGCTGTTGCTTCAAAGAGGAGACAGACAGTTGGTGGTGCCCTATGTATCATCAAGGCATCTTGAGGAATTGGCAGAGCAGTTTGGGGCTAAAATTGTTAAATGCAAATCCAACCCCGCCAGTCATATGAAGGATGTGCTGAAGGAATCCCAAGGGGAAAATTTGCCCCTACAGTTTACGCTGTGGTATAACGGCATTTGGGCTATTGGCAAAATCCTGGATTTTCTTATGCAGGAAGGAATCAAGCTAAGGGAGCTGGCTGATCAAATTCCTGATCCCTTTGTGGTGAAACAGGAAATACAGTGTGACTGGAAGGATAAAGGAAGGGTAATGAAGGAAATGATTTTAAACCATCAAAAAGAGGGAATCGAGCTTTTTGAGGGGGTCAGAATCGATGATGAAAAGGGATGGGCCTTGATACTTCCTGACCCTGAAAAGCCCCTGGTAAACGTATTTACCGAGGGCCATTCCCAGGAATATGCCGAAGAACTGTCTACCTTTTACAGTGAAAAAATCAGAAATCTGGTAAGTCGGCATTAACCGGGAAATACAGTGGTTTGGGATAAAAGATTATTCAGAAAGGTGATGACATACAGATGCCTTTGGATTTTAATGATTACTGGAAAAAAGACCGTTATCGCAAGGATGACATAGAGGATGTGCTTTTAAGTATGGAGGATTTGGGAAAGCACAGTAAAGAGGTTGCCAACACCCATCATGTGTCCGCCAGGGGAAAATCTACAAAATCTCTTTTGCATCGATTAGACAATCATTACCGTGTGATCGTTAAAGTGTATCAAGGCGTGAACAGTCGGGTGAAGGAGCAAAAGGAAATTTCACCCGCCTCCCAGTGGCTCCTGGATAATTTCTATAAAATCGAGGAGCAGTATAAAGACATCCGCCAAAATATGATTAAGGAACGTTTTTTCAGGCTTAAGGCCTTGAAGCAGGGTAGTTTGAAGGGGTACCCTAGAATTTATGCTGCAGCCCTTGAATTGGTCTCCCATACCGATGGGCGATTAGACGAAGAGATAATTCAATATTTCTTTGAGGCTTATCAAAGCCAACAGGTGCTTACCATATCTGAAATCTGGGCTTTATCCCTGATGCTTCGTTTGGCATTGATCGAAAAGCTCAGATTGGTTTGTGAAAAAATTCTCGTTACAGAAACCGGTTGGAATCAGGCAGAGGAATTATTAGAGCAGAGCAAAGAGACAATATTGGTCAGCCTGAAACAGTTATTCGATGTATCGGATAAACCCAATGGCCCTTTAATCGAGCATCTGTTACGGCTATTGAGAAGAAAATCCAACGAAAGGGGCATGGTTGTCGGCTATATTGAAGAAAGGCTGAAGGAGCATAACACCACCATTGAAAGTGTCATAGAAGAGGATCATAGGCAACAGGCCTCTAGAAAGGTGTCTATCGGGAATGCTATTATCAGTCTAAACTTAATTTCTGTACTGGATTGGGAGTCATTTTTTGAATCCCTTAATATTACTGAGGGGATTTTAAGAAAGGAAAGGACAGGAATTTATCGTGCCATGGATTTTGAATCCAGGGATTATTACCGAACTGTTATTGAAAAGATTGCAGAAAAATATCATATTCCCGAGGCCAAGGTGGCAAGGGCAGCTGTTGATTTGTCAGAGGCAGGAAGGTCCAAGGGTGAAAAGTATGGTCATGTAGGCTACTATTTGGTAGGTGAAGGAAAGGGAGAGCTCTTTAATGCCCTGGAAATCACAACGGGGGCAAGGGAGCTGAAGCAGGCATCCCTGGTTCAGTATTTAGGCCCAATCATGGCAATTACCCTGCTGATAACAGGGCTATTGATGAGTTACGCTTATAAAAATAGTGAAAATTATCCATGGGTATGGGCCCTTGTAGCTGGCTTAATAACGGTCATTCCTGCCAGCGAGGTGGGGGTATTTATCACTAATCGCATTTTAACAAAGCTGGTTCCGCCAGATTTTATCCCTCGCCTTGAGTATAGTCAAGGAATTCCCCCGGAGGCCAGGACACTGGTGGTGATTCCCGCTTTAATTAATGACGAAGCCCGGGCAGGGGAGCTCCTGGGGCAATTGGAGGTCTATTATTTATCGAATCGTGAGGATAACATTGTCTTTGGCCTGGCGGGAGACTTCCCCGATACCGGCCAAAAGCAATTGCCGGGAGAAGTAGAGCAAGTTAAAAAAACCCTGGCAAAGGTTAAAGCCCTCAATGAGAAATATGGCAAGGAGATATTTTACTATTTCCATCGAGAAAGACAATATCTGGCCTCCGAAAAAAAATGGATGGGCTGGGAGCGGAAAAGAGGGGCTTTGCTGGAGCTAAATCAGCTTTTAGCAGGAAATTCAAGCTCATATCGGGTTGTATCGGGGAATCCCAGCCAGGAGGGTGAGATAAAATACGTCATTACGTTGGATGCCGATACAAGACTGCCAATTGATGGAGCAAAGCGACTGATTGGAATGATCTCTCACCCCCTCAACAAGGCGACAATTGATTCCCGAAGGGGAATCGTTACCCAGGGCTACGGGTTGATTCAGCCACGAATTGATCTCAGTGTAGAAAGTGCCAATACCTCCATTTTCACCAGAATTTATGCGGGTCAGGGAGGAATCGATCCCTATACTACGGCGGCCTCCGACATTTATCAAGACCTGTTTCATGAGGCAATCTTCACGGGGAAGGGTATTTATTCCCTGGAGGTATTTAATACCCTTTTAAAGGATGCCATACCTGACCAAACCATACTCAGCCATGATCTGTTGGAAGGAAGCTATGTCAGAACCGGTCTCGCCAGTGATATGGAATTAATAGACGATTACCCGGCCAAGTATAGCAGCTACATATCAAGACTACACCGGTGGGTGAGGGGAGATTGGCAGCTGTTGCCCTGGCTGTTTAATACAATCACAGACAGAAAGGGAGAACGGGTCCCTAATCCCCTGTCTTCCCTATCGAAGTGGAAAATTATTGACAACCTGAGAAGAAGTTTGGTTTCAATTTCCTTAATGCTGCTGTTGGGCCTTGGCATCAGCCTGCTGCCTGGAAGCTGGCTGCCATGGGTGGCTTTGGGAGGCTTGACGCTATTTCTTCCATTCCTTGTGTCGCTAATCGATTATTTCAGACTCAAGCTAAGGGCCCCTGTTGAAGGCCTGTGGGGAAACTTTGGCCTGGAGCCGAAAAGAAGCCTTTGCCTGGGGTGTCTGCAGCTTATTACCTTACCTCACCAGGCCTATATGATGGTTGATGCCATTGTCAGAACTCTGTACCGGCTCTATTTTTCCCGCAAACGCCTGCTGGAATGGGTCACTGTGGCAGACTCAGAGAAAAAGCTGAGTAATGATCTGAAAAGCTATATTCAAAGAATGAGGACGATTTTTCCCGTAACAATTGTTGCAGCTTTATTCTGGCTAGTCAAGGGAAGACCCATCATTGGATTTCCCATTTTGATCCTTTGGCTGATATCACCATGGGTTGCCTATGGCATCAGCCAGCCACAGTCAATTCATCAGGAAGCATTGGATGACGAGGATCAAATGCTTTTAAGGAGAATTGCAAGGAAAACCTGGTCATACTATGAAGACCTGGTGGGTGAATCAGATCATTATTTACCGCCAGATAATTATCAGGAATACCCGCCAAAGGGTGCGGCCCACCGAACCTCCCCCACCAATATTGGCTTTTATCTATTGTCTGTCATTTGTGCCAGGGACCTGGGGTATTTAACGACAACAGAAATGGTCAAAAGGGTTCGGGAAACCATGAATACCCTTTTGAAAATGGAGACCTGGAAAGGGCACCTGTATAACTGGTATGACACCAGAAGCCTGGAGGTCTTACGGCCCCATTATGTTTCTACGGTGGATAGCGGAAATTTCGTAGCTTATCTAATCACCTTAAGGGAAAGTCTTGAGGAATATTTAAATCGTCCTTTGATGGATAAAAATCAAATTGAAGGCTTGCGAGATGCTCTTTTATCTAAGGAAGGAGAGGATAAGCTCCAAAGGCTTCTCATTTATGAGCTGATGGATCGAGAGGAGATCACCCTGAAGGCCTTCGGTGAGCTGCTGAAGGATCTTACCGTCAATGGAACCGACGGATGCCCAAAGGAATATAAAAGACAGCTTGAAGCCATCAATACAGAATTTGAAATTTATCTGAAACCCCTTACAAATCATGTAAAGCAAATTCCCTGCCTTAACAAGCTTATGGGCTATTACGAAGAAATACTTGACTCAACAGGGTCAAGAGAAGATTACCAGCAGGAGTTAGAAAATATAAAGCGAGCCAATCAGAAGATCAAGGGAATGATTCAAGGGGTCAAGGATCTGATAAAAACCATCGACCAGTTGGTTGATGAGGTGGATTTTACCAGGCTGTATGACCCTAAACGACGGCTGTTTTCCATCGGATATAACGTAGAGGAGGAAAAGCTTACCAATTCCTATTATGATCTGTTGGCTTCAGAGGTACGAACCACCAGCTATATTGCCATTGCCAGAAGGGCCGTACCCAAAAAACACTGGTATAAATTGGGGCGAGCATTTTCTGTTGTCAATGGCAAGCGGAGTCTGGTGTCCTGGACGGGTACCATGTTCGAATATTTCATGCCCTATTTAATCATGAAAAATTACCAGAATACCTTGCTCGATGAAACCTATCATGCCGTTATGGAAGCCCAGCGCCACTATGGCAGGCAAAGGGAGGTTCCATGGGGAATATCTGAGTCAGGCTATTACGGTTTTGACCTCCAGCTTAATTATCAATATAAGGCCTTTGGTGTACCTCACCTGGGTCTAAAGCGTGGTTTGATGGAAGAAGTAGTGGTATCACCTTATTCGACCCTGTTGGCACTACCCTATCGGCCTAGAGAATCGGTAGAAAATGTAAAGGCCCTAATCAATATGGGAATGGAGGGCACCTATGGACTTTATGAGGCCATCGATTTTACCCATGGTCGTTTACGGTCAAAAAATACCCATGAAATTGTAAAAAGCTTTATGGCCCATCACCTGGGCATGGGCTTTGTTTCCTTAACTAATTATTTTCATGACATGATTGTGCAAAAGCGATTCCATCAAAACCCATTGATGCGTTCCGGAGAGCTGCTATTGCAGGAGAAAATACCTGTCAGAGGTATTATTACAAAGGAATTCAAAGAGCCCCTTGAAGCTAAGGATCAACCAAGGGATCTGCTCCAGGGACTGACACGAACCTATGGTATTTCCAACGAGCTTCCGCCCAAGTGCCATCTTCTTTCCAATGGTGATTATTCCCTGCTATTGACGGAGGGAGGCAGCGGCTACAGCCGAATGGGAGAGATTCAAATTACCCGCTGGCGTCAGGATGAATTGGCAAACAGCTATGGCACCTTTATTTTTATACACCAATTAAGCGACAATAAAAATTGGGCCACGGGTTATGACCCCTTTAAAGAGGAACCAGACGGCTATCAGGTGAGCTTTTCCCAGGATCGGGTTGAATATATAAGAAATGACGATACGATTCAGACCCATACAGAAATATTGGTTTCCCCTGAAGACCCGGTGGAAATCCGCCGGGTAACCCTGACAAATTATGGTGCTGAACCAGTGACCCTTCAGGTGACAAGCTACTTTGAAACGGTATTGGGGGATCAACGGGCCGATGTGGCTCATCCTGCCTTTAGTAACCTTTTCGTCAGAACTGAACTGCTGTCGGGGCACGACTGCCTGTTGGCATCCAGAAGGCCAAGGGAGCCACATTTACCTACCCGTTGGTTATTCCATAGCCTCCATGTGGAGGGTGAAGTCAGTGGAGGGCTGCAATACGAAACAAATCGGGGAAATTTTCTGGGCAGAGGCAGAGACCTAAAGCGGGCAGTTGCATTAAATCAACCCTTGAAAAATTACACAGGAATTGCCATTGATCCGATTATGAGTCTGAGAAAAACCATTAGGCTAAAGCCGGGTGAGAGTGGGGTGTTTACCTTTACTACCGGCATACAAGAAGATCGGGAAATGGTCATTGAGCTAATGAAAAAATATCATGGCACCAATGGTATTGAACGGGCAAGGGAGCTTGCCTTAACCAGAAGCCAGGTGGAACTGACCTATTTAAATTTCAAGATAGAGGAAATCTCCATCTTCCAAGAGCTGATTCCCTATTTAATCTACCTGAACCCCGGTAGAAGAAAGTATGAGGAAATACTTAAAAAGAATAAAAAGGGTCAGTCTGGTCTGTGGGCCTATGGTGTTTCAGGAGATTTGCCAATCTTTCTGGTGACCATTAAAAAAATTGATGAAATTGAAGTGGTGAAGGAATGTATCAGGGCCCATGAGTATTGGCGTACAAAGGGCCTGAAGGTCGATTTAATCATATTAAACGAGGATGAAAGCAGCTATCTGCAACCTCTGCAGCATTTAATCAATGAGGTGGTATTCACCAGTAATGAAAGACATCTATTAAATCAGCCCGGTGGAATTTTTATACGAGATGCCAATGTGATTCCGCCGGAGGATCGGAATTTGATTTATACTGCTGCCAGGGCACTGATCAAGGGTGAAGGAGGCGCTTTATCGAGACAGCTTTCTAAGCTAAAGGCAATAACACAGCTTCCGCCTGCCAGAGAATTTAAGGGTGTATACGAAGCAATCAATTACCGGGATATCCCTGTAGAACTAACCCATGATAATGGTTACGGCGGCTTTAGCAGTTCCGGCCGAGAATATATTATCAAGCTAAAGGATGATCTGCAAACACCGGCCCCCTGGAGTAACGTAATTGCCAATGAAAATTTTGGTTTTCTGGTTACAGAAAACGGTTCAGGCTATACCTGGGCTGAAAACAGCAGAGAAAACAAGCTGACTCCCTGGTCCAATGACCCCGTTACAGACCCCCCTGGTGAGCTGCTGTATCTTCAGGAGAAGGATTCGGGTGCGGCCTGGACTATTACTCCCCTTCCCATCAGGGAGCCGGGGGACTATGTCGTGAAACATGGAATGGGCTACACCAGCTTTATCCATCATAGTCATGATATCGAGCAGGAGCTGACTCTATTTGTACCTGAAAGGGACCCGGTGAAAATTTATTTGGTGAAGCTCAAAAATACAGCTGTCGATGCCAAAAAATTAATGCTAACCTTTTACATGACACCAGTACTGGGGGTCAGCGATGAAGTGACAAGGCAGTATATATTGACTGAATTAAATGAGGAAACTGGCGGTATTAAAATAACGAACCCCTTTCAATCGGATTTTCCTGATCGGATTGCCTTTATTGAGTCATCTGAAAGGGTATGCTCGTATACAGGAAATAAAAATGCCTTTTTTGGTGCCAGGGGAGACCGTGTTTCCCCCGATGCCCTGGGTCGAGTTGGCTTGAATAACGAGCTGGGGGGAGGCTTAAACCCCTGTGGGGCCCTGCAATGTGAAGTGGTATTGCCTCCCGGAGAGGAGAAGGATCTGGTCTTTCTATTAGGGCAGGTAAAGGAAGCCTCTGAACTGCTTCCCCTGATCAATCAATATAAAACGCCCTGGCAGTGCAGATTGGCTCTGAAGCAAGTACAGGAAAGCTGGAACAGGCTGGTGGGGAAAATTCAGGTAAAAACCCCCGATCCTTCAATGGATTTAATGCTGAACGGATGGCTTCTTTACCAAAGCCTTGTCTGCCGATTATGGGGAAGATCTGCCTTTTATCAATCAGGAGGAGCCTACGGCTACCGGGATCAGCTACAGGATGCATATAATCTGCTGCATCCTGCCCCGGAACTATTGAGGAAGCAAATTTTACTTCATTGTCAGCATCAGTTTGTTGAAGGAGATGTACAGCACTGGTGGCATCCCGGAGCTGGGGAAAAGGGAATTAGAACCAGATTTTCAGATGATCTGCTGTGGCTTCCCTTTACGGTGGCAGCCTTTTATCACCATACCCAGGATGAGACGATCCTTAAAGAGAAGGTTCATTTCCTTGAGGATGAGCCCCTGGCAGAGGGTGAGGATGAACGCTATGGAATTCCCCGTATCTCTGAGGAACAGGACACTGTTTATGGCCATTGTCTTCGAGCTATCGACAGGAGCTTGCGCTTTGGCAGCCATGGCATTCCACTAATGGGCTCAGGAGATTGGAATGATGGAATGAGCACCGTTGGAAATAAAGGAAAGGGAGAGAGTATTTGGCTGGGCTGGTTTCTATATAAAATTTTAAAAACCTTTGCACCCATTTGTGGGTTAATGGGTGATCAAGAAAGGAAAGAAACCTATTTAAAAGCAGCAGAGAACATTGTTAAGAACATAGAAGCCCATGCCTGGGATGGAAACTGGTATATGAGAGCCTTTTTCGATGATGGCCGGCCTTTAGGCTCATCTCAAAATGAAGAATGTATGATTGACTCCCTTGCTCAATCATGGTCTATTATTTCAGAGGGAGGAAATCAACAGCGGGCAAAGCTGGCCATGGAGGCAGTGGAGGATTATCTGATTAAGGATGATGCAGGGTTAATCCTTTTATTTACTCCACCCTTTGATGAAAGTGACTTAGAACCAGGATATATTAAAGGCTATGTACCGGGAGTCAGGGAAAATGGAGGTCAATATACCCATGCTGCTGCCTGGGTCATTAAGGCCTTTGCCATGATGGGAGATGGTGACCGGGCCTGGGAGCTGTTCCGCATGATCAACCCCATCAACCACACTAGAACACCCCTGGAATGTGCAGTATACCGGGTAGAGCCCTACGTGATGGCCGCCGATGTTTATGCAGTGGAGCCCCATGTGGGCAGGGGCGGTTGGACATGGTATACCGGTGTGGCCGGATGGATGTACAGGGTTGGCATCGAAGATATATTAGGCTTGAAAAGACATGGAAATCGACTTTATATCAGGCCTTCTATACCGGTGGGCTGGCCAGGCTATGAAGTGACATACCAATTCGGTACTGCCGTTTATCATATTATTTTCCATAATACTGCTTCAAAGGAAGGGCCAGCTGGTTTTAAGCTTGATGAAAGGCCTATGGAAGGGGATTATATAGAACTGAAGGATGATGGTAGAAAACATCGGGTTGAACTATGGCTTGAAGGGAAATAAAAGGGGCTCGAGAGGGCCCTTTTTCAGTTCTTTCTCAAAGAAAATAGACATAACATAAAAAAAGAGAGCAATTACAATGTAGTTTTAATAAAAATATTGTATAATATAGAGAAGAAAACTACAGGAGGAAGTTGGTTTGAAGATACTTGCAATAATGGGAAGCCCCAGAAGGGGAAAAAATAATGATACCCTATTGGATCATCTCTTGAAGGGTATACAATCGATAGACAATGAAGCTGAAATTACCAGGTTAAATGCCGCCGCCTTAAATATTAATCCCTGTACAGCCTGTGATGCCTGCAGCCATCAATTGGGCTGTATTCAAAGAGATAAAATGGATGAGCTGCTACCTGCCTTTAATGAGGCCGATCTAATTATTATGACATCACCAATGTATTTCAATAGTATTTCTGCCCAATTGAAATCCATAATTGATCGTAATCAAGTAATTTGGTCCAGTAAATATGTCCATAATCAGTCTTTAATTGAAAAGGAAAAGCTGCGGTTAGGCTATATGGTTTGTACTGCAGGGGCTCCGTCCCATCCCTTTGGTCTGGATGGAGTAATTCCAATTTTAGATCTGTTTTTCAAATCCATTAACACGACTTATCATGGCAACTTTTTTGTCAATAATGTAGATGAAAGGCCTGTATATGAAAATGAACTGGTACGCTTAGAGATTTACAAAGCCGGACAGCAATTAGTAGAAGCCTACCAGAAAGCAGCAGAAAACAAAAAAAATTGTTAATAATATCTTTATGACGTTAGAATCAATGTGGTATAAGGAGGGGAGTCCAATGGAGAAGCGTGATGATAACGATAAAAAAGAAGATACGCTAAGGATTGATATGACATTATTAGGACAGCTAATGATGAATCAGTTCCCCGACCCAATTTTAATCCTAAAAAATGAAATCATTATAGATTGCAATTATACGACTTTAAAAATGTTTGGCTACTCTGACAAGTCACAACTGCTGGGACGTGAAATCAATCAGCTCTTCTATCAGAATTCTACTTTGGATACCCATAAAATACAATTTAAATACCTTTTAGAGGCAGCCAAAGCCCAGGGAAACAAAAGAAGTGATTGGATGTTTTGTAATCATTTGAAGGAAAGCATTTATGCTGAAATACTGCTTATATCCCTGGCAGAGCTTGCGCAAAATTGCTTTTATCTGCAAATACGTGATATCAGGGAAAGAATATTGTTTCAAGAGGAGCTTTTAATTCAAAAATCTAAATTCCAGCAACTCTATGAAAATTCTCCAGAGGCTGTTGTGATGCTGGATAATAACGATCTGATTGTCAGTATTAATCGTGCATTTGAAGAGACCTTTCAATATCGCCTTGATGAAATAAAGGGAAAGCCAATTAATAAGCTCATTGTACCAGACCATTTAATCGAGGAGGCTTCGCAGCTGAGCAGTGACGTTTTGGCAGGGGAAGCTGTCAGAACTGAAACCGTTAGAAAAAGAAAGGATGGTACCCTAATTGATGTTTCAGTTGTGGGCTACCATATTATTAATAATCAAAGGCAAATAGGGATCTATGGAATATATCAGGATATTACGGCCCGTAAGGAATCCGAAAGAAACTTAAATTTATTTGCCAAGGTTTTGGAGAATAATACCGAAGGAGTCATTATCACAGACCGAAACGCAAAAATCCAGTGGGTCAATAAGGCCTTTACAGATATTACAGGATATTCTAAGACAGAAGTAGTTAATCAAAGGCCTAGTATCTTAAAATCTGGTAAACATTCAAAGGATTTTTACCAAAGGCTGTGGGAATCGATTTTGACCCTGGGAAAATGGCAGGGTGAAATTTGGAATAAACGAAAAAACGGTGAAGTATTTGCCGAAAATTTAAGTATCTTTGCCATAAAGGATCAAAACAATCAGATCACCCATTTTGCCTCCATCTTAAGCGATATTACAGCCAATAAGGCAAAGGAGGAAAAAATCAATTATTTAGCCTTTCGAGACAGCTTAACAGGTCTGTATAATCGTGCCATGTTTGGTGATCGCCTGAATTTGGAGCTTGCCAAGGCAAAACGACAGGGGTATCTTGTGGCAGTACTGTTTATCGATTTAGACGAGTTTAAAAGTGTCAACGATACCCATGGCCATGGCGTGGGGGATCTGCTTTTAAAGCAAATTGCAGATAGATTATTGTCAGCCACCAGAGAAACCGATACAGTTGCCAGAATTGGCGGTGATGAATTTATTGTTATATTGCCCGATATTAAAGAAGCAGAGCAGATCAGGATGATCTCTGAGAAACTATTAAAGGTATTTGAAGCACCCTGGCAAATTGATGATAAGACCTTCTATATAGCAGCCAGTATCGGCATTGCCATTTATCCGTTGGATGGCATCAAGCCCCAGGAGCTTATACAGAATGCCGATATAGCCATGTATAAGGCCAAGGAAAAAGGCCATAATCAATATGAATTTTATACGAATATTTCCCATATCATACCGGGTGTCGATTCATGACACCTTTTTTCTTTGAAGGATAGTGATTTTCTAAATAGTATATTATTTCACTAATTTAAGATTAAACAGAGGTACCAGGAGGTATATATGTAAATATAATATACTAAAATATTCAAGCTATTAAGGCAGCCGCTAATTAAAAAGTATATTTATGGAAGGAAAATGTTGCGCTTTGTAGAATATATAACATATAGTGACATTTTAACGATTTAATCCTCAATAGACATATTGCAAGGGGAGCCTGGCATATATCTATTGATGAAAGCTGAAGAACAGGGGTGATGGTGGTATGTTGACATTTTATCAAGTATGCTTTCGTGCTGGTGTACTCTTTACGGTTGTAACCTTTCTGCTGGGGCAATTATTTGATTTTATGGACTTTGATGTAGAGTTTGACACTGATGCAGATCTTGACCTGGACTTTCAAGGGCAGGGGGTTTCACCATTAAAGCCTGTGATTATAACAGCCTTTTTCACTGTATTTGGAGGGGTAGGCGAGATGGCTTTGAAGCGAGGAATGAGTCAGGTATTTACCTTTACTTTGGCTTTAATTCTTGGATTTGTTGTAGCAGCATTGTTTTTAAAGCTGATTATTGTTCCCCTTCAACGGGCCCAAAATACCAGTGCAAAATCTCAAAAAGACTTAATCGGTCACCTTGCTAAGGTTGATATCGGCATTGAAGGTGATCATTTCGGCAGAATTGCCTATACCATTGCCGGAAACAGCTATACCGCACCGGCAAAATCCCTTGATGGTATGTCGATAGAAAAGGGAACAGGTGTCATTATCGCCAAAATTGATAATAACATATTCTATGTGAAGCAGTCTGAAAATTAAAATTTTAACTATAAACCTATTGAAAAGGGGGTGAGTTGTAATCAATCGAAGTTTATAAAAAATATTTGTAAGGAGGAGCAGCATGCTGATACCAATCATTATTGTTGGCGTTATCTTGTTACTAATTTTAAGTGTTCTGTTTATGTGGAGAAAGGTGCCCCAGGATAAGGCGCTGGTTATTACAGGTCTAAATAAACGAGTCATTTCAGGGGGCGGGGGATTCATTGTACCCCTTTTAGAGAGAACTGATTCAATTTCTTTAGAAAACATGAAAATTGAGGTTAGAACTGACGGGGCCTTGACAGAGCAAGGGGTAGATATTAAGGCCGATGGTGTAGCGGTTATTAAGGTGAAATCAGACAAGGAATCAATTTTATCAGCCATTGAGCAATTTAATACCGGCTCTGAAAAGTCTACCATTGATTTTATTAAGGATACGGCTAAAGACGTACTGGAAGGAAAGCTTAGGGAAATTATCTCAAAAATGTCTGTTGAGGAAATCTATAAGGATCGAGAAAAATTTGCCTCCCAGGTACAAGAGGTAGCCGCCCTTGATCTTTCATTAATGGGATTAGAAATTAAGGCTTTTACCATTCGTGATATAAAGGATGATAATGGATACTTAACTGCCCTGGGTAAGAAGAGAATTGCTGAGGTCAAGCGGGATGCAGAAATTGCTGAGGCAGAAAGCAGTAAAGAAACCAAGATCAAAACTGCAGAGGCCAATCGGTTAGGTGAAGAAGCCCGTTTGATTTCCGAAACTCAAATTGCAGCGTCTGCCAAGGATAAGGAGCTGAAGATTCAGTCCTATCGTAGAGATCAGCAGATAGAAACTGCCAAGGCCGACCTTGCCTATGAAATTGAGGCCAGCAGAGTTCAACAGGATGTAGAAAAGGAAAAAATGCAAATTCAAATTATCAGGAAGCAAAAAGAAATAGAGCTTGCTGAGCAGGAAGCCATCAGAAAGGAAAGAGAGCTGGAGGCAACCGTTAGAAAGCTCGCTGAGGCTGAAAAATTTAGAGAGGAAAAGAAGGCCGAAGCAGAGCGATATAAGGAAATTCAAGAGGCCGAGGCTGAATCAGAGGCCATCAGGTTACGGGGGATTGCCAGCGCTGCCGCCAAACGGGAAGAAGGGATGACTGAAGTAGAAATTATTCGTGAAAAGGGTAAAGCCGAAGCAGAGGCAATGCTGAAAAAAGCAGAAGCCTTTAAGCAATACAATGAGGCTGCCATTACCCAGATGATTATCGAAAAGCTTCCTGAAATTGCCAGAGCCGTTGCAGAGCCCCTTTCCAAAACCGAGAAAATTGTTATTGTTGATTCCGGCAGTGGAAAAGGTGATGGGGCCGCCAAGGTATCAAAATATGTCACAGATATTATTGCTACCTTGCCCGAAACAGTCAATGCTCTTACTGGAGCCGATTTAACCAAGCTTTTAAAGGGAAATCCCTTAAAAGGCCATGAAGCAGTTCAGCAAATAAATGAAATAGAAGAATAAAATTCAGGGTCAGCGTTTATGCTGATCCTTTTTGTCTTGCTATAGCCTTGTACCTAAAAATTTCAGAGAAAAGACGGGCCTATATTGGATTTTTTAAAAATCTATTGTATGATAGAGGAGTACCAAAAAATTGAGGACTTTCAAATTTAATTTTAAATTGATAAACTAATCTTTATTTTGCCCGTAATAATTAATAGTAGGATTAATTTTTATTTATAGAAACTGCACTAATTAATCATTATAGGAGGAGAGGTAGTATGAACAAAAAATTATATTTGTCTAGAAATGATAAAAAGCTGGCTGGTGTTTGCGGGGGAATCGCGGAATATTTTGATATTGATTCGACTCTGGTAAGGTTACTATGGGTATTATTTACCATTCCCGGTGGAGCAGGCCTGTTGGTATATATTATTGCGGCTGTCATTATGAATGAGCCACCAATCCACCAAAATCATCAAGGTGGAATTAATCTTGATAAAGATCAAAACGTAAGTGGCAGCTATTATGAGTCTTCCCAAAGCGAAAGGTCAAATCATCGAGACAATATTCTAATTGGTGGAATCTTAGTGGTGCTGGGAGGATACTTTCTAACCAAAAATTTATTTAACTGGAGCTGGCTTTCTATACGGTACCTTATGCCAATTCTATTGATCGTAATTGGGACAGCGGTTTTAATCAATGGTAAACGGAAATAAGTAATCGAATATTGAAATAAGTTCGTAATCCTATGGCTATGGAGGTGTATGCCGAGAAGCTTCACCTTCCAGAGTGTAGGATTTTTTTTGCTAATAATCACCATCATTTACCATTAATATTGTTATTTTGTTAACATCCAATAGGGCTTATTTTTTTAAAATCGCAACTAATTTGTGTAAAAAAAAATTCCCTATAAAAAATTTGACACTGTAAAATCAATAGCATAAATAATGAGTACCTTATTAAAAACAGGTTCATAACAGCCCGTTTAAGCTTCGAAGAATTTGCTAATAACTTTTAAGGACCATATGGCTGCAAAATAAAAAGCAATTTAAATTAGTTAAATATATAACGATATTATATAATTAACACCAATGATTTAGAGTGGGAAGAAATTTTTTTGATAAGTGATAGGAACCAAAAATGATTTTAAGATTCTAAAAAAAGACTTTACTCTATTAAGTAATACTTTTTAAAAAATGTTATTAAAATAGCGACAAATCATTCTATAGGTACTGCTTTACTTTAAATATAAAAGGGTATTGTATGGCCCAAATACGGTCAAATCAACGAAATTTCAAGGCTGATACCCATTTGCTATTTTGATTGATTTCTTAATGATATGATTGACTCTGGGCTATTCTTTTCGATTAACATTTTCAAATGATAATTAATATATTTAACCAAAATACCGTTAGGATTAAGGTGATTACTGATAAAGGCAATTGATAATATTTATGGAACAAAAGGATTTATTGAGGCAAAAATAATATCATTTGACAAAGTATAGATAAATGTGATAAATTATAATTGACTATTTTAGTGAATAATTTCACAAATTTTAGAAGTAAATATGAAAAGTTTTGGGGAGGTAGGATGTAATGTCTCATGAAGAAAAAATAGGTTTTTGGGAAAAAACCACCAGTCGCCGTGAATTTCTAAAATTGAGCGGGAAAAGTATGGCCGGTGTGGCTGTATCCATGACAGTACTCAATTTATTGACCGGATGCAGCAAAGACTCAGCCGATGTGTCAGGTATTGCTTTAGCTACAGGTGTATTAATTTCTGATTCCAATCGCTGTACAGGCTGTAGACGATGTGAGGTCACTTGTACAATGAATAATGACGGTAAGGCTGATCCCACCATTGCCAGGGTGAAGGTCGATCGGAATTATAATTTTGGACCCGGTGGACCAAAGAATGACTACTTAAATGCAGCAGGTCATTATGGTAATCTTGAGATTATTCCCGACACCTGTCAGCAATGTGCAGATGCCGCCTGTGTTAATGCCTGTCCTGTTGAGGCCATAACGGCTCAAGAGGGAACCGGAACCAGGGTGGTGGACGAAGAAAAGTGTGTTGGCTGCGGTATGTGTCAAAGTCAATGTCCATTTAAGATGATTACAGTCGATCAAGAAACCAAGAAATCTAAAAAATGCTTCCTGTGTAATGGCGATCCATCCTGCGCAAAGATTTGTCCAACCGGTGCTTTGAAGCTGGTACCATGGGATGAAGTATATGCTGCCATTCAAAAAAACAAGCATCTTTTTGCTTAGATTAAATTAGATTATTTTATTTGTGAAATGGAGGAAGAATAGATGGCAAACGGATATGGCTGGACTGGAAAAATTTTAAGAGTCAATTTGACCAACGGGTCCTTCTCAACAGAGGATACTTTGAAATATAAAGATTTTATTGGTGGAATGGGTATTGGTTACAAAATTATGTGGGATGAGGTACCTGTTGGAACCCACCCCTATGATCCGGAAAATAAAATTATATTTGGAGCAGGCCCATTAACAGGAACCGGTATGCCCTGTAGTGGCAGGACCAATATCACCTCTCTGCTGCCCACTAACCCTTATCACTTAATATCTGATAGTCATATGGGTGGACATTTTTCACCTGCTATGAAATATGCCGGTTATGACGCCATTGTAATCGAAGGAAAGGCATCTAGCCCGGTTTGGCTTAGAATTGAGGATGAAAACGTATCACTTGAGGATGCATCTGTCTTTTGGGGTACAGGAACCTTCAACACCTCTGCAAAGATTTGTGAAATAATGGGGGAAGGTGCCCATGTAGCTGCCATCGGTCAGGCAGGGGAAAACATGGTAAACATGTCTACTATCATGACTGGTAAAAGCCACTCGGCAGGAGGACATGGAGGTGTAATGGGTTCTAAAAACCTAAAGGCCATAGGGATTAAGGGAACTCAGGCAGTACACATTGCTGCAGACAGAAAGGACTGGCTGGAGCTGGACAAATACATGATGACACTAATTGGTGCCAACAACAACCACGTGGTACCCAATAGTCCTCAGCCTTGGGCAGAATATCACAACTCAGGCAGCCGCTGGACAGCCACCGACGGGTTAACCTGGGGAGCAGCCAATCCCCCCGTTAATACAGGTACCTGTGACCCACATGACATGAATAGTGTCGGCCTTAGAACCCAAAAGGCAGTATTTGACCATGGTCCTGTGGCAGAAAAAAACACAGTCAGAATGGGAGGCTGTCATGCTTGTCCCATCCGCTGCCATTCCCAGTTAAAAGTACCTAAGCTTAAGGATTATGGTTTTTCAGAGTATATTGCCAACACCTGTATGGGATATTTTAGCCCCAATGGCGTAATGATTAAGGGCTATTCTGACGGTGAATCCCGGGGAGAAATGGCATTACTGGGAAAAACCCTTGGAGCCTCATTGGCTGACGACTACGGTGTATGGTGTAACTACGGACAAATCGGCAGGGACTTTAAGTATGCATATAATAACGGCATTATCAAAAATGCTCTTTCAAAGGAAGAGTACGACAGTATTCCATGGAATTTATTGGAGGAAGGTAATCCGGAGTTTTTAATTGAGTTTTATAGAAGAATAGCCCTTAAAGAAGGGGAATTTGGAACCGCCTTTGGTGAAGGCAGCTATTGGTTAGCCAAGAGATGGGAATTTAAGGATGATTATTATCATGGTGCCGAAGCCAAGCTGTGGTCGCCTATTATGGTATTCCCCGTGCACCATAGTAATGAATCTTCCGGTCAGGTTGGGGCTTTGATTTCCAGTATGTTTAACCGGGATGCCCAATGTCACTCCCATGAAAACTTTTTAGGAAGCGGGCTGCCCGTTGAATTACAAAAAGAAATTGCCGCTGAGGTATTTGGCTCACCAGATGCATTGGATGTACCTAAAAATTATACGCCAATGAATGAATACAAGGCCAAATTTGCAAAATGGAGTATCATTAGAAATGTACTGCACGACTCATTAACTTTATGTAACTGGATGTGGCCAATGACACTTTCTCCGTTAAAGGAAAGGGGTTATCGAGGTGATACCAAGCTGGAAGCCCAATTCTTCAGCATGGCCACCGGTATGGAAACCAGTGAAGCCGAACTGGATTTAGCGGGAGAAAGAATCTTTACCCTTCATAGAGCCATGACCGTTAAACAGATGGGAACCATTGACATGAGGAACAAGCATGATGTAATTGCCAACTGGGTTTATGATATGGACCCTGAGCTTAAGCCTTTCAGTGAAGGAACCATTAAGATGGATCGAGAAGATATGCAGTTAGCCTTTACTATGTTCTATCGGGAAATGGGATGGGATGAAAAAACAGGGGCACCGACAAAAGAAACCTTGATTAGATTAGGACTGGATGATGTAGCTGCTGAATTGGAAGCTATGAATCTATTGCCCTAGTTCACCATATTTAAATTGACAGGATAGGGGTATTTTGCTCCTATCCTTCAAATATAGAAGTAGGAGGCGGCAAGGTGAATCAAGATCAAAACATATCAAATAAGATTGATGACCAAGGGACTGACGCAGTACAACAGCAGGAAGCAACTCACCCCTGGGAGAAACTGGCGGAGTTGATACGAAGGAATTCTATGGAAGGGCGGTTAACCTCCCTAGATAATTTAAAAGATGTGGAGTTAACAGAAGATACCCCTCTAGAGGAGCAGGTAAAGCTTTTATTGACGAATGAAACCTATTCCGGGATAATAAAGGTAGAGGGAAAAAAGGATCAATATTTTTATGATCAGCAATTTATGGCAAAAAATTATGCCAATATATTGGTAAAAATAGAGGATGGCAATCTTTTTGAACTGGTTGCCAGCACCGTAAGGCACGAATCAAAGTTATACCCCAGGCCAACGGATGCAAGACTGTTTTTAAAGCCTCCTTTCAACTTCCATAAGGAAAGCCTTGAAAAGGTTTTAAATCAGATAAAAGACTATGAAGCCTATCAGGATATTCAGGAGGTTCGAGCTTCAAATGGAGCCCTCTATCTTTACTCCACTGAGCACCTGTCTCAACCCTATGCAAAGAGCCTGGCCCAGTGGATTGAAATAGAACAGTATGAAACACCATAATGGGGGGATGGCTTAATGACTCTTTATCAACAAGAAGTTAATAAGAAGGTCTGTGAAGAGGCTCCGGTAGATTTAATTGTTAACGGAAGAAAGGTCCTTACCTTTATGTGTACCCCTGAGGATCTAAATTATCTGGCAGTGGGACATTTATTCACCCGTGGCTTAATTACATCCCTTGATGAGATTAAAGACCTGGGTGTATCGGAGGAAATTAGAAAGGTAATTGCCACCACAAGAAACCTTCTTTCTGTTGAACGTTATGGTTTAAGTGGAGTTTTAACCAGTGGCTGCGGAAGCGGAACGGTTATTTCTGATGCCTTCTTAAAGGAAAAAGCCATCGAAACTGAATTAAAAATATCTATAGAACAGCTAAAGGAATTAACAGTACAAATGTTTAAGGGTGCCGTAAAACATATGGAAACCGGTGGTCATCATTGTGCAGCTTTGGCAGATCAATCCAGGATATTAATCCTGAAGGAGGACATTGGTAGACACAATGCCGTCGATAAAGTTATCGGCCAGGGGCTGCTGGAAAAAAACGACTTTTCCCAGTCTATTCTAATTACCACAGGTAGAATTTCTTCAGATATGCTTTTAAAGGCAGTGGCAAGCCGAATTCCCATTGTGGTTTCCAGAAGCATACCCACCAGCCTGGCCCTGGAAATTGGAGAAAGGCTAGGTATTTCCATTATCGGGCGGGTGGTTTCAAAAGAGCCTGTGGTATATTGTCATCAAGAAAGAATTATATCTGAGGCTTGCCATGGGTCCTCCGAGGAGGTGAACCCATGTTTGGAAGGCTAGGGGCTGCTGAGCTGGTGTTGATTGCCAGCCTTGCAATAATCATTTTTGGGCCTAATAAGATACCTGAAATTGCAAAATCTGTAGGGAAAGGTGTAAAGGAAATTAAAAACACCAAGAAGGAAATTAAAGACAGTATCAATATAATTGATATTAATGTCATCGATAAAGACAAATAGACTATTGCAGACAGTGAGGTGAAATAGATGTTTGGAAGAATAGGAGCTACAGAGCTGATTTTAATACTGGCCATTGCCCTTGTAATCTTTGGTCCGTCTAAGCTGCCCGATATTGGAAAATCCTTTGGTAGAGCCATAAGGGAGTTTAAGGATCATTCAGCCGGCCATAGCGAGGAAAATGGTTCTGAAAAGCAGGCCTAGCTGTAGATAGAAACAGATAAAAAAGAAAGCCTTCCAGCTGAGATCAAATCAGCCAGAAGGCTTTTTTATATTATGCTGTCTGAAGGCTTTGTTTTTTTACTCTTGATTTTTGTAGTAAGAAAATTGAGCCGAAGGCAATCAGACCGAAGGCATCAGTGTAAAATCCAGGGTTTAAAAGGGTAATGGCCGCCACAAATAAAATAATTGTCTCATATATCTTGTTTTTTGTAACCATGTAGTTAACAATCCCACAGGACAGACATACAATTCCTAAAATAGAGGAGAGAATAACAGGAATTGCGGTAAAGAAGGGTAGAAAAACGACAGTAGTGTCAACAACCTCCTTCACGAGTATTAATTCTGCGTTATAGGCAAAGATATAGGGCACCAGGAAGGCGGCTAGGGCCAGTTTTACAGCCTGGAATCCTGTCTTCATGGCATTTGCTCCTGCAATTCCGGCCCCTGCATAGGCCGCCAGGGCCACAGGAGGGGTAATATCGGCAATAACACCAAAGTATAAAATAAATAAATGGGCAGACATCAAATTGACATCCAACTGAATTAGAGCAGGTACAGCCATAGTTGCCAGCACGATATATTTTGCTGTGGTGGGTAGTCCCATTCCTAAAATAATTGAGGCAATCATTGTAAAGAATAATGTTAAAAATAACTGCCCCTGGGCTAAGGCCACAATCATTTCCGCAATCCTTAAACCCAAGCCTGTTAGCGTAACAACACCAACAATCATTCCAGCACAGGCACAGGCGCAAGCAACACCAACAGCCCCTTTGGCACCCTGCTGAAGAGCATCCAGGAAGTCTTTAAAGGTAAAGGTAAACTGTCCCTTTTTAAATCCTCGGTAGAGACTTTCCAATATGGCAATTCCTAAAGAAATAACAATGGAATAAAAGGATGCAAATAACGGTGTAAAGCCCCTTACCAAGAAAAACACGATGAAAATTAATGGCAAGAATAAATATCCCTGGGTCAACAACAATTTACCTGCCTTTGGTAGCTTTTCCTTGGGAATACCCTTTAGGCCCAGCTTTGAGGCTTCTAAATGTACTATTGCAGCAACGGCAAAATAATAGAGAAAGGCAGGGATGGCAGCAGCAGCAATAATCTTAAGGTAGGGAATTCCTGTGAATTCTGCCATGATAAAGGCGGCAGCACCCATTACCGGCGGCATAATCTGACCACCAGTTGACGAGGCAGCCTCAACCGCTCCGGCAAAGTGAGATTTATAGCCTACCTTTTTCATCAAGGGGATGGTAAAGGCACCGGTGGTAACGGTATTAGCAACAGAGCTTCCTGAAATAGAGCCCATAAAACCGCTGGCCAGTACGGCAGTCATGGCAGGTCCACTTTTTAGATGCCCTGTTAAACCAAAGGCCAGGTCGATAAAGAATTTTCCTACCCCGGTTTTATCTAAAAAGGCACCAAATAATATAAACATAAATACAAAAGTAGCCGAAACACCAATAGGAATCCCTAAAATTCCCTCGGTTGTTAAAAACATGTGACTGATAATTCGTTCTACAGAAAAGCCCCTATGGGCCAGCATGCCCGGCATATAGGGCCCAAATTTGGCATATAACAAAAAGATAATAGCCACAATAGGCAGTTCAGGCCCAACGACCCGACGTGTGATTTCAAGGGTAATTAATATGGCCAGGCTGCCTAGAATAATATCGATGGTATCTACGCTGCCGCCCTTTAAAGCAATGGCATTTACATTGATAAAAAGATAACCAAAGACGATAACCGAAAGCACTGCCAATACATAGTCGAAGATTGCAACCTTTTCCTTATTCCCCTTTTTAAAGGCCGGATACAGCAGAAAGCCCAGGGTAAAGGCAAATATCAAATGCAGAGAACGCTGACGAAGGGATAACAGTGTGCCCATTGCCGCCGTATATAGATGAAAACCTGACATAGCAATGGCGAGTATAGCTACAACTCTACCCATAAAGCCCTTGAGCTTTCTGGCACTGGCAGATTCCTTGTCGTATTCCTCCATCAGCTCATTTACATCAAGCATTTCATTTTCTAAGCTGCTGTCAATTTTGATATCCATGATAATACCTCCTCAAATAGAAATGCGAACATGATCCTCCTTTTTACTTCAATCCCCACCGCAGTACCCGGGGAGGAGAAGGATAAAAAGGGTATTTCCTTTTCGTTAATGATCATTGTATGATTTGCAATGATTGCACCTGTTCGATAGACTAAAGGACTTATCCTTTGATTGATGTTGTATATTCTAAAACCCTCCTTTGTTATTTCAAAATCATAGGGCGTCGTTTCGGGATTACCTGCACCATAGGATGAAAAAATGGTTTCACTTAAAAAAATCTCATTTTCCTTATTAATTATATATTTTTCATATACAGGTGTACGCATGACAGAGTGGATAAATCGAACCGTAAAGGTTGATTCCTTTATTAAGGGCCATCCCGCCAGGTATTGATTATTGCTGAAATTATAAGCACGAAGATATCTGATGGGTATCAACAAGATAATCATCAGAACAAGTATAATGGTAAGGATTAATTTTTTTCTTCTACTAAATTTCATTTAGTGAATAAGGTATTGGAGTCCTTCTCCAATACCTTAACCTCCTTAAAATGTTCTAATTTACACCCTTTTCATCATAATACTTTTTTGCGCCGTCATGGAGCTCTATGGGCATTCCCTGTAAAGCAGTGTCAAGGGTAATATCATTACCTCGACTGTGGGTGTCTATAATTGTTTGCCTGTTTTCAAAGATAGCCTTGGTTAGTTCATAGACCAAGTCTTCATCCAACTCTTCATTAACGATCAGCATAGCCATTACTGCAGCAGTTGTTACATCCTGCTCTTGATTACGATAGGTTTCAGCAGGAATGGTCACTTCCGCATAAAAAGGATACAGGCTAGATAATTGGTTAATCATGCTACTATCAATAGGTACAATGACCAAATCAGAGGTCTGGGCAACCTCGGTGATGGCAGATGTAGGAAGACCGGCTGTTACGAAGGCGGCATCCAGCTGCTTATTTTTAATTTGGTCGGCAGCTTCAGCAAAGGATAAAAAGTCTGCCTTTCCAAGGTCGCTATATTGTAAACCATGTACATCTAAAATTTGTCTGGCGTTGGCCTCGGTACCTGAACCAGGAGCGCCAACGGCGACTTTTTTCCCTTTTAAGTCTTCTACGGAATTAATGCCGGAATCCTTGGAGGCAACTATTTGGATTACTTCTGGGTATAGCATGGCCATTCCCTTAATGTTGCTTACCGTTTCTTTTCCTTCGTAAATTTCAGTTCCATTAAAGGCGTAATAGGCAGTATCATTTTGTACAAAGGCCAGCTCTGCTTCACCGCCAGCAACCAGTCCGATGTTTTCCACAGAAGCACCAGTTGCCTGGGCATTGGCCGAAACATCAGAGAGCTTTTCGTTATAAATTTTAGCTACTGCTCCCCCCAAGGGATAATAAGTACCGGAAGTACCGCCGGTGGCAATTGAGATAAAGGTTTTTGTACCCGAAGATGGGCTCGAACATCCCACAATAGCCACTGAAATTAAGGCTGTGACCAATAGAATTGCAAAAATTTTCTTTTTCATTTTTGTTCCCCCTTATATGATTTATCAAAAGTTATTTATTTAAATAAATAACTTGAAAACAAATCCAATTAATTATACATTGACTTTCCATAAAGACAGGCTTCATAATTATATTAAAATGAAATATAGTATAGTGCTACACATCACAACGAGCAAAAGAGCAAACTATTAAGAAAATATAATAAAACTATTGTACCACATAAAATTCAATAAATACAGAGCTAATTTTTTCTTGTCTATAAAAAAATTATAATGATTGTCTATTAAAAAACTACATAAAACTACAGAAAAAATTACAATTGACAGAAAATTTTATACTATTATATTTGCGGAATGTGATAAATATACAATTATATTTTATAAATATACAGATCTGTATTTTCTGATTTAGAGGAGTTTTAAGAACCTTTGTGGAATATTTTAAAACATAGTTAAATAACAGAAGAAGGGGGAAGGTACACATATGAATGCTGGAAGGATTGCAAGGGAAGAAATACGCAAGGGGCTTCACAGGGGCCCCACGGCGGGCCTGGCCCCAGGCTATACCCAGGGAAACCTGGTTATACTGCCTCAAAAATATGCATTTGACTTTTTCTTGTTTTGTCAAAGAAATCCAAAGCCCTGTCCCATATTAGATGTTCTGGAGCCAGGAAAAACAGCCCCGGTCTTAACGGCACCAACGGGTGATATACGCACTGATTTGCCCAAATATCGGGTCTATCGGGAAGGAATTTTGGCAGAAGAGGTAGAGGATATCAGCAGCTATTGGAATGATCAACTGGTTTCCTTTCTGATAGGCTGCAGCTTTACTTTTGAAAATGCCCTGATCAATGCAGGTATTGAGGTAAGACATATCAAAGAAAAACGTAATGTTCCCATGTACATCACTAATATTGAATGTAGGCCGGCAGGAATTTTTAGCGGCCCAATGGTGGTGAGCATGAGACCGATTGCCACAGATCAAGTTCAGCAGGCCATTGCTGTAACAGGTGAGTTTCCTAAGGTTCATGGGGCTCCTATCCATGTAGGCAGCCCGGAGCTGATTGGAATCAGAGATATCGATCAGCCTGATTTTGGTGACAAGGTTACCATTATGCCCGGGGAAGTACCTGTTTTTTGGGCCTGTGGTGTCACTCCTCAGGCTGCAGTAATGCGAAGCAAGCCTGAGTTGGTTATTACCCATTCCCCTGGTCATATGTTCATAACCGATATTAAGGATGAGGAGCTGAAAAGTCAGTGATGACAGCGTATTTTGACAGAATTCACAGAATTGTTGGAAGGGATGCAGGAAATCGAGGCCTGATGGGATGTCAAATTCCTATGGAGCTGGCAAATTCCATCGAGGCCCTGCAAACAGCTCAAAGAGTTATTATTGTAACTGGTTTTTGTATTAGAGCTACCATGACGGGAGAAACCGATGGGCCCATTGGAGCCGCCTCTTTGGCCCATGGCCTAAGGCAGTTAAAAAAAGAAGTCATCTTAATTACCGACCAGTATTCCGCTGATCTCCTTAGTGGCTGTTGTGAAGTATTAGGGCTGGAGGAAAGAATTGTATGCGTACCCTTTATAGGGGCTGAAGAATTTTGTAAAGACTTAATCCGTCAGGTGGCTCCTGACTTGGTTTTAGCCGTTGAAAGGCCTGGCAGAGCCAAGGATGGCAGATGCTACTCCATGAAGGGGGAAGACTTGAGTGATTTGATTCCCGACACAGATTCCCTTTTTACCGAGGCAAAAAAATTGGGTATTACCACAGTAGCCATCGGAGACGGAGGAAATGAAATGGGAATGGGAAAGCTATCAAAACAAATTGCCCAGCGGGTTTATTTAGGTGAAAAAATATGTGCTGCTACAAAGGCAGATTATCTGATTACTGCGGGAGTTTCCAACTGGGGTGCCCATGGCTTAGTGGCGGCTCTGTCTATTCAAACTGGAAGGACCTTGCTTCACGGAATACAAGAGGAGATTAAAATGCTTGAGGAAATAGTTGCCCGTGGCGGCGTTGATGGCTGCAGCAGGCTAAGGACCTGTACAGTGGATGGCCTCAGTTTGGAAGAGAATCTTCAGGTTTTAGAGGACCTTTTAAATTTAATAAAGGATGAAATACCGGAAAAATCAAAGGAGAGGATCAGTTGATGGTTTCAGTAGATTTAAATTGTGATTTGGGTGAAGCCTTTGGTGCCTATCAAATGGGAAATGATATGGTAATATTAGATTATGTCACATCTGTTAACATTGCCTGCGGCTTCCATGGGGGGGACCCGCTTGTGATGGATCGTACTGTCAAAGCCGCCCTTGAGAAGGGGGTAGCCCTGGGAGCTCATCCTGGTTTGCCTGACCTTTTGGGATTTGGCAGGCGATATATGAAGGTTTCTTTAGAGGAGGCCAGGGCTTATTTAATCTACCAAATTGGAGCACTGCAGGGCTTTATCAAGGCCCATGGTGGCAAACTGCAGCATGTTAAGCCCCACGGTGCCCTGTATAATATGGCAGCATCAGATGAAGATTTAGCAAAAGCCCTGGCTGAGGCAGTACGGGCTGTAGACGAAGAAATTATTTTTGTTGGGCTGGCAGGGTCCCAGATGATTAAGGCAGCAAAGGCAATCGGCCTGGTTACTGCTGAAGAAATATTTGCAGACCGTAATTACTTATCAAATGGATTGCTTGTACCAAGAGATCAGCCTAATGCTGTTATACACCATAAGAACCATTGTATTCAGCGGGTTGTAAAAATGGTAAAGGAAAAAACAGTGGCGGCAGTGGATGGTAAAGAAATATTGATTCAGGCCGATACCGTCTGTTTACATGGCGATCATCCTGAGGCCCTTGATTTTGCCAGGGCCCTGAAGGAGGCTTTGATAAAGGCGGGAATCAAACTGGTTCCTTTGAAGTACGGGATGGAGGTGGCATATGGATCGAATGGTGACTTATCGTCCGGCCGGTGATAATGGAATTATAATAGAGTTCGGGAAGGAAATTTCGCCTGAAATTAATGGTCGAATCCGAAATTTTCAATCGCTTTTGATGGCTGAAGGAGAATCCTTACCGGAAATTATCGAACAAATTCCGGCCTATACCACGCTACTAATTTTATATAATCCTTTAATTTGTTCCTACAATTCCCTGGAGGATAAGCTCAAGTCGTTAATGCTCAAGCTCAGGGAGGGGGAAATACCCGAAGCCAGGGTGCTTCATATTCCTGTTATTTATGGCAGGGAATATGGCCCTGATCTCTCCAATGTAGCAGAACACAATAAATTAACCACAGAAGAAGTTATTGAAATTCATAGCGGAAATAATTATCTGATTTATATGATTGGTTTTACCCCTGGCTTTCCCTATTTAGGAGGGATGTCTGAGAAAATTGCCACGCCTCGGCTTAAGGTGCCTAGACAGCGGATTCCTACCGGTTCCGTTGGAATTGCAGGGAACCAAACAGGAATTTATCCTATAGAAAGCCCAGGGGGCTGGCAGTTAATTGGCAGCACCCCCCTTAAGTTATTTGACTTGAATCGGCAGCCCGCTTCCCTATTAAGGGCCGGGGATTATATTCGTTTTGAAGCCATTGATGAAGGACGATACAATGAAATCAAATTACTGGTGGAAAATAATCAATATGAAGTTAAAACCACTATCTTAGGGGAGGGGAGGATCCGTGTCTAAAATAACCATATTAAAGCCCGGGCTTTTGACAACTATCCAGGACCAGGGCAGAATAGGCCACCAACAATATGGGGTACCCCAATCCGGCGCCATGGATTTATATTCCTTGGAGCTGGCAAATTTACTGGTGGGAAACCCCCGTTATGAAGCCGGCCTGGAGCTTACCCTGGTGGGACCTGCAATTTCCTTTCATGACAGGCGTATTTTTGCGATAACAGGGGCTGATTTAGACGCCAGGCTGAATGGAAGACCCCTAAGAAATTATCAGTCCTATATGGCCCAGGAAGGAGATGTGTTAGAATTTACCCATGCCCTTAGGGGCTGCCGTGGGTATTTAGCCATTCAAGGTGGATTTGCCATTGAAAGTGTTATGGGAAGTAAGTCCACCTATCTTAGGGGCGGCTTTGGAGGCTACAGGGGAAGGGCCTTGAGGTCAGGGGATGAAATTCCGTTGAATTCGGCTCAAAGTCAGGGTGAAGATTGGAAAAGAATGATTCCCCCCAGTCTCATACCTGATTATGGCAATAATGTAACCCTTCGTGTCATTCTGGGCCCTGAGGAGGAGGGTTTTACCGCGGCAGGAATCGAGACATTTCTTCGGGGGCAATATGAGGTAACATCACAATCTGACAGAATGGGTTATCGATTGATGGGGCCGAAAATTGAGCACAGCAATGGTGCCGATATCATTTCAGGAGGCATAAACATGGGAGCGATTCAGATACCTGGTGAAGGGAACCCCATCATTATGCTGGCTGACCGTCAAACCACCGGCGGTTACACTAAAATTGCCAATGTTATTTCGGTCGATCTTCCCTATTTGGCCCAATTAAAACCCGGTGACAAAATTTCCTTTAAAGCACTGACTGTGGAAGAAGCTCAAAAACTATTTAGAGAAAGGGAAAAGGGAATGCTGCAATTAATGGAAGCCTTCAGCAGGGGAAAGCATCGGATTATTCAAACAAGGGAAATGAGGATAACACTTAAGGATCAAAAATATCATGTTTTAATAGATGAAGTAACCTAAAAGGGATATATTGACCAGAAAAACTTTGATAAAAAAACCGGTAAACCTTGAATAGACAAAATCATTATCAGGGTTTACCGGTTTTTTTTGTCATAAGAATCTATTATCCTTCTACTCTGATTAAATTAGCAATTTCCTTTACCTGCGGTATGGTAACAACCTCCTGTAATGTCTTTTGTACATTAGATTCCCTGCTGGAATGGGTAATAAATACCAGAGAAACCTCTGGTTCTCCCAATCCCTTTTGGATGACTGTGGAAAGGCTGACCTGGTTTTGACCGAAAAGAGAGGCGATTTGACCTAATACACCCGGTATATCCTTTACGACAATCCGAATATAGTAATCACTGATGGTTTCATCCATTGATTTAAGCAAACCCTCAGAAGGGCAAGAAGTTAATCTTGGCCTTTGAAAATACTGACATGATAATTTTTTGATGATGGAAATTAGATCCCCCAACACAGCGCTGCCCGTGGGCAGGTCGCCGGCCCCCCGACCATAAAGCATCAGTTCTCCAACGGCATTGCCCTTTAAGTAAATAGCGTTAAAAGAATTGTTAACCGATGAAAGGGGATGATTTGACGGAATTAGTGTAGGGTGAACCCTTAGCTCCAGACCCTGCTCCTTGCGTTTTCCAATGGCCAGTAATTTAATTGTATAGCCCAGCTCCCGGGCATACTCAATATCAAGGGGAGTAATTTTCCGTATTCCCTCACGATGAATTCCATTAATAGGCAATGGGGTTTGAAAGGCCAGGGAAGATAAAATAGAGAGCTTATAGGCTGCATCAAAGCCGTCTACATCCGCCGTTGGATCTGCCTCAGCGTAGCCCTTTGACTGGGCCTCCTGAAGGGCAATTTGAAAATCATCTCCTTCAAGGGTCATTTTAGTTAAAATATAATTGGTGGTACCATTGACAATTCCTTTAATTTCATCAATTTCATTGGCGGTCAGGCTTTCCTTAATCGTTTCAATAATTGGAATTCCCCCCGCAACACTGCCTTCAAAATGAAGATAAACACCATTTACATCGGCCAGCTTAAGCAATTCGTCACCATAGTGGGCAATAACGGCTTTATTGGCAGTAACCACATGCTTTTGATTTTTCAGTACTTCTTCAATGTACTCTTTAGCAGGGTGAATACCTCCAATCAGTTCAATTACGATATCAATAGAAGGCTCCTCAGTTATATCCTTCAGGTCGCTGGTAATCAGCTCCTTCGGTACTTCAACAGACCTTATCTTAGCCATATCCCGTACCAGAATCCGTTGTACCTTCACCTGATGACCTGTTTCCTCCACGAATTTCTTTTGATTCATTTCAATGATCTTCCAGACACCCGAGGCGACATTCCCCAGGCCCATTAACCCAATACCAATAGTTTTCATCGGACTTCCTCCTTCTAAATTAATATATAGTCTATATTGTATACAATCCTCGTTAAAAAGACAAGTGTTTTTATATGATGTACAAATCCCTTTTATGGGTTTTTATTTTTTCCATTATTATTTTTCAGTTATAGAGCTATACTATAATGTAAATGCTAATTTTAAAAGGGATTTAAAATGGCATATTGGAAGGGTGAAATAAATTTTGAACTACAGCGCTATCATTCAAACCATTGTTTTATTGCTTTTATTAATTATTTCTGCTTTTTTTTCTGCTTCAGAAACCGCCCTAATGTCTATCAGTAAAATTAGAATCAGGCATCTGATGGAGGAAGAAGTGGAGGGGGCTTCTCTGGTATATCAATTGACTGAAAAGCCGGGAAGGCTTCTCAGTACCATTCTAGTAGCTAATAATGCAGTCAATATTGGTGCCTCAGCCCTGGCCACATCCCTTGCCTTAAACTTTTTTGGCAGTGGCGGAGTCGCCATTGCCACCGGAATCATGACGGTGCTGATTTTAGTTTTTGCCGAAATTACGCCTAAATCCCTGGCAGCAAAAAGGGCTGAACGAATGTCCTTTAGAATTATTAAACCCATGGCAGTTATTATTTCCCTGCTTAAGCCTATTGTAACGATATTTAACTATGTCAGCAACGGAATTATGGCTTTATTAGGGGTAAAGGGGGATCGAACAGCCCCCTTTATTACCGAGGAGGAATTAAAGACAATTGTCACTGTAAGCCATGAGGAAGGGGTCCTTGAGGTAGACGAAAAGCAGATGATTTATAATGTTTTTGAATTTGGTGATTTGCATATAAGCGATGTAATGGTACAGCGCACTGATTTGGTTGCCTTTCATATAGATACCCCTCTGGAGGAAATATTGGAGACGGTAAAAAAAGAGCAGTTTTCCAGATATCCTATTTATGAGAAGAGCATTGACGATATTATTGGCATTTTGAATGTTAAGGATTTAATTTTAGTTGAAGACCTTTCGAGTAACTTTAATATAAGGAATTATATGAGAAGGGCCAGCTTTACCTTTGAGTTTAAAAAGATCAGTACACTTTTTAAGGAGATGAAGAAAAATCGCACCCATATGTGCATTGTATTGGATGAATATGGAGGAACTTCGGGAATTGTCACGATAGAGGATTTGATAGAAGAGATCGTAGGGGAAATTCAGGACGAATATGATGAAAATGAAGTTGAGGTAAGGGCGATTAGTGAAAATGAATATTTAGTAGCAGGCAGTACGAAAATTACCCAGGTAATGGAGCTGTTGGATATATCGATCGAGTCTGATGACTTCGATTCCATTGGCGGATTTATGATTGGACAGTTGGAAAGATTTCCTAGACTGGGGGAGGTAGTGGAATACGAGGGGATCAGCTTCAAGGTGGAGGACATTGATAAAAATAGAATCAAAATGATCCGTATTTTAAAGAAGTGAGGCCTCCTTACAGCAAGGAAGTCTCACTTTTTAACTTCTTGTAAACTATGATTGACCAGAAATGGCCTGACAAATGGCCTGGGTCATTTCGGTGGTGGTGGCATTTCCCCCCAGATCCCTTGTAATGGCCTTGCCTGCCTCAATTACCTTGAATACACCCTGACGTATTTTATGGGCGGCCGTTGCTTCCTCCAGGTAGTCTAGCATCATGGCCGCCGATAAAATACAAGCGGTGGGATTAGCCAGATCTTTACCGGCAATATCTGGAGCGCTGCCATGGACAGCTTCAAATATGGCGATTTTTTCACCGATATTGGCTCCGGGAACAACCCCTAATCCCCCAACAAGTCCTGCCGCTAGATCTGAAATAATATCACCATAGAGATTAGGCAGCACCAAAACATCGTATCTTTCAGGATACATCACCAGCTGCATACACATATTGTCTACAATTACTTCTTCATATTGTATGGATGGATATTTTGCAGCAACCCTGCGAATACAATCAAGAAATAATCCGTCAGAAATTTTCATGATATTAGCCTTGTGTACGGCGGTAACCTTTTTACGGCCATGCTTAAGGGCATACTGGAAGGCGTATTCGCCAATTCGAGTAGAAGCATGTTCGGTAATGATTTTAATGGACTGGGCTACACCATCGGCGGCCATATATTCTATTCCGGCATAAAGATCCTCAGAGTTTTCTCTTATAATGACCAGGTCTACATTTTGAAAGGGAGAGGTAAGACCCGGAATACTTCTTACCGGCCGTACATTGGCATAGGTGTTGTACTGATGCCTAAGGGTAACATTAATACTTTTAAATCCTTTGCCGATGGGGGTAGTAATGGGGCCCTTAAGGACAATTCGATTTTGTTCAATGCTCTTAAGGAGTTGATCGGGTATAAACTTACCGCTCCTTTGATAAACCGTTTCGCCGGCATTTTGTTCTTCCCAGTCAATATTAATACCGGCGGCATTGATTACTTCCCTGACAGCCTGTATGACCTCCGGACCAATACCATCACCAGGAATCAATGTAATTTTACGCATTTTCGGCCACCTCCAAACTGGATTTGATGTAGTTTAAATAGCCTCCTGAGGTTAGTATGGTCACATCCCTGGGGGAACCAACAAATTTTACTAAAAAGGTATAGTTTTGACTGGTATTTTTCACTTTAATGGCTCCGCCTCCCTTAAGGGCAGAAAAAAGATTGACTATTTCCAGCTCATCTTCATCATTAATGGTGCTGTAATCTGATTGATCCATAAATTCCAGGGGAAGTATTCCACTGTTGATCAAATTGGCCTTGTGAATTCTGGCAAAGGACTTGGCGATAACGGCCTTAATGCCCAGATAGAGGGGCACCAGGGCGGCGTGCTCTCTGCTAGAGCCTTGGCCGTAGTTTTCTCCACCAATAATGATGCCGCCCCCATGGCTTTGGCATTTTTCCCAGAAGCCCTCATCAATTGTTTGAAAACAATATTTTGACAGGTAGGGAATATTGGAACGATAGGGAAGCAGTTTAGCATCCGAAGGCATAATATCATCGGTGGTAATATGGTCACCTGTCTTTAAAATGACCCTTGATTCGATTGTATCAGGTAGGCGGTCATTCACAGGGAAGGGCTTAATATTAGGGCCCATTTTAATTTCGTTGCTTTTTTCCTTTGGAAAAATAAAATAATGGCAGCCTTTAAAATACCTTACTGGATCCTGTATAGTAAGGGCTTCCCCCAGGGCTTCGGGATTTTCCAGGGTGCCGGTAATGGCAGAAACAGCAGCAGTTTCAGGGCTGACCAGATAAATTTCAGCACTTTTGGTACCGCTTCTTCCACAGAAATTTCGATTGAAGGTTCTGAGGGAAACCCCGTTATTTTTAGGTGATTGACCCATTCCAATACAGGGCCCGCAGGTACATTCCAAAATTCTAACACCTGCTGCAATCAGGTCTGCCAGAGCGCCATTATCAGCCAGCATTTTTAATATGCTGCTGGAGCCTGGTGAAATTCCTACGCTAACATCAGGATGAACCCTTTTACCCTTTAAAATGGCGGCGACCTTCATCAAATCCCGATAGGACGAGTTGGTACAGCTGCCGATTAACACCTGATCCACCTTCAAACCTTTGACATTTTCAACCATATCGACGTTATCGGGACTATGGGGCTTGGCAACTAACGGGGTAATTTCACCCAAATCAATGACCAAACCGCCATGGTAATCAGCATTTTTGTCAGCCGAGAGGGGAATCCAGTCGCCTTCTCTGCCCTGAGATTTTAAAAACTGGAGGGTAACTTCATCACTGGGAAAAAGTGAGGTAGTGGCCCCCAATTCGGCTCCCATATTGGCGATGGTAGCCCGATCGGTTACTGAAAGTGACTTCAGACCCGAGCCTGTATATTCAATTACGCTGCCAACTCCCCCCTTAACACTCAGCTTTTTTAATATATATAAAATAACATCCTTGGCAGAAACCCAAGGCTTTAGGCTGCCCTCCAGCTGAATATTGTATACTTTTGGTGCCTTTAAAAAATATTTTCCGCCAGCCATGGCAGCGGCCACATCCAGGCCTCCGGTACCAATAGACAGGGTTCCAAGGCCGCCGCAGGTGGGGGTGTGGCTATCAGAGCCAATAAGGGTTTTTCCTGGCTTGGCAAAGTTTTCTAAATGAAGCTGATGACATATACCATTTCCAGGTTTAGAAAAAATAATACCATATTTGGCAGCAGCACTTTTAATAAATTCATGATCATCAGCATTCTCAAATCCGGTTTGCAGGGTGTTATGATCAACATAGGCGGCAGAGAGTTCCGTTTGAATTTCATCAATTCCCATGGCTTCCAGCTGTAGATAGACCATGGTTCCGGTTGAATCCTGGGTTAGGGTTTGGTCGATCTTAATGCAGATTTCCTCTCCCGGCTCCAGGGTTCCTTCCAACAGGTGATCTTCAAGAATTTTATAGGTTAGACTCTTTTTCATTTTATTTCCTCCTATGCTTCTTTTTTAATTTTCATTTCGTTAATCGTATCCTGATAAAGATCTAAAAGCTCCATATCTGTTAAGGAACGCTTCACAGCCACCGATGTATTGCGTACCTTTTCCAGCAGGGCATAGGATATACTGCTGTCGATATGAATATGATAGGCTGCCAGTTTATTTTTGATCGCTGCCGTTCCCGAATGCTTTCCGATGATAATTTTTCGTTCCAGCCCAAGCTCATCGGGGTTAAAGATTTCATAGGTAAGGGGATTTTTAAGGGCACCGTCGGCATGGATTCCTGACTCATGGTAAAATATATTATCACCCACGACGGACTTCCATTTGGGGATGACTCGGTCAGAGGCTTTTGCAACATAGTGACATAAATCCTTCAATTTGCTGATGTCATAATTGGGCTTAGCTCCCATGGAGGTGTGAACTGCCATAATTACCTCTTCTAAAGAAGCATTTCCGGCCCGTTCTCCGATGCCATTAACGGTAACCCCCAGATATTTTGCCCCGGCCATGGCTCCTGCTATGGCATTGGCTGTGGCCATTCCCAAATCGTTGTGGGTATGCATTTCTATGTCAATATCAACTTGTTCCTTAATCATTTTAATTTTTTCAAAGGTTGATATCGGATTTAAGATTCCTACCGTATCGCAAAATCGAATACGATTGGCCCCGACTTCCTTGGCAGCCTTAATGAATTCAATAAGGTAAGCTTCATCACTCCGAGAGGCGTCCTCGGCATTGACGGATATATACAAGCCATTCTTTTTGGCATATTCCGCAGCATTCACCATTTGTTCAATTACCCTTTCACGGGTTGAATTCAGCTTGTGCTTAATGTGAATATCTGAGGTAGAAATAGAAATAGCTACTGCATCCACACCGCAATCAATGGATTCTTGAATATCCTGAATCACCGCCCGGTTCCAGCCCATAATGCTGGCCTTTAAATTGCTTTTGACAATTTTTTTGATTACATCCTTTTCATTTTCACCCATCACTGGAATACCTGCTTCAATTTGATCAACGCCAACAGCATCCAGCATTTTTGCAATAAATATCTTCTCTTCATTGGCAAAGACCACCCCAGCCGTTTGTTCACCGTCTCTCAAGGTAGTATCCAAAATCTTAATTTCTCTTTCCATTATACAACCTCCCTCATGACAATTAAAAATCGCTGTTTCATATTATTGTATATGCAAGAATTAATTTAGTCAACGTCATTTTGTTTAAAAATGAAATTTATATATATTAATATTGCAAAATATAATATAATAATTGGAGAAAATAAAGAAATATCGTTTTGCATTGAAGGAAACTGTAAGCTCATTTGCAAAACTCTGGTTGTTTTTAAAATTAATTCAAAATAATACCATTTATTCCGACATAAAAATTATAATTTAGATAAAAAAATTTTAAAAACACTATTTACAATCATAAAAAATTAATATATAATAATCTAGTGTCCGGGGGGCATAATAAAAAAAGAAATGCTGATGTAGCTCAGTAGGTAGAGCACTTCCTTGGTAAGGAAGAGGTTCGTGGGTTCAAGTCCCATCATCAGCTCCATAAAATTACTAGAAAAGCCTATTTCTTGCAGGTTGCAGGGGATGGGTTTTTATATTTTATTCAAAGAATTAAGTCTTCCCTTGAAAGATAAAAAAATGATCCTATTAAAATCTGTATACATTCTCTTTAATTTAGTTGTGATAGGCGAGAACTTCCCTAATAGAATAAAAAAAAATCACCCTCTATTGAGAGGGCTTAAAAGGGAATCCATTGATTAAATTAAGAGCCGTACGGGTAATAGAGGCCTAATTATTTTAATTTTGTTAAGGGCTTTATTGTAGGGCCTTCAACAATATCTCCATCACAGGTGAATCGAGATCCATGGCAGGGGCAGTCCCATGTAGTTTCAGCATCATTCCAGGCCAGCTCACATCCAAGGTGGGTACAGGTTGTATCAACTAAATGCAGCTCACCCTCTTGGTCACGATAGGCCCCGACCCGTTGACCCTCCCATTGAATGACCCTTCCTTCATTTTTCTTGATATCATCCACGAGGCTTCCTGGTACAATTTTTCCTGTTACAAAGTTAAGGGCTACATCGGCATTTTCAATCAAAAAGTTTTTGACTGAGGCCTTTGGGGTAAAGCGAGAGGGGTTATATACCTCAAGCCAAGGATTATCTCCCTGAGTGATTAAATCCTTTAGAAGTATAGCAGCCACTGTGCTGTTGGTCATTCCCCATTTACCAAAGCCTGTGGCGACATAGGTATTGGGGGTGGTGGCGGCTAATTTACCAACATAGGGTACATCGTCAAGGGTCATGCAATCCTGGGTAGACCAGCGATAAAGAACATTTTCCACCTGAAAGGTATCCTGGGCAAACTGTAATAGATTTTTATAATGCTTAAGGGTACTTTTTCCATGGCCGGTTTTATGGTGCTCTCCAGACACCAGGATTAACTGTTCTCCATGATGATGCTGGGAACGAAGGGATCGGCCGGGATCCTCTGCTGTAATATACATGCCTCCTGGAAAATCATCTTTAATTTTTACCCCTAAAACATAGGAGCGTTCAGGATATACCCGTGCAAAATACAGACCTGGCTTATCAAAAAATGGGTAGTGGGACGCCACAATTACTTTAGATGCCTTTACCTGGGGGCCCTTTTCAGTGTAAACTACAGTGGCATCCTTTTCTTGAATATCGACGGCCTTGGTGTTATGAAAAATATGGCTGCCATCCCCTGGAATCTGCTTTGCCAGGTGTAATAGGTATTTTCGAGGATGAAATTGAGCCTGTCGATCAAAGCGCAGAGCTGCCTTTACAGAAAAGGGGAGGGGAATCTCCTCTAAATAGCTTGCCTTAATCCCCAAACTTGAAGCAGTTTCTGCTTCATTATATATATTTCTAATATACTGGTTTGAATGGGTGTAGACATAGGCAGAGGTCCATTGAAAATCGCACCGAATCTGTTCTTTCTCTACTAGATCAGCAATAAATTGTATGGCAAATTCATTGGCTTCAGCATAAAGCCGAGCCTTTTCTTCTCCCATTTCGGTCTTGATCTTATCGTAAATTAACCCATGCTGTGATGTGATTTTGGCGGTAGTATGGCCTGTGGTGCCCTGTAAAATGCCATCCGCCTCAAGGATTGCTACCTTTAATCCCTCTTTTTTCAATAGGTAGCCTGCAGTAATACCCACCATTCCTCCGCCCACAATGGCCACATCAACATCAATATTTTCTGTCAGGGTAGGGTATTCAGGGGTTTCAGTTGAAGCCAACCAATAGGGGTTGGGTTTAATATTTTCAAGGCTTTTGGTCAAATCTTCCTTTGACATTTGAATCCTCCTGTCTTATTTGTTTTTAAATCCCGTTGAAATATCTTTATTTTGCCCTGACAAATTACATTTATTCCCGAGGTAAAATTGCAATGATTGTTTTATTTTAATTATTTCTTAAGGGTTTCTTTACAAAGGTATATTATAATGTATTGTAGAACGTATATTTGTGACAGGAGGAATTGTTGGTGAAAATTAGTAAACAACTAATCGTAACAGGCTTGGTCGTTTTCTTTTTGGTAACGATCCTGGCTGTTAGAGGTAATACTCAGGGCTTTTTAAGGGATTTAGAGCAAAATAATTTAGCAGATGAAGTTAATGCAGAAGATGATTTGGAAGAACCCATCGGGAATGAGAATGAACCCGTTGATGAGCCTATTCAGGAAAATGAAGCTGAAAATATAAAAGAGCCTGACCCGGAAGGGACTGAGAAAGACAATAAGTCAAGGCAGGATACCGTGATGACCGGCAAGACAGTATACTTAACCTTTGATGATGGGCCAACCGCCTTGACACCCCGTGTGTTAGAAATATTAAATCATTATGATATTAATGCCAGCTTCTTTGTCATTGGAAAAATGCTGGAACGGAATCCAGAAATTGCAATGGAAACCCTGGAGGCCGGGAATGCTGTTTTGCCCCATTCCTATTCCCATGATTATGCTATCTATTCCACCTTTGACAGCTTCTATGACGATTTTGACCGGGCCCGTAAGACCTATGAAGAGATATTGGGTAAACCTGCCCCTGTGCTGTTCCGTTTTCCTGGTGGATCTGGCAACCACAGCTCCTTTGAGTATGGTGGTGAAGCCTTCATGCCTGCCCTTACCGAAGATATTATAAATAAAGGCTATTACTATATTGACTGGAATGTAACGGCAGGGGATACAGGGCCTGATGCTTCTGATTCAGAAAAAATGTTAAGTAATGTTTTGGAGGGAATAAAGGGAAAGGATACTGCAGTAGTATTATTCCATGATGTGACCAAAAATGAATTGTTATTAGAAATTCTGCCAAAGATTATTGAAACCTTAATGGCAGAAGGCTATAATTTTAAAACCTTAGAAAATCCCTCTGATGAAGAACTGAGTCATTTAGAAGGATTAAGGCTCGTAAATCGAAAGATTATACGATGATTTGTCAATATGAGAGATTTGTCTAAAGGTATGTAGAGGATTTAACAATTCTTTGTAGAATAACCAATTATATTATGATATAGGTTGTTGAAATATTAAATCCCGCTTTAAGCTAAGCCTAGTGGCATACAAAATATTCAACAACCTCATGGTAAATATACCTGGGAAGAGGGGTAGATAAAATGGGAGCTAAGGAAATTCTTAAGGAAAAGGTTATTCATGCCATTGATGAAAATTGTGATAAAATAATAGACTTTGCAGAACAAATTTTTAACAAGCCAGAGCTAGGTTATCGAGAAAATCATACCACCTATAGGGTAGAAAAGGAGCTGGAAGCCCTGGGGCTTACAGTAGAAAGGGAAGTAGCCCTCACTGGCTGTAGAGCCACTTTAAATAATCAAAATAGGGGGCCAAGAATTGCTGTGATGGGGGAGCTGGATGCAGTAATTTGTATGGAACACCCAAATGCCGATGAATTTGGGGCTGTCCACGCCTGCGGGCATCATATGCAGCTTGCCGCCATGCTGGGAGTCGCCATTGGACTCATTAAAGGCGGGGTAAGTGATGAGCTGGCAGGGGCGGTAGATTTTTTTGCTGTACCGGCGGAGGAATTTATCGAGCTGGAATATCGATCAAGGCTAAAGGAACAGGGGAAAATAAAGTTCTTTGGTGGAAAGCAGGAATTAATTTATCGTGGCTATTTTGATCAGGTGGATATGGCCATGATGGTTCATGCTTTAAGCATGAACAACACAGGAAAAAATATCTTAATCGGAGCTGAAGGGAATGGCTTTCTGGGTAAAAAAATTCAATTTATAGGCAGTGAATCCCATGCCGGTGCTGCCCCTGAAAAGGGAATTAATGCCCTGAATGCTGCGGTTCTGGCCATTAATAATATCCATGCTCAACGAGAAACCTTTATGGAGAAGGATCGAATCAGGGTACATCCTATTCTAACCAAGGGAGGCGACATTGTCAATGCGGTTCCGGCAGATGTTCGTATGGAGGCCTATGTAAGGGGGCGTACATTAACTGGGATATTAGACGCTAATCACAAGGTGAATCGCTCTTTAAAGGCCGGGGCCATGGCAGTGGGAGCAACCCTGAAAATTAATGAAATACCAGGATACTTACCCTTATTAACCCATCAGCCTCTGGATGAATTATGCCATCAAAATGCGGCTACCCTGATTGCTCCGGAGCAGGTAGCTGTAGGCGGAGAATTGGGAGGATCCTTTGACTTTGGTGATTTGTCCCATTTAATGCCAACACTGCATCCCTTTATCGGAGGGGTCACAGGGGAGCTTCATACCAGGGAATTTAAGGTGGTTGACAAGGAGCTTGCCTATTTGCTGCCGGCTAAGCTAATCGCCTTAACCCTTATAGACCTGCTATATGATGATGCCAGACAAGCAAGGGAAATTCTAAATAATTTTACTCCCAGCATGACAAAGTCTGAATATCTGAAACTGCAACAGGGGCTTTCTAAAGAAATTGTATTTACCGCTGAATAAAATTTAATCAAAATTAAATCTAGTCTCATTAGTCAGTTCTTAGTAAAACAGTATTTGAGCGAAGTGTGGCGTAGCATAAAAGCTACGCCACTTCTTCATGTATCGTGTTATTTAGTTCTGGTAGAATCCCTGCCGAATCATAGCTGATGTGAATATTCTGCCTGCATTTTCCATCATAACTGCTCGAAATAGAATATTCCGTACCGCCGATTTGCCATTTCAATGTAACTTGCGGCAGTTCCAAAAAAGTTAGAGATTTTCTGTAAATTTGCAAAGTATAAGATAATTATACTACTAAATACAAGTACAGCAATGATATCTCTCTTTTACTGTATTTCAATGGTCACGCTAACCGGCAAGCAGGGGAAGGCGCTTACTAAAATAATTAAATAAAGAGAAGTTTCCATATATAGAATTCAACAGAGTAGGCAAGGAAGACTTTGTTCTTTACAAGTACTACTTATTCATCAAAAAAACTTATAAAGGTAGAAGGGTGTGGGAATATTAATATTTAACAACAAGAAAGAGGAGGATCGAAATGACAGTAGCATCTCAAGTTAAGCAAACCTACGCTTCATTAAAGGGAGCCTGTGCCACCATCAAAATGTACGGGGAATATCATCCTGATCCAGAAATAAAGGCATTATTTTCTGATTGTCACGAGAAGCTGGAGAGAATTACCCGACAGGTGGAAAAAAGGGTTGGGCAAATTGAACGGGAAGAACCTCAGTTTAAAGGCTTTTAAACAGTTGGGAGGTAAGTAAAGTGGAAGAATGGCTTTCATTGTTTGTAAGGATTATTGTGTTATTTGGTGCAGTACTTTTTTTAGCTCCTTTGGCCGGAAGAAAATCAGTCTCGGGGATGACCTATTTTGATTTAATTGCAGTTCTTGTATTGGCGGGAATGATTTCAATGGTTGCATTAAATGTGGTTGATCTGAGATTAGGGGCTTCGGCCATCGTTATCTGGTTTTTAGCCACCTTTGCTATTCAATATGCAATTCAAAAATCAAAATGGGCCCACGACCATTTTTATGGTAAAGAGGTGGTAGTGATTAAAGCAGGCAAGATCATGGAGGAAAATCTTCATAGTGCCGGTTTAACGGGGGAAGAGCTTCTTTCACAGCTAAGGAGAAAAAATATCTTTAATCTGGCTGACGTGGAATTTGCAATTATGGAGGCTAATCGAGACATTACAGTAATGCCCAAGCGGGAAAAGCAGCCTTTAACCCCCTATGATTGCCGAATTGAGGTGGATTCCGGAAAGGAACCCCAGACAGTCATATTAGACGGCAATATTCTTGATGAGCCGTTGGCCACAAGGGGCTTAAATCGTGACTGGCTTCGTACCCAGCTTGAGATAATAGGTGTTAATTTAGAGAATGTGTTTTTAGCCCAGGTGGATTCCATGGGGGAGCTGTATGTAGACTGTTATGATGATGCACTACAGCTTCCTCAAAGCTCGGCCAAGGACTTACTTATGGCAACCTTGGAGAAAATTGAGGCGGATTTTATATCCTATCATCTTGAAACAAAGAATCCCCAATGGAAGGAAAATTACAACCGGTTTGCAAAGATCGTAGGGGAAGTCATAGAAAAACTGGAGCCCCATTTGAAGGCGTGAAGAACCTATATGGTTAACGAGGTTAAAGCCAGCCCAATGAAGTTTCACCGGGCTGGCTTTATCATCCTTCGATCGAATTACAAAACCAATAGAATTTTTTAAATTTTTAAAGACTTAATTGATTACTGCCTGAACTGTGGTTCCTGTTGCTCAATATATTGTTGTCTGTTTTTCAATGTTTGTAAAGCATTTTCTAAGTTTTGAGCAATCTGTTGGAATTCCTTTTGAGCATTTTGATCCTGGGTTTCCAGTGAAAAAGTTTTTAATGTTGCCGCCGCACTTTGAATACCAGCGATGGCTTGCTGCATTTGGGTTCCTACTGTCATTAAAATCACCTCCCTTCATATCAACCCTTGGGCTTAAATATTAACGATGCTAAAAAACCAAAAATAATTGCCGATGAAATACCAGCACTGGTAACTTCAAAAATACCTGTCAATACCCCGATGATTCCGCTGCGCTCAGCTTCACTCAAGGCACCTTTTACCAGGGAGTTACCAAAGCTGCTGATCGGTACCGAGGCACCGGCACCGGCAAATTTAATTAGGGGCTCGTACAGATCCAGCCCCCCTAGAATAGCCCCGGTCACCACCAGCGTACACATGGTATGGGCAGGGGTTAATTTGAAAACATCCATAAGGATTTGGCCAATTACACAAATTCCGCCGCCAACAATAAAGGCCCAAATAAATTGTTCCATATTAAAATCCCTCCTTATGCTTCGATTGCCACAGCATGGGCAATACAGGGAATACTTTCTTTTTGCTGATACGACATTGGAGAAAGCAATGCGCCGGTGGCAATTACTAATATTCTCTTTAATTCGCCCTTTCGCACACGCTTTAATAAATGACCATAGGTCACAGTGGCGGAACAGCCACATCCACTGGCACCTGCAAATACCGGCTGCTCAGGCTTATATATTAAAAGACCACAGTCAGTAAATTTATTGGCCGGAATGGTCAAACCATGGTCACTTAATAGGTCACTGGCTATACGATGACCGATTCGACCCAGATCGCCCGTTGCAATTAAATCGTAATAGTTTGGGTCAACATCCATTTCTCTAAAATGGGTCAAGATGGTGTCGACTGCTGCAGGAGCCATGGCTGAGCCCATATTAAAGGGGTCTGAAAGTCCCATGTCTACTATTTTCCCAATGGTAGCGGCGATTACCCTGGGACCATCGCCGGTGGCTGCCACCAGCCCGGCTCCAGCTCCAGTAACGGTCCATTGGGCCGTAGGGGGTTTTTGCGCACCATATTCAGTAGGATATCGATATTGCTTTTCTGCTGCAGCATTATGGCTAGAGGCGGCTGCCAATGCATTGCCGGCTGCACCGCTGTCCACCAGCAGTGAGCCCAGGGCAAGACCTTCCATAGCGCTGGAGCAAGCACCAAATATTCCCAAATAGGGGGCCCCCAGGGTTCTGGCTGTAAAGCTGCTGCTGATTATCTGATTCATTAAATCTCCGCTGATAAAATACTGTATGTCTTCTTTTTTCATATTTGCCTTATGAATGGCAATTTCACAGGCTTCTTCCAATAGTCTCTTTTCAGCCTTCTCAAAGCTGTCCTGGCCCAGCCAGATGTCCTCATGCAATATATCAAAGTCATCTGCAAGGAGCCCTTGAGCCTCAAAGGGGCCCCCGACGGCGGCTGAAGCAATCAAGACAGGCTTATTTTTAAAGACCCAGGTTTGATGTCCCTGTTGCAAAGTAATCACCTATCCTTTTATAATTATTTTTACTAATGCCACCACAAAGGCGGAAAATACACCATAGGCAATAACCGAACCTGCTATTTTGAACATATTGCCCCCAACCCCCAAAACGTAACCTTCACTACGATGCTCGATGGCCGCAGAGGCTACGGTATTGGCAAATCCTGTTACGGGAACTGCTGTTCCGGCTCCGGCCCATTGGGCCAGGTGATCATAGATTCCCAGGCCCGTAAGTAAAACCGATGCAATAATAAGTGTCGCTGTGGTTGGATTGGAAGCCGTAATTTCTGTGAAATTAAAGTATTTTATGTAGATCATCTGGATCCCTTGGCCGATTACACAAATAATGCCTCCAATTAAAAAGGCCCTTAGGCAATTGATCAATACAGGTCGTTGTGGCTCTCTAGCCTTGGCAAAGGCCTGATATTTTTGCTGGGTAGGGCTAAGCTTTTTCTTCTTTTGACTTGACAAAGCATTCACCTTCTTTCCTTAAAACAATAATCTTGAAATAGCTTCTTACTGTATTATTTCCAGTAGTAGGGGATGTATGCCATAAAAATTCAACAGGATTCACCATAAAATTACTTATGCATATAATAGTAGGAAGGGCTGGATTTTCTTACAAAAAAATAAAATCCGAATGCCTGAAACAATGTAGGCATTTCGGATTTAAGTAAAATAAGGTTATTGAATTAATACAGTATCGTAAATATTTGCAATCATGCAAAATAGAAGGGTATAATATATTATTTTTTATATTTAATGGGTTCCACATTCCCCTTCTATTCCCTTAAGAATACCAATACCATGGGAAAGGGCCGGTAAAACCACCTCGAGACTTTCTCTAACCCCCTTGGGGCTACCTGGCAGGTTGATAATAAGGGTTTGCTTTCTAATTCCCGCCACAGCCCTGGAAAGCATGGCCTTTGGTGTTATAGTAAGGCTTTTCATTCGAATGGCTTCAGGTATACCGGGAACCAAGCGGTCAATTACGTCCAGGGTGGCCTCTGGGGTTACATCCCTGGGGGAAAAGCCTGTACCACCTGTGGTTAACACTAAATCAAGCTTTAATTCATCACACATGTAAATCATTTTTTCCGCCAGTGCAGCACGCTCGTCGGGAACAACGGCATAATCCTTTACCGTACCGCCTATATCCTTTAAAATGTCTTCAATAAGGGGGCCGCTAATGTCTTTTCTTTCTCCCCTTGAACCCTTATCGCTGGCAGTGATAATTCCAATTGTAATCATATGAATCCTCCTTTATAAAAATTAGTACTTAGTTGCATTTAAAATTGGGGTTATTCCCCGGGGCTATTTCATCCGCCCCAGTGCCTGATTGGCGACAGCGACACTATGGGGAAGCTTCACCAGGGGTAATCATAACCTGAATGTCGCAGGGCACTAGAATTTAATCCGTAGACTGGTAAAATGTGCTGAAACCTACTATAATGATAGTATAGCACAGAAATAGGGGTATGAATATGAATAAGTCTGTAGCAAATAAGAACGCAGTAAATATGTAAGGAGGGACCCTCAATGAAATTTTTAGCTAGATGGTTTGTTAGTGCTTTATCGATTTATGTGATAGCCTATTTAATGGTTGGCATTAACGTAACCGGTTTTGAAGCCACCCTTTTGGCTGCCGCTATTTTAGGAATTGTAAATACCATAATTAAGCCTTTGCTTTTATTATTTACCTTACCAATTAATGTAATGACCCTGGGATTATTTACCTTTATTATTAATGGTATCGTGTTAAAGCTGGCAGCAGGCCTGGTTTCCGGCTTTGAAGTAAGAGGATTTCTTGATGCGGTTGTTGGTTCAATTTTAATCAGTGTTGTCAATATGATTTTAAGCAGTGTTTTAGGGGTGAAAAAGCGCTAAGCATGAAAAAAGCAGTGCGGTTAAGCAACTACACTGCTTTTTGTATTAAGACCATACTCCCTGAGGATGGAAGCAGCTTTTTGAATAACTGAATCCGTTGCATCTGGTATCGCTTCCAGCGGATAATCCAGTTCAAGCCTTTTCCATTTAAACTTTCCCATAGAATGATAGGGAAGTAAATCAACCCTTTCTACGGTTTTCAGGCCTTGAAGATATTGGGCCAGGCTGACTAAATCCGCCTTGCTGTCGGTTACTCCGGGAACCACCACATGTCTAATCCAGAGGGGAATATTGTGATTGGACATGGCCTGGGCAAAATCAAGTATTTTTTGGTTATCAACCGAGGTCAAAGCCCGATGTTTTGTGGGATTCATTTCCTTTAGGTCCAGTAGAACCAAATCAACATAGTTGATCAGATCCTTTACGGCTTCGAAGGCTACAAAGCCTGAGGTATCTAAAGCAACGTGAATTCCCAGGGCCTTCAGCTCCTTTGCCAGGGCGGTCACAAAGGAAAGCTGAAGGGTAGGCTCGCCGCCACTCAGGGTGACACCACCTCCGGAGGCCTGCATAAAAGGAGTATATTTTTTAATATCATTAACCAGTTCCTCTACAGTGGTTTCTGTCCCCCCCTTGGGGTCCCAGCTGTCACGATTGTGACAATACTGGCACCGAAGGGGACAACCCTGAAGAAATACAACATATCTGATTCCTGGTCCATCTACAGTACCAAAGGTTTCAATTGAATAAATTCTGCCTTTAATGGACACGGGTCATCACCTACCTTTCTAATTCCTTTATGAGCTAATAGCACCATGGAAAGTTCTATTAATTACATCCATTTGCTGTTCTCGGGTTAGTTTAATAAAATTAACAGCATATCCGGAAACTCGAACGGTTAATTGGGGATACTTCTCGGGATGCTCTACAGCATCCAACAGGGTTTCCCTCTCAAATACGTTAACATTGATGTGATGCCCATTTTGTGAGAAATAGCCGTCCAGCAGGGAAGCGAGAATATTGATTCGCTCCTCTGGTGTCTTTCCTAAGGCCTTGGGTATGATGGAGAAGGTATAGGAAATACCGTCTAATGAATGATGATAGGGCAGCTTTGCCACAGAGGACAGAGAAGCCAAGGCTCCCTTTTCATCCCTTCCATGCATGGGATTCGCTCCCGGTGCAAAGGGTTCGCCAGCCTTACGGCCATCCGGTGTATTACCTGTCTTTTTACCATAAACCACATTTGAGGTAATAGTTAAAACCGATTGAGTAGGCAGGGCATCACGATAGGTTTTGTTCTTTTTAATGGCATCCATAAATTTCTTTACAAGGGATGCAGCAATGGAATCGGCCCGATCGTCATTGTTACCATACTTAGGGAAATCGCCATCTATTTCATAATCTACAGCAAAGCCCGCTTCATTCCTTATAACCTTTACTTTGGCATGCTTGATCGCACTTAAGGAATCGGTGCAAACTGACAAACCGGCTATTCCGCAGGCCATGGTTCTTAATACATCACGATCATGAAGGGCCATTTGAATTCTTTCATAGGCGTACTTGTCATGCATATAGTGAATGACATTCAAGGTGTTTACATATAGCTTTGCCAGCCAATTGATAAAGGTATCGAACTTCTCCATGACTTCTTCATAGTCAAGTATATCTGTGGTAATGGGTTCAAACTTAGGGCCCACCTGAATACCTGCTTTTTCGTCAACTCCTCCATTGATTGCGTAAAGCAGAGCCTTAGCTAAATTGCATCGGGCGCCAAAGAATTGCATTTGCTTTCCGATTCTCATGGCTGAAACACAGCAGGCAATTCCATAATCGTCTCCCCAATGGGGACGCATTAAGTCATCGTTTTCATATTGAATTGAGCTTGTATCAATTGAAACTTTGGCACAAAAATCCTTAAAGTTCTTTGGCAGCTTTGTAGACCATAATATGGTCAAATTTGGTTCTGGGGCAGGGCCTAGGTTATATAGGGTATTTAAGATACGGAAGGAGGTTTTGGTCACCAGGTGGCGGCCATCAAGTCCTATCCCCCCCAAACATTCCGTTACCCATGCGGGATCTCCGCTAAAAAGATCGTTATATTCGGGTGTTCTTAAGAATCTTACCATTCTGAGCTTCATGACAAAGTGGTCCATCAGCTCCTGAGCTGCTTCTTCAGTCAAGATACCTTCCTTAATATCCTTTTCAAAATAAATATCTAAAAAGGTAGAGACTCGTCCCAGGCTCATGGCTGCTCCATTTTGTTCTTTTACTGCTGCCAGGTATCCAAAATAGAGCCATTGTACAGCTTCCTGGGCATTAGCGGCAGGCCTTGATATATCAAAGCCATAGTCATTTGCCATTTCCTTTAATTCCTTAAGGGCCTTTACCTGTTCCGCCAGCTCTTCCCGAAGTCTGATTACTTCTTCAGTCATTTGTTCAACATCAAGGGATTTTATTTGCTGGATCTTTTCCTCAATCAAAAAATCTATGCCATAAAGGGCAACCCTTCGATAATCACCAATAATTCTGCCTCGACCATAGGCATCGGGCAGGCCGGTGATGATACCAGCCTTACGGGCTGCCAGCATTTCAGGGGTGTAAACATCAAATACACCATCATTGTGGGTTTTACGGTGTCGATGAAAAGTCTCACTAATTTCAGGCGATAGCTGGTAGCCATAGGCCTGGCAAGCGTTTTCAACCATACGAATACCACCATAGGGTAAAATAGCTCTTTTTAAGGGCTTATCGGTTTGCAGTCCTACAATTTTTTCACGGTTCTTATCAATATATCCTGGACTGTGGGAAACAATGGTTGATACAATTTCAGTATCGACATCAAGGGTACCCTTGTTTTTTCGTTCCTGATCCATCAATTTAGAAACTTGCTGCCAAAGCATTTTAGTAGCTTCGGTAGGTCCTGCTAAAAAGGAGCCGTCACCATCATAGGGGGTATAGTTAAGCTGAATGAAATCCCTGACATCGACCTCTTGGGTCCATTTTCCTTTAATAAAGCTGTTTGGATATTCCATTTTAATCACTCCTTTTAAGGATATAGTAGTTCTTTAAATTAAATGAAAATTATTATCTTTAATAGTATTCTACCATAAATTATGTATAATGTATACAATATTCCTCTGTATTTATTATGTTATTTTTTTACTTTTCTTTAATACAACAAAATACGGCATGATCTGCTTATTTACACCACAATGGCCTTCAAAATATAACAAAACTAGTGTTTTTTCTATGAAGGAGTTCACTTCAAATTAGTAGAATCTATAGGGGATTAAACTACAGAAGAGGAGGGGACAAGTTGTTACTAAACTACGAAATTATTGACAACAAATTAATCGTGAAGCTTGATGGAGAGCTTGATCATCATGTTTCTGAAGAAATACGCAACGATTTAGATGAGGCCATTGAACAAAAACGTATTAAAAATCTAATTTTTGATTTGAGCAATTTACGTTTTATGGACAGCTCTGGGATTGGTGTAATTATGGGACGTTATAAAAATATATCAAAGCTTGGCGGAAAGGTTGCAATTATAAAGGTTTCGGAGAAGGTAGATAAAATTTTTACATTATCGGGTCTCTATAAAATTGTAGAGAAATATGACAATTTAAATGAAGCCCTTAATCGCATGTAAAGGAGTGTTATAAATGGATTATAAAAATCACATGAAACTGGAATTTGACAGTAAATCTCAAAACGAGGCCTTTGCAAGGGTCGTGGTGGCTTCCTTTGCTGCTCAGCTTGATCCAACGCTAGAAGAAATAGCTGATATTAAAACTGCCGTATCAGAAGCTGTAACCAATGCAATTATCCATGGATATGAAGATTCCATGGGAATTGTACGGGTGATTTGTACAATTAGAAATACACAATTGGAAATATTCATCGAGGATGAAGGAAAAGGAATTAGTGATATTTCTCAGGCAATGGAGCCCCTATATACTTCCAAACCTGAGCTGGAGCGTTCTGGAATGGGCTTTACAGTAATGGAAACCTTCATGGATGAAGTAAATGTATATTCTGAGCCCAATAAGGGAACAAAAATAAGAATGGTAAAAAATTTCAAAAGCCTCAAGGTAGAGTAAGGGGTCGATAAAATGAATATTACAGGGTTATCAGGGGAACAAATTGATGTTTTAGAGCATGAAGAAACGATGGAACTCATCGCAAAGGCCCAGCAGGGGGATACAGCAGCACAGGAAACCTTAGTAAGTCATAATTTAGGTTTGGTTAGAAGCGTTATTAAGCGCTTTAATAATAGAGGCTATGAAAAGGAAGATCTTTTTCAGCTGGGGTGTATAGGCTTAATTAAGGCCATTAATAAATTCGATACCCGCTTTGATGTACGTTTTTCAACCTATGCTGTACCGATGATATTGGGTGAAATTAAGCGGTTTTTAAGGGATGATGGAATCATAAAGGTTTCTCGATCCTTAAAGCAGACCGCTTCTAAAATTAAATATTCTAAAGAACGCTTAACAAGGGAATTGGGAAGGGAAGCCACGTTGCAGGAAATTGCCGATGACCTAAAAATTTCAAAGGAAGAAATTGTTATGGCCCTGGATTCCAGTTCCCATCCGGAATATCTTTATGATGTCATTCATCACGATGATGGGGCACCTATCCATTTAATGGATAAAATTGGGGAAACCGATTCTCCGGAGGATAATGAAGTAATAGACCGGATTCTACTAAAGGATGTTATTGCCAAGCTGGAGCCAAGGGAGCGACAAATTATTATTTTGAGGTATTTCAAAGACAAGACCCAGACTGAAATTGCTGAAGTATTAGGTATTTCCCAGGTACAGGTTTCTAGAATTGAGAAAAAAATACTAAAGTCGATGAAAGACTTAATGAAGATGGCTTAATGTCATCTTTTTTTATGCTGTCAGATTGCACAGGTCTATTTTGGTTGCGAAAGTATATTAGAATTAAATATCATTTTTCGCAAATAATATGATCAAGGCAGGTGAATTAAGAATGATTAAAAAAATACTTCAACATAAGCTTAAGATTATATTGTTTGCCATGATCCTTATATTGAGCTCCTGGTTTTATTTTAATACCAGGGCCCCCAAAGAACCGCCTGAAAAGGCAGACCTGGTTTATCATACTTCTTATTATGGGGGGGATTGCTGTGGAACAACGAGAAATTTATATTCAATTTAAGGATAAGGCCAGGATTCAATTGGGTCAGAGCGTATATTTAAAGGATTTAATTGAAATTTACGGAAGCCCTGAGGATAAGAAATTAATAGAAGAAATCAAGCTGACAGACAATAGCCCTCAAGGGCCTACCAGATTTACAATCCAGATGCTCAGTGTTATTGAAATGATTAAAGCAAAATATCCCCAATATCGTATCTTTACCCTGGGTTCTTCAGAGATGCTGGTTAATTTTGTTGATGGAGATCAAAAAACCGATAGATATTTGTATATTCGGCTGGCACTGGTTTGCTTTCTTTTATTTATGGGTTCAATTACTGCCATTATTAATTTCCATTCCGACGTTGACATGAGGCAGGCCCATAAAGGAATTTATAAAATTGTTACCGGTGTCGAAACCGAATCGCCGCTTTTATTGCAGATTCCCTACAGCTTGGGAATCGGTGCCGGCATGTCGGTTTTTTTTAATCATGTATTTAAGAAACGAATTAATCAAGAGCCCAGTCCTTTGGAGGTAGAAATTTATATGTATCAGCAAAATATGGACGCCTATCTAAAGGGGAATGATGCCAAATTTGATTTAATTAAGAAGGGATCAAAATGAGTAAGGTATTGGTCATCTTTCTGGGCTTTTCCAATGGCATTATTGTGGGAAGCGGTATTGTAGCCCTCTTAACCCTATTGGATATCATTCCCCGGTTGGCACAATTAACTAAAACCTATCAATATATTACCCTATATGAAAATGTAATTATAGGTGGTGCTGTTTTAGCTGCCTATATGTCTTTGAGCGACCATATTCTAGGACTCGGTGCAATTACCGTAATCATTGTCGGCTTTTTTATTGGAACCTTTGTCGGTCTACTGGCCTCGGCCCTGGCAGAGGTGATGAATGTGATTCCAGTGGTTGTAAGGCGTTTTCGTCTGGAGGGATATGTGATTTATATTCTCTATTCCCTCATTTTGGGAAAGGTATTGGGTTCATTTATTCAATGGCTTGTAACTCCTTAGGAGGGATTTTATGTTCAATAAGCAATGCTATTACCAAAAACAATTTTCACCGGAAGTTGGAAAAAATAGAGAAGATATAATCATTCGAATCAAGATAAGAAAAAGTAAGGGGCTTGATTTAGAAGATTTAAAGCTCCATCAGGTTGTCAACGAAATTCGTTAATAGGGGTGAAGCCCGTGGCTAAAAAGTATCCTACATCAGAAATAAGGAAATACCAAGAGCAGGTAGAAAAGATCATACCAAAGCCTAATTATATAAAAAATTGTCTTTGGGCTTTTATAACCGGCGGTATAATTTGTACTGTCGGCCAGTTTATTCATAATCAAATTGAATCCAGGTTAGGCTTAACCCATTTAGAGGCCACCAACGCTACAACCTTGGTGATGATCTTTATAGGGGCACTATTGACGGGAATCGGCATATATGACTTAATTGGCAAGCGGGCCGGTGCAGGCTCAATTGTTCCCATTACAGGCTTCGCCAATTCTATTGTTTCCCCTGCCATGGAATTTAAACGTGAAGGCTTTGTTTTTGGTGTAGCGGCCAGAATGTTCTCTCTAGCGGGGCCAGTGTTGGTCTACGGCATTACCTCTTCAGTGATTGTGGGGATGATCTATTATTTTCTTAATAGGTAAGGGGGGTTCTTATGGCGGTCAAAAAAATAGGAAGTCAGTCAATTCAATTTTTAAATCCACCAGCCATTATTAAAACTGCTTCGATAGTTGGTCCAAAAGAGGGACAGGGACCGTTAAGGGACTATTTTGATCAAATTATTGATGATGATCTTTACGGTGAAGACAGCTGGGAAATGGCTGAGAGTAAATTAATGAAGGAAGCAGTTAAATTGGCAATTTCAAAGGAGGGCATAAATATTGCTGATGTCGATTATTTATTTGGGGGAGACCTTTTAAATCAGCTTATGTCTACCTCCTTCGCTGTAAGGGATTTAAAAATTCCCTTTTTTGGCCTTTACGGAGCCTGTTCCACCATGGCAGAGTCTTTAAGCCTGGCGGCGATGGCCATCGACGGAGGCTTTTCAGATTATGTTATTGCCACTGCATCCAGTCACTTTTCATCGGCAGAGCGTCAATTTCGATTTCCATTGGAATTAGGAAATCAAAGGCCCTTAACCTCTCAATGGACCGTGACAGGGGCAGGTGCAGCCCTTTTGGGTAACCGCAATGAAGGGCCCTTTATTACCCATGCTACCCCAGGGAAAATTATTGATTACGGTATCGTTGATGCCAATAACATGGGAGCAGCCATGGCTCCTGCAGCAGCAGATACCATTGTCACTCATTTTAATGATACAGGCCTGAGCCCTCAGGATTACGATTTGATTATTACAGGGGATTTAGGCAAGTATGGAAGGGATTTAGCCGTTGACTTAATCAAAAAACAAGGCTTTCAGGTAGATAAAAATTTTACTGATTGCGGCATTAAAATTTTTGATGGTATGAAACAGGATACCCACGGGGGAGGAAGTGGCTGCGGATGCTCTGCTGTAGTCCTTTGCGGTTACTTATTCAAGCAACTAAAGCTCATGAATTTAAACCGTATTTTATTGGTTTCAACAGGAGCCCTGTTTTCTCCTACCAGTGCCCAGCAAGGGGAATCAATTCCTTCCATTGCCCATGGTGTCAGTATAATCAGTAAAAAAATGAACTAAAGGCAGGGAGAAGCAATGAGCTATGTATACGCTTTTATCATTGGCGGGTTAATCTGCGTAATTGGTCAAATACTGATGGACGCCACAAAGCTGACTCCATCCCACGTATTGGTGATCTTTGTAACGGCAGGGGTCATTTTGACTGCCCTGGGATTATATGAGCCCCTAGTAGAAATTGGCGGAGCAGGAGCCACGGTTCCCTTACCTGGCTTTGGGTATTCTCTGGCGAAGGGAGCCATTAAGGGGGTCAAAACCAGGGGATTTTTAGGAGCCTTTTTAGGGGGAGTAGAGGCTACCTCGGGAGGAATTTCTGCCGCTGTTGTATTTGGCTATGTAATGGCACTTTTATTTACACCAAAAACAAAACCTTAGAATTGAGGGTGAACTTATGGGAAACACAAATAAACGAAAGGTAATTATTGTTACTGATGGGGATACCTGCGCCCAAAAGACCATTGAGAGGGCTGTAAAAAACATTGGCGGCCGATGTATATCTCAATCTGGCGGAAACCCAACCCCTTTAACAGCAGAAGAAATTGTGGAATTAATTAAGGAGGCCCTTTATGACCCGGTGGTGGTGATGACCGATGATGAAGGAAACGTCAATAGGGGAATTGGAGAAAGGGCCTTAGAGCAACTGATGAATCACCCTGATTTGGAAGTGATGGGAATTATAGCCGTGGCCTCCAATACAAAAGAGGTGGAGGGGGTTAAAGTGGATTTTTCCATTGATGCTATGGGGAATTTAATAGATGAGGCCGTTGACAAGGATGGCAATCCTACCTATGACCGGGTGTTATATGGAGATACAGTGGATGTGATTGCTTCATCCCCTAAAAGACCGCTGGTCATTGGAATAGGTGACGTTGGTAAAATGCATGGAAAAGATGACATCAAGAAGGGCGGTCCAGTGGTAACCAGGGCCCTTGAAGAAATTTTGAATCGCTATAAGAGGATGACATAGAATTAAAGGTTCACAATATTAATATTATGTCAATTAAAATGATAAAGAAAAAGCTGCAACACCCATTGGTTGCAGCTTTTTTTAACTTAATTGCCGTCATTTTGATTATTGTTATTTTGGTTTCTGCGATTTCTTAAATTATTCGGCCCCTCATCATTATTATTAGGCTCAGTATCGATAATTGTATCGACGGTATCCTCTGACCCATTGTCTGGTTCATTATTATAGTCTGGAGGATTTGGCGATACATCCAGATAGTCTACCAAAGGATCATAATATTCTCTTGGCAGCTCATAGATATAATCCCTTGGTGTTATACCGTTGTGCGCTTCTGGGTAGTAGGGTACAGGTCGTTTAACAAATACCTTTGTTTCAATTTCCCAGGGGGGAGTCAGATCAGTTGCCAATTTTCCTGTGGGGGCGTGGACTTCAGCCAGCACATGGACATCACATACCTCCGTTGGTTTTGTTCCCTTTACAAAGATCTCTGTTCTTACGGTGCTTCCCCTTGGGTCAAGGGCACAATATTCTCCTGCCAGCTTACCAGACTTTGTACAAATGGCAACCCGCTCTATTCCTTCAGGCTCTTCAAATCCCTTAGGGCTATAGCCCTCATGAATTCTCGCCATAACCTTCTGCCACAGTCTGGCGGCCACCGCACTACCATCGACCAAAGGCTTAGGCATATCATTTCCAATCCAAACAGAGGCGGCATAATAGGGTGTATAGCCTGCAAACCAGGCATCCTTTCGGTCAGAAGTCGTTCCTGTTTTTCCGGCAACAGGAATATGGCTATTACTATTATCTAGTTTAGCCCTCGAACCAGTACCTGATGTTACGGCACTCTTGAGCATATCCGTTAAAACATAGGCCACCTGAGGTGTTACAACCCGGGTAGTATTTGGTTTATTTTCAATTAGCAGCTTACCATTACGATCATATATTTTTGTAAAGGTAATTGGCTCGATTTTTACACCATCATTGGCTAAAACACCATAGGCAGTTGTTAAGTCTAAAGGTGTAACTCCCCTTGTCATACCGCCCAGGGCAGTTGAATAGTTTTCATCTGTATATCGCTTGCCGTTAATGGTAACAGGGTTATCGGAAGTAACTACCGTTGAAATCCCCATATTTTTCATATACTCAAGCATTGTTTGAATAGAGGTGTTATCATTGGGGCCAAGCATACTGGCAAAAATGACTGCACCTGTATTACTGGATTGCTGGATCGATTCTCTCATGGTCATCAGGCCATAATAGCGGGCACTGTACCAGTTGTTAGGCCAGGGCGTATTGGGGGTTGCTCGATTAAAGTATACTGGAATATCATCAATTACAGTACCTGCTGTCATGCCACGATCAACAGCCGCTGTATAAACAGCAATGGGTTTGATGGATGAACCGGGCTGACGTGGTGTTAAGGCACGATTGAGTATTTTTTGCCCAGAGGTCATTCGACCACCAACTAATGCCTTAATTTCACCAGTATAGGGATCTAAAATGACCATGGCAGATTGAGGCTGAATATTACCTTCCTCATCACGAATCAGGTTTCCTTCGGAATCCTTCAAAGTACCTGGAAAGTTATCAGGATTTTCATATTCCTCTTCCAGTATTTTCTGAGCCCTTACATCCATTGTACTGTAAATTTTTAATCCGCCGGAATACAGCATGTTTTGAGCCTCTTCCCTGGAATAGCCAATGTTCTCAAGAGCCTTGATTACATCCTTTTTAACAAGGTCACCAAAGTAAGAGGAAATATCTTCTGTGTTAAGACGATTAGGTTTAAGACTTGCCTTTATATCTTCAGCCAAGGCTTCCTCATATTCTTCTTCTGTAATAGAACCTACTCTTTTCATTACATTCAATACGGTTTTTTGCCTATCTAATGAAAGCTCATTAAAAACAATTGTATAGATTGAATTGGAATCATCTAAAATATAATCATCCTCAGATACATCTTCCTTGTAAAGGGTTTTAATAGGAGAATATCTGGAAGGATAACGGGTAATTCCTGCAATTAATGCGGCTTCTGCTATGGTCAACTCACTGACATCCTTTGAAAAATAAGTGAGGGATGCAGCTTGTACCCCATGGGCTACCCCGCCCAGGTTAATTGTGTTCAAATAGGCCTCAAGTATCTGTTCCTTTGACAGCTGGCGATCTAGTTGAATACCGTAGTACATATCCTTAATTTTACGGGTATAGCTTTTATCGTTCCTTGAAAGATACAGGTTAATGGCTAGCTGCTGATTAATTGTACTGGCTCCATGCCTTGTACCGCTAGTCAGGTTGGTCCAGATGACACGCATAATCCCTTTAAGATCAATTCCATTATGGGTCCAGAAACGCTCATCTTCGATGGCCACAAAGGCATCTCGAACATGCTTGGGAATATCCTGATATTCCACAATAATTCTTACATTGTCGCTCTGGATCTTTTCAATTACTTCTCCGTTAGCATCCAATATGAAGGAGCTTTCTTCAAGCCTTTCATAGATATTAGAGGGGTCAATGGGAGGCGTATCCTTAATAATTCCCGCCACAATTCCCATCACAGCCCCGGTACCGATAATACCAATAAAGATGATGGAAACTAATATCACCCTCAGGATACTTATCTTCTTATTTTTAGATTTTTTGGTTTTCACCCTTTGTTCATTTGTTGGTCTTTTATCTGACATAAATTTACCTCCATCTAAATAAGAGTAGCGTCTCAAGTCAACAGCATATAAAGGCAAGATAATTATAACACAATTACGAAACCTTGTTAAACGAAATAATAATCTATGATCCCTTAAACATTATACCACATTTATTTATAATCTGTTTTATTTTAAGTATGGGGGAAATTGCAGATTTATATACAAAATTTCCCAACAATACCATAGGTTAATTATTAGACTGATTGTAATATCTTTTTGTTCCCGGCTTAAAGGCATATATTCAGTAAAAAAGCTTGTAAAGAAAGTACTTTTGACATATACTATAATTATCATTAAATGAAAGGTTGTGTGTCGGAGCAATGCAAAAATAATCCTATTAATTACTGGGTCTGTTTTTATAAAATCAATAACACAGTTCTAGATAGGATAGCATATAAATTATGCCTTTTTGCGTTGCCTTGAATATAAAATTAAATTTATTTTTAATTTTTATTAACTTTTTTTGATTGCGCGGCAGCAGTCGTTTAATCTATCAATATAGGTTATTTCTATGGAATTTCCAAAATAGAAACCTATATTTAGGGCAATGTCAAATTATCCTCTCTAGAAAAAGGGAGGTTTTTTTATGCTTTTAATAGATGCAAAGAATATAAAAAAGGAAATTGGTGACAGGCTGCTTTTTAAAATTGATTCCCTCACCATCTATGAAGGCGATCGTATTGGAATGGTAGGATTGAATGGTTCAGGCAAAACAACTCTAATGAATATTTTAGCCGGTGAAGATCAAAATCATGAAGGTGATATTAAAATTTTGGGAAAGATAGGTTATATTCGCCAATTTGACACAAGTATTGATCAAGATCAATTAAGCGGCGGCGAAAAAACCCGAATAAAAATCGACCATGCCCTAAAGCAACAGCCTGCTGTTCTTTTAGCCGATGAACCAACCAGCAATTTAGATTTTAAAGGAATTGAGATGCTGGAAAAACGCCTTGGAGAATTTACCGGAGCGCTGGTGGTCATATCCCATGATAGAGGGTTTTTAGATCAATTGTGCAACAAAATCATTGAAATTGAAGGGGGAAGGATTAAAGGGTATAGTGGAAATTACAGTCAATATCTTCTTCAAAAGGAGGCAGACCTAGCCCGCAGCCAAAGGGAATATGAAGATTATATCAAAGAGAAAAAGCGTTTATATGATGTAAAGCAGCAAATAAGCCAAAAGTCAAAGACCATGAGAAAAACCCCTAAGCGTATGGGTAATTCTGAGGCCAGGCTTCATAAGAGGGGAGTGAATGCTAAAAAGACTAAAATTGAAAAGACGGCCAAGGCAATTGAATCAAGGATTCAACAGCTTGAAGTAAAAGAAAAGCCCTTAGCGCCCCAAAGGAGCAAAATGGATCTTTTGGAGGAGCAGATGCTAAAAAGTAAATATATAATCAGAATGGAGGATATAAGCTTTTCCTACCCAGATAAAATACTATTAAAGAATATTAATCTGCTAGTTAAAAATGGTGATAAAGTTGCATTGATGGGTAATAATGGCTGTGGAAAAACGACTTTGATCAATTTGATCACCCAGGGATATGAAGGAATTTATATTGCCCCTAGCGCAAAAATTGGCTACTTTCATCAAAATTTAAAAAACCTTAATGAAAATGCTTCCATATTGGAAAATGTTATGGAGGAGAGTGTTTATCCTGAAACCTATGTTAGAATTTTACTGGCCAGATTACTTCTTAAGGGAGATCAGGTCTATAAAACTGTTAATGTATTAAGCGGCGGTGAACGGGTTAAGGTACAGCTTGCGAAGCTTTTTTGCAGTGAATTTAATTTTTTAATACTAGATGAACCGGGAAGCTATCTGGACATTTATTCTCTGGAAGCCCTGGAGGAGGTCATGCTTGATTATGGAGGAACACTATTGTTTGTCTCCCATGACCGTAGATTGATTGATCGTGTTGCTACAAAATTATTGCTGATTGAAAAGGGAATAGGAACTTATTTCGAGGGAAATTATACCCAATACCTTGAAAGACTTAGAAAAAAATGCCCTGAGGATCAGCAGCAGAAAAAAATGGAGCTTATGCGACTGGAAACCCAATTGAGTGAATTAATAGGTAAAATTAGTATGGGCCCGAAGCCCAATGAGCTACAGGCTTTAGATTTTGAATACCAAAAAGTATTAAATCAAATTAAAGCCCTAAGGGCTGTTCTCAAATAGCTTTCTATCTAAGAAGATTGCCTTAAGTCCTGCTCTGAAGCAATTTCTCTGGAGCATTTGGGTATACAGCCCAGCCGGTGTATTGATGCAACTCAGATAGGAAGAATAATTGGCGCTCCTCTACTGGTTAATAAGGATACAAACCAAAGGCTCCATTGCGGCTATGCTTCCAGTGTTGACATAGGACAATATAATACCTGCACGAATCAATGTCTTTATTGTTACGCCAATTTTAATCAAGCTAAGGTAACAGCCAATATCAAGGAACACAATAAAGATGCTCCAATTCTGGTAGGTGACGGGTATATTAGGGAGGGTGAGTTTCTAAGGAATCGTAAAAGTGGTTTCGTTAGTAGATCATCAAATATCGATGTTTGAATAAATGATTATATTCTTTGCTAAGCGATATATATATAAATATAAAACACAATTCACCCCCCCCAAACATATATTGATACAAGGGGGTGTTTTGCTTGTATATCACGAGAAGGAAACAGGTACTAAAATATAAGATACTGTTTATATTTATCTTTTTAATGAGTACTTCAATCATTGGCTTTATATATATAGATCGTGAAATTACCCCAACTGTACAGGCCATAGGGGATTTAAAGGCCCAGGAACTAACAACAAGGGCCGTTAATCAAGCGATGAGCTTTGTTTTGGAACAGGGGATAGAGTATAAGGATTTGATTTCCATTAAGGAGGATCATGAAGGCAATATTACTATGATGCAGGCTAATACTATGTATATGAATAAGATTGCCTCTGATGTAGCATTAACTATTCAAGAGCATTTAAAGCAGATCAGAACTACTTCTGATCGTATTCCCTTGGGAAATGCATTGGGTAGTCAATTATTAGCACAATATGGCCCCAAAATCAAATTGACTGTTACTCCCTTAGGGATGGTAGATGTAAATTTTGGAACTGAATTTGAACAATCGGGTATTAATCAAACACGCCACCGTATATTTCTAATTGTAACAACCGATGTAAGGGTAATTGTACCCTTTAGTACAAACAATATCAAGGTCACCACCTATGTTCCTTTGGCAGAGACGGTAATTGTAGGGAGGGTCCCCAAGAGTTACATTCAGGTTCCAGATGATAAAATGCTAAATATTAATCCCATAGTTGCTAATTAGACTAACCTTAGCGGAAAAGATATATAGGAATTACCTAGAAATTGAATAGGATATATAACTTTACATTTGAAACTCTGGCTGGGGCCCAGCCCCAGCTACTTATTCCAAACCATAACATATTCTGCTTCATTTAAATCTTCATCTACTAATTCCTCCTTTATTTGAAAGCCGTTTTTTAAGTAAAATTGACAGGCTTTCTTATTTTTTACAAATACCTTTAAGCTTATCTCATCTCTGGTTTCTTTGATATAGTTCAATAGATTTTTGCCACACCCCTTTCCCTGCCACTCCAATGATATAAAAATAGCCGCTAAATAATTATCTACCATTGAAACAAAACCAACAATTTCATTATCTTCGTCCAGGACATAGGTCTCTGCCATAGGCATATACTTTTCCATCATATCCTTTTTGGCATTATACCAATATTCTGCCGGTATAAAGTCATGGGCCCTTAATGAAACCTGATACCATAGCTCCACCAATTGATCCAGCTCGTTAGCCTTACATTTTCTTAAATTCATATTATCAGCCGTCCTTTTTCAAAAGATTTTTTGTTAATTAAATTATACTTGAAAAATGGTATTGTTCAAGGAATAAAAGCTTGAGTAAAATAAATGATGCACATAGAAAAGGTAGTAAAGGTAAGTTAAATCCAACTTTAACAAAAACATCGGGATGAATCTGTTTCTTAAAAGAACTTCAAATGATATAATTAACCTTTAAACAGTAGGAGAGATAAGGGGGAAACGAAATGACACACATTGAAGAGAAGCTTAAAGAATATGTAGAAAATAACATCATTCCTAAATATGTAAAGTTTGATAAAGCCCATAATTTAAGTCATGTCTACAAAGTAATCAACAGAAGTCTTGAAATAGCCCAGGATTATGACGTCAATTGGAATCTTGTCTATGTGATTGCGGCTTATCATGATATTGGCCTTGAAAAGGGACGGGAAGACCATGAAAAAAACTCAGGATTAATATTATCGATGGATGAAAATCTTACCCAATGGTTTAGTCAAGACGAGATTTTACTTATGAAAGAAGCTGTAGAAGATCATAGAGCTTCAAACAAATACGAACCCAGAAGTATCTATGGAAAAATTGTGGCAGAGGCCGATCGCAATATCGATTATCACACCATTCTATTAAGGTCTATTCAATACGGGCTTCATCACAATCCTGAATATGACACCGATCAGCAGTTTCAGCGGATCTATGAGCATATTCTAAAAAAATATGGGGAAGGAGGTTATTTAAAGCTTTGGCTTAATACTGAGGAAAACACGATGGGACTGAAGGAAATACGAAGGGCTTTGAATTCCAAAGACTCAATGAGAAAGGATTTTGATAAAATACTGGCATCACTTGAATAATAATCTTATTTTAATTTCATTGCTTACTTTGCTTGACGAAGATACAAAGATCGCATAAAAATGCCCTCCAAATAGACGAGCTTGGAGGGCAACGATGGAATCAAAGGCTGATAGAAATATAATAAAATTAGTTATTAAGTACATTGCATAAATCAAGTAAGTAATTTCCAATCCCCAAGGAAACGAAGCTTCTGTGATGCCCCAATGCATAGCATAGAAACCCAACAGCAAGAATAACGGATATGCCACCTATGCATAGCAGGATGTTCGATATTTTTTTATACTTTTGCATAATAACTACTCCAATTGCCATAATATTTGCTTGCTCTACTCTTTTTCCCTTAGCCGCTCTACTACGCTATCCCTTGAAATGCTTTTATACATACGAATTGGTAATATAAAGGCCAATAGCAGCAATAATGGAAAGCAGATAAAAAGAGGCGCAAAGGTGAATCGATAGGTGTATGCGGCGCTACCCTGTGTTACAGTGTTAACGGCAAAGTAGCTGACTGCATAGCCCATCGTTACAAAGACCAGTAGGGCTAAGACTATATAATATATGCTTTCCAATACAAGCATCTTTTTGCCCTGCTTGGCGGTCATGCCCACGCTCTGGAGCATGGCAAGCTCCTGTCTGCGGGAAAAAATGTTGGTCATGGTGGTGTTAACGAAATTCAAGATACCGATCAGCAAAATCACAGCGCATAGTGTAAAGCCAATGAGGGCGAACTGCTGATTATCACTTTTCATCTCGGCAATATAATCGGCACGGGAGCGAAAGTCCACTTGGGGATTATTTGCGAGGAGTGCCCCGATCTCTGTCTGAAGATTATCAACGTAAGCTTGATCTGCCATGACCGTAGCCGACATAATATTGGGGTTTTCAAGGCTTTCAAATTCGGAAGAGGGCAGATAAACGGAAAAACTGGGCATTATGCGATAATGGACGCTTAAAGAATAGAGTGCGCTGGCATTTACTCTCCCCATGACCTTATAGCTGCGTTTCTGGCCATCCTCACCGTCCAAAGAAAATATGACGGTATCTCCGACCTTTACCATACCTTCTCCATCAAATCCCAGCAGCAGGTAATCACCAGACAAAAATTTATCTCGGTCAAAGGTCCCTTCAACCATGTTTTCCTCCAGTTTATCCAGCCAATAGCTTTCAAAGCCGTAGACCTGAGGGTTTATATAATCCCATTGGGACAGTGCATCTTGAATGGTTTTTTCAATTTCCTGTTTGGTCTGTGGAGCTCCATCAGATTCTAATTCTTTGCGCAGGTAATGGATTAAGCCGTCCCGAATTTTACCTTCTACGGGAGCCCAGCCGCTTTCATAATAGACCTTGGCAACCTCCTGCACACCGTCAAGCTTCTCGACAGCTAGCAGCACATCTTTACTTAAGGTATGGTTTGCTTCATAAAGGTGGGTATGATTGAAATAATCCGTATCGGCAATGAGGAAATCGCCGTTAATTCGCCCTTGCAGAAACTTGATGACATCAAAGCTGTTGATGTAGGTATAAAAGATGTTGAACAGAATCAGCCCCAAAGAAAGGGAAGTGATTACAAGCACCGCCTTTTTTCTGCTGCGAAAGACATTGGACCACGCCATACGGTGTATTTTGGCTCCGCTGTTTCCTGCCTTCGCCTTCTTGGTGGGAGCAGCGGCAACGTTGGTAAAACGTACCGCCTCTACAGGACTAACCTTTCCGGCTTTTTTTGCGGGGCCGTGGCAACTGACCAGCACTGTAACCAGCGAGATGGCTGCTCCCAGCAGGAATATCCATGGATTGGGAGGTGCGGCCATATAGTCGATTGCGAGAAAACCAAGCAGTACGGCAATCAGCATAATGCCCAGCAGATAGCCCAAAAGGAGCCCCACAGGGATGCCAATGGCGCAAAGTAAGAGTGCCTGAAAATTGACGACACGTCCAAGCTGCTTTTGGGTCGTGCCAATGGTTTTCAGCAAGCCATAAAACCTTACATCACGCATAACTGAAATGTAAAAAATATTGTAAATAAGAAGGTAGCCGCTTATCAATATAATTGCAATGATTAAGGCCATTGCTGCGATAATTTCAGCATCGGCATTTGTTGCGTCGTAAGCACCGTTAAAGATAACGCCCGCAGCCTCAGCATCAATTCCGGTATCCAGCAGGATAGTATCGACATTCTCACCAAGCTCCGACAGCTTGCCGTCTATATTGGCGGTCAATTTGGTTACGCCGTAATAGCCTGCACCCATACGTGTTTCTGCCGGATTCACACCTGCCAGCAGCTTATCCGCCAGTTGGTCTGAAATATACATAATTCCATAGGGCCGAAGGTTTAGGTCGCTGTCCCAGAACCCACAGACGGTAAAATCTATACTGTAAGGCGTTCCAGCCACTTCAAAATCCAGATGTACGACCTGGCCCAATTCCCTTGGCAGGTTCATTGCGTCCAAAATCCAGCTCATCAGGGCGATTTCCTTTTCTGCCTCGGGCAATCGGCCTGTCGTCGGCTTGCTGAAAGTAAACTCGGCAAAATTCTCGTCAGCCGTATGAATTTCGCCCTGTGCCTGGCGGAATACGCCTTCGGTTGTTGCCGTAATCAGCCTAGACAGGCCATATTCTTCGATCAGCGGGTGCGCCGCCACACGCTGGGCTTCATCCTGGGTAAGATATTGAAAATCCACCTCTGTACTACGTCCGTAGCTGTGGATCAGCATCTGCTGCATACCATCGGAAAGGCTGATGCCTATGGTGAATACCGCAGTAATCAGCACAGAGGTTAACACAATGGCAATCAGCGCAAATATGTTCCGGCTTTTATTTGCCAAAAAGCTTTGTTTCGATAGCCTTCTTACAGCAGCTTGATTGTTGTTCCTCATATCGTCACCGGCCTTCCCCAGTGATGATTTTACCATCCTCAATTCGTATCACACGATCAGCAAGCTGGGCAATCTGCTCATTGTGGGTAATCATCACCATTGTCTGATGGAATTTTGTTGAGGTCATTTTTAAGACGCCCAAAACATCCTGGCTGGTTTTACTGTCAAGATTTCCGGTTGGCTCATCCGCAAGAAGAATGGACGGCTTTGTTGCCAAGGCCCGGGCAATGGCCACACGCTGCTGCTGGCCACCGGAAAGATTATTAGGAAGATTCTTTTTCTTCTCTGAGAGACCCAGGGTTTCAATAATGTTCTCCACAAAGCCTTCATCAATAGCGTTTCCGTCCAGCTCAATGGGCAGGACAATATTTTCATAAACATTCAAAATGGGAACAAGGTTATAATGCTGGAATACAAAGCCTACATTCCTGCGTCGGAAGATGGTAAGCTGTTCATCCGTCATTCCCGAAATATTCTTGCCACCCACGATCACCTTGCCGCCCGTCGGCGTGTCCAAACCGCCCAGCATATGCAGGAGGGTGCTTTTCCCCGAGCCAGACGTACCGACAACGGCAACAAATTCACCCTCCTGTATTTCCAAATCAATACCGTCCAATGCCTTGACGGTGCTGGGGCCTTTTCCATAATATTTCTTTAAGGCTTCTGCTTTCAAAACCGACATGAAATATGCCTCCTTTCTCTATTGATTTCATCATAATCAACAGTTCTTACAGGCTCCTAACAAAATCAAATTATTTCTTACAGTTTTGTAAGAACATTGAAAATGTCGTATATTTCCCCGGTTTGGAATCTACTAGAATATAGCCGCCCTGTTTTTGAAATATCAGTGAAGCTAAGTATAGCCCTAAACCTGCGCCGTCAAGGTCCTTTGCATTTCTTCCCCGATAAAACCGCTTAAAAATATAATTATACTCGTCGGGGGCAATTCCGATACCATTATCAATAATGTTGATTTTTGTATAGATAGGCAGAGTTTCCAAGGATATATTGACTTCTCCGTCAGGTAGAGAATATTTGATAGCATTTTCCAAAATATTAGTTAATGCTTCACTTGTCCATTTACGGTCATGCAGCAATGGAATATCTTCAAAATATGCTGTCTGAATGGAAATGTTTTTCTTGGCCGCTACGGCATATACAGCGCTGATGCTGTCGGAAATAGTCTGTTTGATGCCTGTTGGAAGGGGAGACAATTCGATGGCTCCAACCTCCAGCCTGGACATTTTTACAAGGCTGTCCATCATCCATTGCAATTTTTCTGTTCCTGTTTTGATGCGTGATAAAAATTCCTGCGCCTCGGCTTCAGTAATATGCCCTTCCATCAGCAGGTCGGTATACATGGCAACGCCGGATAGGGGTGTTTTCATCTGATGGGACATATCCGAAATAAAGCTTTGTATAATTTCCTTCTCTCGCTTGCTTTGAGAAATATCTATTATGTTCATCTGAATGATTTTAACAGCTTTATGGGTCAATTTGGAAAGTCTACTATCCGCTGCTGCCTCAAATGGGAGCTCTGTATTTCTGGCTAATACTCTGTCTAAAACCTTATCAATCGAATCAAAGGTTTTTCTTACATAACGATGGCTGAAATGGACAGTTAGGAGGCATAGAGCGACAGCTATTGTAATGGTAATGACAGTCACCATCCCTACAACCCTCCATTCCAAATGTAGCCGATTCCGTGAATAGTCCTAATGATCTGAGGATTTTTGGGATCGTCCTCCAGCTTTGCTCGCAGACGGCTGATATTGACGGGCAGGGTGTTTTCATCTACAAAATTCCCTTTGTTGTCCCATAGGGAAGATAATATCTGTTCCTTTGAAAGCACTTGCCCATTGTTTATCATCAAAAAATAGAGTAATCTATATTCAGTAGCACTGATGGATATTTCTTCATCCTCGCAGAAAAGCTTGCAAAGATTTGTGTCCAACCTATATTTGCCGGAACGGATAATATGCCGGTTTTCAGCCTCCGTGCGGCGGAGCAGGGCTTCAACCCTTGCCCGTAAAATGGATAGGGAAAAGGGTTTAGTAATATAATCGTCTGCACCGGCCAAGAGGCCTGATACCTCGTCTGTTTCTAAGTCACAGACAGTCAGGATAATAATTGGGACGTTTGAATATGTCCTGATTTCTTTGCACAAATCAAGTCCGTTACCATCCGGCAGCCCTAAATCCAGTATGATAAGATTAATTTTATGTTGTTCCAATATCCGTTTTCCGTCCTTAATGCTACTTGCTGAAACTGCATCGTAACCATCCTTTTCAAAGGTAAATGTCATACCACGGCTTAAATTTTCGTCGTCTTCCAATATCAAAATCTTCTTTTTCATAGTGTACCTCCGTTATTCTCTTTACTCTATTCAAGCAGGGGCTTTGGGCTATATTGAACTACAGTCCATGTCTATCGTTCGGGTATGGAAAGAGCATATAATCAACTAACTATAATTATATGTACTTAGACCATTAGATACAAACAAAATAATATAAGCAACTTACATAGATTAAAATACAAGTTACACTACTGCGCAAAGCGTCAAGCAATTCTAGTTTATACATAGTAGAAAACTATCCAGCATTCAGCAAGGGACGGAATAACTTTCCTGTCAGCCTGCAAAGGCTGTTCTGGTACCGTTTTTTCCTCTATTTAATAGCAGCGAGAATTCAAACCAGGTGCTTATATTTTACTCTTTGTTATGTCCTATGCTAATGGGCAACAATTATCAATCCACTAATTGAGTTTTTAAAATAAGTAAGAAAATTAATGGAAAATTGTAGGGACGAAATATAAACTATCTAGATAAAACCTCCCATGGCAAGTGTATATGCTTTTTATTCATTCATCCCCTCGAAGCGATTAAATTGGCAAAGGTTGACAACTAAAGGTAAGATAGAATATAATACTATTTTACTGAAATTCATCTAATACTATTATTGGAAGCTAACTAAAAGGAGCAATAGGATGAAGAATATTATGCATTATGTAGGAAAGTACATGACAAAGTGGTTGGTGGTGGCTACTTTAGTAGGAATAGGCGGGGGACTTTCAGCAGTTGTTTTAAAGAAGGCAATCGATTTTACAGGAGCCATTAGTCAATATGTTCCCCTTGTCTTTGCTCCTATGATAGGCGGTGCGTTGGTATCTATATTATACCTGTGGGACCCCTTTGCTGCTGGCTTTGGTACCAACCATTATATTAGCGAAGTCAACCAAAGGGCTGGATTCTTGAAGCTGAAAACCCTCTTCAGTAAGCTAATGGCAACTGCCATCACCCTGGGTTTTCAAGGAAGTGGGGGTGTAGAAGGACCCATGCTGGTTATGGGGGGAGGCCTGGCCGACGGGATAGCCAACATGCCTATCATTAAAAACTATTTTTATGAAGAGGATAAAAGAATACTAACCATCTGTGGGGCAGCCGGTGCAGTTGGTGCCATCTTTAGATCCCCCTTAGGGGGTGGTATATTCGTAGTTGAGGTGTTGTTTCGTTCATCTTTACACTATGCAGACCTCTTTCCAGCACTGCTATCTTCAACCATGGGGTTTGTAATTTACAGCATGCTGTCGAGCTCTGTACCTTTGTTTATTATCCCCGATTATCTGCCCAATGTTTACAATATCCCCTTTTTTATTTTAGCCGGAATATTAGCAGGACTGCTATCATTAGTATTTATGGCAATCTTTAGATGGGCTCAAAATATTTTTAAAGGCTTACCATATCAAAAAATCCACCCGCTCTTGGGAGGTGTTCTAACAGGACTGATTGTCTATGTAATGCCCAGGGTAGGTGGAACCGGAAATCATGTAATCCAGGAAATGATTGATTTTAATCTGTCCTTTGGTATTTTGCTCCTATTACTGTTTGGTAAAATGCTGTCAACCTCCTTTACAGTGGCCTCTGGTGGTAGCGGCGGCCTTGTCATACCAGCTCTATACATAGGTGCCATCGCTGGTAATATGATATCCTCCATTGCCGCCAATGGAGATATTGGCTTATCAGCTTCACTGGTAATAGCCGGAATGGCTGCCAGTCTGGCCAGTATTGCCAATGTTCCTATTGCTGCAACAATCATGTTGGTGGAAATGGTAGGCTTAAGACTGGGGGTTCCTGCCACCATTGGCAGCATAGTTGGTTATGCCCTTGGCCATAGCCAGGTAATTTATGGTGTTACTAAGCCTGATCAATGGCAGTATGAGGAGATGGAGAAGTGGAGAAGGCATGACGCAAAGGATGACAGCCATTAACATTAAGTTAAGCTGCTTAATTTCTATTTTGAAGTATATAGTTATTAAATAAAAGAAATGGTGATTCTTCAAGGTAATATTGAGGAATTCATCCCGTACTCCACAAGAAAAACAGTATATGCTATAATTAATGAAGGAATTATAGTAATCTATTAAACTGATTGATATAAAATAGCGGTGGAGGATTTAAGACCAATGGCGAAAATAACTTTTCCTAATGAAAAAATCAGTGGCAGAGTTAATCATAAAAAAATCAATAAAATTAAGCGTGAGGCAATTTTACTGGAAAATCGATTTGTATGCCCCTTATGTTTTGAAGCAGACTATGATGTAATAAAATGTGAATTTGAAAAGAATTCAAATAAACCTATGCGATATACTGGAAAATGCAAAAAATGCAGTACAATCATACAATATAATAAAGAAACTCCAAGAATCAATCTATGAAGCCTGTGAATTAACATTCAAGGCTTCTTTTTTTGACACAAATTTGGATTTTTCTCTAAGTTTTTAGAGGATAACTAAAATAAATGTAGAATTAAAGTAAATATTAGGTTATTGTGGAGATATTATGTAAATGTACTTTAAGTTATTAGCAGCATAGATTGATCTATTAATCAACAACAATTTATACATATTCGTGATTTCAAGGTTAAAAAATGTAAAACGAATGTGGGGGAATAAGAAATGAAGCTGCTTATAAACCGGATAAAGGCATGTATAAAGGGTCAAAAGAGGGATTTTATTCATCAGAATAGTAGGGTGATTGATTTTAATGCTCATTATACGGCATCCAGAATAACAATTATCTATTTTGTTTTAGGAGTCTCATGGATACTTCTCTCAGATAAAATATTATTGTTAATTTTCCCTGATAGCATACGCAGAATTGCCCTCTATCAAACCCTAAAGGGATGGAGCTACATGTTCCTTACTGCTGCTATATTATATTTTATTATAAAACAAAATATTAAAATATTTGAAACTGCCAGAATAGAGCTTAAGGAAAGCTACGAAGAGCTGGAGACAACCCATGAAGAATTAATTGCTACAGAAGAGGAGCTTCGGGAAAAGCTAAAGGCCCTTAACCAGAGCCAAAGTGATTTAAAGCAGATAGAGGAACGATATCGACTGGCAATAGAGGGCTCGAATGATGGAATTTGGGATTGGGATTTAAAAAATAACACATTTGTATTTGATCGAACCAAGGTAATGCTTGGCTATAAACCCGATGAGATTGAAAATGTCCAAAGCCAATGGTTTAACTTAGTTCATCCTAGTGATCTACAAAATATTGAACGGGAATTAAAAAATCACTTTGAGAAAAAAATTTCCCATTATCGAAGTGAGTACAGGGTATTGGCAAAGAACGGAGAATATCGATGGATATTAAGCCGGGGACAGTCAATTTGGGACCAAGAGGGAAATCTAGTTCGTATGGCAGGTTCCCATACCGATATTACTGAAACGAAAGGAACCCAGGAAAGAATAAGACACCTGGCCTATATTGATCCCGTAACAGGTCTATATAATCGTTTTTATTTTATAGAGCAGTTGGAGCAGGAATTAATAAACTGCAGGAAAAATGGCAAAAACATTGCCGTTCTTCTACTTGATTTGGATGATTTTAAAAAAACCATTGACACCCTGGGGCATAGCTATGGAGATTTACTATTACATCGTGTAGGAGAGCAAATTAAGGCCTGTTTAGACGACACCGGGACCCTGTGCCGTTTTGGCGGCGATGAATTTGTTATATTAAAACCCATTGAGGGAATTCGTGATGCTGTTTCATTAGCCGATAAAATCTTAGAATCCTTTAAAATGGGACTGTTAATTAAAGATTATGAGAGCTTTGTCAGTACCAGTATTGGTCTTGCCGTGTCACCTTTTCATGGAACAGATGCCGAAGGGCTACTGAAAAATGTTGAAGTAGCCATGTATGAAGCAAAGGAAAAAGGTAAAAACTGCTATTATGTTTTTAATGACAGACTTAAAACTGATTTTATGGAAAAAGCTAAATTAGAAACAGATTTACGCCATGCTATCGATAAAAAAGAACTAATTGTTTACTATCAGCCCAAAATTGATCTGAGGACAAATGAAGTTGTTGGCGGTGAAGCTCTAATTCGATGGTTGCACCCGCTAAAGGGGTTGATCGGCCCTTCTCATTTTATTTCATTGGCAGAGGAAAATGGTATGATACGTGCCCTGGGAGAATGGGTATTAAGGGAGGTCTGTCGGCAAAATAAGAAATGGCAAGAAAGTGGATTAAAGCTAATCCCCCTGGCAGTCAATATTTCTGCCAGACAATTTCAGCAAAAAGACCTTGTTAAAACCATAAGGCAAATTCTGACGGAGGTAAACTTAGAACCCCATTGGCTGGAATTAGAGGTAACAGAAACAGTAGCCATGCAGGATTTAAAATATACCATTAGAATACTAAATGAATTAAGAAAAATGAACATATCCATCGCCCTTGATGACTTTGGAACAGGGTATTCCTCACTAAACTACCTGAAGCATCTGCCGATTAATACGGTTAAAATTGACAAGTCCTTTGTCCATGATATTCATGAAGATTCCAATGAAGCCATTATTGCCGATGCAATTATCTCAATGGCCCATGGTATGCGGCTAACAGTTACGGCGGAGGGGGTTGAAACCAGGGAACAATTAATTCAGTTAAAGAAAAAGCATTGCGACTTTGCCCAGGGATATTATTTCTATAAGCCTATTCCCCCTGAGGACTTTGAAATACTATTGAGAAAGAGTTGAATTGATCCTGGAAGGAAGAATGACAAAAGGGATTGTTCTGACACAACATCTTTAGTACAATATATAGTGATTCTAAAGATGAAAGCAGAGGAGAATAAAATGAGTGTATTGACAGTGACTGACATGAGTCATGGATTTGGAGCCAGAACTATTTTTCAAGAAGTATCCTTTCGACTGCTGAAGGGAGAGCATGTAGGTCTGGTGGGAGCCAATGGAGAAGGAAAATCTACCTTTTTAGACATCATCACAGGAAAGCTGATGCCGGATGCAGGAACGGTAGAATGGTCCAATCGTGTAACGGTGGGTTATTTAGATCAGCATTCGGTATTAACCAAGGGAAAAACCATTCGAGAAGCCCTAAGGGAGGCCTTTCAGGGAATGTTCGATTTAGAAGCTGAAATGCTTGAAATATATGAAAGAATGGCAGATGCTTCAGAGTCAGAGCTTACGAAGATGATGGAAGATGTAAGTGAAATACAAGCCATATTAGAAGGAAACAGCTTCTATATGATTGATTCAAAGATAGAGGAAATTGCCAATGGTCTTGGTCTTAGGGAAATCGGGCTGGATCGTGACGTTTCCGATCTCAGCGGAGGACAAAGAACCAAGGTGCTTTTAACAAAGCTCTTACTCCAAAATCCAACTATTCTCATTCTTGATGAGCCCACAAACTATCTGGATGTAGAACATATTGAATGGTTAAAGCGTTATTTAAAAAATTATGAGAACAGCTTCATACTGGTCTCCCATGATGTTCCTTTTATGAATGAAGTGGTAAATGTTATCTATCACGTGGAAAATGCCACCCTGACCCGCTATTCAGGTGATTATGACCAGTTTATGAAACTCTATGAAATCAAAAAACAACAGCAGCAATATGCCTATGAGCGTCAACAGCAGGAGGTTGAACGCCTGGAGGATTTTATTGCCAGAAACAAGGCTCGCATTTCCACCACCGGCAGAGCCAAGAGCCGACAAAAACAGCTGGATAAAATGGAAAGGATCGAGCGGCCCAGAGAAAAGATTAAGCCTACTTTTCAATTTATAGAGGCCCGTACACCGGGAAAAATCATTTTTTCAGCTGAAAATCTTGTAATTGGGTACGATGAACCCTTAACTAAGCCTTTAAATGTAAGCCTTGAACGTGGAAAGAAAGTCGCCATTAGAGGAGTAAATGGATTGGGTAAATCAACTCTGTTAAAGACCCTATTGGGACAATTAAAACCAGTTTCGGGGAAGGTAGAGCTTGGTGATTATTTGTATCCTGGATATTTTGAACAGGAGAGCAGTCGTGATAACAATCAAACTGCCATGGAGGAAATATGGAACGAGTACCCTGGCTTGACAAACTTTGAGGTGCGACAGGCCCTGGCCAAATGCGGTTTAAGCAATGAACATATAACAAGTCAAATGATGGTGTTAAGTGGTGGTGAAAATGCCAAGGTTAGATTATGTAAGCTGATGCTTAGGGAAATCAATTGGCTGGTACTGGACGAACCCACCAACCATCTTGATGTAGATGCAAAGGATGAGCTTAAAAGAGCTTTGAAGGAGTTTAAGGGGACTATTCTTTTGGTTTCCCATGAACCGGATTTCTATGAGGATTGGGTAACAGATGTCTGGAATGTGGAAGATTGGACAACTAAAATTGTATAAAAAAACGACTCAAATGAGGCAGTACTTTAGCCAATTTGAGTCGTTTTTTTATATATTTCATCTACGACAACCGGTTACACCTCATTATGGCCATTGTTAACAAAAATTTTTTAAAAAAATTATTTATTTTTATTGTATTTATTTCTGATTGAATTCGTCGGTCTTATTGGCTCATATAATTAACAATGCATAATATCAATAGTTACAAGTCGTAAACATGAGAAAAGGGAAGCAAATGGGCTTTTTTGGGCTAATAGTATAATATTTGAAATAATTTGAATTTTGCGCAATATAAATTTGTAGTGTAAATTTATGGTAAGGGACTAGCCACCTACAACGATTTTTGCTAGTCAAACCATAAGGAGGTGGAGGTGTGCGCTACATAAGAGAACCAACCGACTTGATAGTAACGATTAACCTTTGAATTGCCGACCAGAGCAAAATAGAAAAGGAGGAAGACAAATGAAAAGACTTTTATCAATTATGCTAATTTTAGTATTATCCTTTGGGTTACTGATCCCTTCGGCGGTGTATGGAAATGAACAGGGTACCCAGGAATATCTTGTACAGTTCAAAGGTTCATCAGGGGTATCAGCCAGAGGCATGGCTACATCCTATGGTATTCAGGCGAAGCAGGTCAAACAAACTCTAGACATATTACCCGTACAGGTTCTTGAATTAACACCAAGCCAAGCAAAGGCATTGGCCAGCAATCCCAATGTCGTAGCAGTAGAACCCAATGCAGAGGTTACCGCCTATGCTCAAACAGTCCCCTGGGGCATAACTCGAGTACAGGCTCCTCAAGCCCATGCAGCAGGATACAGAGGCGCAGGCGTTAAAGTTGCCGTTCTTGATACTGGAATTGACAGTTCTCATCCTGATTTAAACGTTAGGGGTGGATACTCAGTATTTACTGATAGCGCCAATTCTAACCCTTTCTATGATGGAGACGGTCATGGAACCCATGTAGCTGGAACAATTGCAGCCTTAAATAATACGATAGGTGTTCTTGGAGTAGCCTATAACGTAGATTTGTATGCCGTAAAGGTATTAAATAATAATGGAGGCGGTACCTATGCCGGTATTGCCCAAGGTATTCAATGGGCAGTCAACAATGGAATGCATATCGTTAATATGAGCCTGGGGGGCCCTTCAAGCTCAACAATTTTACAAAACATTTGCGATGCTGCCAATCAAGCAGGGGTTCTATTAATCGCTGCTGCAGGAAACAGTGGAAATGCCAGTGGAACGGGGAATTCCGTAGGCTATCCTGCAAGATACGCTTCAGTAATGGCCGTAGCTTCTACCAATTCTAACAACGTTAGAGGCTCTTCTTCCAGTACAGGGCCAGCAGTTGAAATTTCAGCTCCTGGTGTCAGCATTTTAAGTACCGTTCCCGGTAATGGTTATGCAACTTATACCGGAACTTCCATGGCTTCACCCCACGTGGCGGGAGTAGCCGCCCTTGTAAAGGGTGCAAGACCTAACTTAAGCAATACCCAAATCAGACAGATTCTTAACAGCACTGCAACACCTTTAGGAAATTCAAATCATTATGGAAACGGTCTTGTGCAGGCTGTACCTGCCATTAATGCAGCATTAGCTTATTAAAAAATATAGACAATTAAGCCTTTAAGAGAGAAAGGGCAGAAGGGGAAGATGATTTCCCTTCTGCTCTTTTTATACTATGCTATAAAATGTACAAAGTGCTGTTAAAATGCTGATAATAACAAAGGTCGAAGTATACTATATAATTGTACCCATACAAACATGTTACCTTAATAATAAAAAAATATTGGTAAAATAATACAATGTAAAACCATAGACCTATTGAAAAACCTAAATTCTTTAAAGATTAATAGAATAAAATATTTTATTGCAAAAAAATATTATATAATTTCTTTAGACAAGAACAAAAAAATTTGTTAATATAATTAAAAGTAAGCTAGTACTACGTCGTAGTTAAAGTCTGAGTGGTTTCCTGAGGAGAATTTTCATAGAATATGACAGATAAGGAAACCATATGGAGCAATATGACGTCTGACGACAACGAAGTTATATGTTTATTACGACGGGATACTAGTATCCTGCGTCACTTAAAATTAAGCTTAACCCTGGCAAATCTTTTATATGACGCAAGGTACTAGTAAAAGACACAATAGAATAATTATCTTGAAATTGGATAATACTTGAAAAATAACACTGACAAAGAGTTATTTCATTATGTTCAACACTTCAAGGGTATTTGAACTACCCTTTGAGTGCAATATATAATAGTATTTAAGGAGGGAGGGAAATATATGGAAATATTAAGCCCTGGAAAAAAAATTAAACTTCTTAGAAAAAAAATTGGTCTACGCCAAGACCAACTAACAGATGATAAAATTACCCGCAGCCTGATTAGTATGATTGAAAATGGTAAAAGACGACTTAATAGAAAAACTGCAACGATCATTGCCTATAAGCTGAATCAATTTTATAAAAATCTTGGTAAAGAAGTAACGCCAGAGTACTTATTGGAGTCTGAGGAAGAACAGGCCAGAAAAATAATCAATTATTATTTGGAAGGTTTAACGCCAATTATTGAAAATAAAAACGAATCAGATTATCAACATGTCCATGAAATTTTTAATAAAATGCTAACCCTATCTAAGGAATGGAAATTAAGGGATAAAGAATCAGAGGTACTTTTAACCAGAGGGACCTATTACTTCGATTGTAATAAATATAATTTAGCAATGGTTGATTACTTTAATTCCCTTGAATACTATTTAGAAGTCAGGGAAAACAGTCCTATTGCTCTTCTTTACATCAAAATTGCCAATTGCTATATAAAAATGGGCCTTTTGGAACAGGCATTGTTTTATAGTGACAAGGCCTTTAACCTATCTGTAGAGGTTAAGCTGATAAATGGCAATGATATTAAGGCACAAGCATTGTATAACAAAATGCGGTGTTATATTAATGAAAAACGATATGATTTAGCACTTCAAGAGATAGACAAGTATAAGGAATTAAAGGGTATTAGTGATAAAAAGCTTGATGAAGTTCTACTTATGGAAGCCAATACCTACTTAGCCTTAAGAAATTATGAAAAGGCTAAGAAAATTTATGACAAGCTCATCAATAGAGAAAGTGGTTTAACGGTTGAAAATTTAGCAAGAATGTACTGTGAAACCGCTAATCTATATCAATTGTTGGGCAATCCTGAAGAGGCTTTAGATCAAGTAAAAAAAGCAGTTTCTCTTAAAAATAAAATTAGCAATAACGATCTTCCTCAATATTTCCTATCTGTTTCTAAGGGCTATCAAGCCATTAAAGAAGTAGAAACCGCCAAAAACTATTTAGAGGAGGCTATTGAGGCTGCTAAGCTGGAAAAGGACGAAACAACATTAATTACAGGTTTAATGACATTAGCAGCAATCTATAAATCACAGGATAAATTGGAGCTGGCAGAGATTAAGCTATTGCAAGCAGAATCTCAATTAGAACTAAGGAACAGTAAGCTCAAACTCAGAGAAATATTTACCCTTTTAGGGGAACTATATTGTGAAATGGGCTCCTTAGAAAAAAGCAAGTTGTACTTTAAAAAGATTAGAAATATTTAAAGGCTATTTTTTGAATCGAAAAAAGTCAGCAAGACACCTATATCTGGTACCCTTGCTGACTTTTTAAAGTTCTAAAAAAGTCTCATCCACCTTTAAATTGCCGACCAGAGCAAAATTTACAGGAGACAAAACTTTCCTTAAGTATTTTAACACAATTTACTTTTCTTGAAAAGTATGTAAATAAATATATTTTAATTAATATATTATCAATTAAAATGGATATGCTGACCGATCAATTGTGAAGGAAAAAGGTTAAGATATGTAGAAATATTAATAGATAAATATACTGTTTTAGGGGAGAAGAAAATGATTTTATCAGGAAAAGCAATCAAAAATAAAATAGGCAAGGAAATTGTCATAGAACCATTTTGTGAATCTCAATTAAATCCTAATAGCTATAACCTGAGATTACACCATGAATTATTGGTATATGACAATAAATGTCTTGATATGAAATGTGAAAACAAGGCCAGTAAATTAATTATTCCTGACGAAGGTCTAATTTTGCAGACCGGCAGATTATATTTAGGCAGAACTTTGGAATATACAAAAACCGACTGTTATGTTCCCATGCTGGAAGGCCGTTCTTCCATAGGCCGTCTGGGTCTATTTGTTCATATTACAGCAGGCTTTGGTGATGTCGGCTTTAATGGCTATTGGACACTGGAAATGTTTTGCGTACAGCCAATCAAAATTTATCCTGGCGTAGAAATTTGTCAAATATTTTATCATGCCATAGAGGGTGAATATGATAAATATAAAAGTGGTAAATATCAGAATAATAAGGGGATACAGCCCAGCCTACTCTATCGGGACTTTAAAAATGATAAGAAATAGAATAACAAAATTTATCATTTCTTTATGAAATAAACTGAAAAATAGGAATATTGAATCATTGCATTCTTTCGCTAAAAGCAGTTATGCTTAAAAAGCGAAGAAAATATTGAAGGGGAAGCGAATCAAATGAAGACAATTAAAATCGATGAAAAACAGTGCTATATCGGTAGGGTTCCGTTTGGCGCTGATTTATACGAATTTTTAATGGATTTTGTAAAGGATAAAAGGATCAGGGCAGGTCAGCTTACTGCCTCAGGATCAGCAAGCAAAGCAACTGTAGCCTTTTATAATCAAAACAAAGGCGAATATATTGAAAGACATTTTCCAAATCAGATGGAAATTCTAAATGTAACAGGCAGTATATCCTCCACAGAGGAATCACCTTTTATTCAATTGCATATACTTTTATCTGATGAAGAAGGAAATGCCTATGGGGGTCAACTGGTCAAGGGAACAGAGGTTTTTGCCTGTGAATTTGTTATTAAAGAGTTTATACCAGCATAGCGTCAATTTAAAAAGTAAAAAATGTTGCCTGAGCATATCCCTGATGTAAATGATTTAAACCCAGTGTTTTGGTAAGTAGACCCGATCCTGAAATAAAAAGGGTTACTCCTAAAAAGCATAGGGTTTTTTTCTCAATTAGATAGTGATCGAATGAACTTGGCATAATGCTGCTGAAAAAGTGACATCCTAATAATTATATAGTAATGTATTATATCCATATATATACTCTCTTTCCCAATGTAGCTTAACATTTGTGGATATATCAAGTATAATGGAATTCTAGGAAAACTGTAATTACAATCGGGGGTTAATGAACTATGAAGGTAAGGGAAACTGTTGAAAGAATAAAACACTCCGCTCAAATTTACTTTGAAGAGAAGGGCTACGAGGCCACAACATTAAGGGAAATTGCTAAAAGAGTAGGAATTAATGCCGCTTCCCTTTACTATTATTATCCCTCAAAGGAGGATCTTTATATTGACCTTTTAAAGGATAGTCAGGCCCACCAAAATCATGCCATTGAAAAATTAGTCAAGGAAAACGATTCAGGGTCAGTAGAGGAAAAGTTAAATCTGTTTTTTATTGGATTGATTAAAATCCATATCGATAATCAAAGTCTGAGCAGGTTTTTACTGCGAAATGTCTTCTTTCCGCCCACCCAGTTAAAAGATCGTCTAAAAAATGAGACCATATCCTGGATGGAATCCTGCATTCCTTATTTAAAGAAACTATTTACAGAAGGTATTGAAAAGGGCGTTATCAGGAATATACCAATTCAACAGCTAATCCATTCCTTTATTGCAATTCAGAGTGGTTATATTTTATATTGGATGAGCTTGGAAACAGACCCCAGTGATGATGAAATATATCATTCTTGGTGTTTTTATTGGAATGGAATTCAAAATTGTCAAGACCTTTAATAATCAGTTTGACATCAAGCCTTAAAAGATTGGAAGAGAAATAATCTCTTCTTTTTTTATTTAATTTAAACTCTGAATTATTGAAAAATACATTATTTTTTCAATTAAATCAAATCTATTATGATAAATACGAGATAAAGGCCTTAACTTTTTTTCTAATATAATTTATAATTAACCTAACAAACGTTTGATTAATTTATGAAGGTATGGAGAATGATAATATGATTGATCAAGTAAAGCTTGCCATCCTGTGCTTTGAAGAAAAAGGCTACCATAATAGCACCCTAACTGAATTAGCTCAAAGGACAGGCCTTTCCTTACAAGAAATTGAGCGAAAATATCGTACAAAAGGGGATTTATATATGGAGCTCTTTTTATACTGCAGAGACAGTCTATTGGCCTACATGAAGCAGTCCTATTATCAAACAAGTCAAAATCCCTTAGAAAAGAAACTTTATCATATTTTTAAATCATTGATATATTTTTTAGAAGAAGAAAAGCTTATATTTTGTTTTTTTATGAGGAACTACCTTTACCCTCCGGCCTGCCTTGAAATGGAGATCAAGGCATCTATTCAGCCATGGAAGGAAAAGTACATAAATCAGTTAAGGCAGCTGTTAGCAGAAAGTATGAAATCAAAAAAATTCAATGAAGTTTCTATCGAAGCCTTCGTACATTCCTATATTGCCTTTATAAAAGGGAATATCCTCCTCTTTATTAATAGTCAAACGACACCGAGGGATGAGGAGATTTATTGCCTATGGACAACCTATTGGTTAAGTAGAAATAAAAACAAATTAGAGGGGAATGAAAAATGCAAAACAGAGAAAATGGGCATCCTTTAGTTATTACATGTATATTAGATTCATCTAAAAAATTAATTTATAGTAATACTAATGAAGAATATGCCTTAAGATTATTAAAGGACCTTGATCTAGTTAAAATTTCCCCTTCTACAGAGTTAATTAAAGGGGAATGGTTTATTTCAATAGAAAGTGTTCATTTATGCTGTAAGACGTATGAGCTTATCGTTTTGCAGCAGTGGAAAAGCCGGTATTCATTTTATGAGGAAGCCTTTCTTGATAAGGCTACAATGCTTTATAACCGAAATTTGTGGGAAAAAATAACCACTAACAAAATGCTGATAAAGTTTCGCCGTTACGGCCTCATTATATTAGACATTGATAACCTTAAAGCAATCAATGATAAGTTTGGTCATTTAGTTGGCGATCAAGCAATCAAAAACGTGGCAGACGCCATTATGGAATCAATCAGAGAAATCGACCTGGCCTTTCGATATGGTGGCGATGAGTTTTTAATCATATTGCCCGAAATAGATAATAAAAAGCTTGACGAGACAATACTCGAAATTAGAAGACAAATAGAGGAAAAAGAAAAACAGCTTCCCTTTATTTTAGAAGTAAGTATCGGGAGTATTTGTACAGAAGGGGTTAAAAAAGAAGTAAAGGAGCTGTTTAAAGAAGCTGATCAGGCCATGTATCAGGAAAAAAATAAAAAAGAAGGCCGAATCAAAAAAGGTCCACATAAGTAGAGCCCCTTTATCTAGTACTATAGAAGGAATTAGCTGAAATCAAGAAAATAACTGAAATCCTTTACAGCGTAATATGATATAATGAACATACTAATAGGAATATGATAATGAGATAATAGACAAGGAAGGTACCTCTATGAAAAAGAAAAATTACTCTATAAAGGTTAAGACCTGTAGAAGGTGTAAAAAAATTATACATGAAAATTCTCTACAGGATTTTTGTTCAAGCTGTCTAAAGCACGTGGAAGAAATTTTTGACCAAATCAGAGAGTATTTAAGGGAATACCCAGGTGCCACAGCCTTCGAAATTGAACAACGCCTTGGAATTCCTATTCATGTAGTGAATAACTTCGTCAAGGATGGAAGGTTAATCGAAGTTCCCAATGAATTTCTAAATGTAGAATGTCAGCGTTGTGGGTGTCTATTACTTTCATCTCACCATAAATATTGCCCTAAGTGTGAATATGAAATGCTAAAGGATCTTGAAAAAGCTAAGTCCGACATGGGTGATGTGGAAATTAAAGTAAAGGGAAAAATGCGGTTTAGAACCTACCGTGAATAAAAAAATATTGTTTTTTGACTAAAAGGGCCATACTATAGTAATATATAGTAAAAATAAAGAGGTGGCCTATGCTAGAATTATTAACTCCTGATTTATATGTAGAATCTATTTTTCACTTGAATCTAGATCTATTAAAAGAAAAAAATATCAAGGGGCTCATCATCGATATCGACAATACCCTAGTGGCCTGGGATAAAAAGTCGGCCAGTGAAGAAACAAAAGAATGGCTGCTGGGCCTTAAAACAGCCGGTTTTGAGGTTTGTTTGGTGTCTAATAATACCGAAGACCGAGTTGTAAAATTTAATGAAGTACTTAAGCTGCAGGCAATACATCGAGCAACTAAACCCCGAAGGGGAGCATTCCGGAAAGCCATGAGAATGATGGGAACCGACATAACCAATACTGCCATTATAGGAGACCAAATATTTACTGATATACTGGGAGGAAACCGAATGGGGATTATGACAATCCTGGTGATACCTATTAAGAGTAAAGAATTTTGGTGGACTACCCTGGTAAGAAGGGTAGAAAGACATGTTTTAAAAGTTGTACTACCCGACAGGCAGGGCAATTAATATTACTGCCAGGGGTCTTATTTAGAGCTAATAATTTTTATATTATTAGCTTTTATTTATTATTTAGCTGACAAAATAAATGGAAAATTATATTCAAAAAATGACTTAATATTTATTATATACACAAACTATAATCTATTCAAAGAACAGAAAATGTGTTATGATTAAATAGGATTTTTTATAGGAAGGGTTTGGTACTGGTGGTAAAATATCTGACAGCATAAAGCATTTCTGTATTACCAGAACAACATTTCTACCCTGGAAATAATAAAATCACTATTTAAAGCTGAAACTTTTATTGTTCAGTTGGATATAATACAAGGTAATAGCTGCTTATTAGCTATTTTAGAAGTTCTTGCCGTATTATAGTGATCCTTTCATCCCAGGACATTGTATCGGCCATATGGAATAGGGGGGAGAAATTTGGAGACAAGGATTAAACAAATCCGAAATCTATTACACCAAAATAGTCTTGATGGAATTTTAATTGAGAAACCGGAAAACAGAAGATATGTAGCGGGTTTCACAGGCACTACCGGTTCTGTACTGATCACCCGACAAGAAGCTCTATTTTTTACTGATTTTAGGTATACTGTTCAAGCCAAGCAGCAATGCAATGGCTACAAAATCATTGAAATCAGTCGTACCTATCCTTTAACCGATGCCTTAAAAGAACTAGATTTAAATCGTTTGGGAATCGAAGAGGATTATATGACCTATGGCAAATACATAGATTATAAAGAAAAGCTAACAGCAATAGAGCTTGTTCCCCTTAAAGGTGCCTTAATTAAACTGCGTTCCATCAAATCCCAGGAGGAAATTGAACTGATACAAAGGGCCGCCTCCATTGCCGATGACTGCTTTTCCCATATTTTATCCTACATTAAGCCAGGTATGAGGGAATTAGAGATTGCTTTAGAAATTGAGTATTTCATGAAAAAAAGAGGGGCCTCCGGCCTCAGCTTTGAATCCATCGTGGCTTCAGGCCAACGTTCATCCTTACCCCACGGAGTCGCATCAGATAAAATAGTCGAAGCTGGAGATTTAATCACCCTGGATTTCGGTTGTATTTTTAATGGATATTGTTCTGATATGACTCGAAGCTTTGTACTGGGCCAAGCAACAGAAAAACAAAAAGAAATTTATCATATAGTTTTAGAAGCCCAAGAAGCCGCTCTTAAAGCAGTGGCTCCCGGCATTAAGGGTAAAGAACTGGATCAAATTGCCCGTGACATTATCAAGCAAAAAGGCTATGGCGAATTCTTTGGTCATGGCTTAGGCCATGGTGTCGGCCTTGAAATCCACGAGCTACCCCATGTAAATTCATTAGGAGAGATAGATATGGAGCCCGGTATGGTTATCACAATTGAGCCAGGTATCTATATTCCAGAGTTTGGCGGCGTTAGAATAGAGGATCTGGTTGTCGTCACAGAAAGTGGATTTAGGGTCTTGTCAAAATCCAAAAAAAATCTACTGGAGCTGCAGGTATAAAATTATTTATTGTCTGTTCATCATTAACTAATAGTAGTTATTAAACTATTGTTAATAGCTATTAATTTATACATTAAAACGATAACTAGTATCCTGCGTCATTTAAATGACGAGATAAGGCCTGGGAATTTCCCAAAAGTAAGGTGGAAAAAGAAGCCATATCGGGCTATAAACCAGGGGTACCTAGCATTTAATTGCGACAGGTACTAACCACACTAGTTATGAATGATTAATGATTATATGGAGGGATACAATGATTTCAGCAGGAGATTTTAGAAAAGGAAATACATTTGAGTTAAATGGAGAGCCCTATGTAGTACTGGATTTTCAACATGTAAAGCCAGGTAAAGGGGCTGCCTTCGTAAGAACCAAATACAAGAATTTAAAAACCGGTGCTATTCGTGAGGAGGCCTTTAATCCCAGTGACAAATTCCCCAAGGCCCATATTGACACAAAGGAAATGCAATATCTATATAATGATGGTGAATTTTATTATTTCATGGACAATGAAACCTACGAACAAATTCCTTTAACCTTTGATCAGGTGGAGGATGCAATTAAATTTTTAAAGGAAAATGATTCAGCAACAATTAAATTTTATCAAGGCAAGGCCTTCCAGGTTGATCCACCGAACTTTGTTGTTCTGGTTGTAACAGAGACTGAGCCTGGAATCAAGGGAGACACTGCATCAAATGTTACCAAGTCTGCTACCCTTGAAACCGGTGCTATAATCCAGGTGCCCTTGTTTGTAAACGAAGGTGATTCTGTTCGAGTAGACACCCGAACCGGCGAGTATATGTCGAGGGCATAAAATTAAGCGAAATTAGGAAAAATAACTAGGGTGTGTCTGAATACTCCGAAGGGTGCAGATTTTACTGAATTTTTGTTCCAAGCAAGGCGCTTTTTTGAAGGCATACCAGGAGTACGTCAAGGAAAAGCAACGCTTCGTGGGACAAAAAAGCGGTGAAAGATGCCCTAAGAGTGGGTTTTCAGATACGCCCTAAAGACCTTTAGTCAGAACAAAGTCTTCCTTCAGAGAATTTAAAGGATGACTTTGTTGAAATCTATATTTGGAAAGCTCTCTTTAATATAATTGTGTTAAGTGAACTTTCCTATAGATTATAAAAATACAGGCGTTTTTTTTATTACATTTGGAAAGATAAAGATGATGGTTCTCTTATTTCTTTTCAAATGGATCATAAAAACATGAGATAAGGAGGTAGCAAGAATGGATCACTTATTTGAAAAGGTTGCATACCTGCGGGGATTGGCAGATGGTTTAAACATCAAAGAATCATCGAAAGAGGGCAAACTATTGATGAATATTATCGACACCCTGGAGGAATTTGCAGACGCTATTGTTGAAATCGGTGAAGAGCAGGAGGAATTAGCCGAATACGTTGAAGCCCTTGATGAAGATTTAATGGACGTAGAGGATGAACTCTTTGAAGAAGATGATGACGATGATGAGTTTGACGACTATGAGGATTTTGACGAAGAAGATGACGATATAGACTTTGCTGAGGTATTGTGCCCTTACTGCGAAGAAGAGATTTTTGTTGATGAAGATTTATTGGAGGATGATGAAGTTGAAGTGGTCTGTCCTCAATGCCATAGAACAATTACCATTATGGAGGAAGACCATTATCATGAGCACCACGATGGCTGCTGTCACATTGATGAAGAAGAAATTGTAGAGGAAATTGAAAAATAATTTTAAAAAGCAATATAAAAAATCCAATGCAAAAATTTCATTGGATTTTTTTATTTTATCCCATTAAACCAAAGGTCATGACCTTTGGTTTTTTCTTTTAGTTTTGGTCATAATTTATTTCCTTTTGAAATATCTATTATAAAGAAGGGGGGACAGGTTCTCATGGAGGCAAGCTTTATTGATAAAGAAAGGTATAGTCAAACCCATCAGCAGCTGGAACAATATCTCTGCCCTGAAATTCGAAAAATAGTAAGCCCTATCCCAAATTCCTTTAAACAGTTGATGGAGGAAATCAGATTAAGGGTTAATCGTCCACTAATGCTATTAGGTGATGGAAGGGAATATTATGTTACAGAGCAGGGAGAACTGACCCTCGAGTCTCAAAGGGCCATGAAGGTAAACAGAAAAAATATTGAAAACACCCTACAGTTTATATCTAACTATTCCCTATACGCCATTGAAGAGGAATTAAAGCAGGGCTATATTACCATCCCCGGCGGACACCGGGTAGGGATTGTCGGCAGAGTTGTTTTAGATAATGCCGGCGGTGTAAAGACAATGAAGGACTTTAGCGGGCTGAATATGCGTATCTCCAGAGAGAAAAAGGGGGTAGCAGACACAGTAATGGAATACCTTATCAAAGGGCCGACAGACTGTTATAATACCCTGATTATATCTCCACCCCAATGTGGTAAAACCACCCTTTTGCGAGACATTATCAGAAATCTTAGTAATGGCATACCCCCATTGAACTTTAAAGGCATGAAGGTGGGAGTGGTGGATGAACGCTCTGAGATTGGCGGTTCCTTCCAGGGAGAAGCTCAAAACGATTTGGGTATTAGAACTGATCTATTAGATGGCTGTCCAAAGGCCCATGGAATGATGATGCTGATTCGATCCATGTCACCCCAGGTAATTGCCACCGATGAAATAGGCAGAATGGAGGATATTCATGCAATCCAAGAGGCGTTAATGGCCGGCACCAGAGTCATCACCACTGTACATGGACAATCCCTCGATGATATACGCTCCAAACCGGTCATAGGTGATCTGGTAAAATCAAAAATATTTAATAGAATGATTGTGTTATCTAATCAGAAGGGCATTGGTACCATTGAATCATTGCTCGAAGGAAATCATTATAAGGCGCTAATCGATCAGCCGATTGCCAATAGGATGGTGACATAGATGACAACCAAAATTATATTTTCCTGTATTATTATAATTTGCAGTGGAATGGTAGGGCAAATTTTAGCCAATGGACTTCGGGAAAGAACCCGCCTGCTGGGACAGCTCATTCATACCCTTCAAATGTTAGAGACGGAAATTGTCTATGGCGCCACCCCACTGCCAATATTGCTGAAAAAAGTAGCCGCCAAAAGCAAAAAAGAAATCAGTATTTTGTTTGATACTACTGCAGAAATTTTACTTAAAAAAGATGGCTTTACCTTCCCAGAGGCCTGGGCTAAAGGCCTGCAAATTGCAAAAAACAGCAGTGAGCTAAAGGGAGAAGATATAGAGCTATTAATAAATCTGGGTAACAACCTAGGTACGTCAGATAAGGAAAATCAAGTTAAGTATATTCGGTTGACAATGGAAGGCTTGAGAAAAAATTACGAGGAGGCAGTCCTCCTGCAAAATAAAAATGTCAGCCTATACAAGCATTTAGGGTTTTTGGCAGGTTTGACAATCGTCATAATTTTATTTTAATTTAGGAGGAATTCACAAATGGTGATGAACGTAGATTTGATTTTCAAAATTGCCGCCATCGGAATTATCGTCTCGATCTTAAACCTCGTATTAGAGAAGGCCGAGAGAAAGGAACAGGCCATGATGACTACCCTGGTGGGGTTAGTGGTGGTATTAATGTTGGTGATTAATTTGATCAGTAATTTATTTGAAACCGTCAAAACCATGTTTCGTTTATATTAAGGATGTGATTCCATGGAGATTTTTCAAATTGTTGCCATTGGTCTGGTTGCGACAGTTTTGGCAATTTTGGTCAAAAATCAAAAGCCAGAGCTGGGGATCTATATCAGCCTTGTAACGGGCTTTGTGATTTTTATATTTGTGCTGGCCAAGCTCCAGTCAGTAATCGAAATATTGAATCAATTGGCTAATAAGATCAGCATTGACGATATTTACCTGGCTACCATATTAAAAATTGTAGGAATAGCCTATATCGCAGAATTTGGAGCCCAGGTATGCAAAGATGCCGGCGAAGGGGTCATTGCTTCTAAAATTGAATTTGCAGGAAAGGTATTAATTATGGTAATGGCTGTACCAATCCTAGTTTCATTAATGGATTTGATCATAAATATGGTGCCTTAGGATGTGAAAAAATGAAAAAACTTTTTATTTTACCCATTGTGTTTATCATATTCATGACAAGCTATGGGTGGGCTGTAGCCGAGGAGCTGAATACAGAAAATATTATACTTGACCAAATTAATAAATTAGACACCGGTGATCTGCAGGAAATTATGGACACAATTAATCGTGATCTGGATGAATACTTGCCTAAAATTAACTTAAAGGAGTTTGTCTTGAAGCTAGTTCGGGGTGAAGCAGTCCTTTCCTTCAATGAGCTTATTAAGGGGGCCCTCAGATTTTTATTTAAAGAGGTTTTTGCCAACTGGAAGCTATTAGGTCAAATTATTGTTTTATCCACCATCTACGCTATGCTCAGTAATCTGCAAAGCGCCTTTGAAAGTGATATTGTAGGCAGGTTAGCCTATAGTGTATGCTACCTGGTGATTATTACCTTGACCATTAAGAGCTTTCTTATAGCCATCAATATTGGAAAAGAAACCATTGATGTTATGGTGACCTTTATGCAGGCTCTCCTGCCGGTACTGCTGGGGCTTCTGCTGGCCATGGGAGGGATAACGGCTTCGGCTTTTTTTCATCCCATATTGCTGGGGGCCATTGGCTTTATCGGTACAGTAGTAAAAACAGTTGTACTGCCCTTAATTTTCTTTTCAGCAGTATTGTCCATTGTTAATAACTTTTCTTCAAAAATACAAATAACAAAATTAGCGGGGCTTCTAAAACAAATTGCCGCCATAATCCTTGGCTTTATCTTAACGGCCTTTGTAGGGATCATTTCGATTCAGGGAATTACCTCGGCCTCGGTGGACGGCGTTACCATCAGGACGGCGAAATTCGCAGTCGATAAATTCATTCCCATTGTTGGCGGCTTCTTATCAGACGCAATGGATACAGTAATCGGCTGTTCACTTTTACTAAAGAACTCCATAGGGGCCATTGGACTGATTAGTGTTTTTTTAATTTGTTTGATTCCGATGATAAAAATACTGGCCTTAATTGTAATCTATAAACTATGTACAGCCATAATTGAACCCATTGCCCAGGGGCAGCTGGTGGATTGCTTAAATCAAATGGCTAATTCCCTGGTACTGCTCTTTGCTACAGTTTCTTCCATAGCCATTATGTTCTTTATTACCATAACAATTATAATTGGCACGGGAAACGTGACTTTAATGATGAGGTAGGTGAAAAGATGGAACAAATCAGAGAATGGGTTATCACCATTATATCAATTGTTATATTCATAACCTTTGTAGAATTTCTTTTACCTAATTCAAATCACAAACGCTATATCAATGTTATCATTGGCCTTTTGATTATGCTTGTCATTCTTAATCCTTTAATGGAGCTGGTGAAGGGAGGCGAGAACATTGCCGACGGTGTACTTATGGCCTCCAATCAATTGGAACAGATGACCCTAAACAATCGTATGAAAACCCTGGAGGTTAATAATCAGGAGATCATAATAGAGCTATACAAAGAAAACCTCAAGGAACAGATGGCCAGCCGTCTTGAAAGTCAGCTGGGGGTACAGGTTGCCGAAATAGACCTGGAAATTGAGGAGAAGAAGGAGGACCAATATGGTATGATCAAGGCCGTCTCCATTATTCTAACAGAAGAAGCACCACCTCCTGAGGAAACGATTAAAATCAAAGAGGTCAGCATAAATGTCAGACTTCCTGGAAAAAAGGATAATAATTCAGAGGACGAAAGCATAATGTTAGTTAATGGAGGGGAAACCATCATCAACGATTTCAATCAATTTTACAACATTCCAAGGGAAAGCATCAGTGTTTTTGTACAGAAGAATAAGTAAAGTGGTGAGGAGGATCAAGCATGGAAAAGTGGAACGAAGCCTTTAAAAAGGTTTTATCAAAAAAATATATAGCTAATCTGCTGGTGCTATTAGCTGTGGCTGTCATGGCGTTGATTATCTCAGGCGACTTTTTTTCCTTAAAGCCTGTCTCAAACAATAATCTTTCCGGTCAGGAAGACCAAAAAGTTCAGGTATCATCGGCCGTTAATTTATCTGAAGAGGAGCTGGTTGAGCATAGATTGAAACGTATTTTGGAAGAAATAAAGGGAGCAGGTCAGGTGGAAGTCATGATTACCTTTGAAATGGGTTCAGAAATTGTACCAGCCCTCAATACAGTAGAGTCAAGAGATACAACAGAAGAAAAGGATTCAAACGGGGGAACCCGTACACTTAATTCCGAAAGCATCACAACCAACACCGTAATCAGCAGTGAGAGTGGTGGAAACAAACCGTTGGTTCTAAAGGAAATTAAGCCCCAGGTGAATGGGGTGATTGTGGTAGCCGAGGGTGCCCAGGATGTTGAAGTCAAGGCTAAGCTATATGAGGCAGTTAAAACAGTACTGCAGGTACCTGGTCATCGAGTACAGGTTTATCCTAAAAACTAAGGGGAGGGGTTATTATGAAATTCAGAGACATAAGTCTATTAAAAAGAAAAAATTTTGTTATTTTATCTTTAGTTATGATGTTGGGACTGATTGGATATATTAATTATAATCTAAATAAAGAGTCCCTGTTGAAAACCTCTAGTGAATTGGAAAGCTACGAAATGCGTATGATGGAAGAAAGCGGTGTATTGCGGGAGATATTAGGCGAAGATGAATATGAGCTGGGTGAGGCTGACCCAGAGGAAATTAACGAGGAGCCAGAGTCGACAGATAAAACCGAGGAAAGTGATGAAACAGAGGAACAGGACGTAAGTCTTAACGAGCTGGTATCTGAAAAGGTAGAGGGAGAAATGGATAATGCCATCATCGTCGACAGCCGTGACAACAGCGTTATGGATGTGGCTCAGGAAACCAACGCCCAGATTAGTGCCACCATCACCAGCCAGCAAATCATGAAAAGCAATATATACTTTATCGAAAGCAAGCTGGAAAGAGATAAGAAACGAAGTGAAATGATAAGCTATTTAGATGACATCGTAAACAATCAATATACCTCAGAGGATCAAAGGAACCAAGCCCTTGATATGAAAATGAATGTGATTGGAAATTCAGATAAGGAATTATTAATTGAAAATATGGTAATGGCCAAGGGCTTTAATGATGTAGTGGTATTTATTTCAGGAGATTCAATTAATGTGGTTGTACAAAGTGAAGGGCTAAATGAAAAGGAAGTTGCCCAGATCGTTGACATAGTAAGGCGAGAAACAGATATTCCAATGGATAACATCATTATTATGAATAAAAAATAGAACTGTTTGTCAATAGGAAAGGATTTTGGTATAATAATCCTAGACATTTGACACTCAGGAGGTGAAGAAATGGACGCAACTCAAAATCTAGAATATGGAGAAATTAAAATTGCAGAGGATGTTATTGCCACCATTGCAGGATTAGCAGCTATGGAGATTAAAGGTGTAGCAGGTATGAGCGGTGGTTTGGTTGGTGGAATTGCAGAAATCCTTGGGAAAAAAAGTCTTTCTAAAGGAGTAAAGATAGATATTAATGAGAAGGGTGGCTTTGTAGACCTCTTTATCATCGTTGAATACGGTACAAAAATTCCTGATATCGCATGGGAAATCCAGGATAAGGTAAAACGGTCCATCGAAACCATGACAGGCTTAAGTATTATCGAAGTCAACATTCACATTCAGGGTGTCAGCTTTCCAAAGGAAACTATCGAGGAAGAAAGTAAAAATGAAAAGACAAAGTAAGACTAACGTTACTAACCCTCTGAACCCAGAGGGTTTATTTCACGTCAATCGATATTGGACATGCTGTCATGTTTAAAATATTATTGGTTACATAACAATAACAGTAGTAGGAAAATACCTGGTACTCCATCCCAGTTAAACTTGAATCACCTAGAATTTAATTACGACAGGGTACTAGTTAAGGAGGATAAAAAAATGAATCGTAAGCTTGCAAGGGAGTTCTGTATGAAAATGCTATTTCAGATGAGCATACATAATCAATATGACTATCAAATCCTGTTAGATAATCTAGAGGAAGAAGCAACGGAAAGGCAGCAGGAACATTATATTAATCAGCTAGTACAGCAAATAATCAGCAATCGTGCTGAAATTGACGAAACCATTATGGCTTTTTCAAAGGGATGGAAGCTTGACCGAATTGCCAAGGTTGACTTGGCTATACTGCGAATTGCCTTTGGAGAAATTCTATATATGGAAGAAATTCCGCCGGCGGTTTCCATAAATGAAGCCATCGAATTGGCAAAAAGGTATAGTACCCATGAATCGGCCTCCTTTATTAATGGTATATTAGGCAAATATGTAGAGGAAAAGGGTTTAAAAAAGCATGAACAGTAGTCAATTAGTATTGGGAATCGATACCAGTAACTATACAACCTCCCTCAGCCTTATAAGCATGGAGGGCCAGTTGATTCATGAAGAGAGAAAATTGCTGCCTGTTAAGCCTGGTGAAGTTGGATTAAGGCAATCGGAGGCATTATTCCACCATATTAAAAATTTGCCCCAAATGTTTGAAAAACTACTGACGGATATTGCCCCTATGAAGATTGCAGCCATCAGCAGCGCCACAAGGCCAAGGCCTTTGGAAGAATCCTATATGCCAGTCTTTTTAGGAGCCCAATCCTACGGGCAAGCCATGGCTACACTACTTAAGGTTCCTCTTTACCAGTTTAGCCATCAAGAGGGGCATATCGAAGCAGGACTCTGGTCAAGTGGATTCGTACCCCGGAAACCCTTCTTAGCCCTCCACTTATCCGGTGGTACAACTGAAGCCCTTGCAGTGACTCCTCAGGGGCCAGGCTATCAAATTAATATCCTGGGGGGAACCAACGATTTAAGTGCAGGTCAATATATCGATCGAATAGGCGTAAAACTGGGCCTGCCCTTTCCGGCGGGGCCCCATCTAGAGGTACTGGCTAAAAAATGGGTTGATTCGCCGCCCTCAGTTCCTCTGTCAGTTCAGGAAAATCACATCAGCCTTTCGGGCCCAGAAACCCATTTCAAGCGCCTGATTGAACAGGGGCATCCTCCCGCCGCAGTGGCCAGTGGTGTCTTTCATAGCCTTGGAAAGGGATTGATCAAGCTAATAAAAAACCTGGCAGCACCCTATCAAGAAATTTTGCTGGTGGGGGGCGTTGCCTGTAATTCCATTATAAAAGAGCATCTTGAGGAAGCGTTTCAAAAAAGCGGTATTAGGTTTTATTTTGCAAATCCTCGCTTTTCATCTGATAATGCAGTAGGAATTGGACTTTTGGGGGTCAAGAACCATGCAGATAAAAATACTATCAGTTACTGAAGTAACTCAATATATTAAGCGGATCTTAAGCAATGACCCAATACTTTATAATCTACGGGTAAAGGGTGAGGTATCCAATTGTAAAATTCATTCCAGCGGCCACCTTTACTTTACCCTGAAGGACCAACAGAGCCGTATCAATTGTGTCATGTTCAGGTCTAACTGTGAAAAGCTGAAATTTCAAATAGAAAACGGTATGAAGGTCAATATTAGAGGGTACATTTCAGTCTATGAACGGGATGGTCAATACCAGCTTTATATTAACGAAATGGAGCCCGATGGCCTTGGTGCCCTTTATTTAGCTTATCAGCAATTAAAGGACAAGCTTGAAAAAGAAGGACTGTTTCATTCAAAATACAAAAAACCCATTCCCTATCTACCAGAACGTATTGCCGTGATAACCTCTCCTACAGGAGCAGCCATCAGAGATATCCTCTCGGTGATAAAGAGAAGATTCAACCGAATAGAAATATTAATATTCCCTGTTTTAGTCCAGGGAGAGGGGGCCAGGGCTTCCATTGTTGAAGCTTTGAATAAAGCTAATCTTATGGATAACATTGATGTGATCATTCTGGGCCGGGGCGGCGGCTCCATTGAGGAGCTGTGGGCTTTTAATGAAGAGGACGTGGCCAGGGCAATTTTTGCCAGCAAGATACCGGTTATTTCAGCCGTGGGTCATGAAACCGACTATACGATTGCAGACTTTGTAGCTGATTTAAGGGCTCCAACCCCATCAGCGGCGGCGGAGCTGGCAGTTCCCGCCAAGGAGGAGCTGAAGGAACGCCTTAGTCTGTTAAATCGAAGACTGAATCATTTGATGAAGGGCAACCTTCAGGTCCATCGTAAAAACCTGACTAATCTATTGACCGCCTATTCCTTTAAATATCCCTATCACCGCATCTATGATGAAAGACAGCGACTAGATTTTCTATTAGGGCATCAGCATAAGCAGGAGAACCGATTCATTCGAGAAAATAGAATTCTTCTTAAGGGCCTGGGAAGCAGATTGAATGCCCTGAGCCCTCTGGCAGTTTTAGAAAGGGGCTATTCCGTTACGACAGACGAAAATGGAAGGGTGCTAAAGCGTATTAAACAAATTTCCCCAGGGGATCAAATCACAGTAACCTTATCTGATGGAAGCCTAAAGTGCCGTGTAATGAATATAAATAAGGAGGAACCCAGCCTTGAGAAAAAGAAAATTTGAGGAAGCAATAAAACGCCTTGAAGAGATTACCCACCAGCTGGAAAGCAGTGAACTAGAGCTGGAGGCTTCTTTAAAGCTGTTTCAAGAGGGAGTCGAGCTGTACCAGTATTGCCATCTTAAATTAAATGAAGCAGAAGAAAAAATATCAATGATTATTGATGAAAACGGGGCTATTAAACCATTGCCCTTTGAAGAAAGGGAGGACTAGCCGAATGACATGGAAAAAACAGATGCAGGAATATATTCAAATGGTGGAACAATATTTAAAGGAGGTTTTCCAAAGTCCTTCAGATCAAAATCAACCGCTGATAGAAGCGATGGAATATAGTCTTATGGCAGGTGGTAAGAGACTTAGGCCAGTCCTTGCGCTGGCTTCCTATCATCTTTTTGCCAAGGATTTGCATCTGGTACTGCCCTACGCCTGCGGAATAGAGATGATTCACACCTACTCCCTAATCCACGATGATTTGCCTGCCATGGATAACGATGATTACCGAAGGGGAAAACCAACCAACCACAAGGTATTTGGTGAAGGCCTGGCCATACTGGCAGGGGATGGACTTTTAAATCATGCCTTTGAAACCATGCTTCGGGATGCTTTGCTTCAGGATCACCCCAGGCCCTTTGTTCAGAGCATATACGAAATTGCCCAGGCAGCAGGAATTAATGGTATGATCGGAGGGCAAATGGTAGACCTGGCCAGCGAAGGCCATGGAATTGATGCTAAGACCCTGGAATACATCCATAATCATAAAACCGCCGCCCTCATTGCCGCACCGTTAAAGATTGGTGCCCTGATTGCCAGGGCAGAACCTAAGGATATTGAAAATATGGCTCTCATAGGTAAAAAGCTTGGCTTAGCCTTTCAAATACAAGATGACATACTTGACATTGTAGGGGATGAGAAAAAGCTGGGTAAAAAAACAGGAAGCGACATTGAAAATCAAAAATCCACCTATCCGTCTCTCTTTGGAATTGAGGCTTCCAGAGAAAAGGTAAAGACCCTTACAGCGGAAATATTAGAGCTACTAGAACAATACCAGCATTCATCAGAGTTTTTAGTCAATCTATGCCAATACCTTGTTGATCGAGAAAATTAATACTAAGAAGGAGGGGTTACCTTGGGTTTTTTCACAGCTATTGGCAATAATAAAGTGCTTTGGATTTCGGCCTTATCCTGGTTTATTGCCCAAGCCCTTAAGGTTCTACATAGCTACATTGTCGACAAGCGCTTCGATATGGGGCGCTTTGTAGGCTCAGGAGGAATGCCCAGCTCCCATTCATCCTTTGTGATGGGGCTTTCAACTTCAATTGGTCTCATTCACGGTTGGGATTCCAGCCTGTTCGCCATTGCTATTGTCAGCTCATTGATCGTCATGTATGATGCTGCTGGGGTGAGAATGGCTGTGGGAAAACAGGCCATCATTATTAATCAAATGATAGAAGATATTCACAAAAAAAAGGAGAAAAAGCTCACAGAGAAAAGATTAAAGGAGCTAGTGGGCCATACACCCATTGAGGTGTTGGCAGGGGCAATATTAGGCATTCTAGTGGCATACCTGATGGTTTGATTATCAAATTATCATATGTTATAATTTGATGTAATAAAGGTAATGCTTTAAAAATCTAAACTTAAACTCAAATCACAATTCGTAAATTACCTTTACCTTATAGTGGTACAGTATTCTAGTCAACCTGACTAATTTGGAAGGCGGGGCTAAAAATCCGTTGAAGGGCACATCGATGAAGTTCCTAGTTTCGGCTGCCGACGCCCAGTCGGGGGTCGATGCTGGGAGTAAGGAGTGGGGGCGATCTGCAATGGCATGCGGGCGATGACCCTTACTCCGTGGAGACTAATTTAACCTTGGTTAAATTGGGGAAACCTATCTTCTTGCGATTTAGTCGCAAGGGAAAGCGTAGCCTGCCTTGAGTGGGATAGGTAGATAAGTGGATCAGTTTCTCAACAATAGGGCCCATTGGAGAGATTCATTGCTATTTGAAACCTATGCTGCAAAAGAGGCTAAGAATTGGAAGGGTTGTTGAGGAAAACTCCTAGACTGTTCGTAAGAGATACATTAGGGATTACAGTGCGGACTAAGTGGTAATCCAGTCCTGCCCTTGGTGACAAGGCAGAGCTTAGTTTAAAGGGAAACCGCTGTTATGGCGACAGACAGTATTAAGCTGGGAAATCCAACTGGACCTAAGCCGTAAAATTTACTTAATGTATTGCCACTATATTAATATGGCTGATAGTATAGGCTATCAGCTTTATATTTTTCCTTATGAAATTTTATTTATTATGATAAAATAAATTAATAATTATTTTTATTATTTGCTTTCTGGAGGGGTTTTTTTGGCCGATGACAGTGGTAAAAACAATAAAAAGGGGAATAATGATAAGAATAATCCCTGGAAAAAATATAATTTAAAATGGGTAATTGTCATCTCAATATGGACGTTTTTCTTAACAATTGTCATTAGCATTTTATCAGAGCTTATTTTGACAAATACCGGAATTTTTATTGCCTTTACTATTCTGCTTCTGATTGTGCTGATCGGGGTATTGAGTGATATGATTGGAATTGCAGTGGCCGCCGCCCAGGAAAAACCTTTTCATGCCATGGCGGCAGATAAGGTGGATGGTGCCAAATGTGCCCTGAAGCTCATAAAAAATGCTGGTATCGTATCAAACTTTTGTAATGACGTAATTGGCGACATTTGCGGTATTGTCAGTGGTGTTGCCGGTGCCAGCATTATTCTTCAATTAAACAGTAACGTCCTGCCCATTAACCGTGCATTGCTTACAGTTATTTTAACAGGCTTTGTGGCCTCCTTAACGGTAGGTGGGAAAGCCATAGGAAAGGGCATTGCCCTTGATCAATCTCAAAAGCTTGTATTTCATACCGCAAAGGTGTTAGATTTTATTAATCAAAAATTTGGACTGAATGTGATTCCCGAGTCAAATGGTAAAAAATAAAAAGAAGGATGGGTTGAATGTACAGATATTTAGATAAAATTAACTCTCCCAAGGATTTAAAGCTTTTAAAGGAAAAGGAAATTGAAATTTTAGCCCATGAGATCCGAAGGTTTTTAATTCATTCCGTTTCAAAAACCGGTGGACATCTGGCCTCTAACCTGGGGGTTGTAGAATTGACCCTGGCCTTGCATACTGTCTTTGACAGTCTGAAGGATAAGCTGATTTGGGATGTTGGTCATCAAAGCTACGTACATAAAATAATTACAGGCAGACGAGAGGAATTTCATTCCTTACGACAGTATAAGGGCTTAAGCGGTTTTCCAAAAAGAAAGGAAAGTCAGCATGATCATTTTGATACGGGCCATAGCAGTACTTCTATCTCTGCTGCCCTGGGCTTGGCAACGGTCAGAGATTTAAAAAAGGAAAAGCACCACATTGTTGCCATCATCGGCGATGGTGCCTTGACAGGGGGAATGGCCTTTGAAGCCCTAAATCATGCTGGTCAAAACAAAAAGAATTTGTTGGTTATATTAAATGACAATGAAATGTCAATATCTGAAAATGTGGGTGGTTTATCGAATTATCTGAGTAAGATTAGAACAACTCCGTTGTATTCAAAGGTTAAGGGTGACGTCGAGGCTCTAATCGGCAACATTCCTGCCATCGGAAAAAGCGTTGTCAAAACCGTTGAAAGGGCCAAGGACAGTATTAAATATTTTATTGTACCCGGAGTATTATTTGAAGAATTGGGATTTACCTACATTGGTCCAGTAGATGGACATAATTATGGTGCCCTTTGTAAGGCATTAAATCAATGTAAAAACATCACCGGACCTGTTTTATTACACGTACTAACCAAAAAGGGTAAGGGCTATAGCCTGGCGGAAGAAGCGCCTCAGGAATTCCATGGAGTAAGCCCCTTTAAGGTGGATTCAGGAAAGCCCCTTAAAACCACCCATAAGACCTCCTATTCGGAAATTGCAGGAAGTACCCTGATTGAGTGTGCCAGGGAGGATCATCGAGTTGTGGCCATCACAGCAGCCATGCCGGCAGGAACGGGATTATCAGAATTTTCTCAACGTTTTCCTGAACGTTTTTTTGATGTTGGGATTGCAGAGCAGCATGCAGTCACCTTCGCAGCTGGAATTGCAGCAGCCGGCTACAGGCCCTTTGTTCCCATTTACTCTACTTTTTTGCAGCGGGGATTTGACCAGGTGGTTCATGATGTCTGTCTACAGAATCTGCCGGTTACATTACTGGTAGATCGGGCTGGCTTGGTGGGCAATGATGGTGAAACCCATCACGGTACCTTTGACATTTCCTTTCTATCCTGTATTCCAAACCTTACCTTTTTGTCACCAAAGGATGGAGGAGAACTGAGGGCCATGATTCAATATGCCCTATCGGTGAAGGGGCCCATGGCAATTCGTTATCCCCGGGGGATTGCCCAGGATCAGAATCCTGGTGAAACAATAGAAATTAAAACAGGACAGGGAGAAGTACTCTTTGAAGAAGGTAAGGATGTTCTGATTATTGCACTGGGCCATATGACAGAAGTAGGATTACAAGCCTGTAAGGGCCTTAGAGAAAAGGGGATTCATGCTACCTTAATTAACCCTCGATTCATTAAACCCCTGGATGAGTACCTCATTTTACATCATGCTAGAAAATGTAAAAAGATCTATACTTTAGAGGATCACATTAAGCTAGGGGGCTTTGGCAGCCTTGTCCTGAACCTGTTAAATGACAATAAAATAGGTAAAAATGTAAAAATCCTGGCACTTCCTGATCATTTTGTAGAGCACGGTAATATTGATCAGCTCCATGAACTTTATGGTTTGAACAGTGAAAAGGTTGTCTCAGAAATACTCCATGACTTTGTTAGGGAAGTTGGAAATAAAAAAGTGATTTTTCGCTAGGTAGGAGATAAAAATGGCACAAAAAGTTAGATTAGATCAATTATTGGTTCAAAGAGGACATTTCGACAGCAGGGAAAAGGCTAAAAGAACCATTATGGCAGGTCTGGTTTTTATTAATAATCAAAAATTTGATAAGCCCGGCACCAATGTAGACCCCGAAGCAGATATATACATTAAAGAAAATGCCATTCCCTTTGTTAGCCGAGGCGGACTAAAGCTTGAAAAAGCCATCAAAGAATTTAAACTTGAATTAAAAGATAAAATCTGTATTGATATTGGGGCCTCTACCGGAGGCTTTACGGACTGTATGCTTAAAGCCGGTGCCTGTAGGGTCTATGCCATCGATGTGGGCTATGGACAGCTGGATTGGAAGCTTCGGCAAGACCCTAGGGTTATCAATATGGAAAGAACCAATATACGGTATGTCACCCCGGATCAAATTCCAGAAGCAGCAAGCTTCGCCTCCATAGACGTCTCCTTTATATCCCTGAAAATTGTCTTGCCGGCAGCACAGCGCCTGTTAAAACCAGGAGCAGAAATCGTTGCCCTTATCAAGCCTCAATTTGAAGCCGGCAGAGATAAGGTGGGAAAAAAAGGGGTAGTAAGGGATATCGGTGTTCATCAGGAGGTTGTTACTGAAATAATCCAGTTCAGCAGATCTCTAGGTTTTAAAATATTGGGTTGCTCCTTTTCCCCCATAAAGGGCCCCGAGGGAAATATTGAATATTTATTACACTTGGGCCATCAAAGCCAAAAAGACGGCGATTTTCATGAACAGCAGATTCTGATGGTGATTCAGGCCTCCCATGAAAGCCTTGATGACAAGAAAACCACCAGGTAGATTGAAAAATAAATTTATTATATTAATTCATTAGGATCGGCCATTGCCTGATCCTTTTTATAATCTATAGGAAGCTTCCGCTTTTAAAAAAAATAAAATGAAAGAAGCTTTTCATCAATGGTTTTTTCAACAAAATCATCACTTAAATCTTCAAAGGACGACTTTGCCCTAAAATTGTTTTATACGATAAAAATTATTAGGAATACTTAAATTTGAGAAGGAAATTATTCTTTTTTGAAGAATAATAAAAATACAATGATTTGAATATTTCCTTTTTAGGGGATTGGGAAATAAGAATTTATATCAGATCGAAATTTTAAGGAGGATTTTCATGAAATATACCCGGCATGCAAAAATACTGGAAATTATTGAGAATAAAGAGATCGAGACCCAGGAGGAACTCTCAGAGGAATTAAGAAAGCTAGGTTTAAATGTTACCCAGGCAACCGTTTCCAGAGATATTAAGGAATTAAGATTAATTAAAGTACTGGCTAAAAACGGAAAATACAAATATGCCACTTTGAAAAGTCAGGACTCAGTATTGTCTGATCGATTAATCAGACTATTCAAAGATTCGATTTTATCAATAGATTATTCAAGTAATATCATTGTCTTAAAAACCATTCCTGCCGCAGCCCAGGCTGCTGCTTCAGCCATCGACGCCGCAGGCTTGGAGGGCATCATCGGGTCTGTAGCAGGAGATGATACTATTTTTGTATTAATAAAGGATATCAATAAAATGGAAGAAACCATTGAAAAGTTTAAAAAACTGATGAAATAGAGGAGGCCCTTTATGCTATTGGAGCTAGAGGTAAAGAATTTCGCCCTGATAGATCACCTTCATCTACAGTTTGAACAAGGCCTCAATATTCTGACAGGTGAAACCGGAGCAGGCAAATCAATATTAATCGACGCCTTGAATATGGCCATTGGTGAAAGGGCAGATCGTGCCTTTGTCAGAACAGGAACCAATAAATGCATCATTCAAGCAGTATTTAAACCACCTCAAGACAAGGGAATTGATGCACAGCTTGAGGCATATGGCATAGACCCCGATTTCGAGGGAATCATCGTTATTACCCGTGAGATCTACCAAAGTGGGAGAAGTGTCTGCAGAATTAATGGAACCATTGTCACCCAGGCTCAGTTGAAATCTATTTCCCGAGGGTTAATTGATATTCATGGTCAGCATCAGCATCAATCCTTACTGGATAGCCAGGCCCACATTGATCTATTGGATGCCTACGGCGGTGAATCAGTTATTAAGCTGTTATCTCAATTAAGTGAACAATATCAACAGCTTTCGGCCCTTCAAAGGAGCCTGAAGGCTATCTGTCATGATGAAATGGAACGGGAAAGAAAAATTGATCTGTTGCGTTTTCAAATAGAGGAAATTCAGACTGCGGATCTAAAGGCCGGTGAAGAAGAGTCGCTGAATATACAAAAAAACAAGCTGGCCAACAGCGAACGGATTTACAAGGCCATTTATGACAGTTACCATTTACTTCGTGAAGGAAATCACCATAAACCGATTCTGGATAACCTGTCCCATATACAAAGCCAGTTACAGCAGGTTGTGGAATACGACGAAAAGCTGCGGTATTTTCATGAGGTGATAGAAGAAATTCAATACAGGCTCGAGGATATAACAAGGGAAATACGAGACTATAAAGAAGAAACCATATTTGATCCTGGCGAATTGGAAGCAATTGAATTGCGCCTCGATTTAATTAATTCACTTAAAAGAAAGTATGGCAAATCTATTGATGAAATTATTGAATACCAAAATAAAATTTCCAACGAGCTATTTTTACTAGAAAACAGTGGAAAGGAAATCCAACGAATTAAGGAGGAAATAGAGGATCAACGAAGGAAGATGACAAAAAATGCTGAGTCCTTAAGCTCGTTAAGAAAGGAAATTGCCCATTCCCTGGAAAAATCCTTAACAGAAATCCTAGAGACATTAAATATGGGAAAAACAACCTTTCAAGTCAATATTCAACCCATGTTAGATCATCAACAGCGATATCAGCTGGGCCCCAAGGGTTTTGATCAGGTTGAATTTTTGATCTCTACCAATCTAGGCGAGCCATTGAAGCCCCTGGCAAAAATTGCATCAGGTGGAGAAATGTCCAGAATTATGCTGGCCTTAAAGCGTATCTTGGCAGATGTCGATCATATTCCAACTTTGATTTTTGACGAAATTGACACAGGTATTAGCGGAAAAACTGCCCAGGTGGTGGGCCAGAATATGTATGAGCTGTCAAAAAATCATCAGATTATTTGTATTACCCACCTGCCCCAGATTGCGTCCCTGGCCGATTGCCACTTTTTAATTGAAAAGCATGCCGATTTACAAAGCACCAAAACAACAGTCATAAATCTTAACAAACAAGAGCAAATAAAAGAGGTGGGCCGGCTTCTAGGAGGCGAACTCACCGACATCACCCTTAAACATGCAGAAGAAATGATTAATAAAAAAAATTCTAAGAGAAAAAACTAACTCTCTTAGAATTTTTTTTATTTAAATAACCCTTAATTTTTATCAGCCCAAAAATGAGTCTAAACCGATAAAAAGGGTTATACTGGCAACTTATAAATATTTTATCTATAATAATCCCTGCTCCAAAAAGCCAAATTAAAAGCAGTAATCCATTTCTTAAAAATTCAACATCAGGCTAGTCCAGTTAAAAACTTGTGTTATTCCCATTGAGCAAGGCGGAGAAGGAAGCCATATCGAGCAATATGGCGACTGACGACAACAGTTTAACCAGAGGGATAACCTAGAATTTAATTGCGACAGGGTACTAGTAAGGCTTATTGGGAGCGTGATTAAATTGATGCATAAAAAGAAGCTAAAATTTATTACCAGTATTGTGGCTTGCGCCTTTTCACTATTGCTTATGTATCTTTTAGTTTTAGATATTACAGGTGCCATCCCCTCTGAATATAACCTGCAAATGGGGGATCAGCATATTATTAATTCAAGATTTCCCCTTTCCTTCTCCATTAATTCAGAGGAATCTGACATTTTGCAAATCAACCAGGTTAATGTGGCCGCGGGCATTAGAGAAAGACTAAATCGGGGGATCGAATTAAAAACAATCAATAAAGGGACGGCAGATCTAGAATACCGTATTCTTGGTTTTATTCCCTACAAAACCGTTAAAGTAAATGTTGTTCCAAAATTTGAAGTAATACCCGGAGGACAATCCATTGGTGTCAAGCTCAATACAGAGGGTGTACTGGTGGTGGGAATTGCCGACATCATCAATGAAGCCGGTCAAAAGATAAGTCCGGCTGAAGCAGGTGGCATCAAGGTTGGAGACACTCTGTTGGCTGTAAATCATCAACCGGTTGAAAATGCCCTCCATGTAGCAGAGCTAATCCAGAAAAATGGTCAAAATCCAATTGTCCTTTCATTAAGAAGAAACAATACAGAATATAGCGCCACCCTTTATCCCGTAAGGGCTCAAGAGGATGGTCAATATCGTTTGGGATTGTGGGTCCGTGATAAGACTGCCGGGGTTGGTACACTAACCTTCTATCATGAGGATACGGGAAAATTCGGGGCCCTGGGCCACGGAATTGCCGATGTTGATACCGGCTCCCTAATGTCCATTAAGGATGGCGAGGTAATGGCATCAAAGGTTATTTCCATTCAGGAAGGAAAAAAGGGAAAGCCTGGCGAAATAAGAGGTATCTTTCATGATGTGAATAATCCCATTGGCATATTGAAAAAAAACTCACCCTATGGAGTATATGGTGAAGTGCTAAGGGATATGAAGGGCAGCTATCATCAGCCAATGGAAATTGCCTATCAACACGAAATAAAAGAAGGACCCGCCTATATTTTAACTACACTGGACGATAATCAGGTGGAAAAGTATGAAATTGAGATATTAAGAGTGATACACCAATCTAAACCAGATGGTAAGAGTATGATTATAAGAGTTACCGATGAGCGATTATTGGATAAAACCGGAGGAATTGTTCAAGGAATGAGCGGCAGTCCAATTATACAAAACAACCGGGTGGTTGGTGCTGTTACCCACGTATTGGTAAATGATCCTACCCGGGGCTATGGAATTTTTATCGAGTGGATGCTTCAGGAATCGGGTGTATTCGACAGTTTACAGCCCAGCTGATGTAAAAAATCATTGAAAATAAACAAAAAAGAAAGAACGATTTATCCCCCCAAAAAGGAATTAATTTTTTGAATAGGAAGGAATACAATTTCATTTGTCGAAATGTATTCGTGAAATGTGAAATCTAAAAGAAAAGCTAAATCAGGGGGGTTACCAGTGAAAAATCAGAGAATTAATGTTTTAATTGCCGATGATAATGAGGATTTTTGTGATATCTTAAGCGAATATCTTGAGAGGCAACAGGATATTGAGGTAGTGGGTATTGCAAAGGATGGTCTGGAGGCTGTAGAATTAATCAGTCAAAGGTCACCGGATGTGGTGGTGCTGGATATTATTATGCCACATTTAGATGGCCTGGGTGTGTTGGAGAAACTTAATAGCATCAATCTCGAAAAATTTCCTAAAATCATCATCTTATCTGCCGTAGGACAGGACAAAATTACACAAAGGGCTATTAATCTTGGAGCAGATTATTACGTTATTAAGCCCTTCGATTTTGAGGTCTTCATAGAAAGAATCAGACAAACCATGGGAAGCAGCACTACCAATGTTGAAAAGAAAAGGCCTCCGGTTATCAACCAGCATAAGTCATTGATTAATAACAGCCGCAGCCTTGAGGCTGAAATCACCAATATTATCCATGAAATTGGTGTACCAGCCCATATTAAAGGTTATTTGTATTTGCGAGAGGCCATTACCATGGTAGTAGCTAACGTTGAATTGCTTAGTGCTGTAACTAAGGAGCTTTATCCTTCCATTGCTAAAAAATACAATACTACTGCCAGCAGAGTTGAACGGGCCATCAGACATGCCATAGAAGTAGCCTGGAGTAGAGGTAAGGTGGATACCATCAATAATCTCTTTGGATATACAATTAACACTGATAAAGGTAAGCCAACCAACTCAGAATTCATTGCCATGGTGGCGGATAAACTTAGATTAGAACAACAGGTAAGTTAAGCCCACAGAAAAACCAGTTAGCTTTTTCATAACTGGTTTTTCTATTTTCTTATAATATAATTATGTTAATTTAGCTTCAATTCCTCCAGGGCCACAGATATAGCCTTATCATCAAAGCCTTTTTGCTTGAGGCCCGCTATGATCTTCATTTTAAGCTGATACGGATTTTTAGCTTTTTTTTGATTTTTTTGCAGCAGCTTTGCAGCCAGTTCCCTGGCTTGAATCTGATATGTATCCTCCTGCTGAGCAATGACATCCTGAACTTCCTGATCCTGATCGAGATAGTCCATTGCACCTTGAATTAGCTCCCAGCCATATCCTTTATTTAAGAGCTTGATAGTAAGCTTTTCTTTAATTTGATTTAAGGGCAGCTTCTGCTTAGATAAAAAATATTTCATGGCTATTTTGTTGCAGTTATCTTGCTCCTCCTGGAGGCTGTATTGTTCTAAGCCTGCTTCAATCATCTCTTTATCAACGCCCCGTTGATGTAACTCCTGACGAATTCGAAGTCTTCCCTTTAATTGAGACTTTCCCTTATAACCCACAAAGCTTTGTACATATTTTTCATCATCAACAAACTGGTAATGAGCTAACTTTCCCAGGGTTACTGCCGTTACTTCCTCATCATAGCCCTTTCTTTTAAGATAATTAATAATCTCCTGTTGTGTTCTTTGTCGACTAGAAAGGTAGCCAAGGGCCTGATGAAAGGCTTCCTTTAGATTATTCTCCCGTATTAGCTCCTGAAGACCGCCCACATCAATCCTTAAGCCCTTCTTAAGTTTAAAACGAGTTATAATTTCCACGTGACAGCTAAAGCCATACTCATCATCCAGAAATATATTGTACCGATCATGGTTGCCTCTTTGCTGTTCAATACCAGTAATTGTTTTCATACAATCACTTCCTTTGTGTTGATTTCGATTCTTTTATTCTAATTCATTTCAGGATAAATTAAAAGCCAAGGTGACAATATCTTTTTAGATTTTTAGCATGTTTATTATAATACTACAAATAATACAATCAATAGCTAATGGAGGAGATTTTATGCCAGAGGGCCAGGTTAAGCTGGATCAAAAGACAAAAAATCTGATTGAAAGACTTCAGCCAGGCGATATAGCCGTCATTCAACACGAGGATCTGGATGAAATTGCTGCTAATTCTCTGGTTTCTAAAAAGGTGGCGGCTGTAATCAATTGTTCAAAATCAATTAGCGGTAAATATCCCAATTTGGGACCCAGTCAACTTTTGAAATATAAAATTCCTCTTTACGAAGTGATCGAAGGAAACCCCTTTGAAGCCCTTCAGGAGGGAGACTGGGTCAGGGTATCAAAGGAAGCTCTTTATATTGAAGATAGAATGATTGCGACCCTTAAACAGCTTTCCCCCCAGGAAGTAGCGCAAGCTCTAGGGGAAGCAGAGAAAAATTTAAAGCATCAGCTAAACTATTTTATTGACAATACCCTTCACTACGCAGAAAGGGAAAAAGCACTAATATTAGAGGAGCTTAAGCTCCCTAAAACATCGCTAAGCTTTAAGGGCAAACACGTTCTGGTGGTGGTCAGGGGAAAAAGCTATCGGGAAGACCTGGCAGCCATTCGATCCTATATAAAAGAGGTTAAACCCCTTTTGATTGGTGTTGACGGAGGAGGCGATGCCCTGATGGAATTTGGTTTTACTCCGGATTTATTAATTGGAGATATGGACAGTGTTAGTGATCGTTGTTTAAAAAGATCCAAGGAAATCATCGTCCATGCCTATCCCGATGGCAGGGCGCCTGGACTTAGACGCATAGAAAATCTGCAATTAAAGGCCCAAACCTTCCCTGCTTCAGGTACCAGTGAAGACATTGCCATGCTCTATGCCTATGAACTGGGGGCAGAGTTAATTGTCGTGGTGGGAACCCATAGCAATATGATTGATTTCTTAGAAAAGGGCAGAAAGGGAATGGGTAGTACTTTTCTGGTTAGAATGAAAATTGGAACAAGGCTGGTGGATGCCAAGGGAGTTAGCCAATTATACTGTAATAATGGCGATTTTAGTCATCTTTTTTATATTGGATTGGCTTCTTTAATTCCTATTTTAATTATTACCGCTCTATCTGAACCCTTTCGATACCTTTTGAGGCTTTTATACATGCGTATAAGATTGTATTTAGGCTACTAGATAAGGAGGCCTGCTATATGGTTATTAATATCCGTTATTATGTCATTACCATCGTAGCTATTTTCATTTCAATTGGATTGGGAATTGTCATTGGATTCAATCTTAACAGTAACGATATCTATATTAATCAGCAAAAAATTCTTCTGGAATCCCTTGAAGAAAGATTTAGTGAGCTTAGAATCGAAAAGGAATATTTTACAACCCAGATAGAGCAATTAAAAATTGAAAATCAAAAAAATATGAATTTTATCGACATCATTTATGATGAAGTAATTAACAATCAGTTAATTGATATGTCTATGGCCATTATCATTACCACAGATAATTATTATTATAGCGATATTAGAAATGTACTTGAAGGTGCCGGCGCAACGATTCCCATCGAAATACAAATAACTGATAAAATCCATGGGGTCCAATCCGTTAGCCTTGATACAGAGGAAGGAACCTCTGTTCAGGTTAACGGTCTTCAGGAGCTTGCCGGAATTATCAATAACGAGGTTGTGAAATTAATTTTGGAAGGAAATGAATCGCTTCTACTAAAAACCCTTGCCCGGGAAGGATACATAAAATACATATACGATGAGACTTCATACGTAAAAAATCCCGCAAAACAGGTAATTATGGCCGGGGGCGGCCTGGTTGAGGGGACGCAAAAGCTGACAATGGTAGATTTATCCCTGATGGATACCTTGTTAAACCATGGTATTTCCATTGTTGGTGTAGAAAGAAATGACGTAAGCTATTCTTATTTACCCTATTATCAGAAGAGAAATATTCCTGTTATTGACCAGATCAACACAACCATGGGGAAAATATCATTAGTCATCACCTTAGATCCAGAAGGTTGATTTTGTACATTTGGAGGCGATTTCCTTGAATTCCTATGTTGCTGCCATTATACCCGTCTATAATGAAGGAGAAAGAATTTTAAAAACCCTTAAAGGACTAATGTCTGTAGACCTCATTCAGGAAATTATTGTGGTAGACGACGGATCCACCGATAACACAAGTGAAATCCTAAGGGGCTTTTCCAATGTGAGGCTGATTAAGCATGAAAAAAACCGTGGCAAGGCTACTGCTTTGAAGACAGGCCTGAAAGCAGCCTCCGAAGGGGCTGATATTATTGTTTTTTTAGATGGCGACTTAGAAGAAAGCAGCCGGGAAGCGGAAAAGTTGATACAGCCCCTTTTAAGGGGAGAAGCTGAAGTTACCATCGCTCAGTTCCCATCACCTAAAAAAAAGGGCGGCTTTGGTCTGGTGAAGGGGCTTATTTACCTGGGGCAAAAAATCTATACAGGAAAAAGTATTCGGTCGGCCCTTTCAGGACAACGGGCCTTTAAAAGGGAAATCCTCAATCATATAAAAATCCCCCATAATGGTTACGGAATTGAACTTTCAATGACCATTGACCTGCTGCGACAGGGCGTAGCAATAAAAGAGGTTCCTGTTGAAATGAAACATAATGAAACAGGAAGAGACCTGAGGGGCTTCCTTCATCGAGGCAGGCAATTTATACATATTTTCAAAGTTATACTCATGAAGGGCTTTCATGAGTAGAAAGGCGGCCAATGAATGGAAACTTTTATCCTTTTAATGATTACGACAGTTACAACACTAATTTTTGTTCCCCACCTTCAGGGATTATTGATTGAAGGGAACATGATTAAAAAAAATTATCAGGGAAAGGCGATTCCGGTAGGAATGGGTATTGCAATTGTTCCCGTTTTACTTTTATCCAATATCCTGCAAAACATTTTCTTAAGAAATAATGATCCTATTTCCCTTCTTTTTATGAGCGCCATCGTGACAATTGCCTTTGTAGGGGTCCTGGATGATATGCTGGGAAACCGAGATACCCTTGGCTTTAAGGGCCACATCGGTGCCCTTTTCAAGGGTAAAATCACCACCGGAGCTTTAAAGCTGCTGATTGGGGGAATGGTTGCCTTCAAGGTCAGCCTGGCCCTTTCCAGGCCCATTTCAAGCTTTATAATTGATTTGATGATTTTAGGGTTGATGACCAATTTGTTAAATCTGTTAGACCTTAGACCCGGGAGAGCCATTAAATTTTTCATATTAATCGATGCAATTCTTTTATTGAGTGGCATCATGAGGGAATTAAGTCTACAGCTTGTATCCCTGCTGGGCTTTAGCCTGGCCTATCTGCCCTTCGACTTAAAGGGGAAGGGAATGCTGGGCGATGTGGGGGCCAACCCCCTGGGAATAGCCCTTGGAATAGGCATTGTATATAGCTTAAGCCTAAGGTTAAGGCTAATCATATTAGTATTACTGCTATTTATTCACTTGATTGCAGAAAAGCATTCCATTACTGCCTTAATTAAAAAGAATCGTATACTGAATTACCTGGACGAATTGGGTAGAAAATAAATGAACAGACCTTCTGTATAAAAGGGGTGTACAATATGCTGAGCTATCAAATGGGAATTGTGAAAAAAATTCAATATCAACAAAACGATTATTCAGAAGTCACCGTAATAATTGATGATAAAGAAGCGAGGGCAATCAACTATGGTATCCTGACGGGAGCCATTGAAATAGGTGATCAAGTAATCGTCAATACCACAGCCATGGAATTGGGCCTGGGAACAGGAGGCGCCCACTTTGTTATTTATAATACCAGGCACTCAGAAAAGCCCTTAAGGGGCCCGGGGCATATTATGAAGCTTCGATATACGCCTATGCAGTTAAAGGTGTTGGCGGCAGAAGAGCAAAACAGTCCCTTTCATCAATCCTTTATTGACTTTAAAAGCCTTGATCGATTACCTGTGTTGGTTGCTGAACTCCACAGCATGCTTTTACCGCTGGTTTGCACCTTGAAATACAGAGCTGAAAATTTAAAAATTGCCTATATTATGACCGACGGAGCCGCCCTTCCTATTGAGCTAAGCCGTACAGTATCAATACTGAAGCAAAAAAAATTACTGGATAAAACCATTACCATCGGTCATTCCTTCGGGGGCGATTATGAATGTGTTAATATTTATAACGGATTAATTGCAGCTAAGGAAATTGTCCGTTGCCATGTGGCAATTGTCACCATGGGCCCAGGGATTGTGGGAACATCCACCCCCTTTGGATTTTCGGGGGTAGAACAGGGGCCCATTCTGGATGCCGTCTATCAATTGGGGGGAACTTCAATTTTTGTTCCCCGGATTAGCTTCTCAGATCAGCGTAAGAGGCACCAGGGCATCAGCCATCACAGCTTAACGGTGCTGGATAAGCTAACCCACCAGCCCACCCATGTGATACTGCCCAAAATCTCCCCTCCCCAAAGAGAAGTCATTGTTAAACAAATAAATAGCTTGAAAAATATTCAAAAACACTATATTGTAGAAGTGGATGGAAGCATATTGAAGGAAGCACTGAATTTTTTTCAACTAGAAGTCAATACCATGGGTCGAGGATTTCACCAGGATGAAGCCTTTTTCTTAGCCTGTGGCGCTGCCGCCCAGTATGGTCTTACCAAGATAGGCCAGGGAAAAGAATAGGAGGAAAAAAAGATGAAGATTGATGAAAAAACCTTAAAAAGTGAGCGAATATATGAAGGAAAGGTAATTAATTTACGAGTTGATACGGTAGAGCTGCCTGATCGAAAATACTCCAAGAGAGAAATTGTTGAGCATGACGGAGCCGTCGGTATTCTGGCAATAACAGAAGAGAACAAGCTTATATTCGTAAAGCAATTTAGAAAATCGGTAGAAGATACATTATTGGAGATTCCTGCTGGCCGGATAGAGCCAGAGGAGGCACCTATTGACTGTGCCAGGCGAGAACTTGAGGAGGAGACAGGCTTTCAAGCCAATTCCATTTCAAAGATGATGGATTTTTACACCAGTCCTGGTTTTTCTAATGAGGTGTTACATATTTTCCTGGCCAGTGAGCTAAGGCCCGGCACTGCCAGTCCCGATGAAGATGAATATATTGAAGTTATCTATCTGACCCTAGAGGAGGCCCTACAAGCCCTCGACAGGGGAGAAATCAAAGACAGTAAAACCATTATTGCCATCCTGCAATATCAACGAATCAGTTAATGAATCCATATTTCACCATGTAAATTCGCCTAAAGGACAAGGCATAAAACTTCTTAATCAGGCATATTGTTTTAAATATAAGATTGTCTGATAAGGGGGTTTATTTGTGCCAAACAGAATAATAGAATTCATTAAAAAGCATGTACGGGATCATCTTGCTATATATTTTTTTGTATTCTTTTGCTTTTTAATTGGTATTTCTGTAGGGGCCTTTACCGTTAAGGCCGTTGACGGACACCAAAAGCTGGAGCTGGTTACCTATTTAAGAGGTTTTTTTCAATTATTTGATCATAATAGCCCCAAAGGCTTTGATATTTTTAAACAGTCCATCAATAACAACCTACAGCTTTTATTTTTAAACTGGTTGATGGGTATTTTAATTGTCGGATTACCCTTTATTTTTTTAATTATAGGCTTCAAGGGCTTTGTAATGGGCTTTACCGTTGGCCTTCTGATCGAAGAATTCAAGCTCCAGGGAATATTACTGTTTCTTTTTGCGGTACTGCCTCACCAGATTCTGATAATACCAGCCTTTCTTTTTATTGCCGTCTGTTCAGTCAGCTTTTCCCTTAGCTTTATTAAGAGCAGGATCAATAAAACCAGGGCCTTTCATTTTTCAAAGAAGCTAATAGCCTATAGCTATATTCACTTGATGGCAGCATTGGTAATGGTCTTTGCGGCCCTGATTGAATCTTTTATTGTCCCATTTTTTATCAAGCTAATTGTAAGGGCCACGGGGGCTTGATAACTTGTTCCAGTCGAAATGGGCAGAAAAATAATAAAAAAATATTTTTTTGCAGGAATTCTATTTGATTCGACGAATAATTGAAATATGGGTCTATAGGAAATAATAGACATTCTAGGGTGTGAAATAAAAAGTTTTAATCTAAAGCTTAAAGCATAATGCACTTATTTATTATTATTTGTTTTAATTGAATAGAGGGAGTTATTGAAAAATGTATGAACTAATAGAAGATTTTACCGATTATTTAGCAAATGAAAAGCAGCTTTCCACAAATACCCTGGAATCTTATCGTCGAGATATCAGGCAATATGTTGGGTACCTATCGGAAAATAAAATTACAAGCCTTGAGACAACAACTAAAACCACCATCATTACATATCTGATTTATTTACAAAACAAAGGGAAGGCAGCTTCTACCATATCCAGAAACATCGCTTCCATCAGGAGCTTTTATCAATTTCTCCTGGCCCAGAATCGTGTTGAAAAGGACCCTACCATTAATTTGGAATCCCCCAGGGCAGAAAAAAAAGCCCCTAGCATTTTATCCCTTCGGGAAACAGAAATGCTTCTGAATCAACCGGAAATGGATTCACCCAAGGGGATCAGAGATAAAGCCATGCTGGAGCTTTTATATGCAACCGGCATTCGGGTTAGTGAGCTGATATCTTTAAATGTTGATGATGTCAACCTTGATATGGGCTATATTCGATGCTGTAACGGCATGAAGGAACGAATCATACCTATTGGTTCCGTAGCCATTAAGGTGTTGAGCAGTTATCTTGAAAATCATCGAAACAGCTTTATTAAGGGGCATGATGAACCGTCTCTGTTTTTAAATTGCCACGGGAAAAGGTTAACACGCCAGGGGTTTTGGAAAATCATTAAAGCCTACACCAAGAAGGCTCAATTGGAAAAAACCATAACACCCCATACCCTTAGGCATTCCTTTGCTACCCATTTGATACAAAACGGTGCTGATTTAAAATCGGTTCAGGAAATGTTAGGTCATTCAGATATTTCAACAACTCAAATCTATATGCACTTAACAAAAAATAAAATAAAGGAAGTATATGATAAAGCACATCCAAGGGCCTAGCAATAGGCTCTTTTTTAACCAGGGTCCTGGATAAAAGTCATTAAATTATATTAACGTATTTTCATCAGGGTATAATAACACTAAAATAATGAAAGGAATGTTAGCGAATGATCAATCGTGTTGTTTTATTTGTAATGGATAGCGTTGGAATTGGTGCCCTTCCTGATGCCCATGCCTTTGGCGATGAGGGAGCCAATACCATAGGAAATATAGTAAAGGCAACCGGTGGACTAAATTTACCTAATTTACAGCTTCTGGGCCTGGGAAATATCGATGGAGTTACAGGAATTGAACCCCTGTCTTCTGTGAAGGGTGCCTACGGAAGATCGGCCGAGGTTTCCAATGGTAAGGATACCACCACCGGCCATTGGGAGCTGGCAGGAATCCATGTAACAGAGCCCTTTCAAACCTTCCCCCAGGGGTTCCCTGAAGAGGTAATTAAAACCTTTGAGGAAAGAACAGGGCGAAGGGTCATTGGCAATAAGCCGGCCTCTGGCACCGTCATTTTAGACGAGCTGGGGGGGGAACATATGAAAACCGGGGCGGTAATTGTCTATACTTCAGCCGATAGCGTCTTTCAGATAGCAGCCCATGAACAGGTGGTTCCGCTGGAGGAATTATACCGAATGTGTGAAACTGCCAGGGAAATTATGATGGGAAAATATGCAGTGGCCCGTATTATTGCCAGGCCCTTCTTAGGAAAGCCAGGCAGCTTTGAAAGAACACCCAATCGCAGAGATTATTCCCTTGATCCCTTTGAAGATACCCTGCTCGATAAGGCAAAGGCTTCTGGTCTTGATGTAATTGCCATAGGAAAAATAGAAGATATCTATAATGGGAAGGGGATAACAGAGGCAATCCATACCAAGGATAATTTGGCAGGTATTCAGGCCACCATTGACTATCTCAAAAAAGATAATCAGGGCATTATTTTCACGAATTTAGTAGATTTTGATTCAAAATATGGCCATAGAAGAGATCCAGAGGGCTACCGAAGGGCCTTGGAGGAAATGGATGAAAGAATTCCTGACCTATTAGAAAGTTTACGACCTACAGATATGATTATTTTTACGGCTGATCACGGCAATGATCCCACCTTCCGGGGAAGTGACCATACCAGGGAATATATTCCCATTTTAATCTATGGTGAAAACATCAAAGAAAATGTTAATATTGGAACAAGAAAATCTTTTGCCGATATCGCCGCCACTATATCTGACATATTGGAGATTCCTGCCACCGGTAAGGGTGAAAGCTTTAAGAATAGCATACTTAAATAAGGAAGGAGCATACAAATGGATTTAATGCAAAAAATTCAAGAGGCCGCCGAATTTCTGAAAAAAGAAGTTAATGGGCCCCTCCAAATTGGACTGATCTTAGGGTCAGGCCTGGGTATTTTAGCCGACGAAATAGAAAATCCAACGGCGATTCCCTACAATCGAATTCCTCATTTTCCAGTTTCTACAGTAGAGGGCCATGCAGGGGAGCTGGTTTTTGGCAAGCTAAATAACAAAATGGTCATGGCCATGAAGGGGCGCTTTCATTATTATGAAGGCTATACAATGGAAGAAGTCACCTTTCCAGTTCGTGTTATGAAGGCACTGGGAATAGATACCATTATTGTAACCAATGCTGCAGGTGGCGTAAATCGCAGCTTTTCTCCGGGAGATTTAATGATTATTACAGATCATATTAATTTTGCCTTTAATAACCCATTAATGGGAAAAAATGAGTCAATGCTGGGCCCTCGTTTTCCAGACATGTCCCAGGCCTATGATTCAAACCTCATTGACCTTGCCCAAAGGGCGGCCAAAGAAATCAATTTACCTGTACAAAAAGGTGTATATACCTATTTTAGCGGGCCAACCTATGAAACCCCTGCTGAAATTAGAATGGTCGATTTCTTTGGAGGGGATGCCGTCGGCATGTCCACTGTTCCCGAGGTTATGGCCGCAATTCATGGTGGTCAACGGGTTTTAGGTATCTCATGCATCAGTAATATGGCAGCAGGAATTCTACCCCAGCCCCTAAGTCATGATGAGGTGATTGAAACTACCCAAAGGGTAAAGCAGCAGTTTGTTGATTATGTCAAGACCATTTTGACCTATATATGATCGGAGGAGACGCATATGAGCCAATTAATAGAAAAAATCAATGAAGCTAAGAAATGCCTACAGGAGAAAATTAGTCAGCAGCCTGAAGTTGGACTTATTTTAGGTTCAGGACTGGGGGATCTGGCCGATGAGATTGAAGATGCTGTTGTAATTGATTATGCTGATATACCTAATTTCCCTGTTTCAACTGTAGAGGGCCATGCAGGACAGTTAATTATTGGCAGGCTAGAGGGAAAAATGGTGATGGCCATGAAGGGACGCTTTCATTTTTATGAAGGCTACACCATGACCGAGGTGACCTTTCCTGTAAGGGTTATGCAGGCTTTGGGAGTGAAGCTGTTAATAGTTACAAACGCCTGCGGCGGATTGAATCCCAAGCTTCATCCCGGTGCCCTTATGATTATCAATGACCATATTAATTTTATGGGAACGAATCCCTTAATGGGAAAAAATGAGCCCGAGCTTGGCCCAAGATTTCCTGATTTGTCAAGGGCCTATGATCCTCAATTGATCTCCCTGGCCCATGAGGTAGGTAATAAGCTTGCTATTGAAACCTTTGAAGGGGTTTATCTGGCCATCAGCGGACCTAACTATTTTTCAAAGGCTGAGCTTAGAATGGTTACTAGATTTGGAGCCGATACCATTGGTATGTCCACCGTGCCCGAGGTAATTACAGCGGCCCATGGAGGACTTAAAACCCTTGGAATTTCTTGTGTTACAGACATGGCCATACCTGACAGCCTAGAGTCCATCAGCCACGAGCAGGTTATGGAGGTAGCCAATCAAACGAAGCCAAAATTCATTAAACTAGTAAAAGCTATTATTAAAGAGGTAGAATTAACATGGTAATGACCGATATAATTTTGAAAAAAAGAAATGGCGAGGCCTTAACCAGGGAAGAAATTCATTATTTTGTTCAGGGCTATACAGAGGGTAGTATTCCAGATTACCAGGCAGCAGCCTTATTAATGGCCATATATTTTCAAAAAATGAATGAAGCTGAAACCGCCTATTTAACCGAAGCCATGATGAATTCCGGCAGTATTGTGGATTTATCGAAAATTGAAGGTATTAAGGTGGATAAGCACAGTACCGGGGGGGTAGGAGACAAAACCACCATTGCCCTGGGGGCCATGGTGGCGGCCTGTGGTGTTCCTGTAGCCAAAATGTCAGGCAGGGGATTGGGGCACACCGGGGGCACCATCGATAAGCTGGAATCCATTCCGGGCTTTTCAGTGGAAATGGAAATTATTCAATTTATTCAAAATGTCAATGAGATCAAATTGGCGGTGGTAGGTCAAACCCAAGATTTAGCACCGGCCGATAAAAAGCTTTATGCCCTTCGGGATGTGACGGGAACAGTGGATAACCTTTCCTTAATCGCCAGCAGTATTATGTCTAAGAAGCTGGCAGCAGGCGCCGATGCCATTTTACTGGATGTTAAAACCGGCTCTGGAGCCTTTATGAAAACGCTGGAGGATTCCTACAGTTTAGCCCAGGAAATGGTGAAAATTGGCTATCGTATGAATCGTGATACCATAGGCATCGTTACCGATATGGATCAACCCCTCGGGAGTGCCATCGGTAATTGTCTGGAGGTGATGGAGGCCGTTGATACCCTTCGAGGCCATGGGCCCAAGGATTTTACCAAGCTATGCATTTATTTAGGTGCTTATATGCTATTATTGGCTAAAAAGGTTTCATCGGTAGAGGCCGGAGTAGAAAAAATGCAATCCGCTATCGATACAGGGGAGGCCTTGAAGGCATTAAAGACTTTCGTAAAAAGGCAGGGTGGAGACTGCTCCTTCATCGAAGACCCCCAGTTATTACCCCAAGCTAAATTTAATTGCCATGTTATTGCAGAAAAAGCAGGCTTTATTCAATCCATTGATGCCCAATTGGTGGGATTAAGTGCCTTAAGCCTTGGAGCGGGCCGTGCCACCAAGGAAAGCACCATCGATCTAACCGTTGGAATTCGCCTTCATAAAAAGACCGGCGACCTGGTACAAAAAGGGGAAGCCCTTGCTACAATTTATTATAATGATGAAGGCAAAAAGGAAGAGGCCTTAAAAAAGCTCTTTAATGCTTACAAAATTGCTGATGAAAAGCCTCAAACCAGACCTTTAATCTTTGGGGTGGTTACCAAGGATGGCATAACTCAATTGAACCTGTCATAAAAATTAAATTCTATAGCCCAGCAGCAACCATTCAAAAAGTTGCCACTGGGCTTTTATCATGAGTCTTTTCGTAATATACGACTTAGCTTTCTATTGTGGATGATTCTCGGTATCTTACGATACTGGTATTTATTCAACAGGCGAGCTTAAAAAAATGATTTCAAAAAATTACAAGTGTCTTTTTCTGATACTGATCTAATCTCTAAGTATAATGCTTTTCCTTCGTGGGGAAGATAACTATAAAACGAAGAAGGAGGAGCATGTAAAATGAAAAGGATTAATAGATTAATTTGCATATTGCTGGTATTAACATTTATTTTAACTGTACCTATGTTAGATGTCTACGGCCAGCAGCCCTTTGAAATAGATGCCCGTTCCGCCATTTTAATTGATGCCGGAACCGGAACAGTACTCTATGAAAAGAATGTCCATGAAGCATTGCCGCCGGCCAGTGTCACTAAAATTATGACAATGCTCTTGGTCATGGAGGCATTGGCCAATAACCAGATTACCCTGGAGGACCAGGTGGTTGTCAGCGAACTTGCATCCAGCATGGGGGGCACCCAATTATATTTGGAGCCAGGGGAGGTAAAAACAATAGAGGAGCTGATGAAGGGAATTGCCATTCGTTCCGCCAATGATGCCTGTGTAGCAGTTGGTGAACACCTGGCGGGCTCTGAGGAATTGTTTGTACAAAGGATGAATGAAAAGGCAAAGGAACTGGGGATGGAAAATACCCATTTTGTCAATAGTAATGGTCTGCCTGCAGAGGGCCATGTAACCAGTGCCTATGATATCGCCTTAATGTCTCGAGAGCTACTAAAGTATCCTGAAATTCATCGTTGGTTAACCACCTGGATGGATTCCGTCGTGGTGGGAAAAAAACAGTCCACCCAGGAGCTGGTTAATACAAATCGGCTGATTCGCTTCTATGATGGTGCCACCGGTATCAAAACCGGCTATACCACAGAAGCAAAGCATTGCCTTTCAGCATCGGCTACCCGGGGCAATACCACCTTCATTGCCGTCATTATGGGAGCCCCATCGTCACAAATACGCTTCAGCGAGGCTGCAAAGCTATTGGATTATGGCTTTGCCAATTATAATACCGTGGATGTGATTGAAAAGGAAAGTACTTTAGGGGCTTTACCGGTACAAAAGGGAAAAGTAACCGAAATTAACGGTATTGCCAGGGAAGAATTTAAACTGTTGGTGAAAAAGGGGGAGGAAGCCCAGGTTGATCAGGAAATTATCCTGCCTCAATACCTTCAGGCTCCAGTTAAAAAAGGAGAAAAAATTGGAGAGGCAATTATATCTTTAAATGGTAAAGAAGTTGGAAGGGTAGACATTATTACACCGGAAGACATTGAAAAAGCCTCTTTCCTCGATGTAATCAATCGAATGTTCAGACGAATGGTGGGTAATTAGACAGAAATTCGTTTTAATAAGCTGTCGGTAGGGTGGTTTTTCAACCACCCTACTTTTTGTATTTAGCATCATATGGTATAATTAATCATTATGCAATTAAGGAGAGAAAGAGGATGCGGGTAATTATTAGTCACCAAAATATTGATTTTGATGGATTAGCCAGCATGGTGGCCTGTTCAAAGCTGTATCCTGATGCCATGATGTTCTTTACCGGTAAGCTGGGAGACGAAGTTAAAAAGTTTATGGCATTATATAAAAATATATTGACGATTCCCCAGGCTGGAAAACTAAAGCTTGAAGAAGTTAAGGAAATGTTCATAGTTGATGTAAATAGTAAAAATAGAATTGGCAAATTTAAAGATCTAATTAATACTGGTATTCCCATTACCATATATGATCATCACCCCCTTACAGATAGCAGTATACAAGATGGGGACCAGTATATTAAACCCTATGGGGCCTGCGTGACTATTTTATTAGAGGAAATTATTAAAAAAAATATAGCCATTACCTCCTTTGAGGCAACCCTGATGGCTCTGGGAATCTATACCGATACCCATTGCCTAACCTTAAGTCATACCACCTATCATGAAGCAGAAGCAGTGGCTTATTTGTTAAAAAATGGAGCGAATTTGACAGTATTAAATGAATTTCTCAAAAGTCCCCTGGGTCCTCAGCAGGATCAATTACTGACCATGCTGCTGAATCACTGTGAGGTCCACCATATTAACGGCTATCAAATTATTATTTCTACCCTGGAGCGGGAAGACTTTGTTGACGAATTGGGCACAATGGCGGAAAAAATGATTGCGCTTAAAAAATGCGATGCCTTATTTTTAATTGTTAAAATGGAAAATCGATGTTATATTATCGGCAGAAGCCAGGCAGAAGAAATAAATATCCCTTTTATTTTAAAACCCTACGGAGGCGGGGGACATCCAAAGGCGGCCTCAGCATCGGTGAAGGATGGCAGCCTGGCAGAAATACATAATCAAGTACTGGAGATCCTAAGGTTAAAAACAAAGCATCAAATTACAGCACGGGATATTATGAGTTATCCTGTTAAAACTGTTTTTGAAGAGATGACGATTCATGAGGTAAATAAAATTATGCTGCGCTATGGCCATACAGGACTACCGGTGGTGAAAAATGATACTTTAATTGGCATTATCTCCCGTACCGATGTCGACAAAGCCATCGTCCATGGCTTAGGTCATGCACCTGTCAAGGGCTTCATGAGCCATCATGTTAAAACGGTTGAACCCAATACCCCGGTAACTGAAATAAACAGTCTATTGGTGGATTATCATATCGGCCGACTGCCTGTCCTGAAGGAAGATAGGATCATTGGCATTGTAACAAGAACAGACCTCCTTAAGGTATTGCATGGAGAGCATAATTATCCCTCCTGGTATAAGAAAACCTTTAATAGTTCATTGGGTCATTCCAGTAAGAAAATCAACTATCTTGATCAAATACAAAGGCTTCCAGAGGATATTTATGATATTCTTAAAACTGCAGGGCAAATAGGAGATGAGCTTGGCAGCAAGGTTTTTGTAGTGGGTGGATTTGTTCGAGACCTTCTATTGAATCGTGCTAACTGGGATATTGATATTGTCATCGAAGGAGAAGGCATCGCCTTTGCAGAAAGGCTCAATGGTTCTTTAAAGGGAACGATGAAATCCTTTGAACAATTTAACACCGCCATGATTACCCTGGCTAATGGTCAAACAATTGATATTGTCACGGCAAGAAGGGAATATTATGAGTACCCAGCGGCCCTTCCCAGGGTAGAAAAGAGCTCAATTTGGAGTGATTTATTCAGAAGGGATTTTACGATAAACTGTATGGCTATTCAATTGAATAAACCTGAAATGGGTCTGCTGGTAGACTATTTTGGGGGACTTCGGGATCTAAAGGACAAAAAAATTAGGGTTCTTTACAACCTCAGCTTCATTGAAGACCCCACCAGAATCTTTAGAGCCCTTCGTTTTTCTACCCGTTTAGACTTTGAAATTGAGTCTGAGACAACCTTTTTTATGAAGCAGGCAATAGAGGACAATATGATTAAAAAGCTCAGTAACGATCGAATTAGAGAAGAGCTGCTTCATCTATTGGGTGAGCCAAAGCTTGCGGAAAATATCAAGAGACTCGATGACTATGGCATATTACGGAGCCTGCATCCGTCATTAAAGCTCGATGATCACACGCTAAAAAAGCTGGCCATGATAGATGAAGCCATAGAACAGTTTCAAGGCCTCTATAAATCACAGTTGAACCCCATTACACTGGCAATCCTGATTCTAGTGGGGAGTACATCTTATGATGCTGTAGGTGAACTGATCAATCAGTTTACCAGTAATCAGGGATCCGCCAGTAGGATGGAGGCGGCCTTAAAAAACCGTGACCATGTATACAGGGCTCTAAAGCAGGAGGAAGTAGATCGTTTTACATTATTTCAGCTTATCCACCCATTAGAAGCCAATATCATTGTGTACTATTACATCGATTGCTTTGATCCCTATGTACGTCATTATCTGCGCTTTTATGCCCTTAAGCTGAAGGATATTCATATCAGCATATCAGGGAAGGATTTACAGGCAATGGGTATTAAACCCGGCCCCATCTATAAAACAATTCTAGATGCAGTATTAAAGGAAAAGGTTTTGGGCCGCCTTTATCATCGTACCGACGAATTGACCTATGCAGCAAATATATATGAAAATTTGAAGGGAGAAGGGCATGTTTCCAGCTAATTTCAGTTTGATTAACCTCAATCGAATCATTATTACCCTGCCGGGAATCCTGTTGGCGATAACCTGTCATGAATTTGCCCATGCCTATGTAGCCTATCGATTTGGAGACCCTACGGCAAAACACTATGGCAGATTAAGCTTGAATCCCATTAAGCATATTGACCCCTTTGGCTTTATCTTATTGTTGATTGCAGGCTTTGGTTGGGCCAAGCCGGTACCGATCAACCCCAATTATTTTAAAAACCGAAAATTGGGTACCTTTTTGGTTTCTATTGCCGGGGTCACTGTCAATATGCTGCTGGCCATACTGCTGACCGCCTTATTGGGATTGGCTTTCGTATTTTCCGAAAGTCAGCTTCTTATTGATATCATCTATTACGGTATAACAATAAATATTGTGCTGGCTGTATTTAATCTTTTTCCAATCCCTCCCCTGGACGGCTCCAAAATACTGTTGACCTTTTTGCCGGAAAGGGCAGAATACTATTATTATCGATATCAAAAATATTCCCATATACTGCTTTTTGCATTGATCATTTTTAATGGGATTGATGCTGTGTTGATTCCTGTGGTAGAATTTTTTATAACGGGTTTAATCAACATCTTAATGCTGTTTTTATAGGAGGAACGAGATGGCCTATAACATAAAACTAGAAGCCTTTGAAGGGCCCTTTGACCTGCTATTTCATTTGATTGAAAAGAACGAAATCGATCTGTATGATATTCCGATCAATGAGGTAACCGATCAATACATTCATTACATCAAGACCATGGAAGAGCTAGACCTGGATGTGACCAGTGAATTTCTGGTTATGGCAGCAACCCTATTGGAAATCAAATCTAAGCTTCTGTTGCCCGTAGAGGTGGTGGAAAATGAGCAATTAGAGTTTGAAGAGGTGGATCCACGAAATGAGTTGGTAAGAAAATTACTGGAATATAAAAAATATAAGCTGGCAGCAGAGGTATTTAAGGAAAAGGAATCCCTATTAAGCAAATTGTATTTTAAACCCAGGGAGGAGCTCATTTTCGACACAGAAGAGAAGGATTTTACTGTTGATGAATTGGAGTTGCCAGATTTAATGAAGGCCCTGGAGCGAGTTTTGGCAGGTAAACCCCTTCGTCAAAGGGGGGGGAATCCCTTTAGACAAATGCAGCGGGATGCCTTCACCATTGAGGAAAAGATCAATGACCTGCTAAAGCAGCTATCATTGAAGCCCGTTCTTCACTTCAATCGCCTATTTGAATCCCTTGGCAGTAAAAACGAAATTATTACCACCTTTCTGGCATTGCTTGAGCTGATTCGACTAAAAAAAATCACCGTAAAGCAAGACCTCTGCTTTACAGAAATTTTAATACAAAAAAAAGAATATAACTAGTTTAGAGGTGTAATAAATGAATGAAGAGCACATCAAATCAGCAATAGAGGCTATTCTTTTTGCATGGTCTGACCCTTTGTCCCTAAAGGATATCAGTAAAACCCTGGGAGCAGATGAGAAGACCATTACCAAACTGCTCAAGGAAATGATTGATGAGTTTAATTACCAAAAAAGGGGAATTCAAATAATTAAAATGAATGACCATTATCAATTAGCCACCAGGCCCGAGCACTTTGAATATCTGCAAAAATTAATGGAACCAAAGCAAAATAAAGGTCTGACCCAGGCGGCCCTGGAAACATTGGCCATTATCGCCTATCGTCAGCCCATTCCCAAGGGGGAAATTGAATCGATTCGGGGAGTAAAATGTGATAAAGCCCTGGCCACTCTATTAGAAAAGGATCTAATAGAAGAGAAGGGACGTTTAGAAAAAACCGGCAGGCCAATTATCTACGGAACCACCTTAAATTTTTTAAAGAGCTTTGGTTTAAATTCCCTGGATGACCTTCCGCCAATTACTGAATTTCAATTACTAACCGAAGAAGAAAATGAAATAAAGGATCTACTTTTTAATAAATAGGAGGCAATCGATGTTAATTTATGCCGTCAGGGTAGAGAAGCAACTGTCCCCTAAGTACCTTTCCTGTTTGAAAGGGTACTTATCTGAGGGTGAACAAGAAAAAATAAATCGGTTTAGAAAATGGCAGGACGCCCAGCGAAGTCTTGTGGGAAGAATATTAATGAGGTGCCTTGTCCTTCACTATTCCCCCGTAGCCATCGAACATATTACCTTTGGCACAAATGAATATGGCAAACCCTATCTTAAGGGTTTTTCTGACCTATGCTTTAATATATCTCATTCAGGTCAGTGGGTCGTAGGGGCCATTGATAAAGGCAAGGTTGGAATAGATATTGAAGAAATCAATGAAATTGATTTAAAAATAGCCGATCGGTTCTTCTCATCGGCCGAATGCCGTCAGCTTTACAGCCAACCCGCTAATCAAAGGCTTTCCTATTTCTTTGACCTTTGGACTCTGAAGGAAAGCTACATAAAAGCAGTGGGGCACGGATTATCATTGGGCTTAGGTTCCTTTACCATTATCAAAGGCAAGGATGACATTACCCTTTCCCCCCCGGTAGAGCCCCATTTCTTTAAACAATATGAGGGCTTTGATGGCTATAAGCTGTCTGTTTGTTCAAAAAATAATCATTTTCCGGCAGAAGTCCAGATTTTCCAGCTCGATGAGTTCTTTAGCTTTTCTATCAAGACACTAGGCAGCTAACCTGAATAATTCCTCAGGAAAATTTTTATAATGTAGAGTAGATAAAACATTCAACTGGAAGATAATCTAAACCATGGGTAGGCTGCTAACCGGCGTCTAAATTTAAAATAATAAAACCCCTGCTTCTGATTGAAAGACGGTACCTTCAATTTAAGAATAGGGGTTTTTATGATTACAATATCAGCATCATTTCCCGCAGAACCTTTGATGCCACTGCTGTGGAAACCCCTGTGGGATCATAATCAGGAGAAAGCTCCACCACATCGGCACCTACAATATTAAGTCTTGAGAGCTGTTTTATAATTTTCATCATATCGGAAAAACCAATACCTCCTGGCTCTGGCGTTCCAGTTCCAGGGAAAATGGAAGGATCTAATATATCAAGGTCTATGGTAACGTACACAGGCTTATTACCTACCATTTTTACAGCCTCAGCAAGCCTGTCATAGCCAAACTTATTTAAAAAGGTATGTCCTTCATCGGCCCATTGAAACTCTTCCTTGAGGCCTGAACGGATACCGAATTGATATATTCGCCCATCCCCCAGCCTATCCCATATATTTTTAATCACAGTGGCATGGGAAAATTTTTCACCCATATAATCATTTCGTAAATCGGTGTGGGCGTCAAAGTGAAATACCATCAGCTCCGGATATCGCTCATAAACAGCCTCAACCGCCGGCAGCGTCACCAAATGCTCTCCTCCGATCATAAGGGGCTTTTTATTCCCCTGTACAATTCCTCTAACAAAGGCTTGAATCGTATTCAAAACCAGTTCCCGATTTCCAAAGGAAAAGCTCAAATCACCGGCATCATGGATTTTTTTATCCTCCAGGTCACGATCCAAGTAGGGGCTATAGGTTTCCAGTCCATAGGAATCAATACGAATACGGCTCGCAGCAAAACGGGAGCCTGGCCGAAAGGAACTGGTACCATCATAGGGCGCACCGAATAAAACAATGTCCGCTTCCTTTAGGCAGCTTTCACAGCCAATAAAGGTGTATTGATTAAACAATTCCATTTTCAATGTACTCCTTTACATAATTGGGTAGGGCAAAGGCGCCTTTGTGAAGCTCTGTATTGTAATACCTTGTCTTAATCCCAAAACCATTCCATATTTCAGTCCTTAGGTCATTCAGAGGATGGAATTTTTTTGAGGCAAAGCCAAACAGCCAATATCCAGAGGGATAGGTTGGAATTTGAGCCTGGTAAACCTCTACAATGGGAAAAATTCCCCTTAGCTTCGCATTGGCACGAACGGCCTCCCTGGCAAACTGCTGGTACACAGGGCTTTCATTCTGATTAACCAAAATCCCATGCTCCGTTAGGGCATTAAAGCAATTTTGGTAAAATTCAGTGGAAAATAACCCTTCGCCTGGTCCTACGGGGTCGGTTGAATCAATAATAATTAAATCGTAAGCATTTTCCTTTCCCTTCATGAAGGCGACACCATCTTCATAAAGGAGATTCACTCTGGGGTTATCCAAATCCTTGGAAATAGTAGGGAAATAGTCCCTTGCTACATCACAAACCATTTTGTCTATTTCCACCATGTCAACCCTTTCAACATGGGGGTATCTCATTAGCTCACGAACCGTACCGCCATCGCCCCCTCCAATTACCAAAACCCTGTTAATTGCTGGGTTTACAGCCATAGCTGTGTGAACAATCATATCATGATAGATAAACTCGTCCTTTTCAGTGACCATTACCAGACCATCCAGGGTCATTAGTCTGCCGTATTCATATGTATCTAATACATCAACTTTTTGAAAATCACTTTGTCCCGAAAATAAATGCTCCTTAACCTTTAGGGAAAAACGAACATTTTCTGTTTGCTCTTCAGTATACCACAATTCCATCTTCAATCCCTCCTAAAAATTATCCTCATATTTTAGTAATGCCACTTATCTACATATTTAAACAGGAATCAATTAGAAGTTGTCTTCTACAGCCTGCTGAAAAGTCAATACAATTATTCTTTCCAACGAAAAACCAGCAACTTAAAGCCTATGGCTTTGTAGCTGGCAGAATTGGCCCGATAGACCTTTGAGCAGACTGGAGTAAGGCAAATATTTAAAAAGAGGGAGGACTCGATACCCATAAAACAATAGCAGATTTATTGCCGCTATTTTCTATATAGTGAACCTGATTAGACTTAAAGCAGAAGCTCTCACCCTTTTTTATTTTGAATTTTTTACTTCCCAGGTAGAGGGTAATGGTTCCCTTTAAGACGTAACCAAATTCTTCACCCTTATGGGGCTCTTCAACATTACTGGTTCCCTTAGGTGCCAACTCAATTAAGATGGGCTCCATGGTATTTTTTTGTGCATTGGGTATTAACCAGGAGACAATATGGGCAAGCTCTTCATTTTCCGACTGGTAAATATCATCCTTCGTGAAGACAATTTTATCTTGTACATCCTCGTTGAAAAATTTTTTCACATCGGTCCCCAAGGCTTCTAAAATATCCATAAGGGTTGCAATAGAAGGTGAGGTAATGTTTCTCTCTATTTTAGAAATAAAACCTTTGGTTAAATCGCAACGCTGGGCCAGTTCCTCCTGGGTAAGCTCATTGAGAAGTCTTAATCGTTTAATTTTTTCCCCGATATCCAAATCATCACCTCCGTAGTGTATCACTAGGGCCGTAGATATTTAAATCCATAAACATAATGAATTTACTAAAAGTAAACTTTCTGTTTACATATATTAAATATAATCCTTTTTAAAGAAAAGTCAATAGTTTTTCATTAAATTCCAGTTAATTAGCATGTTGACAAATTGGAGTATGTCTACAAAAAATTTTTTTGGAAAAAATAGTAATAGTAATCAAAACAAGGGTGGTTTATAAATGAATGGAATCTACATAGGGATAGGACTGACGGCATTATTGGTCATAATTGTGTTCTCTAATCTGAAAATTGAAATCATTGCCCTGAAGGAGGACCAAAGGGAGGAACTAGCCTTTGTTGTCTATGCTTTGCATGATCTGGTTAAATATCGTTTCGAATTGCCCTTTGTAGAACTATTACAGAATAAAAGTGTATTCAACTCTTTAAATATAAATTCTGATATTAAGCTGGGCCAACAGCAGGTAGTTCAAGGTCAAAAGAAAGATGACGTAACCTATGGTGAACTAAAAAAGCTATACCATAATGGTAGTCGGCTTTATAAAAAATATCGTACTTCTATTGGGTATATCCATCGTCACATTGTGGTTAAAAAAATCCATTGGTCCACTGTGGTGGGTCTTAATGATGCAGCCGTTACAGCAATTTTAACAGGAATTTTATGGATGATTAAGTCCAATATCCTTTCACTTTTAAATCAGAAATATGCTACCAACGATATGAAAATCAATGTTGCTCCCTATTATGGAGGCTATCTGTTTCAAACCTCGTTAAATTGCATAATTACATTAAAAGTAGGCCATATTATAATTGCAGGCTTTAAAATGATAATTAAAAAGCTTAAAGGATGGTGATAGTTTGAGTGAGCATCCAATAGAATCCTTAATGAAAACCACGATGGAAAGCATCAAGGAAATGGTTGATGTAAATACAATCGTGGGGGACCCTGTGGAAACACCTGATGGAACTGTAATTATACCGATTTCAAAGGTATCCTTCGGCTTTGCTTCAGGAGGCGGTGATTACACCGCAGAAAAAAAGCAAGAAAGGTCTGAAAGCGGTGGTGAAGAAGGGGGCAGCAAGCCAAAATCAAAATTTCCCTTTGCCGGCGGGGCAGGGGCAGGGGTATCGGTTCAGCCTGTGGCCTTCATGGTGGTTGGTAACGGACAAATGAAATTAATGCCCGTGGATCAAAAAGCCAATATGATTGACAACATTATTGGCATGGCCCCTGAAGTCATCAACCAAATACAGTCGATGATTGGTAAAAAAACTAAAAAAAGAAAACCGATTTATGAGCTGGAAGATGAAGAATAGAGGACAACGTAAGGTCCTCTTTTTTTTGTATGTAAATACTAACATTACTTTAATAAAATGAGGTTTGATACAGCAGCAGATAAAAGGTATAATACTATTATATTATTGTAGACGAAAGATGGAGGTTTTTTGATGGATTTAAAAAAAGCAATCGAAATCATCTGGGACAACCGTAAATATACAACGAATGATCCAAAAACTGCCATAAGCCATTTAAACGAAGAGGTTGCAGGTTCCCTGAAGGCCTTACTTAACGGGGATATTGAAAAGGCCAAAAAAGAGCTTCAAGATGCTATGTCTTGTCTTTTTATTGCGATGAAGGTACTGGAGGTTGACCCTGAGGAAGCCGTAAAAAATCAGGTAGAACAAATGACAAAGAAAAATAATCGAATCATGTTTGTAAAGAGTGAAAAGGTTGAAATATATGTAAATGGTCAATTAAAGGGTGGCTGGTCTGTTTGGAGCCAGGAAGACATTAAGGAAGCAGAAAAGCTTGCCGCAGAATTTGGCTGTGAGCTAGTGTATGAATTTAAACAGGATTAATCAGTTGAAGCTGTCTAAAAGCATATTAGAGGGTGATTGAAGGTGGCAGACCAAAGGCATATTGAGAAATTGAAATTGGCAGTTAAAGCAGCAAGAATGTACTATGAAGGGAATGAAAATCAAATTCAAATTGCAAAGGCACTGAATATCTCTCGTCCTCAGGTTTCACGATTATTGCAATTGGCCAGAGAAGAAGGAATTGTAGAGATAAAAATCAATAGTCCCTTTACAAACATATCTGAATTGGAAAGCAGCCTTTGTCGTCATTTTAAGCTTAAAAGGGTGATTGTGGTACCCATGTCTACCCAAAATAGTGATGAAGTAAAAGAAAACCTTGCCAGGGTAGCCGCAGGCTATCTGGATACAATCCTGGCCGACGGGCAGGTTATTGGAATTCCCTGGGGGCAAACCTTGAGTTATGTGGCAAAGTACTTAAAGGAACAGCCCCTTAATCATGCTACTGTGGTACAGCTAAAGGGAGGCGTAGGAAAAATATCAGGGTATGTTGATACCTATAATCCGATCATTACCTTTGCCCTGAAATTAAAGGCAACCCCTTGCTTTTTACCTGTACCTGGAGTAATAGAAAATATTCAGATTAAAGAACTGCTTTTGCAGGATGAAAAAATTAACGAAATCCTGGAATTAGCCAATTGTGCCGAGGTAGCCATCTACTCCATCGGAATTCCAGGGCCCGAATCGGTATTGGTAAGGGCCGGCTACTTTTCTAAGGAAGAGATGCAAACCATTAAGGAGCAAGGGGCTGTAGGTGATATTTGTTCCCGCTACTTTAATATAAATGGTCAAATATTTGATCCCTGCTTGAATAATCGGACCATTGGAATCGAGCTGGAAAAGCTTAAAAACAAAAAATATGCCATTGCCATAGCCGGCGGAAAGGATCATGCCAGGGGCATATTAGGTGCCCTAAGGGGACAATATCTAAATGTTTTAATTACCGACGAAACCGCCGCCCGAGAGGTTCTGAGGCTGGAAAACTTATCTGGTTAAGAGAAATCATTCCTTTAATCATCTGATGCTGTTATTTTACGATAAAAGACCTATTGCATTAATTTAAGATATTAAAATATTTTAAATTTTTTTGGAAGGAATTCTTTAACAAATGCCGAAATGAACTAAAGGTGAACAAAATTTCATTTGCATTGAACAAAATTACCACTTTATTTATCATTGGCACATTTGATATGTACTCCGTTCAATCAATTACGGTAAGGAGAGAATAATATGGAAATACAAAATTTAGCATCCTATATTGACCATACGCTATTAAAAGCCGATTCAACCAAAGAACAGATTGAAATGTTATGCCAGGAGGCAAAACAGTATCAATTCGCCTCGGTTTGCGTTAACCCCGCCTATGTAAGCCTTGCCTACAGTTTGTTGAAGAATACCCCGGTAAAGGTATGCACCGTTATTGGCTTTCCTCTGGGAGCCACAACCACTAAGGTAAAGGCCTATGAAGCATCCCAGGCAGTAGCGGAAGGGGCTCAGGAAATTGATATGGTTATTAATATCGGCGCTCTAAAAAGTATGGATTATTCAACAGTAGAAGCCGATATTCGGGCTGTAGTTCAAGCCGCTAAACCAAGCCTGGTAAAGGTCATTATTGAAACCTGTCTATTAACCAATCAAGAAAAGAAAACTGCCTGCCAGTTGTCAAAAAAAGCAGGGGCCCATTATGTTAAAACATCCACCGGCTTTAGTACCGGTGGAGCCCTGGTGGAAGATATTCAGTTGATGAGAGCAGCAGTAGGGGATGAGATGGGCGTTAAGGCCTCTGGGGCGGTAAGGGATTTACAGACAGCCCAGGCCATGATTTGCGCCGGGGCCACAAGAATTGGAACCAGCTCAGGCATTGCAATTGTCAAGGGAAAGACAGACAATAAAGGTGGATATTAAATTAAGTAGGTGAAAAAGGTATTGTTTTAATTTGATGGCTGTTGTAAAATATCCATCTAGATACTATTTTTTTACCCTGCTTAGTTTTACATATGGAATAACAATATACATAGATAAAAAAATCCATGTGTAAGCAAAATTAACCTTTGAGTTGAAAGGGAAATTTTGTTAATATTATTAAGGTATCTAAAACAAATGAATGGGAGGATGTTGTAGATGTTTAAAATGTCAAAAAAAGCTTTACTTGCCCTAAGCATACTATTAATTTTCAGTATGCTGTTAACCGCTTGCGGCGGTGGAAGCACCAACCAACCGCCTGAAAATGAAAATCCCCAGGGGGAAACACCGAAAACCGACGATAAGCCTTTACAAGTAGGAATTGTCTTATCAACAGGAGGAAAGGGAGATAAATCCTTTAATGACGCTTCTATTGAAGGACTTGAAAGGGCAAAAAGAGAATTGGGTATTGAATATCGAGACATTGAACCAAAGGAAATGGCCCAGGATGAAGAGTCATTACGATTCTTGGCTGATCAGGGCATGGACCTTGTAATCGGTGTAGGCTTTTTAATGGAAGAGCCAATGAGAATTGTTGCTCAGGAGTATCCTGACATTAAGTTCGCCATTATCGATGCAACTGTAGAAGAACCAAATGTAGCTTCCCTTGTATTTAAAGAGCATGAAGGTTCTTTCCTGGCAGGGGCCCTGGCTGCATTAATGACTGAGAGTAATACTGTAGGTTTTGTTGGTGGTATGCAAACTCCTCTAATTGAGAAATTCCAAATTGGATACGAGCACGGAGTTGAATACATCAACGAAGCCCAAGGTAAAGACGTTAAGGTCGTATCTGCCTATGCAGGAACTACCGGCGATGCCTTTAATGACCCTGCTAAGGGTAAGGAATTAGCCCTATCTCAAATTTCCCGTGGAGCAGACATTATTTATCATGCTTCCGGCGGAACAGGACAAGGTGTATTTGAAGCTGCATCAGAAAATGGTAAACTTGCTATTGGCGTTGACTCTAATCAAAACTGGATGTATCCAGGTACAATTGTAGCAAGTATGTTGAAGCGAGTAGACGTTGCTGTATTCGATACTGTTAAGGCAGTTCAGGATGGTAATTATAAAGCTGAGGTTACCGTTTTCGGTGTTGAAAGTGACGGCGTTGGCTTAACAGATTTATCTACAGTTGATGATTTGGAAAAGTCTGGCGTTGAAAATGATGCCGCAGCTATTGAAAAAATGCAGGAAGTAAAGGACAAAATCCCCGCAGAGGCTAAAGAAATCATTGAAGATATCAAAAATAAAATTATCAGTGGTGAAATAGTTGTAAGGGAAGAATAAAGAAATCATTCATTAAGCTGCTGTAGCTTTTGTTGCAGCAGCTTAAACCTTATGGGAGGAATCATAATGCAGTCTATTTTGTCGATGAATAATATAACGAAGGCATTTCCAGGAGTCTTAGCCAATGACCAGGTGGGCCTTGATTTAAAAGAGGGAGAAATCCATGCACTGGTGGGTGAAAACGGTGCCGGTAAATCCACCCTGATGAATATTCTTTTTGGTATCTATCAGCCTGATCAAGGTACAATCACATATAAGGGAAGTCAAATCACGATTAATGAACCGAATCAAGCAATTAAGCTTGGCATTGGAATGGTTCATCAGCATTTTAAATTGGTCCCTCCTTTAACGGTTACTGAAAACATTGTGCTGGGAAGTGAACCCAGGTCAGGGCTATGGTTTAATAAAACAAAGGCAATAAAAGAGGTGGAGACATTATCAAAGCAGTATGGCCTGACTGTGGACCCAACAGCCAAGGTAGAAAGTATTACCGTTGGAATGCAGCAACGGGTTGAGATCTTAAAAACCCTTTATCGTGGTGCCGATGTCATTATACTCGATGAGCCCACTGCAGTTTTAACTCCTCAGGAGGTTAAGGAATTGTTTAATATTATGAAAACCTTAACCAACCAAGGAAAGTCAATTATTTTTATTACCCATAAGCTCAATGAGGTGATGGAGATAGCAGACCGGGCAACAGTCATGAGAAGGGGAAAAACCATTGGTACTGTCAATACATCAGAAACATCGCCGTCTCATTTGGCAGAGATGATGGTAGGTAGGCAGGTACTACTAAGAGTTGAAAAACAGGAGGCTAAGGCCGGTGAAGATGTTTTAAGAGTTGAAGCGGTTTCTGCTTTAGATGAAAGAAATTTACCTGCAGTTAATAATATATCCTTTACCGTCAGATCAGGGGAAATATTGGGAATTGCAGGGGTTGAGGGAAATGGTCAAAGTGAATTAATTGAAGTGTTGACCGGGCTTAAAAAGCCCGTATCTGGTGAAGTCTATTTAAATAATAAAAGAATTACCGGAAAAACTGCCCGGGAAATTAAAAACGAGCTGGTAGCCTATATTCCCGAGGATCGACATAAACGTGGTCTTGAATTGGATTTTTCAATCAGTGAAAACGCTATTTTAGGTAGTCATTTTAAGAAGCCCTTTGCCAAGGGGATCACATTAAATTACAATGAAATCAACCGTCATGCAGACAAGCTAATAGAAAAATATGATGTTAGAACACCTAATCGCGAAGTACATGTAAGAAACCTTTCTGGTGGTAATCAGCAAAAAATTATCGTTGCCAGAGAGTTGGAAATAGATCCTGTTTTAATTATTGCTTCTCAACCAACAAGGGGAGTTGACATTGGTGCCATTGAATTTATCCATAGGCAAATTGTTAAGGAACGGGATAATGGAAAGGCTGTTCTGTTGGTTTCAGCCGAGCTTCAGGAAATTATGAGTCTTAGTGATCGAATTGCAGTAATTTACGAAGGTGAAATTGTTGCCATACTAGATGCCAGGGATGCAACAGAAGAAAAGCTGGGCTTATTAATGGCTGGTGTAAAGGATCAGTCAACCCCTAACATCCCCCCTTCAGGAGGTAGTCGTGATGAATAAAGAAAAGCTTGTGGAACAAATTAAAGAATTATTGCTCCCTATTGGCGCCATTTTTTTAGGTCTAATAGTTGGTGGTCTGATTATGCTCTCCATTGGACAAAACCCCTTTGTAGCCTATAAAGCACTATTTCAAGGGGCCTTTGGTGATTTCAATAAATTTGCCAATACATTGGCCAGATCAACCCCCTTATTATTTACAGGCCTGGCTGTCGCCTTTGCTTTCCGGTGCGGGCTTTTTAATATTGGCGTGGAAGGACAAATGTTTGTAGGTGCCTTAGCAGCTGCCTATGTAGGAGTTGCCATTACAGGACTTCCAAAACTACTCCACCTGCCCTTAACAATTTTAGCAGGTATGGCAGCAGGTGGCTTTTGGGCTTTTATACCTGGAATTTTAAAGGCTAAAAGGGGTGTTCATGAGGTTATTAATACGATCATGATGAATTTTATATCCTATGCATTGATTGGCTATATGGTGGCTGGCCCGCTTCGAGCCCCCGGTCAAACCCCAAGAACCGTTGGAATCTTAGAATCAGCCAGACTAACCCGTCTGGGAGAATTGGTCAGCTGGAGCAATTCAAAGTTAAATGTAGGATTTTTAATTGGACTTATGGCATGCCTTATTATTTATTATCTTCTTTGGAAAACCACCATCGGTTATGAAGTCAGGGCTGTCGGCTTAAATCCCCATGCCGCTGAATATGGTGGAATCAGTTCAAATAAAAAGATCGTTTTGGCCATGGTAATCAGCGGTGCCCTGGCTGGTTTAGCCGGTGTTGAACGGGTGCTAGGCTTTGACAGAGCCTTAATTCTAGGCTTTTCTCCGGGCTTTGGCTTTGAAGGAATTGCGGTTGCCCTGCTGGGCAAAAACCATCCTGTTGGGGTTATTTTAGGTGCCTTATTATTCGGGGCTCTTTCCAACGGCGGTGCCTGGATGAATTTTAATACCAATGTTCCAGTAGATTTAATCGTTGTAATTCAAGCGGTAATTATTTTCTTTGTGGCCGCAGATGAAATCGTAAGACGATGGGTCAGGAAAAAGAGAAAAGAAGGAGGAGTAGCCTAATGAATAATATAATTAACCTATCCCTTATCTATGCAACCCTTAGGGCTGCTACTCCGCTAATTATTACTGCCATTGGGGGCCTCTTGTCTGAAAGGGCAGGTATAGTCAATATTGCCCTTGAAGGAAAGATGCTGATTGGTGCCTTCGCAGCGGTGGTGGTCTCTTACTTTACCGGTAATCCCTGGTTGGGCGTACTGGGCGCCATGGCGGCAGGCGGTGTTTTTGCCCTTATCCATGGAGTAGTCAGTATCAAATATAAAGCCAATCAAGTAGTAAGCGGAACAGCTATCAATATATTAGCTTCGGGTTTAACCGTCTTTTTATTACAAATACTATTTAATGTATCTGGTACCACACCACAGGTAAGAAAGCTACCCTCGTGGGGAGGCTTTAATCCGCTTGTCTATTTTGCCCTAATTCTGGTGGCAGCAGTTCATTTGTTTATTTATTACACGCCATCGGGTTTAAAGCTCAGAGCCATTGGAGAACACCCTAGTGCTGCCGATACCGTAGGTGTTAATGTTATCAAGCTGAGATACATTTATGTTGTCATCAGTGGAATGCTGGCCGGAATAGCCGGTGCCAGCTTGTCTTTGGGTGACTTAAATGTATTTGTTAAGGAAATGACTGCAGGTAGAGGCTTTATTGCTCTGGCTGCCATGATTTTTGGTAAATGGACTCCCTTCGGAGCCATGGGGGCAGCATTACTTTTCGGCTTTGCCGACGCACTACAAATGAGACTTCAGGGGATTGGTATTCCAAGTCAATTTATCCAAATGATTCCATATATCTTTACAATGATTGCCCTGGCCGGTTTTGTAGGAAAGGCTACACCACCGGCTGCATCGGGTCAACCCTATGATAAAGCTGAAAGATAATATTAAAATGAGGTGAGAATATGGAAAAGGAAAGGGAGCAGGAATTGATACAAAAGGCCTTGGAAGCTAAGGAAAAGGCCTATGTGCCCTATTCAAAATTTAAGGTTGGAGCTGCCTTAAAAACCTCCAGCGGTAAAATATTCACCGGTTGTAATATTGAAAATGCTTCATTTGGTTTAACCAACTGCGCTGAGAGAACTGCCATATTTAAAGCTGTCAGTGAGGGTCATACCGACATTGAATCGATTGCTGTCGTAACTGACATTGACGATTATGCGTCCCCCTGCGGTGCATGTCGACAGGTGATGGCAGAATTTGGACTGCAAATTAAGGTTTTAATGGGCAATAAAGATGGTGATTATTATATCAAGACCAGCGGCGAACTATTGCCTGGTTCCTTTACCAACCAACAGCTGGAATCTAATAAAAAGTAAACCTGTCCTCAGCAAAAAGGCATGAATTTTATTCTAAAATTCATGCCTTTTCTATTTGCATGTTGTAAAGGACTTTTGCCAATAATAAAATGTAAATTATTTTAAAATAAGAGGTGAAGCTATTGAAAAGGACCGGTTTACTTATACTTGTCATGCTGCTGGCATTACAGCCTATGGTTTATGGTATAGAAGCTGATTATACCTCGATTCCTGAGGAAACGGCCATCGTGATGGATGTCATACTGCTGGCTTCTCAGCCAATGGTTTACGGTGAAGAAGCTGATTATACTTCGGCCCCCGGAAAGGCAGCCATCGTGATGGATGTCAGCACCGGCAGAGTTTTATATGGCAAGAACATACATGAATCCATGCCTATGGCCAGCACTACCAAAATTATGACCGCCCTTCTGGCTATAGAAAATACAACACCTGACCACATGGTCAAAATTCCTCCTGAGGCAGTTGGAATAGAGGGCTCATCCATTTACCTTAGGGCAAACGAACGGGTATCTATGAAAGACCTCCTCTATGGTCTGATGCTAAGGTCAGGAAACGATGCCGCCACTGCCATTGCATTAGAAATTGGCGGCTCTATTGAAAATTTTGCTAACCTGATGAATCAAAGGGCAGCGGAATTAGGGGCCCTGCACACAAATTTTATGAACCCCCATGGCCTGCACCATGATCAACATTATACAACAGTCCATGACCTGGCATTAATTACCCAGGCCGCCTTAAAGCAGCCCCTTTTTAAGGAAATTGTGTCAACAAGATTTTGGGTAGCTGAAAGAAGCGAATACAAACACTTTTCCAATAAAAATAAACTTCTGACCAATTATGAGGGGGGAGATGGGGTTAAAACCGGGTATACTCAAAAAGCAGGCCGTTGTCTGGTGGCCTCGGCTACAAGAAATGGTATGCAGTTGGTTGCCATAACTCTCAACGACCATGACTGGTTTAATACGGCATCAAAATTACTTGACGACAGCTTTAAGGTTTTTACGGCCCATGGTGCCACCGAAAAGGATCAGGTATTAGGAAATATTTTGGTTTCCAATGGTACAAAGAAAAGATTAAATGTATTGGCTGATCAGGCCCTTTTACTTCCCCTAAGGGAGGATGAAATGACAAAGCTCAATATGATATTGGATATGCCGGATACCATTGAGGCTCCCATAAAAAAAGGACAAAAATTGGGTAGTGCCAACTTTTATCTGGAAGATCAACTACTGGGCTCAATCAGCTTAATTGCCCAAGAGGATGTTGCCAAGCTAACACTTAAGGATAAAATCATTAAATTCTTTAAAAGAAATTAATATTGCATTATTTTTTTAGTACCTGCTGAATAAACCTTGTTTATTTGGCAGGGATTTTTTACGAAAATTTTACCGTAATAATGTTATGTTTACTATTATTTTTTGCATCAACACTTTCTTTGTGGCATAATTGTAATGTATGCCTTACTAAATTTTAACAAGTCAAAAGGGAGTGCTTTCATGAAGATAATAGATTGGCATTGTGATACGCTGCATCGGATTTACAAATCTAAAGAACCTGTCGCCCTCTATTGCAACGACCTTCATATTGATATAAAAAAGCTGAAGGCTGGTCATTCCTTAGCCCAGTGCTTTGCAATTTTCATCGATATGGAGGAGGAAAAAAAGTTGGGAAAAGGCCCCTATGAGGTATTTACTGAAATGTATAGTCTTTATCAAGAAGAATTGGCTAAAAATGCCTCCTATCTTAGGCCAGCCCTTAGCTATGAGGATATTTTGTCCAATCAAGAGAAAAATCTGGTTTCAAGCCTTTTAACCGTGGAAGAGGGGGCGGTATTAGAAGGGCACCTCGATCGTCTGCAGAAGCTATACAATCTTGGGGTAAGGCTGATTACCTTAACCTGGAATTACCCTAATGAAATAGGCTACCCAAATTACAATGCCAACTACAGACAACATGGACTTACTGCCTTTGGCCATCAGGTGATTGAAGAGATGAATCGACTTGGTATAATAATTGATGTTTCTCATCTTTCTGACGAAGGCTTTTACGATGTACTAAAGCACTCAAAAACACCCTTTGTAGCCTCCCATTCCAATGCACGCTCAGTTACCAATCACCCAAGAAATCTAACTGATGATATGATCAAGGCCCTGGCTGAAAGGGGCGGTGTAATGGGAATCAATTTTTGTGCTGCCTTTTTAGGCAATGGGCAAATTAGTAAGATTGAAGATATCCTTCATCATATAAGACATATAAAAAAAATTGCTGGAATTGACGTACTGGCTCTGGGGTCAGATTTTGATGGGATTAGCTGCCCTTTAGAAATTGAAAATTTTTCATATTTCAATAACCTTATAGAAACCTTGGAAAAAAACCACTTTTCATCTATCGAAATTGAAAAGCTATGCTATAGAAATGCCCTGCGACTCTTATCAGATGTAATGTAAAAGAACAAAGGCTTCCTTTGGTGACTTTTAAGGAGGACTTTGTGAAATATATATACGGAAAGTTCTCTTTCATTAAATATTTTAAGTGAGGACTTTTCTATAGATTTAAAAAAATCCGGTAAATTTACCGGATTTTTTTATGCTTTATTTAGTTGGGAATACAGATTCTTTGACCAATTTGCAGGTTATTGGGGTCGACTCCAGGGTTCGCCCTTTGAATGGCTTCAACGGTGGTATTGAAGCGTCGAGCCAAACTAAAGAAGGTATCCCCTGAACGGATGGTATAGGCTGTTGTTCCTGATGGGCAGGCCCCTGGCGGTGGTGGTGTTGGTCTACCTGGAATACAAATTCTTTGACCAATCTGTAGATTATTGGGGTCTACACCGGGGTTCGCCCTTTGAATGGCCTCAACGGTGGTATTGAAGCGTTGAGCCAGGTTAAAGAAGGTATCCCCAGCACGGATAGTATAGGCCGTTGTTCCTGAAGGACAGCCCCCTGGTGGTGGCGGTGTTGGTGTACCTGGAATACAAATCCTTTGACCAATTTGCAGGTTATTGGGGTCTACACCGGGGTTCGCCCTCTGTATGGCTTCAACGGTTGTATTGAAGCGTTGAGCCAAATTAAAGAAGGTATCTCCTGAACGGATGGTATAGGCCGTTGTTCCTGAAGGACAGCCCCCTGGTGGTGGCGGTGTTGGTGTACCTGGAATACAAATCACCTGGCCAATTTGCAGATTCCGTGGATCTACCCCAGGGTTCGCCCTTTGAATGGCCTCAACGGTTGTGTTGAAGCGTTGAGCCAAGCTAAAGAAGGTATCTCCTGAACGGATGGTATAGGCCGTTGTTCCCGCTGGACAGGGTCCTGGCGGCGGCGGTGTTGGTGTACCTGGAATACAAATTCTTTGACCAATTTGCAGATTATTGGGGTCTACCCCAGGGTTCGCCCTTTGAATGGCCTCAACGGTTGTGTTGAAGCGTTGAGCTAGGCTAAAGAAGGTATCTCCGGCACGGATAATATAGGCCGTTGTTCCCGCCGGACAGGTGCTTGGCGGTGGCGGTGTTGGTGTACCCGGAATACAAATTCTTTGACCAACTTGCAAATTATTTGGGTCTACACCGGGATTTGCCCTTTGAATGGCCTCAACGGTTGTATTGAAGCGTTGAGCCAAGCTAAAGAAGGTATCCCCTGGGCGGATGGTATAGGCCGTTGTTCCCGCCGGACAGGTGCTTGGCGGTGGCGGTGTTGGTCTACCTGGAATACAAATTACCTGACCTGGATATAACATGTACGGGTTAATTCCAGGATTCGCCTCAACTAAACTATCCACCGACACATTAAATAGTCTTGCAATACTGTAGAGTGTGTCGCCAGGACGTATGGTATAGTAGTTTCCTCCTGGGCAAGCTGGATGCGGATGGCTCATTGGTATACATATTTGCTGTCCAACAACTAGATAATTAGGGTTCACTGTGGGGTTTGCCGCAATTAACGCCGACACAGTGATGTTATACTGCATGGCAATACGATAAAAAGTATCTCCCGGTTTGATGATATAAGGTATCGTACCCGGAGGACACGGTCTAAAAGAATAATACATATAATCACCTCACACTAGAGTCTACTTCATCATATTATTAATTATAAAAAGTGGTGAATAGAAGTTTTAAGAAAGTTATAAATAGAAGAATATTTGCAATTAAAATGACAGTAACAATATGAAGCAGAAAAAAATATGCTATTATGTGAGGGATTCAAAGAAAGGAGTGAAAGTATGGGGATTGAAGGGGATCAGTGTATTGACGCAGGCAGTGAATATTGTCCTTGTTATTTGGCCGAAATGAATAATTGTATTACTTGCTCCCGCTTGAAGGGAAAATCCTACTGTGATTGCAACTGGCGAGGTGTTTGTATATATCAGGAATTTCATTTTTTAAATTATAAAAAGAAAGATTCAAGAACATTTCAAGAGACTACCATTATTGAGCGGGAAGAGGTGGGAAAAAATGTACTACTATTTACCCTAAAGACCCACCATACCCTGGCAAGGCAGTTAAAGCAGCCAGGTTCTTATATTTTTATTCGAAACAAAAATTTGGAACATTATTTTGATATACCTATCTCCATCATGGACGTGGATGACCAACGGGATCAAATAAAAATTGCTGTTGAAATTCATGGTGTAAAAACTCAATCCATTAAAGATGTTACCGATCAGCTTTTAATTCGCGGCCCTTATTGGAATGGCCTCTTTGGGTTAGAGCATCTGAAAAAAACCAGTAAAAGCAAATGTCTTGTTATCACACGGGGAATTGCCCAGGCACCAGCGGTTCTGACCATCAATTATTTATTGCGTAATCAAAATCAGGTAGACGTTATAATTGATAAAGGCACTTCCAACACCAACCTGATTAAAGTCTATACAAAGGCCAACGTATTAGAAGAAAATTGTAATCTATATAGTCCTGAAGGTAGAGCCCTGCTCCACAGCCACCTATATAATGGAAATTATCAATTGGTCATGCTGGGGGGGTCTGATTATTTACAAGAAAGTCTCTTCCCCATTTTAAACGAATTTGATGTCAAAATGGCCTTGACAAACAATAAAGAAATCTGTTGTGGGGAAGGAATATGCGGGGCCTGTATTGTCTACGATGCTGATGGAATTCCAATACGATCCTGTAAAACCCAAATAACGCATAATAAATAAGGAGGAGGATTAAGGTGTCTAAAATTATAATCATAGGCGGAGGTTGGGCTGGATGTGCCGCTGCAATCACAGCCAAAAAAGCAGGGGGAGAGGTTCATCTGTACGAAAGAACCGATATGCTCTTGGGACTGGGTAATGTAGGCGGTATCATGAGAAACAATGGTCGCTATACTGCCGCCGAGGAATCTATTTTATTAGGTGCCGGTGAACTGTTTGCCATTACAGACCAATGTGCCCGCCATAAAAAGCTTGATTTTCCAGGACATAAACATGCCAGCCTTTATGACGTAACCATCATTGAACCACAGGTCAGAAAGCTCCTCCTTTCCATGGGAATTCATCTATACCTGCAACACAGGGTTACTGATATTGTTAAAAAGGATCAGCGGATCACCGCAATCAAGCTGCAAAACGATGAGGTTGTTGAGGGGGATACCTTTATTGAAACCACAGGTTCAACGGGTCCCATGGGAAACTGCTTGAAATATGGGAATGGGTGCGCCATGTGTGTTCTTCGCTGCCCCTCCTTTGGCCCCAGGGTCAGCATCAGTCAGCGGGCAGGCGTTGAAGACATTTTAGGTCAACGGGCAAGTGGTTCCTATGGCGCCTTCAGTGGATCCTGTAAGCTAAGTAAGGATTCTCTGTCAAAGGAAATTGTAAAGGAATTGAACGAGAAGGGTGTATACATTATCCCGCTTCCTAAGAAAGATATTAATCTTGATAAATTAGATATGAAGGTATGCCAGCAATATGCTTTGAAGGATTACGCCGAAAATCTTATTTTATTGGATACGGGCCATGCAAAGCTGATGGCTCCCTTTTATCCCCTCGAAAAATTAAGAAGCATTAAGGGGCTGGAAAATGCAAAATATGTAGACCCCTATGCCGGTGGAATCGGCAATTCCATCCGATATCTATCGATTGCTCCCCGTAACAATGCCATGAAGGTAAATCAATTAGATAACCTGTTATGTGCCGGTGAAAAGGCAGGGCTTTTTGTTGGCCATACTGAAGCCATTGTAACAGGCAGCTTGGCGGGTCATAATAGCATTCGTCTGGGACTGGGCATGCCTCTTTTGGAGCTCCCCAGAACCATTGCTTCAGGTGATTTAATCGCCTGCGCCAACGAAGAAATTCAAGAGGAAGCAGGCTTAAAGAAACGATATACCTTTGCAGGCTCAGATTATTTCAAACGTATGCAGGAGCTGAACCTCTATACCACCGACACAAAGGCCCTTAAAAATAAAATTGACCGCTTAAATCTGCTTAAGATCTATGATGAAAAGCTAATATAGTCGTTTAAAATACCTGATAAACCTTTTGGTCTGTCAGGTATTTTAAATTGTGTCATAATCCAGTATAATGATGTAGTGAGAAAAAATAAGATAGGCAGGTTAAGAAGATGAATTTATTAACTGTTGAAAATATAAGTAAGGCCTACGGTGAAAAGCCTTTGTTTAAAAATATTACCCTTGGCATACAGGAATCGGATCGTATCGGACTAATTGGTATTAATGGAACTGGAAAATCCACACTGCTTAAAATTATTGCAGGCCCACTGGAGCCTGATGAGGGTCGTCGAATTCTAAATCATCAGGTAAGAATTGAATATTTACCTCAAAATCCTGAATTTGACCCTGATTCCACAGTTCTTGAGCAGGTTTTCCATAGTGATAATCCCCTAATGGAGCTGGTTTTTCAATACCAACAGGTGGTCAATGACCTGTCTGCCCTTCCGCAGGAGCCCAGTCTGCAAAAGAAATTGGCCGAACTGGCCCATCAAATGGATCTACAGGGAGGATGGGAGCTTGAAGCCAATGCAAAGGCTGTATTAACGAAGCTTGGAATTACCAATTTTTCCGCCATTATTAAAACCCTTTCCGGAGGACAGCGAAAGCGAATTGCCATGGCCAGAGCCCTGATTCAACCATCAGAGCTGTTGATTTTGGACGAGCCCACCAATCACATCGACAATGAAACAATCGAGTGGCTTGAAGACTACTTAAAAAGAAGGAAGGGTGCCCTTTTATTAATTACCCATGACCGCTATTTTTTAAATCGAGTGGTAAATCGAATCATTGAACTGGACGAAGGAGCCCTCTATAGCTACCAGGGTAATTACGAGGCCTTTTTAGAAGGAAAAGCAGAACGGGAGGAAAGCCTAAGGGCCCTTCAGCGAAGGCACGCCGCCCTCTTTAAAAAGGAGCTGGCCTGGATCAGAAGAGGTGCCAGGGCCAGAAGCACCAAACAAAAAGCTCGAATCCAACGTTTTGAAAGCCTTCAAGGGGCGACGCTTCCCCAGGAATCGGCGAAGCTGGAAATATCCGTAGGCTCTCAGCGATTAGGCAAAAAGGTCATTGAGCTTAAAAATATTAGTAAGGCCTATAACGATCAGATGATTATTCAAGACTTTACCCATGTCTTTACGCCGGGAGAACGAGTAGGTATTGTGGGAAAAAACGGGGCAGGGAAGTCAACCCTGCTGAACATCCTGGCTGGAAAGCTTTCGCCCACAAGTGGAGAAATTGAGGTTGGTCAAACCGTTAAAATTTCCTATTATGATCAAGAAAGCCTTGAGCTGGACCCTAACCTTAGGGTGATTGAATACATTAAAGAAGCGGCAGAATACATTGAAACCGCCGATGGTACAAAAATTACCGCTGCTCAAATGCTGGAACGCTTCCTATTTCAGCCGGGAGCCCAATGGACCCCCATTGCAGCCCTTTCCGGAGGTGAAAAAAGAAGACTATACCTTTTAAGAAAGCTGATGGAAGCCCCTAATGTACTTTTGTTGGACGAACCAACCAATGACCTGGATATTCATACCCTGACCATTCTGGAGGATTATTTGGAGTATTTCCCTGGAACGGTAGTGGTGGTTTCCCATGATCGATATTTTTTAGATCGGGTTGCAGATCATCTTTTTATATTTGAAGACAATGGAAAAATTCAAGACTACCATGGCAGCTATTCGGAATATATTCAATGGCGCAGGGAAAATCTGCCTCAGGAGCCCAGGGAAGCCTCTAAAAAAGGGCCAAAGGAAGAGCGCCAGCAACCCGCCAAAGAAAAACTGAAAAAGCTTTCCTATCGAGATCAAAGAGATTATGATCAAATTGAGGGAGTCATTGCAGACCTGGAGCTTCAGCTGGAATCGGTACAAAATGCCATTGATCAGGCCGGAAGTAACTATCAAGAGCTTCAAGACCTACTGGAACAACAGGAAGTATTGCAGCAAAAACTGGAAGAGACCATGGAGCGGTGGATGGAGCTAACGGAGCTGATGGATGAAATTAATCATAACAAGTAAATCGTCATATTTAGAATCCTTAACAAGGATTCTTTTTTTTATAAATTATGGAAATTTGGCAACATTTACAAAGAGAATATTTGTTCTATTTAGGCAGCCTCGGTGATATAATAAATAAGAACATATGTTCTGATGGAGGGTGGTGACATTATGAAAAAGGTCATTATGCATATTGATGTCAATTCAGCCTATCTTTCCTGGCAAGCAGCCTATCAGCTACAGCAGGGAAGCCGGCTGGATTTAAGAAAGATTCCTTCTGTTATCGGAGGCTCCCTGGCAGACAGACGGGGGATTGTTCTGGCCAAAAGCATTCCTGCCAAGGCCTTTGGTATTCAAACGGGGGAGGTTTTATGGCAGGCAAGGAAAAAGTGTCCTAATTTAAAGGTGGTTCCACCCAACTATCAGCTTTATATGCAGTGCAGTAACGCCCTTTGGGAGCTATTGAAGGGATATTTTCCTACTATTCAAAGGTTCTCGGTGGATGAATTTTTTCTAGACTATACCGGGATGACAGGGGACTATGGAAACCCTGTGGTGCTGGCCCACCAGATTAAGGAAAAAATAAAAAAAGAGCTGGGCTTTACTGTTAATATTGGTATTGCTGAAAATAAGCTTTTGGCTAAAATGGCAGGGGAGCTTAAAAAGCCCGACCAGGTTCACACCCTTTGGCCCCATGAAATAAAGGAAAAAATGTGGCCCTTGCCGGTTGAGGAGCTATATATGGTGGGCCGTAAAACCACCAAAAAGCTAAAGGACCTAAATATTAACACCATCGGAGACCTGGCCACGGCAGACCTTTCACTACTGACGGGAAAGCTGAAATCCTTTGGTCAGCTTATCTGGTCCTATGCCAACGGAATTGAGGCTTCCCCTGTTTACGACGGAGCCTATACCCCAATGAAGGGGATGGGCCATAGCAGTACCATCAAATTTGACGTTACAGACAGGGAAACAGCCCATAAAATTTTACTTTCTTTAACAGAATCTGTGGTTTTAAGGCTAAGGGCCAGTGGTTTTCATTGCCGTGTTGTGGCTGTATCCCTTAGAAATACGGCATTTTTAAGCTATTCCCATCAAAGGCGGCTATTTTCACCCACCGACATTACCAATGAAATTTATCAAGCTGTCAAGGATCTATTTGATGAAGCCTGGCAGGGGGAAGCATTGCGGCATCTAGGGGTTCATCTGGGAGAACTGACAGTGGAAACCAGCAGGCAGCTTTCCTTTTTCATGAATCAGGGTGAAGAAAAAAATCGGGCCCTGGATCAAGCAGTTGATTCCATCCGGAAAAAATACGGAAAGGACTCTGTTGTCAGGGGAATTTTTGTTGATGGTGAAATTCGGCCTCTTTTAGGAGGGGTAGGGGAAGAGGAATATCCTATGATGACCAGCTTACTTTAGGAGGTGAATTGGGTGAAGCTTCTCAGAAAACCAATCGAGATATTAACGAAATTTGATCCCGAAGGAAATGGCAGGCCAGTTCGGTTTCGATTTTTAAATGAAGATGATGAATATACCATCATTAAGGTAGACCGGGTGATTAAGCGGGAACTGGACAAATTCGCAGGAAACACCATGATCAAATATACCTGTGAAACCTGTATTCAGGGAGAAATAAAGCTATTTGAGCTTAGACATGAAATTAATACCTCTAAGTGGTATCTCTATAAAATATAGGCTGTCAAATGAAATGAAGCCTGAAGGATATCATTTATCATTGCAGTCTGTCCAAAGGGCTATGGTTTTTAAATTATTCTCCCATGGGCTATAAAGATATTGATACTAAGCCGGTGAGGAAAATTGATCCAGATGATATAAGGGAAGGGGAGATACAAAAATGTGTTTCCCCTTTTGATTTAAAAACAATTACTTAAATTCATTTTAATATGGTATAATAATCTTTTACTTAAACCACGAAGTATCAGACTGAGGAGGAGAATCAATGACCGATGTACTCAATTTAATGATCAGATCAGGAGAAACCGGCATAAACCTTACCCTATATACATTATTGCCTATTATGGTAATTATGATGGCTCTGATGAGAACCCTGGAGGACCGTGGCCTGCTTCAAAGGCTTGCCGTACTGGTGTCCCCTGTCTTAATCCTGTTTGGATTACCGGGGTTAGGTGTCTTTGCCATCTTGCAAATATTACTAATCAACTTTGCTGCTCCCATTGCTACCCTGAAAATAATGGAGCATGATGAAAATATAACAGATAGCATGCGCTCTGCCACCCTGGCAGCTATTTTGGTTATGTCTCAGGCCAATGCCACCTTTCCTTTAGCCGTTGTGGGCTTAAATATTCCAGTAGTTCTAATGAGCTCCCTTCTGGGGGGACTCTTATCGGGCTTCATTGCCTATCGCCTGACGGGGGCTGAAAGGGGTGTGTCTGCCACCTATCAGGGCCACTCCCTTAATCGATCCAAACGAAGCTTAATTCAATCTATGTTTGCCGGCGGCGAAGAGGGACTTCAAATTGTTGTAAAATCCATTGTTCCCTTGATATTAGCTGTCTTTCTTGTGAATATATTCAGGGAAACAGGCGTCATTACATTAATGGAAAGGCTGCTTTCTCCGCTATTAACCCAAATTGGCATTCCTGGAATTGCTGTGCTTCCCATGGTTACCAAATATCTGGCAGGTGGAACCTCTATGATGGCGGTAACATTGGAATTGATTCAAGAGGGAGGGCTAACTCCCTTGGAGCTGAACCGTATGGCCGGCATGACAATCAATACGCTAGACCCCGTTGGCTTAGCCCTGCTGCTTTCAGCGGGACCAAAAACCGTATCGGTGGCAAAGCCAGCCATACAAGCCGCCTTAGTGGGTATTCTTTTTAGAGCCGTATTACATCTAATTTTATTTTAACCCTCTTTTTGATTAAAACTTGGGAATTGCATATAGCGATAGACCATGGTACCATAAAAAAAGAACCTTTGATTAAATGGTCGTAAAGTAAAAGGGAAGGAAAGCAGTTCCATGGAAAATTTCATTCTATCACTTAACGCAGTATTACCGCTAACCCTGATGATCGGAATGGGGTATGGTATTAAACGAATTTTTAATTTTAAAGAGAAGGATTTAAAAAAATTAAATGATTTGTGCTTTAAGGTATTTTTACCGATTCTGCTCTTTAAAAACATTTATCAGATCAATGTGGGCAATATATTTGATTTAAGGCTAATCGTCTTTACAACCTTGATTATCGGCACCATCTTTTTACTGCTTTGCCTACTGATTCCCCATATGGAAGCAGATCGCAAAAAAATAGGTGTTCTAATTCAGTCTATCTTCCGCAGCAATTTTATTATATTCGGTTTACCCATTGCCATTTCCCTATACGGAGAAGAGGGGGCAGGAACCGTATCTCTTTTAACAGCCATTGTCATTCCCTTATTTAATATTCTAGCTGTCATCATACTGGAAGTATATTGTGGTGAAAAGGCTGATCTAGGCAAAATTGTAAAGGGGATTGCCAAAAACCCGCTCATATGGGGGGTTTTAACCGGTGGTGCGGCCATGCTTATTGGTATTTCACTGCCGGGATTTTTAGAAAAAACCATATCCGATGTAGCACAAATTGCAACTCCCTTTTCATTAATTGTACTGGGCGGCTCCTTTACCTTTCGTTCGGCACCACAATACTTTAAGCAGTTGGCAATCGGAATTTGCGGCAAGCTGGTTATTGTCCCTCTGGTAGGGATCACCCTGGCCATCATGCTGGGCCTAAGAAATGTCGAGCTTCTTTCCATTATTATTTTGTTAGGAGCCCCTGCAGCGGTTTCTTCCTTTACCATGGCCCAACAGATGAATGCAGATTTTGAGCTGGCAGGCCAATTGGTTGTATGGGGTTCGGCCCTTTCCAGTGTAACTGTATTTTTGTGGATATTTATGACCAAGCAGTTGGGTCTTATTTAGCATTGAAAAGCACCGGCCTTATGTCTGACCGGTGCTTTTCAATGTATGAATCTAACGATAATTGGTAAATTGTAGATTGATGGGCAGGTCTGCTGTCTTCAGAAGCTGAATAACCGCCTGCAAATCATCCTTGTTTTTTCCTGTTACCCGTACCGTATCACCCTGAATGGAGGCCTGAACCTTTAGCTTAGAATCCTTGATGGTGGCAATTATCAGCTTAGCCTGGTCCTTACTGATTCCCTGCATGAGCTTGATCACCTGCTTGGCCCTTCCGCCAAGGGCATGTTCAATTTTTCCATATTCCAAGGCCTTAAGCGAAAGATTTCGTTTTGTCATTTTTGTCTGAAAAATGTCTACAACATTCTTTAACTTAAAATCATCTTCAGCGTTAATGACAATTTCATCATCTCTTCTTTCAATCTGGGTATTGGTATTTTTCAGGTCAAAACGCTGGGAAATTTCCTTTGCAGTTTGATTGACTGCATTATCAACCTCCATTAAATCAATTTTTGAAACAATATCAAAGGAACTATCCTTTGCCATTCATAAACACTCCCTTCTTAACACTTACCTATTATTATAGCCGCTCCAAGTAAAATTTGTCCATAATTTGCTAAATTTTTAGTTTTTAAGGCGTACTACCGACAAGGTAAAAATACCATCATAAATTTGTGTATTGATCAAACAAAGGGGGAAAAATAAAATATTCAACAACTTAATTTTTAAAAGATTGTACGACTTTTGTTGTCGAAAGTAATAAAAATGTTGAAATTTGAGTATTTCCAAGGAAATTATTTTAATAATTTCCCATCTATAACTGAAAATCCTTTTTATAAGGCCCGTTATTTGCTAGAATAATCCTTGAGCAATGGAGAAATATTGCCCGATAAAATAGTGAGGTGAAGCAATTGAGATTACAAAAATTTTTAGCCCTGGGAGGCGTTGCCTCAAGACGGGGTGCTGAAGCCCTTATAGCCGAAGGTAAGGTTTTGGTCAACGGCAAGGTAATTACCGAAATGGGCTTTCAGATTGATCCAGAGCAAGACACGGTCACCTATAATAATCATATTGTCAAAATTGAGGAAACACTGATTTATGTTCTAATGAATAAACCCAAGGGATATGTAACCACCGTTCAGGATCAATTTAATCGAAGAAAGGTCACAGATCTGGTCGAGGTACCTCAACGAATTTTTCCAGTGGGAAGATTGGATTATCATACCTCAGGTCTTCTTTTGCTTACCAATGACGGTGAATTAACCTATCGGTTAACCCATCCAAAATTTAAGGTGGAAAAGGTATACCGGGCATTGGTAAAGGGACAACCTTCTGCTGAGGCATTACGAGCCTTCGAAAGGGGACTTAAAATAGAAAATTATATTACCTCCCCCGCTAAAATCAATATTCTTTCTAAAAGGGAAGGAAACTGTCTTGTGGAAATTACCCTTCGGGAAGGTCGAAATCGTCAAGTCCGTAAAATGTGTGATGCCATTGGACACCCTGTAATTGAACTAAAACGGGTGAAGCTAGGAAAATTAACCCTGGGTAGCTTAAGGGAAGGCCAGTGGCGACTGCTTAATCGAGAGGAAATTCAATATCTAAAAAAATTGTAACAATTACAAAGCCCTTGTAAAACCCACATTTTAAATTTATATCAGTTTTGAATTAAAAATGGAAAATGTGTATAATGTAGGTGGAAAGACGAAAGGTTGTGATTTGTTGATAGAAATGAAAAGGGCATCATCCCAGGAGTATTCTTTAATTGATTTATTTTGTCAGGAAGAGGGATTAGCACCACAAGAAAAAACAACAGATTCGGCTTTTTTTATGATAATAAAGGATGGCAATGCACTGCTGGGCTTTGCCATAGTAGAGGCTGACCCAGCCGAGAGGGCCACAATCAAGTACCTGTATATAAAAAAATCAGAACGGGGCCTTGGCCTGGGCGATGGTCTTTTAAGGGCCACCTTGAATCTGCTGGATTTAATGGGTATTTCAGAGGTATTTATTGAAGGTCATAGCACCCTTACAGCGTTTTTAGCCCATGAAGGACTGAAGCCTCGGCCTGAAGCACAGCAGCTTTTTTATTGCGATGTAAAGGAATTTTTCAGTAGAAAATGTAAAGGCAGCAGACAGGAGTGAATCAAATGCACAATTCAATTACCTGGGGAACAAATTTTGTACAGGCGCTGCTGGAAAGGAAATTAGCTCCTGGCTCTGTCGTAATGGACGGTACCATGGGTAATGGTCATGATACTTTATTTTTAGCCCGTTTGGTGGGGCCAGAGGGAAAAGTTTACAGCTTTGATATTCAGGAGGCCGCTGTTAAAGCAACCCAAAGGCTGCTGATAGAGGAAGGATTAGAAACCAGGAAAGAGATTATACTAATCCATGACGGCCACGAAAATGTACTTACATATATCCAGGAGCCAATTGATGCTGCCATGTTTAATTTCGGGTATCTGCCCGGAGGGGATCACACTATTATTACCAGGCCGGAAACCAGTATACTGGCCCTTGAAGGAACCCTGGACCTATTAAAGCCTGGTGGCATCCTTTCCCTGATGATCTATTACGGCCATCGGGGTGGTCAGGAGGAAAAGACCGCCCTTTTAAGCTTTTTATCGGCCTTGCCTGCTAAAACCTATATTGTAACTAAAACAGTATATTATAATCAAAATAATCATCCCCCTATGATCGTCATGGTTGAAAAGAAGTAGAAATGATCGGCCTCGATAGGGTGTAAAAGAAAAGCCTTGAAAATCTATGGCAAAAAATAGGAGGTAATATGATGGCAAAAATTAAGATTACAGAAACAGTATTCAGAGATGCACATCAGTCCCTTTTGGCAACACGCATGAGCACAGAGGAAATGCTGCCCATAGCTGAAAAAATGGACACGGTAGGGTATCATTCCATGGAGGTTTGGGGAGGTGCCACCTTTGATGCCTGCTTAAGGTATCTTGACGAGGACCCCTGGGAAAGACTCAGGAAGTTAAGGAAGCACATTAAAAATACAAAGCTTCAAATGCTGCTGAGGGGGCAAAATCTACTGGGCTATAAGCATTATGCCGATGATGTGGTAATCGAGTTTATCAAAAAATCTGTTGCCAATGGAATAGATATCATACGAATATTCGATGCCCTCAATGATGTAAGGAATCTGGAGGTTGCACTGAAGGCTATTAAAGAGGCTGGTGGTCACGCCCAATGTGCTTTATCCTATACCATTAGCCCCATTCACAACATACCCTATTATGTTGCCAAGGCTAAGGAAATGGAAGGGCTGGGGGCTGACTCCATCTGTATTAAGGATATGTCAGGAATTTTAACTCCCTTTGTAGCCTATGATCTAGTAAAGGAATTAAAAAAAGCCGTTAAGTTACCGATTCAGCTCCATACCCACTATAGCAGCGGTGTTGCTTCAATGACCTACCTGAAGGCCATTGAGGCCGGGGTCGATATCATTGATACTGCCATTTCGCCCCTGTCCATGGGTACCTCTCAACCTCCAACCGAAGCTCTAGTTGCCACCCTTAAGGACACTGAATATGATACAGGTATTCAATTGACCAACCTAAACGAAATTACTGAATATTTCAAGCCTTTAAAGGATCAATACCTTGAAAAGGGCCTTATTAATCCCAAGGTACTGGGGGTAGACATTAATACCCTGGTTAATCAAATACCTGGTGGTATGCTTTCAAATTTAATTTCTCAGCTTAAACAACAAAACAAGCTCGATAGTCTAGATGCTGTCATGGCTGAGGTTCCTAGAGTTCGTGAAGATTTGGGATATCCGCCCCTGGTGACTCCTATGAGCCAAATGGTAGGTACTCAGGCTGTCTTTAATGTGATTATCGGTGAAAGATACAAAATGGTACCGAAGGAAATAAAGGATTATGTACGTGGTCTCTATGGCAGCCCCTCAGCTCCTATATCCAATGAAATCAAGGAAAAAATAATCGGTAAGGAGCCAGTGATTACAACTAGACCAGCAGATTTAATTCCTCCCCAGTTGGAAACCTTTAGAGAAGAAATGAAGGAATACCTTGAGCAGGAAGAGGATATACTGTCCTATGCCCTTTTCCCGCAGGTTGCCATGGCTTTTTTTAGAAAGCGTTGGGAAAAAAAATATAAAATAGAGGGAACCCTTTACAATGAGCAGGATCAAACCCATCCTGTGTAAAATATAACCTATCCAAAGCCCCTAAATCCGGAAGTTTCGCATAGGAGTAGCGAACTGACTGCCTAAAACCGGAATAATTAGGGGCTTTCTAAAAGGAAATTCATTCCTTAGCTGCTATGTTTATTATGTACAATAAGGGTGAACATAAATTTTATAAACCCGATTTGTTACATAGCTTTTAACAGCTGCCTTACTGTGGCGTGGAATTGGCTGATTGCATTTTAAACAAATCCAATCTTTATTTTTAATATATTCTTCGCCTATGGTAATGGGTAGGTCATTATACTTTTTCCAGCTTTTCCAACCGGTTTTGCAAAGACTGCTTCGCTGTTGATAGTCAGCATAGACCCATTTTAAAATACGGTGAAAGTGGAAGGGATATTTGGTATAGGAAATAAATTCCTTAGGGAGTCCCAGTCCGATGGCATAGTCATCAAAGCTCTTTTCAATGGCCGATTGAAGGGGATCACCAATTTTTGTATTGATAAAATGATACTGCTCTTCCTTAAGCCATTTATTGAGGGCCTCAAACATATAGCCCCTGCAAACCTCTATTTTTTCATCCTTGGTCACCCTCAGCTGATCAAAGAGTTTTTTTACAATTTCAACTACATAATTGATGTACTCCTTTTTTTGAAAGGGCTCTCCCTGATAAAACCCAAGGGGAATCACATCATAATAATATTCATCAGTTTCAACCCGATAGGCACCGATAATGGTGCCTCCCAGAAGACTGCCGCTTCCTGCATCATCTATTTGAATCAAATTATCACCCCATTATAATCATTTTACTAACACATATTATTGACCTTACTTAGCGCTTCTATGAATTAGTTTAGGAAAGGAGTAAAAAAAATGCGGATATTAGTTACCAATGATGACGGAATTTTTGCAGAGGGAATACAGCGTCTGGCAATAAAATTACAGGAGGCAGGTCAGGTCATTGTGGCAGCTCCCAGTCAGGAGCAAAGTGCCAAGGGTCATTCCATTACCCTCCATAAGCCTCTGAAGATAAAGCCGGTAAACTTCCATCATACTGCCCTTGAGGCCTACGAGATCGATGGAACCCCTGCTGACTGTGTTAAACTGGGAGTTGATGTAATACTAAAGGACCGAAAACCAGATCTGGTTATTTCAGGTATTAATAATGGACCTAATTTGGGTACCGATGTAATCTATTCCGGTACTGTTTCAGCAGCGGTAGAGGCGGCAATATTAGGCATTCCTGCCATAGCGGTTTCGATGGCTTCGACAAAAATTAATACCTTTGATGATGCAGCTGATTTTATCTGCAGGATTTCAAGCAGTATACTTCAAATCAGCGGTTCCTGCCCCAGAATCTTTAATATAAATTATCCAACCTGTCGAAGGGAGTCAATTAGAGGTGTAAAAATGACCACCCTGGGCATAAGAAGGTATGATAATGTCTTTACAGAGGAAAGGAACCCCGCAGGAGATACCCATTATTGGATTTCAGGTACACCCTTAGAGCTGGAACAATGTAAAACCAGTGATATTGCCGCCATTGAGGCCAAATATGTCTCAATTACACCCATACATTTTGACTTGACCAATTATAAGGCCTTTCAAGAGCTGCAAACTTGGACAATCAACCCTTAACTCATTTCAGCGATAATATTGTGGCGGATTCTATGAAATTTGAAAATAATTGAAGGTGATCTTGCAAAATTTAAAAATATATTCAGAATTATGAAATAAAAATTGCATAACTTCTCCAAATCTGTTATGATTTTGTTAAGGAGATATCATACTAACTTCTGAAGGGGGATGTTAATGTTGGTCATCAAAAAGGCTGAAAAGACCTTAAGACTGAAGGAGGAATGGTGTAAGGGCTGTGGCATCTGCGTTGCATTTTGCCCCAAGCAGGTATTAATGCTAAAGAATGAGAAGGTTGCCATTGTAAATATCGAGCAGTGTATTAAATGCGGACTTTGTGAGCTGCGCTGTCCAGACTATGCAATTTACTTGGAGGGTAAGAAAGATGAATAAAAGAGTAGTGAAATTAATGCAGGGAAATGAAGCCTGTGTAGAGGGAGCCATTGCGGCAGGCCTAAAATTTTACGCTGGCTATCCAATAACCCCTTCAACTGAAATCGCCGAGCTATGCGCCCAAAAACTGCCTGTCATAGGGGGAAAATTTATTCAAATGGAAGATGAAATTGCCGGAATGGCTGCAATCATCGGAAGTTCCCTGGCTGGATTAAAATCCATGACCGCCACCAGTGGACCCGGCTTCTCCTTAAAGCAGGAAAACATTGGTTACGCTGCCTTGGCAGAGGTACCCTGTGTAGTGGTGGATGTTCAACGGGCAGGTCCCAGTACCGGCTTACCTACAGCACCTTCCCAGGGAGATATTATGCAGGCAAAATGGGGAACCCATGGGGATCATCCAGTTATTGCCCTTTCTCCCACCTCCGTTCGAGAAACCTTTGACTTAACCATTACAGCCTTTAATTTTTCCGAAAAATATCGTACCCCGGTATTTTTAATGCTTGATGAAATCGTAGGACATATGCGGGAAAAAATTGAGATTCCGACAGAAGATGAAATTGAAATATTCGATAGAATTAAGCCGTCTATTACAGATACTGATTATATGGCCTACCGAGTAAGGGAGGGTGAGCTTGTGGCCCCTATGGCAGCCTTTGGTGAAGGCTTTCACTTCCATGTGACGGGCCTCATGCATGATGAATTTGGTTTTCCATCTAATGATCCTAAAATTGCCGATCAATTACTTAGACGTATCATGAACAAAATCAGTGATAATGTTGAAGACATTCTTCGCTATGAAATAGACTATATGGAGGATGCAGCGTTCTTTGTATTGGCCTACGGAGGAACCTATCGTTCTGCAAAAAGTGCAGTCATCCAGGCCCGATCTGAAGGGATCAAGGTTGGGTTATTTAAAGCTATCACCCTTTGGCCTTCCCCTGAAAAGATAATACGCACCTTGATTGAAAAGACAGACAGAATTATTGTCCCTGAATTAAATTTAGGCCAATATGCCCAAGAGGTTGAGCGGATTGCTGCCGGAAGGGCCCAGGTCTTTCCCCTTGGTAAGGTCAATGGAGAAGCCATGTCTCCCAGGGAAATATTATCGAAAATCAGGGAGGTATCGTTAGGATGAGTAGCGAATTAATACAAAATAACTTTAGAATGGATCGACTACCCCATATCTGGTGTCCGGGATGTGGTCATGGTATTGTAATGAGGGCCCTGGCCCAGGCAATTGAAAACCTAGGGTATGATAAAAAAAAGGTCTGTATTGTATCGGGAATTGGCTGCTCCTCCCGGGCCCCCGGCTATATGGATTTTAACACCCTTCATACCACCCATGGCAGAGCCTTGGCCTTTGCCACCGGTGTAAAGCTGGCTAATCCTGAACTAAAGGTCATTGTTGTGACTGGGGACGGTGATTGCTCTGCCATAGGAGGAAATCATTTGATCCACACTGCCAGAAGAAATATTGACATTACAACCATTGTATTTAATAATAATATCTATGGGATGACCGGAGGTCAATATTCTCCCACCACCCCTACGGCACAATACGGTACCACTGCTCCCTTTGGCAACATCGACAAGGCCTTTGACATTTGCAAGCTGGTGGATGGGGCAGGGGCTACCTATGTGGCCCGAGGAACGGTTTATCATACTGCTCCCTTAATTAAACTGATTGAAAGGGCACTGTCCAATAAGGGCTTCTCATTGGTTGATGCGGTCAGTATTTGCCCGACGTATTACGGTAGAAAAAATCGAAAGGGCTCGGCTGTAGATATGATGAATGACTTAAAGGAACAGTCCATTGATGTAAAGGCAGCTGCAAAGCTATCTCCTGAAGAAAAAGAAGGAAAAATTATCATTGGAGAATTCAAAAATATCCAGGAGCCGGAATACACTGAGGAATATTTAAAGATTATAAATCGATTTAAAAAGGAGAGATAATATGATAAACCAGCATGAAATACGTTTAAGCGGCTCTGGAGGTCAGGGGTTAATTCTTGGTGGAATCATATTAGCCGAAGCTGCCATACTAGATGGTAACAACGCAATTCAATCTCAATCCTATGGCCCCGAGGCCAGAGGAGGAGCCAGTAAATCGGAAGTAATCATCAGCCAGCAGGAAATTTTATATCCAAAGGTTGAAAAACCAACCCTGCTTTTAACCCTTACGGATATTGCCTATCGAAAATATATCCACAGCATAAGGGAGGATGGAATTTTGTTGGCAGATTCCCATGTAGCCGTTCCCGAGGAAGAAGAAACCCCCTATCAGGTCATCCAGGTACCAATCCTGGCCACGGCCGCAGAAGAAATCGGTAAGAGCATGGTGGCCAATATTGTTGCCCTTGGTGTAATTCAGGAGCTGACTCAGGTTGTCACAAAAGAATCTTTGGAATCGGCCGTTTTAAACCGAGTACCCAGGGGAACAGAGGAATTAAATAAAAAAGCACTACAGGCAGGGTATGAACAGGCAATGAAAAAGAAATCATTAAGTTATTAGGATGGTGTATATGATTGACGAGAAGAAGGATCTAATTGTACAAATTCAAAAGAGCTTTTCAAAGCTAAGTAAAGGTCAAAAGCTGATCGCCCAGTTTATTATCGACAATTATGACAAGGCAGCCTTTATGACTGCCTCAAAGCTGGGAATCATGGTGGGAGTCAGTGAGTCAACGGTGGTTCGTTTTGCCAATGCCCTGGGCTTCGAAGGCTATCCTGAGCTGCAAAAAGCCCTGCAGGAAATCATCAAAACGAAGCTCACAACCGTACAACGGGTAGAAATGGCCAACGAATATTCCAACGAGGGAGCGATCCTTAAAAAGGTATTGAAGTCTGACATGGAAAATATTCGTTCCACCCTGGAGAACATAGACCATGAGTTATTTCAGTCCGTTGTAGATCAGATTTTTAAAGCTGATAAAATTTATATAATTGGACTCAGAAGCTCCACTGCCCTGGCAGAATATTTCGGCTTTTATCTTAATCTGATTTTAGACAATGTCAAGGTGGTTAGCTATGGTATTAGTGATATTTTTGAACAAATACTCAGAATTTCAAAAAATGATTTGGTAATTGGTATCAGCTATCCACGATATTCCAATAGAACCATTGAAGTAATTAAATATGCCCGGGAAGAAGGGGTTCCCATCATTAGCATAACCGATAGCTTGCTTTCACCTATCGCTGGTCTTTCTGACTATTGTCTAACGGCTAAGAGCAACATGGTTTCCTTTGTTGATTCCCTGGTGGCTCCCTTAAGCCTGATCAATGCTTTGATTATTGCCGTAGGTATGCGGGAAAAGGATGAAATCAGAGGCTTCTTCAAAAAATTAGAAAATATCTGGTATAAATATAATGTCTACGACAATAAAAATCAATCGTAATTAGCTTGCTTCTTCTCATCATAACAACACCAAGCCTTGGGGTTGTTGGCAAATAAAAATTGTCAGCCCTCTAAAAGACTACTGGGTTTTAGGCATGGGAAAGGGCCGGCAGAGACCTTTTCAATAGCGTTAGGCAGCTGTTTTAATCAACAACAGAAAAATAGGGTTTTATGATCAAGCGACCCAGGAGTGGGTCGCTTCATTTGTTAATATACTTTAATACGCAATAATTTTTCTTTGATTGAAAAATACTAAAGCAAGGTCTTTCTTTGGAGGGTTTAAAGAACGGTTTGTTAAAGTTGATAGACGAAAGGTTCTCTTTAATTATCATAAAGTTAAAAGCTTTTTAAAAGATTATAAAAAAATCAGGGGATGAGCTTGAATGAAAAAGATATATCTGGTACGCCATGGCGAAACCAATTGGAATCGAGAGGGAAGAACCCAGGGAAGAAGTGATTCTGAATTAACACCCAGGGGGCTAATACAGGCTCAAGAATTGGCCAAGGCCTTAAAAACAGAAGGAATTCAGGAAATTTACTGCAGCAGCCTTAAACGAGCGGCCTTGACAGGTGAAATCATCAGTAAAACGCTGAAAATTCCCATTTATTATACCGATGAGCTGATGGAATTAGGCTTTGGAAAATGGGAAGGCTTAACCCTAAAGGAAATTAAAGAAAAATATCCCCGTCAATTGGATTCCTGGCACCAACAGCCCCATATGGCAAATATTCCTGATGGAGAAGAGCTTAGGGCGGCCCAGCAAAGAATTTTTCACTATATAAACACACTTATTGAAAATTCTAAATTAGATACGCTTTTAATCGTTAGCCATGGTACCATTATAAAGCTATACCTGATGGCTTTTTTAGAGATGAATCTCTCTCAATTTTATAAGCTCAAACAGGATAATTGTGCCTTGAACGTAATTGAATTTAAAGAAAGGGGCCCTGTATTGATAAAATATAATGAAATAACCTATAGGATAAGATTAGAGGTTGATAAAAATGGGCAATAATAATGTTATCATCGTAGGAGGTGGCGCTGCCGGTTTAATGGCAGCCCTTTCTGCTGCGGAATCTGGAAATAAGGTCATTTTAATGGAGAAAAATAATCAACTGGGTAAAAAGCTTAGTATTACTGGTGGCGGCAGGTGTAATCTGACCAATATAAATGGCTCGGAAATGTTGTTTCAAAAGACTGTCAGCAATAGCCGGTTTTTATATAGTGCCCTTAGTATTTTTAACAGTGTACATCTTATGAATTTATTTAAGCAGCAGGGGGTGGCCCTTAAGGTAGAAGAAGGGGGCAGAGTTTTTCCTGAAAGCAATCAGGCTCAGGAAATTATTAGCGTTTTTCACCGGCAATTAAAGGCGATGAATGTTGAAATACGATATCACTCCCCTGTTTCAAGGCTAATTGTGGAGGGGGGACAAATCAAAGGTGTTCAACTGGCCGAAGGGAACTCCTTAAAAGCAGATGCAGTGATTTTAGCCACCGGAGGAATGTCTTATCCTGCCACAGGCAGCAGCGGAGATGGTTTTAAAATGGCACAAGGACTAGGCCACACCCTTATACCCCCCAGGGCCGCCCTGGTACCAATTGAATTAAAGGAGCCTTGGATAAGAGATTTAATGGGTATTTCTCTGAAGGAGGTTCGGCTTTTTGTCAATCTTCAGAAGAAAAAAACCATAGAAATGGTTGGTCCTCTGATTTTTACTCATTTTGGTCTGTCGGGCCCGGCAGTACTACAGCTTTCCTCGTATATTAACCGTGCCCTTGATGAAAAGCCCATTACCATCCATATTGATTTCTTACCGGAACTTACAAGGAATGAATTAGAGGATTTTTTAATAGAATCCGGAAAAAATAAAGGAAACAAACAGTTAAAGAGCCACCTTGCAGAGCTGCTGCCCCGGGGCTTTGCAGATAAGCTTCTTGAAATTCTCAGTTTAAACGGTGAACAGCCCCTTAATCAATTAAGTAAGGCCAATAGAGAAACCCTTCTAAATGGACTTAAGGATTCGCCCTTTAAGGTGAAGGGTCTTAGGGATATTAAGGAGGCCATCGTTACAGCCGGAGGCATTCACGTAAAGGAAATTAACCCTAAAACCATGGAATCAAAATTGATCAAGGGCCTGTATTTCGCTGGCGAAATGATTGATGTTGATGCCCTAACAGGGGGCTATAACCTTCAAATTGCCTTTTCTACAGGCTATTTGGCAGGAAGATTACTTTAACCGCTAGGAGCTGATTAATGATGTCCCATACTGTAATTAAAAAGCTGGAAAAAACACTAACTGCATTATTACTGGTGCTTTTTTTGGCTGTCATCCTAATCAATGGCTATATTTATTACAATCATCAGCTGCGCCTTGCCTCCTCCAACCCTGATGAGCCCTTTAATCTCCAACACCTCGTCAGTCAAACCGATACCCTCACCATTGGCCTTGCTTCTTCAAAGCCCAATATCCGAATTGACATTTATTTAAACGGGCAAGCCGTGGCAACCCTTTCTGACCAAGAGACCGTAAATCTCACTGTAAAAGAGCATGATCTGATTCAGGCCAGGGGAAATAGTAAAGAGCCTATTTCCCTCAACCTTTCGGGTGGGAATAATATAAAGAAAGCCTATTTATACCAAAATTCCATTATCCAAGATCAATTAACAACAATTGCTCTTATTCGTCTTCTATGACTTGAGTAAATCGATAAACTAGGGTATAATTTGTATAGCAATATTTCTTATTACAAAATTTAAACATTTTATAACCAGACTGATTAAAGTTACCTTTATTTTCAGTTTTTTACAATAGTCTTCCAAAGCTTTTAAAAGGGAGCTATGGACTGTACTGTTATGTCAAAGAAAATGGGTTTTTATCAGACTGAAGCCACCAAAATTGGTGGTTTATTATTGTTCGTAGGAGGTATTTGATGAAGGCTGTACAAATTGCCATTGACGGCCCGGCCGGTGCCGGGAAAAGCACTATCGCGAAAAAAATAGCTAATACCTTAGGCTTTACATACATAGATACCGGTGCCATGTATCGAGCCCTTACCTTGGAGGTGCTAAACAAGGGGATTCCCATCGACGAGATTTCTGAAATTATTAAAATCGCCCAAACCACAGAAATTTTATTTATTGAAGGCAACATTATTTTAAATGGTATTAATGTAAATGAAGCTGTAAGGGAAGCCAGAGTAAACCAGTATGTTTCTCATGTGGCTCAAATTCCCGAGGTGAGGGAACAGTTGGTAGCCATGCAAAGAAAAATTGCCGCCCAGGATAATGTTGTCATGGACGGCCGGGATATTGGCACCTATGTATTACCTGAAGCCACATTAAAGATTTTTTTAACGGCTTCGGTTCACGAGCGGGCCCTTAGAAGATATATGGAGCTTAAAAGAAAAAACGCTGAAGTAGCTTTGGATGAAATAAAAAATCAGATTATCAACCGGGATAAAATGGACTCTGAACGAACTGCTTCCCCACTAGTAAAGGCTTCTGATGCAATTGAAATAGACACTACAGGTCTAACCATTGACAAGGTTTGTCAGTTAATAATTGATCATCTGGAACAACAGAAATAGAATTTTTTTCTATATTATTACAGGTAAAATATTTTTAGAAGAGGCAGGATTTTAGAATGATTTATCGAATTTTTATAAGTCGTCTATTGTGTTATTCTGTCAATCAATAATCATAGGAGGTACCTATGAAGGTTATATTAGCGGAACACTCTGGTTTTTGCTTTGGTGTGAAAAAAGCGATCGATAAGGCCTTTGATGAAATCAAGCTAAACAAAGAAGGAAAACCAATTTACTCCCTAGGCCCCCTTATCCATAATCCTCAGGTGGTTGAGCAATTGGCGCAATCTGGGGTTAAGGTGGTGGAAAACCTTGACGAAATAAGGGATCAGGGTAATATTATCATTAGAAGTCATGGTGTTTCGGAGGAAATCTATGACGCAGCCAGTAAAAAGGCTGAAAAGATCATTAATACTACCTGTCCCTTTGTAAAAAGAATACAAGATATCGTAAAGGAGCATCATGAAAAGGGATATTGTATTGTGATTATCGGTAACCCTAATCATCCAGAAGTAATTGGTATCAATGGCTGGTGTAATAATGAAGGGATCATTATTCAAACTGAGGAAGATATTGAAAGGATTCCCAACAATGAAATGCCTCTTTGTGTAGTGGTTCAAACCACTATGTCCATTCCCCATTATCATCGGCTGGCTAAGCTTTTAAAGGACAGGGGAAAGGAAATTAAAATATTTAATACAATATGCCACGCCACCCAAAAGCGACAGGATGCAGTCAAACGTTTGGCAAAAAAAGCTGATGCCATCATTGTCGTAGGGGGCTATCATAGCTCTAATACTCAAAAACTGGTTGCCATTTGTAAAGAGCAAAAACCCGATACCACCTTCCATGTAGAGACCGCTCAAGAATTAGACCTTCATCGGCTGAAGCAGTTTAATGTGGTGGGTGTAACTGCAGGTGCTTCTACACCTCCATGGATCATTGAGGAAGTGGTCAATCGATTAAACCATTTAGAATAAAATCTCTCTTGAGGGATTTATAAATATTAGGAGAATTTTAATTTTCCATATGCTTCAAAATAAAAAAACAACCTTGCACTATAAAAGATAAATATCGGGAGGTATTATAATGAGTAATGAGATGCAAAATTTTATGGATGAAATTGAAAAATCTATGGTGAGATTACATAGAGGAGACATTGTTACAGGAAAGGTGATCAACGTAACCGATAATGAAATCATGGTCAATGTTGGCTATAAATCCGATGGAATCATTCCGAAGGAGGAAATCACCAACGATCATACTGTAAATCCCAAAAGCCTTGTAGCCATAGGCGATGAAATTAAAGTCTATGTTATTAAGGTTGATGATGGTGAGGGAAATGTTCTATTATCTAAAAAAAGAGTAGATCTGCAAAAAGGCTGGGATGACTTGGAGAAAATTAAAGATACCGAGGCCCTACTGGAAACCAAGGTCATCGAGGTTGTTAAGGGAGGCGTTATATCCCTTTCCAGAGGAATTAGATGCTTTATACCAGCAAGTCAAATTTCTGATTCCTATGTAGAGGATCTTACTCAGTATATAGGAAAGAGCTTTAATACAAAAATTATTGAAATCGACAGAAGACGTAACAAAGTTGTTCTTTCAAGAAAAATAGTCCTTAAGCAGGAAAAGGAAGAAATTAAAAAGGAAATCTTTGCAAAGCTCGAGAAGGGTCAAAGAATTAAAGGCGAGGTTAAAAACATTGCTGATTTTGGGGCATTTGTTGATATTGGCGGTATTGATGGTCTGATTCATATTTCCGATTTATCCTGGAATCGAGTAAAGCATCCAAGGGAGATTTTACAGGTTGGTGATAGTGTTGAGGTGGAGGTTTTAGACCTTGACAAGGAAAAGGAAAAGATATCGTTAGGCTTAAAGCAAACCAGACCCCACCCATGGCAAGTGGCCGGCGAAAAATACCAGGTCGGTGATGTTGTCGAGGGTAAGGTAGTTAGAATGCTTGATTATGGTGCTTTTGTTGAATTAGAGCCAGGTGTTGACGGATTAGTACATATCTCTGAAATCAGCGAAAAATATGTTACTAAGCCATCTCAAGAATTAGAGCTGGGTCAAATGGTTAAGGCAAAAATACTCGATATTAATATTGAACAAAAGAGAATCAGCTTAAGCATCGCTGCTGCAAACAAGACTGAGGTCGAGGAAGAAACTGAATTTACCAGTGATGATTCCCCTGTGACTATCGGTGATGTAATCAGTAATGTTAATGAAGAAGATAAAGAGTCCTAGACTCTTTATTTTTTCAACATAAAAAACTGACATATTTATGCAGCAAAGCCAGAGATCAACTAATTTTTTTGCAAAAAAGGGGTGACACTAATAGAATGGAAGGCTATGAAAACTTTATCAGTAGGGTCTATAAAAAAACAGGAATTGACCTGGCCAGCTATAAAGAAAGACAAATGAAAAGACGGATTGAATCCCTTATTGCCCGAAATAACCATCAATCCTACGAAAGCTATTTCGATGCGCTGTGCAAGGACAGCCGCCTTTATGAAGAATTTATCAACTACTTAACTATTAATGTGTCGGAATTTTACCGGAATCCTCAGCAATGGGAAGCCCTAGAAAAGGAAATTATCCCAGAACTATTAAAGAGGAAATCAAGGTTAAAAATATGGAGTGCTGCCTGTTCTACAGGTGAAGAGCCCTATTCCCTGACAATGCTGTTGACGAGGTTTTTTCCCCTGCGGGATATTCAAATCTACGCTACAGATATTGACATGGGAGCCATTTCCAAGGCCAAGACAGGTATCTATTCCCCAAAGAGCCTTGAAAACCTTCCCAAGGATTTTGTTAACCAATATTTTACTAGGGTAAATGATCAATATCAAATAAAAGATATTATCAAAAATCAAGTTTCCTTCCATAAGCATAATTTACTTTCAGACAGTTATCCCAATAGCTGTGATTTAATCATCTGTCGAAATGTAATGATCTATTTTACGGAAGAAACCAAGGGCATGATGTACCATAAATTTCACCATGCCCTAGACCCTAACGGAATTTTGTTTGTGGGCAGCACCGAACAAATTATTTTACCCCACCGATATAAACTAACGCCCGTAAAGACCTTTTTTTATAAAAAAATGGGATCCTAGAATTTTGAAGGGAGGCTATATAGTGGAAAACAAAGAATTTATTCAGCTGTTGTCAGAAACAGCAGGAGTTTCAGGCCATGAAGCGGAGGTTTCAAAATTAATTCAAAGGGCCTTTGGCGAATTTTGTGACGAAGTCAAAGTAGATTCCCTGGGAAACGTAACCGGAATCAAAAAGGGTCATTCAACGGGAAGTAAAATTATGCTGGCGGCCCATATGGATGAAATTGGGCTGATGGTTAAGGAAATCGACGAAGAGGGCTTTGTTCGGATTACCAATATTGGTGGTGTAGATCAAAGAACCCTGCCCTGCCAGGAGGTTGTAATCCATGGAAGGGAAAAGGTCTATGGCATTATTGGAGTAAAGCCGCCTCATCTGACTGATGCAGCCGAAAGAAGCAAAGCCTTAAAAATTGAAGAGCTAATGATTGATACCGGTTTCACTAAGGAGGAGCTGAAGGATAGAATTTCAATCGGCGATGTTATTACCATTGAACGAAGCCTTATAGCTTTAAAAAATGATCGAATTTCTGGAAAAGCACTGGATGATCGGGCAGGTATTGCAGCCCTTTATATTTGTATGAAGGAGCTAAAGCATTTATACCACCAAGCCACCGTCTATTTCACCGCCACCGTTCAAGAAGAGGTGGGGACCCGTGGTGCCACCACCGCTACCTATGATATCGAGCCTGACATTGGTTTAGCCATTGATGTGGGTTTTGGCAGAACTCCAGAATTAAATCAGTATGATACCATTGAACTGGAAAAGGGACCAGCCATTACCCTGGGGCCCAATATTCATCCCGCTGTTTTTCAAGGGCTTAAGGATGCGGCAAAAAATAATTATATAAACTATCAGGTGGAGGTTGCTCCAGGCAGTTCCGGCACCGACGCCTGGCCTATGCAGGTTTCCAAGTCAGGGGTAGCTACTGGGGTTTTATCAATTCCCCTTCGGTATATGCACACCTCGGTTGAAACTCTGAGCCTTTCAGATATTGAAAAGACCGGTAAGCTCCTTGCCTCCTTTGTTGTCGGTTTAAATGATAAGGAAATGGAGGAATTTCTATGCTATTAGAAAAGCTGACCAATGCCATCGGCATTTCTGGCAATGAAAAGGAAGTTCGAGAAATTATTTTAGAAGAGATCAAGGATTATGTTGACGAAATAAAAATAGATCGCATGGGGAATATAATCGCCCTTAAAAAAGGAATCAATGAGTCTAAAAATGTAGCGATTGCAGCCCATATGGATGAAGTGGGCCTAATGGTAAAGGGAATTGACAGCAGTGGTTTAATTCGTTTTACCACAATTGGTGGAATCGATGCCAGAATTCTGGTATCAAAGCATGTATTAATCGGTAAGGACAAAATTCCCGGTGTCATTGGCGCCAAGGCCATTCATCTGCAAAAACCCGATGAAAGAAATAAGGCTCTATCCATAGATAATTTATATATTGATTTAGGCTGTCGTGATCAAGGTGAAACAGAAAAGTATGTAGCCATTGGTGACTACATTGCCTTCGACAGTACCTACCGGGAGTTTGGGAAAAATCGAGTGAAGGCCAAGGCCCTGGACGACAGAGTGGGTTGTTACCTGCTGATTGAACTGCTAAAACATAAGCAGCCCATTAATCTTACTGCTGTTTTTACGGTACAGGAGGAAATCGGCCTTCGGGGAGCCGAGGTGGCAGCCAATCAGATTGACGTCGATTTAGCCATTGTCATCGAAGGTACCACCTGCTCTGATGTTCCCGAGGTGGAGCCCCATCTTCAGGTAACTGAATTAGATAGGGGGCCTGCCATTTCCATTATGGATCGAACCTCCATTTATCATCGAAAGTGGTTAGACGCTATGATTGAAACTGCAACAGAGAATCAAATTCCCTGGCAGTACAGAAAAACAGCCTTTGGTGGCAACGATGCAGGGAAATTTCATCAGGCAAAGGCCGGTACTCCCTGTGTTTCTGTAGCTGTTCCCTGCCGGTATATCCATTCACCGGTATCGGTTTTAAGTAAAGGTGATGTTAATTATACAAAACAATTATTAATTAAATATATTGAAAAATTGAGTAAAGGAGGATTACTGTAATGTATTCAGTCGATAGTGAACTACTTAAGGAATTGTGCAGCATCTATTCTCCCTCAGGCAATGAAACTCGGGTAAGAGAGCTTATTGAAGATGAAATTAAGGATTTAGTTGATGAAATTTATACCGATTCCCTCGGAAACCTGATCGCCAGAAAAAAGGGGAATGGCAAAAAGCTAATGCTGGCAGGCCACATGGATCAAATTGGGCTGATGGTTACCTTCATTGATGAAAAGGGCTTTTTACGCTTCACCAATGTTGGCGGTATTTCTCCTTCCATCTCCTTGTCACAACGGGTTATATTTGAAAACGGAATCGTTGGTGTTATCGGCAGTGAACATCTGGAAAGTCTAAAGGATTTAAAGCTTGATAAGCTATATATCGACATTGGTGCTGCATCCCGGGAAGAGGCTGAAAAGATGGTGTCAATCGGTGATGTTGCAGTCTATTATAGTGATTTTATTGTAGATGGTAAAAAGGTCATCACCCCAGCCCTGGACGATCGAATTGGATGCTTCATTATGATTGAAGCATTAAAGCATATGAAGGAAAATAAACATGATTTATATTTTGTCTTCACTACCCAGGAGGAGTTAGGCATTCGGGGAGCAAAAACCGCCGCCTATGCCGTTGATCCTGATTTTGGCATTGCCTTTGATGTAACTGCCACTGGCGATACCCCCAAGGCTAAAACAATGGCCGTCAAGCTAGGGGCTGGTCCTGCCATTAAAATAAAGGATAACTCTGTCCTTTGTCATCCTAAGGTGAAAGGGTATATGATCGAACAGGCGAAAAAACATAATATCCCTTATCAGCTGGAGGTATTGGAATTTGGTGGAACCGATTCCGGAGCGATTCATTTAACCAGGTCAGGGGTTCCTTCGGGGGTTCTTTCCATACCCAGCCGATACATTCACAGCTCCTGCGAAATGACCTATCTATCAGATATTGTACATTCAGTGGAACTAACCATAAAATTGATTGAAAACGAAATAATTTAGTCTCCCTTCAAAGCTCCTGCCTTTCTGTTTTTTCTACAGAAAGGGAACTGGAGCTTTGAAGCTTTTAGGATAATATAGAAAAAGCAGGCTGATTTTGTCATAACATCCTTCCCATAGGTCTAATTATCGCTGATTTTGCTTGAATTTGTATGACGAAAGTACTAATTTTCAATAGGAAAAGTACCCCTTTATATCGAAACAGTCAAAAGGGGGTGTAGCATATGAAAAATAACCACAAAATTTATACAATGAAAGAGGCTTCAGAAATAACAGGTTTTCAACCTCATGTCATTCGCTACTATGAAACGGAATTTCAATTGAAAATTCCTCGGAATGAATCCAACAGGCGGTATTTTACATACAAGGAGTTGGAGGAGCTGGAGTTTATTAAAAGCCTTCAGGAAAAAGGGCTAACAAATCCTCAAATCAGACAGGTACTAAAATCGCCGAAGGTGATATTGGACAGCAGGGGAAAGCAAGAAACAGCCATAAGCAGCAACGTATCTAAACCAGTAGTAAAGTCCACCGATATCAGCAATGAAGTCTGGGTAAAGGAAGCCTTCCAATACATGCAAATGGAGCTACGGGATTCCTTAAAGGAGCTGGATTATCGACGGGAAATTCAAGAGCTTTCTGAAAAGGTTGAGGCCCTTCGAAGTCTTTTGGAAAACCAGGAAAAGGATGTTCTATTATGTGAAAATGCCAAGCTAAAGATGAAGGTGAAGGAAAAATCCTATGAAGTAGCCGATTTAAAGGATCAATTGAAAAGGAAAGAAAATCAAAAGGTATCTTTCTTTGATAAGCTGTTTTCCAATAAAAGATCAAAACAAAAACTAGTCTGAAGCACACCATAAAAGGAGCTCAATCTTAAGGATTCAGCTCCTTTTACTATATTTATACGGTTTTTCCAGGGTAAACCTTAATGGCAGTCTTTAAAATTTCCATGGCTCTTTGCAAATCGGCTTCATTTAATATATAAGCAATTCTGACTTCATCCTTTCCTAGACCTGGGGTAGCGTAGAAGCCTTCAGCAGGGGCCAGCATAACGGTTTCACCTGCCATATCAAAATCCTTCAGCATCCAAATAGAGAACTTTTCAGCATCATCCACCGGCAGCTTGGCAATGACATAAAAGGCTCCCGTTGGTTTTTTACATAACACCCCGGGGATCGCCTTAAGGCCTTCATATACGATATTCCTTCTCTTGTCATATTCCCCATTGACTTGTTTAAAATAGTTGTCAGATGTTTTATACAGTTCAATAGAGCCAATTTGCTCCAGGGTGGGAACACATAGCCTTCCCTGACATAGCTTCAAGATTTGCTTAATTAGCTCCTTATTCTTGCTGGCCACCGAGCCTATTCGGGCACCACAGGCACTATAGCGCTTGGAAACACTGTCAACAATAATTACACGATCTTCAATTTCCTTTATGTTTCCAAAGCTGGTATAAGCTAAGCCATCATATACAAACTCCCGATAAACTTCATCAGCAATTATAAACAGATTATACTCCTTAGCCAGATCCGCAAGCATTTCAATCTCATCGGCAGTATAAACAACCCCTGTAGGGTTTCCGGGATTAGAAAGCATAATGGCCCTTGTTCTGGGATTAATGACTTCTTCTATTTGTTTTTTAGAAGGTAAATGGAAGCCATCCTCTGCACGACAGGTAATGGGAGCTACCTTCACATCTACGGCAGCGCTGAAGCCATTATAATTGGTATAGAAGGGTTCCGGAACCAAAATCTCATCGCCGGCGTCGGCCACAGCAATAATCGAAAACATAAGGGCCTCGGAACCACCGTTGGTGATTAAAATTTCATCCTTATCAAATTCCATATTATATTTTTTATAATAACGTATGATTTCGTCAATCAACTCCGGCATACCCTGGGAAAGAGAATAGGCTAAAACCTTTTCCTCCACATTTCTAACGGCTTCCATAAAGGCAGCGGGTGTTTCAATATCCGGTTGTCCAATGTTTAGATGATACACTCTTTTTCCCTGGGCCTTTGCTCCCTGGGCATAGGGCACCAGTTTTCTAATGGGAGATTCTTGCATAGCTGCAATTCTTTTTGAAAAATTCATTCTTTTCAACCTCCTATAAATAAATAATATGTATTAACTAATACCAAACTAATCATAACATATTTTCTTGCCCTTGGCATCAAAATGTTTCAATTGGGTAAATAGTTGAAATATTTAGAATCATTTTTCTATTACGACATGTTAACCTTTTCATTTGATTCAAAGGGATGCTCAATATAGAAAAGTAAAAAAACCTATTTACAAAATACTTGAAAGAGGATATAATGTTAATGAAATTGAAATTCGTTCTCATTAAAACAAAGGAGGTACATATACAATGAAAAAGGTATCAGTTATCTATTGGAGCGGTACAGGAAACACAGAGGCCATGGCCAAGGCGGTAGCAGAAGGGGCCCAGGCAGAAGGCGCTGAAGTAAAGCTGATGAGCGTTGATCAAGCCAGTGTGGAGGATGTTACCGAAGCCGATGCAGTTGCATTAGGTTGCCCGTCAATGGGTTCAGAGGTATTAGAGGAATCAGAAATGGAGCCCTTTATTGAATCGTTGCAGGGGAAGGTAACCGGGAAGCCCACTGTACTATTTGGGTCCTATGATTGGGGTAATGGTGAATGGATGAAGGATTGGGAAGAAAGAATGGATTCTTATGACAGTAAGGTAGTTGTAGAAGGCTTGATTATCAATTTAACCCCTGAGGATGAGGATTTGGAAAAATGCCGTCAGCTTGGCTCTCAATTGGTAAAGGCTATCTAATAAAGGATTTCTTGTTTAAAATAGACTGCATCTTATGAGATGCAGTTCTTTTTATGGTAAAATCCATAAATTTTTCATTTTGGGGGTTTGACAAATTAAAAAAAAGGGAATATTATTTATACATAAATGCAAATCATATGCAATAAATTTAGGAGGGATTACTTATGAGCCATCTTCATATACCCGACGGTGTTATTTCCCCCATTTGGTGGATACTTGGGTATGTTTTCACCTTTTTAATTCTGGCATTATTACTGAAAAAAATGAAGGGGGATGAAATCAGAAAAAAAGTTCCCATGACTGGAATTGTTGCCGCCATTATGATGATTGCCATGTCAGTACCCCTGGGAATTCTGCCCCTACATATTAGTCTTGCCGTACTTTCAGGTATATTGGTGGGGCCTGGTCTGGGCTTTATCGCTGTATTTGTTGTCAATTTTATTCTGGCCCTGATCAGTCATGGCGGAATCACTATTGTAGGACTGAATACTCTGGTAATTGGAACAGAGGTACTGGTAGGAAGCTATCTATACCGAATCCTCAGTAAACGAATCAAGCAAATGCCCAGTACAATGATTGCCACTGCCCTGGCATTGATTCTTTCTTTGTCCCTCATGATTGGTATTGTTTCAACGGCTGTTGGGATCAATGAAATTGCTCCCCATCATCATGGTGTCCTGGCTAATTTTCAATACCTGACCTTTACAGGCTGGACAGCCCTCATCGTCGTTTTCGGCCTCGGTATCTTATTGGAGGCTCTGGCCACAGCCTTAATTGTTCGTTACTTTATTCGAGTAAGACCAGACTTGGTGGCTTCTTCGACCAGGTAAAAAATATAATTAGTATAGGTGATTGATGTGCATATCGCTGAAATAGACCAACTATCAATAAATGGCAATAGTCCCCTTCATCAAAGCAAAGTCATTGCAAAAATGATTTTGTCTGCCTCTTTGATTGCCTCCATTATCCTTACTGACAATCTGCTCAAGTTAGGGTTATTAATGGGGGTAGTTTTGCTGCTCATATATTTAGGAAAGGTTCCCATGGGGCAGGTGGGGCATTTGGTGATTTATCCCATCGTTTTCAGCCTGTTTTTTGCTATTCTGCAATTCCAGCAATCATGGCTTCTAGGCAGTATTGTGCTGCTGAAGGCAGTGGGGTCCGCCCTGACAATGCTGCTTCTAATCACCACCACCCCCTATGTTGATATTTTCGGCTTTTTATCTCTTTTTATGCCCGGGCTGTTGGTAGATATCTTTTTATTTACCTATCGCTCGCTGTTTATTCTAATAGATCAAATTGAAAATCTGCTGACCAGTATGCGTCTTAGGGGTGGCTACCGCTCCCTTAATCCTTTTTTTAATCTAAAAAACCTGGCAGGAGCTCTGGGAATTTTGATTATACGTTCCTTTGAAATGGCTGAACGGATGTTTCGAATCTATAGCCTTCGGGGCTACCAGGGGGGAATTCCTGTTACCAATGAGTTTTGGCCCCTTAAACCCCTAGATTACTGCCTTATTGCCCTGGGACTTATTATTTTAATCGGGACGGTGATACCATGGAACCTATTATAAAGGTAAAATGCCTAAAGCACATTTACCCTGACAAAACTGAAGTCAATATTTGCGGGTTAGATTTCTTAGTGAATCAAGGAGAACGAATCGTTATTCTGGGGCCCAATGGGGCGGGTAAAACCACCTTGCTGTTCCATATTTTAGGCCTTTTGGCCCCCCTTGAAGGAACCGTAGAGGTACTGGGCCTTAAGCCCAGTAAGCATTTTAATGAAATACGTAAAAACATTGGAGTTGTCTTTCAAAACGTTGATGAACAAATAATCGGCCCCAGGGTCTATGACGATATTGCCTTTTCTTTAAAAAATGACGGTTATGGCCCCCAGGAAATTCAAGAACGGGTTAACAATGTATCTAAAAGCCTGGGAATTGAAGATTTGCTGGGTAAAATTCCCCATTATCTTAGCGGAGGTCAAAAAAAGAAGGTAGCCCTGGCAGGAGCCATGGTGATGATGCCTAAGATTCTGATTATGGACGAACCCTTCGATGCCCTTGACCCAAAATCAAAAATTGAAATGATCCATTTGCTAAATCATCTGAATCAGAAGCATCAGATGACATTAATTACCACTACCCATGATATTAATGTGGTTCCAGAGATAGCAGACAGGATTTATGTGATTCATGATGGAAAAATAATTACCTGCGGCCCACCCCAGGAAGTTTTTTCTCAAATTGAAGCTTTAATAATGGCCCACCTTCAACCCCCGATTCTTACTGAGCTCTTTATGCGCCTTAAAAAGAGGGGATTTGACCTACCCATGCCCAGTAACTTGGCAGAGGCAGAGGCCATATTGGCGGGAGTCATGCAGCAGCATAAAAATAAATTAAGGGAGTCTATCTAATACTGGACAAGCCTTAGGTTTAATCAGTCTAGGGCTTTATCTTAAAAGCATCAAATGCTTGACAGCTAATTAGCGGCCATTAAAAGGGCCATAGCTGAAAAAATAAGGTAAGTTGAAGTTTAATGCCGCTATCTGCGAACAGGGTGAATAATCCTAAAATGCTTTAAGTAAAAATAGAAAAATAACTTTACACCGAACTAATGTTCGTATATAATATAAGTAAGCTAACTCGTATTATTTTGGAGGTGTAGGGTAAAATGAAGGTATTTATTTATTCTGGCAAGGTGAAGGATTTAAGAAGCTATTTAAAAGAGTGGCGACATCAGACCGATCCGGTTAAATATCAACCTCCAGCGGCTTTTAGCTGCCTGGGGTAAAGACGAAATGACGAAAATATTCCCCAGCCTGATTTATTTGCCTAAAAGCCAGCTAAAACTGGCTTTTTTTATTGCTTTTTTTAGGTTATAATTGATAAATACAATCAAAAGGTTATATAATAAATAGAGGTTATCCAAATGAAAAAAATCCATGATAGCTCGTTTCCAGCTTCATGACAACATAACCATGATTTTGTCAAATTAGGGAGGAAGCAAAGTTGAAAAGAGACAATACCTATGAAGTGACTTCATTGGACCTTCAGTCGCAGCAAGAGTTTATTGAAGCCATGAAGCAAAAAAATCTTCAAGAAAAAGAGAAAAAGAAATATATCATCGTTACCTATGGCTGTCAAATGAATGAACATGATTCTGAAAAGCTGGCAGGCATGCTGCAAAATATGGGCTATGAAGCAACCGATGACAAAGCCGAGGCTGATTTAATCATCTTTAATACCTGCTGTGTTCGGGAAAATGCCGAATTAAAAGTGTATGGCAACCTCGGAGCCTTAAAAAATTTAAAAAAGAGCCGTCCAGAATTAATTATTGCTATTTGTGGCTGTATGATGCAGCAGCCTCAAGTGGTGGAAGAAATTAAAAATAAATATCGCCACGTGGACCTGGTATTTGGCACCCACAACCTCCATAAGTTCCCCGAGCTTTTGGTAAACACCATGCATTCAGAAAACATGCTGGTGGATATATGGGAGCAGGAGGGGGAAATTGTCGAAGGTGTACCGGTTATCAGGAAATATGATATTAAAACCTTTGTCAATATTATGTTTGGCTGTAATAATTTTTGCACCTATTGTATTGTTCCCTATACCCGGGGCCGGGAAAGAAGCCGGGATATGGCCGATATTGTGGCAGAGGTTACAGATCTGGCTCAGCATGGAACAAAAGAAATTACGCTATTGGGCCAAAATGTAAATTCCTATGGAAAATCCCTGGAGGGGAATGTTACCTTTTCCGATCTATTATATGAGTTAAATAAAATTGAGGGAATTGAACGGATTCGCTTTATGACTTCCCATCCTAAGGATCTTTCCCAAGAACTGATTGATGCCATTGCCCAGTGTGAAAAGGTATGCGAACATGTACATTTACCCTTCCAGGCCGGAAGTAATACCATATTAAAGGCCATGAACCGCAGCTATACAAAGGAAAAATACTTAGATCTGGTGAACCGGCTTAAGGCGAAGGTTCCCAATGTGTCCCTTACCACCGATATTATTGTTGGTTTTCCGGGTGAAAAGGAAGAAGATTTTCAGCATACCCTTGATATCGTTGAAACCGTTGGCTTTGATGCTGCCTTTACCTTTCTGTACTCCATCAGGCAAGGAACCCCTGCTGCCAAACTTGAAGATCAAGTTCCCGATGCTATTAAGCACGAGCGCTTTAACCGCCTGGTAGAAAGGGTAAATGCCATCTGTGGTACAATTAACGAGGGATATTTAAATAAAACCGTAGAGGTTCTGGTGGAGGGGCCCAGTAAAACCGACCCCGCCCGTTTAATGGGGCGAACCCGTCAAAACAAGCTGGTCAACTTTAATGGTGATGAATCTCTCATTGGAAAGCTGGTGCAGGTGAAAATAACTGACCCAAAAACCTTCTCCTTAAACGGTGAGCTGATTAAATAGCGATGGAAGAAATAAAATCCCAGTGGAGGCCTACATTAAAACCCTGGGATTTTTAGCTTCCATGCCTTTTAAAAAGTCCTTTATTTTGTTACTTCTATAGTTTAGATTTTTCAAATTTGCTATAATGGTTTTAAGAACCATGTTCAGGAAAGGGAGGGGATTACTTGAATAAACTAACACCCATGATGCAGCAATATATTGATATTAAAAAGCAATATCAGGATGCATTGCTTTTTTTCAGGTTAGGGGATTTTTATGAATTATTCTTTGAAGATGCTGAAACAGCCTCAAGGGAACTGGAAATCACCTTAACAGGCAGAGACTGTGGACAAGCCGAGCGGGCACCTATGTGCGGTGTACCCTACCACTCAGTTGACAGCTATATTGATCGTTTAATCACCAAGGGCTATAAGGTGGCCATTTGTGAACAGGTGGAGGATGCCTCCCAGGCTGTGGGAATCGTTAAAAGAGATGTGGTTAGGGTCGTTACCCCCGGTACCATCATGGATACCCAATTGATTGATGAGAAAAAAAATAATTATATTATGTCAATTTATGGCTGCCCACAGGGATGGGGGATTGCCTATGGCGATTTAACCACAGGAGAGCTAAAGACCACTGAAATAATTGGAGCAGAATCAAAACAGAAATTAATTGATGAAGTTTCCAAAATTCAACCTAAGGAAATTATCTATTACATAGATGACGACTCCTTTAAGAATACAATACTTCAAGAGCTTCCCAAGAAGTTTGACCTGATGGTCAATTTGCAGCCCCCCTGGTGCTATGAGCTGTCCTATGCTAGTGATCAACTAAAAAAACAATTTAAACTGATGGCCCTGGATGGCCTGGGACTCACGTTAAACCATCTGGGAATCAATGCTACAGGGGCTCTACTGGATTACCTCGGCACCACCCAAAAAAGAACCTTGGGTCATATCAATCAGCTCAAGGTATATCATATCAGCGAAACCATGGTTTTAGACTTGACCACTCGGTCAAATTTAGAACTGACTGAAACCATCCGAAGCAGAAGTAAAAAGGGCTCATTGCTTTGGGTCTTAGACCGAACCCAAACGGCCATGGGGGGCAGAATGCTCAGGAAATGGATTGAGGAGCCTCTGCTGAATCCTGATAAAATTAATCATCGTCTGGATGCCGTAGAGGCTTTAAAGGATAATTTACTACTAAGAAGTGAACTGAAGGACTCCTTAAAACAGGTCTACGATATTGAGCGATTGGCGGCAAAGGTGGCCTATGGCTCTGCCAATCCCAGAGATTTGGTGGCTTTAAAGACCTCTTTAAGGCAGGTACCCCAAATCAAAGGGTTGTTGCAGGCAAGTATGGGACTAATCAAAGCATTGTATGATCAGCTTGATCCCCTTGATGATATCACTGATTTGATAGATCGGGCCATTATCGACGAACCACCCCTTACCCTGAAGGAGGGTGGTGTGATTAAGGCCGGTTATCACCCCCAGGTAGATGAGCTTCAGCTGGCCTCTAAAGAAGGAAAGCAATGGATTGCCGGCTTAGAACAGACTGAAAGGGAAAAGACCGGAATTAAGAATTTAAAAGTAAGCTTCAACAAGGTCTTTGGCTATTACATAGAGGTAACAAAATCTTACTTAAAGCTGGTACCAGAGGACTATATTCGGAAGCAAACCCTGGCCAATTGCGAACGCTATATTACACCGGAGCTTAAGGAAATGGAATCAAAAATACTGGGTGCGGAAGAAAAGATCATCGTCCTGGAACAGCAGCTATTTACTGAAGTCAGAGAAATTGTGGCCAGGCAGGTAAAAAGGCTTCAGACCACAGCAGGTTCCATCGCCGCCCTAGATGCTTTACATTCCCTGGCCGAGGTAGCATCAGAAGGCCAATATGTTAAGCCCCAGATGAATACAGAGGGCCGCATACATATTCAGGAGGGCCGGCACCCTGTGGTAGAAAAAATGCTGGGCAGCCAGCACTTTGTCCATAATGATACCTGTATGGATCACGACCAGCACCAAATCTTAGTCATTACCGGGCCCAATATGGCTGGAAAATCTACCTATATGAGGCAGGTGGCCATCATTGTATTGATGGCTCAAATAGGCTCCTTCATTCCCGCCAGGGAGGCCACCATTGGTATTGTAGATCGAATTTTCACAAGGGTAGGGGCCAGCGACGACCTGTCTCAAGGCCAAAGTACCTTTATGGTTGAAATGAGTGAAATGGCTAATATCTTAAATTGTGCCACAGAAAACAGCCTATTGATTTTAGACGAGATCGGACGAGGAACCAGTACCTTTGACGGACTCAGTATCGCCTGGTCTGTTATTGAACATATCAGTAAGCTTTTAAAATCTAAAACCCTTTTTTCTACCCATTATCATGAGCTGACAGAGCTGGAAGGAAAGATTAAGGGGGTTAAAAATTATCGAATTGCAGTAAAGGAAGAGGGAGAGGACATTATTTTCTTGAGAAGGGTCGTTGAGGGCAGCGCTGATAAAAGCTATGGTATACAGGTGGCAAAATTGGCAGGACTCCCTTCTAAGGTTATCCACCGGGCCAATGAGATTCTACAGCAGCTAGAAGAAAATGATATTGTTAAGACCAGGCACCTTGAGTCTGTTGAGGAAGAAGTAGCAGCAGCCCAGGAACCCCAGGAGGCTGCCCCCCTTCAAATGAACTTTGATGTACTTTATCAGCAGTCAGTTTTAGAGGAGCTGAAGGGAATCAATCTCTTAAATACAACCCCCATTGAGGCCCTCAACCTGTTGGCTCAGCTTCAAAAAAAGCTCAATCAATTATAGATGCAAGGAGGCAGGCCTTATATGATTCGATTACTGGATGATCAAACCATCAACAAAATTGCTGCAGGGGAAGTGGTGGAAGGTCCCTATTCGATAGTAAAGGAGCTGGTTGAAAACGCCATTGACGCCCAGGCCAGTTCTATTATTTTGGAAATTAAAGAAGGAGGAAAAAAGCTCATTCGAGTTACCGATAACGGTGTTGGTATTCCGGAAAATCAGGTGGAATCTGCCTTCTTAAGACATGCCACCTCTAAAATTTCCGGTGTGGAGGATTTAGAAAAAATTCTTTCCCTGGGCTTTAGAGGGGAAGCCCTGGCCAGTATTGCTTCCATCTCTCAAATAGAGGTCATCACCCGGCCTAAAAACCAGGTTTATGGAATGTGCCTTGAGCTATCCGGCGGAATGCCTGTTAGTCAGAGACAGGTGGGATGCCCGCCAGGCACCACCATGATGGTGAAGAACATTTTCTTTAACACCCCGGCTCGAATGAAGTTTATGAAAAGCACCTCTGGAGAAACTGGCAAAATAACTGAAATCATCACAAGATTAGCCCTAAGCCGGCCTGATATTTCCTTCAAATATATTAACAATAATAATATTATGTTTACTACCCCGGGTACAGGAGATCTTTCGCAAGTGATTTTATCGGTTTTTGATCGTGAGCTTTACCAGAGTCTAATCTACCTTGATTCGGAACAGGGAGACTACAGGGTAGAGGGCTTCATCAGCCAGCCCACCTATCTTCGTGGCAACAGAAATTATGAAATAATTTTTATTAATGGGCGTTATGTGAAAAGCAAGGTGATTTATCAGGCCATTGAGAATGCCTATCGGGAGCGTCTTCCCATCAATAAATACCCCCTTTGCATTCTCAATATTCATCTGGACCCTTCCACCCTTGATGTTAATGTACATCCTACTAAAACTGAAGTAAAGTTCCATCAGGAGGAAAGCCTAAGGCGCTATGTAGAACAACGAATTGAACAAGCACTGTCGTCAGAAATGATGATTCCTCCCATTGGTCTTAACCCCCTCTATTCTAGAGGAGAAAAGACTGAAAGGGAGCGACAGATTCCATTCAATGAGCCTTCTATTAAACCTGTTGTTCCTACTGCTCCTAAGGTATTTGAGAAGCCCTCCAGCTATGAAGGGGAAAGGAACTTAAAGGTTCAATCAGGGCCGGCGCCACAGCCTTTATTTAAGGAATTGGTACAGCAGCAGCAAAAAATTATCTCCGACACTAAGCATCAATCAGACCTGAAGGAAAGGGAAAACATCAAGCAACAAAACTTCTTAGCCGATCTTTTAAATGATACCAGAGTAATTGGTCAGCTATTTCAAACCTATATCGTACTGGAAAAGAACCACGGAATGTATTTAATTGACCAGCACGCTGCCCATGAACGACTCAATTACAATCGTCTGAAACGGGAGTTTGAAACTGCCGGCGTGGTCACTCAACAGCTTTTGGCACCCCAGGTGATATCTTTGTCTGCTGAAGATTATGAAGTTGTCAAAGCCTATTTACCTAAATTTAAACCTGTAGGATTTGAAATAGAAGATTTTGGGCAAAATACTATTATTATAAGGGGGGTACCAATGATTTTAGGCATCCCCCGCAATTATCAATTTTTATTGGATACAATAGACGAATTGAAAACCGGCTATAACAAGCATCAGCCCTTTCATGAAAAACTAATTCAAAAATCCTGTAAGGAATCCATAAAGGCCATGGATTCCCTTAAGCATCAGGAAGTAATGGCACTATTAGAGGATTTAAGCCAATTGGAACCACCCTTAACCTGCCCCCATGGCAGACCCATTGTATTAATGCTCACAAAGCATGAAATAGAAAAACACTTTAAACGAATTCAATAGAGGGGAGTGAAGCCCTTGAAAAAAAAGGTGCTGTTTGTGGTTGGGCCTACAGCCGTGGGAAAAACCGATACGGCAATTTACCTGGCTAAAAAATTAGATGGAGAAATTATTTCAGCAGATTCAATGCAAATTTATCGTTATATGAACATTGGGACAGCCAAGCCCACCCTTGAGGAACAGCAGGGAATTCCCCATCATTTAATGGATTGTATCGAACCCGATGAGCCCTTTACAGTAGCTGAATTTCAAAGAAGGGCCAAGTCCCTGATTCATACTCTGGCTGAACGGGGGAAGCTTCCCATTGTGGCAGGGGGAACGGGCCTTTATGTTAATTCTCTTTTGTATAAGATGGATTTCACCAGCAGTGTATCTAATTGGCAGCTTCGTCATCAGCTGGAGGCAGAGGCCAGGGAGCAGGGAGCAGAACACCTGCACAACAGGCTTAGGGCTATGGACCCCAAGGCTGCGGAACGGATTCATCCAAATAATATCAAGCGTGTTATTCGTGCATTGGAGGTGAATCTTGAGGGACAACAAATGGGAGATTTCCGAAGGGATATCCCCCTTGAGGATGCCTATGACAGTCTGATCATCGGTCTAACCAGAGATCGACCAGAATTATATGAAAGAATTAACCTGCGGGTTGATCTAATGCTCCGACAGGGATTAGTACAAGAGGTTCAAAATCTGTTAAACAGAGGCTATGAAGAGGACCTGACGGCCCTTAAGGGGCTGGGCTATAAAGAGATTATAGCCTATTTAAAGGGTAGAATGAGCCTTGAGGAGGCAGTAGAGATTTTAAAAAGAGATACCAGACGTTATGCCAAACGACAACTCACTTGGTTTAAAAGATACGAAACAATAAAGTGGCATAACCTTTCTGAATTTCAAAATAAAGATAAATTATTTGCAGAGATTATGCAAGAGGTTGAAGGACATTTCAACTTCTTATCGAATAAATAGAATTATAAAGATCTATTAAATTTTGAGGAGGCCACCCCATGAAAAATACAATTAATTTACAGGATGTATTTTTAAATCAAGTTAGAAGGGAAAATATTCCTATCACGATATATTTAGTGAATGGATTCCAGTTAAAGGGCTTTGTTAAGGGTTTTGATAATTATACTATTGTACTGGATACCGACGGCAAGCAGCAGCTGATCTATAAGCATGCGGTGTCAACTATCTCTCCTTCAACAACGGTAAACCTAACCCAAACCGTTAAAAACCAAGGCTAGTGAAAATTCCCCTAAAATGGGGAATTTTTTTATAATCTATCCTATATAGGTTTCAACAAAGGTCTTCCTTTATATCTTCCAAAGGAAGACTTTGTTTTTTGTAAGGAATCGGCTGGCTTTTAAATATTTTTTTGCCTCATTTTGAATAAGATAGAATAGCATCTATTTAGAGGTGATTGAGGACATGAAAAAAAATAATGTCAGTCGTTTTACCGGCAAATACCACTCCCTAGCCACAGGAAATCTCTCTACCAATGAATTTTTCGATGAATTAATCATCAACTCCAGACCAAAGGAGCAGGCACCCCAGGAGACCCTTGAGGAGGCCCTTCATTCCCTATACTCATTAATAGGCCTGAAAAAGGTAAAGGAGCTGGTGGAAGAGATTTTAGCCTATACCGATATTCAAGAAAAGAGAAGGGCCCAGGGGTTAAATGCCGATGCTTTAGTTTTACATATGATTTTTAAGGGGAATCCCGGTACCGGCAAAACCACCGTAGCACGAATAATGGGTAGAATTTTTAAGGCCAAGGGTGTATTGGAAAAGGGCCATTTAATTGAAGTTGAAAGGGCTGATCTAGTAGGAGAATATATTGGCCATACAGCTCAAAAAGTACGGGAACAGGTTAAGGAAGCCCTAGGGGGCATATTGTTTATAGATGAAGCCTATTCCCTTGCCCGGGGAGGGGAGAAGGATTTTGGAAAAGAGGCCATCGATGCCCTGGTGAAGGCTATGGAGGACCATAAGGATGAAATTATATTAATTTTAGCCGGTTATCAGGAGGAAATGGATCATTTTCTAAAAATTAATCCAGGTCTACAATCACGCTTTCCCATTCATATGGATTTTCAAGATTATACCATAGAAGAGCTGGTGGAAATTGCTGAAACCATGATAAAATCTAGGGAATATACCCTGTCTAAATCTGCCAGGGCAAAACTGTATTCATTGTTATCACAAAAAAGAATACAGGAGGGCATTCATTCCGGTAATGCCAGGCTGGTTCGAAATCTAATTGAAAGGGCTATACGGCGACACGCAGTTAGATTAAAGGATAAAACCCATTGTTCCCTTGATGACTTAATGATCCTCCTAAGGGAAGACTTTACATTGGAAGAGAAGCCTCTTTGATGTCATGGTTTTATTTTTTACAGCATATGATTTAGCATATACCCTTAATCCCATCGGATGGTGAATGGAATGACTAGCTGTATTTTAATTGGAAAGCCCAATGTTGGAAAAACTTCATTTTTTCTTAGCTTTGCTGGTTATTTAGGTATTACCAAATGTCTGCTGACCTTTAAAAGTCCAGATGGTGAAATAAAAAGACAAGCTTATCAGCTGGAACTGGCTCAAAAATACTTGATTAGTCAGTCACCCTTTAAAACAAAGGAAATTTGTGAAATCGAGCTGCAGCTTCCTGTCTATAAAGGCACGAAGGAGCTGAAGCTTTTAGATACCGGCGGGGTCATTGACGGTATCCATGAAGACGAATATATTAGAAAGTCCATGGCCTTAACCCTTGAAAGTATTCAAGGGGCCAAGGCAGTGCTTCATCTGCTGGATGCCCCCCTGGTGGCCCAAAGGCAGGAGCTGGGCCTGACCCAAATAGACGATCAAATCAATCGTTATGGTATTCTACGGGGAGGATATTGTATTTTAGCCAATAAAATGGATTTGCCCATGGCTCAGGAAGGCCTGAGAATCATCCAGAATCGGTATCCCAATACCTATATCATTCCCCTGTCAAATGTTAATTCCTTAGGGTTTAGAGAGGTGAAGCAATTTGTGGGCAGAAATATTTAAGCGATACTTAGCAGTGATTTTGACAGGCCTGGTAATAAAGCTGTTGGATGATGAAGTAGACCAGGATCAACCACCAGCCACCCTCAAAGTGTTAAGGGAGCTTAGACGCTATAAGCTACCCTATTGCCTGCTTTTCTTTGGCGTGGCCATGTTGTTGGACTCCTCCTACAGCTTTAGCCTCTTTGCCTCGGCCTATATCATAGGAATGTTTCCTATGAAGGGACAAATGCTGCCCCTAAAGCTTAAGGCCTACCAGGAAAACCTATTGATATTGGGAATTTCTTTGCTTCTAATTCCCTTTACCCAATTCCTTCATGGCCTGCTGATCATTTTCTTGATCCAGTTGGTGGATGACTTATTTGATATGGAATATGATCAGATCTATGGCTATCACAATTACTGCCTTCGCTTTGGCAGGGGAGAAGTTATGATTTTTTCTATCATACTGCTTATTACTGTTTTTATCATCAACTGGATGAACACCTTTATCGTCCTGCCGGCAGCCTTTATGATAAATTACTTGTATTGCCAGTACTAGGAGGGGTATAATGCTATATGGAGTCATGATTATTGTCAATTTAATTTTTCTATTACTAGGCTATGGCTTTGGCCGGAGGGTGGGCAACAGGGAAGGATACAACAAGGCCTTGAGCTATGTTCCCCTTCAAATGAAAATAGATTATTTTCAGCACAATCAATGCCCTATTTGTAATAAGTACCATCATCACAAAGGAGGAAAAAAATAAATGTCCATTAACAATAATATATTAACGGAGCTGTTTCAGATACCCCCAGCTCTTGTTGAAAGGGCGGAAAAAATAGAGAAGTCATTAAAGCCCATTTTTGAAAGATACGAGGATATTAAGGCCCATAATCAATATAAGGTCTTGAAGGCAATGCAGTCGTGCCGATTAAGCGACCAGCATTTTCAATGGACCACCGGCTACGGTTACAATGATCTGGGAAGGGACAAGCTCGAGGAGGTCTATGCCAAGGTTTTTTCAGCAGAAGATGCCCTGGTTCGCCCCATCATTGTCAATGGCACCCATGCCCTGACCCTGTCACTGTCGGGTATATTAAGCCCAGGGGATCATATGGTTTCAGTAACGGGCAAGCCCTACGATACCCTGGATGAACTGATTGGAATTAGAGGTGATTATCACAATAGTCTTTTAAAGCTGGGTATTACTTATCAACAGGTTGATTTTTTAGAGAATGGCGAAATCAATTTTGAAGAAATATTAAGGGTTGTTACCCCCCAAACCAGATTGGTTTATATACAGCGTTCTACCGGCTACAGCTTTCGCAACGCCTTAACCATTTCTGTCATCCATAGAATTGTCCAACTGGTTAAGGAAATTAACCCCAATGTTATTTGTATGGTTGACAATTGCTATGGAGAATTTTTAGAAGAAAAGGAACCGACAGAAGTGGGGGCAGATATTGTTGCAGGCTCCTTAATAAAAAATCCAGGCGGGGGACTGGCTTTGACAGGGGGATATATAGTTGGCCGCAAGAGCCTGATCAATGCCGTTGCTGACCGTTTAACCTCCCCCGGAATTGGTAAGGAATGTGGCTTAACCTTCGATCAATCACGAAGGATGTTTCAGGGACTATTTTTAGCACCCCATATCGTTTGTGAAGCCATGAAGGGTGCCGTATTTTGCGGCAAGCTGTTTCACGAAGCGGGTTACCAGGTCAGACCTGGAGTTGAGGATCAACGAAGCGACATCATTCAGTCTGTTCAGCTGGGAAGCCAAGAAAAGGTGGTGGCCTTTTGCCGTGGGGTTCAGTCGGCAGCCCCTGTGGATTCCTACGTAAAGCCAGAGCCATGGGCCATGCCGGGCTACGACGCGCCGGTTATAATGGCTGCTGGAGCCTTCGTTCAAGGCTCATCCATTGAACTAAGTGCCGATGCTCCCATTAGGCCTCCCTATGTAGCCTATTTTCAAGGAGGGCTCACCTATGAGCATTCAAAGCTGGGGGCCTTGATGGCTTTGAGAAATATACTGTCCTTAGAATAACTATAAAATCACTAATAGTTAAAGCCCCAGCACGAATGGTACCACCCATTGTGCTGAGGCTTTTTATTGTAGCTATAATAGAGAGGCTCTTCCAGAAACTACATTTTTCTAAAAACGCCAACAACCTTTCCAAGGATTGTGACCTCATTAACGATCAGAGGATCCATTAGGCTATTTTCAGGCTGTAGCCTAAATTGCCCCTTTTCCTTGTAAAATCGCTTAACAGTGGCTTCTTCACCAATCAGGGCCACCACAATATCGCCATTGTTAGCTATCGATTGCTGACGTACGACCACATAATCCTTATCCATAATCCCTGCTTCAATCATACTTTCTCCCTCGATAGAGAGCATAAATAGATTGGCATTTCCTCCATCAACAAAATCAATAGGCATAGGGAAGGTGTCTTCAATATTTTCTACTGCCAGAATAGGTTGCCCCGCAGTGACCTTGCCAATAATGGGAACATGAATCATTTCTTTATTTTTTTGAATGTGGGGATATTCATTGTCATTTGATAGAATTTCAATGGCCCGGGGCTTGGTGGCATCTCGTCTGATGTAGCCTCGATCCTCCAGCTTGGCCAGGTGACCATGAACAGTGGAGGTAGAGCGAAGGCCCACGGCTTCACAAATTTCCCGAACAGAAGGTGGGTATCCCTTTTCACTAATCTGCCCCTTCATATACCGTAAAATTTCTATTTGCTTATTACTCAGATCTTCATACATAGAAGTGCTCCTCTCTTATTTCAAGAATTATTTCCTATATTATACCATATCAACTGGCTTTTCTCAAACGTTTGTTCGTAAATAGTTGAATTTTCTTGCTTACTCATCAATCCATTCAAAATTCTTGACGATTTCCCGCTTAACATTCTTTTTATGGGCGGCATAGAGTTGAGTAGTCGTAACATTATCATGATCTAACAAATTCTGAACATCATAAATTGAAAAGCCCTGTTGGATAAGGGAAGTGGCTGCTGTAGCCCTTAGCTTATGGGGGCTGTAACCGTTATCTGGAGTCGTTTCTAAAACATAGGCCGTATATTTCTTCACAAGATTTCGAATGGCTCTGGTCGTCATTCGTTTTCGCTGCATAGATAAAAAAAGGGCATCCTTGCTGTCTTGATCCTCTTGATCAGGGGTAGGCCGTTCCAATTCCAGGTAATCCTTGATCACCCTTTCACAGGTCCGGTTTGTTGGCATTAAAACCTCTTTTCCCCGCTTTCTGTAAATACGAAATTCACCACGGCTAAAATTAAAGGAGGAAATATTCAGCTGCTGCAGCTCACTTAATCGAAGTCCATAGGTAACAAACAGCATTAAAATGGCTCGATCACGATATTTGGTTTTTTGCCAATAGGCACGTTCCTTTTCAGTAAAAACCTCACCATTTTCTACTAAATCCAATAATCTTGCCACCTCATCAATCTCAAGCCTCTTAATGGCGTCAGGCTGAGGCTTGGGCAATCGAATGGGATTAAAGCCGTCGGTGATATTATTTTTTATCATCTCATCACGATATAAATACTTAAATAATACCGAAAGGGAGGATTGCTTTCTGGCCAAGGCTCGATTATGATTTTCCATTATCTTTACAGCAGTATCATTTTTAATCATATAACGGGTACAAAAATCACCAATAAAACGATTAATATCCTTAGCTGTAATTTGGTTAAATTCATCCGGTGTAATATCCTTTGGGTTCTCTGCAGCAGTTAATTTGGTTTCCTTTGTCAAATAACGGCAGAAAAAAAGAATATCCTGCAGATAGGCCAGGCGGGTAGAAAGGGCCACAGCATTTTTAAGGTAAAGGAAAAAATCTGCCATAAAATCCGGAAGCTGCGCTTCGATTTCTAAAACGGTCTCAATGATTTGGTGTTCCTTTTGTACAATATTATCGGGGCGATCTGTTTTATTATGTACCTGTATCTGCTTTTTTTTCTTCATTTACATCACTCCTAAAGCTATTTTATCCTCTATGACATAGAAATTCAAGGGGATAGAAGCATCTTTATCGATAAACCCCAAAGCAATGGATAGGTCTAATGTACTATTTTTAAGTAATAATTTGACAATATATTTAAAATTATGTAAAATTTATATTATAATTTACAAAATACGACTAACTGCTGCACAAACTATTAAAATTAGACAAGGAAAGGGAGTATGTGGAATGGAACATAGAAATGTTAACATTATCGGTGTCGGTACCTATCATCCCACCAAGGTCGTTAAAAATGACTACTATATTGAACATTTTAAAAAGCAAAACATTGATATTGCCAAAATGTTCGATCATCTGGGCAGAGAAACCAGGCAACTGGCCGATCCAGATACAGATGCCATTGAAATGGCTGTGGAAGCCTCAAAAAAAGCCATCGAAAAGGCAGGCATTACCACAGATATGCTGGATATGATCATATTTGTTTCTGAAACTCCCGAATATACGATTCCAACCAATGCACTAAAGCTTCATCATTTTTTGAAGGCAAAAAATGCCCATATTACATATGATATGAATGGCTGCTGTACCGGTATGATTACGGCCATTGATCAGGTGTCTAGAAATATGAAAACAAATCCAGAAATTAAGTATGCCCTTGTGGTAGGGGCCATTTTAATTACACCCCTCGCCTCTGAAAGGGACCCCATGTTTTATGGTACCTTTGGAGACGCCAGTGCCGCTGTTATTTTGGAAAACAAAGTGGAAAACCAGCCCCGGGGCTTTGTTGATTCTCAATATATTACCAATTCCGAATTCCATCATACTGTACAAAATCCAATGTGCGGCCTTTCTAAAATTCATCGTGATGACGTAGAGCCTGAAATGAAAATGGCAGGGAATGTCCCTTTTGATTTTAGCTTTTTAGCCGATGAATGGACAAGAACCATTCAGTTGCTTTTATCTAAAAACCAATTGAAAATAGAGGATATTGATCATTTTATCTTTTCTCAGTTTTCCAAGACTGCTATTCTTGGTGCCTGCGAAAAAATGAACCTAAGCCAGGACAAAATCACCTTCGTTGGCGATCAATACGGCTATACCGGCTGTACAAGTCCTATAATTGCCTTAAGGCATGCTTTAGAGAATAAAAAGATAAGCGCTGGGTCAAGGGTAATTTTCATTTCTGTTGGTTCAGGATATAATATTTCTGCTGTGCTTTATGAATTTTAACAGATAACTAAAACAGCTATAAAAGCATATCACCTAAAGAGGACTATTGTTGAATAGTCCTCTTTAGGTGATAGTTATTAAACAGAGAAGGATCCCTATAGTTGTTTTAAAGCATCTTCTAGAGAGGGTACAAAGGTAAAGGCAGAGGTAAAGTTATCCTTACCAACCCTTTTAACTTGAGATTGTGCAATGCTAGACTCAAAGATTACGCTAAAACGCTTTTTAAAGGGAGTTGAAGCATATAACTGAATCATTTCCTCTAATAAAGGAACAATTTCAGGACCATTTACCTTAATATCTTTTGCATCAATAATCAGACTATAATTTTTTACATCAATCTGACCAACCTGTTTTTTATATTCTGCCATAAAATTCTTGGCATCGTCCAACGAAAACATTCCGCCGCTCTTGATTAACATTAGCTTTTTTCCATGATCCAACTGAAATTCATACTTTTTCATTTTTTGTTCCCCCTTAAAATTTTAATTAATTTGTTTTATAAAGTTAAATTACTATCATAAAATGGTAATAATTTAACTGATCATATAAAAGTCTTGATAAATAAAAGTTACTATACTGTAATAGTGGTGTCAACATACAATTCCAATTTTCGACAATATAGGACTATAGTCTCATTTTTGCCATCGAAAACCACCCATCTGTAAGGTTTATTAATCACTTTTCCAACTAAAAGAAGGACATAATTGACTAAAATCAATTCATGTGCTATATTTAGGTCATACGTCCGAACTTTTTTAAATCATATTTATGTTATAGGTTAATGGGCCGATATTGTTAATTTTCCATGTGACAGGAGGATGGTAAAGATGAATTTATATGATGTTATACTCTATTTTACCTTTTACTCATTTTTAGGATGGGTAATGGAAACCATTTTCGCCAGCATAAAGGAAGGAAGATTGATTAACAGGGGATTTTTGACAGGATTTTTTTGCCCCATCTACGGATTTGGAGCTGTTTTAATCTTGATTTCATCAGGATGGATAGAAGCTATAATTGAAAATTCCTTAGGTATACTAATATTGAGCCTGTTGACCGGTGTGATATTGGTAACCCTTTTGGAATACATTACAGGGTTTCTTCTGGAGAAATTCTTTAATTGTAAATGGTGGGATTACAGCCATGAAAAATTCAATCTTAGAGGCTATATTTGTCTGTCTTATTCCCTATTATGGGGGGGCCTTGCATTATTACTGCTGAAAGTGATTCATCCCAGTGTTTCCAAAATGATTTCTTCCTTCGTACCCTCGGTAAAGGGATATTTAATTGTCCTTATTGTAATATATTTTCTATCCGATACCTTTAAATCAGTTATCGATTCCTTAGATCTTAGAAGTGTTATTTTAAATGCCAATGTCTCTGATCATCATTACTTTGAAAAGATTATCCAATACAAAAGATTTTTTAATGCCTTTCCCAGGTTGTTAATTTTAAATGCTAACATTAGAAATCGAGAAATTAAAAGTATATTAAGCCACAGAATGGATAAAATCAAGGGAAAGCTCAGAGGCAGGTTCAATTAAAAAGTAATCAAAGGTAATCTTGTTGGGAGGGATCTATCAATGGAATCGGAAAATATGAATCAACCTCAAAGGATACTTCATGCTGCCTTCAAATGTATGGCCGTAAAGGGCTATGCCAATGTATCCATGCGGGATATTGCAGATGAAGCAGGGGTTGTATTGAGCCAACTGAACTATTACTATAAAAACAAGGAAGGATTATTAAAGGAAATAGTAAAGACTGTAGGAGATCAGTATCTAAATGAGGTAGAGCTGAGGTTAATGAAGGGCAAATCCCCAAGGGAGAGAATTTCCTTTTTAATTGAATACTTTCAAGAGATTTTGAGAAATAAACCAGATATCTTTAAGCTGCTTTTTGACCTAACCAGCATGTCATTATGGTCACCGGCTTTAAAGGAGCTGCAGCATGATCTATTCAACAATATCGCTAGCCTGATAGAAAAGCACATTATAAAAGAATTTGCCAATCAGGATAAATATAAACACATTTGTTCCAATGTATTGTCCAGAATGATGCTGGGAACACTGTTTGGTACTTCAATACAGGTAATACTGGCCGATGAAAAGGAAGAGATGATTGATTCTTTGTCAGCCCTAGGGGCTCTGTTTGAGTAGAGCAGAGCCCTTAAAACAAACCAGTATTCAAGAGATATAGTAAAATTCATAGGGTAACATGATAGGATTAATATATTTCCATAAACTACAATTGATTTTTGATTGCTAACATAGTTTTGATAGTTCAAAAACAAAGCCATAATTTTAATAGCACTAATAATTATCATTATAAAACATATCAATATCTAAATCTAAGGAAAAGGAGTTAAAAGGACTTTTCTTTGTAGTGATATTGATTATCATTATTATTCAATCCAACTATTCCCTAAATATACATTTAAAGAATAGTTGGATTGAGTGAAAGCAGCTCCTTTAAATTACAATAATTCATTGAGTTGAACCTGTTAACTCAAAATTTGTATCTCCCAGTACATTTTTATATCATATTAATAAACACATTTACGGAATTAAAAAATCAAAATTGATCTCAAGGATTTAATTTAATTCGTTCAAATAAATAACTGGTTAAATCATTATAGCCATTTAATTGATCATTTTATGTCTATCTTAATATTATTAACCCACAATATTCTTAGCTTGCTTAATAAGGCATGTTTTTAAGAGCCATTAAGTTAACGGCTTTTTGAAGCCCAAAATATTCTTTAAGTAACCCTTGTGTACGGATACATCCGGTGTAATCAATTCTATTAATGACATAATTAAATAGTAAGACTATTCGTGCCGACTTGTGTCGACCAGTTACTAAATTGCCTTTATAAGACTATCTTTTAATCTGAGTTTTGTTGATAATCATTATCATATAATAACATCAGGTCAATGAATCTCGTGTCCGCCCAGCAACGACACGCTCCTTGGCCCAGCCCAAACCCCTGTAATTTCATTCATTCCCCCCTGCCCTGTTATAATTGTCATATTTATGGACACATTAAATATGGTGTCAGTAATTCAAGCAAACAACTTGAAACTAGAGGTGATTATTCATGAAAATACGTTTCGGGTATGTTTCCATTGCCCTTGGCCTCGATAATGGCTCCCCCAACAAAACCCTTACCTACAAGGGATTTTGTCAATTACCTGACGACGAAATTAGACGACATAAGCTTCATTCCATAGTAAAGGATAACCTAGACATTACTCGAAGAATACTGCTTTATAATCAGGCCCATGATATTAAGCTATACCGCTTAACCTCTAAGCTTGTCCCATTAACAACCCATAAGGACGTATTCCACTGGGATTACATTACACCTTTTCTGCCCCTATATCAAAAAATTGGAGCCTTTATCAAGTCACATCAACTCAGGGTCAGTGCCCATCCCGATCATTTCACAGTGATCAATACTACCAATGACGAGGTTTTATATACTGCCTTAATGGATCTTGACTACCACATTAAGCTGTTTGAGGCCATGGGCCTATCCTCCCAGGAAGCTAAGCTGGTCATTCACGTGGGAGGAACCTATGGCAGTAAGCAGAAATCTATTGAACGGTTTATCGAACAGTTCCGTCGAATGGATTCCAGGTTTCAAGAACGAATCATTCTAGAAAATGACGATAAATCCTTTACTGCCAAGGAAGTACTTCATATCTGCCAATGTCTTAATATCCCTATGGTGCTTGACATTCATCATCATTTTTGCAACCATCAAGGGGAAAATTTAAAGGAATTTCTCAATGAAATATTTAATACCTGGAATAATGAGATTCATCCTCCTAAAATTCATCTTTCAAGCCCAAAATGTGAAAAACAAATTCGTGCCCACGCCGATTATATAGATGTAAACTTTTTAATGGATTTTATACAAATTGCCAGCCCTTTAAAAAGAGATTTCGACGTTATGATAGAAGCAAAACAGAAAGATCTGGCCCTTTTTCAATTAATGGCAGATCTAAAAAGCAGAAATGATATAAAAATAATTGATGGTGCTACTATTGAAGTTTAGCGAGACAAGGTTAAAGTTTACGTAATTATATTATGTAAACCTCGTCTTTGTTTAACTAAAACAAAGACACTACTTTATCCTTAAATATTTTTTATGGGGTTATTTTGGGAACATAAAACCCCCACCATACATTTGCCGCATACCTTGGGCAAGCCTATATCTGCAAAGTTATGACCGTTTTGATAACACATTTCTTTACACCTGCCGAAATGAAGGCCTTCTTCTGATATTGCTTCATTGACACAGCGCAAAATACATTGCTTACAGCTTCCATTATGATAATAGAGACAATATTCCTCAAACATTCGGGGAGTAGGCTCTAATGCCAAGGCAGTAATTAGACTTCCGAGCCTGCCGCAACAGCCTTTTTCTGTAATCAGCATATTGTGTAGACCCAGCCTTCCAAGGCCTGCCACAAAGGCTCCATGGGAGTGGGACCAGCCTTTATGTGGTTTTTCATAATTAACCGGCGAAGCCCCCGGCAAAATATATGTACGATAGCCCCATGCTTCAAGGTGATCCTTTAGATGAGAATTTAAAGCCTCTATCAGCTGATTTGTTTCGATATAGCTTATCCCCCATGCCCTGGAGGTCTCTATACTTAAAAGATTAGAGGCTATGATATCGTTATCAAGGGGGATAAAATAGCATATGACGGTTCTGGCCTCGGGTAAAAAATTAGATGGCTTTGGATGAAACAAAGGATCAAAAGCGTCTCCATAGGCAACGAGGGGCTCAAGCCACATAGTCTCAGTGGAATTTAATGCCGAATAGGTAATAACAAAATCTCTAATAAGCTTCTCTAGCATCAATTTCACATCTGCTCCCCCCTTACGCTTCTATTATTAATAGAATTCAATAAAGGAGTCAAATATCCTACCAAGACTTTAGTCATGTTTTTTAATTAAAAGTGGTGCCAACCAATTACAGTAGATAGCTATTTTAGTAAAATCGATACAATACTGTATAGAACTCCTGCAATACCCGGAATAATAAATAACAGGGAAATTATAACTACGATCATTCGTTTCCTCCACCGAAGAGATGAGGCTAGCTCCTCTGTAGCCACCTCCCCTACCTTTACAGGCGGTTCTAAGGCCATTTCATTAACCAGCCTCTGGGCCTCCTCCAGGGCACCAGAAGGAACATAAAAATCGACACCGAATTTTGAAACTGCCATGGTGATTTTCAAATAGCCCCCAATCCCCTGGTATTTTTTCAACACAGGAATTCCATGGGAATTTAAAAATGCTTCAAGCAGTTTAGTTTCTGCCTCATCACCGAAGCTCCCTAAATAAACCATATCTTCAAATTCAAAGGCAGGGCCTTCAAGCATTTCGTCAACAAGCTCCTTTTTACATTCATGACAGTAACGAAAGCCTTCCCGATATTCAGCCTTGCAAGCTGGGCACCATGGCATATTTTATCATCCTTTCTTCCTTATTAGAAAGAGCATAAATCTAGCCGATTACCATCAATATCCTTAAAAAAACACCATTTCAAGCCTCCACCGCCATCCTCCAAAGGCCCTATATCGACCCCTGATTCCATTAGTAGGGCATGGGTATGTTCAATATCCTCAACAAAGAAATTAAATAAATGATCATTATTAGGTATAATGGCCGTTCCTGGTGTCTCATAAAGGGTCAGGGCTGTTTCACCTACATCAAAGGCGGCATATCGATTCGTTAAATCCTCCCATCGAAGCTTCAAACCTAAAACATCTGTATACCATTTAACGGATTTTTCTAAATTTTGCACCCTCAAAAAAACTGTATCAATACGCTTTAGCTTAATATCCATCGTCTTCCTCCATTTGCTTTTGTCTTAATATCTTACCCAATATACATAAAACCCAACAAATTCCCTGATCATTGAGTAAATTTCCCAATACTATACCTAAATCAACCTTCTGAAGATCATCCTTCAGACCATCGGCCATAACATAGGTATTATGACTAAGGAATCAAAAAATATTAGACTTATCAGCACAACATTCCCTTTATTCCTCTTCCTTTCGGGTACATTCCATTGGCTCCTTTTTGATGTCCAAAAGCGACAATTGTCTGCTGATGTCCTTTAATACATTAAAGATATTAGTTAATATTAGAATAACAAAGCCCAGCATAGTAAAGGTAACAATTTCGCCAGTAGAAAAGGCCAGTATACCCAGTATAATCAATAAAAGCGTATATTGAATTCCATATAACCTATCACTCATATGTATAACCCCCCCTCTCCTTAGCCGTTAATAAAAACCATTTCAATATGGGGAATACCATCCTCTTGATATATTTCTGAAGCTGGCTTAAAGCCAAGCTGACCATAAAAGCCCTGAAGATGAGCCTGGGCAGAGATTCTAATGGCTGATTCCTTCATTTCAAGGGTTACAAAGTCCATTGCCCTTTTCATCAGTTTCAGCCCCAGGCCGCCCCTTCTATAATCCCGATGAACAATTACCCTTCCGATGGAGGCCTCCTGATAGGATACCCCTGGAGGTAAAATTCTGACATAGGCTGCTATTTCCCCCTGCTCTGTAGCATAGAGATGATAGGCCGTTAAGTCTTTACCATCACACTCAGGATAGGGGCAATTTTGTTCCACAACAAAAACATTAATGCGCTGCTGAATAATTTTATATAGTTCTTCCAAGGTTAATTCTTTAAAGGTCTTTATATGCCATAGCACAGTATATTTCTCCTTTTTATAGTTTTTTCTTCAAGGAACCCCTTAACCCTGTTTCACGGCCCTTTTTTATTCTTTCTATGTTGGGTAGGTGCTTATAGATACTCATGGCAGCAATGGCCGAGGCAATCCCAATGCTTCCCGTACTATAACGAAAATAGATGCTTAGGGCCACCACCATCAGTACCAGGCAGATGGTACCCAGGGCAATATAATCTGTTAATGCTGTCACCACCAGAATGGTTAAGAGCCCCAATAAAGCCATTCGATAATCAAGAATCAACAGCATGCCAATTAGGGATGCTGTACCCTTACCTCCCTTAAAGCCCATATAAAAGGGATAATTGTGACCTATTATGACAAATAGCCCATTGAGAAATAACAGAAAGGAAAGGCCTCGTAGAGATGTGATAGGATAAAACATTCCTTTGATGACCATTAATGAAGCCACAGCCTTTAGAATATCCAATAACCCTACAATTACACCAAACCTCCAGCCTAAAACAATTACGGTATTGGATGCCCCGGCATTACCATTGCCCAAAAGCCGAATGTCAATTCCCTTTAAGGCCTTCCCAAGAAGGTATGAAAATTGTAGACAGCCAAAGCCGTAGCCAATGACCATTGTAATGAATAAATAATTCAGCTCCATAGACAGCGACTCCTTTTCAAAAATTATAATAGTTTTATTATATCAAAGGACATAGGCTCTATCTAGGCAAATCATTATAAGATCATGGCGCACCTTTTAAATACCCTTTCCCTGGTAATATTCCTCCCTTAAAAGACCCATAATATGAATATCATGGTATTGACCATCTCGAAAAAGCTCCTGCCTTAACACACCTTCCCTTTGAAAGCCTAGCTTTTCGTAGCTTTTAATCGCCCTTTCATTAAAGGAAAATACAGTGAGCTTAATTTTATGCAGGTTCATCTGTTCAAAAATAAACCTGACTAATATGCCCATGGCATCGGTGCCATAGCCCTTTCCCCAATAGTTTCTATCACCAATAAAAATTCCCACCAGGGCCACACTGTTTTTCCAGTCAATGCTATTGATGCCGCAGCCCCCAATATATTTTTCCTCTGCCAGGGTTTCAATGGCAAAATGATATTGATCTTTGCTTTCAGAAATATCTGCAATCCATCTTTCCTCATCATGAAGGGTTTTCAAAGAAGGCACGCTGCTATCTAAAAGCCTTTTCACCTCGGGATCATTAATATAAGACTTAGCCCTTTGGGCATCCTCCTTTCTATATTCCCTTAGCCTTACTCTGTTTCCTGTATACATTTTAACGCCCTCCTTACTGGCCTTTAAGTTTTGACTATACATAATTTCTAATTTGTCTCCAGATTTCTATTTTTTTCTGAAGGGACTTGATGTTTTTTCCGGGTACGGGGCTAGAGGAGGGAAGCAGAAAAAAATGAATCCCTGGAAACATGTCTTGATTAAAGTGCTTAAAAAAAACCTGCTTAGCCTTTGTTCCATTAAAAAAAATTGCTTTAATGCCTCTATTCGTCAATAGCTGCTTAAAATCATTGGGTATGGCATTTTTAATATTGGAATCCAAGCTGCCTACCCTTTCACAGGAATGAATGACATCCCAAAGGGCAATTTCCTTATCTTTAATGAACTGAATACGCTTTTCATAGCTTTTCTCCAGGGGTAAATCGAAAAGAGAATAGATGATTGACCAGAAATGATTTCGACGATTTCCATAATATTGATTTAATCGCAGGGATTCAGCGCTTGGCATGGAGCCCAAAATAAGCACCCTGGCCCCTTCACCGATAATGGGAAAAAGACCTTGAATGTTTGTCATAATCATACCACCCTTCCCTCATTTATTTGAATTCACCAGAAGCCGCTCTTTGGCAAGTAAGGTCCCCCTTTGGGTTTGAAAGCTGTTGTCTATGATTTCCTTTATTTTCTCCTGCTCCTGGTATAGATCCATAGCAGCTAGGTTTTCCAGCAAATCAGCCTCCCATAATATTTGAAAATCAATACCGTCAATTTTGGCTGGGGTATGATGATGACCAATAATAAAGCAGATTCGCTCCCAGTGGCGCCGAGGACATGCTATTTTATTCAAAATTTCCCTAGCCACCCCAGGCCCCTCCTGCTCCTGAAATTTTCCTTCAAGGGAACCATATTTTCGCTGCGCTTCAACAGCACCAATATCATGGAGCACCGCCGCTAATTCAACGATCTGCCTCTGATCTTGATCAATTAATTCATCAGCCATAATTAGCCTTGCATTTTCCAGAACCTTGAGGGTGTGATCTATACCATAGGGAATCTCTTTAAAAACAGACTTCATTTCTTCGATGGCCTTTTCTACAATCATGCTTGCTTACACTCCATTCTTATTAATTAATATTTGTCCCCTTGGGAAACCTCACTTTTTTTAAAAAACCCTTATCTTTTTCAAAGAACCTTTCTAGCTTACCTTCAGTTAAAAAAACGAATATGTCTGATTTGGGTGCTAATTCGATCGTACAGCCTTCCTATAGGCCCCCTGGTATCTGGCAGCAGCTTTAGCCCCGATTGTGCGGCAATTTCTTCTATTACCTCATTAAGGGTCATATCGTCGGTTTTAATATGCTGCTTAAACCGTTCATCGGAAAGTCCTTCTATGCATCGGTCGATCTGTTTGGCGGCCCAGGAATTGCCCCCCTCCCCCCTGCTTCTCAATCTTTTCAAAAGGGTTTCCCTTGAGGCGGCAAGGGTAAAGTGATGGACTGGAATACCATTTTGTCTTAAACTCCCTACTATTTCACTAAAATATTGAGGATTAACCAGTGTCATGGGAACAATGACAACACCATCATATTGGAACTCAATATAGCTTAGCATTTTATAGTTGATTTCCCGCCACATTCTATAATTTTGAAAATCTCCTTCCTGGATTTTGGATGGAAGATTTTTGCGTAGATAAAAGCCGGCATTTTCAGGGTCAAAAACAAAAGAATTGGGTAATCTTCTATGGAGCCCATAGGCGCTTTGGGTTTTTCCTGCTCCAAAGGCTCCATTAATCCAGATGATCAAATGGATCCCTCCCAGATAGTAGAGTAGTTAATCTAAATGAGATATATCGGCCTCTAATATAAACCTCAAATCATCATTTGCCGCTTCAATAATCGATAAGCATGTATCATGCATATAAGGGGGATGCCAGAATTCCTCCAGGGGAAGCTCCTTTACAATAGTAAACACTGCCTTAATGACAACGGCATGGGCCACTACCAATACTTGGTCTCCGCCTCTGTCTACAATCTTATTCAGGCCCTTTTTAACCCGCTGAAACAGCGATTCAAAGGTCTCGCCGTTTATGGGGGTATATTGTTCCGGATGATTCCAAAAATGATCGTATTCCTCCGGGTACTTCTCCTCAATCACAGAACGCTCCATTCCTTCCCAAACACCAAAGCCCATTTCCTTCAGTTCCTCTATCACTTCAATTTCCATTGGTCGAGAGCCTCGTATATATTTGGCCGTTTCTAGGGTTCTTTCCAGGGGACTGCTATAAATGTGATCAAAGTGAACTTCATTCAGATGCTCACCAAGCCTCCTGGCATTGTTAATCCCCTTTTCTGTCAGATTAGAATTTTTCCATCCCTGCATTTTTTTAGCTTGATTCCATTCCGTTTCTCCGTGTCTTGTTAAATATATTTTCATATTCATTTCCTCCGTCATTTATTATTGCTTACATTTCTCATATATACATGCTACCAAAGATTATATAGGATGTAAATTACTGTTTGCCAAAAGATAAAGGGCCACCGGCATAAATTTTATCCAGTGACCCTTGAAGATCTAGTTTAACGAAAATCTTTCAACTCCGCCTACAAAAACCCTATTAATTTCTATCTTATCATTGAATATAATCAGGTCTGCATCCTTTCCCTTCTTAATTGAGCCTTTTTGATCGGAAAGGCCAATAAGCCTGGCGGGATTTAAGGATACCAACCGGATCACCTCATGAAGGGGAAGTTCCGTTGCCTGGGCAAAATTCCTTACTGCCTGATTTAAGGTCAATAAACTGCCGGCTAGGCTGCCGTCGGCTAGCCTGGCACTTCCCTCTCTAACGGTAACCTCCTGACCGCCTAAGTCATAGATGCCATCCTTCATACAACCGGCCCGTATGGCATCAGTTATTAAGATTAGATTTTCTTTCCCCTTAATTTGGTAAATCAGTCTGAACAGGTCAGGATGTACATGGATTTGATCGGCAATTAGCTCGCAGGTGATCTGACTATTAAAGACAGCCCCAACCACACCAGGATCTCGATGGTGTAGGGGGGTCATGGCGTTAAAAAGATGAGTGGCATGACGAATTCCCTTTTCAATAGCCTCCATCGCTTCTGTATAGGTGGCTTTACTATGACCAATCGACAGAATAATTTCTGGATTTTGGCTCATTTCCTCTAAAAACCTTCTTCCTCCCTCCACTTCGGGAGCCAGGGTGATCACCCTGATCACATCCAAGTAATCCTGTAGATAGTCTTTATTTGGTGAAATGATATGCCCTGGATTTTGGGCCCCCTTATAGGCTTTGTTAATAAAGGGGCCCTCCATATGGGCCCCCAGTACCTGGGCCCCCCTCATCTCTGTGTTCATGGCCTCCCTAATTACAGCTAAAGCCCTATGAATTAATTCCAGTTCCATGGTCATGGTGGTGGGTAAAAAGCCTGTTGTTCCATTTCTAATGATGGTTTCACTGATGGTTTGCAGGGCTTCCAGGCTACCGTCCATGGTATCGCAGCCCCCGGAACCATGCAGGTGAATATCAATAAAGCCGGGAGAGACATATTGCCCCCCCGCATCAACCACCTGCCAAGGCCCATAGCTTTTTAGCTCCTTATAATCAATCAAGTCAACAACCTTTTCATTAAACAGCAGTACTTGATTGTCAACAATTCCATCCTCCAATATAATCTTTCCATTTTTGATCGCAATCATGTTATTTCCCTCCCTACAGACCATTTTAAGACTTCAAATGAAGATTCCGTTCTCCTTAAGACCCCTATTTAATTAATGAAGCCGCTTCTTCATCAATAATGAGGCTTACATTGGAGTGGGTCTGTAAAATTGAGGCAGGTACCTGGGTATTGACATAGCCGCTGGTCATTTCCCTGATGGCCTCTGCCTTGTTTTTCCCGCTGGCCAATAGAACAATTTGCTTAGCCTTCATAATTGTGGCTATCCCCACAGAAAGGGCCTGTCTTGGAACCTGATCAGGAGTATCAAAGAATCGGCTGTTGTCTTGAATAGTCTTTTCTGAAAGATCCACCAGGTGGGTTCTGACGTTGAGCTTATCCGCCGGTTCATTAAAGCCGATATGACCATTGGCCCCAATTCCCAAAACCTGCAAATCAATTCCTCCGGCCATCCTTATTTTTTCTTCATAGGCCAAGCACTCCTGAACAACATTGGCAGCCATTCCATTGGGTATATGAATATGTTCCCTCGACACATTAATATGTCGGAACAAATTTTCAATCATGTATGCGTAATAGCTTTGCTGATTATCCTGGCCCAGGCCATAGTATTCATCCAAATTAAAGGTGGTTACCTCTGAGAAATCAAGCTCTCCCCTTTGGTACATTTCCACCAGCTCCTGATACATACCGATGGTGGTGGTGCCCGTAGCCAGGCCAAGAACACTCTTAGGATTCAAAATAATTTGACTGGCTACAATTAAGGCCGCCTTTTTACTCATCTTCTCATAGTTTTCTTCAATGTAGATTCTCATCCTCATCCCATCCTTTTCCTGTGTTTATTTTAAAATCATTATATGATTTGTTAAGTCTAATCCCCCTTGCATTACACCTTTTGTTCCAGCCGGTTAATCCGTTGATATAAATCAATCATATTTTCAATCAAACCCTTCTCTGCAATGGCTGTCATTAGGTGATCCTGGGCATGAACCATTAACATGGTCATGGTAGTACCCGGTCCCTTGGCCTCCTGTTGAATCAATTCACTTTGGGCCCGGTGAGCAATGCCAATTTCCTTCTCTGACCGTTTCAAAAGTGTTTTTGCCCTTTCAAAGTCTCCTTCTTGAGCCGCCTTTAAAGCCTCATAGGCATCTGCCCTAGCATTACCACCATGTAAAATAATTTCAAAAATGACCTCCTCATTAACCATCTCCCAATCCCCCTTTTTTTGCTTCCCCTACCCATTCTATCAAAGTGGTATCCTTATCTCAATATCATGTTTTTTCAGAAAGCTAAGGCTGCCTCCCATTAGAATGAAGCACCAGTATCAGCTGGTGCTTCCCTGGGTATGGCTATGAACCTATTTTAACAGTTTCATTCCTTTCCTCAATCAGCATTTTCTTTTCATAGGATTTAAAGAATGGATAATAGATTACCATGGTAATGATGATATTAATTAAAACCAATACCGGCGCCTTCCAATCTCCTCCTGTGGCCAAATAGGCTCCAATGGGGGCCGGCAGGGTCCAAGGAGGCTGTATATAGGGTCGAGTCACCAGATTCAGGGCCATAGCTCCATAGGTTAGTAGCCCTGTTAAGATGGGGCCTATAATAAAGGGAATGGCCAAAATGGGATTAAGCATAATCGGAGCGCCAAAAATAACTGGCTCATTAATATTACAAATACCTGGTATTAAGGATGCCCTGCCGATCTTTTTTAGATAGGCAGACCGTGAAAACAGCATTAAAAACACCAGTGATAGGGTTGCTCCCGAACCTCCAATCCATATAAACCACTGAAAAAATGGCTCAGGTGCAATATTGGGAATGGCCGCTCCATTGGCCACAGCCTGTAGGTTTTGATCAAAAAGAGTTAACCAAATGGGTCTGGCCACAGCCCCCACCACAGAAACTCCATGGATACCGGCAGACCATAAAAGGGTAATCAGAATGATCGGTATTAATATGCCCAATGGTGAATTCCCTGCCCTGACCAGGGGGGCAAAAAGGGTCATAATAAAGCTTTGAATATCAAAGCCCAGCATATGCCTTACAACCCAAATAATTGTAATAATCACTGTGGCAGGAATCAAGGCCTCAAAGGATCTGGCCACTGAATCGGGTACCCCTTGGGGCATCTTAAACATAATTTTCCGTTTCTGCAAAAACCTCAAAACCTCAACTGCAAAAATCGCCATAATAATTGCTACAAACATGCCGGCTCCCCCTGTATTGGCCATGGGAAGCATAAACCCATGGCCCTCTATATTTTCAGGAACCATGGTTAATATGAAGGCCGCAAGAGACAATACTCCCCCTGATACTCCGTCTAGCTTATAGGATTTAGCCAGGCTATAGCCAATACCATAGGAGGCATACAAAGCCATCAGGCCTACAGTCAGTCTGAAGGGAATTAGTATTTTTCCTACATGGGGGCTTACCTTTACAGCCAGGGCTGGAATAGGTGGAAAGGCAATTACCATAAAGAAGCTGCCAATAATAATCAAAGCCATGGTGGAAATGATTCCATCCCGAATGGCCCTTAGGTGTCTTTGCTCAGAAAGCTTTGTCATTGGAGGCATTAGATATTTCTCTACCACTTCAAAAAATCGATTCAATTTTTTTCCCCCTTACCTGATCAAATCTTGAATTTGACGTAACAGCATGGGCCCACCTAATGGAGTATATGCCTGGGGAATAATTAGAGTAATCGGTACCTTTGCCTCCTTTGCTGCTGCTTCAAAAACTGCCATACGATGTCTTACCTGGGGGGCGACAAGGGCTATATCCCATGGGCCTTCCTGAATTAATTCTTCAAATTCACCTGTACCCACAGCCCGAACCTGGGCCTTTATCCCTTGTTTTTCACATTCCCCTTCGATTGCTTTTACTACAATGGCGCTTGACATCCCTCCCGAGCAAACTAATAACACCTTAAGCATATTCTTCCTCCTCTACAATAGATTATCGCTTCCCTCATAGCTATCGTACCCCATGACAATTAAATTTCAGGTTTTCCCTGGTTACATTTCCATATAGCTACGTTATCCTTTCATCGGAATACATAAATCCGAAAATGTCACCAGGGAACCACTTTAGTTTTAACTGTGACGGGGTACCAGCTCTGATTTTTTCCTTTGCTTTAATAATCTATATCAAATTAGAAAAATATATGCTGACTTCCTTATAATGGATAAATCAATCTAATTTGCTGCGTATTGTTGATACAATCCAGAATGGGTAAATAATCTGGCACTACCGAACCGATTACATTCACCCGATCATCCTGAGGCAAATTTTCCCTCAGTATTTGAATTTCTCCGGAATACCGTTGATAGCCAATGTTATCCATTGTAATATGCCCCCTTAATCTGTGAATACAATTGTCGGGCTCCTGGCCCGGGCCCATGGTTGCATACTCTCTGGATTCTTGAAGCCGCATCAGCCTTCTGGGAGAGTCGGCCCGGATGGTAAAGACCTGGCCATACAGACCTTCATGTTGGCCCAGAAGGACCGCAGGGATTTCGATGATTTTACTTTTTAAATAGGCTGTAATCAGCTTTAATTGTTGCTGAGACAGGCTTACATCCCCCACAAAGACCCCCTGAACGCCATAATTGATCAAATGGTCAAGGAAGGCTACATAGGGGGGGAGCCTTCGATGACTCTCCAGGGTAGGGAGGCCCTCATAAATGGGCCCCCTTGTAAGCTCATCCCCTGGAATAAAGGCCCATACCCCAATGCTATTGGCGGTAAGCCTTTGATTCACCCTCCTAAAGAATTCCTCATCTAAACCCGTTTCTGGTCTGGGGTAAAAGTTATGCATGGCATAGATAGGCCTTTTACTTAACAGCATTTGATTAATTAGCTTCTCATCTATGGTGGAAGCATTGTAGGCAATGGGCATATGATTAGATATTTCAGCAGTCTCTGTATCAGTAAAACCGTAATCCAGCCTTAATACATCTAATTTCAAGGATTCCCCAAAGGCCAACAGGCTTTCCTCGCCAAAGAACTGTAAGGTTCTTGGCGAAACATCACCAATAATTTTAAAATCGTACTGCTTTAACCAACGGCACATCTCCCTGGCCCGTAAACAATAATCTCCCTCCATTTCCTCCTGTATGTGAAAGGAGGTAAAGACAAAGGCCCCTGAATTTTTTAAGGTATTAAGCATCGGTTTTTGCTTTTCAAAGGTGGATAAATATACCGAAACACCTAAATAATTAAGCATTGGCCACATCCGCATCCTTTATAAATAATCTGGTAATAATGAACCCTGCCAAATAGGAGATGAAAATCCCTATTACGTAATGAATCATCGTTTCAGGCTGCATTAAGGGAACCGCCACAAGACCAGAGGGCCCCCAGGCATTGGCCATTACCTTTGTGGCCATTACATAGGCTCCACCAAAGCCTGCTCCTAAGCCTGCTGTAACAAAGGGTTTTCCCAGGGGAAGGGTTACACCGTAAATCAATGGCTCACCAATCCCTAAAATTCCCGCTGGCAAAGCACCGGCAATTACTTGCCTCATTCGATCATTTTTAACCTTTTTACTGATCATATAAATGGCGATGGCTGCTCCCACCTGACCGGCTCCGGCCATGGCCAGCACAGGGAACAATGATACACCGCCCAGGGCCTCCAATTGAATAGCATAGATCGGAATTAATCCGTGATGCAGCCCCAACAGTACCATTGGCAGGAACAGTGCCGATAAAATATAGCCGGAAATAATGCTGACAATTGTATTATCTGAACCAATAATAACGCTTAAACCGCTAACCAACCAGTCAGAGATTAACCCGGAAGCTGGCATGATAATAAATACAAAGGCAACAGCTGTAATTAACAGTGTCAAAATGGGTGTCAGGATTAAATCTAATACATCAGGTACTCTTTTTCTAACGGCCTTCTCGATCTTTGACAGTAGATAAACACCAATGATGACACCAATAATTCCTCCCTTACCGGTGGTCAAAATTGAGTTTAACGGTACCTCTGCATCATATAGACCAAAGAGCTGTGATATTTCAACAATGGGTGCGGCAATTGACATGGCCCCCACCATACCTCCCAGGGCCTCTGTGGCACCGAAGCGTTTGGCGGCATTAACCCCTGTAAAGATGGCAAAATAACCTAAAAATCCTGTTCCAATGAGGGAGAACAGCAGTCTGATGGCTTCCCATAATTGACCGCCCAGGTTACCCTCCAGTATCAGTGTTCCGATCAAGCTGGCCAAACCATTGAATATCCCTGCTGCAATGATGGCAGGAATCATTGGAATAAATATACCAGAAATGGTTTCCAAGGCCCGCTTTAGATTGCTTTGCTTTTGGCCCTTTTTAATATTCTCCTTATTGCTCTTCCAGTCCTCGGTTACGGCTGAATTTGGGGCAATTCCCAGCTCATCCACCAGTATATCAGCCATTTTTTTAGCCTTACCGGGTCCGACAACTACCTGAAGGGTTTCGGCCTCCACTACACCCATTACACCTTCTGTTTCCTTCAGCTCCTTCATCTGAACCCTGGCCATATCTTTAATTTGCAGCCGTAGCCTTGTCATACAATTGGTTGCAGATTTGATGTTTCCCTTACCGCCAACCAGTTCAACAATTTTTCTAGCTAATTCTTGATTACTAGCCATTTTTAAGCACCTCTTTCTCTTATAAATTTAAAAATGATATATATGAGTTCTTCAAAATGGAGGCTTAAGCCTTCCATCCTGTTGACTTGCTAGGTGTAACATTTGACTTTAACGGCCTTCAACGGTTTTACGTATATGCCCCCCTGCTGCATCTAGCCTTTCCCGGGCGCCTTTAAGATCACAGCCTAATAAAATCATAGTAATGGCCAGCTTAACACTGCCTTCAGCTTCTGTCAGCCTATTTTTAGCAGTATCATAATCCACCCCGGTGGCACTCATAACAATGTTAAGGGCCCTTGATTCCAGCTTTAGATTGGTTTGCTGTACATCCACCATTAAATTTTTATAAACCTTACCAATTCCCACCATGGAAATGGTAGAGATCATATTTAAAACCATTTTTTGGGCCGTGCCTGCCTTTAGTCGGGTCGAACCGGTTAATATTTCAGGCCCTACGACAATTTCAATGGCAATGTCAGCAACCTTTCCCACCTCAGAGGGTCTGTTACAGGCGATGGCTGCTGTGGCCGCCCCCACTTCCTTGGCATATTTCAGTGCACCCACCACATAGGGGGTTCGTCCGCTGGCGGCAATACCAATCACCACATCCCGCTGATTGAGGTTGATCCTTTTTAAATCCTCAATTCCCATAGCAATACTATCTTCAGCCCCCTCAACGGCCTTTATGAAAGCCTCTTCTCCACCGGCAATCAGGCCCAATACCATATCAGGCGGTGTGCCAAAGGTAGGAGGACACTCTGCCGCATCCAGCACACCAAGCCTGCCACTGGTGCCAGCCCCTACGTAAATCAGCCTTCCTCCCTGCTTCAGGGCCTCAACAGTAACCCTAACGGTTCTTTCAATGGGCTCGATCACCTCTGAAATGGCCGAAGCCACCTTAGCATCCTCCTCATTCATCAGCTTTAAGGCCTCTAAATAGGACATGCTGTCTAAATTAATACTTTTTATATTCTGTTGCTCTGTTGACATATTTTCTAAATTAATCACCTTTAGTCTCCTTTCTAATGTGGGTCTTAACCAGCAGCTCCAAGGATTCGTCATACTGTCGGTTGGTGTAGGCAGTATATAAAATATCAATTATATTTAACTGTGACATTCTTGAAGACATGGCTCCGCTTCGAAACAAAGCCTCATTGGCCGCTACATAGAGATTATAATCGCAAAGGGCCTTGATGGGATTGGCAGCATATCGTGTAATGGAAATGGTGTTGGCCCCTGATTCCTTCATGGCCTTGGCACATTCAATCATTTCATGGGTTTGCCCTGAGTAGGAAATGACAATTCCAACATCCCTGGGTGTCATGTTTTTAGCCGTTAAAAGCTGTGAATGCCAGTCATCGCTAACATAACTCTTTTTTTTAACCCTCAGAAATTTTAGCTGGGCATCCCTTGCCACCAGTAGAGAAGAACCGATGCCAAATAAACATAGGTTTTCACTTTCATCAATTAGCCTCAAGCATTCATTCAGCACCTCAAAATCTATTAAATTTCTAGTATCCTCTAAGGAAAGAATATTCATGTTGGTTACCTTGTCGACAATATCACGAATGCTGTCGGCCTTGTTGATGACCCCTTTCACCTTGGCCTGATGATTTTTTCTTGCTGCCAGTTCGTAAATCAGTGCCTTTGTGAAGTCCTTGTAGCCATCAAATCCATTTTTCTTGCACATCCTAATAATGGAGGAGGCGGAGGAAAACGTTTTTTCAGCAAGGCTGTGAATTGTCATCCTGGCGGTTTCCTCTGGATGACTTAGTATGAATTTAATAATTCCCTTTTCGGTGTCACTGGCCTGATTAAAATACTCCTTCAATCTTATCGTGGCTATTTTCATCAATGAACCCCTTTTCTACTTTAATTTTATCATCATGAAATTTAGTGTCAATGAATTAGATGATTTGTGAAACATTATACCACATTTTGAATTGTTTTAGCCCAAATTCTTATAATATTTTGAAACTTTTTAGATGAATAAAAGAGCTATACCGGGGTACAGGCCCCTGATATAGCTCTTTTAAATCAATTTTATAAACCTAGCTCCCCTATCGCTTCAACAATTTCTTTAAAGAGAGGAACGGCTATTCCTCCTCCGGATTGTCCGTCTTGAATGAAAATCGTAATGGCATATTGGGGGTTTTCTTTAGGGTAATACCCTGAAAACCAGGCATGAAGCACAGTTTTTCCTCTGGAGCTGGACTGGGCCGTGCCAGTTTTTCCTGCTGTAATGGCCCCTAGCTGACTTCCCACTCCCTTACCTGTTCCATACTCCATCACCTGACCCATTAAATGCTGTAGCTGTTTAATCGTAGCTGCCCTTAAAAATGGGGCCTCTTCCTCTCTGTCAAAGGATTGAAGGGTGCGATATTGTCCATCAATAATTCCCTCTACAATGGTCAGAGGCTTTTTGACACCATCGTTGGCAATTATTTGGGTAAGCTGGTTTATCTGCAGGGGCGTTACCTCTATTTCACCCTGACCAATGGAAATATTTCCAATGGCCGGCCCGATTAATTGGTCGCCTTGGGGTAAATACCCTGCTTCCTCCTCTACCAGGTTAATGTCGACCCGCTGACCAAGTCCAAAGGCCCTGGCCATTTCCATGATCCGGTTGGCCCCCAGTCTTTGGCCTACCTGAATAAAGGTGGAGTTGCAGGATTTCGCAAAAGCCTCTTGGAAGCTCAAAGTACCATTTCCCCCCTTTTCGAAGGAATTACATCTGATTTCAATATTACCAACGGTTTCCATTCCAGTGCAGGTGAACTCCTCCTCCAGTGTCACCTGATGATCTTCCAGGGCAGCAGCAGCCACAATAATTTTAAAGATTGACCCCGGAGGAAAGGTCATTTGTACGGCCTTATTGTAGAGCTCATCCCCCTGGCTGTTTAGATGCTGATTAATTTGGTTGGGATCAAAATTAGGTCGACTGGCCATGGCCAAGATTTTACCCGTTGCTACCTCCGATACCACAATGGCCCCCTGGTAATGCTTTTGATCAAGGGCTGACTCAATAATTTTTTGAATATGGTAATCGACTGTTAGTTTGACGTGCTGCTCCTTTGTTGAAGCATCTATTAATCGATAGCCCTCACCGGGGAGCAGGCGTTTTCTTCCATCAAGTATGGCTGCAACGGCCCGGCTTTCCTGGCCTTGTAAGATTTCTTCCATTGATTTTTCCAGCCCCGAGATTCCTCTTCTGTCAACTCCGCTGATATAACCGATCACATGGCTCAATACATGATGCTGATCGTAGCGTTTTCGTTTATTAATAATAAAGAGTCCTCTGGTGTTAACAATCCTCTGATCCTGCCAATCAAGCGCCTCCCTAGGGGTAAACTCCACCGGATATCCCCCTTGAGGCAGTCTAAGCTTCAAATTGGCAATGGAAATACCCGTAATTTCCGAAAGAAAGCTCATATTTTCTTCACTTTCGGTAAATAGCTGTGGAAAAACAATAATAACAGTTTCCTCGGTTCGATCTGTCAATGGGATTAAATTTCGATCATAAATTAAGCCCCTGCCGCTGGAAAGGGGAATCGTCAGGCTGCGTTGCTTATTGACTTCGGTTGTATAGAGCTCGTGCTTAAAAAATTGTATGTAAAAAAGCCTCACCCCCAGGGCCATGATGATAAGGCTGGATACAACCCCCAGAATCAAAATCCGGCTTGTTTTTATTTTTTCTTGATCTAACTTATTTTCTCTCCTCATAAAAAAAACCCCTATGTATTTTTTTATTAGTATCTCCAAATACATAGGGATGTAAACGCATCTACTCTTCAGCCCTTTCCTTTCGAATTAGGTAAAAAGGGGCTGTAGGGTGATTGAGCTTTAATTTGATAATCTGCTTGGGATGGGGTGCCACCTCGATGAGATTTCCTTCCTCATCCCACATCTCTTCAATAATTGCTTGAATAACCTCCCGATGGGGGCCGATGATTTCAACCTGATCTCCTTTAAAGAAGCGGTTTCGCTGTTCTACGGTGGTTATGCCCGTTTCTTCATCATATTCCTTCACCAGGGCAATAAAATCATAATTCCTTACATAGGATTTATTAGAATAAAGATGCTCGTTATGATCAGGCCGTTGATGATAAAAGCCTGTAGTAAAGTCCCGGTGGCTGGCCTTTCTGATTTCCTCCAGCCATTCTTCTTTACAATGCCAATCCTCAGGGTCTTTTAGATAGCTGTCAAGGGCCATTCGGTAGGCCCGTACCACTGTTGCCACATAATAGGTGGTCTTCATTCTGCCTTCTATTTTTAAGCTGTCGATGCCTGCCTCAATCAATTGGGGAATGTATTCAATCATACATAAATCCTTGGAATTCATAATATAGGTACCCCCTTGATCTTCATAAACAGGCATATATTCACCCGGGCGTTTTTCCTCGACCAGATGATATTTCCATCGACAGGGCTGGGCACATTCTCCCCGGTTGGCATCCCGGTTGGCCATATAGTTGCTTAGAAGACATCTGCCGGAATAGGATATACACATGGCCCCATGAACAAAGGCTTCAATCTCCAAATCTGCCGGGGTTTTTTCCCGTATTTCCTTTATTTCATCCAGCGATAGCTCCCGGGCCATGACCACCCGCTTGGCCCCCTGTTGGTGCCAGAAATTAACCGTCATATAGTTGGTATTGTTTGCCTGGGTACTAATGTGTACTTCCATATCGGGTACGGTATCCTTTACAATCATAAAGGTACCAGGGTCTGAAACAATCACCGCATCAACACCAATTCCCTTCAGCTCCCTTAAATAATTAGGCAGTCCTTGAAGGTCCTCGTTATGGGGGATGATGTTGGCCGTAACAAATATCTTAACGCCCCTTTCATGGGCAAATTGTACCCCTTCAGCCAGCTCTTCCAAGGTGAAATTTTTAGCCGCTGCCCGCAGGCCAAAAATCTGTCCTCCCACATAGATTGCATCTGCTCCGTAAAGAACTGCAATTTTTAATCTTTCCAGGTCCCCTGCGGGGGCCAGTAATTCAATTTTTCTCATGCTTTTTCCTCCTGCTTTTTATAGCTTATGGCCAAGCCGTCACCAATGGGAATAATACTTGTATCAAGTTGAGGATGATTACAGATGGTCTCTAAATATTGCCGCATACGATTAACAATTGTTCGCTTTCTTCTTACTACCAATTCATCGGCAGCAATCATGCCCTTATAAAGTATATTGTCTGATATAAGAAGTCCTCCTGGTCTAAGGCGAACTAAGCAATCGTTTAAAAATTCATTATATTGCCCCTTGGCACCGTCTAAAAAGATTAAATCATATTCTCCTTCAAGAAATTTGAGAATCTCCTCTGCATTCCCCTGAAGCAACCTGACCTGCTTGTCTCGATCAGCCCTTTTTATATTGGCCCGGGCCAGGCTAATCATCTCTTCATTTCGCTCAATGGTGGTAATATGTCCCTCAGGCCCCATCCCCTTACAAAATAGAAGGGTAGAGTAGGCGATGGCGGTACCTACCTCTAAAATTCGTTTTGCCTGCATTGCCTGGGTTAATACCAATAACAGGCTGGCCACCTCCTTATGAACAATAGGAACATGGTGGACGGCTGCATACTCTGCCATATCCTTAAAAAGGCCCGCCTCATCAGGCAGCAGCCCTCGTATATATTCTTCAACAAATTCATTCGTAATATTGCTCAAATCGATACAGCTCCTTAAAATCAATTCTTTGCCCAATTAATATAATCTTAATTTAATATTATGCTATCGTGCTAGCAAACCCGTAAATAGAAAGCTGAGTCGTACATTGAATAACTTATTTCCTTAAAAAGCAATTTTCAACAATAGATAACAAAGCCCTATACAGGCTGAATACGTGGCATTAGCCACGTATTCATAGTTTGACATCAATAGGATTATTTATACAGTCTTGAATAGACTAGGCCTCAATATCATGACCAAAAATCTCATCCAAATCCATGGACTCCCCTAAAATCTTATAGACATCTGTCATCATTCGGGTAAATCGAAGCTCTGCATGCATATATTCACTAACAACAGGGTCCTGCATTAAAATCCCATCCAGCTCCTTCAGCCTTTCAAGCTTGTCATCCGCTACCCTTTGGCCCATCATTTGTGCGCTTTGCACCTCAAATTGCCTCTTTCTGAAATCATTCATCAACCCCTTGATTTCAGGGTTGGCTTTAAGCTTAAGATCTAATTCCTTAAAGGTTTTATATTCTTCACTTTCCTTCAGGGCCTTGGCCAATTGATGTGCTTGATCATATACATTCATTATAAAGCCCCCTTAATATGGTGAAATAAAGTTTGTCCATGCAAACTATCATTTATATTGTATATAATTAAAGAGAAAAAATCAATCCTAGTACCTATCATCATTTAAATAACAAATAAGACCTAATACAAATTTTCCAAGAGCAAGGCGGAGGAGGAAGCCACTTGGGCCAATATGGTCACTGATGGCAACGAAGCTATTTGAAAATTTAACCAGTAATCCCTTAAACTTATGTGCTCGAGTACTAGGGCGTGTCTGAAAACCCACTCAAGGGCATCTTTCACCGCTTTTTTGTCCCACGCAGCGTTGCTTTTCCTTGACGTACTCCTGGTATGCCTTCAAAAAAGCGCCTTGCTTGGAACAAAAATTCAGTAAAATCTGCACCCTTCGGAGTATTCAGACACCCTAATCTATAAAGACATGATTAAAGGCACAAGAATTGGTACCATCGAAGATAAAACCACTCCTGAAACAAAGGAAACTACGGCCACGGTTCCATCGGTGGATTTAGAAATAACAGGAAGTGTCGTATCCATGGAAGTGGCACCGGCAGGGGCAATTGCTTCGAGCTTGCCAATATATTTTGCGATCAGCGGAATGCTAACTAAAGCAATGACTTCTCGCCAAACGTTGGTAATAAAGGCCAATGCCCCCAATTGGGCACTATGCTTTGAAAGCTCAATAGCCGACAATGAATACCAACCAAAGCCTGCTCCGATGGCTCCGGCCTCCTGAAGGGGCATTTTCATCAAAAGCCCCATGCCAATGGCCCCCACGATGCTTCCCAAGGCAATCATAATTGGAACCAGCAATACCTTCAGACCCATCTTCTTGATTTGTTGGAATATTTCACCCTGCCTGCCAATATCAATTCCTACAAAGAATAAAAGTACACAAAGACCTATATTAATTAAAATATCCGTATGTCCCACCAGGGCCTCTGGAAAAAACCACAGACCAAAACCGATACCTAAAATAACCGAAACTAAAATTTTAAAGGTCATGCTCTATCTGCTCCTCTGCCGATTCTGTTAAAAGTCCCTTAGAAACCATGCGAACGCCAATAATACTAAAGATAACGGTGGCCAAGGCTAAAAGAAAACCTTGTAAACCAATTGTACCAAAGGACCTGAGTATTTCCTTATCTAAACCAATCTTTGTTCCCATCATAAAAAGTAAAAAATAAAGGGCTAGATTTTGAATTAGGCCAATATGCTTTACAAAGCCCTCCTGCTTATTCGACTTTATTTTACTTCCTATCATGGCACCAATCATTAAAATAATTAAATAGAATAAAATATTCATCCTCCAACCTCCATTCCAACCCATTATACTATATTTAACTGTTAAATAACAGCTATCTTCATTAAAGCCCCATAAAAAATGCACCCGGCTACCCGGGTGCATTTTACATTTTATACTTCCATAATTACGGGAAGTATCATCGGTCTTCGTTTCGTTTTTTCGTATAGGAAATCCTTTAGACCGTCTCTGATGGCATTTTTAAGGGCGGCCCATTCCCTTACGTTTTTGATTTTCGCAAGCCACCAGGGCATTCTTTACAACCTCCCTGGCTTCAACCATTAAAACCTCTGACTCTCTTACATAAACAAATCCACGGGAAATAATATCAGGCCCAGCAACAATTTTACCTGTCTCCCTTGATAAGGATACCACTACTACCATAAGGCCGTCCTCAGCTAAATGCTTTCGGTCTCTCAGGACAATATTTCCAACGTCTCCGACACCTAATCCATCTACCAAGACCCTGCCTGCAGGTACAGAACCATTGATTTTAGCATAATCCTTAGTGAATTCCACAATAGTACCATTATTAATGGTAAAGATATTCTCCTTTGGCATTCCCAAATCCTCTGCAAGATTTGCATGCTTCATCAAGTGTCTGTATTCTCCATGAACGGGTATAAAATATTTAGGCTTTACCAGACGATGCATCAGCTTTAATTCCTCCTGGCAGGCATGTCCTGAAACATGGACCTCCGCCAGGCTTTCATAGATGACCTCAGCACCCTTTTCAAAAAGCTGATTAATCACCCTGCTGATGAGCTTTTCATTTCCTGGTATAGGCGATGAGGAAAATACCACCAAATCACCTTGGCGTATTTCCACCTTTTTATGTTCGTTGCTGGCCATCCTTGAAAGGGCCGACATGGGTTCTCCTTGGCTTCCTGTGGTAATTATCACAATCTCATTATCGTTATATCGATCCATTTCATCAATATCAATAATCAAGTTTTCAGGTAGGGTCAGTATGCCCAAATCCACGGCTACTCCTACTACATTAACCATACTGCGTCCTGAAATCACAACTTTACGGTTATATTTTTGGGCGGCTTCCATAACCTGTTGTACTCGATGGACATTAGAGGAAAATGTGGCAACAATAATTCGTTTATCAGTATTTCTAAAGATGTTTTCAAAGGTAGCTCCCACATTTTTTTCAGACATGGTGGCTCCTCTTCTTTCGGCATTGGTACTGTCGGCTAACATCACCAGGACACCTTTTTGCCCCAGCTCTGCAATTTTATGAAGGTCCATCAATTGACCATCAATAGGGGTATAATCAATTTTAAAGTCGCCTGTATGGAAAACGATCCCCACAGGGGTATGAATGGCAATGGCGCAGGCATCAGGAATACTGTGGCAGGATTGAATAAATTCAACGGTGAATATACCCAATTTAATGCTATCTCCTGCATTTACCCGCTGTAAATGGACACTGCTTAATTTGTGCTCCTTTAGTTTATTTTCTACTAACCCCAATGTAAGGCTGGTTCCATACACTGGAATATTAATCTTTTTCAAAACATAGGGTAAGGCACCGATATGATCCTCATGACCATGGGTTAGGACAATGGCCTTTACCTTATCCTTATTTTTGAGTATATAAGAAATATCAGGTATAACAATATCAATACCCAACATTTCGTCCTCTGGAAAGCTCAAGCCGCAATCGATGATAATAATCTCATCTCGATATTCAATGGCAGTCATATTTTTGCCAATCTCGCTCAATCCTCCAAGAGGAATAACTTTTAATTTTGAAGGTTTTCTCCCCAATACGTTTCACTCCTTTAATTATTAAAAAATTCCGCCCTTGTTATCTTATATTTATATAAATGACCCGCCGAACAAATATACCTAAGTTATTTTACCACATTTATCATCTTTATAAAAACATATTTTGAAAATGTAATGAATTTGGTTTTTAACACCTGAAACAAATTTTAAAGAATTGTGCCTATTTGTATTTTAACCCAATGGATAATTTTTATAATCTATTAGAAAGGTTCTCACTTTATAAATTATTAAATTAAATGTTTAAAGTTCTTCCTAGAAATCTTATCTTTATTGCTGCTAATGCTTACGACATCTAAAAGAAAACTAGCCTTACACAGCTCGCAAGGCTAGTTACATTGAGAACAGGTTCCGAAAAACTTTACCTTATGATCTTTAATTTTAAAGTGATAAACCTTTTCGATTTCTTCCTCTAACTGATCAAGCAGGTCAATTTTCACTTCGATGATGGCACCACAGTTTTGGCAAATTAAATGGTGATGCTGATGATCGTCTTCATGATGGTTAAATTCATATCGGCTACAGCCATCATCCAAATTAATTTTTGAAATTAACCCCATTTCATCAAGGAGCTGCAGTGTACGATAGACTGTAGCAAGGCCAATTTCAGGACATTTTTCCTTTACCAGGTCATAGATTTCTTCTGTATTAAGATGCTCCCCCTGATTATTAAAAATTACCTCTAGGGTAGCTCTTCTTTGGGGGGTTAGCTTTAACCCCAAATCCTTTAACCTTTCCTTTAGATTCTCCATTAAACTTTCCATCGGCTTCACCCACTTCTTCTCAAATAATAACACTTTTCAATTAATAGTATAATGAATTTTATATTTTTTGTCAATGCCCATTTTATATAATTATTTCCAATTCCCGATCAATTGAAACATAATTTTCTGTAACTGTACAGCTGTAGGCGTAAAATTCAATTCCGGCAGCACTGGCCCTTTTCACGGCATCGGCAAAGAGCGGATCCATTGCTTGATTAGGGGTAAAGCAGGTAGCATCGCTCCTTTGTATAATAAAAATAACAGCTCCCCTAATTCCTTCTTGTACCCCTTGAATTAGCTCTAATACATGCCTTGTCCCCCGTTCTGTTGGGGCATCGGGGAAAGAGGCAATTCCTCCCTCCTTCACCAAAGTCACACACTTGGCTTCAATTAAAACATTTTCCGTCAGGTTATTCAAAGAAAAATCAAATCTGCTTTTTCGATAATTTACCTCTCTTTTTATTTGGTCATAGGCTTTAAAATACGGTATTTCCTTGTTTTCAAAGGCTACCCTCAGCAGCTGATTAGGGAGCTTTGAATCAATTGCAACCAGCAGCTTCTTATAATAAACAAAAAGTAAATCAAAGGAAGTTTTCCGCAGGGGGCCGTCAATCCTGCGTACGATGACCTTTGCTCCGGGCACCAATAGTTCTGCCATTCTGCCTGTATTGGGTACATGGGATAGATGTACTTTTCCATCTATTTCAATTTCTGCCACAAAACGATTTAATCGGCACCTGAAGGTTGCCAGGGTCTTTTCCCCTTCAATAAATATTTTCATAATTCTCACCTACTTATGCTATACTAGTATTAATAATGTCATGCGCTGTGGAAGAAGGGGGTACCAAATGAAACCATCAACACTACTTTTTTTAAATACCTTACATGGGATTTTTATTGGCCTTGTTCTTGGACTTACCCTGGCCATTGGGGGAAGCGAATTAATTACCGAGCTTAAAAATTCCCCTTTACTAGTGTATCTGATACCGGCACTGGTGGTATTTTTCGGGCTATTGGGGTTGATAAAGGGTTATAACAATCTTTCTGGTTTACTTTTCCCTTTATTTTCTACCCCAGGTACTATACTTTTACCCATTATTTCGATTTCTGTACTTTATTTTTTAATTGGCTTTGACAGATTACTGGCCCTGCCACCCATTGTTTTTAAAGAAGGCTTTGGTTTAGCGGGAATGAATACCCAACTAAGCACCTATATCTTAGCCTTTATTCTGTCATTAACCTTTGTGGCGGCCTTTATATCAAGCCATTCCATTAATAAAAAGAAGAGATGGACCTGGTAGCGTCCATCTCTTTTTTTACTCCTCTTGGCCTTCTTCCTCCAAAATCGCCTCATAGGCAGCTACTACTGTTTCATATTCATTGTCATCTTCGATGGCAACTAATGTATATTCATCATCATTTTCATTAGCAATTCTGAAAATATATGCATCTTCCTCTTCATCAGCTTCAAGGGAAACCAAGATAGCATACTCCTTGTCTTCAACCTCTAATGTCATTAATACTTCAAAATCCTCTTCTTTTCCCTCTTCATCAACTAGTGTAATTATATTGTCTTTTTCTTCCATGAATTTATTCTCCTTTCCTTATGGTCCATGCCATATTTGTATTATATACCATTCTACAAAATATATCACTAGGTTTTTAAACAAATGTTTAATTAATAACTATTCACTTATTATTATTCCGGCCTTCTCCTTTAGGTACAATAATTTTTTAAGACGATTCTAATCGGTACCCAAATTCGTTTTACCTTTGGCTATCCAAATAGCCCTGCAATATATAAACGGCAGCCATTTTATCAATGACCTCCTTGCGTTTTTTCCGACTGACATCGGCCTGAATCAAAGCCCGTTCGGCAGAAACCGTTGAAAGTCTTTCATCCCATTGAATGACCTCTATTTGAAATCTCCTTTTCAGCCTTTCAATAAATTCCAATACCTTTTCCCCCTGGGGGCCAATGGTTCCATTCATATTTTTAGGTAAGCCTACCACGATCTTATTTATTTCATACTGCTTAATGATCTCTTCCAGCCGCTGCAGGTCTTTTTTAATTCCCACCCGACGGATGGTTTCAATTCCCTGGGCTGTCCAGCCCATTAAATCGCTGGCCGCAACGCCTATGGTCTTATCCCCCACATCGAGTCCTAATGTTCTTGGCATTATGAGCCCTCCTTACACAACCTTAATACAAAAATGCGGACAGCGCTTGCTGCAGTATCCGCAAAGAACACACCTTTCATGGTCAACTGCCAATTTACCTGCCTTCATGGCAAGGGCCCCATGGCTGCAGCCAGTAATACAACTACCGCAGGCCTGACACCAATCGGCAATCTGTAGTTTTTTATTTTTTAAGCTCACCTTCCCTAAAAGGGCTTCGTCCATAGGATTCCCATTGAATATGGCGGTATTAATATCAATTTCTTCCTTGCTTTGCATGCCTGTGGCAATGGAATGAAGAAGCGGGATTTTTAAAACAAAATCCATGGATTCCTTAAAGCTTCTCAGAAGATTACCCCCTCCCAGGGGCTTCATACCGTAGATTCCCTTTCCTTTCTCAGCCGCCAATTCCAGGCTGTAAAGCATTTCATCAATGGTGCCGTCCTGAATTCCCAATCCGCTTTTGTTAACAATCGGGTGCAGCACCTCAATTTCGTCATAGGACAAACTCGCCTTGATTGCAGCAATGTGATGGGTAGAGATGCCCAGAGCTTTTATATACCCTTTGTTTTTCATTTCTATAAAATATTCCAACGCTTCATAATGGCCCTTAAGGGTATGCTGGCTTTCCTGTTCATGAAGCAAGAAAATATCCAGAACATCAACCTTCAATTCCGTCATGGCCTTGCTCAGGCTGGCTTCTGCTGTTTCTCTGGAATAGGCATAGGACTTGGTTGCAATAATCATATTGTCCCGTCCTATGATTTTCAAGGCCTCGCCAATATGGGCATAGTTATCATACAGCTCTGCTGTATCAAGGAAATTAATTCCCTTTTCATAACCATACACCAAAAGCTCAGCCCCTTCCCTTGGAGAAAGATTGGCCTGCAGAGGCCCCATGGTCAAGGTTCCGAAGCATAGCTGCGAAACCAGAAGGCTGGTGTTCCCAAGCCTTTGCCTTTTCAGTTAAATCTCCCCCTTATTTTTGTGATTCACTAAATAATTGATGTATATCCTGTAGCACCAGATATAGCATTGATGCTGATAAAAAGATGGCGGCCGTAGCTGCCAGCACAACCCCGCTGTCGTTCACAGCAAAGCCTACAATACAGGCCGCCACAATTCCCGTCCAGCCTATGGCCAGGCTGGGATAGGCGGCGGCAAGCCTCTTTAAAATTCCGATCGGCTTATAAAAAAGTATGCCTACCACTGCCAGGGCCAAAAGCAGTACACGGCTCCATATGGTAACTCCCATTACACGTATATTCATGGCGATTTTTCGTGTGATAATCTGGGGAAGCACCTGAGGTCCACTATAATAGAGCTGCTTAACGGCTCCGGCTAAATGAGACTCATTGCTAAGGAATAGTATGTCAGCGACAGCCAACAGGAAAACCCCTGCTATGATGGCTGATACAATATAGACCAGTGTCTTCAAGCTCACTTTGGTTCCTTTAAGCCTTAAATAGGTAAAGAGATAGGCAAAAATGGATGTAATGGTGGCCCCTACATTGGCCCCCAGGGCAGGAAACCCAATAAGAATAATCAGAAAACCATAAAAAAATACTATGACAGACTTTGAAATTTTAAATTTTTCAATCATGGCACCACTAAAAACCAGGCTGCTGCCCAGCAGCACCCCAGCAAATTCATTGCCTATTCCATAATAACGGGCCCCAATGATGGGGTCGTAGCCCAGTATGGAATTGCTGATCAGCCTTTGGCCCAGTAATAAATCTACAGAAAGGCTCAACACCAGTATACCTGTAGCATATAAAATCGCCTGGAGGGGCTCCCTTGCCAGGACGTCTATCAGCAATGTTAAAAGCAGGGTAATGCCAATCAGTAAAGTATAGGTCAGTAACAGGCTCACTTCGCCAAAAATAGGTAATACCAACAGGCCCATGGGCCCGATCATGGTGGCCAATACCAGCCTAGACCCCCAGCGCCGACCTCGAGCGCTTAGTTTTTTTCTAAATATAATCAAGAAAAGTGCCAAAATCGTTGCCAGCATTTCGTATACTGCAAAGCTGTATAACACCCGATACCTTTGTTGAGAAGTATTCAGCACAGCACTGCCCATGGTGCTGATGTACTCCAGCTGGTTCTGATGGGCCACCGAACTAATAACTCTACCGGCCATTTCAGCTGGAATAGGTAAGTCTAAATAGCTTAATATGGTTGGAGCAATATCGACATTACCTATTATTCCAAGACGCCTTGTGGTACCAGAGGTTACCAGCCCTCCCTCGGTCTGATTTTTTTCAAATAATACGACGGGAGTTAATCGATCACCCTTTTCAATGGCCTGTCCCGAAGGATATGGTGATAAAATCATCAATAGCGTCTGATCATTCATTTCTTTAACAACCGACCCGACGAACTGGTCAATTTCCGTTAAAATCCTTTTACGATGTCGCTCATACATTTCCGAGTTGAGATTGTTTTTATATGCCTCAAGCCTGGAAAAATCCCCTGTTTCCACCACGACAAGACTACTTTTCTGATAAAGACGGCTCATTTCCTGATATAGCAATTGATAATTGGTTCGCAGTCCAAAGGGCCAATCATCATCCTCTATTAGCATTCTGCCGCTGACATCCCCAAGGGCGGTAAGGCCTGCCTGATTCATAGTGATAAGGGCTGCAGCTCGATTTTGATAGTCGTCTCCATCACTGTTTCCCAATACCGATGCCTTAAGCCCCGCCTCTGTCAAGGCTTCGCCTAAAATACCGGGAACCGCACCATATTCACCCTTAAGATTTTGTTGTACCAATTTATTCAGAGTTAAGGTAATGATACTGTCCTCTACCGCTGCATGGCCCGTTCTGCGTTGATAAACTGAGGTATTTTCTTCATCAGCATTATAGAATATTGATGTTTCTGAGCTGGCTTCGGCCCTTGTTCCCCATCCTATGGTGGCATAGGATTTAAATTCACTGTAGCTTCCCGAAGCTCGAATATTCATAAGGCCTAAGTAGCCCTTGTCCATTATTTTGCTGACCTGTTCCATTTCCAAAAAATCATTGTAGCCTGCCCGGTTGACAATCACAATAATAACCTGCTTGTCAATTGAATCCTCAGAAATTGCCTCACCGGGACTGACAGTATTAAAGAATTGTAACAGGAAAATCAAAATAAAAATGGCGGCTTGTTTATTTCTCAAGAAAAATCGCTCCTATTTTTCCAGATATGTTTTGAGTAGCTCCTCCAATAGTTCATCTCTTTCAATTTTACGGATAATACTTCTGGCATCATTATGATTTGTAATATATGTAGGATCGCCGGATAATATGTATCCAATAAATTGATTAATAGGATTATAGCCCTTTTCCTCCAGGGCCCTGTAGACCGTTGTAATGATCTCCCGAGCCTTGTCTTCCTTTTCTTTATCAAGATTAAACTTCATGGTGAAATTCATTTTGTCAGACATATTAAAACACTCCCTTCATTCAATACTATTATTTTACCACATGATTACAGATATACTCAATGAATTGAATAAAATCCCCTGAAAATAAGATATTTCTTTAACCTGGCAGCGTTGAATTTTTATTTCTAAAAAAGGGGGGCATTAGTCCCCCCTAAAAAGTTATAGTTGGTTTATTAATATTTCCTTCACTGCAGCCAGGGCCTCTCGGATTTTTTCTGGCTGTTTCCCGCCGGCCTGGGCCATATCAGGTCTTCCACCACCGCCTCCGCCAGTGATTTTGGCTGCCTCCTTCACCAGATTCCCAGCATGGAGGCCTCTTTTTGTCAAATCTGCTGTAACAGCAGCCACAAAGCTGGCTTTGCCATCATTCTCCGCCCCGAGCACAATAACTCCCGAGGTGATTTTTTCCTTGAGCTTATCAATAATTTTTCTCAGATCGTCCATGGAGGCGCCGTCGATGTTGTTTATAATTAGCTTAGCTCCCTGGATTTCTTCTGCCTGCTGAAGCAGTTCATCCGTTGCCCCACTGGCCAATTGACTCTTTAGCTTCTCAATTTCCCGATCCTTTTCCTTCAGTTCATTAACCATTGCTTCCAAACGGTTTAACAGGGCGTTTTCCTGGGTTTTAACAATTTCAGCGGCCCTTGATAGTACCTCCCTTTGATTTCTTACATATCGGTAGGCCTCATCACCAGTTAGGGCCTCAATTCTCCTTGTACCAGATGCAATTCCCGCCTCGCTTAAAAGAATAAACATGCCGATTTCACTTGTATTTTTTACATGGCAGCCGCCGCATAGCTCAATACTAAAATCCCCTGTCTTAACGACCCTCACGAATTCGCCATATTTTTCTCCGAAGAGGGCTTCAGCTCCCATATTCTTTGCCTCTTTAATTGAGGTCTCAAAAATATCTACTTTTAAGGCTGCCATAATTTTCTCGTTCATTAAGGCTTCAATTTCCTTCAACTGCTCCTGGCTTAATCCTTCAAAATGGGTAAAGTCAAATCGCAGACGCTCTGGAGTCACCAGGGAACCCGCCTGCTGTACGTGATCGCCCACTACATCCTTTAAAATTCGATGGAGTAAATGGGTTGCTGTATGATTTTTACTTGTATTTCGTCTTAAGGCCTCGTCTACAGAGCCCTTCACCTCATCCCCCACCGCCAGATTTCCTGTTTCGACGGCGACCATAAGATGAATTCGATTATTGGGCCCCTTTTTGGTATCCATAACCCTTCCTTTAAAGGTGTCATTTGCAAGATATCCCCTATCGCCAACCTGTCCGCCACTTTCACCATAGAAGGAGGTCTTATCAAGTATTACCAGGGCTTCCTCTCCCGCAGCTACCGAATTGACTGCTTCTTGATTTTTAAGGATGGCCAATACGCTCCCTGGAATTGAAAGCTGATGATAACCCACAAAGGAGGTTTCAATGGATTTATCTAAGCCTTCAAAGCTTTCTTTTTTCCAGCCCTCTATATCGTTGCCTAGCCGGGCGGTTCTGGCCCGATGGCGCTGCTTATCCATTTCTTCACTAAAGCCTGCCTCGTCAACAGTCATTCCCTTTTCTTCTAGGATCTCCTTGGTTAAATCCAATGGGAATCCAAAGGTGTCGTACAGCTTAAAGGCTTCCTCTCCATTTAATACAGAACCCCCTGATTTCTCCAGGTCTTCAATATATTGATTTAATATATCTACTCCCTGATGAATGGTTTCTTGAAAACGCTCTTCTTCAATCCTTAACACTTTTTGAATATAATCCCTTTTTTCAACCAGCTCTCGATAGGTTTCACCGTACATTTCGATTACGGCATCCACCAGATTATACAGGAAGGCTTCATTTCTACCCAATAGCTTTCCATGACGGGCAGCCCTTCTGATAATTCTTCTCAGAACGTATCCTCTACCTTCATTACTGGGAATAATCCCATCTCCCACCATAAAGGTAATGGACCGTATATGGTCGGTAATAATTCTAAGGGAGGTATCATCCTTTCCATTAACAAGATATTGACTTCCTGTCGCTTCACAGACCCTCTCTAAAATGTGCTTCATTGTATCGATATCGAAAATAGAATCCACCTGCTGCATAATACAGGCTATTCGCTCAAGTCCCATTCCCGTATCGATGTTGGGATTGGGCAGTGGATTATAATTGCCTTCAGCATCCTTATTATATTGGGTGAAAACATGATTCCAAAATTCGATGTATCGGTCACATTCACAGCCGGGCTTACAATCGTCATGTCCGCAGCCATACTTTTCGCCACGGTCATAGTAAATTTCAGAACAGGGGCCACAGGGTCCCAGGTCAATTTCCCAGAAATTATCCTCTTTTCCCAGCTTAACAACCCGCTCAGCAGGTATTCCTACCTCCTCGATCCAGATTCGATAGGCCTCATCATCCTCTAAATAGACACTTACCCAAAGTCTGTCAAGGGGCAGCTTTAAATAATCTCTAACAAACTCCCAGCCCCATTGAATTGACTCTCTTTTGAAATAATCACCAAAGGAAAAGTTACCCAGCATTTCAAAAAAAGTAGCATGTCGAGCGGTTTTTCCAACGTTTTCTATGTCCCCTGTACGGATACACTTCTGACAGGTAGCCATTCGCTTCCGGGGAGGGACCTCCGCCCCAGAAAAATAGGGCTTAAGGGGAGCCATACCGGCATTAATCAACAACAGACTGTTGTCATTGATTGGTACTAGTGGATAGCTATCGGCTACCAGGTGTCCCTTTGCTTCAAAAAATTCCAGAAAGGATTTTCTAATTTCATTCAAGCTCATCTTTTCCATGGTTTTTTTCCTCCTTAATAAAAATTGCAAAATAAAAAGCCGCCTTATCATTTAATAATATAGGGACGAGCATTGCCCGCGGTACCACCCTAATTACCTGAAAAGGTCGACTTCATTTACATGTTAACGGAATTACCGATAATCTTTACTTATCTTCAAGATTATAGCTCTGAGACTGCTTCATATGGCTTTTCTAGGGGTTTTTCAGCCCAGAACCCCCTCTCTAAAAGAAAGATGACCATATTACTCCTTCTCGTCATTGCCGATGGCATATTTAGTTTATTTGAATTATAATAAACTTATGAAATTTTGTCAAAGTTTTTTTATCAAAGCTACTTAAAGCTTACGATATAATTAATCGTATGCTTTCCCAAAACCTTAATGACACCCGCTGCCGGAACAGCGAAAATCAACCCCAAAAGACCAAAGAATTTGCCGCCCACCACCAGGGCAAGGATTACCCAAACTGGATGGATTCCCACACTTGCCCCAACGATTTTAGGGGAAAGTATACCGCTTTCAATCTGTTGTATAATTGTAAAGATAACAATTACCCAAAGGGCCTTCATGGGGCCATCCAGCAGGGCAAAAAATACGCCTGGAATAATGCCGATCACTGGACCAAAATAGGGAATGACATTGGCAATGGCCACAATAATTCCTACAATTACTGCAAAGTTAACCCTTAAGGCAAACAGTGCAATGGTAGTCATAATGCCGACGAAGGAGGCAATAATCAGCTGGCCTCGAATAAATCCCCCCAGCACCTCATCAAATTCCCTAAAAATTGCCAATACGCCTTTACGTCTTTTTATTGGAATCATAAGAATTGCTGTTTTTTTAAACATTTCAGCATCCTTCAGGAAATAGAAGGTTAATACCGGAATTAAAACCAGGCTGAAAATACTTGAAAAAATCGACAAAAGTGAATTTGTTATACTGGTTAAGGCATTTAATACAACCTGTTGAATCCAATCGGCATTGATAGGCTGTAGATCCCGTATTCCAAATTCTGGAGGTAGACTTTGAAGGTTTCTATTCAGGCTCTGGTAAAAACGATTGAAGTACTCATAGGCTTGATGGCTGAATTCAGGAAGCATTTCCAAAAGGCCTCTTAGCTCTGCTCCCATTTTTGGAAAAATTGTAAGGGATAAGGTTAATAATAAAACAGAAATAGCCAAATAAACAATTAATACTCCCCAAAATCGCTTTATTCCATATTGATTTAAATATTTAACCAGGGGATTTAGTATGTAAGCCAGTACAATGGCAACGATAAAGGGAGTTAATAAATTGAACAGCAGACTTCTCATGCTAATGATCATTAATAGGGCAAATATCCCTGCTAGGGTTAGCATAAAAGACAGGAGCTGTTTACGCTTTAGTATTATTCTTTGCTTGCTCTCTACGTAGCGGTTTCCTATGTGAACTAAGTAGTAAATTCCGGCCAATAGCAAAATTAACATAGCAATCTGAGTAATTAACTCTATCAAATTTACAAAATAACTGCTTCCCGTTATTTCCTTAACGCCCTTTGATATCGCTTCTAAAGCAGATTCATTCATTAAAATCCCTCCCCGCCTACAAAGATAGCACTTATTACCATCATAGCATATTCTGCCTATTACTACAATCTGGAAAGGTAATTGTAAATATTTTAAAAGCAGCCCTTCAGCTGCTTTTAACTAGAATAAGTTCATCCCCATTAAGCCCGTTGCCTTCATCAGCATCCTTCTTGTTTGTCGCATGGCCTTCTTTCTTTCTCTAGGGCTCATATTCGAAGTCGCATACATGGCTGCTGTGGCTCCAAGAATTCCACCTGTTATAAAACCAACTACTGTTCCTCGATTCACTGTATCCCCTCCTTTTTCTTATTGACTTTATTCTTTGTCAGTTTTTATGATATATACCAAGCATTTTTTTCAAGCCTCCCTCTTGGTTTAAAAGCAGTTCCTCTAGGGTAAAGGCTTCTATTTGAACATAACTATCTTCTAATTTGATTTCCGGCACCAAGGGCAGAATAGAATATCCCTCCGATAAATCGGAAATGATACCCTGACTGATAATAAAGGCCTTTATCACGCCATTTTCCTCATCTATAATGGTATCCTTAACCAGCCCCACCAGCTCACCATACTGATCCCTTATATCATATCCAATGATTCCATGGTTGTTATTACAGGCTGCCAATATTTCGGGGTACCCCTTTACATTAATAATATCATCTCTATGCTGAATCCATATGCCGTCCTTTGTGATCTTTTTAATATGGTTTATATTGACAGCCCATTTTTTCTTTCCCCCCTCGGCGCCCTGGATCAAAAAACCCCATAGCTTTAACGGACTGGTAAAATAAATTGGCTCCTTTATTAAATATTGAGCTTCTATTTCCTCGTTTAAAATTGGTAAACCGATAAGCTGTCCTGTAATTTTCACCTTAATCCCTCTTTTCTAACCCTTATTTTATTTTTAATTTATATTATAAAAAAAATGCAAGGGAATCCTTGCATTTTAAACTAGCATTTTCATTTTTCTAATGCTCTTCAGCGAAATCATCATGGTGATCATGATCTTCATCCGGGTCGAAGCCCTCTAATTCTTCAAAATACAAATTATTTTCCTTTGCATAATGGTAGATGGCTGATTTAACCGCCTGTTCCGCCAAAACTGAGCAGTGCATTTTTACAGGAGGAAGTCCATCCAAGGCATCGGCCACAGCCCGATTACTTAATTGTAATGCCTCCTTCACTGTCTTTCCCTTTATCATTTCTGTTGCCATACTGGAGGTGGCAATGGCAGATCCACATCCAAAGGTTTTAAATTTTACATCAACAATTTTGTCGTTTTCAATTTTAAGGTACATTTTCATAATGTCACCACATTTGGGGTTTCCTACCTGCCCAACTGCATTGGCATCTTCAATCTCCCCTACATTTCTAGGATTCATAAAATGATCCATTACTTTATCACTGTACATATTAAATTCCTCCTTTAATTGACTCATATAGGGGTGACATTTGTCTTAATCTATCAACAATAGGCGGTAATTGCTGGATTACATAATCAACATCTTCTTTAGTTGTAAAGTCACCTAAAGTAAATCTCAGTGAACCATGGGCTACCTCATGGGTTAATCCTATAGACATTAATACATGGGAAGGATCTAAAGACCCCGAGGTACAAGCTGACCCACTTGAGCAGGCAATTCCTACCATATCAAGACTTAATAGCAGTGCTTCCCCCTCAATGTATTGTACAGATAAATTCAAATTACCGGGTAAGCGTTTTGTGGGATGACCATTCAAATGGGTATAGGGTATTTTTTCCATCAACCCAGCCTCTAGCCGATCTCTTAATCCTGTAAGGCGCTCAATATGGGCTTCAAAATTTTCAAAGGCCAATTCTGCCGCTTTCCCAAAGCCCACAATGGCGGGTACATTTTCTGTTCCGGCCCTTCTCTTTCTTTCCTGGGCACCGCCGTGGATCAACGGGTGTATTTTAGTACCCTTTCGAATATAAAGCAGACCAATCCCCTTTGGCCCGTATATTTTATGGGCAGAAAGTGACATTAAATCAATTCCCAGCTCATTTACATCGATGGCTACATTTCCATAGGCTTGAACCGCATCGGTATGAAAGGTAATTTTATTAGCCCTGGCTATTTCACCAATTTCTTTAATTGGTTGAATGGTACCAATCTCATTATTGGCAAACATAATGGTGATTAAGATGGTATCGGGTCGAATGGCACTTTTAAGTTCTTCCAAATCAATCAGCCCATACTGGTCTACCTTTAAATAGGTTACATCGTACCCTTCCTTTTCCAAGTACTGGCATGTATGTAGTACCGCATGGTGCTCAATACTGGTTGTAATAATGTGCTTACCTTTATTTTCAAGGGCCTTGGCAACGCCTTTTATTGCCCAGTTATCTGACTCTGATCCCCCACCGGTGAAAAACACTTCATCAACACCTGCATTTATGGTTTTTGCAATTGTTTCTCTGGCATTAGCCACTGCGGCCTTGTTTTCTCTGCCATAGCCATGAATGCTGGATGGATTCCCATAATTCACATTAAAATAGGGCATCATTGCATCCAGTACTTCCTGCTTCATTGGTGTTGTGGCAGCGTAATCAAGGTAAACTCTTTTTTTCATGAATATCCTCTCCTTAAGCTTTTTCATCGATGGTTTTTTTATATATAGAACATTTGATGATCTCGATTGCTGTTCATCTTATGATAATCATCTACCATATCCTGCAGGGAGATTGAATCAATTACATCACTTATACTGATTCTAATCTTTTCCCATACAACACGGGTGACACAGCATTCTGCATTCTCACAGACCGCCGCATCCTCTTCTAACACACATTCCGATGGACCAAGGGGTCCCTCCAGTGCCCTAATGATCTCTCCTACCGTGATCTTTTCGGGGTGACTGGCAAGCATATAGCCTCCCTGGGCTCCACGAACACTTTTAACTAAACCTGATTTGCGTAAAACAGCTACTAGCTGCTCCAGGTAATGATCAGAAATTCGCTGTCGCTCTGCTATATTCTTTAAAGCAATGGGACCATCACCATAATGAATAGCAAGATCGTACATTGCCTTTAATCCATATCTACCCTTTGTTGAAAGTCTCATTTAAACACTCCCTTAATTTAATCCCAAGTAAATTGATTGGAATTCGATTTTAGTATATTATACCCTACTATTTTTGTCAACATTACTTTTAAATATTTATTCATTTTTAAATTTATCTATTTTGCATAACAATAGGGATATGCTCCCATAGACAACATATCCCTTCAGCCAAAATTAAGTATATACCTGACGTTTAATTTACTGCCGATCTATTGAACCTAAATAATACCCAGCTTCGCTAATTCATCCTTTAGGTTCCGGGGGCCTTGAAATAGGATTGTTTCAAAGTTAAGCCTCCTGGCTCCCTCAATATTTGCCTTTAGATCGTCAATAAATATTGATTCCTCTGGTTTAATATCATATTCTTCCATAAGCCTTCTATAGATACCCTCCTCTGGCTTTAATTGTTTTTCCTTATAAGACACGATCCCTCCATTAAAAAGTTCAAAGAAGTCATACTTTTCTCTTATATTTTCAAAAGCCAGCATTTGAAAGTTAGACAGATAATAAATTTGGAAGCCGGCCTCCTTTAGCTGCCTTACTATTTCCACAGTATCCTGTATGGGAGTCAGCATCTCGTACCAATTGTCGAAAGCCAGCTCTATTAAATGACGATGCTGGCTGCTCTTTTGAATAAGGACATTGATAGCCTCCTCCTCTGTCAAGGTTCCTCTATCAAGCATCTGCCATTCTTCCCCTAAATAAATCAGCTTATGGAGGGTAGAAACCCTTTCAGCCTCTTGAATTTTGCTCATCAGATACTTTTCAGGATTAAAATCAATTAATACATTCCCAAGATCAAATACAATATTCTTATAATTCATCGCTACCTCCTCCAATTCTTCTGAATCTATACTTAAAATGATATTATGACTGTTCCTTTTTTAGTACATCTTCTAGTTTCATTTTCCATATCATGTGGTCACTTCCTTTTCCCCAATAGTCCTTTAAATGATATTGAGGCCTTCCAAACTTATTAAGCCATACACGCTGGGCAATTTTGTATCCACTGTCGAAGCAAAATTCTGTTATACCCGCCTCTTTTAATTCCACAAAAATTGAATCCAGCAAAAGACTGCCAATTCCCCTTCTTTGATAGGTCGGTTGTACAAACACAGTTCCTATTTCAACGGTGTTCTCTAATACTCCATTGCTGCCAGAAATGATAAGCTCATTGGGTTTACCGTATTCAATAGAGCCAATAAGCTTTTCGCCTTCTTTGGCAATCAAAAAATATCTTTCCTTACCACCGCTTTCAAAATCTTGATCTAAAAATCTTGTTTTATTTTTAATTTCCTGCTCAAAGGTCTCTATTAAATCTGTAATTCCATTTGCTTCAAAGGTATCTTGAAGTACTCTTTGAAAAAAATCAATTATTAGCTCCCTATCCTGTAATTTAGGCCTGTCAATTAAAATTTCCTCCATATCGCTTCTCCTCTATTGGTTAATTTTTCCACAGAGTAACCTTTTTAACCTGTTCTGTTGATTTTATTAAGCCTTGGTTTATTCCGCCTCGATTTTGCTACTAACTATATTCTATATTCCGGCTGTTTTTCCTTTAAATTTCAGCAAATCATTGCATAAATCTGCCCCTACCCCATTAGGGGGTAAGGGCAATTGATCGTCTGAAAAAATAATTTAATAAAAATCGGTATAGCCATTAAAGATACAATGATTTGGGTATTACATTATTTACTGTAAGATTTTCAGGAAGATTATATAATTCTAGTAAAAACTGAACACCCGCCGGATTGGAGGCTGGTGTACCATTTACCTGGGCATAATTTAGAGCTTCAATTTCCAAATCAAATCTTACCCCAGTGGCCTTCGATGGAATTATAACTTCCCCTGAAAATGCAGTAATATTATGCCATTTATATGGTGCTTCCTCCTCTTTAAAGCTAGTATTCAATGAGAAACCTTCATCAGGTATATCTATTAATGTAATAGTTGTCAACGCATTTGAAATCATGGCACTAATTTTAAGTTTACCAATATAGGCATTATCAGCAAAAACCATTATGTTGAAGGGAAGATTTCTATCTGCCGATAATGTTAGGCCAGTTAGGGTTGCTGCCCTGCCAAAGTTTTGCTGCTCCCCGTTGAGAGCCCCAAGCTGGCTGATTGGATCAGTTGCCCAAATATACTGTGGTTGACTTCCTGGACCCAGGTTTTCACTGACGATTTGTGGCCAAAATGAAAATGCTTTGCCAATATCTTCAGCTAGCTTTCCTGCCACAAAGGCAGCAGGAGGAATTCTAACATAGGTGTTAAACTCATCACTTACAAACCGATAAATTGCCATCTCTTTTCACCTCCTTTACATGTATGTAGTTGTAAAGGAATCATCTTTTATAACCCTGTATTATTTATCCTTTTTCTCCTTCCGCTATTACTCTATGCTTTACGGACTCAAAGGGTGATTTCAGGCTTATAAGAATTTTCGCTTTCCAACCTCATTGGCTGCATGGCCAAAGTCAAGGGCAATTTTCCCTGTTTCCCTGGCAATTCTTTCGCAAATCATGACCGCTCCAATTCCAGCAGAAACCAGAGCAACATCAAATCTATGGCGCACAGCAAGGTCAGCAACCCGTTCCCAATCCTTTACTCCCCTGACAGGCCGAATTAATCCTGCCACCGGTATTTGATTCCGTTTAAGTATCGGCAATAAAAACTGCATGACATTGCCTATTAGTAAAACCCTGGGCCTTGGCTCCGTCATTAGGAAATGCTTTAAGCGATCCTTTTCCAACAAAAAATAATTAATGCAGGCATTGGTTAGGGTCATCTTTTCCGGGTTTATTAGATGGGCCTCAAAGACTTGATTCAAAAGGGGGGTAAAATCCGGCAATTCGTTCATGGCTACCCCTACCACATCTGCCCTTTTTACCGCCGCTGCCAGCTCATCCCTTGCCTTAAGATCAGGAACCTTGACACCTGCATACGCTAAAAAACCCCTTTCAGCCACTTCTTTACTGGGCAGTACAATATCCTGGGCTAATGTTAAAGCTTCTCCATCTCCCAGTCTGACAATCGAAAGCCCACGTTTGGCCCTATAGGCTTCCATTATATAAGCGATCACTTCATCGGCAGACAGTAAGCCTCTATCCTCAATTTTCAAAGCTAGATCCCCCTTTTTAAATGGCTTAAATCGAACCCCATTTATCTATATATTTTTTATGATTCTCTGCTCCAATCTTAACATCATTTAATCGATTCCCCTTAAAGGTCTGGCTCCCAAGGTGATAAACAAAGGTATCGCCGGCGCATACCAGGCGAAAGCCTGCTCTTCGGGCCCGGGTACAATAGTCGTTATCTTCATAGGAGCCAATTCCAAATCGTTCATCCAGCAGCCCAATTTGATTAATTACCTCCCTTTTTATTAAAAGACAAAAGCCAGACAGAAAATCTAAATCAAACCACTTTTCAGGATTATGTTGATTAAAACGCCTGGTAAATTCCAGCTGATGCTCCAGCCTTGGCCCTCTGATCAATTGCAGCCCCCCCACAAAGTTAGAACGTGGCCCCACCATTCCAATTATGGGATCACTTAAAATACATTTTTTCATATTGCTAAGCCATTTGGGCCCAACCAGGGTATCATTGTTCAAAAGCAGCAGTAAATCTCCCCTTGCCCTGGTAATACCTTTGTTACAGGCCTTTGCAAAGCCCTCATTGTATTGGTTGTGGATTACTCTAATATTTCGTATACGATCTAAAACCTTTTTCGTTCTATCGGTAGAGCCATTATTAACAACAATAATTTCATATTCTCCTTCAGTATGCTGTTGAATAAGATTGATGCAATTTCTAGTTAAATGCAATTGATTATATACAGGTATAATAATGCTAACCAAGCCTATTCCCCCTTAAATTTCTTTTTTGTTTATCATATTCTTTAATAACCTAGAGTGCCATTTTCTTTTTTTTGAATATTATACCAGTAGAAAGTAAAAAAGGAGGGAATACATTGCATCAGTATGAGAAGAATTTTCTTTCATTGGATGAGGTGTTGGCACATATTCAGAATGCACTGGCAACAAGGCGAGGATTCTCTCTGGTAAGGATCGGCGATGGTGAGGCTTTTACAATGGGCTATGAAATGATTCCAAACTATCAATCAAGCATATCTACCTATGATTATGCCGGAGTTCCTAAGGTGAATCCTAAGATAAGGGATTTAATGCTAAAGTCCATAAAAATGGCTAATATTGTCGGTCTTTCAGATAATCGGGAAGTACCTCTTTGTGCTCCTTTAATAGAAAAAATACTGGAAAAACACCAAATTCATCTGCCCCTCATTTGTAATGCACGAATTAACTGGGACCTTCACGATCAAGGCAAGGGGCCCCTATATCAAATTTTTAAAAACCAGCGGGTAATTGTTGTAGGCAGAGTTGCCAGGCAGGCGGCACCTATTATGAAATCCTTAGGTCTAAATGTTGTAGCTACCTATAACTTAGACGGAATCTCACAATTAAATCAAATCTATTATCTCATTCAATCTAAAAAACATCATTTTGATGTCATGCTGGCCTCAACAGGCATTCCGGCGGTTCCCCTTTGTGTCAAGGTTGCCAGTGAATGTCGTAAAATTGCCCTCGATTTTGGTCATGCAATTAATGATATTGTGACACCGGGCTTTAATGTAAATCACCTGCCCCAGGCCACCATAGAATGGCGCCTAAATCGCTATAGAAATAAAATAAGATAAAAGCAGAGAATAAGATCTCTGCTTTTATTCATTCTTGTGTCTACACACCGGCTAAATTCAATATATTGTGCAGACTATCGCTCATCTTATAATGGGTCATAACCTTTTTATAGGCCTTTTCTGCAGCGATATCACGAATTCGGTTATTTCTCAGATATTTGTCACACAGAGCGATAATTTCGTTACTGTTCATGGCGACTTCACATTCAACATGATTTTTTAAATATTTGGATATATCTCTACGATAGCTGATAATCTGGAAGGTCTTCGTGGCAGCCACATCAAAAACCCGGTTATTGGGAGACAGCCCTTGAATTCTTCTGCTATTACGATTTAAATAACGGCAGTCAAAGGCCCGATGAATATTAATGACAATTTGGGCCCCCGCATAGTATTTGGCCGCCTCATTGGGGTCAAATACACCGCTTCTGACCTTGTTCTGAAGCATAGGGTAGTGGTTAAGCCTTTCCCACATATTGCCTACTATTAAGGTATTTCTACTGTTTAAATAAGAAGCCATATAGTCAACTGCCGCCAGACGCACATCAAAGGCAGTTCCTAATATACAAATTTCACTTTGATACTTGGGTTCCACCGACATAGGCTTGTAATGCATTGTATCGGCTCCCAGGGGTACATAATGAACAATGCGGCATCCAACCGATCGATAATGGGGAACCGCCGCAATTTCAGTGGTGAAAACCAAGTCAAAAAACCTTGCCCGCCTAATACTTGAATCATTGTCATAGGGATCGTCCGTACACCATAGTGCCACACGGAAGCCTGAACGTCTAAGCTGGGTGACAATATCCAAGGATAAAGCACTGGAATTCATAGTAATAATCAATTTAGGCTGATGTGCATTGGCAAAATTGACAATTTCCTGTTGATTTGGCAGATTTCTGATATCCAATGCATGACCATCTATCTTTCCTTCTATAATTCCATGATTAACTGCTGTATCAAGCCATTGAAAGGGCCATCCTATACCTGTAGATAAATAAAGTAATCTCAAACACATCACCTTCTTGAAATTTTTATTGTGAATATATGGTTAAGGTTACCAGCAACTTCGCTATACTTCACTACAGTTTATGACGCCCCCCAATTCAAGGTACCATTTCTCATAAAATTCGTTGGATGAGATCCGAATATACAGAAATTCCACCAAAAAATAAGATAGGGAAGCCCCTACCTTATTTTTTGATATTCCTTTAAAAATTCTTTTAGTGCCGCTTCCCAGTGTCGCAGCTTAATGGTAGAATTATTGTCCAAGCTGGAATTTTCGGGACGAGGCGCCTTTCGATGGATCTCTGCGGTAGTGATTGGTATAATTTTAGCCTGAATATTACTTAGCGTTAAAATTGCTTCCGCAAACTCATACCAGGTGCAATTTCCCTCATTGACCAAATGGTAAATACCAGGCGCTGCCCTGTTTTCTATTAATTCCTTCAGGGCCATGGCCAGGTCATAGGAAAAGGTCGGACACCCCCTCTGATCATTTACCACCTTAACAAGGGAATTGTCGTTGGCCAGCTTGATAATGGTTTTCACAAAATTCATCCCTTTGTAGCCATATAACCAGGCAGATCGGACAATATGATAATTATCGAGGTGTTTTTGTATAGCAATCTCTCCCATATATTTTGATTTTCCATAAATATTGATGGGGTTTTGCCTGTCCTGCTCATTATAGGGGCTTCCCTTTTTACCGTCAAATACATAATCAGAACTAATATAAATCACTCTGCTTTTTAGGGCAGCCGCCGCCTTTGCTACATTTTCTGTTCCCTGACCATTAACCTGATAAGCAATTTCCTGTCGTTCTTCACATCGATCCACATTAGTAAAGGCTGCTGCATGGATAATTGTGTCGGGGCCAATGTCTTTAAGGTTTCGATAGGTTTCATCCATATTGGAAATATCAAAATCACCTTTCCCCAGGTTAATGATCTCGTAATTTTGAAAAAGCTTGTTGATTTCATTTCCCAGCTGGCCGGTGCCACCCAATACGCAGAGCTTCATTTTACCTCACCCCACCATCGTGTGTTGCTTATATACCATTCAATGGTCTTAGTAAGGCCTTTGTCAAAATCATACTGTGGTGCCCAGCCAAGCTCCTGTTTAATTTTCTTATTATTCATTGCATATCTGTAATCATGGCCAAGTCGATCGGCCGTTGACTGTATCAGCGCTTCACTTTTACCTAACTTATTAAGAATCATTTTAATTAAGTCAATATTTTTTAGCCTTAAGCCACTGCCGGCATTATAAACCTGACCTGCCGCTCCTCCCATTAAAACAGTTTTAATTGCATGGCAGAAATCTTCTACAAAAATCCACTCTCTTTCCTGTTGGCCGTCCCCATACATGGGTATTTTCTCATTCTCCGCTGCCTTAAGAATTGTTTTGGGAATCAGCTTTTCCGGAAACTGGCAGGGTCCATAATTATTGGCCCCCCTAACAATGTTACTGTGAATACCATAGGTCTTATAGTATGCTAAAACCAACAGGTCCCCTGCTGCCTTACTGGCCGAATAGGGACTGCTGGGATTCAAAAAGGATTTTTCTGAAAAGCTCCCCTCTTTAATGGAGCCATAGACCTCATCGGTGGAGATCTGAACAAAGCGTTTAACCTTTTTTTCCACAGCAGCCTCCAACAGCGCTTGGGTTCCTAATACATTTGTTCTAATAAAAACCGATGGATTTGTTATGCTTCTGTCAACATGGGATTCGGCAGCAAAATTGACAATTGCATCAACCTCTGGGGTAATGATCTCATTTAACAGGGCTACATCACCTATGTCTCCCTTAACAAATTGATAATTGGCTGATTTCGAAATTTCTTCTACATTTTGGGGGTTGGCTGCATAGGTTAATTTGTCAAGATTAATGATTTCCCATTGGGATTCTTCCTTCACCAGCTTCTTGACAAAATGACTTCCTATAAAGCCCATTCCGCCAGTTACTACAATTTTCATTAACCATCTTTCCTTTCCCATTGGTATGGTATGTGATTTTCGTGGGGATCAATTCGATACTCATCGGGCTGCTGATGATTGTAGGCCTTGGTGGGAATATTGAGTACAAGGGTCTCTCCAATGCCTATCCCCTTAAAGCCGTGATAAACCATAGGAGGAATTTTAACCAGAATGGTCTTATATTCCCCCATAAAAATCTCATTTACCATTCCCTTTGTTTCTGAGTCAGGTCGATCATCGTATAACACCAGCTTCAGCATTCCTTTTACAACAAAAAAATGATCCTCCTGTAATTTATGATAATGCCAAGCCTTCACCACTCCAGGATAAACAGTAGTCAAGTAAACCTGACCAAAACCATTGAACATAGCTTCATCATTTCTCAAAATCTCTATTAGACGTCCCCGTTCATCACACCGGTAATCAAGCTCTTTTATTTCAACGCCATGAATTAGATTCATTATATGCCCCCTTCCACTGGAATAGTCTTTTATTTTTTTAGCTCACTTTTATCTTTTACTTGAATAATGCTGTTTTCACCGAAAATATAACCTGCCATGTCAGTTGATTGATCATAAATGTAGGTATTCTCCAATAATAAAGAATCCCCAATATGACTATTAACTACATGGCATCCAGCACCTATGACCGTATTGCTTCCTATGGTACTGTTGATAATTACCGCCCCCTGACCAATTAATGCAGGACCGGCAATATGGCTGTTAGAAATTTTGACCCCTTGGTCAATTCTAACCCTTCCAGATATTTGACTATCTTCACCAACCTCGGCCAAGACCTGTGGCTTCAGCAACTGTAACTGTTGAACATTGGCTTCAAACAGGTCGATGGGGGTCCCTATATCGAGCCATGGTTCATGCATCTGGTAATAGCCCACAGCTCCCCCCTCCAACATAAGCTGCTGAATAGCATCGGTAATCTCCAGCTCATTTCTCTTCGACGGTTTAATTCTTTCAATGGCTCCATAAATTTTTCTATGGTCGAAGACATATAGCCCCAAGATTGCCAGGTTACTGGTGGATTGTTGGGGCTTCTCAACTACCTTTATAATTCTCTGATTTTCCAAATAGGCAATCCCATAACGCTGAGGTTCCTTGACAGACTTTAAAAGCAGTGTTGCCTGGTTTTGATTTTCATAGTGGGAAGCAATAACCTCCCTTAGGTTTAAGCTGTTTAAAAAGTTATCGCCAAGGGCCATGACAAAATCCTCAGCCCCCAACAGCTCCTGAGAAATCTTCACACAGTGGGCCAGGCCCAAGGGTAAGGACTGGTATTTGTATTGGACCTTTACCCCCCATTGGCTTCCATCGCCAATAATTTTTTGTATTTTAGGGTAGGTATCACCAACGACGATAACAATTTCGTCAATACCGACATCCTTAAACATCTCTATTAAATAACACAGGATTGGCTTATTATTAATTGGCAGCATCTGCTTAGGACACTGTGCTGTCAAGGGCATCATACGACTTCCTGTTCCACCGCTTAATATTAATCCCTTCATGAACAAGCTCCTCTCATACTGTTCTGTTATAGATTATGCCGTGAAGGGATATTTGGTTAAGCTTTTATAAGCCTCTCATAGACTTTTAAGATACCCTTTGCAACATCTTCCCAAAGATAATTTCTTTGAATATGATTTTGCAAAGGGATGTTCTTATTCTCATTTTTTAACAATGGAACTAATTTGGCTTCTATCTCGTCTATATTGTGAGGGTCGGCATAGCTGACCAAATCTTGAAAGTATTCCCTTGTGCTTCCTTCCCATGTGGTTAATACATGGCAGCCCGCCAGCCCTGCCTCCAGATTAACCAATCCTGGAATTTCATACCAGCTCACCAGGCAGTGGACCCTTGCTCCATGGTAAATTTCAGCCAAATTTTCATGAGCAATGGAGGGAAGATAAATAATATCTGGGTTTGCCTTCATACATTCGTAGTAGTAGCCTAAATGATTAACCGGCCCTACCATAACAAAGGGCACCTTTAAACGATGGGTGATTTTAGCTAAGCTCAACTGATTTTTGTGCTTGCAGACCCTTCCGACACAAAGCACAAAATAATCAATGGAATACCTTCCTAAAAAGGCCTTTCCGTCACCCTTAATAAATTGTTGATCTACTCCATTGGGAATGACTGAATAATCTTTTTGTACATTAAAATCAATCTCTATCTGGCGCATTTCTGCTTCAGCACTGGGAAGGATATAATTAACCCCAAGAAAAACCTCCTTTCGCTGTCTATTGCCCTCATTCCAATAAACCTGCTCCACCTCTCCTTTTTCCTTTGAGGGCATATGTCTGAAGTAGTTCCAATAGATTGGGGTTAAAACAATCTTCTTTTTATATTTGATTCCATTTCGATAAAAACGATAGGTATCTGCAATTCGGATGGTATTAAACAGGTGAATTAAATCATATGCTTCAAGGTTTTCATAGGGATTATGGGATACATCGACGGATAGCCCTAATTTACTTAAATATTCGCGGGTTTTAAGAAATTGAATGGTATCCCCAGCCATATTACTTAAGTAATCATCCCTTATACAAAATAATATTTTCATTACCTCACCTACTATTCAAGGTATTGTTCAATGATTTCGTCTATGTAATCCGCCCTTTTCTGCCAGGAATTCTGCTTCGCAATTTCTTTTCGCCCTTGAACCAGGTTTGGATTGTTTTCATCCAATGCCAATTGAATGTTATGGATAAACTCCTGGCGTGACCTTGACATATACAAGTATTGGCGGTAAGGGGCAATTTCTGGCAATGAAACACTGACGATGGCCTTACCCAAAGACAAATATTCATATAGCTTCACCGGATTAGTAGCCCGGGTCGTTTGATTGTTTTTAAATGGTATTAAGACCACATCCATGGCCTGTAAATGACCGGGAATCGTTTCATAGAGCTGATGACCTAAATATTGTATATTCTTCCTTTCGGGAATCTTACTGCCATTAAGCTGCGCTCCGATTAGTACAAAGCAGGCATGGTGATAATAATCTGCTGCCTCCTGTAATAGCTCCATATCAACCCAGGGGGCAATGGCTCCAATATAGCCGATTTTCCTTGGCTCGTCACTGGCTCGCTTTTCCTTGAGCCGACCTGCCTCCTCGTTAAAATAATAGTAGTCACAGCCATTCGGAACCAAATGTACATCCCTTCGATAGCGTTGAATCTGCTTAAAAAGAGGACCTGAGGTGGTAATGACTAAGTCTGCTGCCTTTAGCATTCGATGATGGTGCAATATCAAATAGGGAAAGTCATCAACACAATCGTAAATAAATAGTTTTTCTTTAAAATAGCCTTTATACTTGTTATATTGGGGATCAACCACCCAAACCACATCTGCTGTCATTCCTTGATTTAAAAGCCCCTTTAGATCATGGCATATAGTCAGATTAGGTTCACGAAATTCCAATATGCGATCCTTCCGCTGGGTTTTATTACAATAGATAACCTCCTTCCCCTGCCTGGCCAGCTCCCGCATTAACTGCTGCGGCCTTTGAAACATCCAATCATAATCAACTGAGGAAAGACAAATGATTTTATACATGCCCTTACTCCCTTTCCTTTATTTCACCCCGATACCATATTTTATGCATTGAATGGAGTGCTATATTACTGTATCATTTAGTACAAGCTTAAATAAAGGAGGAGATAGAATGTTAATTAACAAACTATCAAGAAAGGTAATCGTCCCTGCCATGGTGACTGCCCTATTAGTAGGTACAGCGGCAACAGCCAGTGCAGCCACTGTTTGCAACAACACAAATGCAAACAACGTTGTTTCTAATCTTTCCAAAACAAACCTAGAGTCCCTTATTAAGGACAACAATGCCCAATTAACTACAATCCCCCTAAACAACTCGTCAAAATCTAATACTTGTAATATTGTAAAATCCGGAAATGGTTATCAAATTACATTAGGTAATTTAAATCCCACCATTACCCCCGCTGAAGAAACTACTGAAGTAGAAACTGCAAAGCCCGAAAAAGTAACGGAAAATAAAGTTGAAGCGCCATCACAACCTGCTGCTCCAAGCAAGCCCGTTGAAGAGCCTGCTTTAGAACAACCGAAAGAGCAAGCTAAACAGCCTGAAACTAATACCCAAGGCCTTTCTGCTGAAGAAGCCCAAATGGTTGAACTTGTTAATCAAGCAAGAGCTCAAGCAGGTGTAAAGCCTTTAACTGTAGATGTGAGCCTGGCAAACGTAGCCAGAATTAAATCTAAAGACATGCATGATAACAAATATTTCTCCCATACCTCTCCAACCTATGGGTCCCCCTTTGATATGATGCGTGACTTTGGTATTCAATATCGTGCAGCTGGAGAAAATATTGCTAAAAATTACAGCGTACAGGATGCCCATACCAGCTTAATGAATTCTGAAGGTCATCGAAATAACATTTTAAATCCAAACTTCACTCATATTGGAATTGGAATTTACAACGGCTACTACACTCAAATGTTTATCACTAAATAGTAAAAATACAAGTGAGAATTTTCCTATGAATTATAAAAAACTGCCTGAAATAGGGCAGTTTTTTATTGATTCTTTTAATTATAGAAAGTTAGCATCGGTGTCAATATCCTCAAGCTGACGAGGGAAAAATTCTGGGAACGGAGCCGTTTCAAAGATAATACAAATGTCGTCGGGCTGGAATTCTTCGCATTCTGGTGGCTCTGGGCAGAAGCCAAAGGCAGGAATCAGCAATTGTACTTCTCCTACTACCTTCACGATGAAAAATATGCCTACAGCGAAGATAAAGAAGCATTTATCCTGTATTGGCTCAGTTAAAGCCTGCGAGGCAGTTTCTATAACGATTTGGAATGTAAACTCATCCCTTGCCTCTGGAATAAAGAGAATTATGTCCTTGTGAATTTCGGGTAATTCTCCCTCAATATTAAGTACGTGGCCTGTTTTACAGTCCTTTACCTTTAATGTAAAGGTAATCTTAGCTCTAAATCGAACTCTGCTAAAGTTAGGCCGATTAGGTATTGGTGTAATTACCAAGCTTTCTTTAACTATTTCTCCTGGGTTGAATGTAATGTCTAAAAACTGGAAATCACCCTCGGGAATTGGTACAAACACTTCATCAAAGCATTCCCTTTGTTGACAGCTAAAATATACCTTGTCAACAATAATACATTCCGCCTTAAATTCGGGGAAATATGGATCCTGTTGAAGCGTTACCGGGCTCCCTGGGCTAGGATCAAAAATTAATGACATCGTAGTACCCCCTTGCTATAATCGATTTAATTTTCTATACAGTATCAATATATGTATTGGCAATAAATGTGTTACAAATAAAAGCTACCAATTTTGGTAGCTTTTTATCACTTTTTTTCTTTTTTCTTTAGAAAAAGTCTTCGCTGTCAATATCCTCAAGCTGTCGTGGGAAAAACTCTGGGAATGGTGCTGTCTCAAAGATAACACAAATATCGTCTGGCTGGAATTCCTCACATTCTGGTGGCTCTGGGCAGAAGCCAAAGGCAGGAATCAGCAGCTGTACCTTTCCTACAACCTTGATGATAATAAATGTACCAACTGCAAAAGAAAAGAAGCAATTATCCTGAACTGGCTCGCTAAGGACCTGGGAAGCTGTTTCAATGACAATTTGGAATGTAAATTCATCCCGGGCTTCCGGTACAAATAAAATAACATCTTTAAGAATTTCTGGCAATTCACCCTCAACCGTAATGACTTTTCCAGTTTCACAATCTCTAATTTTTAATAAGAAGGTTATAGAGACCCGAAATCGAACTCTGCTGAAATTAGGTCTGTTAGGTATCGGCGTAATTACTAAAGTGTTAGGAACAATTGTTCCTGGATTAAAGATAATCTCTACAAATTGGAACTTTCCCTCTGGTATAGATACAAATACTTCATCAAAGCATTCACGTTGTTGACAACTGAAATACACCTTGTCAACAATTACACATTCTGCTTTAAAATCTGGAAAATACGGATCCTGTTGCAGTGAAATTTCACTTCCTGGACTTGGATCAAAAATTAATGACATGTTTTACCCCCCTTACTTTCATTCCAGAAAATACAAATCAATAATAAATTTGCTAGTGATATCATAATATGGAGTAAGTTGATATTGGTGATAATTTATTTAAAATCTGATTAAAGGAAGTGAATAAGATGCAATTACCCATTCCTCAAAATTACCTTCTCAAGACAAGGGCAAATTTAGCATATCTGTTTTACATGAATAAAGATAGGACAATATCTGCCAAGCTTTTTTCAGAAGATAATCAAGTAATGGATGAAGAGATCATCACCCCCAAAGGAATGCTGGACTTTTCAGTCACAATTGACTTAAATGATTACATTCACTTGATCTGTATTGATCAAGATGGTGCGCTTTTATACTATATTCGGCAAAAAAACCAGTGGTCCCATAGACAAATTTCGAAACTTGACATTAAATCTAACCACTATAAAAATTTGCTTATTTTAATCAAAAATAAGGAAACCCATGTATTTTGCAATAAGACAAACCTTACAAATCCTATGGTAGCCTCTATCGAGCACATGTATTGGAATGATAAAAATATCAATAAAAAAACCGTTTCTAATTATCTTCCTGGAAAATACCCCTCTCCGCTTCAAATTGATTTTGATAGTCAGGGGAATGTGCATTTAATTTATAAGGTGCTTTATAAGAATAATCATCAGCTCTACTATAATTTTTTCAATGCCTTTAATAAAAAATGGAGCAGCCCTGAGATGGTAACCAGCCTCCAGGAGGACCATAGTCACCCCCATATATTAATTGACAATAAGGACAATTTGCACCTGGTTTGGTGTACCATTGAGGAAAACAATTTTACTGTCAAATATAAAAGAAAGCTGAATGTTGTTAACTACAAGTCAAAATGGGGTACCACCAAAACCTTGTCTGACCCTAATTCCAACAGCCTTTCTCCTGTTTTAATTCAGGATGGATCGACTTTAATGGTATTAACCAGACAAACCAATCAAATTGTTGAAATATATTCAGGAGATTTTGGCACCCATTGGTCTCCTTCCACCAACCATCGTTACCACAAAATCGATAATCCAATAATGGTTAAATATATTACCAATAATGATTTTGAAAAAATCAGCATCGCCATTAGTCAGTGCTATTGTGAAATTACCGATCAGATTAAAATTATTGGTACCAAGCTGTTCAAGTCAATCGATCCCATTGAACCGCCCCAAAGTCTGCCTGCCTCTTCTGATTTACAAAATGAAGATGATTCAGGGGGTTCATCTGATACAAACAGTAATTTGACCGTTGAAGTAACCGATGATCAAGCTGAAACAGAAGTAAATATCATTAATACCCCTTTAACTGAATCATCCTTAGAAGCTGAACCTGCCGAACCTCCATTGGAGGAACCGAAGTCTGTCTCACAAATCGAGGTGGATGCCAGCCTAAAGGATTTGGTACAGGGAGTACAGCAATATATCAATCAGATGATGCTGGAGGTAGAAAAGCTTGAGGCAAAGAAAATTCATATTCCAGCTATTCATTCCGAAGAAAAGGATATTGAAACTGACACCAATAAAATTGAAGGATTCTATTCAGAGCTGGCAGATCTTAATCAAGAGCTTTTAGAAATAGAAAGCCAACAATTATTGCTCCAAAAAGAACTGAACAACTATCAAAAAAGAATTTATGAAATTGAAGACCGTATGGTATTCTTTAAAAAACATATCATGGAAATAGAAAGTCGCCTCACCCACCTTAATGACCTAAGTCCAGGCTTTATGAGCCGTATAAAGAATCTATTTAAATGATCTATATATTAATTTTTTCTATGCTCCTTCTTCCATAGCTGCGATTTACTTCGTAAAAGGCAGCTATTTTTTTATTGATTGAAGCCGCCTCTTCTGTCAATACCCTATGCAGCTCAAAGTCACTGAATTTAATGGAATAGCTGCAGCCTGACTTGATCTTACACGGAGTTGAGACCAATTCAAAACCTTCAATTTTCTTTTTCCTTAAGAGCTGATGAACATAAATTGCATGGTTTTTAGAATCAAAAACTGCTAAATAGTATTTTGTTTCCATTAAATGATTCCCCCTATTGCAAGATGAAATGCAATTTTACTATTACTATATGAGAAATCGGCAAACTCGGTTACAGCTTTAGGGGGAGGTTTTTCAAATTATGTTAAATTTATATGATAAACTAAAGAGAAAGATGTGGTTTTTCCCACATCTTTCTCTTTAGTGACAGATATCTGTATCCTCTACTCTTTTTTTAGTGAGGCTAAATGCAGCCTGATTGTTTTTTCGTAACCGTTTTCCGTAGGGTGATAATATTTTTTTCCCAGAAGCTCATCGGGTAAATACTGCTGGACAACATAGTTGTTTTCATAATCATGGGCATACAAATAACCCTTTCCGTGTCCCAGCTTTTTAGCCCCTCCATAATGGGCATCCTTCAGATGATTGGGTACGGTGGTCTTATAAGTCTCTACATCCCTCATGGCAGCATCAATTCCCATGATAGCAGCATTGCTTTTAGGTGCCGATGCCAAATAGGCCGTTGCCTGGGAGAGGGGAATTCTTCCCTCAGGCAGACCGAGAATTGTGACGGCCTCATGGGCGGCCAAGGCCACCTGCAAGGCGTAGGGATCAGCATTGCCCACATCTTCAGCAGCAGAAATAATGAGTCTTCTACCAATAAATTCAGGATCTTCCCCGCCATAGAGCATTTTTGCCAGATAGTGAAGGGCCGCATCGGGATCACTGCCTCGAATACTTTTAATGAAGGCCGAAATTACATCATAGTGCTGATCGCCGTTCTTATCGTACTGTAAAGCCCTTTTTTGAATAGATTCCTCAGCCACCTCAAGATCAACAAGGATCTTCATGTTTTCATTATAGGGTGTACTAAGGACTGCCACCTCTAAGGCATTATAGGCCCTGCGTACATCACCACCGGCAATATCTGCAATATGGTCCAGAGCCTCCTCTGTAATCTCTACAGGATAAGCTCCCAAACCCTGCTTAGCATCTGCCAGGGCTCGTTTTAATAGTTTAATAATTTCCTCCTTATCCAACAGCTCCAGCTTCAAAACAGTTGTTCTGGACAACAGGGCCCCATTGACCTGAAAATAGGGATTTTCAGTTGTAGCACCAATCAATGTCAATAGTCCCTTTTCTACATGGGGCAGCAGCGCATCCTGTTGATTTTTTGAAAAACGGTGAATTTCATCGATGAACAATATACTGCTTTTCTGATACATTCCCAACAGACTGTTGGCCTTATCGACTACCTCTCTTATTTCCTTTACTCCCGATGTCACAGCATTTAACTGAAAAAATTCTGATTCCATTTCATTGGCAATCGCCTTGGCAATAGTAGTTTTTCCTGTGCCAGGAGGACCATACAGGATAATTGACGGCAGTCGCTTCGATCGAATACAACGATGTAAGAACCTTCCCTTTTCTAAAATTTGTCCTTGTCCCATAATTTCTTCAATTTTTTTTGGCCTCATCCGTTCGGCCAGGGGGGCCTGTTTTTCCATAAGATTCTCTTTGGCCATATCAAATAAATCCATGTTACTCACCCGACTTTTCTTCTAATATCTCTTTTATAATATCAACTGCCCTCAAAACGTCCTGCTCCGTTATTCCCCTGTGGGTGACGAACCGAATCATTCGGTCGTTTCGACCATTGGCCCAAATGCCTTTATGGTACATGTCCTTCAATAAAGATGCCACCGAACATCCGGTATGGTAAAAATCTGCATTGACAATATTGGTATGGATCTGATCCACCGCCACCTGAATTCCCTCAATGGCCTTAAGACCATGGGCCAATACCCTGGCATGGTCGTGATCTTTTTGGAGCCAGTGACGGTATTTTTCAAGAGCAACTATACCGGGTGCAGCTAAAACACCCGCCTGGCGCAGGCCACCACCCAACATTTTACGGTTCTTTCTTGCCCTTTCAATGAAATCCTTTGTTCCCGCCAGCAAACTGCCCACCGGGGCGCTTAATCCCTTGGAAAGACAAAACATAAGGGAATCACAATACTTGGCTATTTCCCTAGGTTCCACCGAAAGATAGAGGGCTGCATTAAAAATTCTGGCTCCATCGAGATGAAGTGGAATTCCATGGGACTTAGCCAATTCGTAGATCTCTTTCATTTTTTCCAGGGGAACTACGGTTCCTCCCGCCATATTATGGCTGTTTTCTAAACAGATTAATCCGGTTTCGGGAAAATGTATATTTTCACTTCTAATGGCCCCTTCAATTTCCTTAAGGGGTATGATTCCGTCGATCCCTTTAATGGGTCTGGCCTGTACCCCGGCCAAACGAGCAATACCAGCCACCTCATAAAGATAGATATGACAGCTTTCTTCAAGAATAATCTCCTGACCTGGAGTAGTATGGGTCATAACGGCCACTAGGTTGCCCATGGTGCCGGAGGGAACAAACAGGGCCGCCTCCTTCCCCACCAGCTCTGCCGCCATTTTTTCCAACCGAATGACAGTGGCATCATCTCGATAAACATCATCCCCCAGGCTTGCCTGACCTATGGCCTCCAGCATTTCCTCGGTGGGCAGGGTAACTGTATCACTCCTTAAATCGATTACTTTTTCCATTTATGAAAGGCCTCCTTTTGTTTTTCTGTGTGCTATTTATTATTATAATCGATTACAGCTTATTTTCCAATGTTACGTTTATTTCAACACCTTTTGTTCACAAAGCTTTCTTAGATTTTCCTTATACCTCTTTTAACTTTCCAGAGTCGCCAGTCATCTATATTTGGGCACAAATATTGCATAATATTTACAATTCCTCGTTAGTTGAGTAGATAAGAGGAATTTCACCTCAAACCTCTCACAGAACTTATACAAACTTTTAAGTTATCCCGAAAAAATCTATTCTTTAATGATTTTTCACTGGTGTATTTGAAAAAGTCGGATAACTTTTTAAAATAAACCATAATGCTTCTTTATTAGTTCTTCATCATCCTCCCATTTGATTCTGGGGTTTCTTGAAATAATAGATTTAATGATGATGTTGCTTTTCCAATAGCGCTTCTATGGAAATATCTTATTTAATGTATTTTCAATCATGGTATATTTTAAGTTGTCTGGTAATGTTAAATTCAAAAAAATAGAGAGTAAAGACTATTATAGCAAATATGTAACGTAATAAATAATTATATGTTGTAAGTTTTAAAAAATCATAAAATTTAATATATTTTTTGTGGATTATATCAACTTTCGACAAAGTTGGACCTGTCAAGAAATTTGTGTAAAGTTATTGCCTAGTATCGTAGATGTTGGGTAATTCTGTCTTTAAATAATACCACTAGCTGATTGAGTACTTTTGCCCAATTCTGGACTGGTCGATCCCATGTTTTCTTAATATCGGTGACTCTAAGATAGACCAACTTGAAGAGTGCTGTCTCACTGGGAAAGGCTCCTTTTCGATTGGTTACCTTCCTTAATTGGTTATGATAGCTTTCTATGGTATTGGTTGTATAGATGATTTTTCTAATATCACTGGGATAGTTAAAGAGATTTTCTACCGATGCCCAGCTGTTTCTCCATACCGCTAACGCGGCAGCGTATTCTTTCCACTTAGTCTCAAAGTCTTGGAATAAGCTGTTAGCTTCATCTAAACTAACCGCTCGATAGACTCCTTTGATATCTTTAGCAAATTCAGCCCAGTGCTTACGGGGGATATATCTGGTGCTATTTCTCATGAGATGAACAATGCACCGTTGTTGGATTGCACTAGGATAGATGGCTCCTATGGCTTCTTCTAGCCCTGGAAGCCCATCTAAAGAAATGAAGATTATGTCCTCTACACCACGGCTCTTGATTTCTTCTAGTATCTGTAGCCAGTGTCTACTGCTTTCATCTTCGGATAACCAAAATCCTAGAACATCTTTACGACCCTCTGGATCAATTCCTATCACGTTATAAAGGGCTTTCTGGCCCGTACCTGACTCTGTTTTTACTGGTGTGTACATGGCATCTACAAATACAAAGGGGTAGCACCTTTGTAGCGCTCTATTACGGAATTCTTTGATAAGGGGAATAATTTTGTCTGTAATCTTTGAAACTGTTTCATGGCTGATATCAAAGCCATAAATGTCTTGGATTGTAGCTTCAATATCTCTTTGGGATTGTCCTTTTGCGTACATAGCCAGGATTTTTTCTTCAATTCTTGCGACATCCTTCTGGCCTTTAGGAACGATGGCAGGATCAAAGGAGGCTTCCCGGTCTCTTGGAACATTAATCTGAGTATCTCCCAACTGACCGATCACGGTTTTGGTACTGTGACCATTACGGCGGTTACTGGTGGTCGCTTGTTTGTTAGCATTTTTGGCGTAGCCAAGGTGATCATCCAGCTCTGCTTCGAGCATGGCCTCCAGGGTATCAGCAAACATGTCCTTAAGAGCCTCCTGAATGTCCAGGGCAGACTTGATCTCATAGTTTTGAAACAGATACTTCATTACTTCGTCAGAAGCGGGATTACGTTTTTTCTTAGCCATAGTGTAAGCCTCCATTTTGAATTAGGTAGATTATATCATAAATCTACTTTACACAAATAATCTTACACCCTCACAAAGTTCACTAAATGCTTATGATATTATATAATAAAATATAAGCGCTTATAGTTTAAAAATTAAAAGCAAAGGAGAATTTTAAATGAAAAAAACAAATAAAGCTAGTATATCAATATTAACAGTTATATTATTACTAGTTAGTATTTTACCAACGTTTGCAAGTAATGATAATTTAGAAACTTATAGCTATTCAATAGCAGGTGATAAGGGTATTATAAGGGTTGTTGTCGATAATGGAAATGAAAAAGTTGTTGAAAGAACAACTGCAGACGGCAGAATAATAGTAACAATATTTGATAAAATAAACAATAAGTTAATAAGAGAAGAAAAAGCCAATGGTATTTTTCGTAAAATAACAAATAGTCGAATAGAGATAGATTTAAGTACTATTGAAGACAATTCCAATATTATTACACCTACATCGATAGAGGAAGAATTTGAAGAAACATTTAGAAGTAGCATATTTGGTACCTATATTTTTAAAAGAAGAGATGTGGTAACTTCATCAAATCATCTTGTTTATCTTGACTTATCAATAAAAAATGATAGTTTATATTCTGGAGGACTTTTATATTCCAATTCATCAGATAGATATATTATTAATAAAGGTGAGGACTTTAAGTATAATGTTAAAAATGCTGATACTTTCGGTACTAACTTTAATTTTGATTTATCTGAAGCAATGACGTTAGCTGGCACAACAAAGAGTTTATCTGCGATTCAATCATTTGTTGCACTTACATCCGTTGGATTGGCAAATAGTATCCAAAGTTTTTATGCTAGCGATTATGAAGCTGCATTTCTTGATTTACTATTTGCATTTACTGACGTTGCAATTCCATATTCGTCATTTGCAGTGAAAGGGGCAGTAGTATCAGCTAATGTTCATAATTGTAATGCTATTTTTAAACAAATTAAAGATTTAATATAGTATATAAAAGGGTCTAAGTTTTAATAACGAAAATTATCATTGTAGCATTGTTGCAGTAGTTTTATATGTATATATTTATATAAAATGGGATTTGAACACGATTTATTTTTCGAAAGGTAGTGTAAAATAATCTGGACTTAAGTGAAATAAATACTCTTTTCTGGTAATAATTAACTAATAAAAATTAAACCAGGAAGGAGTATTTTCTATGAGTACAGTACTAAAAAAAGTATTAATAGAAATTTATCACTGGAGGTGATTTTAATAACAACAGGAGATTTACAAATATATTTAAAAGAACTATCAAAGAAGGCTTTATGACATTGGCCTGACGTCTCCTTAATCACCATTATTTCATCAATAAAACCTTCATACATATGACATAACAACTCGTAATCGAAAAATGTATGAACAGTATTTCATCCATTTTTTAGTAATTACCTTGAAGTTTTCCTACAATAATTATAAATAAAATGGGTATGCTAAGTAAGAATAACAAAAAAATCCAAACCCCCCCTATAGTAATCATACTTCTTTTTATCTTTTTCCGTTCTTTATCGTTTTCAGATGTCTTATATGAATAATAAGAATATATTATAAAGGCAACAATAGCTGCAGCTAATCCAATCAAATGCATAAAGTAGTCTCCTCCTTTATCAAGCTATATTATGTTCAACTTGCCATTATTTTTATTTTAAATACTCTTTCTATGTAAAATATATTATATAGAGATTAATAACAAATTCTTTATATAAAAGAATACCTTCCCCGTCAATTATTTTTTTATTGATTTTTCACCAATTGAAATATTAGAAAAAAAATGCCTAATATTCCTAAAACGAATATTAATAAATATTGAATAAATATTACATCTACCCATTTCTTATCAGATTTTTTTTTGTTCTCACTACTCTTAGAATTAATAAATCCTTTAGCTATAAAGAAAATTACCAATAAACTTGTTATACTACTAAGCAGCTTAAGCAAAATACCTCCCCCAAACTTTTTTAAGTATTGACCATCTAACATTTGATAATCTAATATAGCGTTACTTTAATTAAAATAAAATGTTATTTAAGTATTTATACTTTTTCTTCTGTTCTTTTTAATGACTAAGAAATATAAAATCAATTCGCCAAATTAGCATCCAATTCCTAAAAATACTAAGACATAATCCGTCTTAATGTTATTATAATTAAATTTGTTACTCGTAACCTACTACCACATACTTCCAGAATTTTAGAGGTAATAGGTTTGATTAGCATATACAAAACTAGCAAACATCATCACTTTTTACCTATTTTACCTACATATTTTTAATTATATCATTCTATGGTTTAATTTTACAAGCAATTTATAATGCCCTCAGCTTTGATTTATTAATTTATATCTATCTTTAAATTACCTTCTCCTTTTATGGTAGGCCTCCTTTTGTTTTCTATGTTCAATGTTACGTAGGACTGCTCTTTTAAACAAAAAAATCTGGCATCCCAAGATACCAGATTTGAATAATAATAGTTAATCTTGTTCTCTATTGATCGATACAAAGGGTTCATTGACCTGCGGCGGGAATAATGGTGGGAATTCATCTCCGCAAATCGGTCTTTCCCTTGGCGTTTGCTTACAGAATCCTGTACTGAGTACACATAGCTGTACAGGCACCTTAATTTTCTTTTCACAGGTAAGGCACAGGGCCAAAATCAGGTTAACCTGTACTTCACCGGTAACAGGATTAAAGCTAATATCTCTTGTAATACTCTGGGTAGCGAGTCTGGCCCGGAATAAAATATTACAAAACTCTGTAAACTGAGGCAGGAATGAAGAATCGAATACTGAAGGCATACAAAGCTCAAAGAAGTTTGTTAAGACTTGTTTAACCGGTACCCTTCCAGTTAATGTAGCTGTTTGCGTATTTCCCAAGGCGTCGATGAATTCTACATCAATTTCCACTAATACTGATCCGGTAACGGTAATTTCCTGAGAACCAAAGATAGGTGTTCCCAGACCTTCTTCGTCACATTCTTCAGTGTCGGTATAAATAAGATATTGTAGTAAACCAGCCGGCCCAGGTACGACAACCGGATTACCCCTTTCATCGGTAACAAATTGTGCTCCCGACAAGGTGGTTTTGGGAGTAATGGTTAGATTCTTAGGATCGTTAATGTTGTTAGGATTAAAAAACTTTCTGCTTCTTATATCCAGCACTCTGACAATTCTAGATTTAGGACCGCATTTTGATGCGGGCAGATTGCTAAAGCAAACCTTGGAAGCAGGCTGTAGTCCTGAGAGATTAAAGGTTACAGAATCATAAACCTTGTCAACAAAAATACATTCACCAACAATTTTGTCCAGACAGCCGTCAAAATAACAACCGGTATCAGCTACACAACATTTATCATCTATTGATTGGACAACTGCATCTGTATTGTTTCTGCAAGACATTAAACTCAACTCCTTCTTTATTAAAATTATTTTGTTTATCTACATCTTCGCTTAATGTAAAATATGTATCGGTCGCTTTTTAGGTGCTAGTTATCAGTAATTTTTATTTTGAAATTGCATATATTTTACTAAAATCTAATAGGAAGTGATTCTATGCCCTTAATTGGTAGACATGAGTATTTATTACAAACCACGAAAGCAAAAAGATATAACCTTTATTTAGATCAACATAAGGACTTATACTACATTTCATCCAATGAAAATCGCCAATGGGCTGAAAAAAACCAGGTTTTTTCCATGGCCTGCCATAGCTTTGATGTCGATTTAGCCCCGGATGACAGCATTCATGCGGTAAGCTGCCATACCAACGGTTTTGTCTATTACCATTGGCTTTTTAAGGGTACGTGGAAAAGCAAGGAGGTATTTCAGCATCCGTTATCAGAAAAAGTTCTTAGCTGCAGAATTAAATCTATCCTCGGACAAACCCATCTTGTTTTTATGCTAAATCACGGCAAAAAAACAACCCTTTATCATTATCTTTTAAAGGCAGATACAGATGAGTGGGTTAAAAGCAACATTACTGATTTGAGCTTTAATAAATATGTCAACCCGATAAATTTATTGACGAATGGAAAAGAGAATAGTCCTTTGCTCCTGTTTTATAGCTCCCTTGTAGGAAGACACGAGCAGATTTATTTTACCGGCTATGATATTTCAGAAAATAGCTGGTTTAAACCAAAGCAGCTGACAGATATCAAAAGTACAAAGCTCTACATGGATTGCCTGATGGATCAGCGTGGAACCCTGCACCTAACCTGGAGTGATTATGAACAGGATACCCTATCTGTTCAATACCTCCGTATGGAATCTGACTCCATTAAAACCCAAACCCAAAGAAAAACCCTTTCTAAACCCTTAAACTGCTCCTTTCCCCAACTGATTCTGTTGCAAAATCAGCTCTACCTTATTTGGATTCAATTTAATCATCTGACCAGGGCCATATCAATGGATAATGGGAAAACCTGGTCTAAACCTGAAAATATTAAAGGAAGTAAATTGAAACATTTTAAACGCTATCGTTATATTAGCAATTTAGCTGAGGAAAAGGAAATCAAGGGACAATTTTTATACGGTACCCTGTATCCGGGAATTCAGTTTTTAGGCTTGGGAGGTGACATGGATTATGATGAAATATCAGTTGATAAATCACAACTTCATACCGAAGGAGACCAATAAGGCTGCTGATGCTCCTTCACCTGACGTCAAGGGAAAAATACATCCGGTAGTTGAACGCACCATTGTAGAGTCCCAGGAGCTTCAGAGCTTAAGGACACAATTGAGTCATTCTGAAACACAGCTTATGACCATGGAATACGAGCTTTTAAATTCCAAAAATATAGTTAAGGATCTTGAGGAAAAGCTCAGAAGGTATGAGGTCCTAAAGGAGGAAATCAACCAAGTAGATAGTTTAAATAGTGAAATTCAGCGATTAGCCAGAGAAAATGAAACCCTGAAGGACGACCTGAAAAAAAACCAAGACTACATTCAGACGCTATATTTTATTTTGCTGATTCTGGCAATACTTTAAGCTTACAAAAAGGAGCAGCCAACGCTGCTCCTTTAAAGCTTTTTATTGCTAATGAATGATTTTTCGATACCAGCCAACTTTTCTAATTTCTTGATTTTCTAGCTGAAAATCCATTTCCTGTGGCAATTGAATTTGAATTATCCGCTCCTTGGCTTCCCTAGACAATAGGGAAACTAAGTTCTTTTTTAACAAATCCAGATAGGCCTGATCAAAAAGTCTGTTGGCTTCCACAAAAACAGTATACTTTATGGCTTTGCCTTCCTCTTTTTCCTCCCTGGCTAATATCAGTTTGGATTTTTCCATGGTATAGGCTCTTAAGCTGATTGCTTTCTTATCTCGTTGGTATTTTTTTACCCAATAATCTATCGGATAGGATCTGCCAAGGCTTAGGCTGTCTTCAAAGGCCATCCAGTTTTTAGGTAATGACACCTTCTTAAGGGCATTTGGCTTAATCGCTGTTTTGCCAGGCTGAATGGTTCCTTTTAACACTACTGTTTGCTCAAAGGGTAAAAAACCCATTAAGGACAGATGATGCTCCTCTAAATTTGTTGAAAGGCTGCTGATATCTATACACTGATAGGCATTTTTTTTAACCAGGGCCTGTAGTGCGGCGGCAAGCTGAGTTAAACCGGCCTTATGCTGGTAAGCCGGCATAACATACAGATCATAGATAAACAAATAGCTTCCATAGGGCATTGCCTCACTATGGCTACTAAAGCCTGCATATCCCGCCAAACGATTTTCTTCCATGATGAGATAAAAATGATCCCCTTCAAGCCAGTCTCGTTTCTGATAATCCTTTATCATTTTTTCTATTTCAGGGGGGACTCCCTTTTTGATTTGATTATGGGCAATGAATCGAAGGCCTCTCTGCTTGTTATTGTTTTTAAAATACCCTTTTCTCTGCTCAATTTTTTCAAGCAGGCCCTTCAGCTCCATAATCATAAACCTTCTAAAGGCTTCCTCTCCTTGAAGCCTCCCCCCCTCAATCGCTCTGGTAAGATATACCTCTACCGTTAAACCTTCAGCCTCTGCAAGGGCATGAACTATTTCATAGGCTTGATCAGACAATTCTAACATTAGCTTCATAGCCTTTTTCCCTCCTCAATAAATGATTATTGCAGAAAGGGAAAAAATATTCAATTTTAAGGGTTCCTAAACTGATTCAATAAAATGTTTAGTAATATATTCACTGGTCATTAGAGCTAGCATGGCTCCATAGCTCAAGTTAAATACAACCTCATCCCCCACCCCATAGGGATGCCGGCAATGGGTTAAATCAATAATTAAATGATCACTGCTGCCCCCCAATACCTGGATAGAAGTATCCAGGGGATAGACCGGATGGGTGGCAGTATCCTGCTTTCCAACGGCCAATATGGCCCGCTTCAAGGTACCCCGCTCCTCGAACACAGGAATATTTCCAAAGGCATCCCTGCCGATCACTCCGATAGGAACCGAAGGCTTCTCTTTAATTTCTATAATTTCCGCCACCAATTGCAAAGCATCCTGATAGGTATCCTGAATTGAATTTCCCCGGGCACTTTCAGTTCCTAACAAAATTGCCTCTCCCAGCCTTAATTGATTGATTCCCTTTGGCACTCGGTTTTCCAGCAGCAAATGAATACTACTGGAATTACCTCCACTGATAATTTCCATCGGGTACCCCAAAACCGACTCTGCCACCCTGGAAAGGTCGATCAGCCGCCCTAAGTTGACCTCATCGGGAATTACCCCTCCGAAACAGGTTAAATTGGTCCCCACACCGGCCACTTGAATATGCCTTAAAGACTTAATTTCCTTAAGAAGCTCCCTTAGCTCCTCCTCATGGAATATACCTTCCCTAAGATCCCCCAAATCGATCATAATGATAATACGGTGGCCCTTCCCCAGATCCTCAGCGGCCCGGTTAAGGGCCTTAATAGTTTTTAATTCCGAATTCAAGCTGATATCTGAATATTTTACCACCTCCAGGGCCTGGCTAACCATCGGCAGCCTGAGGAAAATCTTTTCCGCCGGAAGCTCCTGAAGCCTATAAAAATTCTCGATTCTCGAATCAGCCAAATATTGGACCCCACCAGCTGCTAAGGCAGCAGCAATCCTTGGATGGGCACATACCCCCTTTGTAACGGCAGCCACTTGGATATCAAACTGATTACACAGCTTTACCATGGTGGCAGCATTATGCTGAAGCTTTCTTAAGTTAATGTTTATTCGTGGATTCACTTTACTCACTCCCGTTTTAAAGCCCCAGACTGTTCTTTAACAGACTAAAGGCGGGATCAGGATAGGCCTTGGCCAAAACCCCCAGAGAAGCCATGATATAATGCTGATCTATTAAAACCCTTGCTTCTTCTGTAGGATACATGTGGTTTTGTCTCTTTTTCTTTACTAGTTGTGTCAGTATTTCTTTACCCCTGGGCAATCTGGTCAGGGCTCCGCCTGTTCCTATTATATATTTGACATTAGACAGATCTTTCCCTTCTGCTATCGTGGTTTTTCCCCCAGGACCATATAAATTCCTGATTTTACCGCCATGCCGCTGAAGGGCTGTTTCTACCGCTTCTTGGGTAAGTCGTTCTACAAATTTTATTTCCTCTTCAGACTTGGGAATCGCCCTGTATTCAGTCATAACACCCTCTAAGTCGAAGCCCAGCTCCTGCTGAAGCCTATCTCTCCCGATCCGCTCTACAATATTGTTCATATTTACAAAAACCCCCAGGTCTCCTTCTACCGTTCTTTTTGCCAGGGGTTCAGGACTAATTAAAATTCGATTGATTTCCTCGCTGCCTTCGGTCACAGAGTGTAAATCCGTCGTAGCTCCCCCCACATCGAAGGTGATTAAATCACCAATTCGTTCCTTCAATAGCTTTGAAGCCTCCATGACGGCTCCCGGAGTGGGGATAATGGGGCCCTTTACCATTTCTCGAACCTTGGCCATTCCCGGGGCATGAACAATGTGAGCTTCAAATACCTCTTGAATGACGGCCCGAGTGGGCTCAATATTCAATAAATCAATCTTTGGGTAAACATTTTCTACGCAGTAGAGCTGCTGACCGGTTTCCATAAAAATTTCCCGTATTTCCTCTTGATTTTCGATATTCCCAGCATAAATTACAGGAATCTTTAAGGCTAATGAAGCAATCTTTTCTGCATTGTAAAGGGCCGTTTCCCTTTCTCCATAATCGACCCCTCCCGCTATTAAAATAATATTGGGGTTAATTTCCAACAACTTCTTTAAATCCGTTCTTTTCAGCCTTCCCCCGGTAATCTGATGAATCAGGGCTCCTGCCCCCAAAGCGGCCTCCTTGGCTGCCCTGACGGTCATATCATAAACCAGCCCATGGACAGTCATCTTTAGTCCTCCGGCAGCACTGCTGGTGGCCAGCATTTCATTATAATCAATGGTATCAACCTTAAGGCCTTGCCTTAAATCTTCAATGGCCCCCTTTAAACCGACAGTAACATCCCCTTCCAGGACGGTGGTTGGGGCCTGGCCCTGACCGATAAACTTCGGTTCAGGGCCATGAATTCCCATAAATCCATTTACCACTGTGGTTGTACTGCCAATCTCTGCTACTAAAACATCAATTTTCATTTTTTATTTCCCTTCTTCTTTTTACAAGGAAACTGGCCACGTGGCTCCCCTTCGTTCCTCGACCAAAGCCTCCGTCAACCCCCTGCTCAACAGCCAGCTCCGGAGTTACCTGGGTACCGCCGCAGGCAATAATAATCCTTTCTCGAATCCCCTTTTCAATGGCCAATTCATGGATTTTTTTCATGTTTTTATAGTGAACATCGTCATGACTAATGATGGTAGAAGCCAATATTGCATCGGCATTTAATTCAATGGCTGCATCCACCAGCTTTTCAATTGGAACCGAGGTACCTAAGTAATGACATTCAATTCCATATTTTTCAATTCCACCATGCTTAATATCAATAATCTCCCTTAAGCCTACGGAATGTTCATCCTCGCCAACGGTTCCCGCCACAACCTTCATCGGTTCATTTTCAATAGCTGTCCGTATTTCATCCTCTGACATTTCAACAGGCTCAGGGGGAATCACCAGGCTGGCTGTATCAATGGTAAAGGGCACTCTTCCCTTCAATTCAATCCGGGTCCCTTCTGAAGGGTGCATTACCTCACGATGAATGACCTCTACATCCTCCAGTCCCATTTTTTTAGCCATTTCTATGGCGGCAAATTCAGCAGTTCGTTTTTCCACTGGTAAAAAGAGGTTTAACATCACATAGCCGTCCCCTGCCCATTCTACCTCTGGCTTTATTTTGCTGGATTCCCTTAATTCTCTGGTTTCTTCTAATCTGACATTTACATTATCACTGTCATCCAGCTCATCAATATAAGGAATTTTTTCCGGTCGCTCAAAGGTACAGCCATCAATTACCTTTGACGGCTCATCCTGTTCTGTTAATCCATACTGGGCTTTATTATTGTATCCAAAGTGGGCCGATACCGGGGCAAAATAATCTTCATCCCGCTCATAAATTGTTCCCGCTCCTATTCCAGCATCGATTTTTCTTGCGATCCCGTCACCGTTTCTTTCGGGGTAATGGCCGGAATCTACAAAAAAGCCCTCTTCAACCGCCTTAAAATAGCCTCCGGCGGCCAGAACCTCTTCCATAAAAAGCACTGCCCTTTCCTTTAATTCTCTAGCCTTTTCCCGCAGGGGTCCGGCCTCCTTCAGAGAAATCATTTCCATCAGACCATCCATCCCCACCAGGGCCTGCTTGGCTGTATCGATGGCCTCCATGTTGTAAATATGCCATGGTACATTTCTTCCTTCATCGGGAGTAATGGTGGACTGAATATCGGCCCTGGTCAGCCTTGATACCAGAAGATTCAAAACATGGGTTACAGTGGCTTCTCGAGTCGATGATTCCATATATTTAGTATTCATTTGAGCCCGCATTTTGTATTCCCTAAAGAGTTCCCTCAGGGCAACAGCATAGGGAAGGTCAAGGGTTAAGCATGGAGCCGGGGGGGCTGTCGGGGGTACAGTCGATAAACAGATATTTTCCTTTTTCATACCCACCTTGGCTGAATATACCGAGTTAATCGCATGCTGCACCATTAGCTCAGGCATTACCTTCCAGGCTTCACGGGCGGTGGCATTGGCGTTATGGGCCCCATCTATTTGAGCTATATCTGCCCAGACCATTACCCTTTTAGCCTCAGCGGCATCAACAAAGGATCGTATCATATTGATATTACGATACAGTACATTGTACTGTGGGTCTTGATGGGCGCCATTAACCCCTTCTTCCGCAAACATGACAGCAATCTCTGGGCCAGCCACACCACTGATATAGGAATGATAGTTAATGGGCCTGCCAACCTCCTCTTCAATCAAATCCAGGGCCTTTCGCTGGGCACGAACCTGCTTTCTGGTAATGGGAATTCCTCCGATTCCCTGGGGAGTACCCTCTATTAAACCATCAAAATGGCTTTGGCCGGCGGTTCGAATTACCATAATATGATCAGCCCCATGCCATGCGGCCATCCTCATTCTCCTAATATCATCCTCAAAACGTCCTGAAGCTATCTCGGTTGTAATGACCTCATCGGGCTGAGGGTCAATATCACCAAAATATTTGGCTGACGGCAGCGGGACACTACTTTTTAAAGGCTCTGAGGTATTTTGGTAGACAAAGGGCCCCATTTCTTGATTTGTTTCATGCTTTCGCCATACCCAGCCCCTTCGTTTGGGTCGGTAGTTTTCTAAATCCTTCAGTAGATTTTTTATATCAAGCTTCTCATTGTGCTTTAGCTCCATTACCGGGCACCTCCTTTAAATAGGGTGCAGGCTTCATCCCACAATCTTCCCTGGGCCAATTCCAGGCCTGCAGCTCGAATTTCCATGGCCTTTTCCCTGGCCAGCCGATACACCACATGACCTGCTCCCTTTCCCATCAGGCCCCGATCCATAACGCCCTCTACAATGGCCTTGGCTTCTATACTGGAGAAGCCCATTCTCATTAAAATAGAACGTTCAATGGAAGGACTGGTATGCCGATAGGCCAGTTCAATCATTGGATTTACAATTTCCTCTGCCAGCTGCCAAAACCTCTTTTCCAGCTCCGCTTCACTGAGATTAGCCAGATGGCTTCTTCTGCTTTGAAAGTCATCCCCTCGCTTCATTACGACACCTCCGTTGTTATTCTGGTTTATTTAACCACCACTTCATTCTTCGACAACACTTCCAATACCAAAGCTTCATCTGATTTACTGTCAATAATCAAAAAGTCAAGATCCCCTTTGGTTATCTCTTTGAGCTGATTTTGTTCTATACAGTTTTTAAGATAGGATTTTCTAAGCTGATTCATATCCAGCTCCCGGGCCTTTAGCAAACCTGGATGGGCCGGTAAAATAATACTTTTACCCGGTACTTCCTCTTCAGGGTTACCAAGGCTGATTTCAACACCATTCTCTCTGGCAAAGGACAATTGAGGCTGTATATGTTTCCCCGCCCCCGTATATTCTGTTTCCTGAACCACAATAATCTGATCCTGGTCAAGCTCCTGGGCCAGGCTAAAGGCCGCTGCCAAGGAGGTGTTGCCTGCGGGTCCACGTTCCAGCCCTTCCAATTGGGCCAGGGCTTCTGTCATATAAAAGACCTCCCCTTGGTTCACCAGCAGGTATCGATCCATATACCGCAGGGGCCTTGCGGCAGATCGGGGTACGTCTGACCGATCGGGCCATGTGGAGAAAGGAATTCCAAAGCCCGTATGGCCTGTTGTAAAGGATTTTCGATTGAAATCGTAATCACTGGCCATATGAAGCCCCTTTAAATTTACGCTGGCCCCGACGATTTCTGTCTTTTCTGCTCCAGCCTTTAGAAGCCCCCTGGCAGTTCCCGTCAGGTTTCCGCCCCCTGCATTGGTACAGACCACCACATCGGGGTCCCTTCCCTCTCGCTCCCTAAGCTGCACGGCCAATTCGTACCCTAGGGTTTCTACTCCGGCAATGCCAAAGGGTGTATAGAGGGAGGCATTGAAAAACCCAGTTTCCTCCAAAAGCCTTAAAAATACGTAAAATAGCTCAGGACCTACGGTTAACTGAACCACTTCGGCCCCATAGGCCTCACATTTTCTGGCTTTTTCAATAATTTCAGGCTGTCCCTTACCATGACTGTCATAGCACTCCTGAACAATAATGCTTCTTAAGCCATGCATGGCAGCCTGACTGGCCACCGCTGCACCGTAATTACCGCTGGTGGCAGCAATTACCCCTTTATACCCCAGTTTTTTAGCATGATAAACAGCATTGGCGGCTCGACGAGCTTTAAAGCTACCGGAAGGATTGGCCGCTTCATCTTTAATAAAGATTCTGGCTCCCCTTCCCTTGGGGGAGAGCCTTCTGGCCAACTGGGTTAAATTTTTCAGCTCCAGTAGCGGTGTATTGCCCACTCCCGTTTCTCCTTGAATTTTTTGCATTTCCTGAAGAGTATAGCCGGTTTCTCGCATCATTCTTTCATAATCAAAGGCAATGGTGTCATATTCAAAAACACTGAAGTCGATTCCCACAGCCCTTTTCATTATATCTCCCCGTCTTCCCATGACGGCTTCATAGCTTATCTCTTTACTCATTTTGGTCACCTTCCCATAGCATTCCCCTTAATTGAATTCCGATTTCAAGCAATTCAGGTACAAATTTACCAAAGTCATGGTCATAAAAGGGATTTACTTCAATGAGTCTACCAGCCACCTGCCGGCCTGTAATCGTTCTAACCTTCACTAAGTCCCCCACGGCGGCCGGCTCCTCCAAAAATCCCTTCACCCACATTTCCAGTGGAACCTGCTTTGTATCCTGGGGAAGGTTACCTGATCTCTCCTCTGGCTTTAATATAATTTCATGGATTCTTACCCACGCACCCTTTTTTATCATCATTTTTTATCCCTGCCTTTGTATTAACTCTCTCATATCCCCCATAATTGCCCTTGGTACTGGTAAATCAAGCATCGTTTTCAACCCTGGTGTCGCATTGATCACATGGGGAATCATATTGACACACATGGCTATAGTTCCGATACCTCCGGGGATTTCAGGTTTAATTTGAAGATTTATGTTCGGTGTCCCCTTAATCCAGATGTAATCCCCCGTATCGACCCCTTCCTTTTCTGGCAGGATCTGCTGTGGATGTTCCATATCAATTTTAACTTCCTCGCCCTGATAACCATAGCCGCATTGACGGCAGCCCGCCACATTACCGGCCTCCACCTTGGCATACTGGGTTTGACGGGGGACATTTGTCACGATAGGCTCCCTGGTTTGCTGGATTTTATCGATCTTCCAGCCGATTCCCTGGGCGATCATTCCAATGGATTCAGGAAAGCCCACGTGACCAGCTACCTTACCATTGGCTACTCCATCCTTAAAGGCTTCAACCGATAGACCCACTCCCTGTTCTTCCATAACCGCATGACCAAAGGGAGATAGATCGTTAATTCTGGCGGCTTTAATAAAATCAACCTCCTCACAGGTTCCTGTGAGGGCTAGAATAAGTAAGTCTAAGACAAAACCGGGATTAATACCTGTTCCAAGGATTGATACACCATTTTCCCTGGCCAGCTGGTCCATCTCCTTTGCCAGCTCAGGCTCCTGGGCCTGGGGAAAGGCCATTTCTTCGGCTGTAGAGATCACATTTATTTTTTGCTCCACCAACTTTTTAATTTTGTCAAAGGTATGACGTGTAAAGGAATCCGTCGCCACCAGGGCGATATCTGCAAAGCCTGGTTTGGCAATTTCATCTATGTTGTCAGTAATGATTACGGGCTTCCTATCTAACCTTTCCACCTCCAATACCTCATAAATATCCTTTCCGATACGGGCTTCTGCACGATCACAGACCCCTACAATTTCCACTCCCTTCTTTTTTAACAGCATTTTGGCCATTCCACTGCCCATGGCACCAAAGCCCCAAATAATAACCTTAACATTTTCCATTTTATTCCCTCCATTTTATTTAAAGTTATTTATTTCTACTGCAATTATCTTGCCACAATTATCGTTTGATTGCTTCTAATATTCATTAATTTATCTTTTCTAATTATTCATTTGTTTTGTCAGTTAATTTCAATCAGGTTGTTGAATAAATACCAGCATCATTAAAAAACTTGTAATCATACAAATTTTCCTTTAAATGTATAGTTATTCCTTGCTACTTTTGATTAGATTTTAAAAAAATAAAAAAGTGCAAAAACATTTGCATTATAGGCAAATATTCTTGCACTTTAATTATATTTTTTAATCTTGTGCTGTAGGGTTTGACGCTTAATTCCAAGCTCCTTCGCTGCACGGGAAATATTTCCTTTATTTTTTTCAAGGGCCGATTCTATCATTTTTTGTTCCAATGCCTCAAGCGCCTCATCTAAACCAATTGTCCCCAATTGATTAAATAGCTGCTGTATGTCAGCGTTTTGGCATTCAATGGATTCGGCCAAAATTTGCTCCGGCAGATGTTCTGGTTTAATAATGTGCTCTTCATGAATCATGTTCATGGCACCCTCTATTACATTTTCCAGCTCCCTCACATTTCCTGGCCAGGAATAGCTTAAAAAACACTCACTGGCTTCGGTAGAAAGCATCCAAACCTCCTTGCCCAAACTCTTATTATATCGATTGATGAAATAGTCGGCCAGTAGTAAAATATCCTCTGTACGCTCTCTTAAACTTGGTATGGTAATATTCACCACATTAAGCCTATAATACAGATCTTTTCTTAGGTTTCCCCTTTCAATGGCCCTCAAAGGCGCTTCATTGGTGGTAGCGATAATCCGTACATCAATGGGAATATCCTTTAATCCGCCTACCCTTCTTACGTATCCCTCCTGCAGCACCCTTAGCAGCTTTGCCTGAAGCTGTAGCCCCATGGAATTAATTTCATCCAGTAATATGGTACCGCCATGGGCCTGCTCAAAAATTCCTGGTCTATCTATGGCCCCTGTAAAGCCTCCCTTTGCAGTACCAAACAATATCCCTTCCAGGAGTGTTTCAGGCAGAGCGGCACAATTTTGAGCCAAGAAGGGTCTACCCTTTCTTACCCCACTATAATGAATACCTTGAGCAAAAAGCTCCTTTCCTGTACCGGTTTCACCATAAATTAGAACGCTGGAACTGGTGGCAGCAGCACTTCTAGCCTGCCTAAGGGCCTTCATAAAGGAAGGACTTTTTCCCTTTAATGTTTCAAAGGTATATTTTTTAATTTCCCCTCTGCCAGAGGAGCTTGGTGGAGCTAATCGCTGCCTAAGCTTTAAAATTTCATCTGAAAGATTTTTTATTTCCGTTACGTTTTTAGCGATTTCAAGGGCCCCAATATGCTCTCCCCTGTCGATAAGGGGGATGGTGGTATTTAAGGTGGTCACTTCCTTGCCACGATTATTTAAATAGGTCTGACTTTGATTTTCTATAATTTGATCTGATGCCAGGGCCCGAATCAAGGTACTGGTATTATGATTTAAGGAAGGGAAAACATCTAGCATCCTTTTTCCCATAACATCATGTATTTCCATGCCCTCTAATTCGGCCATCGCTTGATTATAATAAATTGTTCGGCCCTCGGCATCAATCACATGAATTCCTTCCTCAAGGTAGTGCAAAATACTTTGCAGTATTGCCATTGTCATTTTCTTGGAAATCAAGGTATCATACCTCCAAACCGTGTTTTATTTACAGTATATCAGCTTTTAAGGAGGGATTGAAGCCATAGCTCATAAAAACCAGCAGTGCCGGCACCAAAGGAATCATAGAATAGGTGCCGGCCCTCTCTTTTAAATAAGGATCAATGATAATATTACTGCTTATTATTCGTATAGTTTGAATTGCTTGCAAAGCCCCTTTACCATGGCCCTTGCCTCTTGGGTTTTATCGGGATGATCAATAATTGTGGCGATAATTGTGGCAATACTGGCCATATCCTCCTCTTTCATTCCCCTGGTGGTAACTGCAGGGGTTCCTATTCTGATACCGCTGGTCACAAAAGGGCTTTGGGGATCAAAGGGAATCGTATTTTTATTGACTGTGATTCCAATATCATCCAATAGCCGTTCTGCATCCTTTCCGGTAATATTCTTATTCCTCAAATCAATTAATAGCAAATGGTTGTCTGTTCCTTCAGAAACCAGATTAAAGCCTCTTTTAGTTAATTCTTCTCCCAGTCTTTTTGCATTTTTTACTACCTGTTGTTGATATTCCTTAAATTCCGGGCTTAGGGCTTCCTTAAAGGAAACGGCCTTGGCCGCGATGACATGCATTAATGGCCCTCCTTGTATTCCTGGGAAAATGGCCTTATCAATCATCTTAGCATATTTTTCTTTACAGAGAATAGCGCCGCCCCTTGGCCCCCTAAGGGTTTTATGGGTTGTTGTGGTAACGAAGTCGGCCCATTCACAGGGGTTTGGATGCAGGCCTGTTGCCACCAACCCGGCAATATGGGCCATATCAACCATTAAATAGGCTCCGACCTCATCGGCAATTTCTCTAAAGCGTTTAAAGTCTATGGTTCTAGGATAAGCACTGGCCCCAGCCACAATCAGCTTTGGTTTGGTTTCTTTAGCGATTCGTCTTACCTCTTCATAGTTAATTGTATGGGTTTTTTCATCAACTCCATAGGCTACGAAGTTATAATAGGTGCCAGAAATATTGACCGGACTTCCATGGGTTAAGTGGCCTCCATGGGATAAATTCATTCCCAGAACCGTATCTCCTGGCTGAAGGATTGCAAAATACACACCTAAATTTGCATTAGCACCGGAATGGGGCTGTACATTGGCATGGTCAGCCTTAAATAGCTGTTTAAGTCGATCCCGGGCGAGATCCTCTGCCACATCCACCTCTTCACATCCACCATAGTACCTTTTTCCTGGGTACCCCTCTGCATATTTATTTGTTAATTGACTTCCCATGGCCTCCATCACTGCTTCAGAGACAAAATTTTCTGAAGCTATCAGCTCAATTTTTTCCCGCTGACGCCTTGTTTCTCTTAAAATTGTCTCGTAAATTTCTGGGTCGGTCTCTTTTAACATTTCGAAGTTCATTTGCATTTCTCCCTTCAGCTTACCGATTTTTATATACAATTTAATTATAAAATTAATGATAGTATTTTACAAGATAAAGTCGTTTTCTCTTTGATGCCAAAGGTTATCAAAAATGAAACAATTAATTTTTGATTTATCCCTTACTATATCCTCTTAAATTTGGTATAATAATACTATTTTGGAGGTGTTATATCATGATACAGGTAAATCGTAAACGTCTATTGGTGATGGCCCTTTATGCCGGAGAAATTATGTTAAAAAATGGTGCTGAAACCTATCGGGTTGAGGATACAATAATAAGATTATGTAAATCAAGAAATTTCTCCTATGTGGAGTCCTACGTAACCCCTACTGGAATTATTATTTCCGTTGATAACGAGGGGGAAGATCATAATGAAATGATCTCTTATGTAAAGCGTATTACCTCAAGAAGCATTAATTTAAACAAGATTGCTGAGGTTAATAACTTTTCCAGGAAGTTTGTGGGATCATCTATGTCATTGGAGGAGGCCATGATGCAGCTTAAGGCCATAGAAAACCTTCCCCCCTTCCCAATGAAAACCAAGGCAATTTTTGGCGGCATTGCCAGTGCCTTTATTGCATTGCTTTTTGAAGCAAATCTCTTTGAATTTTCTGCTGCCCTAATTACCAGTGTTTTAACTACCCTGGTTACTTTAAAACTTGTAAAGGCTGATTTAAATTTATTTCTAACAAACATTATCGGGGGTTTCATAGCGGCTGCATGTGCCATATTATTTTCCTATATTCATCCCCAGATCAGCGTTGATATGGTCATAATCGGTGCAATTATGACCATGGTACCCGGGGTAGCCATTACCAATGCACTGCGTGATACTATAGCTGGAGATTTAGTTTCAGGTCTGGCAAGGGGAACAGAGGCTTTACTGATTGCGGTTTCCATTGCCTTTGGTGTAGGTTTTACACTACAGACCTGGATTTACTTGACAGGAGGAACATTATTATGATTCTGGTTTTTAAGCATTTTGTTTATGCTTTTATGTGTGCCCTTGGCTTTGCGGTATTATTCAACGCTCCCCGTTCATCTCTCTTTAAATCGGCCTTGGCAGGGGGCCTTGGGTGGTCTGTATATATAATTAGCTTCCAGCTTTCAAATTCATCAGTGCTTTCAACTTTTTTTGCCTCCCTATGTGTTGGCTTAATCAGCGAGGTATTGGCAATTTATTATAAAAATCCCATTACAGTCTATATTATACCAGCGATCATTCCCCTGGTACCGGGCTATAAGCTATACTACACGATGCTTACAATTATAGAGAAGGATTACACGGGGGCAGCCAATCACGGCAGTGAAGCCCTGATGATTGCCGTTGTCATCGCAGGGGCCCTGACCATTGTATTATCTTTAAACTCCCTTAGAAGGAAATATACCCAAAGGCGGCTTTTAACAAAATAAATTCTCAAAGAAAAAAGATTGCAAAATACTAAAGTATTTCAGCAATCTTTTATGTTTTTTATTCGATACCCTCTGACTCCATCAAGGGTTTTGCATATTGATATTGATAATCGGGTAAATCCTCCTTCCCAGGGATAAGGAGTTGATCTCTGGTTGTGATTTCTAAATGTATATTTTTATTTTCCTTAAGATGCCAAGCTACACGAAATCTCATGTTTAGAACCGATTCCATAGTTTGGGGGTTTCCGATGGCATCAATGACAATAGGCCCACTAATAGGCGTATTGTCTACCAAAAGTTGATTTGAGGTATAATATATTTCTGTATTGGCGGTGTATCTCAAACCGTTGATGGCAATTGCTTCGGCACCGGCAGAATTCAATTCATTTACCAGGGCAACAATTAAATCATAGTTATACATAATAAAGCTGCTGGCCTCCCCTGTTTCTAGATAATAGGGTGATTCCCTGAGGGTTACCGTTACCCCCGGCCCTTCGACAGCCCTAAAGCCTGATAGTATTTGATATTGATATAGATCTGCCGACAGATTATTGGCAGCACTCAAATCACTGGCATCCTGGAATTGATAGTCCCTTAACCTGGCCTCCAATTGATTGAGCTTTTCCATCAGTTGATCGTATTCATTTCTGGCACGTCTTAGCTCCCTGGCATTGCTGATCCTTTTGTGGGGATCGGTGGCAGCTGTCCCCAAAACAGAATTATTTTTAGCCTGTATTGTAATGGTAAAGCTTAATACCATAACGACTAAGGCAATCATATATTTCCCCTTCAAGTTAATTTCCCTCCACAAAAAATGCTGCATTTTCCCTTATTTTATATTTTTCACCTGGCAGAGGTCAATAGCTTAAGCACGATCTTAATTATTTCTTAATATTTTCCTTTTTTGATAAAAATAGAGGTTAATCATTGCTTCCAATCATTAACCCCCTAGTACCCTTTAAATGACGAAATAAGGCCTGAGACAAATTTTCCAAGCGTTATTCTTTCTTTAATATTTCTTCAATAACCGGGATAAACCTTTGGTTATTTTTAAGCTTTCCCTCTCGTTTCTTCAACAATAAAAAGGAAAGGGCCGTCATAATAAAACCAGTAGCGGCCAAATAGATATCCCGATAGGCTTCCACCCCCATGGCATGTAAGACCCCATTGGCAATAAATATACTGACCAGTAAGGTAAGCAAGGGAATTACGTAAACAAGAAAGGCCGCTGTCAATACATCGGTATCATTCATATCTACCGATACCCGCTCACCTACCTTGGCATTCAGTTCATTTAAAACCCTTATTTCCAGCTGTTCATTACTTTGTCCCATTTTACAGGCATTACAGTTACCGCAGCTGGAATGACGCTGCATCACAACCTTGGCATAATTACCGTCTATTCCTGTAACAACACCACATTGTTTCATGGCCATGACCTCCTTTTTTATCCTTCTATTTTATCATTACACCAATAACCATGGTTTTAATCACTTATTAAATCCCTCACGACCTCTCCAGCCATAATTAGCCCTACCACCGACGGTACAAAGGCAACGCTTCCCGGGATTTGGTGCCTTACTGTACAGGTTCGATCCTTATTAGGACAAATACAATGGCTTTTACAATCACTGTCAATGACCTTAGGGGTGATGGGCGGTTCTTTAGAATAAACCACCTTTACATCCTTTATACCTCGCTTCTTCAATTCCTTACGAATCACCTTTGCCAGGGGGCATATGGAGGTTTTGTGTATGTCTGTCACTTCAAACCGGGTGGGATCAAGCTTGTTTCCTGCTCCCATACTGCTAATAATCTTCAGCCCCATTTTCTTGCTTCTTTCAATTAAATCCAGCTTTGCCGTAACCATATCAATCGCATCAATAACATAATCGTAATCTTCAAGAAGAAGCCTTTCTGCACTCTGGCTGTTATAAAGCTCCTGATGGATCGTCACCTGGGCCTTTGGGTTAATTTCCAAAATTCGCTCCCTCATTACTTCAACCTTCGCTCTTCCTACGGTCTTTCTGGTGGCATGGAGCTGTCGATTAATATTAGTTAAGCATATATCATCATCATCTATCAGAACAAAGTGACCAATTCCCGTTCTGGCCAAGGCCTCTACAGCAAAGGTTCCTACCCCGCCAATACCAAAAATAGCCACTTTGCTTTTTTGCAATTTTTCCAACCCCTCCGGGCCAAGCAAAAGCTCACTTCTTGAAAAAGCATGTAATGCCATCCTAATCCTCCTTTTAATATGACGCTAAAATTAATAGTAACGAAAAAGCTAATCTCTGTCAACCTTATCTAAAAATAAATCCATTCTTAATTCAATCAAAAACAAACAAAAAAACTTCTGCAATCAGAAGCTTTTACTTGGTTCCCCGCTGTGCCGTTTTATCGATTGTTTTGAGACCTGCCTCGCAGGTGGGTATCCTGTTGCTGTATTCAGAATTCCCCTCAATGGGGGCCTTTCTTCCAACAACAAACGCCAGATTCCCGTTTATATAGTGTTGGTCAAAACTATGTCGAGTCTACGCACACAGCAGGATTTAATAGTATAATATCATATCTTTTGTATTTTTTCAAACTTAATTATTGGAAATGGTGCAAATCTTACATTCTCTACAATCATTTAATCTTTTGCTTAAATCACTACAGGCCCTTCGGGAAAAAATACATGGAATATTGTTTTGCTTGGCTTTTTGTTTTACAATTTCGGTAATATTATGCTCGATAAAGTCATAAAAAACAATAATCATGTCTACCTCATTGGGAATTTCCAGCCTTCTCATTCCCTTTTTCCTGCCTGTCCAATGTATGTAATCTTTAATGCCATGACTGACTAAGGTTTCTGGTATATTCCCCAAACGATCTGCCCCTACAATTAATGCCTTCATAATTAATACCCCCTAAATTACAACTGATTTCTATTTACCAAAATTCTATTTATGAAAATGATTATTATTATCAATATTATATATGGAATCTTATACGTTGTCAATATCAATTTTTTGGTTAGATGAAATATTCTGATAACTTTAATTACTATACCCTGTTTTTCTCTAACTAATCTAAAATATTTTTATTTTTATTTCTTTTTTTGATTTTATTTGTTTCTTTCTTTATTATTAAAGAAGGTTTTAGCCGCCAGCCATTTTGAGGGTTGAAAAAAAGTGCTTCGAAGCAGTTTTTAACCTGTTTCGAAGCACCTTCATCTATTCCAGTAGGGCAGCAATACTTAATTCCTTAAGCTGTTTCTCCTCTGCCACAGAAGGAGCATTGGTTAACGGGCAAGTAGCATTTTGTGTCTTAGGGAAGGCAATAACCTGTCTGATATTGTCTTCCTTAGTTAATAGCATAACCAACCTGTCTAGGCCAAAGGCAATTCCACCATGGGGTGGTGTACCATATTTGAAGGCCTCTAATAAGAAGCCAAATTTTTCCCAGGCCTCTTCTTCACTAAAGCCCAATGCCTTAAACATATCCTGCTGAAGCTGGGAGGAATGAATTCGTATACTACCTCCCCCAACCTCGTACCCATTAATGACCAAATCGTAGGCCTTTGCCCTTACTTTTTGGGGCTCAGTCAACAGCAGGTGACGATCTTCATCCATGGGGGCAGTAAAGGGGTGATGCTTTGCAACATAGCGATTTTCCTGTTCATCAAATTCAAATTGCGGAAACTCTGTCACCCACAGGGCTCGATATTCCTCTTTATTTAAAATTCCCAGGCGCTTTGCCACCTCAACCCTCAGGTGTCCCAAGGAATCCAAGACAATAGAGTCTTTATCGGCAACGAAAAGCAGTAAATCCCCAGGTGTCGCCTGGGCTGTCTTTAATAATGCTGCGGTGGCAGCTTCATCGAAGAATTTTGCAATAGGTGATGAAACCCCTTCTTCTGTTACCTTAATCCAAGCGAGGCCCTTTGCTCCATAGGTCTTGACATATTCCTCAAGAGAGGTAATATCTTTGCGGCTAAAGGCTTCAGCGTGCCCCTTCACATTTATCAGCCTGACAGAGCCTCCATTTTCAATTGCTGAAGTAAAAACCTTAAATTCTAAATCCTTCACAATTGAAGATACATTCACCAATTCAAAGCCAAAGCGAATGTCCGGCTTGTCTGACCCAAAGCGTTCCATTGCCTCCTGGTAGGTGATCCTTGGAATGGGCAAGGGAATATCTACATTAATTACTTGATGAAATACCTCTTGAATAAGTCTTTCATTAATTTCTATCACATCATCTATATCGACAAAGGACATTTCACAGTCAATCTGGGTGAATTCCGGCTGGCGATCAGCCCGTAAATCTTCATCTCTAAAGCATTTGACGATTTGAAAATAACGATCCATTCCTGAAACCATCAAAAGCTGCTTAAATAGCTGGGGAGACTGGGGAAGGGCAAAAAATTTACCGGGATTAACTCGACTGGGTACTAAATAGTCCCTGGCCCCTTCTGGGGTCGTTTTGGTTAAAACTGGGGTTTCAATTTCTAAGAACCCTTCCCGATTTAAAAAATTTCTAACCGTGATGGCAGTTTGATGTCTTATAATCAGGTTTTTTTGCATACCTGGCTTTCTTAAATCAAGATAACGGTATTTAAGCCTTAGATTTTCTGAAACCTCGTCATCGTCCCTGATATAAATGGGGGGCGTTTCTGCGCTATTAAGGATCTCCAGCTTTTCTGCAAAAACCTCAATTTCCCCTGTGGGAAGATTGGGGTTAATCGATTGTCGGGGCTTTACCCTGCCCTTTACGGCAATGACATATTCCGAACCCAATTTTCCTGCCTTTTCAAAGGCTTCCTTTGAAATATCTATATCAAAAACTACCTGAGCCAACCCTGTACGGTCCCTTAAATCGACAAAAATAAGTCCGCCCAGGTCCCGGCGTTTTTGTACCCAGCCCATTAAAGTTACTTCTTCATCGACATGTTCCTTCCTCAAGTTTCCAGCCATATAGCTTCTTTTTAGCTTGTTTTTTTCCAATTTAGTTACCTCCCTTTCAATTTATATTTATCAATATTTTTACATTAAAAAAACTCCCAATCCCTGTAAAGGGACGAGAGCTTGTTCCCGCGGTGCCACCCTAATTGGATAAAATCCCACTTAATACCTTAACGCAGGTTCACGGATTCCCTGGCAATCTATAGGACAGGTAATCTACTCATCAGGTGTCTTCAATATGTTCCTTCGTATCGAGCTTTCACCCTCCTCGACTCGCTGCCACGGGTAACCTATCTACTCCTCCTGAATCAATCGTAATTGTCAATATGGAATTGGTAATATTATAAGGCTTTTTAATTTTCTTGTCAACGGATTAAATTAAAAATTCCCTTAATACTGTACTCATAAAAAATCCTCTTTTAATAAACTTGTTATTATATCGTCATCAACACATGATTCATTACCACAACAAGTACAAGTATCACCAATTAAAAATATTTCATTTGTCGGCATAAGGAGCCTAGCATGCTTTACCGATTGTCTCAAGTAAAGATAAACGGCAAAACCGCCTTTTACACAATGGGTAAAAGCATGCTGAAAGATGGGCCCCGACAAAGGAATAAAAATTTTTTCTAGTTTCTTGGGTGTACGCTTTTCTTGACAATTTCAACAAACTCAATAATAGAACCTCTTATTTCTATATACACCAACTAAGAGTAATACAATTGATATCAAAAGAATCCCTAGATATTTATTAGCTATGGAATCAATAGTTATCCTGTTGCCATTTTCAAAAATACTAATATAAGTAGCTATCTCGGAATTTATAAAGATTGCCAATAATTCATAAATTAATAAGAGCATAAAGCTAATTATAGGCGATTCTAAAATATACATAAGCATGTAACCTAATGAAACAAAAAAGAAGCATTGTATAACGGTCTTAATAAATTCCCAAAACACATTGTCCCAAAATACACAATAGCCTAGAAATAGAACCCCAACATGTATAATGTACCAAAGAAATATTAGGAGGATTTGAGTGAGCTTCACCTTTCCTGAGCTATCAATACAATAGAGAACTTCATTTCCGTCTCCTGATATATATTCTTTGAATATTAGTGTAATCCACCAGAAGGATAGAAGCGGTATATATTTTTCCGCTTCTCTGAATATCAAGATGTAGGAATTTTCTATACTGCCTGACATAGATACCATACCAATATTTAAAACAGGTAAGAAAATATATAATATAAATAAAGGGATGAAATAATAAACCTTTAAATTTTTAAAAGATAGATATATTAGTCGTATATTCATGAGCTAAATACCCTTCATTATGCACATATACCCATCCTCTATGGTGGGTTCCAACCGTTTATCCCCTACTGATTTACTGGATAGTATTCGTAAAAACCTCTCTCCATTTTTTAAGTAGGATTTTTGAATATGGCAGCTTGAGTTGATATGAGTTCCTTCCTTCACCTCAAAAACTTTTCCCTCTGCCATGGATATAATCTCTCCGCAACTTCCTTCTTTTAATATGGCCCCTTCATTCATAATTATCAATCCGTCACAGCAGGCTTCAACATCCTCCACTATATGAGTTGAAATTATAATTATTTTATTTTCCTTAATTGTAGATAGGATGTTTTTAAATCTTAGTCTTTCCTCCGGGTCCAGACCAGCTGTTGGCTCATCAAAAATGATAATTTCAGGCTCTCCCAAAATCGCCTGAGCGATTCCCAACCTTCTTATCATACCTCCAGATAAGGTCGAAACTCTGTCATTAATCCTGTCCTTTAGGTTTACAATTTCTAAACTTGCTTTTATACTGGTCTCAATCAAGCCTTTTGGTATCTTTTTCAATACTCCGAAATATTGAAGATTGTCATAAACGGTCAATTCTTTAAACAAGCCGAATTTCTGAGGCAAATAGCCAACATTTTCTGTAAATAAGTTATTATTTATAACGTCAACACCATTGTACTTTATCTGCCCTTTGGTAATATGATAAAGTTTTACTAAACACCTTATTAAGGTTGTTTTTCCTGCCCCGTTTGAACCTAACAACCCATAAACTCCAGGCTTAAGGCTTATGGAAACATTTTTTAATACTTCTTTTTTCTTAAAGGCCTTATCTAAATTTATTACTTCTAACATTTTAATGCCCCCCAGAATTTAAGTTTTCAATAAAGGTAATTGAATCTCTTCCATCATTTTTGTCCTTTAAATAGCTAAAGGTAGCCTGAATCACATAATCTTCCCCCAATTCATCTATTTTTTTTAGAAACAAATTGTGAAATTCATAAGGCTTAAAATTTTCTAGTTGTTCCTTCGGTATATTGAGAAATCTATCCTTATCGATGATATAATCCAACAATACAGTTTTTATTTTTGATTTATTATAGTCTTGAGGGATAATAGACTGCATTAAAGTGTAAATTAAAGTTTTTTCATCTAGGCTATATACAAAAACATGGTCATTAAAGCTAATTAGTCCATTTTCTAATACTCTGGAGCTGAATGTATGCGGTGCTTGAAATATCTTTTTATCAGTGATGTTAAGCGTATCAATCCCCGATACTAAATGTTTATAGGGTTTTAGCAAATCATCTATTTTTAATAGATTAGCTTTATCCATCTCACTCAGTATTAGTCCATATAAGGTAACATCGCCTACCTTCTCCTCCTCTACAAAACCACCAACCATAGTAATTGCCTGTGCTTTACCGGAAAAATAATTTCCATCCTTATTTAAATTAGAATAGAGATTAAGCTTAGACTTTACATCAACCTCAAAATCCACCTCATCATCCCTTATTATCGGAATAAATACTGTCTGCTCTTTAATATATAACCGTTTATAGCCTTCCATTGGATAATAGGGGAAGCTTCCTGGCAGTAAAACCCCCTGAGAATTACTATAGAATACTGGACTATAACCACTATAGATAATTCTAATCTCCTCCAGCTTCTCAGAAGTCGGGTTAAATATTTCTAAATAATCTCCATCTCTTTTATATTCCATATTTTTATTTTCTTTATTCAATATGCTTTTTACTTCAAAGTTCCTATATAATGTAAATTTGTAACTTTCTAAAGGTTCTTTTTCATTTAACTGAATCTTTACATCATTATGCAATTGCCTATCTATAACCAACTTCATATTGTAGGCTGTTATGCTAAAATCAACCTTCTCTTCTTTTTGGACATCATTTGTATAGTATAATTCATCAAAGGGCGTATACCCCTTTGGATTATAATCCTTCTTTACTATACTGCCGGGATTTGTATATAGATAGAAATTTACAACAGAAACCATAACCAATAACATACACACGAGACTCTGGAGTTTATGTTTTTTAGTTTTTAATTTTAATAATATAGCTGAGCTTAATAGACATATCCAAAATACCACCAAGTTCCATCTATAAGCTTCTATAGACAGACCGTAGAGTGCTTCTTCGACCCAATTTAAATTTGGTGGTAAAATGTTAAATACTTCTCTGAAGGGATATATATTTTTTCCAAAACCCATGAAGAGAACAAATGGTACGAATTCAAAAATTGGACTGATTAAAATTCCGGATAATATCATTAAAAGATATGCCTGGAACCTCTTTAGATATAGGGAGACCATTGTTCCGATACAGCTGCCCAAAAAAGATACTAGAAAGATATTTAGGATATTATTTAAGAATATATGATAGGCAAAGGATAATGCTTGTACATGCATTGCAATATAAGAAATGTAATTATATAACATTATGTTCAGGGTCATGGTCACCATAATTGCCAATAATACCACGAATTTGGAAAAATACAATGTAAGCTTGCCATTATCCGTAATTGAAAGGCTTTCTAATATAAAATCATTTTTACTTTTCACCAGATACTCATAGGATATAAATATAAAGAAGATAAAGTAAACCATACTTAATTTTTGACTGACCTGCAGGTAATAAAAAGCATCTCTATGAATCGAAAGCTTATAAAGCCCTTCGATTAAATACGCATTTATTATAATAAAAAAAATAATAAATCCTGATAATAAATACTTGTTTTTAAAAAATAGCTTTAAGTTATTTTTAACTAAGGTAAGCATTGCAAATCCCCTTTTATCTGTATTTATGAATGCTATTAGATGGTAAATCTCTTACCATCTAATAGCATATTTTAAAAATAGAGATTATTATTTAATAGCTAATGGTACCAACAGCTTCACAACCTATTAAACCCCAACCCCAAGGGTTAAGTTCTAAGTACCAATTTGCTCCTTCTGTACCCGTTAATGACCCTGAGGCACTAGATCCTGTAGACATTAGTGATTCTGCAACTTGTTGCCAACCTTTACCGGGATAAGCACGATAAGCATTAGCATAGACGCTAAATAATGAATTGGGCGAATTAGCTGCATAATAATCTGCCTTATTACTAAGCCCAATGATGCTTGAAGAAGCTGAGGATTGATCAGTTCTCAGGTAAACAGTAGCAGTAGCAGCATTTGCACTAATAGTAAAGCTTAATAGTACAATGCTCAGAACTAAAAATTTTAGTAACTTATTCTTTTTCATATGACATACCTCCATAAAATTATTTGTTCTTTACCAAATGATGCACCATTTAATAAAGTAGGGTAACTATTTGCATAGCTACCCCCTTATCAAACCGCACGTGCCCTACTAAGGCATACGGCTTACCAACGTGTTTTAAATGAATTAAGCATAGTTTTTAACAGCATTTATCTTGGAAACTCGGTCATGAGTATAATACTCTTGGCCTTTTTCCTTTAATTTCTTGATTTGTTTCTCTAATTTTGCTCTATTTTTGGCCGTTATTTTCTCTAGGTACATTTCTAGGGTATACCCCCACATTTTATTGTAATATAACCAGTGGGATGGTATAAGCCCTATCTTGACAAAATACTCATTATTCCACTTCGAGGTCATAAGCCAGCCTTTTCTTTGACATGGATTTTTGTGTATCATTGCTACCCTTAATCTTTGTCTAACATAGGAGTCTACTGCATGTAGTTCCTTGCTGAAGGCCTGTAGAATACATCTACTTTTCTGACCATATTCTTCATTAGCTTTTACTGCTTTGGATATGTTCAAATAGTAGTTTATCTTACCCCTTATTATTGGGTTTAAGGTGTCCAGCCATGCTTTAGTACTAAGGGTTAAGCTTTTCCTCGTTTTATCCTTTAATTTAGTTTTGAAGTCCTTGATTGAGCCTTCGGTAGGTCTTACGATGAAGTATGAGCTCTCGTTTTTCTTTCTTTTCCTCCAATGCTCAAATGTAAAACCAAGGAAATTAAAATTTTCATCGTTGAAATTAACGAATTTTGTTTTCTCCATTGATACTTCTAATCCTAAATCATTTATTACCCTATTTGCTACCGCACCTGCTCTTTTGATTTCTTCTTCTGTTTTAGCAAACAGAAGAAAATCATCAGCATACCTTACAAAACGGATATTTTCCTTATCTAGTTCCCAATCCAGTTCATTTAGGTATATATTCGCAAGTACTGGTGAAATCACCCCTCCTTGCGGAGTGCCAGATTCAGTATTATGGAGTTTACCTTCTTCCATATGTCCAGCCTTTAGCCATCTCCATATCATATCTAGGACAGTTCCATCAGCTATATATTTTGTCAATATCTTCATCAGTTTCTTGTGTGGTATGTTGTCAAAGAACCCTTTAATATCACAGTCGTATATGTGGTTGTATCCTGTTTCTAGATTCCAAAGAATTATCTGCATTGTTCTTTCTGCACCTAATCCTTTTCTGTATCCACATGACCATTTATGAAATATCTCATTCTCAAACTTGGGACTTATGACATTTACCACACTTTGCTGTACAATCCTATCCTCTATGGTTGGGATTCCTAAGGGTCTTTTCTTACCATTTTTCTTTGGTATATATACCCTCTTTACTGGCTTTGGTACGTAGCTTTTCTCTTTTAGGGTAATTAGGAGTTTATTAATCTTCTCCTCTTCTTTTTCAGCGAAGGTTTCGAGGGTTTCACCATCAATACCTCCACAGCCTTTATTTTCTTTAACTTGTTTCCATGCTTCCATTAGCTTTCTTTCAACTAATAGCTGTCCATAAATACTATGCATTTTAAGCTTCAATTCTTGATTCATTTATTATCCTTCACCTTTCTTGTGTCCTTTCGGTTCGTTTTTACTTTCGTAGCGTTACCGTTATCATTACACATGATTAAAGTTAGGTCCACTGAGGTCAGTTCCCTTCCGTTCAGTATCAGTTTGGCCTAATACCTACTCCCGTACTATGGAACTGTCTGACTTCTCTATCCGTAGTAGAAACTTCGGCATAACCTTATATTCCACTACCCCTTTCGGGCTTGAATAGAGATCTCACAGGGTCACCGCACTTTCCTTCCTAGCATACCGAGCACTTTCACATGATAAACTATTTTAATTCGGCTGATTCATTGAATTAGAATTATTGACTTCCCATTTTTTACGCATAGTCGTCAGTTTACCCCGCCACCTGTGCTTCACACCTCTGCATTTCGGTCTGCTAGTCCGCCTATGGGTCTCACGACTTTCCACGTCTCCTTCAGACAACACCTCACGATATTGCCCTAGACTAGGCTTCCTAGGTTGTATCAGCACTCCTAGGGAAGGACTCTCACCTTCGAGAACTCTTGAGCTTCCAAACTCCCGACTCGTTCTTACCATCATTGGTATCGTCGTCGCTGTTCTTAATACTCAAGATTTCATAAAATTTCTTTTATGAATGTGCGACTGCCTGTCGCACATAAAAGACCATGAGTCCTCTCATCATGATCTTTTTAAATTGAGTATATGTTGTCTTAATAATATAACCACCAAGACTCGCTGTTATAGTTATATCTACTCCTTTGATTCGAATTAATAAACAACGACCTACAAATATTTAATTTTCCTTTGAACCATTTCTTCAACCCGATTGAGGTATTGCTCTAAATTTTTTACATTAGGCACCCTCTCCAAGCGATTTTCATCCAGATATACAAATTTTGATACGGCTCCTGCTCCAAAGGCGATAATGGTTTGCTTTTCCTCCATAATTTTAATGTTATATATTCCCTCGTAGCCAGGCTTACAATAACCTATGTTCTCTAAATGGCCCAGCATGTGTTTTTGCCTGTACATGTAATAAGGCTGAAGCCCCATGGCAGCAGCATAATCTTGGGTTATTTTTAACATTTTTAGTATTTCTGCACCTTCGGTTAACCGGTAGGTACCCTTTTCTTCCTTTAATTTTGAAGCATTTTTTAAGGCCAGGGTGTGAACCGTCAGGTTTACAGGTGAAAGGGCTTCAATTTCTTCCATGGTATGGCGTACCATTTCAGGTGTTTCGCCAGGTAGCCCGATGATTAAATCCATGTTAATTTCCTCAAAACCCATTTCCTTTGCTAAATAATAGGCCGATTTTAACGCTTCAACCGAGTGGTTTCTTCCGATGGCCCTTAAGGTACAGTCGTTCATGGTTTGTGGATTGATGCTCAAGCGTGTAACACCCATCTGCCTGAGCTTCTCGAGCTTAGGGGCATCAATGGTGTCAGGGCGTCCTGCCTCAAAGGTAAACTCCTTAAGGGTATCCAGTAAAAAAGCCTCTTTAATACAATCATCCAGCTGCTTTAGCTGTTCAATTGTTAAAACAGAGGGAGTTCCGCCCCCAATATAAAGGGTTTCTATTTGCTTACCAGTCCTTTTAAGTATAGGCGCTACACCTCGTATTTCCCGGCAAAGGGCCTCTACGTAGGGCTCCTGCAAATGGCTCCACTGCTTTAATGGATTAGAAGGAAAGGAGCAATAAACGCATCGGGTGGGACAAAAGGGAATACTGATATATACACTGACTTTACCATCATCTAAAGGGTAAAGATAAGGATACTCCCTTTGGGCTACGTCAACTAAAAGTTGGGCCTTATCCTCATGAATCAAATATTCCTCCTGCAGCTCCTGGAGAATTTCCCCTTGGCCTACTCCCCTTTCCATCAATTCATGGACAATTTTGGTGGGCCTAATTCCGGTTAAAATCCCCCAGGGTAAATAGCTCTCCTTTTTTTCCTTCAGCAGCTTAAAAATCCCTCGTTTTATCAGCCTTTTTTCCAGTCTTTGAAGGTTTTGGCCATCAATTTGGCTGGTTTCTTGAAGAGAGATGGTTTCGCCCCGGAGGTAATAGCTGGTATGAACCCTTACATAATCGTGATTAAGGCTGATTTGGGATATCAGCTTTTCTTCTGAAAAATCCTCGGCATTTTCTTCCGGCTCGAATTCCACTGCCTCTGGAGGATAAAAGAGCTTTAGAAGCTCCTTTACCTCATATTCATAGTTGTGTCCTGTTAAGTAAACCTTAATCATCCTTAGGCTCCTATCATCAATTACTTTTTCGTAATCTTTTATAAAAAATTCCCTGATAAGGGAATTTTCTTTATTTTATATAGGGGTTTGTCAGTCTTTCAATTCCGATTCGAGTTGCAGGACCATGTCCAGGAAAAACAGTAATTTCATCACTTAATATCATTAATTTTTCCTTTATGGAATTAACCAATTGCTCATGATTACCACCGTATAGGTCAGTTCTGCCAATAGAATTGGAAAAAAGCGTATCTCCTGTAAACAGCACCTGATCAGCCTTAATACAGATACCACCTCTGCTATGGCCAGGGGTATGGATAATCTCAAGCTTTAAGCCTCCCAGGGGAAGCTGATCCCCATCGGCCACAAAATGATCAGTTTCAAATTCTACGGCCATGCCCATGCTAGCTGAATAATTTTTTCTTTTATCCTTAATCATACTTAGATCATCTCTGTGGATATAAACCGGTGCGCCTGTTTTTTCCCTCAGTTCTTCAACGCCCCCAATATGGTCTCCATGACCATGGGTTAGAATAATATAAACCAACTCAAAACCATTTTCATCCAATGCAGAGATGATTTTATCCGCATCACCGCCAGGATCAATGACCGCTGCCTTACCTGAAGAATCATCTCCAATGAGATAACAATTAACCTCCATTACCCCAGCGGGTATTTTATGCAAAAACATGCCCTTTACCTCCTTAAAAAACTTTTTTACTATCAATAAGCATGGTTACCGGGCCGTCATTAATGGAATGGACCTGCATATGGGCTTGAAACACCCCGGTTTCCACATCAATTCCTAATAGCTGACATTCCTTAATAAATTCTTGATAAAGTCGGTCAGCCATCTCTGGCTTTGCGGCTTCGGTAAAATTCGGTCTTCTTCCCTTCCGGCAATCTCCATAAAGAGTGAATTGGGAAACCACCAGCATTTGTCCCTTTGTGTCGAGTAATGACAGGTTCATCTTTTCCTGTTCATCTTCAAAAATCCGTAAATTCACCAGCTTTTCAGCCATATATTTTACATCCTGAAGGGAATCCTCTGAACCAACACCTAAATAGACCAGTAATCCCTTCTCTATTGTTCCTGTGGCCTTACCATCAACCATAACCCTTCCATGATTAATTCGTTGTACAACAGCCCGCATAATGGCCTCCTTTTCCTATGTTGTGACACGATATACATCAATGACACCCTGTATATTTCTAAACTTTTTCATAATTCGATCAAGCTCTTCAATATTATCAATTTCCATGGTGAGATTCAACACTGCCATACGTTCCTTATTGGTTCTGGCATTTAAGGCATTAACAGTAATTTTGCTGTCGGTAATAACCCTGGTAATTTCCGAGAGCAATCCCTTGCGGTCGGTGGCTCGAATTTGAATCTCCGCCTGAAAGCTGATGGGCTTAGTGGTATCCCAATCCACATCAATGAGCCTATCGGTGGATTCAATGTTATCCTCCAGATTAGGACAATCCTTTCTATGGATTGATACACCCCTTCCTCTGGTAATGTAGCCGATGATTTCATCACCAGGAACAGGATTACAGCACCTGGAAAAACGAACCATGATATTGTCAATTCCCTTTACAGTAACACCCTGACCCTGCTTTTTACGGGAAGCTATTTCCTCTGGGGCTCTGGACTGAGGGATATATTCCTTATCGGTAATTTCCGGCTGGGGCTCTCTTTTTATGGCATCCTTTTTAATAACCTCTTTAATTTTAGGTAAAACCTGACTAAGGGTAATGCCACCATAGCCAAGGGCGGCATAAAAGTCCTCCTCACTGGTTAATCCAAGCCGCCTGCCAATTGAAATTAGCAGCTTTGACTGTAAGGCCTCCTGTTGCAAAAGACCCTGCCGTCTAACCTCCCTTTCCAAAAGCTCCCTTCCCTTTTCAATGTTTTCATCCCTTCGCTCCCGCTTAAACCATTGTTTGATTTTATTTTTAGCCTGGGAACTCTTTACAATTTTAAGCCAATCCCGACTGGGCCCATTACTATTGGATGAAGTTAGTATTTCAACAATATTACCATTTTTTAGCTTATAATCTAATGGTACGATTCTACCGTCGACCTTTGCGCCAACACATCGATTTCCTATATCGGAATGGATTTTATACGCAAAGTCAATAGGGGTTGAACCCGCAGGCAAATTAATTACCTCACCCTTAGGCGTGAAAACAAAGACCTCGTTGGTAAAGAGGTCTATCTTTAAAGACTCCATAAATTCCTTTGGGTCTTTATACTCCTTTTCCAATTCCAGCATTTGTCCGACCCAGGTGAGCTTGCTGCTGATCTTATCCTGGTCGGTTCCCCGACCCTCTTTATATTTCCAATGGGCGGCAATCCCATACTCTGAAATTTGGTGCATTTCAAAGGTTCTGATCTGTATTTCCACCGGCTCTCCCTTGGGCCCGATCACAGTGGTATGAAGGGACTGGTACATATTGGGCTTGGGCATGGCGATATAGTCCTTAAATCGACCTGGAATGGGCTTCCACAGGGTATGAACAATACCCAAAACACCATAGCAATCTTTAATTGTCTCTACAATAACACGAACGGCCAGGAAATCAAAAATTTCATCAAAGGATTTTCCCTGGTAGGTCATTTTTCGATAAATGCTGTAAAAATGCTTGGGTCTGCCTGAAATTTCCCCTTCAATGCTAAATTCCTTCAACCTCTGCTGAAGCTCTTGAATGACCTGATTAATATACAGCTCACGATCCTTACGTTTTATTGCAACCTTTTCGACCAGTTCATAGTAGCCCTCCGGATCAATATACCGTAAACATAGGTCCTCCAGCTCCCACTTGATTCTTGAAATACCCAACCGATGGGCAATGGGTGCATAAATTTCCAAGGTTTCCATGGCCTTTTCTTTTTTCTTTTCATCGGTTTGATACTTCAGGGTTCTCATATTATGAAGCCTGTCAGCCAGCTTAATCAAAATCACTCGAATATCCTTTGCCATGGCCACGAACATTTTTCTTAAATTCTCAGCCTGTCTTTCTTCCTTGGATTCAAAGGACATCCTGGTCAGCTTTGTTACCCCTTCCACCAGAAGGGCGATTTCTTCGCCAAACTCTTGCTTGACGGTGTCATATCCGTATTCCGTGTCCTCAATAACATCATGCAGTAATGCTGCCGCAATGGTACTGCTGTCAAGCCTAAGCTCAATTAAAATTTTGGCCACTTCTACAGGATGAATAAAATAACACTCACCCGATTTGCGATATTGACCCTGGTGTGCCCTTTCGGCAAAATGAAAGGCCTTGGCGATTAATCCCACATCACATTGAGGGTTTGTCTCTTCTATCATGGCTATTAAGTTCTCTAACATTTTCGATCACCCTCTCGCAGCTAAAGCATTCCTATTTGATGTTTGATAAAATTATGATGCGCTATTCTTCCTCATATTTAACCAATGATTGAATATGGTAATCCTTTAAGTTATCCCTTCCCTTTAAAAAGGCCAGTTCAATTAAAAAGTTCATGGATACAACCTCTCCCCCCAGGGCCTCAATCAGCTTGGCAGCAGCCAAAACAGTTCCCCCAGTGGCCAATAAATCATCCAATATGGCAACCCTTTGGCCAGGCTGAACGGCATCCTTGTGAATTTCCAGGGCATCAGTTCCGTATTCCAGCTCATATTCATATTTTACCGTTTCAGCAGGGAGCTTTCCCGGTTTTCTAACAGGCACAAAGCCAACCCCCAATTGATAAGCCACCGGTGTTCCCACCAAAAATCCCCTGGCCTCTGGTCCTACGACCAAGTCTATCTTTAAATCCTTTAATTGTTCCACCAATTGATCAATTACATACCGATAGGTTCGATGATCTGACAACAAAGGGGTTATATCCTTAAAGCTTATGCCTTCCTTAGGAAAGTCAGGAACTTCTCTGATTATTTTTTTCAAATCCATTATTTATTTCCTCCTCATGTACAATCGGTACAATTTATTTTTTAAATTCTCAAAATCAAGGATAAGCTGATTGAATTTCTTGTAGCTATCAAGGGCCTCTAAATCAACCTTATCGGTAACCTTATTTAGCTTAATTTGATAGTATCCCTGGATTTTCTCAACGAGAAGCAGCTTTCCTTCACTGAATATCTTAAAGGCATTTTGAATCATGGCAGGATTAAATACGCCCGGGTATTGATGGCTAAGCCCCTCTAATATCTGTTGAATGCTGTATCGTCCTTGACTGGCAGTCCTGCTGAAATATTTATATAAAATCACCAAGTTTTCCCGTTTAGGAACAATCTTCTGGATCTGCCTTTGCTGTTGTATTGCTGCTTCAGGATCAAACAATACAATCAGCTGATTCAGTTCAACCCTTTGAAAAAACAACAAAAAATCATATTCTGTAAAAAAATGATCTAATAGAATAATTTTATTATATCTTTTAAAATCAATTTTATCAATATTGGGATTAATGATAATGTGAACTTCCTTCTCACGAGGCCCTTTGACGGTAAAACCAAAGGAAAACTGAAACTTCAGCTGACTTTTAACCATTCTTATATCAGTTAAGCTTAATAGCTGTAAAGCCTTATAATAGCTATTGGCCAATATCAGCAATCCTTCCTGGCTCTCCATCAGCTTTAAAATCACTTCTTCATTATAATCGACAATGCAATCGGGGGAAAGGGTAATATTTTCAAGGTTTCCGGCCATTGTCTTCTCCGAAATACTAAGATTCGTGTAATAACAGTAGGAAAACCCGTTCCAGGCTTCGGCTCCCATTCCAATGGCCTTTATATCCTTTAAATTAAGCTGTATTTTTTTGTTTCCGTTAAATACGTTTAATTCGGGAGTAAAAACAATATCAGCCAAACCACCGGCAACTAATTCATCCTTATATTCTCCAAAATTAAAGCCTATGGCGTCAAGGGCTCCCGTTTCCGACGACATTTGCAGCTTAAGATGCTTTCCCTCGGCACCAATTCGATTGACATATTGGGGCCTTAAAAGCCTTGAATAGAACTTTGGCCCGGGATTGCCCATTCCATAGGGCTCTAGGGTTTCCAGCTCACCTAATAGCTCCTCATTAATTTCATCCAGTCTTAATACGCCATCACAGAATACCTTCTTAATCTGATCTTCTTCACTCATAAGATGATTGGCAATTTCATTTATTCTTTTACGAAAGGGAAGTATGTTTTCCTCCTTTAAAGAAAGGCCTGCTGCCTGTTCGTGTCCGCCAAACTTTGTAAATAGCTCTTTGCATTGGTTCAAGGCCTCAAATAGATTAACTCCTGGTATACTGCGGGCTGAACCCTTAACCTCGCCATCCTCTATCGACAATATAACCGTAGGCTTATAGTATTTTTCTACAATTCGGGAGGCAACAATACCGATTACACCATGATGCCAGCCTTTTTGGTAGAGTACTATAAATTTATCCTGTTGATAGCTTCTATCGCTTTCTATCATTGAAACCGCCATATTGAAAATTTCCATTTCAATCTGCTGGCGTAGGCGGTTTTCCTCATCTAAAAAGGCTGCCAATTCCCTGGCCTCCCTTTCGTCCTCCGTCACTAGTAAGGTAACAGCCTTTCTAGCATTGCCAATTCTACCTGCAGCATTTAATCGAGGTGCCAGCATAAAGCCTATATGGCCTGCATTAACGGCCTTTCCCTTTAACCCGCATACCTCTATCAGGGCTTGAATTCCCAGATTAGTGCTATTTTGCATAACCTTAATACCATTTTTAACAAAGATACGATTTTCATTTAATAGCGGCACAATATCCGCCACTGTGGCCAGGGCCACAATATCTAAATATTGATTTAAATTCCGCTGAAAGTCCTCTTTACTGCTTAAGGCTTGTATCAGCTTCAGGGCCACCCCACAACCACAAAGCTGCTTAAAGGGGTATGTACAGTCCCTTCGCTTAGGGTTCACTACTGCATAGGCCCTGGGCAATTCCCCTTGGCATTCATGGTGATCTGTTATAATCATATCTAAGTTAAGCTCCCTGGCCTGCTCGACTTCTTTTATTGAAGTAATACCGCAATCTACTGTGATAATTAAATTCCCCCCCTGGGCGGCAATCTCAGCCAGGGCATCACAATTAAGGCCATAGCCCTCCTCCATACGATGGGGTATGTAATAATTCACCGGATAACCAACATTTCTAAAGAAACGAACCAGAAGGGCGGCACTGGAAACACCGTCTACATCATAGTCCCCATAAATCCAGATGGCCTCTTGATGATCTATTGCCCGCCGAATTCGCTCCACTGTCCGATCCATATCCTTTAATAGAAGAGGTGAGTGCAGGTCATTTATTGAGGAACGTAAAAAAGCCCTGACCTCATTCTGATCTTTAATTCCTCTATTCAAAAGGATTCTTGCGGTAATTGGTGAGACACCGCAGGCCTTTGTCAATAGGTCAATTTCCTCTTCCTCTATTCTGTTATAGGTCCAATAACGCTTTAGTTTCATTTGTACACCTGCCAAACTTTATTTTATAGCACAACAAAGGCAGCCATAGCTGCCCAATATAAAATATAATATTCTACATTAGCTCCCTGATCCCTTTATTTTTTATTTCTTCCCTGAAATAAAATTGATATGATAATACTAAACCCAAGGAAGCTGGCTATTAAAAAGCCTGCAATACCAAATAGGGAGATGCCTCCAATTTTGGGGCCTGCATTATTGTAAATTACAAGGGACGAGCCTATGATCAGGGCTGAAGTAATCATACTAAGGGAAATACGGTTCGTCGCCCGATTAATGGTATGATGTAATTCTTCAAAGCCCCGGTGTACCATTTGTACCTTCAGCTCATTATTTTCAAACTTCTTTAATATTACCCGGAGCTGTTTCGGCAAATATTTAAAGCTGGATAGCACTTCTTCTGAATAACCCCTTAATTCCTCCAGCAGTTGCTTTGGATGATATCGATATAGGTATATTTCTTTAACAAAGCCCTTGGCGGCCATTGACAAGCTAAAATCAGGATTTAAATATTTGCCGCTGCCCTCTAGGGTAATTAAGGATTTAAAGAGCAGGGTTAGCTGAGCCGGCAGCTTCAGTTGATTTTTATGGGCTACTTGCAATAGCTCCTTAAGGGCTTCACCAATATTTAGTTTCTTTAAGGGTAAGTTATAATATAGATTTAAAAGAAAAGAGATATCCTCCTTAAGTCTTCGTATATTGGTTTCAGGCTTTAGGGCTTCCATTTCCATCAAGCTGCTGACAATTTTCTCTACGTCCCTGCGGGCAGCCGCCGTAAAAAGATCTGTTAACATTGCCATGATATTTCGGTCAAGGTAGCCCACAATCCCAAAATCAATGATGCCAATTTGCTTTTCACTAACAGCGAAAATGTTGCCTGGATGAGGGTCTCCATGGAAAAAACCAAAAATAAAGATTTGCTTCATAAAGGCCTCGGTACCGATATCTGCTAATTTTTTTAAATCCCATCCTTTTTGCCTCAAGGTTTGGGTATCTACTATTTTGACCCCGTAAATCCGTTCCATGGTCAGAACCTTTTTAGTCGTGTAATCCCAATGGATTTTAGGTATTTTAATGCCATGGTCTCCTCTAAAATTTTCATAAAAACGATCTGCATTTCTAGCCTCGTAGGTATAGTCCAGCTCCCTATATAGACCACGACTAAATTCCTCTACCATTTCATAAAGCTGATAGGGCTTATTATTATCCATATGCTCATCCATCAGCCTGGCCAGATGAAATAAAATATCTAAATCTAATTCAATGATCCGTTGTATACCAGGCCTTTGTACCTTAACCACGACAGATTCACCGGTTTGAAGGATTCCTTCATATACCTGTCCGATTGAGGCAGAAGCAATGGGTTCAGGTGAAAAGCTGCTGAATACCTCTTCAATTGAAAGCCTCAGCTCCTTTTCTAACAGGTACTTTGCCTGTTCAAAGGGAAAGGGTGCTACATTATCCTGCAGGTGCGATAGCTCACTGATTATATTTTCAGGAAAAATATCACTTCGGGTACTCATAATCTGACCCAGTTTAACAAAGGTTGGTCCTAGTTCTTCACAGGCCAGTCTAATTCGTTCTCCTTCAGTTAACTGTTTATTAGATCGATTGATACGCAGCACGAATTTGGGTATATAACCCTTTTCACATAATTTTTCGGCAAGAAAGTCAAAACCATATTTGACCAATACCTCTCCAATTCTTTTATATCGTTTAATATTCTGATATCTGGTACCTATTTTACCCATAAGCACTTTTCTCCTTGAACATATAATTCAAATACAAAAGGTGGCAATAATACATATATATGTATTGTTACCACCTGAATCATTAAATTATCATATTTTTTAAATCTTATTTAGTGTCGGGTACAGGCCTATTGTTTCCTTTAACCAATTGTCTGTTCTTAAATATAACCCATAGCGGGCTGGCAATAAAAAGTGAAGAATAGGTTCCTGCAATAACCCCGGCTATTAAGGGTAGAGCAAACTCTCTAATTTGCTCAACCCCCAGTACATACAAAGCTACGATGGTTACCAGTGTGGTAATAGAAGTATTAATGGATCGGCTGACGGTCTGGGTGATACTATCATTGGCCAGCTTTGTATAGTCATTCTTCTTCATAAATCGTTGGTTTTCTCTAATCCTGTCAAAGATAACAATTGTATCATTGATAGAATACCCTAATATCGTTAAAATAGCCGCAACAAAGGGGCCATTGACGGGTACTCTTAATATTGAGTAGACAGAGGCCACAATTAATACGTCATGGGCCAGGGCGATAATCGCTGCCAAGCCAAACCTCAGTTCAAATCGAAAGCTAATATAAATTAACATTCCAATAACCGCCACAACCACTGCCAACAGAGCCTTTCCTTGAATTTCCTTTCCTATGGCAGGGCCAAATTGCTCTGCCCTTAAAAAGTCATCTTCAGACAAATCATATTTTTCTTGGAATTTACCAAATATTTCCATGCGCTCTTTGTTGTCAAAGTCTATAATCGACCGAATTTGAAGGGTTGTCCTTTCATTTCCCAGCAAATTAACATTGGCAGAGGGATCATATTCATTGACAATTTCCCGAATCTCAGTGACTTCTACCAATTGATGCAGCTCAATTTCTAAAATGGAGCCACCAGTAAAATCAATCCCTACGTTTAATCCTCTGACTAAGCCCAAAATCAGGCCAAGGGCAATAATCAGTCCTGATATGCTAAACCAGAGCTTGTGCTTTTCTATAATTTTCATGTCCTATCCCCCCTATGCTCCATATAGCTTGCTACTTTTTGTAATATTCATTCCAACAATCAGCTTTAACAGGAACTTTGTAATGATTATGGCAGTAAACATACTGGCTCCAATCCCAATAATTAACGTTAGGGCAAAGCCTTTAATTGTTCCCGTTCCAAATTGGTAAAGTACAATTCCGGCAATTAAGGTCGTTACATTGGAGTCAAGAATCGCCGTAAAGGCCCGCTTAAAGCCTGAATCTACGGCCGCACGAATGGTTTTTCCAGCCCTCAGCTCCTCCTTGACACGTTCAAAAATAATGACATTGGCATCTACCGCCATACCTATCGATAAAATCAAGGCAGCGATACCAGGTAAGGTTAAGGTTGCGTTTAAGGCGACAAAAATACCAAGTACCAATAATATATAGATGGTTAGGGCTATGTTGGCCACCAAACCAGGAATTCTATAGTAAATCAGCATATACAATAATACCAAGATAATACCAATTTGAGCAGCCTGAATACTTCGATTAAGGGCATTTACCCCCAGGGTTGCGGTAATGGTTGAGCTTTGAACCTCATCTAAATCTACAGGTAATCCCCCTGCTCTAATGAGGGCTGCCAGACGGGAAGCAGATTCTTCGGTAAAGTTTCCGCTGATTTGGGCCCTGCCTCCGGTAATTCGTTCCTGTACCTGAGGAACAGAAAGGGCTTCTTCATCTAGCATAATGGCAATGTAGGGAGTATTGGTTCGAGCTACTCTTCCGGTGGCATCGGCGAATTTTGCGGCCCCTTCAGAGTCAAATTCCAGGCTTACCACAATCTGTCCTTCGGAATAGGCGGCTTCAGCATTTTTTACATTGGCTCCCGTTAAAACTACTTCTTCATTGTCTCCTGCAATAAAGCGTAATTGTGCCGTCTGTCCAATTAAATCGATGGCCTCCTGGGCATTTTCAACTCCTGGTAATTCAACCCGAATACGCTTGTCTCCTTCACGAACAATAATTGGCTCTGTTAACCCAAAGCCGTCGACCCTTAGTCTAAATACTTCAATCGTTTGATTGATAATTTTGTCAAGCTCGGCACCAGTTGCATCGGTTCTGGCTTCATAGACAACATATACCCCGCCTTTAAGGTCTAGTCCCTGATTAATGGAGCTTAAAAGCGGATTAATTGCAATGCCGCCGATATTAAGGCCATTGATTGCAGTAAAGGCTGCCAGTCCTACAATGGCTATGACCAGCAAAAATACAATTAGATTTTTTATTTTCATTGATTATTTCCCCCTAACCTAATTTCATAAGTTTAATTATATATGCTACGGTTCTATGAGTCAATAAACATCCTTCTCCAGTAAAATCCACTTTTGCATACTATTGATCCTTAAATGTCCTGGCCAGGGCCACATAATCATCGGCCGATGTCCTAAGCTCCTTTTTTTCCTCTTCGGTTAAGGGCCGAATTACCTTGGCAGGAGAACCCATGGCCAATACCCCCGAAGGAATTTTCTTATTGGAGGGTACCAGGCTGCCGGCTCCTATAATTGTTTCTGCGCCAATTTCTGCTCCGTTTAAGATAATGGCCCCCATACCGATTAAACAGTTATCTTCAACTTTACAGGCATGAACGATGGCCCCATGGCCAATCGTAACATTATTTCCAATAACCGTAGGGTGAATATGGCTAATATGAACGACACAATTGTCTTGAATGTTGGTATTTTCCCCTACGATAATGTCATTGTCATCTCCCCTTAGCACAGCATTATACCAGATGTTAGAGTTTTTCCCAAGGGTCACTCGACCGATTATGTCGGCCGTTTCCGCGATAAAGCAAGTTTCGTGAATTTCTGGATTAATTCCCTTAAAGGCCTTTATCATCTTTCTTCCTCCTCTGAAAGCTTCGCTTGAATCATCAGGGCAGATTCTATTCGCTTCTTTTCCATTTCGCACCCAATGTCATAGGGAATATTAATATCATGATTAAAATGATAGGCATTGGCATGACAGCCTCCGCTGCAATAAAACTTAGCCCAACAGCTATTACATTTTTCCTTGTTATAAACATGGGCCTCTGCAAAGGTATAATATAGCCCCTGATCCAAGGATTGATCCATCACACTGCCAATTTTAAAGCTATCATTCCCAACGAACTGATGGCATGGATACAGGTCACCTTCGGGGGTAACAGCCAGATATTCCGCACCTGCTCCACAGCCTGATATCCGCTTAATAACACAGGGTCCCTGATGTAGATCAATCATGAAATGAAAAAATGAAAAGGGCTTTCCTGCCCGGTGACGATGAACATATTCCTCTGCCAAAAGCTCATAATGCTTAAATACAGTCGGCAAATCCTCCTTCTGAATGGCATAATCCATATGGGGTTGGGTCACCACCGGCTCTACCGATACGTTTTTAAAGCCCAAATCCACTAAATGAAGCACATCCTTTGAAAAGTCAAGATTATGTTTTGTAAAGGTGCCCCTTACATAATAATTTTGATGCCTTCTCATTTCGGCCATCTTCAACAGCTTTGGCAAAATCACCCCATAGGTTCCCTTGCCATTGACAGTATAGCGCATTCTGTCATTGGTTTCTTCTCTGCCATCTATGCTGAGAACCACATTATACATTTCTTCGTTAATAAATTCCATATTTTCTTCATTTAACAGCATACCATTGGTGGTCATTGTGAATCTGATATTTTTGTTATAGACCCTTTCCCGCTCCCTGCCATAGGCTACAATTTCCTTAACCACTTCAAAGTTCATTAGGGGTTCTCCGCCAAAAAAGTCTACCTCCAAGTTTCTACGGGAGCCCGAGCTTTCCAGCAAAAAGTCAATGGCTTTTTTACCTACCTCAAGGCCCATGAGGCTCCTTTGACCCTTGAAATCACCCTGGGAGGCAAAGCAGTACTTACATCTGATGTTGCAATCGTGGGCGATGTGTAAGCAAAGGGCCTTGACAACAGGTCTTTTATTCTTAAAGCTTTCATGGTTTAGATAACGTTCTTCAGTAAATAATAAACCATTTTGCTGTAATTCCTTAATTTCTTCTAAAGCCTCTGTGATTTCTCGCGATTCATATTCATCTTTGAGGGCATCAACAATCTTTTCCTCTGGCTGTTGGGGATAAAAGTCAAGGATTCGATAGACCAATCTATCTACCACATGGACTGCTCCGCTGTTTACATCAAGAACAATATTTTTATTCCCCTGGCTAAATTTGTGTATCATTTAAAATGTGCTCCTTCCATTATGAAACATTATCATAACCATTTTATAAAATATAGGCAAAACAATCAAGAAAAACCAGCAGTTTCCGTTACTACTGCTGGCTTTCCTCTATGTATCTTTTAATAAGATTACTTATTTTCACATTCTTGGTTTGCCACGGTGCAGGAGGTTTTGCATGCTGACTGGCAGGAGGTTTGACATTCTCCACAACCGCCCTTGGCAGCACTATTAGCCAGTGTTGCACCACTTAGTACTTTGATGTGCTTCATATCGGTTTCCCCTTTCGCTATAATTTCCTATAAAATTATAACACATAAACAGGCCTACAAAAAGCCATTATTTTATATTTATCCCAATCATTCCGCCGACACTGCCGGCTGCTATGCTGATAAGCAGCCGATAACCCACATAACGGTCAAGGGTATATTCCGTAAGAAACATTTTGCTTAGAATGACCAACAGCAACATGAACACCAAGCCAATTAAGGCCCCATGAAGCCAACCCTTGGTACCAATATGGGCTACGGTATAAATGGCTCCATAAACCACCCCTAAAATCATAACAATTGTGGTTACCAGGGGGATTAACCCTTCCCCTGCCATTGTATAAGTGATGATAATACCAAAGAGTAAAAATAAAAGCAAAGATAACACATAGCCCCGCACCAGACCTCTGCCATAGGTGAAAAGGTTAAAAGGACCACTGTTCTTTACGACATTTTTTTTACCACCCTTCATAATAGCACCTCCACTGCGCTTTTATTGAAATAATATGCGACAGTTTTGGTTTTATACCATTTGAATGACTGATTGACTGCAAAAAGGCCCTCTTGATTATAAAAAAAGCCCTAATCCTATTTCCAATACCGTCCCTTTAGGACGATATAATTGAAGACATAGGATTAGGGCTTCTACACGAAGCCTTAAGTGATGGACTATTCCTCCTCTGATGCAAGGTTTCCAATAGCCCATTTTGCTACTACTAATTTGGTTTTATCGGCTCCAACCTCCAGTGTCATGCTGTCTTCCTTAATTTTAACCACCTTACCATAAATTCCTCCTATGGTAACAACATGATCACCAACCTTTAGATTGTTTCTCATTTCTCTAACTTTCTTTTCCTTTTTCTGTTGCGGTCTGATGACAAATATGTAGAAAATTACGATAAAACCGATTGGTAATATCAAGCTTGATAATTGTTGTGCGTTCAAGCTCCTTCACCTCCTTTACAGGTTTAATATTCAACTCTATATTCAACAAAAATGACATATTTCCTTTTTATTAATTAATTTTTAAGAATTTAAGTCATATCCATATTGATTAAAGAACTCCCGTCTAAAATCCAACAATCGGTCTTCCCGGATGGCCTGTCTGATCTGTTCCATCAGCTTCAACAGGAAGTATAGATTATGATAGGTTAACAGCCTAAGGCCCAGGATTTCATTGGCCTTGAAAAGGTGTCTTAAATAAGCTCGACTGTAGGTTTTACAGGTATAGCAATCACAGTTGGCATCCAGGGGCTCAAATGATTCCGTATGGACGGCATTTTTAATGACTACCTTCCCCCGGCTTGTCATAGCTGTTCCGTTTCGCCCTATTCTGGTAGGTAGTACGCAATCAAACATGTCGATTCCCCTTATACTGCCCTCTATTAAAGCATCGGGACTGCCTACTCCCATCAAATATCTTGGCTTATTTTTGGGCATAAGGGGTGTTGTATATTCTAAAACCTCATACATTAATGGTTTTGGTTCTCCTACACTAAGGCCCCCCACTGCATAGCCCGGCAGGTCAAGCTCCAACAGCTCAGCTGCACTTTGTCTTCTAAGATCCTCGTACATACCTCCCTGTATAATCCCAAATAAGCCTTGACTATGGGGATTTTTGTGGGCATCCAGACATCGTTTAGCCCATCGGGTAGTTCTTTCCAATGATTGTTTAACGTATTCTCGATCTGCAGGATAAGGAGGACATTCATCAAATGCCATCATAATATCTGAGCCCAGGGCATTTTGAATTTCAACAGCCTTTTCTGGGCTAATGAAGTGCTTTGATCCGTCCAGATGGGATCTAAATTCTACCCCTTCCTCAGAAATTTTTCGGAGGGGCCCAAGGCTAAAAACCTGAAAGCCTCCACTATCGGTAAGAATCGGTTTATCCCAGTTCATAAAGGAATGGAGTCCTCCAGCCTTTTTGATTAATTCATGACCCGGTCTAAGATATAAATGATAGGTATTACCCAAAATAATCTGAGATTTAATCTCCTTAAGCTCTTCAGGGGTCATGGCCTTGACGGTGGCCTGGGTTCCAACGGGCATGAAAATTGGGGTTTCAATTTCCCCATGGGGAGTAGAGATTTTTCCAAGCCTAGCCCCACTTTGCTTACACTCTTTAATCAGCTCATATTTTATTGCCATAGTTTTATCACCTTTCTATTTTATGAACATTGCATCACCAAAGCTAAAGAACCGATAGCCTTCCTCAACTGCAACCTGATATGCCTTCATTACCCTTTCCTTTCCGGCCAGGGCCGACACCAGCATAATTAAGGTAGACTGGGGTAAATGGAAATTTGTAATTAGGTGATCGATTACCTTAAATTGATAACCAGGATAGATAAAAATCTCAGTCCAGCCACTGCCTGCCTTCACCAGGCCGCCCTCGACAGCGGCTGATTCCAGGGTTCGGCAGCAGGTCGTGCCAACGGCAATCACCTTGCCGTCCCTTAGCTTGGTATCATTAATAATTTTTTCGTTTTCTACATCAATCTGGTAAAACTCACTATGCATTTTATGCTCCAGTAGGTTTTCCACCTTAACAGGCCGAAAAGTGCCTAACCCTACATGAAGGGTAATATAGGCAATCTTAATTCCCTTAGCCTTTATTGCTGCCAGGAGCTCCTCTGTAAAGTGCAGGCCTGCAGTGGGAGCTGCGGCTGAGCCTTGATACTTTGAATAAACCGTTTGATAACGCTCTCGATCCCTTAAGGGAACCGTAATATAGGGCGGAAGCGGCATCTCCCCCAGTTGATCCAACACAGCCTCAAAGGCTCCCTCATAATAAAACTTTACAATCCTTGAACCTTCTTCCGTAATGTCCATGACCTCTGCCCTTAATAAGCCATTTCCAAAGCTTATGATTGAACCTACCCTTGCTCTTTTACCAGGCTTCACCAAAACCTCCCAGCAATTTAGCTCCATTCGCTTGAGCAGTAAAAATTCCACCCGACCACCGGTGCCTTCCCTTTCCCCCAGCAATCTGGCCGGCAGAACCCGGGTATTGTTTAAAACCAAGCAGTCTCCTTCGTTCATATACTTAATGATTTCATAAAAATAGCTATGGGTAATGGCTCCCGTATTCTTGTCTAATATCATCAATCGTGATTCATCTCGTTTTTCCAGAGGTGTTTGGGCAATCAGCTCTTCTGGAAGATAAAAATCAAAATCTGTTGTTTTCATTAACGTAATTCCACCTTTACATCTGTATAATAATGGGTCAATATATCTTTAAAGTTGTAATTTTTCTCTGCCATCGCCTTGGCACCATGCTGGCTCATTCCCAGGCCGTGACCATAGCCCTTTCCCTCAATGAGAACGGCTTCGGGGTTGGAATCAATTCCTTTATAGCTTTCCCCATTATAAATCTGTATATTAGCTGGATTTTTTAATTCCTTGGAGCCCTCAGCAGAAATTACATGTAGCTGATGGGGGGAAATGACTCCAGGGGCTTCTTGATCCTTTGACTTGACATAAATCGTTCCTTCTCCTTGGAGCATCACTTGGAACCAGGTGCTTCTAAGGCCAAAGACACTTCGGCTGGCTTCCTTTTTCAAGGTTTCCTTCCCCTTCGTACCTTCCACAACCAGGCTTAAAACCCTGCCATTGGGGGAAACCTCCGTAATTCGTATATTTTTTATTTCACCCACATCCATATTGTTCTTTGCCATGGCAGCTTGAAGCTCTGGTAAGGTTAGCTGAACAGACCAGGTGGAATTGGGGGTTCCCTCTGAAAAAGGGTCCTTTACACCTCTAATATAGGGCAGCACTGTGCTCCATACATTTTCGCTGTCTTCAGTCTGCCCGCCGCTATTGGAATGATAATAGGGGGGAATAGGCTCTCCATTATAGGTTAAAATCATTGACTTTGTTTCGTCAACAGCTCGATTGGTGCTTGACTGCTCAACATCATAGCCCCCGTATACCTGGGAGCTTACGGTATTGCAGAGATCAAAGCCATCCTCCCGATACTTTCCCATTATGGTAATGGCATAACCCCTGGCGGCCACAGCCTGGGCCTTTAGGGCTTCTAGGGGCCAGGAGGCCGGCATTTCCCTGGGAACCACACCGTATAGATATTCCTCTAAAGAAAGCCTGTTCACCACAGCCATATCGCTGCTGCTGCTTCTTTTGGCCGTAACCTCTCCACGGAATTGACTTCCCTCAATTTCCACGAGGGACGTCGTTCCCTTTTCCTCAATGGGCCCAAAATAAATATTTTCACTGGAATCAAAACTAAAAATTGGTTTGCCGTTCAAATCCATCACCTGAACCCTGGTATCAGAAGGATAAACCACGGTTGTCTCTATTTTGGCCATTTCCCTAATTTCTGACGACTTTTCCAGGGCCGCCTCCTCGCTGACCAACAGGCCATAATATACCTGCCATCCGCCTTCATAGGCCAAATAAACCTGATCAGTCAATTGAAGGTCTTTAATAAAGGCCTCAGCCGAGGATAGATTACTAAACCCATTACCTAGCTGGAGCCGATAAGGGCCCTGGAGAGTCATCTGAGATACCTGCTCCTGAATGGGGCCGGTATATTCCACATAGTTTCCTTTATTACCTAGATAATAAGCATCCTTCCTCAGGATAAGACCTGAAATATTGGGAAAATCAGTTAGATTAACTGTATTATTTCCCTGGTGCTTTTTGATTTCAAAGCCATTTTGGGCTTTAACCATTACAGTCGATTTTGCCGATGCTCTAAAATATAAGCCAATTTCCACTTTTTCCGGCAGAGCCATGGACTGGTCTGCAAAGGAAGGGCATAAGCTTACAATGAACAGACCAATTAATAATATTGCATATTTTTTTAGCTTCGTTCCTTTCATTTTGGCTTCACTCCTACTATCAATGGGTATCAACTTCATTACAATTCGACAGAAAAGGCTTTTTTCCTGCAATAATCTCTTTTACTAAAACCTTTATGGCAAAAGAAAAAGCTCCTTTTTATTCAGGGGGCCTATGAACACTCATGTAATACCCTTGCTTCCTGGAATAAAAAGAAGCTTATTATCATTGATTGAAAGGCTTTTGGTCTTGATGATTACCTTCTAAAAATTAAATTCAATATTAAGGTTAAAAGCAGACTGATGAGGATACTGGTCACTATGGGAAAATAAAAGGTTACATTGCCCCTTTTCAACAGAATGTCTCCGGGAAGCCTGCCCAACCCTAATCTTCCTGCCAAGGTGACGATTCCCCCTACTATTATGAGGATAATTCCTCCCATCATTAATAATCTGCCCATTGAATTCATTTTTTCACCTACTCCTTAAGCGGTATATTAAAATGCCGATAGGCCTTTTCTGTTACCATCCTTCCCCGGGGAGTTCGGTTAATAAAACCTAATTGCAGCAGATACGGCTCATAGACATCTTCTATTGTGTTTTTTTCTTCCCCGGTGGAGGCAGCCAGGGTATCGATTCCTACAGGGCCGCCGCCAAAATTTTCTATCATGGTCGTAATCATTTTTTTATCTACCCCATCTAGTCCAAGGCCGTCGATTTCCATCATCTCTAAGGCCAGGCAGGCCACATGGCGATCAATTTTCCCCTGGGCCCTTACCTGGGCATAGTCTCTAACCCGCTTCAAAAGACGATTAGCAATTCTTGGAGTTCCCCTGGAACGGGTGGCAATTTCAACCGCCCCTTCCTGATCAATTTCTACATTCAATATTCTGGCTGACCGAATCACAATGTCTGTTAATTGCTCTGTATTGTAAAGGGCCAGCTTACAAATTACCCCAAAGCGATCCCTGAGGGGAGAGGTTAACAGCCCCGCCCGGGTAGTGGCCCCAATTAGGGTGAATTTAGACAAATCCAACCTGATTGAACGGGCACTGGGGCCCTTTCCTATGATGATATCCAGGGCATAATCCTCCATGGCAGGATACAGTATTTCCTCTACGGTACGGTTTAAACGATGGATTTCATCGATAAAGAGCACATCATTCTCTGATAAATTTGTTAGAATTGCTGCCAGGTCTCCGGGCCTTTCAATGGCAGGGCCAGAGGTTATTCTAATATTGACATTCATCTCATTGGCTATAATATTGGACAGGGTGGTTTTTCCCAGTCCGGGAGGGCCATATAACAGTACATGATCCAAGGCCTCGTGCCTACCCTTGGCGGCTTCAATATAAATTTTCAAACGTTCCTTCACGCTTTCCTGCCCGATGTAATCCTCCAGCTTTTTAGGTCTTAGTCCACCATCAAGGTCCAGGTCCTCTTCCCTGAAATGACTGGTGACAATTCGATCTTCAGCTTCACTAAACATAGTATTCCCTCTTTTCTATTTAACCAACCATTTTAATGCGTTTTTAATAATTTCTTCTGTCTTTCCATTTTCCTGTCCTACGGCCAGCAATGCCTTTTCAGCTTCTGTGCGGTGATAGCCTAGGGCCATGAGGGCATCTATAACCTCTTGATTGCTCGACGCCTCTGGTTCTAAAATATCGTTTTCTTCCCTTTCCACCGAGAAATGCTTCACCTTATCCTTTAATTCCAGTACAATTCTCTCTGCTGTCTTTTTACCTACCCCCGGGGCCTTGGAAATGGCTTGAAAATCATTACCTCCAATAAAACCCACCAACCGTTGGGGCGTATAGGTGGATAAAATTCCCGTAGCTACCTTGGGGCCAATTTTAGATACTGAAATCAGATGTTTAAAAAGCTCCAGCTCTTCCTTTGTTACAAAGCCGTAAAGACTGATTTCATCTTCCTTTACCGCTAAATAGGTATAGATGGTGAGGGCTTCGCCCTTCCTGGCCTGGGCTGCACTATTCATGGTGCTGTTAATTCGATAGCCGATTCCATTCACCTCTACAATTATTTTATCTAATAGGATATCTGCAACAATCCCCTTTATATATTCAAACAAGTGCAATCCCTCCGTTATTTTACTTTAAACGAAACAGGTTCCGGAAATTACCCGAATGGGCATGACAAACCGCCACTGCCAAGGCATCGGCCACATCATCGGGCTTTGGGACCTTTTCTAAATTCAGCAGTGCTTTAATCATTTGCTGAACCTGACTTTTGTCTGCCCTGCCATATCCCACCACCCCCTGCTTAACCTGAAGGGGCGTGTATTCATAAACAGGGATCTGCTTTAAGGCCGCCGAAAGTAAGGCTACACCCCTGGCTTGACCTACTAAAATGGCCGTTTTGGCATTGGTATTAAAAAATAGCTCCTCAATGGCAACTGCCTGGGGCCGATAGGTTTCAATCAAACTGCTTAACTGAACAAATATTGCTTCTAATCGCTGATCTGTCGTAATATCATTGGAGGTTTTAATGGCGTCATAATGAATGACCTTAAAGCGATTTCCCTCATAATGAATAATTCCAATGCCCATAATCGCAATTCCTGGGTCTATTCCTAATATAATCATACTGACCTCCTGCGGCTTCTATTATCTTTATTATGATTTAATATAATTTCCTTCCAAACAGTCTTCCCAGCGTGGGATTTAAATTATTACCATGCTGCAACTGTATTTTTAAGGGTTCCGATTCCTTCTATTTCACATTCCACCACATCTCCAGGCTTCATAAATCGTGGCGGGTTAAAGCCCATGCCTACACCAGAGGGGGTACCGGTGGCGATGATATCACCGGGCTTTAAGGTCATTCCCCGGGATAAATCCTCTATGATGGTTGGAATATCAAAAATGAAATCCGACGTATTGCCCTGCTGTCTTATTTCACCGTTAATTTTGCTTATTACCTTAAGCTCTAAGGGCAGAGGCAGTTGACTTTTATGGACAATACAGGGGCCTAAGGCTGTGAAGCTGTCTAGGCTTTTTCCTCGAAACCATTGCATGTGCCTTTGCTGCAGATCCCTTGCCGAAAGATCGTTCATAATGGTATAGCCAAAAATATAATTTTCGACTTCTTCTTTAGGAATATTGATTCCCTCCTTACCAATTACCACAGCCAGTTCCACCTCATAGTCCAGCATGGTTGTCACGGCTTCATTTCCATTGATTCTTTCATGGGGCCCTATGGCTCGATGAACTCTTTTGGAAAAGTAAACAGGATACTTTGGCAGCTCTATTTTTTGATTAAATCCCTTGGCGGTTTCCTGTACATGCTCCTTATAATTTAGTCCTAGACAAAGAATATCGTGAACCGGCTGCGAAATGGGGGCCTGAATTTGAACCTCTCTAAGGAGCTTTCCCGAATAGCCCTCAAAGTTATTTTGGTAAAGCTCCTTCAATCGAAATATTTCATTTTCTTCAGTTCGGCTTATAAAACCATTCATATCTTCAAAATGTTCAGGCAGCCCCAGCTGATTAAGGTCATACACCTTGGTGCCCTCTGCATTGATAATTCCAATAGCTTTTTGATTGTCTATATGATAGCTGATAAACTTCATTGTTTTCCTCCCTCCTAAAAAAGAAATGACATTATAATATTCTCCGTCATTTACAATGTCCCCTTCTTATTTTTTATTATTTATAAAAAATCTGTAGAAGGAAATGTAAAACTAAGGTCGAACTGATTAAAATTATCTTGAAATCAAGTGAAGAATAGGGCCCAAAAAGCCCCCACATAAAAATGTGAGGGCTTTAAGATTGATATCATAGGTTAAGAGCTATAATCCTCTAGGAGCTGATTAACCTCTTCCTGGGTTTTTAATAAAATACCACGGCTCAGTTTGTCCTGATCCACCTTCGGTAAGACAGCAATTGGAATAGAAGTTTTTTCAACTAAATGTCTAACTCCAGCCTCATCAAATTGATAAATGGCTATATAGCCGTCCTGGTGGGAAACAAGGTAATGATTGGGACAAATTTGATCCTTTGCTTGAAATAATATGACTTCATCGCCAGAAAAACGAACCACCTGCCAATCAGATAAATCCAGGGCCACCAGCGCCTTAAAATCCTGTTCCTTTAATCCAATCATCTTTTCATCCGGGGCCGTTACGTCATCTCGTATTGTTTGACATTGAGTAAAATGAGTGCGATATATTATTTTTGTATCTTCTCCAATCGATATTTTATGACTGGCAACGGGTTCATCCAAATCTTCAGGGTTTTCGGGAAGCTCTGTCAAGCCAAGCTTGCTATTTTCCTCCTGTTGCCGATTGTTATCATCAAGCTCCGTTACTTGAGGGTTTTCTCCAACTCTGAGGGGACCAATATAGTAACCAAATATGAAGCCCACCAGACCAAAAATCAACCAGATTGCAAAAAAAGCTGCAATATATGGGCCGCTTCGCCTTCTTCTCATGGCTATAACCTCCTTATACTCTATGGAGGTTATTTTAACCAAATATCTAAATATTATACAGGGCTATGCTCTTTACTCATTGCAAAATCCTACAATTTAAGGCTATTTAAGCTCTTCTAGATATTCAAAAAAGTCCATGGTCTCTCCTTCCGCATATTCATAAATAATTGACCCAGGAGCCTGATGCTTAAATATTCTTTCCACCTGACCTTTAAAATCCGGCTTATCCATCAGCTGTTGATTCCTTTTTTCCTCCTGGGGCCGGTAGCTGCACAAAATCAACTGTTGAAAGTGATTTAGGAAATAGATTCCCTTTATGTCTCTTCCCAGATAATACACTTCTTCATAGGTATGCTGATTTCGCTCATGGAATTCAACCACCATTGTCCCTTGATTAAATTCATATCTTAATGAATTGTTCAGGTGTTTGATCAGTCCTTCGATGATGGTGCTGTCGGTTACATTGGTTCGATAGATTTGTAAGGTTTCAGGATACTGTATGGCATAAGCCACTGCTTCGGGATTAAGTTTTTTAACCTTGTTTCGCTGCCTGAAGCTTTTTATTCTAAATTCTCCGTTTTCCCTAATCACCTCGTGGGTAGAGAAAACTAAATAATACTGACCCCGAATTTCGATAATTGATTCACACCGAAAGACACCGGAAAGCATCGCAGGCTTAATAACATTCTTCAACAGGGTTCCTCCACTGCCAAAGCCCAGTGATGGTATGGGTCTTAAATTGTGATTTGAAAGTAAATAATGAATGCCCAAGTGATCCCTGGCCACCAGCCTCATCATAAACAGATTGATGAGCTGTATTGGATCGTCCACCTTTTCAGATATATAACCCATTATCCTGTCTTCCATTCCTTCGATACGAGGAATTTTATAATCTAAAATAAATCTGTATTCCGAAGCCTTAGGCATTATTTTTTTAAATTTTTTGTTATAGGTAGAAAATTGCTGTATTAGAAAAAAAGCATCTTTTTGAGTGATTGGAATCCTTTCTCCTCCTAAAGCTCCCAAAAATTGTTCTGTATATTTGTCTGTCTGATCAATATCTAATGTATGTATACTAAGGTAGTCATAAATACCATGCTCTTCGGCATCTAATAAAAACCATTGTACATAGTGCTCTTGACTACTCCTTAACCAATGGAGCTTTAATGCAATTACACCCATTAATCTGGTTTTAGTAATGAGGCCTCCTTGAAATCGCAGCCTTCTTTTTATAGATGCTTCGTTAACGATTAGCTTTAAGTTCTTTGAATCAATCACAACATTTCCTCCAATCAAGGTAATCTACCCTCATTGTTCCACCCGCCGGCTTTTCTATTCCGTTACTATTTTTTTAGGTTTTTAATGGTATGAATTTGATTAAATGATGCCATACTATATTTGACTATATATTCAATTAAAGGAGTTGAAAAAATGGATAGATTAGCTCTTATTTTAGTTATTGTGGGTGCTTTAAACTGGGGCTTAATAGGATTATTTCAATATGATCTTGTGGCAGCCCTGTTTGGAGGGCAAGAATCTCTTCTAAGCCGAATTGTCTATTCCCTTGTGGGTCTGGCCGGAGCCTATTGCATTAGTTTCTTATTCCGTGAAAGATCCACTACAAAAGAATAATATAAAATAGATATTACCCTCGGGGTAGTATCTATTTTTATTTATTAATGAATTAGGCATAATCTATTTTTGATTATGCCTTAAATGATGTTTACTGTTATCAATTAGTACTAGCTTGATTGATTAGACTTACAGCCCTTGCAATACCCATAAATTTCCAGTTTGTGTTCTACGGCGATAAAGCCATCCTCAGCCTCGATTCGTTCCTTCAATAGCTCAATGGGACACTGAAAATTGTTTTGGTCTGGCCACAGCCCAAACAGATTAAGTGATGGTGATGCTCATTGGTTTCTAATTCATAGTAATTTATGCCATTATCTAAATTATGACGTTTAATAATGGCCGCCTCGGTCAGCACCTCCAAATTTCGATAAACAGTTGAAAAATTCATTGACGTTTCTTTTTGCGTTACCGCCTCATAAACCTCAGCCGCAGTTAATAAGTGCCTTTCTTCCTCTATGAAAACAGCCAGTATTGCCCTTCTCTGATTCGTTATTTTATAGCCCCTTGCCTTTAGCTTTTCTACCTGTTCCTTCACTAAAAATCGCTCCCGATTACCTTTTCTTTTTATGATACAAGTAAGGCTTTCACTTGTCAAATGTCTGTTACAATTAAGCGCAAGCAGAGAGCCCCTGAGGAACTCTTGTAATATCCTGCTGCATCTAAGCAAGTACTAACCCTGAGTTCTCGTCCTCTGAAGCCCTCTGCAATATTATTTTGCTTGAATAGAGAAGATATATACCTTCCAGATTTTACACGATATTAAAACTCTGTAAAGATGAGCTTCCATTCACCCAAGTCATTTTGATATCGAAATTCCACTCCATCATGCTGAATACTGGTACCATCATCAAGGGTTTCGATATAGTCCAATGTAATCGTACCACTTTGTTTATCAGCGGCTGTAATGCTGTAGCTGACAATTTGGAGCTTTGCCGTATTACTTTTATTTTCCCTTAAATATCTAAAAAACAAGGCATAGTCCAGGTTATAATCGCCAGGTCGATAAATTTGATTAAAAGCGTATCGATATTCTTCCCTTTCAATGTAAGCGAAATATTCCTTAACTACCTCAATAACACTTGGAAAGGGGCCCGTCAACAGTTTTTCGTTTCGAGTATAGGGCTCCTTTAAAGACAGCAGCTCCTGATATAGCTCCAGGCGCTCGCCTTCAACCAATATTTGTACTTTATTAATGTGGTTCAATTCCGTTAAGGAATTTATAATAGAATACACGGCAGTAATCTCTTGCCTCTGATCTCCTTGGAAATTGGTCACAAACTCCTTGGAAAAATTGACATAACACGCCCCCTCCACAGTGGTTACCGAATACAGCCTTGTTTGCTGAGGAATGGTGGGTGATAGTATATAGTCACGGGGACCCTTGATCAGCTCCCTTAAGACCACCTCTTCCCTAGATTCAATGGACCTTTCTACAGCTCTTTGTTCCTTTATCAGGTATTCATTCCCAGCATTCCCAAAGTAAAGATTTACTAATTCTACAGACTTTTGAGGAACCGGCGGTATTTCCAGGGAAGGTATTTCAATGTTGTCGTTTGAAAGCTTCAGCCCGCTGCATCTTGTTAGTAAAATCAGGAAAGTAAGTATTAAAAATACAAAAAGCCAAATATTTTTTTTCATCTTTTAATCACCTTTATTATATCAAATTGGTTATTTAGCTTAATAAGCATGCTATGGATTCAACTCCATAGGAAGCTTAATATAGAAGGTTGTCCCTTCGTTTACCTTACTCTCTACTTGAATCAAACCCTGATGCAACCCGACAATTTGATGTGAAATGCTTAGTCCTAATCCGGTGCCCCCTGTTTTTCTTGACCGGGCACTGTCAACACGATAAAACCTTTCAAATATATGGGGCAGACTTTCTTCGGGGATTCCAATTCCATTATCCATCACCTTGATCACAGCATATTTACCCTCTCTATAGATATTAATATTAATCCGCCCGCCCTCATCGGTATATTTAATTGCATTATGGATAATATTCAACAAGGCCTGATGAATCTTTCCAGAATCTAAATAGATCTGAATTTTCTCCCACTGATTGATGAACAGCTTTATTTTCTTTTTGTCTGCCAGGGGTTTAACTGCATTTACCACCTTTTCGACCAGATAATTTACATAGGTAATTTGATAATCCAGCTTTAGCTTTTCTTCGTTAAGGTCTACCATAGCCAACAGGCTTTCGATAATTTGATTCAATCGATCGATTTCTGAGTCTATGTCTTTTAAAAATTCCTGATAAATTTCTACCTTTAAGCTGGGTTGAGTTAACAATGATTCTGACAAAAGCTTCATTGAGCTCAATGGTGTCTTTAATTCATGGGATACATTTCCAACAAATTCCTGACGTTGCTTCTCTATATGGCTTAGCTTTGTACTCATGAAATTATATGCCTTTGACAATTGAGCAATTTCATCATTGCCTTCAATATTCACCTTTTCGTTCATATTACCATGGGCTGTTTTCTGCATGGCCTCCGTCAAGGCCTTAATTGGTTCGGCTATTAAATCTGCAAAAAGAAGACTGATGATTGTAATCAGTACCAGCGTCAAGGCAGACACAATCATTAAAAAGTTTTTAATATTGTCAACTCGCTGGTAGGTGTCCTCCAGAGACATCGATAAAAAAACCACACCTTGAATTCGGTCAGTATAGTTTACAGGTACCCCTACATACATGGTTTTTCCAAATTCACTTAATTCGTAAATATTTGTAATGGTTTCTCCCCTAAGGGCCCTCTCAACCTCAATGGTATCCATTTTTTGATCCCTTAGCACATGAAAAGAATCATAAATTCCGTAGCCCTGACGGTTGACAATTATAATTCTTCCTTCTACGAGCCTGCTGACCTCTTCCATCATTTGGTTGATCAATAATTGGTTAAACTCACCATTGTCTTCATCAACCGTTACCCTGACTCGATTGGCTATAATGTTGGCCTGGGTAATAAAGCTGGTTTCATTTTCTGAGATATAGTTATTTTTAATCGTACCGTAAACGAAAATATTGATAATTAACAAAGCAATAATAAGCAGTAATAAATAGGTGGAAAGCAGCTTCCACCTTATGCTAATAAATTGATTATTTACCCCTAAAATAATATCCTACCCCCCATTTGGTCAATATATATTCAGGGTGACTTGAATTTTTTTCAATCTTTTCTCTTAGCCTTCTGACATGTACGTCGACAGTTCTTAAATCTCCAAAGTACTCATAGCCCCATATAATTTCCAATAGCTCTTCACGGCTGTATACCTTACCGGGATTTGATGCCAGTAAAAGCAATAGGTCAAATTCCTTAGCAGTTAAGCTTATATCAGCCTCCCTTATGGTAGCCTTTCTACCCAGGGTGTAAAGAGTAAAGTCATCTATTTTAATCACTCGATCAGCAGAGGCCTCTGCATTTTGGGTCCTTCTTAAAACCGCCTTAATCCTGGCCTTTAGTTCAAGTATATTAAAGGGCTTGGTTAAATAGTCATCGGCTCCGTACTCAAGACCCAAAATTTTACTCATATCTTCCCCCTTGGCCGTCAGCATGATAATGGGCGTCTGCTGATGTTCTCTTATTTTTTGACAGACCTCCAACCCGTCGATCTTAGGCAGCATTAAATCCAGTAGAATTAAGTCAGGCACTTCATTAAAGGCCATTTCAATTGCCTCTTCACCGTCAACAGCCGTAATAATCTCATAACCATCCTGCTCAAGGCTATATTTTAAACCTTTAACCAATAGGGGCTCGTCGTCAACAATTAGTATTTTAAAACCCATTTCTAATCACCTCATTATTTATTCATTTGCAATGATAGAAAAACAAAATACAAGCTTTATTATTTCATTATATATAATTATTAGCATTTATAAAAGAAGAAAAACAAGGCTATCCTTCCCAGTACTCTTTTAACTTAAATAAGTCCCACTTCTACGATTATTTTTTGAAAATAATGTGAATATAAAAAATTGTTAAATTATTGTATAAATTGCTAAAAGATTTTATTTCCTTTCATTCTCGAATATGTTAATATAAATTTAAAATATAATTACAATTATTTAACAATCGTTTTTACTTAGTCTTTTGAAGTGGGGGCAAGGGGATTTGGCCCTAAAATTTTTTGATTGTTTATAGGGGGGTGTGGATAAAGGAGATTTTAGAGGGTTTTAATTCTTATATAATGAATGATAGGAGGTAAATTTATGCTAGGTTTTATCAATAGGATTGAATCGATTAATGCCATCATCAACAATATTGTCTGGGGCCCCTATATGCTAATTTTACTTGTAGGGACAGGAATTTATTTTACCATCAGAACCAACTTTCTACAAATTCGCAGATTTGGCTTAACCATGAGGGAAACCTTAATGAAAATTCTCTCGAAACCGGAAGCATCAGAGGAAGGTGATATCACTCCATTTCAAGCCCTTTCAACAGCCCTGGCGGCCACCATTGGAACCGGCAACATTGCAGGGGTAGCCACCGCCATCGCCTTGGGTGGACCGGGAGCTATTTTTTGGATGTGGATCTCAGCTTTTTTTGGAATGTTAACTAAATATGCCGAGGTCGTTCTTGCCATACAATATCGAGAGAAAAATCCGCAGGGAGCTTGGGTGGGCGGGCCCATGTACTATATTGAAAAGGGGCTGGGTTTAAAATGGCTGGCAGCCATCTTCTCTATTTTTGGTGCCCTTGCCGCCTTTGGAATAGGTAATATGGTTCAGTCTAATTCTGTAGCCGTAGCGTTAAAATCAACCTTTAATATTCCTCCCCTGGCCACTGGAATTTTCCTAGCCCTCGCTGCCGGCGCCGTAATTATCGGCGGATTGAAACGAATTGCATCAATTACAGAAAGGGTTGTTCCCTTTATGGCATTGTTTTATATGGTCGGCAGCATTACTATTCTTATTCTAAATATCACCGGAATCCCTTCCGCCTTTGCCCTCATATTCAGGCATGCCTTTACCCCTGCCGCAGCCACAGGCGGATTTGCTGGAGCAATAGTAATGGAAAGTATGAAACAAGGAATTGCAAGAGGCGTTTTTTCTAATGAGGCTGGCTTGGGTAGTGCCCCCATTGCCCATGCAGCAGCTAAAACTGATCATGCGGTACGTCAAGGGCTCTGGGGAATTTTTGAAGTATTTGCCGATACCATTGTAATCTGTACTTTAACAGCACTGACTATTATATCAACCGGTGTATGGAATAGTGGATTACGTGGTGCCGATTTAACGACAGAAGCCTTCAATCATGGCCTTCCAGGACCCGGGGGCATTATTGTGGCCATTGGTATTTTTTTCTTTGCCTTTTCAACCATATTAAGCTGGGCATATTATGGCGAAAAATGTGCTGAGCATCTATTTGGATCAAAGGTAAACTTGATTTATCGTATCATCTTTATTCCCTTTATTGTTGTGGGGGCTATTGGCGGCCTAGGTTTAATTTGGGATATAGCCGACACTTTGAATGCCTTAATGGCGATCCCCAATTTAATTGGCCTTTTAGGACTAAGTGGTGTCGTTTTAAAATTAACGACAGATTTTTTCAAAACAAACTAGAGCAGAGCTTATTCCTTTACATTAACGAAAGGCCCCGAACTCCCAGGCCTACTCTCTGGCACCGGGAAATCGGGGCTTTTTTGTTTATCTCATATCATAAATTAATTGACTACGATAAGCTCCTTTATATCTTCGAACTTTTTTTCACCGATACCGCTTACATTTTTTATTTCCTCAGGGCTTTTGAAATTTCCGTACTCCTGACGATAGTTAATAATTCTGTCTGCCAAAGCCTCTCCAATTCCCGGCAAAGCAGTTAGTTCCTGTTGGCCAGCTTGATTAATATTGATCTTTTTCGCTCCTTGGCTAACCTGACCTGAAGAAATTTGATCATCAACCTCTTCGTCTAAGGCCGGAATATATATTTTTTCTTCATCATAGATTTTTTTAGCCATATTAACTTTGCTGCGATCTGCCATTTCTGTCAAACCCCCGGCCGCTTCAACGGCATCGATAACTCGCTGCTCTATAGGAAGCTCGTAGACTCCGGGGGCATTAACCTGCCCTTCAATATGGATTGTGATGGTTTCATGATTCACCCCGTCAATTTCAGAAGCTTCCTCTAACACCAATGGACTGTCTGGCCCGCTTAGTACATAAACCGGCTGCTCCTTTTGGAAGTATCCCTTAATCATGACTACGGTCATTAGGATCCCTACGACAATGATGATTAGGTTTTTTTGCTTTAAATTCAACCCCCTGCCTCCTTTAATCAATCTTTCATATCTGACCCATACTATTATTTTCTATCACAACATAGATTTCCCTCTAAAGTTTTATTTATTTTTTCCTTAAAAATGGGAGCTTTTTTTGTTATACTATATTTATTGGTAAACATCAAATGTATAAGACAAGGGGTATGAGGATGAATTTTAAAAACATGAAAATCATATTAATCTCATTGCTAGCTTTTTTAATTTTTGCCAAACCCATCTATGGAGCCGAACCGGAAATCTCTGCTCCCCACGGAGTTTTAATAGATTTTGAAACCGGGAAGGTTCTATATGATAAAAATGCCCATGAGCCTACTTATCCAGCCAGTACCACCAAGGTCATGACGGCAATTTTAGTACTGGAAAAGGCTAATCTGGATGATGTTGTCACAATTGATTATGATTTTCATGTTGACGGCTCGGGAATGTACCTGGTAAAGGGTGAATCCTTTACTGTAAAAGAGCTTTTTCAGGCCCTATTGATACGATCTGCCAATGATGCTGCCGAAGCGTTGGCTATTCACATCTCGGGTTCCATTGAAGAATTTGTTAAATTAATGAATGAGCGGGCCAAGGAATTGGGGGCATTAAATACTCATTTTACTAATCCCCATGGGCTCCCTGACGAAAATCATACCACCACCGCCTATGATTTAGCTGTTATTTCAAGACATGCAATGGAGTTTCCCTTATTTCGTGAAACCGTTTCAACAACCATGCTTACCTTTGACGAAACGGAGCAAACTCCTGAGAAACGTTATTATCGAAATTCCAACCGGTTCCTCTGGGGAACGGGGGGCGGCAACCTAATGGATTACAGAGGACAAACCATTAACATAAAATATGATATCGTCGATGGGATTAAAACCGGTTATACCAATGCTGCTCAACAATGCCTGGTGGCTTCGGCAATTCAAGACAATCAGCGTTATATTTCAGTGGTTTTGGGAGCCGTAGGTCAGAATATATACATAGATACAAGAACATTGCTGGATTACGGGTATGAAAATTTCTCATCCCATGTGATTAGTGAGCTACATCAGCTGGAGTCAGAAGCTCCGGTAGAAAAAGGCCTTGTTGATTCAATAAAATTAATAACAGCAGATTCCTTTACAGCAATATTGAATCAAGATCAAGACCCCTCTCTTATCACAAAGGAGATTATAATTGAAGATAATATTACGGCACCCATTGAAGAAGGAGCCATTCTTGGAAAGGTTATTTATTCCCTAGGAGACGAGGTTCTGGGGGAAGTGAACCTGATTTCTGAAGCCTTTGTGGATTTAAAACCTTCACTCATACCCTGGGGTGGCTTTGGAAGATATGTATTGATTATATTTATAATATTTGTTGTATGGCAAGTTCTTGTAGCCTATATCCGATTTCAACGGAAAAGACGCAGGTATGTGTATGGCGGATATTCAAGGAGAAACTATCAATTTAGCAAAAATATATTAAAAAGAAGATAGCGGCTAAGGCTATCTTCTTTTTTTAGTTGATTATTCACCTAAAATTTCTTTTTTAATTTTCTGACCTGTAGGAGTGGCGGCCAACCCACCCAGGGCACTTTCACGGAGCTCAAAGGGTAAGCATCTGCCAACTCGATACATTGATTCCACCACTTCATCGAAGGGAATAATACTTTTAACCCCTGCCAGAGCCATTTCAGCAGAAATTAGAGCATTGGCTGCACCTATACCATTACGTTTTTCACAGGGGGCCTCGACCAACCCTGCAATGGGGTCACAAACTAATCCAAGAACATTTTTCAAGGCAATGGCGGCGGCATGCAATGCTTCTTCAGGGGTTCCACCCATCATTTCGACAATAGCACCTGCTGCCATGGCAGCAGCAGAACCGGTTTCAGCCTGACAGCCTCCTTCTGCTCCAGCTACAGTGGCATTTTTGGAAATAATGAAACCAATGGCGCTGGCCGTGATGATTCCATTAAGTAATGCCTCCTCTGATAAATTAAATTCCTCTACAATGGTAATTAATGTACCAGGTAATATTCCACTGGAGCCTGCCGTTGGGGCCGCAACAATTTTCCCCATAGCGGCATTCACCTCTAAAACCGCCATAGACCGGCTTATTGCACGGCTCATTAAAGAACCGCAGACGGATTTTTCTCTCCCATGACGATTATATATTTTTTTAGCGTCTCCTCCAATTAAACCACTGACTGACTTGATTTCTTCCTCTAAGCCCATTTTGACAGCATTTTTCATGATTTCAAGACTAACCCTCATTTTTTCAAGAATTTCATCCGCTGTCAAGCCTGTGGCTTCCATCTCTTTTAACAGCATTACCTGATATATTTTTAAATTATTTTCTGCGCACAACTCTAATAGCTCAATTCCACTAGAAAAGTTCATGATCCTACCACCTTTATTTAATTAATACTGACCAGATAGGCATTTGCAATATATTCAACATTTTTTATGTGCTTTAGAATCTCCACATCGATATCATTATCGGTTTCAATAACCATAAAGGCACTTTTACCCCGATTATAACGGTATACCCGCATAAAGGCAATATTTATATTATACAGACTTAAAATAGCCGTTACCTTGGCAATGACCCCGGGTTTATCGGTATGGGAAATTATCAATGTTGGATAATCACCGGTGAATTCCAGTTTGACTCCGTCGATTTCCGTAATAACGATATTGCCGCCACCGATTGATGAGCCTAATATAGTCAGCTGCTCAGACTGTTGGTTCTCCATTTCAATTTTCACCGTATTGGGATGAACCTCCCCTAGGTCGGACTCATGAAAATGAAATACAATTCCCCTTTCTTCGGCAATTTCAAAGGAATGTTTAATTCGCTCATCATCCTCATTAAATCCTAAAATTCCTCCCAGTAGTGCCTTATCGGTACCATGCCCCCGATAGGTCTTGGCAAAGGAGCCGTGAAGGTAAAAATTCACCTGCTTGATTTCCCCCTTCATCAGCCTGTGGGCTACCTTTCCCAATTTACAGGCACCTGCCGTATGGGAGCTGGAGGGGCCAATCATATTGGGTCCAACGATATCAAATATGCTAAAATCTTTCATAAAGACTCCTACCTTTCTCAACCTATGCATGCTTCCCTATTCAATCTAACAGAAAACAGGAGACTTTTCCAGTTTATTTTCATTAATATTAAGGATATTTAAATTATTTAAATTTTATTGTAATTCAAAATTTTAAACAATCTTCCTGTACTATAAAATCCTTCTATTTCACTTTTATATGGATCACCCACCTTTAAATCCTCTCTTTTGGCTCATATCGGGTATGTAATAAATGATGGGCCCTTTCCCCATAGGGTTCGCCCATGTAGGTCTCATATAGCTTGATTACCTCAGGGTTAAGATGGGATTTTCTGATTTTTTTGTTTTGATCCTCCTGATAGATTGCCAACTGTCTCTTCTTCACCACTTCATCGTTTCCAAAATGATAGGGCTGTCCCCCTCCGCCAATACACCCACCCGGGCAGGCCATAATCTCAATGGCATGGTATTCAGATTTGCCGCTTCTAATCTCTTCCAACAGATGCCTGGCATTTCCAAGGCCATGGGCAATCCCGATCTTTAATTCCCTTCCATTAACCGGTATAACGGCCTCCCGGAGTCCTTTTATTCCCCTCAATGAATGAAAATCTACCTTAGCCAGCTCACTTCCTGTCATCCATTCATGGACAGTTCGAACAGCGGCCTCAATTACACCTCCTGTGGTACCAAAAATAACCGAGGCTCCGGTTGATTCCCCCAGGGGATGATCATAATCCTCATCGGGCAGCTTATTAAAATCTATTCCGGCCTCCTTAATCATGGCAGCCAGTTCACGGGTTGTAATCACAATATCTACATTATTGTAATCATCGATAGCAAGCTCTGTTCTGGCAGCCTCGGCTTTCTTGGCAATGCAAGGCATAACTGACACCATAACTATTTTTTTAGGGTCGATTCCCATCTTCTCGGCAAAGTAAGTCTTAACAATGGTTCCAAGCATAATATGGGGTGATTTACAGGTGGAAGGTACATCTACCAAATCAGGAAATTGATGCTCAATAAAGCTGACCCAGGCCGGGCAGCAGCTTGTCAGCATAGGCAGCCTGCCACCATGTTCCAATCGATGTAATAGCTCCTTGGCCTCTTCAACAATGGTTACATCGGCACCAAAATCTGTATCAAATACTTGATGGAAGCCAAGCCTTCTGAGGGAAGCTACCATTTTGCCAGTAACAATAGTGCCAGGTTCCATTCCAAAGAGCTCTCCCAGGGCCACCCTTATGGCCGGTGCTGTTTGTACAACTACATATTTTTCGGGGTCATTCAACGCCTCCCAAACCTTGGCGATATGATTTGCCTCGGTTAAGGCTGCTGTGGGGCAAACTGCTACGCAGGCCCCACAATAGGTACAGGAGGTTTCAACCATGGGTAAGTTAAAGGCCGGCCCCACAATAGTTTCATAGCCCCTATTGAGTGCCGATAATATTCCACAGGTTTGAATCTCATTGCAGGCGGTTTCACAACGCCGACATAGGATACATTTGTTCTGATTTTTAACCAGGGCCTGACTGCTGCTATCTATATGAAATTCATTTCTCTTGCCTGAATAGTTTATTTCTCGAATATTCAATTCCTTAGCCAGGGCTTGCAGTTCACATTGTAGGTTTCTCGGGCAAATCAGACAGTCTGTAGGATGATTAGACAATAGAAGCTCCACCGCCATTCTCCTGGCCCTGATGGCCTTTAAACTGTCGGTACGGATGACCATTCCCTCATTAACGGGTGTGGCACAGGCCGGAGCTAAATTGGGCCGATCCTTTACTTCAACCATACAAACACGACAGGATGCCGTTCGATTAACCATTTTTAAATCATGCAGATCTAAATGGCATAGGGTTGGTATTTTTATTCCTGCATCAATTGCTGCCTTTAAAATCGTATATTCCCTTGGCACGCTAATTTCTTGATCATTAATTATTATTTTAACCTTTTCCTTTTTCACATTTACACCCCTTACTTCATTTTACAAACCCCAGCCGGGCATTCTTTATTTTTAACATGGGCCAGGTATTCTTCACGAAAATATTTTAAAGTGCTCAGTACCGGATTAGGAGAAGATTGTCCTAATCCACAGAGGGAATTTTCCTTTATCATGTGCCCTAAGGCTTCAAGGCGTTCCAAGTCCTCTTCGGTTCCCTCCCCTTTTGTTATTCTTACTAATATTTCGTGAAGGCGCTTATTGCCAATTCTACAGGGAGTACATTTACCGCAGGATTCCTCTTCTGTAAACTCTAGGTAAAATTTCGCTATGTTTACCATGCAATCATTTTCATCCATGACGATCATTCCCCCTGACCCCATCATAGAGCCAATGGACTTTAGACTCTCATAATCGATCGGAATATCAATTAAATGCTCTGGAATACACCCACCGGAGGGACCTCCCGTTTGAACAGCCTTAAGACCATGATGATCCTTTACACCTCCGCCGATTTCATAAATAATATCCCTCAGCTTGATTCCCATGGGTACCTCCACCAAACCCACATTATTAATTTTTCCCGCCAGGGCAAAGACCTTTGTTCCTTTACTATTTTCTGTACCCAAGCTGCTAAACCATTCAGGTCCCTTTAAAATAATAGGGGGAACATTGGCAAGGGTTTCAACATTATTAACAATAGTGGGATAGTTCCATAGACCGCTTTCTGCTGGAAAGGGAGGTTTGGCATTGGGTTCTCCCCGTCCCCCCTCTACGGAATTGATCAGGGCTGTTTCTTCTCCGCAAACAAAGGCCCCTGCCCCATATTTCAATTCAATATCAAAATTAAAATCTGTATCAAAGAGCCCTTCTCCTAACAGGCCATATTCTCGAGCCTGGTGAATGGCCACATTCAGCCTTTCTATTGCCAGAGGATACTCTGCCCGAATATAGATGAACCCCTTCTGAGCCCCTATGGCATAGCCGGCAATGGCCATGGCTTCTAAAACACTATGGGGGTCCCCCTCCAGAATGCTTCGATCCATAAAGGCTCCTGGGTCTCCTTCATCGGCATTACATATAACATATTTTTTGTCATTTCGATTTCGATAGGCCAGCTCCCATTTCGTACCTGTTGGAAAGCCTCCTCCGCCCCTTCCCCGTAGACCACTTTCCTTTATCAGCTTAATGACCTCTGTCGGTTTCATTTTTGTCAGCGCATTCCCCAGGGCAAGGTAACCATCTAAGCCGATGTATTCTTCAATATTTTCTGGATCGATTATACCGCAATTTCTAAGGGCAATTCGATGCTGCTTTTTATAAAAGGACATATCCCCTTGGTGCTCCACCTTTTCATGCAAATTGGGTTCCTCATAAAGCAGCTCCTCTATTCTTCTACCTTTAACAATTTGCTCCTCAAATATTTTTTTTGCATATCGAGGCTTAACTTCTACATAAAATATGTTATCTGGCAGTACCTTGATAATTGGCCCCTTCTCACAAAACCCAAAGCAGCCCGTTTGTATAACCGAAACTTCATTTTCATATCCATTTTTCTTGATTAAAAGCCGTAATGCTTCAATTAATTTATGGCTGTCCTGGGAATGACAGCCCGTTCCTCCGCAAACCAACAAATGTTGTCTTTGACTTTTCACTTGATTCCCTCCTGCTAGGTTTTAATATTGAGTATTTGCCTCAACTGTTAATTCCTCTAATATCTCTCCCTTAACCAAATGTCTTTCAACAATTTCCTTTGCCTTCTGGGCCGTTACTCTGCCATAGACCACCGGTTCCTTCCCCGGTACCTCAATCTGCACCTGAGGCTCTGCATAGCATTGACCCATACACCCTACCTGCACTACATAAACATTTTCCAGCTTAAAATCAGAAATGGCCTCTATCAAAGCCTGTAGCGTCTGCCGAGCCCCCTGGGCAATCCCGCAGGTTCCCATTCCCACCATCACTTTAATATCATCCTGCTCTCCCAGCTGCCTCACGTTGATTTTTTTTAGCGCCCTTTCTCTGATTTCCTTTAACTCCTCCAGAGATTTCATACTAGTTCTTCCCCCTTCCGTGCTGTTCCAATATTCCTGATAATTCCTCCGGTTTAACTCTTCCATAGACCTTGTCATCTACCATTAGAACCGGAGCAAGGCCGCATGCTCCAATACAACGAACTCCATTGAGGGTAAATTTACCGTCCTTGGTGGTTTCCCCTGAGGTTATTTCAAGTTGACTGTTAAGTTCATCCAGTAGCTTACCTGCTCCCTTCACAAAGCAGGCTGTCCCTGTACAAACATTGATTAGCTTTTCCCCCCGAGGCTTATCATTAAAGTAATTATAAAAGCTGACTACACCATAAACCTTCGCTCCTGAAATTCCCAAGGCCCTGGCAACATAAAGCTGTACATCCCGGGGCAAATAACCAAAAATATCCTGAGCTTTATGTAAAACCTGAATTAGCGTCCCTTCTTTCTCAGGTAAGCGATCGATATAATCCTTTAACTCTTGATATTTTTCGTTGGGCAGCTTCCGTTCCTGATTATTTTTAGGCTGTAGCTTTATCGAATCTGACATATTCCTTCTTCCTTTCTCAGCTTCCTTAATTTCACTTATATTTTTCATAATCATACCAATTCTTATGCATATTTACATAAAAAAGCTATTCAATCCTTAGATCGAATAGCTTTTAAAAAAAAATATTTGATTAAATTTTATTTCTTATCTACTCAATTACAGCAATAGCCTCTATTTCAACCCTTACATCCTTTGGCAGCCTTGAAACCTCAACGCATGCCCTGGCAGGTTTATTATCTGTGAAGTAACTGGCATAAACCTCGTTGATTTGTCCAAATTCGTTCATGTCCTTGATAAAGACGCTGGTTTTTACCACATCATTGAAAGAGAAGCCGCCTTCCTCAAGAATTGCTTTTAAATTCTCCAGGCATTGCCTTGTTTGTTCTTTAATATCCTGTGAGACCAATTCCATGGTTTCTGGAACAAAGGGAATTTGACCGGAAACAAACAGCATATTACCCACCTGTACTGCCTGGGAATAGGGGCCAATGGCAGCCGGCGCCTTGACTGTGTTAACAACCTTTCTCATAGAATTCCTCCTTTATCCATTTACTCTTATTTCATCTAAATAATTATAAATTGTATACCGAGAAACACATAAAATTTTAGCCACATAATCAATTGCACCTTTAATTAAAAAGGCTCCTTGATCGTCCAGCTTCTTAACAATATTCACCTTTTCCTCCTTGTTCATATAGGCCACAGGCTTACCAAAGGCATCAAGGGTTTCTGATACGATATTCATTAGTACATCATTTACATTATTAGCAATGAAGTCCCCCATGGATGCCTCTACCTTTGAATCAGTTAAAATCAGCTCCTCCAGGGACTTTTGAGCTACAACAAATTCTGAAATATCAATGTTTATACAGAGGCAGCCGATAATCTCATTTTCCTCATTGCGAATAAACATGGTTGAAGATTTCAAAACTCTGCCGTCAGAACTTTTATTTCTATAGTTTAAAATATTATCAGCATTTTTTCCCTTCCGTACCGCCTTTAAACCTACATCCAACATGGGGCTGCCCACCGAACGACCTGTAACATGTCCATTGTAAATGGCAATGATTGATTTTTTTGATTCAGATATTTCATGTAAAACAACTTCGCAATTTTTCCCAAAGGTCCGTGCAATTCCTTCTACCATGGGAATCATGCCTTTTAAAATTGGATGCAGTGTTTTTGCCATTTTATCCCCCCTATCGAATTACAATGTTAACCAGCTTCTTAGGAACAGTTATAACTTTTACTATTTCTGATCCCGCCAGTATAGCTTTAATTTTTTCATTTTCCATTGCTATCTTTTCCATTTCATCCTTGGAAGCTTCGGCCGGTATGGTAACTTTATCCTTAAGCTTTCCATTGATTTGAATCACGACTTCGATTTCATCCTTTATCAAGGCACTGGTATCAAATTCGGGCCATTTTAATTGATGAATGCTTCCCTTGCCATCTATAAGCTGCCACAATTCCTCAGTTATATGGGGCGCAAAGGGTGCCAATAAAACAATAACCGTTGAAATCCCCTCTTTTAATAACTCCCCATTGATTGTAGCTTTATTGCTTTCCTTATACCTGTAAAGCTCATTCACCAATTCCATAATACCACTAATGGCAGTATTAAAGTTAAATCTGCCTTCAATATCTTCTGTTACCCGTTTTATAGTGTGATGAATCATATATTTCAAATTTTTGTCTTCTTTGGATTCCCCTGTAGCCTTTCCTGAGAACAAATCATTTTCCTTTGCTTCATCCACCAGACGCCACACTCTGTTTAAGAAACGGTAGCACCCTTCGACTCCCTGGTCACTCCACTCCAGGTCTCTTTCAGGAGGCGCTGCAAATAAAACAAATAAACGGGCAGTGTCGGCACCATATTTTTGTATAATTTCCTCGGGACTTACAACATTTCCTTTGGATTTCGACATCTTGGCCCCATCCTTCAGTACCATTCCCTGGGTAAGGAGGTTCTTAAAGGGCTCCTTCAATTCCACATAGCCTAAATCGTTAATTACCTTAGTGAAGAAGCGGGCATACAAAAGATGTAAAATGGCATGCTCTACTCCACCTATATACTGATCCACCGGCATCCAATAGCGAATTTTTTCTTTATCAAAGGGTAATGCTTCGTTTTTGGGATCAGCATATCTTAAGAAATACCAGGAGGAATCTACGAAGGTATCCATTGTATCCAATTCTCGTTTTCCTGGCTTACCGCATTTAGGGCATGGTGCATGAATAAAGGATTCACTGGTGGCCAGGGGGGATAAGCCCTTGCCGGTAAATTGAATATCGGTTGGCAGCTTAACTGGAAGCTCTTCCTCCTTAACAGGTACTGTACCACATTCCTCACAATAGATTACAGGAATAGGAACTCCCCAATAGCGTTGTCTTGATAGAAGCCAGTCCCGAAGCCGATAGCTTACAGTCTTTTTTCCCACACCAAGGGACTCTAGTTTTTCACTGATCTTTTTATAGGCTTCTTGATTGCTTAAGCCGTTAAATTCCTGTGAATTAACCATTATACCGTTTCCATCATAGGCCGTATTTTCATCTGCATTATCCTTTTCTGCTGGCTCAATGACGGGGGTTATTTTTATATTGTACTTTTTAGCAAAATCCATGTCCCGCTGGTCATGGGCAGGCACCGCCATAATAGCACCTGTTCCGTAGTCAATTAGAACATAATTTGCAATATAGATGGGAATTAACTCACCAGAAAGAGGATTTTTACAATATCGTCCTATAAATAATCCTTCCTTTTCAATTTCTGTAGAGGTTCTTTCAATATCAGACATATGCTGAAGCTTATCCACCAATTCCTTAACCGGTGCTTCATATTCTGTTCCTGCTGTCAATTCAGCTACAAAGGGATGCTCCGGTGCCAATACCATATAGGTTGCACCATAGATTGTATCGGGTCTGGTGGTGAAAACCCTAAGGGAATGGTTATAGCCTTCAATGGGGAAATCAATCTCAGCACCTTCGCTCTTCCCGATCCAATTTTTTTGCATGGTTTTCACCTTTTCAGGCCATCCATCCAAGGTTTCAATATCTTCAAGAAGGGTTTCGGCATAGTCGGTAATTTTAAAATACCATTGGTTCAGCAGTTTTTTTCCAACCTTGCTATCACAGCGTTCACAATGGCCCCCTACGGCCTGCTCGTTGGCCAGTACTGTTTCACAGGAGGGGCACCAGTTGACCCTCGATTCCTTTTTATAAGCCAGTCCCTTTTCGTAAAATTTCAAAAACAACCATTGGGTCCATTTATAATAATCCTCATTACAGGTGGCAACCTCTCGATTCCAATCATAGCTTAGTCCCAGCGTATTTAGTTGTTCCTTCATTTCCTGAATGTTTTTCTTTGTCCAGATATCTGGGTGAATACCGTGCTTAATAGCGGCATTTTCAGCCGGCAAGCCAAAGGCGTCCCACCCCATGGGGTGCAGTACATTAAAGCCACGCATTTGCTTGAAACGAGCCACCACGTCACCTATGGAGTAGTTTCTCACATGGCCCATATGTATTTTCCCTGACGGGTAGGGAAACATCTCTAAAACATAATATTTGGGCTTTTCATTTTCTCCCGTTTCATAGGCCCTGGTATCGGCCCAATATTTTTGCCATTTGGCTTCGATTTCATTAAATTGATAATTACCCATACGATTCCTCCTCAAATTTGTTTCTAAATACAAAAAACTTCCTGGTCAACATAGGGACGAGCTAAAGCCCGCGGTACCACCCTAATTGACAGAAAGTCCACTTTTACGGTTGATATAGGAACCCCTCCTAGGGCTTTTTAAACAGGCAAGTTCAGCAGTTTTCCCTATCGGTTCGCACCAACCACCGACTCTCTTAAAGGACTTCATGCCTACTACTCCTTTGACCCTGAAAAACTATGAAATTAACAACACCTACCCTTAAGCGAAGTGTTGTTTTTATTTTTTTGTTAAGTTAGTTTATATAACATTATAAATCATTTTTCTCAATTTTGTCAATATTAACCGTTAAGGCATCACGCCAGATTCTTTCTATATTATAGAAGGCTCGATCTTCTTCATGGAATAGATGAACCACCACATCACCATAGTCCATTAAAATCCATCGTGCTGTATGGTACCCTTCCTTATGAGACAGGTTTACCCCTATTTTGGTCAATTGATCTTCAACTTCATCGGCAATGGCCTTCACTTGTCTGCTGGAGGCAGCACTGGCAATGACAAAATAATCGCAAATGGAGCTGACCTTTGACAAATCTAGTACAATAATATCTTCTCCTAGTTTATCTTCAATATGATATACAATTCGTTTAACTAAATCAAATGCAGTTTTTTCCATATAATTCCTCCCGTTTACATAAATAATCTTGCCAGAATAAATAAATAAGCACAATAAATGCCTAATATTATAGCCCCTAAAATCCGATTTATTTTACTAAATACAATCCCCCCCAGCACCAATATCGCTATCAATATGGCAGCAACCGGTAAATCAAAATAAAGGGTTTGAGGTATATTGTATATGGTTGCCCCCAGCATAACATTCTGGTAGCTGATCACAATGCCAGGATTGCTTAGCTTGGAGGATATCCCAATTACCATCAGTAAATTCAAAATACTTGCTCCTATAATATTACCCACCGATATCCCCTGCTGTTTTTTTACAACGGCAGAAATGGCGGTAATTAATTCAGGCAGCGATGTGCCCAGGGCAATGAGGGTAAGGCTGACTATCTGTTCGGGTATGCCAATAATCTGAGCCAATACAACGCCCTGGGTGACCAGCAGTCGAGCTCCGCCTATAACAAATAGAGCTCCGCCTAAGAATTTTAATATATGATGCCCCGGGGCTCCCTTACTATTGTAGTTAACAGATTCCCTATTGGGAAGCCGGTTGCTGTGCTTTAATTCAATAATATTTAAACCAATGTAGATTGCGAAAAAAATTAGAAATACAGTTCCTTCTCTGGGGGTAATCATGCGATTGGCTGCTGTAAAAAAAAGCAATAAGCAGCTTATTATCATGAATATTCCCTTAATGGAAAAGGTACTGCGTTGAATCTTAACGGGTGTCAGTACCGCTGTCAGTCCCAATATGAGGCCTATGTTACAAATAACTGATCCAACCACATTGCCGATGGCCACGTCATAAAACCGCTGATAGGTGGCTATGGTAGACACCAATAGCTCTGGCAGGGTGGTGGCAATGCTGACAACGGTGGCTCCTATTATTACATTGGGAATACCGGTTACCTTTGCCAGCCAAATTGCCGATTCCACAAACCAATCGCCGCCCTTAATGGTCATACCCAGGCCAAGTAAAAATAGCATCGAAACAATCAATGTCTCCATATTATCCCCCTAATGCTGTGATTTATGAAATGGATCACAACTTAGTACGCTGCATCATTTAAATGACGCTAGGTACTAGAACCATATCGATATAAATATATTGATATCATTCAAATATATGTCAGGGGATTAATATGAATTTAGCTTAATTCGCCAAGTCACTGCCTACAATTAATCTTATTGTTGAATCTGAAGGGGTTTCCTTTTCCCTTAAATCCTTTATTTTAAACAGACTTGCCACCTTTTTAGCCTGTTTTTCAAAGCCCTTTGGATATTCTATAAAGGACGACGCTACATTACTGCTTTCATAATTGTCTATCGAGCTAACCTGAATACCCTCTTTTTCAAGAAGCCCTTGATATTTTGCAGCAATTCCAGAGACACCACAGCCATTTAATACAGTCACATCAAAGCCTTTTTCTATTTCTCCTACTAAATAGCTGTTGCGCATATTCCGTACTTCAGCTTCATCGGCTACATAATAAGATACATTCCCTATATACTTGGAGGTACCCGGCAGGGTCAGCTTAATCATTTCCTCATTGTTAAAGCCAGCCAGCTTGGTACCCAAGCTAAGCATTTTTGTTTTAGGAAGGTCAGTGTCAACATTGCTGTAGAATATATCAATTAACTGCGGGATCTTAGGGATCACTGAGGGTGACAATACTTTATCCTTCAAGGCTTGAACAAACTGCTGCTGAGCCTCTATTCGTCCTAGATCCTGATTGGCATATCCCTTTCGAAATCGTAGAAAGTGAACAGCGTTTTTGCCGTCCAATACCTGCAGCCCTTTCTTAATATTAATATGAAGGGGCGGATCATCATAAGGATCATCATATTTCATGTTCATGGGAACATCTATTTCGACCCCCCCCAGGGCATCTACCACCTCTTCTACAGCATGATAGTTTATTCTGACATAGTAATCAATTTCTATTCCCAATAATCCCTCGACGGTTTCCAGCAAAAGCTCAGGGCCCCCATAGGCATGGGAATGATTAATTTTTTCCTGGGAGCTTCTTCCCGATATGGGCACCCGAGTATCCCTGGGAATAGAGAGAAGTACAGGGTTTTTCCCGGCTCCGTCAACGCTTAAAAGCATAATGGTATCTGATCTGCGTTTCTCTACCTTTTCAGGATTATCTGCATCAATACCAAATACTAATATATTGATTCTTTCCTTTCGGTTGCCAAAAATATTCAGTGGGTTTAATATTCCTCCGCCTGAACCATTAAAGCCTCCTGCCATTAATAAATTGGTCATGGCCCCAGCGCCTATAAAAAATATGGCCCCAAGGAAAATCAATAACCAGAACCTTTTTCTTATTTTTCTCATGCTATCTAGCTCCTTCAATGGTTTTTAAGATTTCATTCCTAGCATGGATTGTATTGGGGTGAAGGGGTTTTCCTATCCTTATCACATAGACGATTGTATTATCAAAAGCCCTCAAAACGGCTCTGTCAAGACTTTCCTCTGCCAACTGCCTTAAATCATCCACCCCTGGATAATCCCTTCCTACCTCGATAAAATCTGCTAAATAGATGATTTTTTCAAGAATACCCATTTTGACATTACCAGTGGTATGATTTTCTATGGCTTTAATAATACTTTCATTTTGAATTCCAAACGCTGCTTTGGCAATATGGGCTCCTACCTTGCCATGAAGCAGTTCATGGGCCTCCATCAAAACTTCATCAACCTTCAGCTGGTTAACTTTAATGTACTCCTTTAGCTCAGCCTCTGAAAAATCCTTTGCATAATCATGAAGTAAAGCGGCTATTCGAGCTTCCTCTGGATTTGCGCCATATTTGTCGGCTAAGTAAATGGCAGCATCTACTACCCCCATGGTATGGTCATATCGTTTGGGATTAATTACCTCTTTAAGTTTCCTTTCGATTGCTTCAATTAACTTTTTATCCATATAACTCCCCCCTTACTCTTTGTACAGGTCATGCTTATGTATATAAGCTTCTACCCCCGGGGGAACCATGTACTTGATATTCTTTCCCTTTCGTACCCGGTCTCTGATATCGGTCGATGAAATTTCCAGGGTAGGAATGGCTAATTTTATTATATCTCCCTTATACTCATTCGTAAAATATTCAATTTTTTCGTCCAGCTTCCGATTGTCAAAATTTCCCCTTGTGACAATGACCAGATTGATTAACTTAAGCAGCTCACGATAATCCTTCCAGCCCTCTATTTCCATAAAAACATCAGTTCCAATAATGAAATAAAGGGCCGTATCGACAGGGTTTTCTGAGATAAGCTGTCGTACTGTGTCTATAGTATAGGAATAGCCGGACCGTTGTATTTCCACACTTGAAACATCAAAATATAGATTATCAGCCGTAGCAATTTCAGTCATGACACCTCGATGATAGGCTTCTGTAACAGATTCCTTCTCTTTAAAGGGCGATATTCTATTGGGAATAAACAAAATTTTATTCAGCTGAAGCGCCTCCAGAACAATTTGGGCAATAAAAAGATGTCCGTTATGAATGGGGTCAAAGGTACCGCCCAATATTCCATAACGTTTCTTCCCTGCCTGTTTATTACAATCGATTGAATTCATTTTTGCACCTCTTTTGCTTTATTTCAGCGGCATCTATAATATTCTAACAAATATTGTTCTTCTGATAAAGGGAAAATATTTCATTTATTAGATTTTCTACTTAAAAACGAAGGAAAAAATCCGAAGCATGATTTGCCTCGGATCACTCACTTATTTTTTGTTTAGTTTAGCCCAGGTATCCCTTAAGGAAACAATACGGTTAAATACAGGAGCCCCTTCCTTTGAATCTACCGGGTCTACAGAAAAATAACCATGTCTCATAAACTGGTACTTACTGCCCTTGGCAGCCATTTTTAGACTAGGCTCAACAACAGCCTTCATCACTTGAATGGAATTGGGATTCACATTAGATAAAAAGTCGTTTTCCAAACTGTCTTCTGCCTCTTCATCAAGCAGTAAGGGTTCAAAAAGTCTGACCTCTGCAGGAATTCCGTGGCTGGCTGAAACCCAGTGAAGGGTTCCCTTAACTTTTTTGCCGCTGGTGTTACTGCCACTTTTCGTGTCAGGATCATAGGTACATCTAAGCTCCAAAATTTCACCGGTCTTTTCATCCTTGATAACCTGTTCACATTTGATAATGTAGGCATGCTTAAGTCGTACTTCGTTTCCTGGGAAAAGTCGGAAATATTTTTTAGGCGGATTTTCCATAAAATCCTCTTGCTCTATATAAATTTCTCTGGAGAAGAGTATAGTTCTAGTTCCCATTTCAGGATTTTCTGGATTATTTTCAGCTATTAGCTCTTCAACCTGCCCCTCCGGATAATTTTCAATAACCACCTTAAGGGGCTTTAAGACCGCCATAACCCTGGAAGCCTTGGTATTAAGGTCTTCCCTGATACAATGCTCAAGCATAGCAATATCAACCACACTGTTACTTTTGGCCACTCCAATTCTGTCACAGAAGTCACGAATGGCCTCCGGTGTATAGCCTCTTCTCCTAAATCCACTGATGGTAGGCATTCTTGGGTCATCCCAGCCTGATACCAGCCCCTCCTCCACCAGCCTTCGGAGCTTTCGCTTACTCATGACGGTGTCACTTAAATTTAACCGAGCAAATTCTATTTGCTGAGGTTTGGCCTCAACCTTACAATTTTCAATAAACCAATTGTACAGCGGTCGATGATCTTCAAATTCCAGGGTGCAAATTGAATGGGTAATTCCTTCAAAGGCATCTGACAGGGGATGGGCATAGTCATACATTGGATAAATACACCATTGGTCGCCGGTCCGATGGTGATGGGCCCTTAAAATCCGATACATGACCGGGTCCCTCATATTCAAATTAGGCGAGCTCATATCAATTTTAGCCCGGAGTACCCTGCTGCCATCTTCAAATTCACCTGCCCTCATCCTCTCAAAAAGCTTCAGGTTTTCTTCAATGGAGCGGTTTCGATGGGGGCTTTCCTTCCCCGGCTCTGTCAAGGTTCCCCTGTACTGCCTCATCTCTTCGGGAGACAGATCGCACACATAAGCCTTACCATCCTTAATTAACTGAACTGCCAGCTGATACAATCTTTCAAAGTAGTCTGAAGCAAAGTACAAACGATCCTCCCAGTCAAAGCCTAACCATTTAATATCTTCTTTAATTGATTCAACATACTCTACCTCTTCTTTACTGGGGTTTGTGTCATCCAGCCGTAAATTACATAATCCGTTAAATTTTTCTGCCAGTCCAAAATTTAAGCAAATTGACTTAGCATGGCCTATATGGAGATATCCGTTGGGCTCCGGCGGAAATCGTGTATGAACCCGAGAATCATTACGATTATTTTTCAGGTCATCATTTATTAAATTAATAATAAAATTAGATTGAACTGGATTATTCGGTGTTGTCATGAAATGACCTCCTCTTTTGCATGTAGTACTATTATTTAACAATTATATTTGATAAAGTCCGCTACATCAAGGAAAATTTACTAAATTATCATCTTCTGGGTCAATGGCCTCACCAATACCTATTCTTTATTTTGAGATTCAATGAGACCTATGGCCTCCTCAAGACTAAGGCTTTTCTGTTCGCCCGATGACATTTCCTTGAGGGATACCCGATTCTTCTCGGTTTCATCTTCACCAATGATAATTACATAGGGTATTCCCTGCTTATTGGCATAGTTCAGCTTCTTTTTAAATTTTCCATCCTCCAGGTATATTTCCGTAATGATTCCCGCTTTCCTTAAACCATTCGTCACCTTTAAACCATATTTCATACTTCCCTCATCCATTGGTACCACCAGCACCTCTGTTAGGGTGGCAGTCGCCGGCTGAATAATATTAGCCTCCCTTAGCTGATAAAATAGCCTTGTTAGACCAATTGATATTCCCACTCCAGGCAGCTTTTTGTCGGTATAATTCTCTGCCAGGCTTTCATATCGCCCTCCGGAGCAAACACTACCAATCTCTGGATATTGATTTAAAATGGTTTCATATACCGTTCCGGTATAGTAATCCAGCCCCCTTACAATGGTGAGATCGATTTGATAGTTACGCTCCGGCACCTGGAAGGCCTCAATGGCTCCCAAAACCTGAGTTAACTCTGCTATACCCTGCTGAAAAAGATCATTTTTAAGGTCTAAGCCCCCTAAGTAATCAATAATATCCCTGGGGGTACCCTTTTGGCTAATAAAATCGACCAATCGGTCAACAGCCCTTTTCTCAAGTCCAAGGGCTTCCAGCTCCTTAATGACCGCCTCAATGCCTATTTTCTCCAGCTTATCAATAGCCCTTAAAACCTCTGGCTTCCTTTCTACCTTAATGCCTTCGAGGAATCCCTGTAAAACCTTGCGGTTATTAATTCTGATGGTAAAGTCTTCAAAATTTAGGGAAGTAAATAAGGTATAGATTACACTTAATATTTCTGCATCATTAATCACACTGAGTTTTTCATTCCCAATGATGTCAATATCACATTGATAAAATTCACGGAATCTTCCCCGCTGTGCCTTTTCTCCCCGAAAGACCTTACTGATCTGATACCTTCTGAAGGGAAAGCTCAGCTCATTATAATACTGAGCCACATATCGAGCCAGTGGTACAGTTAAATCAAACCTTAAGGCCAAATTGTTTTTACCCTTTTCAAAACGGTATATCTGCTTTTCGGTTTCTCCGCCGGCCTTGGCCAATAATATTTCTTCTTTTTCAATAACAGGCGTATCTAGAGGTACAAAGCCATGGGCTTCATAAACACCACGTATTGTGTCCATCATCTTATTAAAGAGTATTTGCTCTGCCGGCAGCAGCTCCATAAAGCCGGGTAAAATTGACGGCTTAACATAATTATTCGACATTGTATTTCCTCCTTCTGTTTTCTTCCCTTGTTATTTGTTATTTTTTATCAACTAAACTGCTATTATCCCCTTGTTGTTTCAAACTCCACCCGTAACCCAGATTGACGATTAGGTTATAAATTATATTCGTGCGGGAAGTCTTTAATCGTTTGTATATAGACTTCAAAGAATAGAATTCCCTTCTAAACCACATATATCCTTGAAATAGCTCTTGGGGAGACATATGAACCGGTTGGAAGGCTACTCTGGTCTTCCCGTTATAGTAATGCCAATCCTGAGTAATCAGTCGATTTTGTTTTTTCATTTCTTCATACACCGGAGTAAGGGGCAGGGGTGTAAGTATACTGACGGTAGCCCCATCTATTCCCAGCTCGTTACAGGCCTTCAGGGTATCCTTAAAGACCTCCCTGCCATCATGATCAAACCCAAAGACGATGCCTGCCTGAACAGCAATGCCATGGTGATGAATCAGACTAATGATATCTTTGTATTCTGCTACCCGATTAAACCCCTTGTTAACACCCTCAAGACTGTCCTCTGAAAAGGATTCTATCCCAACAAAAAAATAAATACAGCCTGCCTCTTGGGCCAGGGTTAAGAGCTCTTTGTCTTTACATCGATCTAAGCTTACCTGGGCAGCCCATTTTTTATTCATTCCCTTTAACCTTCTAAATAGTTCCTTGGCAAATTCAATATCTCCCAATAGATTATCGTCCCAGAATACAAAAAATCGTGATTTAATAGCAGCAATATCCTTAATTATCTCTTGAAGGGGCCTGGTTCGATAGGCGTCACAGTATATCTGCTTCAAATTGCAATAGCTGCATTGATAGGGGCATCCCCGGGAGGCAAATACGGCTCCCTTTGTGAAAAATCTTTTTTTGATTAAATCCCTCCTGGGTATTGGAATATGATCAAGGCTGGGGACATTTTTACAGCGATACAGGGATTTTGCCCTACCTTGTTGAAAATCAGTTAAAAACTGTGGCCAGGTCTCTTCAGCTTCTCCTATAATCAGATAATCACAATAAGCCTGGGCTTCCTGGGGCAGCAGGGTAACATGGGGTCCTCCCATGACTACCTTCGCCCCTTCCTGACGAAAATGGCGGGAAATTTCGTAGCAATGGGACGCATTAGGTGTATTAACAGTTATTGCAATTAAATCATATTTTTCATGATAGGGTATTTTTTGATTATATTCATCGATCAAAATGATTTCATAGTGGTCAGTATTGACAAAGGCCGCCAGATAGGGCATGGTAATCTGTATAAAATTATTAAATTGTTTTTTTCTAAACCGATTGATTTCCCTATTCTCAGGCGTGATCATCAACAGCCTTGTTTTCATTGTCAAACCTCCCAATTACGTTACAGTCTTACTAAATGATACTACGATTAACCCTATTTTATCAACCTTTTAAATGAACTGTAGACCATATTTCCCAGGGCATTCTTAAAAAAACCTATATGAACACTCGGTGCAAAGGAAGTATTGAATAAATTTTCTTTCTGCCAATAGCAATAATCTGCGTTTTTTTCGGATTTTCCTGCTTCAGCCATGGCACGCCATACATTGTAATACATGACTCTTTTGAAGCTTGGTTTACGTAATGTTTTTACGGTTAATTCTTTGTGAAAACTTTTCGCTGTATTTTTTAGTTTTTTTTGAACCTTTTCATCAATTTGATAATTCAAGCTTCTACACTCAACCGCTAATTGCCCCACCCAATTGAAGCCCCAGTGCATTAAAGTATCTCTAATGAATCCAGCGGTTTTGGTAGCGCCAGCCCCGGCGGTGGTGGCAATGACCAGCGCTTTTTTAGAAAAGAAAAGGGGCCTATGAAACCGATAGGACATATGGTCTATCCAACATTTCACAAGGGCCGAAGGCCCCAATGAGTAGACCGGTGAAGTGACAATCAATGTATCGGCCTCTTCTATTTTTTCAGCCAGTGCCTGAATACTTTCCCGATGGGGGCAATAGGCCTCTCCCTTTAGGAAGCAGCTATTACAGCCTAGGCAAAATTCCATGTCCAAATCCTTTAAAAAAACCTCCTCAAAGCTGTAATGGCCTAGTGCTTCCATTTCTTCTATTAACGCATTGGTAATTCGGTAGGTATTCCCCCTGCGTTGACTTCCATGAATCACTATACATTTCATATTATGTCCTCCTTTCAACCTGTAAAGTCCCCGGTTAAATTTCCACATAGCTTCATTGTTGTCAATCGGAATATCTGGGCTCCCAATTATTTTACTTTATGAAATAAAAGCAGAAACCTTCACAATTATTTTAGTAAGCTTAATAGTTATTCTTCCTTTACTGTTTGTTTTCCTTCAAAAAAAGAAACCCAAATCACGAAAATGAATGGGCTGATTAATTCTTTTTTATTCCTTCATGATAAAGGTAAACTCTCGATTGGCAAATTTGATATGATCTCCGTCCTTAATAGGATAATTCACATTACTATTAATTCGATTTCCATTTAAATAGGTACCGTTTTTTGAATTTAAATCCCTCAACCAGCACCCCTCTTCTAAGCAGAGAATTTCTGCATGAATTCGACTGATGGCCTTGTCGGTGATCTGAAGATCAACCTGCTCCCTCAGTTTTCCAATAATGAATGAGGGCTTATTAATTTCGACCCACTGCACCAGGCCATCCTGTACTCCCATTAATTGTGGATAATCCTGACCTCCTATTTCTACCAGCTCTGTAACGTAGCTTTCCTGAGGCATAACTGGCATATTGTCATTTACGGGTTTTTGCCTATGTTCTTCCTTCAGCGGCCCTTTACCTTTATTTTGACTCACAATTTCTTTTTTGTTCATTTTTATTGTTTTCAGCAGCTCTTTATTCTTTTTATCCTTCGGTTTTTTCAAGACTTTTTTTAATTGAAGCTTTTTAAATAGATAGATGTCCAGTACCAGAATTAAAATTCCCCACCCCAAAAGGGCTGTACTGTCAAAGGCACCTGTCTCCCTACGGAATAAAGCAGTTTCTGTAATCATTAATATTGTAATGACAAGTATGATTACCTGAATAAGGAAAAAAATTAATTTTAACCTGCTGGTTACCTGATCGTCAGGCAGCTTTTCTTCTTGGGTTTTCCCTTGAGTTTTCCCTTGAAGCTCCTGGCCTCGATTTATCTTGTTTTTTGAAGCTTTAGGAATATCTTCCTTCAATATCTCCTTCGAAGCACTAATCTCCATAAATTCTTCCTGAATTTTTACACTTCTAGTCGATAGATTTTTATCTATATCCAGCTTCAATTTCATTAGAAGCCTGTGGAAATCTCGAATTGTTAATTGGTCTTCATTAATAGCCATTAAAATTTTATGCAGCATAGAATCCTTTACTGTTTCATTGGGGTCAAGGGCTAAAATCAGCCGATTAACCAGGGCCTTCAGGTCTGTTATGGTGTTGCTTTCCTCTCTTTCATAGGGTAAATAGACCATGGATAATTCCAGGGAAGGAGTTAAATAAATATAGCTTTCATCCAATAAGTAGTTATGATAATTAAGAAGATAGGCACTGCTGTTTAACAGTGTTTGAAGTATTTCCAATAAAATATTCAATAGCTCCTGCTGCTTTAGCTTCCTTCTGTTTAAAATCATTTTTAATGGTTGCCTTGAGGTAATTTCATAATACAAAAAGTGAAGACCATCCCTTTCCCGGTGATTAAAGGGTAAGGTAGCCGGAATTGAGGAGTTCATCAGCATGGCTATTTGGTGCAGATAAATTATTTGCTCCTGAGGCCTCAATACAAGATAGCTGCCATTCATATCATTTTCATAAGAAATTTCAGATCCAAAGATTGTTGTTTCTTTCATAGACGCCCCCCTATCTAATAAATAAGATTAAAAGACTGCCAATCAATATAAAGGGTGCAAAGGGCATGGAGGTCTTTTTAGTAACCCTTTTGGTCATCAGTAATATTAAGCCGGTTAATCCACTCAGTATTGTCGCCCATAAAAGCACCTTTAATAATCCCCATAGCCCTAATAAAATTCCCAGACAGGCCAATAGCTTTACATCGCCCATTCCTAAGGCACCCTTGGTTCCGTAGGAAATTAAAGCTGTTAATCCCCCCACTGCTCCACAGGCCAACAGGGCCTCAGGTAGCCGTTGATGGGAAAAAATAATTATAAATAACAAACCAACGAGAAAGCCAATTATTAACACTCGATTGGGGATTATATGATAGCTTATATCGATTAAGCTGATTAAGGCTAAAAAGCAGATTAAAAAGGTATTCATTACCAGCCCTGTGCTCCAGCCATATGTCAGGTACAATCCCGCCATAGTTCCTCCCATGGTAAGTATTACGGGGTATTTTAGCTTTGACCTCCAATTATTTTTTGGCCTGGCATCATCAATACCAATAAAGCCTTCTTGGTTGGCCAGACACCATAGGCCATAGCCCACTATCATCCCCAGTGCCATCATCCATAATGCTTTCATTCCCTTCCTCCTTACTTGACAACAATAATTTTTATTCCAATTCCTCGGGCTCCGGCGTATTCCTTTGCATCTCTTAAATATTGTATTTGCTCATCGGAAAGGGCCACATCAGGAACCACAATGTGCAGCCTTTTTTCATGATAATCACCAGGCCCAATTTTTACTCCTTGATGACTGGCCTCTTTAAAGTTTTCCAATTCCCGAATATCGGCTGTAAGCTGGTAATAGAACTGTTTTCCCTGATTACTTTTTAAGCGGGTATCATGGGTTCGAATGGCAATGGCCCTACCATCCTCCAGGGAATCAATTTTAGGAAAGGTCTCTGCTAAATTCCTACCCAACAGTCCTTTAATTTCCCTTCCCCGCTGCATAACAGGCAGGGCCCAAACATCATAACCCGCCTCCACCACTTGATCCACCAGATCATCGGGCAAGTTGGAGCCTAATCCGGTCTTTGTGCTTTGATCAGGTAAGGCACCCTTCATCCATGGCTTCAAAACAACTCGCTGAAGCAAAGGAATTTCACCAATTACCTTTATCGGTACAGGTAAGTCTATGGCATAGGTAACTACAATATCAATTTCGCCCTGCCGGTCAAAATACTGAGACCTGCTGAGATCCAACCCTGCCCATCCATCAACGATATGAAGCTTTTGCATACGCCTTTCAATATCCCTTTCGCCGGAGGTTAACAGGTGCTTTTTCATCAGCTGCTTAACAATGGTATTCCCTACCGCTGTTTTTCCATCATCGTAAAAATCCCTTGCCATTAGGGAAATAAAACTTTTCAATTCTGCCAAGGGATTAGTTAAAATCTCTTTCCCTATCGTAGCAGTGTCCTCTAAGCTGCTTCTTATGGTTTCTATTTGGTCAAGGATTTCCGTGGGCTCCTCTTGAACCGTTGAAGCCACCTCCATCAGATCAAAGTAGGTTTTCTGGAGCTGTTCCATCCGCTCCTCGGCCTGGGCAGCACCACTATTCAAACCATGTTCTACATCCTGCTGAATTTCATAAAGGCCGCTGCTATAGTAGGCATAGCTGAAGCTCGATAATTCCTGGGCAGCCTCGGTAATAGCGTGCTGGATCAATTGCTGTGTATAGTAAACTTTACTGAAGAAACCAATTGTAATAATGCAGCATATAAGCAGCGGAAAAACAATCGCCGCCTCAACAGTTATGGAGCCCTTTGTTTTTGTATTCTTCATTGATTAATACACCTCTTTAGTAGCCCTGCCACTGCAGCAGTTTCATCTGATGCCGGTCTTTTCCCATGACAGGCCCATCCCCCTGGGCGCTAAAGGAACGGAGAAACAATACCTTTAATGAATAATCAAGCTCCAGTTGAAGATAGGTGTAATAGCGGTTTATATCGACTGTATTGTCATATAAGGGATTTTTCTCTAGATTTAATTGAATAAGGTCCTTAATTCTATTGAGCTTGAGGGATTGAGAAAGACCGGGTCTTAACAGAAATAGTCTTAGATAGTCTTCATAACCCATTTTAAAGCGATCTTGGCCTCGATAAAAATTTACCCGTTCACCCTTCATCAAGGTTTGTACGTCTTCAAGGGAGTATCCCATGGCCCAACCACACAGTATCATGGTTTTTATCAAAGGCATGGCAGCTCCCCCCAGGGGTGCCGCTATTACAGCGGCCAGGGCCGTTGCTGCCTTCAGCAGCTCAGGATTTCGATAAACATAGATTAAGTTTAATACAAACCTGGTGGCCACCAAATCTCGTTTTGCCTTCGTAAGGTTTTTTTCCTGTGATGGATTCCCATATAAAATATATTCCACTTCATAATCAAAAAAGGAAATCCGTTGCTCCTTTGACTGATTTCGCAGATTATACTTTAAATCCTCATGACCTGAGAGGGCAGTTTTAAAGATACCAACGCTATATTCGTTAATATAAAGATGATCTCTGATCTGTTCCAGGCTTGACATAATAATGGAAGTCTGCTGACCAATCTCTGATAAGCTTCCTTCACTGTAGCCTTTGCTGCCGCTCTTTTCATTAAATTCAACCTCATTACTATCGATTTCCGAGCCTGCTCCCCGGGAGGGCAGCCGAGCCAGGGTAGATGAATCAATGACAATATCATTTCCCCTGGTTTCCTTAAATAACGCATTGGCCTTCGATGCCACTTCCCTTCGATTGTCCTTATAATCTCCGGCATCGGTAGAAGGTATCTCTGGAACATCTGGTTTTTGATAATTTAACCCCAGATTAACAGCCCCTATAGTATGTCTGAATTCATTGATGGCCCGATTCAATTGACCTAGGCTTTGATTCGAATCAACGGTGATTTCCAGGGCAATTTGATGGGCACTGTCTAATTTCAGTTTACTTTCCTCTAAAATTAATTTTGTATTCTCTGCCGTTTCTATTAGCTCGATTAGTTCTTCTCCCTCTAAAAATTCCCGATAACCTTCAAGCTCCTCCATAAGATGCTTTTCATATTCATCTTTGTCAGATGAGCTTCGTTGGCTTAAGTTCCTCTCCATTGCCAAGGTTTTTTCTTTTATCTGTGCCATTAATTGCTTTAGCTGTTGAGAAGTAACGGTCAGTTGATTACAGTCCGACATGGCAGAAACAATAGCATTAGTGATTTCCCTATGGATTCTGCCTATGTTTTCGACAGCCCGTCTTTCTCCTCGATTGGCCTCATCCCTTTGGTTTCTGAGGTCTGCTAAGTCTTCTGAATAAGACCTCCTTTCCTCGGGGTCCTGTGTGGCCGACAAATAATCTCTAATACGCTGCTGCTGCGCTTCTATTTCCAGCTTACGTTCCTGATAATAAATTCTGTCATTGACCTCCTGAGCCATATCTTCCAGTAACGCCACATGTGAATCTGGTCTAAAGGAATTCAGGCGATCAATGATTTTTTCCAGCTCCAGCTGTTTTTGCGAAAGGGACTCCAACTCCCGCTCTATTTCAAGCTTTTGTTCTAAATCCTTAGCAGCCCGGCCAACCTTCTCAAGCTCAAAAAAATAATTGAGTCCCTCCTCAACAATAGCCTTTGGTGCACGATATTTCATAAACTCAAGAATTTGTTGGCCAATAACGTCGTCGTTTGTCAGGGAATACATCGGGGTTGCTTTAAGTGATTCAATTGAAAAGTCGTAAAGATCCCATGGAATTTGATTATCAAATAATAAATCTGCCCTTTCATGGGGCCTTAAGGTGCCTTCTATGTAAAAGGATAATAGCCGATCGATATCTTCCTCCTTTAATTCCATCGCAAATAATCCATAATCCTCCTTAAGGGTTTCATTATAATTTGCCAAAACTGAATGGAGGGCGGTATTGGCTGCTTCTCTAGCCATGGTTTCTCCAGTTCTAATTCTGGCACCGTCCACAATGATTCCTGTCAAGGTAATCAGAATCAGCAAAATAATACTAAAAAAAACGGTAATTGCCCCCTGTTGTGCCCTTGCTTTCAGTATTCTCACCCCTGCCTATTTAAAAAAGTTCTGTACCTTGTCTCTTACTTCTCGTATAGAATCAAAATATTTTTCCTTTAAATTCGAGGTCACCTCAAATTCCTCCAGTAAATCCCCTGCAAAATCTATATTTCTTATGATTTCAGGGGCATCCTTTACCCTTGCCTCTGAACGAACGGTCAATTGATGACCTTTACTTCCCATAATTTGATTAATAAAGGGAAAGGGGGGTTGATATTTGATATGGATGTCAATAATAAGCTTCTGATAAAATAGATAATTTTTATAGTCTACATCAATTACAGCTTCCTTTGGAGTTAACAGCCGATGTTCCTTCAGCTCCTCTTGAAGATATTCTTTAATAATATCTTTCTTAGTTTTGTTATTGCTAAATATCCCCAATCTCCAATAGAGGGGAGTCTTAAGCTGACGAAGCGTTACTTCTCCAGATTCAAGCAATGATTTACTTTCAGCCGACTGGCCCAGCCTAGACCAAGTTAAACCACCATTCATTGCAGTTCGGTCTGCAAGGGACTGTACTGCTGCATATTCATATAGTATCAATAATATATAAAATACAGTAATTAAGGCATAGATCATAACAGGAAATATAATTGCCAATTCTATGGTCATGCTGCCCCTTCGATTGAAATTCTTTTTTTGACTTAGATTCTCCAGCTTTTTAAGCATTGCCCCCATCCTTTTTGAGGAGGCCAGGATAACCCTAGCCTCCCATAAGAATTTTAATTAAATTCCGTTTTCAATCGAATTTGGATCAAGTTCATTTCCTTCGATGTTACCTAACACATTTTGAACAAATCTAACAATCGTTTTTCTAAACATAAGTGCTAAACCTACTAACACCGCAATTAAAAGAACCAGTTCAACAGTACCCAATCCATCTTCCTCTAAAATAAACTCTTTCAATAGTTTTAACATTCTAACCACCCCCTTTCATCGAATAGCACCATTACATTTGTGACAGGGCCAAAATAGCCGGTGTCATCACAATTAAAATAATGGCAAAAAACATTACCATCATGGGAAATAATAGCTTTGTAGAGGCCTCCTCACCCAACAGCTTGGCTGTATTTTTTCTCATAATCCAGCATTCACTGGATAACAGCCTGAGCATGCCCACCATTTCTCCGCTTCCCTTTTTCATATTTTGAAGAACCAGCGTTATAAATTTAAATATCTCAGGAGTCCTGCACCGATTGGCAAAGTCTTCATAGGCTTCAGCCTCTGATCTGCCTCCCCGTATTTCTGCCAGCGTCACCCTAAGCTCATGATAGAGGGGCCGTTCACTTTCGCTTTCCTCGGTGATTTTCTGCCAGGCCCTGGATAGATTCATTCCTGCATTTAATAATAAAATTAATTTGTTGAGGAATTCGGTAAAATCTAGCTTTAACAGCATCTGTCTTCTCTTAACCTGTTGATTGACCTCTTGATTGAGCCCATAAACGGCAGCAGCAGGCAGCAGCAGCACTGCTAAAATTCCTTCTCGATCAAGGCTGTCCTCCAGTGCGACAGCAAAGATCGATAATATGAGAAAAATAATAAGAACCATTGTCACCTGATTGGCCCAGTGAATTCTCAAATATCTTTGCCCCTCCTTAGGGCCGTAAAGCTCATTAAAACGAGACGCCATTCTTCTATCGTAGTTTGTCTGATACCGATAGCCTGTCTCTGCCAAAAGGAGGTAACCCATTGGCAGCATTTGCCTTAAGGGATATTGTTTTTGATTTAAGGACTCAAACATTTGGCTATATCTTTTTCGCCCAATTATATATAAAGTAATTTCTACAATAAGTAAGACAATAAAAATGATTTGAAAGACCATGCCTACACCTCGATATTCATTATTTTCTTAGACAACCAAAGGGCAATGCCCATCAGAACCAGGGCTATTGTCATCACGACCCTTCCAACCGCTGTAGTAAAGACCGGGGCCATATAATCCGGAGCAGTGGCCTTTAAAACTATAATCAGTAATACCGGCAGCACCATCAATACCCGTTGTTCGAATTTTCGCTGGGCCAGTAATAGCTCCAAATCCTGCTTAAACTCTAACTTTTCCGCAATAATTTTACTGGTATTTTTCATCACTTCCACCAGATTCCCCCCAGCACGGTTGCTGGTAACAAAGACATCAACAAAATTCTGTATATCCTCCAGATGAGAATAGGAAGCCAGGTCATGGAAGGCACTTTCGATAGTCTCATTCATTTCCAGCTTGCCGATGATTAATTCTAATTCAGAAATGATGAATGTTGATTCGCCGGCATATTGTAGCTTTAAATCCCTAATGGCATCCCGAAGGGATGCCTCCATGGACTTCCCGGCCGAAAGGGAAGAAGATATGGCATAAAGGGCATCCTTAAATTCAATATTCAGTTGAAGCTTTCTACTTACAATTATTTCCTTTCTCTTGATTTTAGGATAATACAGGGCTAGGGGAGTTAAAACCAATGAAAGGAGTAAATGTTGATAGAACACATAGCCCAGGAGAAATAATATTAACATGGCCTGAAAAATATATATAAGCCTTTCGCCAAAGGGCATCTGATAGGTGCTGTAATCTTTCATTTCATTTTGAGGCTTCTCACCTTTACTTCTCAAAAGAGCTGGTTCCTTAAGCTTTTGCAGTCTACCGGGAAACATCAAATAAAGAATGATCAAGAAGGATATGATTGCTATTAAAATTAATATAAATTGTAACCCCATAATTTATCCTTTCCAGGCTATACCCGCCATTTTTAATTTATCGGTATTCAATAATAAATTGGATGTTCGAATAAGCCGCCCCAATGGGCCCTGGTCACCACTTTCAAATTCCTCAAAGAGAAAGAGTGGATTTAATTTAACTTGTCCCCCTTCAATTCCTGCAACCTCTGAAATTTCCATGACACGTCTGCTCTTATCCCTTAGCCTGGAAAGATGCACCATAATATCGATTCCCGAAGCAATCTGTTGTCTAATGGCCTCTAATGGAAGGGGGGACCCGCTCAAAACCATGGTCTCAAGCCGACTTATCATATCCTTCGTGGAGTTAGCATGACCAGTTGAAAGGGACCCGTCGTGACCTGTATTCATAGCTTGAAGCATATCAATTGCCTCGGCTCCCCTTACTTCCCCTACAATGATTCTCTCGGGTCTCATACGCAGGGAAGCTCTGATTAGCTCCCGAATAGAAACCGCTCCCTTTCCCTCTACATTGGCATTACGGGTTTCAAGCCTTACCAGATTATCTATTTCAAGGATTTGCAGCTCTGCTGAATCCTCTATCGTAATGATTCTTTCTTCCCTAGGAATAAAGTTAGATAGCACATTGAGTAATGTAGTTTTACCTGAACCAGTTCCCCCACAAACGAAAATATTGTACTTTGCCACCACGAGCTGCTTTAAGAAGGTAGCTGCTTCTTCTGTTATAGCACCACCATTGATTAAATCCTCAATTGTCATAGGTTTTTGGGGAAACTTTCTGATGGTTAATATCGGGCCATTGATGGCAATGGGTGGCAGAACCACATTGACCCTGGAACCATCCTGAAGCCTGGCGTCTACAATGGGGGACGATTCGTTTACTACTCGATTGACCTTTGAGACAATGGCCTGAATAACGTCTTCCAATTTCTGTTGACTGCTAAAACGACTTGGATATTGATGACTCATCCCCTGTCGCTCGATAAAGATCATATCAGGCCCATTTACCATTATCTCTGTGATCGTGTCGTCCTCTAAAAGGGGCTGTAGTATATCCAATCTTCTTAGTCCATTAAAAACAGCCTCTACTACCTGCTGCTTTTCTGCAAGCATAAGTCGGTTGTCTCTGGCAATATCAAAAACAACCCTTTCAATCACATCAATTATTTCATCGTCCTCTATATTACTTTTTAGGTCCAGTCCTTCCCTAACCTTTTCCTTTACCAGCTCTATGACTTCATTTAAAGGCCTTTTTTCCATATATTACACCTCAGTTATAAGTTAACAAAGCTTTCAACCAATCCTTTAAGGGATTTAACATAAAGACTGTTCAAATTTATTTGATAGAATGCCCCTCTTTTAATAAGCAAACTGGGATCAGAGGGTAAATATAGCCGCAGGTCTTTCTTTGTTTCCTCCAAAGCCTGAAGGTCTTTGACCCGGTTATAGCACAAGATCATCTTATCCTTATGGAAATCATTGACCTCCAGCATTTTAAACAAAATCTCCGTTTTGCTTTTTCCCCCTGGGGTATCATTAATCAGCAGCACGATTGAATCACTTAGTTCTAACATGGTCTCAATTTTATCATCGAAGCTGCTGCTTACATCAATTAAAACATAGTCATAAAGACCACTCTTTTGAACTTCGTGAATAAAATTCCTTAGTTCATCAGGTGTAATTTCATTGAATTCCGATGGAACTTCGGCAGGCGGATAATAATTTAACTGTGTTGAAGGATCCTTTAGCCGCAAACCTTCCAGCTTCATTTTTAGCTGTTTTTGATCTCCCTTCATATAATAATAGAGCTGTCCTCCCTGCTGGGTACGCTGACAGTCAAAATATAACTCTGTCGACGGAAAAATTTCAAAGTTAAGATAAAGCACCTCTTTTCCCATTCCAGCCAAAAGCGACCCTAACGCCAAAGCCAGGGTGGTTTTTCCCGCACCTCCCTCTGCCGAATAGAACAGCCCCAGCTTGGCAGAACGTGTACTAACCTGTAGAGGCGTTACATCATTAGTGAGTAGCGATAAATTCTGTAAAATATCTGCTGCCAGCATGTCTCCCCTCTGATATTTAAAAATACTAGGATATTGATCTAAATGCTGACCTAGCCTGCCTTCAGACAATAAAATGATTTTACCTTCGTATACGCTTTCGATTTCTTCAGTCAATAGCTTAGGGTTTACAAGTAATATGTCAGCCCCATCGACGTTCATCACTGTTCTTTTGGCCAAAGCTTCTCCATGAGAATAGAGAAAAATATGAAAACGATGGGAATAATGTTCTGAAAAATAACTGTCTATAGCCTTTAAATAGGCTAAATCGGGATCTGCAATAATTAAATTGATTTTAACCATTTTTCCCTTCCTTTCTCTATATTTTTATTTGCAAGCTGACGATTAAAGTCCCCAAAGCGATGGCCACCGCAAAGGGAAAGTGTCCATTGTCCTTTCTGTTGAAATCCTGGTAAGGCAGCAAACTTCGGGTAAGAAAAGAAGCCTTTAAGTATTGAAATAAATTCATTAACCTTATCCTCATATTTTTCTTTATGATCATAATACAAAGGGCCATCAAACCGCCTGCTAAAAATGAAGCGAGCATACACTTAATAATAAATGTGCTTCCTGTGATGGAGCCGATAGCGCTGAATAGCTTAATATCCCCTGCACCGAGCATCCTGAGGAGAAATAAAGGTAAAAGGAATAAACCAGGAAGCAGTATTCCAAAAAAGGATTCCTTTATTCCCTGCTGCCCCGACATGCCATTGATGACAATTCCCATGAGCATCATAGAATAGACCAGCTTATTTTTTATTTTATTAGATTTGATATCAGTGTACACTGCAGCTATTATTAAACATAGTAACAGAATACTCTGAATCACCTTAAAATGATTCATTCATAGGCCTCTTTTCCTAGTTTCATTTACATAAATTCCAAAATTTAAAGTTACAATTTATTATTTAATTCGATATAATATTGTATATTCCTGCTAGAATTTGTATTATTTAAATATTTTTTGTTATTTTTAGCATAAAAAAACACAGTTCCTCTCAAAGTATGATTTGAACTGGTTTTACAGAACAGCGCCAGATGATATTCTTAGACTAATCGTTTTTAAAAATTAAATTAACGATACATTAATATTTTAATATAAACTCAAAAATTTCATTGATAATTCGGCACTTTTTCCAATACAATAATAATATTTTTTACATTCTATTGAATATTTCTATAAACTTTTATTTTTTAAGGTTGTTGAATAATTTTCAAACAATAAATTTCGTCATTGAATACTCTCTTGCCCGGTAAAATTACTTAAAGGGGAATATTTTATATATTCAACACCGTATTTTAAATAAAAGCATAAAAAAACCAGTACACAATGTACTAGTTTTTGGGTAATTGAATTCTTGGATTTTTCTTTGATTCTCGATATAAAACAAACCTATTACCAATGGCCTGAACAAATTCAGCCCTTAATTCCTCTGCCAGCTCATTGGCAACTTCCTTTGCATCCAGCAGGCTTGTCTCCAACAGCGAAATTTTCACCAACTCCCTGGCTTCAAGGGCTAGATCCAACTGCTCAATAAAATTTTCAGTAATGCCCCCCTTACCAATCTGGGTTATAGGCTTTTCTTTATGGGCTAACGCCTTTAAATAGCTTCTTTGCTTTCCTGTTAACATTAATCTGCTCCTTTTCTATTAAACCTCTATTTCCTTCCTTGCCTTTCTTCGATGAACCTCGTATTCCTTGACGCCCTTTTTCCAGCCTGAACGAACCTTCTCTACTGCCTGTTCCCGTTCCTTTACGACAAAATCATTCTTTGCAATGCAGAAATATGTTTTCGTATCTAATTTGCAATTTTCACAATTAATACAGCTCATATAACTACTTTACCCCCGTCTCCTAGTCATAATACTCAAATTCTATTTCGTCAATTTTAACTAGATCACCATCATTAATTCCCAATTCCTTTAGTTCATCGATAATTCCTCTCCTTCTCAACACTTTTTGGAAATAGGCTAAAGAATCTACATCATCAAAATTTGTAGAATTAACAAGTCTCTCTACAAATTTTCCTTCTACTATAAAAGTACTATTTTCCTTACGAATGGTATAGAGGTTATCAGGCTCATCTTTAAATTTGTATATTTTTTCTGTCTCCTCTTCAGAAACCACTTCTCTTTCTTGATCTTCTATCTCCTTTAATTTACTTGAAACATATACCATTAAATCATCTAAGCCCTTATTGGTGGCAGCAGAAATTGGAAACACCCTGATCCCCTGTTCCTCCAGGTTTTTTGTTAATATTTCAAGCTGTTCTTCTGCACCAGGAAGGTCTATTTTATTGGCCGCAACAATTTGTTGTTTTTTAGCCAGCCTTTCACTATAAAGTTTGAGCTCCTGATTGATCTTTTCAAAATCCTCCAGGGGGTTTCGCCCTTCTACCGAGGCCACATCTAATACATGAATTAACAGCTTTGTTCTTTCCACATGCCTCAGGAAATCATGCCCCAGTCCCACGCCTTCATGGGCGCCTTCAATCAAACCCGGTATATCTGCTAAAACAAAGCTATCTCCATACTTAGTTGATACTACTCCCAAATTAGGCGTAATGGTGGTGAAATGATAGTTTGCAATTTTAGGTGTCGCACTGGTTACTACAGATAAAAATGTAGACTTCCCAACATTAGGAAAGCCAATTAATCCTACATCGGCAATTAGCTTTAATTCTAATACAACGGTTAATGCCTCCCCCGCTTCACCTGCTATGGCAAACCGTGGTGCTTGTCGGGTTGCAGTTTTAAAATGAGTATTTCCTTTGCCTCCCTTTCCACCACGGGCTATAATTTTACGATCATTTTTATCTGTTAAATCCGCCAGTATTCTTTCTGTTTTTTCTTCTTTAATAATGGTTCCTGGAGGAACCTTTAATACTAAATCCTGGCCATCTTTGCCAAACATGTTTTTTTTACCACCGTTTTCACCATTCTCAGCGACATAGTGTTTTTTATATCGAAAATCCATAAGGGTTCGCATACCTTCATCTACTTCAAAGATGATATTTCCTCCCTTTCCGCCGTCACCGCCCTGGGGGCCCCCTGCAGGAACATATTTTTCTCTTCTAAAGGCCACAGCCCCGTCGCCGCCTTTACCGGCCTTTAATTGTATTACTGCTCGATCAATAAACATTCAATCACCCTTAAAATAGTTAATTTATTCAAGTTAAGCTACATTATATGTAAAAACATGACTTAAATATTAATTCAATAATTTTATTATATCAACTAGATACCCGCTGTCAACTATATTTATTATAACCAAAGGTCTACAATAACAATCAAACTTTTAGCTTCGCCCCGTAAACCATACTTTAACTCAGCAGCCCTTTACACCACCAGTGCCCTGGGTTATATAGATTACGAGATCTAGCCTGGGACAAATTTCCCACAGTATTGGAAAATTTGACCGGGTTAAATTATTGACGAAAAGTTCTCTTAAATTAGTTATTATAAACGAAACTTTCCAATAGATGAAAAAAGGATGTTCATATCGATAATATGACATCCCTTGATATTGAGATAAAGTGAAATCTACAGTCTGAATCAACCAATACCGCCGTAAAAAATCCCTAAAATGTATACAACAATCGTTAGTCCACAGAAAACATATTTTGTCATAGGTTCAAACCAGGCACCAATAGTTTTCTCCCGTCCCAATTGGGCCTGTTCCCTGGCAAATCCTGGTCCACAAACCCAGAAGAACATAATTCCTGCCAACAGTGCGCCAAGGGGAATGACATAGATGGAAACAACATCCATCCAGCTTCCGAGCTTATCGGCATCCTCCAGTATTAGACCAACCAGAGCGGAAACAGCTGCAATGATTGCCACTGAGGTACCTCTTGATAGTTTAAATCTCTGTTGCAAGGCTTCAATGGGCGTTTCAAACAAGTTCATCAACGAACTGACACCTGCAAATAATACTGCTACGAAGAATAAAATCGCAAACAGCTGGCCCATGGGCATCATTTTAAACACATTGGGCATGGTGATAAACATTAGCGGTGGTCCTGCTGCCGGATCCAATCCGAAGGCAAATACCGAAGGAATAATGACAATCGCCGCCAGCATAGCCGCTATTGTATCAAAAATTGCCACATTTTTGGCACATCCAACAACATCTTCTGTTTTTTTCAAATAGCTTCCATATACAACGGTACCCGACCCTGCCAGTGACAGAGAGAAGAAGGCCTGACCCAAGGCATAGACCCATGTCTTCGGATCCTTTAAAAGCTCCCATTGAGGAACAAATAAATATTGATATCCCGTCGTCGCCCCCGGTAATGTCGCCACCCGAATAGCCAAAATAACAAATAATCCAAAAAATGCCGGCATCATGAACTTATTCACTTTTTCAATCCCATTTGATATGCCTAAAAGCATAACAATAAATGTCAACGCCAGCCCAGCAAAGTGCCAGCTTACGCTCCCGAGGGGGCCTGCTATCTGCCCAAAATAAGCTCCGCTGTCTGCTGCCGTTGTTACGGCTCCGGAAATGGACCCCACAGTAAATTTCAGTATCCATCCCACAACAACAGCATAGCCAATAGCAATTCCCAAAGATCCTAACACAGGAATGAGTCCTAACAAATCACCATTTTTTTTATTCCGTCTTTCAAAGGCTTTTTTAAATGCTCCCAACGGGCCCGTTTGCATGGCACGCCCAAAGGACATCTCACCTATTACCCCTGTAAAACCAATTATCATAACAAATAAAAAATAAGGAACTAAAAATGCCGCACCACCAAATTGACCTACACGATAGGGAAACATCCATAGATTTCCCATACCAACAGCTGAACCGATACATGCTAAAATAAACCCAACTTTAGAATTAAACGTATCACGATCCCCCAACGTCTCATTTTCCATGACAACGTTTTCATTATGTTTATCTGGCATTGTTCCACCTCTTATCTTTTATATTTAACATCTTCAGGTCTAATATTTTAAGGGTAAGAATTACCTGCAGCTATTGCTGGCAATAGCCACAGGTAAGTTTTTTATTTTTCTACTGGAACAAGGCTTGCCTGGAAGTGTCTAAGGACTGGCGGCTCCCATGTGATTTTATAGCCTTTTACTTCCTTTGCTCTTTCTTTGATAGCAATCAACGCATCGGCCATCACATCAATATGCGCTTGTGTATAGACCCGGCGAGGAATTGCAAGACGGGTAAATTCAAAGTTTGACTTTAACTGTTCCCCTGTATCGGGATCATTTCCTAGCATATAAGACCCTATATCGCATGTACGAATTCCGGCCTCTTTATAAAGCTCAATTGCAAGGGCTTGTCCTGGAAATTCATAATAGGGGATATGGGGAAGCATTGCCTTTGCATCTACGAATACACCATGTCCACCTACTGGTGATTGATATGCAATGCCTGCTTCATCAAGACGTCCCGCTAGATATTCCACTTGTCCAATACGATAACGCAGGTAATTTTCGTCTAGGCCCTCATTAAGTCCAATTGCTAAGCTCTCAAGATCACGACCAGACAGCCCGCCATAGGTTACGAAGCCTTCATATGAAATTGTGCGTCCTTTACAACCCTGATACAGTTCTTCATCTTCTTTAATACCAAGCAGCCCACCCATGTTTACAATTGTATCCTTTTTAGCACTCATTGTAAACATATCTGCATAGCTAAACATTTCCTTTACAATTTCTTTTATTGATTTATCTGCATATCCTTCTTCTCTTTGTTTTACGAAGTAAGCATTTTCTGCATATCGTGCAGCATCAATACAGAACTTGATACCGTATTTTTTACAAATCGCCGCTGTTTCCTTTACGTTTTGTACAGATACCGGCTGTCCACCTGCGGAGTTATTTGTCACAGTCATAATCACAACAGCTATCTTATCTGCACCATACTCATTAATTAAAGCCTCTAATTTTTGGGTATCCATGTTTCCTTTGAAGGGTGCTCTTTTTGTTGGATCACCAGCTTCAGGAACAACACAATCAATAGCCCTTGCACCTGCTAATTCTACGTGGGCCCTTGTTGTATCAAAATGCATATTAGAGATGGAGTATTGACCCTCTCCCATTAGCAGTCCAAATAGAACCTTTTCTGCGGCACGGCCTTGATGAACTGGCTGAATATACTTGTACCCAAAAATGTCTTGCGCTGTTTCGATAAGTTTAAAATAACTTGCAGAACCGGCATAGGCTTCGTCACCTCTCATTACGCCAGCCCATTGCTCTTGACTCATTGCATTTGTTCCACTGTCGGTCAACAAGTCAATATATACATCTTCGCCCTTAAGATTAAATAAATTGTACTTGGCTTCAGCAATTTTTTGTTCTCTTTCTTCCCGAGTTAGCATCTTAATTGTCTCTACCATTTTAATTCTAAATGGCTCTGGTACATATTTTACTCCCATAACAAAGACCTCCCACTTTTAATTTAATTTATCTTCATTCATTTAAAATATAAAATAGTTTATTCTAAATGAATAAATTCTATATTGTTAACCCTCGACAGCAATGGCTTCTATTTCGACCAATGCGTCCTTAGGCAGCCGCGCCACCTCGAACGCCGACCGTGCAGGATAGTTACCTTCTCCAAATACTGCTTCATACACTTCATTCATTTCTTTAAAATGATTTATATCACTTAAAAATACTGTTGTTTTCAAGACATTATGTAGCCCTGAGCCTTGAGATTCTAATATTTGTTTTAGATTCTCCAGAGATTGTCTGGTTTGTTCCTTGATGCCTCCTGGTACAAACTCACCTGTTTTCGTATCAATTGGCAGCTGACCAGAGACAAATATTAGCCCTGCCGCTGTGGTTCCCTGAGAATATGGACCTATGGCAGACGGTGCATTCTTTGTATTAATAATTTTTTTCATACTCCTTCGCCTCCTTTGAAATAATATTATCACTGTTATAATTTTTTGTCAACACATTCAATAACTTTTTATTAAACTTAAAAATTGCTAGTATCTTAAGTATATCCATTTAGTCTGATACCCTTTGAAATTCCTTCATTCAATTAATTTTGCATTAACAAAATAGATTAATTATTTTTTATTATAATAATAAATTATAATCAAACTGCTATTTTCATTGCAAATTCCCTTTTGTTATGCTAATCTATTGTATAAAGCCAAGACGCCGTTCTAAATTATCTTTCTTTACTTAATACTCGATCGACGTAAATCTCTTTTTTTAATCACTTACACCTTTTTCACTTTCATCTGAAATTATGATATGAATAGACTATAATTCACTTTTTAATTTGAATCAATAAACAATTGAAGGGCAGGTAAAAAAATGGATGATAAATTACTGAAACAGTACAGTATTATAGTGGAGTTTTTAGGGAAGGCCCTGGGGCCTGACTATGAAATAGCTTTACATGATATTGGCGATCACACCAACTCAATTGTGGCAATTGCCAATGGACATGTCAGCGGACGAACTGTTGGTGCACCCATGACGAATTTCGGATTAAATGTCGTATCCTATAAAACCTACAAAAACAGTAACTACAAGCTCAACTACAATGGTGTTTCTAATGATCAACGTATTTTAAGATCTTCTACTCTATTTATTAAAGATGAAAATGAAGAGCTTGTCGGACTATTATGTATTAACTTTGATGATCGAAAATATGTAGATATTTGCAATCAAATATTAAAGCTCTGTCATCCCGATGAATTAATAGAACAAAACAGTACCTATGAATCTGTTAATTCCCTTTTAGATGAGGCGGAAACCCTTTCCGGTTCAATTACAGAGGTGGTTGAAACCGTTTTGAATAAGGTTCTGGCGGAAACCAATATTCCTATCGATCGATTGACGCAAGAGGAACGGCTCAATATCGTCGATATTTTGAATCAAAAAGGTGTTTTTATGCTGAAGGGAGCCGTCAGCGAGGTGGCAAAGCAGCTTCGTTGTTCTGAACCCAGCATCTATCGTTATCTAAGTAAGCTCACCAAAGATAGGGAATGAGCAAAAGCTATTGGCTGTATCCTGCCAATAGCTTCTTATTTTATCTGGCCATTCCCTTTTCTACCTCCAGGGTATAGCCCACCACATTATAATTAGTAAACTGAAATTCTCTTTGGTCTATTCCAACGCTATGTTCCTCCCCGTAGATCACAAAAAAGGTCAGGCCATCCAATACATTAAAATGACCATAATTCCGAATGTACTCAAAATCTACCGATGCAGGATTTTGTATTTCAACAGCCAAAGGCACCCCTTCATTAAATCGACTTGTTTCAAAAGCAATCCTTTCATTAATACGATTAATAATTATTTCTTCCCTTTCAACCTCTGTCATATTTAGGGCAGTAATTTTAATTAATTGCTTTTCGCCTTTTTCATTGAAGGTATAGATTTCGTTAAGGGTGGTTAAATAATAAAGCTGCCCTTCGTGTACTACATTAAAATAATAGGGGGGACTCCATCGGTCCTGTTTGTCAGCTATATAGAATCGATCATAATAAACCAGCACCTTTAACAAAATGCGATCCTTTACGCTTTCATATGCTTCAGGATTGTACAGGTTTCTGTATAATATTTCATAAAATTCCGTCAATAATAAACCGTGATCAATATCAGGTTCTATATTTTCTTTAAAATAGCCCAGGGCAATATGCTCTTGATTAGTTGTTTCCAGATTCACTGCCTTTGCCAGGGCCTTGGCAGATAAATTCAAGCTGTGCTTGACATCGGCGACAGCAAAGCGGTTTTGTTGCAAATGAAAGGCTGCAAAAAAAAGTAGTATTAAGAAGATCATAATGATAATTAAAGATACCCCTTGTCCCATAAAGGCCTCCTATTGTTGAATGAACTTAATAAGCGTAAGTTCACCTAAAGCATCGTATTCCAAATTCCGTATAAAGTCACCATAATCATAGATGTAATTAATGCCTGAATTGGCCTGTTCGTCTTCATCATCTCCATAATATCGATTGGTGACATTGACCTCTGGATGACTGCTGGCACCATAATATTTTCCCGAACCTGTCATTTTAGTTTGCACAAAAACTGCCACCTGATCTATCTGTGCTTGCCGCTCTATTTCAACAATCACATCATAGCCCTTTACCAGATCTTTGGCGTTTTTTGCAATCATCGCTGTCTTAACAGATTTAATTCGATTTTCCGATATCCTATCCGGCTGGAAACCTAAAGTGTTTGCCGACATCAGTCGCCCAAAAAATGTTTGGTTTTGATCCTCCAGATATATGGTAATACGATCACCTATAGCCAGTCGTTTGTCGATTATATCCTCATAATCAAAATAAACATCGTAGACCCCCGGTTTTATCTGTTTTTCCAGTTTTAGCCTGACAAAGTAGCTTCCATATCTTCCAATCTGATCTGAAAAACGATCAAAAAGACTCTGGGTTAATATACCATTGGTGGCGACAACCTCAGTCATATGATAATTCAATTCATTGATTTCACCCTTCACCGTCTCCTGCAGAAAGTATAGGGAGATTAACACCACCATAAAACTGATTAATATAACAGATACAATTCCAGCAATCACTTTTCCTATCATGTTAACCTCCATCCTTTCAGAAATTAGTTTATCGACTTAAGTCAATTTGTTCAAATTTAATGCTTTCCAGCTCCCCATTAGCATTATAGGATTTTGTCATTTTAAACAAAGCTCCCTCCACAACGTTGGAAATGCTTAATCGATCATTATCCGCATCTCTAATATCCAACCCTATTCCAGTACCACTGTAGCTTTTGACAGTATTACCAGTAACAATATTGGGATCTTGAAGCATTTGATTTACCTTATGCTGTTCAATGGCAGCCCGGTCCCCCATATCCTTGGCCCCCGATACCTGTCCCAGTACAGCATATCCAATCAACCCCAATACCAGTACAATTCCTACAATTGTTGCAATTGTTTTATCCATTTTACAAGCACCCCTTTACTCTTTTTGTAAGTACGCGATTTTTTTAATTTTAGTTTCCTCATAGATAATTACAGAAGAAAAGCTTTCTTCGTAGGAAATTGAAAATTCATCAGGCACATATGATTCGTCAATATACTGTTTTGTGATCCCCCCTACAGTCACTTCAACCATTACCTCTGGATCCCTGCTATAATAACGTATAACTGAAACTACGTCACCTCCCTTCACCAAATTTTGATCCAGTGAAAGCATGCTGGTGACCTTGATCTTTTCCAGATCCTCAACCTTCCCTGCCGCTACATTGATTAATTCCATATTATTGCGCCAGAGCTGAATTCCAACCATTGTTAGTCCAAGTAACATTACAGAAATTATTATTGTAGCTATAACTGTTTTCATGATTCGCTCCTTCTTCTATACTAATTGATTCATATCGTATGCCGTTAACCACGGTCTAAGCATATATACTGTTAGTAATGCAATCAACAGGAAGCTCCCAATAATTCCCCAGGCATGAATAAACTCTATTTGCTTTCTTACCTTTCTGATTTGCTGTCTTCGCTCCAGCTTGAACTCATTTTCTATATTGATAATGGCCTGGTCAAAATCATAATTATTTGCCTGATCGAGCTTTTCCAAAAATAGCTTAATGTCAATATCCTTTTCTCGATGAATAAACTGACGATAAATTGTTTGATTGGAAACTGTATTTTTCTTATTTTCTCTTTCAATAGCCCTAAGCATTTTTTCATAATACTTGGATTTATCAATTAACCGGACTAAGACCTCAATAAAATCCACCGGCTTAATACTACCATTGAGAATAATCAAACGTTTTAGAAAACGAAGCTCCCTTTTTTTATCTCCCTTAATCATCAAGTTATAAAGCCCTAACCCCATTAGAGGAAAAACATTTAATATGAGAATTGTTATTAAAAATTTAATATTATGATATTGCTTAATTTGATAAAAGTCTCTGAGTCGATAATAAACCTTATTGGCAGTAATCTGATTTGGTTGAAGCTGCTCGTTATTCGATTGAGCAATCAAATCATAAATGATTGCCTCTACCTGTATCTTATCAAGATTTTTGAATTTTCCAGGCGACAAAATCGACAAAGCCTGATTTAAAAAATAAACTTCCTGCTCTAAGGCTGATTCCTTCATCTCCTCTGGAATACTGAGGGAATAGATGGGCTCCATATAATATGAATAGCTGCGAAAAATATGTTGACTGTCCGCCTTGATGTCTGTAACCCTGATGATTCCTGCTGCCATAAGAATTAAGACTAAAAATAACAGTCTCCAGATAATATATTTCGCCACTGACCACGATGTATATTTCAGCCTTTCTTCATACCATTGGTACAGCCTGTTTTTCTTTAATGGAATGAGCTTCCTTTCCAGGGTGAAAATCAATCTTTTATAAAGGCTTCGTTGCCGAATGACCTTTAATGCCTTTATTTTTATATTCCGTCTATTGAAGAATATATAAAACGAAATAACGATGGCAAAAAACAAGGGGATAAGGAATAGAAATTTATCTATCTTCATGGGGTTTGCTCCTTCATTGGGTTTTTTCCATGTATAACAGTGTGCCGATATAAAAGATAATTGTAATTAAAATCATCAATTGCATACGTTCTGCATAACCACTCCGTAAAAACTCCGTCGACTTTTCCCCCAGGGCAGCCCCATTGAATTTGTTAATGAGTGGTAATCCCAGGGGAAGTAATATACCCAGCAGCATATACATCCTGCTGGTCAAGATTAAGTCCTTTTTATTTTCAATATCCGTTAATATTTCTTCGGTAATATTTTCAAACTGCTTTTTAATACCTTCCTTCCCCCCCTTATAGTAGGCTTGACTAATTAAATTTAACAGAAGGGTAAAATACTCGTCTTGGTACATTTGTTCCAATAGCGAAAAGGTTTCATCTATCTTTTCTCGGTTATTTTTTCGCAAAACATTTCTAATGCGAATCATTTCTCTTTGTATTGCACCACTAAAATCTTCTACGGAAATATCGATGGCCTTTAGAATGTCTCCTTCGGTGGTATATCGACTGTTAAGTATCTTAAAGGCCTCGGGCAATTGTAGCGTAAATTTTAACAATACAATGGAATTTGTCAGATAGGTCAATAATACCAATACCAGCATACCCATCAGCAAATACAGCACCTTAACATACCACAAAACCGTTTGAACAGATAAGGTCACTTTTAATATCCAAGCTGCGATGATCAATAAGAGAATTAGCATAAGGGAACTGTATTCTCTATTTTTTTCCATTGAGTAATTATTATAGATTCCGATTCTGATGGCGATGGTATTTAATATTTTTTTGAATTCATTGTTTTTTTCTAAAGCAAGCCGAAGACTTCTTAAGGGATTAATGCTTTTTTTACGGACTAAATATTTTCGTTTACGAAATACCAAGATTAACTTTGTAATTAAGAAAATAGCGAAAAGCCCTATGGCTGCCGTTAAGCTAATATACCCTATGATCATTGTTTCAGCACCCGCCTTTGGCCTTTTTATCCCTAAAGCTACGCTTGAAGGCTTCAATTTCTTCTATCGAAACAAATTGCTGAAGCTTTTTAAAATAATTGTCTGAAGGCAAATTAACCGGAAGCCAACACATATGCCCTCTATCAAAGCGAATAATTTCGTTATAGCGGTAGCATTTTTGATAAAGGTATTTCGATAGGGCGATCTGGGCCATATTAACTAAATTCGATAGCCTTTCCTCCATGGGCCCATCTGTTTCAGGGGGAAGATCGTAGTTTTTTTCAAGGTAACAAATCTCAACAACCCTCTCAATGATGATTTTACCGTCCTCTAGCTTACTTAGATGAAAAATCAAATCAATTCCCCTGGAAATATCCTCCTCTGCCTTTTGGCTATCATCATACATATCCGTTCCCATAAGTAGGTTTCTACAGCTAGCCACCGCTTCAAAGGGAGAAAACAAATGAATCGTCCCCCCCACCCCGGCGTTAAGCCGTAAACAACAATTAATCAACTGGCTGATTTCTTCAGACTTTGTAATCTCACCGACAAACAGAACATCTCTGGCCATTTTTAGCATTGTCTGAAATTGTTCGGCGATTGTTCGCCTGGGGTTTTCTATCAGGGTAATAATATTTTTCCAGGGATACTTCCTTCGAGCCTGCAACTCATCCTGGGTATCTAAAATCCCAATTCCCCAATAATTGGGAACCTTTTCTATGGTGGCTGCCAAAAAAGTAGATTTTCCCACTCCCATATCACTGCCTGAAATTAAATATGAGCCCCGACCCTTTTGATTCATAATGATTAGATTGTAAATGAGCTCATCTAATGTCCCATAATTTTCCTTCATTTCCTCTAGGGTGATTTTTTTCAAATTAAAAATTCTCTCATTATATAATAGGTCTGAGTCAGCGGCCGTTGCCGAATAGCCTGCCACAGTAATTCTACTGGCATTATTTTTCGAGGCAACCACGGTAGGATTTTGTTCGTCATATTGTATCTTACTATTTCGGGTTGTTTTCTTTTGAATGTTGATAATTGTATCATTATCTGCAATTTTTAAAAATTCCAGCCTTATCTTTTTCCCTCGGTACACGATATAGATGTAATCCTTATCTAATATGCCAATTTCATTTATATTGTGATGCTGCAGGGTATCGATGGCATCCTGTCCATCCTCATGGGCATAAATCAATGTGGCCAATATTTTAATTGCCCTTGCCTTGTTCCCGTAATCCTTTAATTCCTCTAGGTTTTCTGCAAATATCTTAAGTATGTCATCCCTTGAAATTACAGTGTGAAATTGATATTGATCAATAAGCTGCCCAATATCATATCGATCCAGCAGAATTTCAAATAATACCCTGCTGTCATTGTTCTCCCAGGCCTTCAAATTAATAATTTCCCTCAATTGCCTTTCATTGATTTGTAAAACATCCTCAATCACCTTAGCATATTGACTTATAATCAGCCGCCTGGCCCGATAGTCCCCCAGAACAGCCTGGTCTTTAAATGAAATGAAATCCTTCAGCTCTTTCGCTGCCTGATCCCGTTCAATCCCATATATACCTGCATACAAATCAGGATCCTCATAAATTCCTTCTATTTTAGCGTAGTACGCTTCGATTATCTTTTTTAACTCCTGCTTCATTAAAAATTCCTCCTAGGGTTTAAAAATCTTCTAAATACGCTTTTAACCCCCTTATCCTCCCTTTCATTTTCTTCCAATGAAAAGCCTCCGCCCTGTGTCAAAATACATTTTGCCATTCTTTCCAGTTCCCTGTTGTACCCCTGAGTATTTTCAATTTCATGGAAGGCATAATTTAAAATACTGTTATCATTACATTCATTCAAAAGATATGGATCAAAGGGGAGTCGATATATTTCGTTATTGATAAACCCCATATTTTTTAGATCTTTTTTAATTTCCTTAGCATTATATCTAATTACTTCATCCGTATAATGATCCATCCAACGATTAATCACAAAGCTAATCTTATCTTTTTCATCTAAATACATGGGTTGATGTTTAACACACTGTATTGCTCTTTTATTTTGATCCAAGACCATGATAATGGACTGGACTTGACGTAGAATCTCTTTGAATCCCGGCGTACCTAAAAAATCCATATGAATTAATGTAATCGGATAGCTTGACCGAACCATTTCCAAAAGTGCTTTAATATCATCTAAACTGACTGTAAAACATCGATTGGCATCCATTATATCAATCATTGGATTCACTGCTTTTACACATTTATTAAAATGGATGGGATTTTGAAGCATACCTGAATCCAGTAGGGTTTTAAATTCATCAAGTCCCCTTGTCCATTGACTATCACTCAAATAATGGGCTATATCGTGGTTTTGCTGAAAGTCAATAATTAAGGCCTTTCTTTTAATCATTTGTGTTAGCTTAGCCGTTAAATTAATTGTCGTTACTGATTGCCCCACGGCTCTTCTGGGGGCTACGATACCAACTAGCATTTTTTCACCCCATTAATTATCATAGACGATCAGATCCTTTGGCTGATCTGTCACCCCATGATTTTCTTTTTGATTCAATATCGACATGCGCTGCTGCTGGAGGGCCTTATGGTAATCAAAGGTTTTTATTGATTGGGTCTGTTCTTTATCGTGATATAGTCGGGTTTCTAGATTTCCCAGCTCCTGGGCCAGGGTTAAATCCCGATATTGCCCTTCATCTACCGATAAAATGATGGTATAGTCCTTTTCATCCTGTTCAAATTCATCATTTACAGACTCAATTATTTTTCTCACCTTCATTTTCGATGCCACAACATCATAGTCTCCATTACCATAATGAACTAAAACATCCACAATATTACCACTCTTTACTTCATTGGCCACCAGACTGGTGACAGTAAATTCCTTTAATCGTTCATCATCACCATACCAATCCTCATTAGTTAAAAACTGATCATGGATTAGCTGTTGTCCATGGCTTAGATTATATTTTGTAATCATGCCTTCGATGGCTTCCGTTTCTTTAATAGCTCCTTCTACTATGTATTTAGTGGGCATCTCGATTTGAACAATATGTTCATCAAACAGCTCCCTGGTTATTTCAGTATACTTGCCGATTCCATCAGGCTTTGCTACCACCCAGACAAGCTCCTTTGGCATAAAATCTTCATCCAATTCTTCCCGAACACTTGCTTCAACGGCCATGGCCACCCTGGGTATCTTAAATTGATGATAATATAGCAATATACCAGAAAAAAAGAATAGACCAATAATTGCAATTAATAATTTTCTTTGTTTTTCCCGATTCATTCCCATCCTCCTACTCTTTATTGGAAAAGCCGAATAGTTTTGTTATTTGTTTGAATAGCCCCTCTGTTTGATTCTCTTCTTCAGGAAAATAATACTGGATGATTTCATCAAAGGCTGCCATTAATAGATTATCTTTGATTTCAATAGCTGGCCTTCTGTCGGCCAAGGCCTTTACAATAGAAGTATAGTCATCTGGAAGAAGAAAGGTTTGATTGATTGATATGCTATAGCTTTCTTCTTCTGTAATCACCCTTTTACATATGGATTTTATCTGCCTGAGATTGATTGGTAGTCCTTCAACATATCGATTAATAACTAAGTTAATATCCTTTCCCTGTAAATCCAATCCCCTTAAAAATTCCTGCAAACGGTTTAAAAAGCCCACTCTTTGATCCACCACCAGCAATACCTCATCTGCAAACAGTATCAATTTATTTAGGAATTGAAGGGGTACGTCGCTTCCCAGATCAACAATGGTCATTTGAGAATGATTTTTAGCTATACTAAGTAAATTCAACAGCTCTTCCCAGTCTACTTTCAGTTCTACATCCCGATGCTCTGAATAGACCTTTAAATAGGAATTAATTTTTTTGCCTCTGCCTAGAAAATTCTCTTGATTAATTCCCGATAGGCATTCACTGTATTCTTGATCAAAGTGATAGTAAATATCCTTCTTTTTCAGGTCAGTATCAATTAATGCAGTCCTAATATATCGCTGACTGAAACCATAGGCCAGGTTGACCGCTACAGTGGTTTTCCCAGCAGCTTCAGGACTCATTACCAGAATCAGCCTTTTGAAGTTCCTCAAAGGATGATGATATTTCTTGGGATCTTCCTTGGGATTAACCCCCTGCAGCATTAAAAAATGCTGATTTAAGTCCCCTCTTAATTCTATAATGGATTGGTATCTTTCGTCAGGGGCTTCTTTTATGCATTTTTTCAATATTTCTTCCATTTCCTCACTGATGATTCCATGAACCTCTTGCCATTGTACCGGTATCTTTTTCGTTAATAAATAATATAGCATCACCCCCAGACTATAAATATCCGAACGAGGGTCTGCCCTTCCCCTGTGTTGTTCCGGCGCAGCAAAGGCATTGGTAATACCCACCACCGATTTTCTTATACGATCCTTTCCCGCAAATTCTGTTGAAACGCCAAAATCTATCATCACCGCCTTATCTTCTGGTGTGATAATAATATTGGAGGGCTTCATGTCTTGGTATATGATGGGGTAGGGCTTAATGGAATGAAGATACTCCAGGGCATCAGTCAGCTGCATTGACCATGAGACCACTTGTTTTTCCGTAAAGGGGCCTTCCAATTCAAGCTTTTTATTTAGCGAAATCCCCTCTACGTAGCTTTCAACAATATAGATGCCAGTATCATCTTCAAAACGATCAACAATTTTGGGTAAATAAGGATGGTTCAATCGTTTTAAAATATTTTCCTCTCCAGGGATTTTTTTTACTCCCCTATAAGCCTTTAGATGCTTTACCGCCCAGAGATTTCCCAGCTTTAGGTTTAAGCACAAATATACCCTTCCCATTCCTCCTTCCCCTAAAAGCCTTTGAACCTGATATAAGCCATGTAGTATCTCTCCAGGTTCAAAAATAATTTCCTTTTCCTCCAGGGGATCAGTCTCTCCCTCAGCCAGCAGAGAAGTCATGTATTCAGTTTCAACATCATATAAAGAATCTTTGATTCTACCGCTACCCTTAACAGGATCATTTGACACGGAATATTTTTTCAATTATGTCACCTTATTTCTAAATAAAATTATATTTAAACAATTAAGCATTTTTGAAAATATAGTCTTTGTAACTTTAATACTTAATTTAATTAAATAATTAACTATATAATTTTTTATAATAGTATATAAAATTAATCTATTTAATTTTTGTATTCATGCAGTTGTTACACATCAGGCAAAAAAAATATAGAAATTCACATTTTTACTAGGACTGTAGCCTTATAATATAGGTCTAAAGTCTCATTAAAACAAATTATAACAAATACTAGCAAATTTTGCAATTGCTTGTAACGATTTTTTTTGAACTTATTTCCCAATTTTATAAAAATAATGGTTTTTTGTTAAAAAAAAGAGGTCAAAGCAATAACTTCCTTAAGATTAGACCAAATCTCTATACGTTCTCTATTATTCAATTTATTAAGTTTGACTTTCCTATAAATTATAAAAAAAACACCAACTGAGTTGGTGTTATAAAAAATCATAAAAAAACCGCCAATCAAATTGGCGGTTTAACAAAACACGATTAAGCCTCTCTAGGGTAGATACTTACTTGCTTTCTATCTTTTCCTTTTCTTTCAAACTTAACCACTCCATCAATCATTGCAAAAAGGGTATCATCACTACCTCTTCCCACGTTACTTCCTGGATGGATTTTAGTTCCTCTTTGTCTTACGATAATGTTGCCAGCACTGACAAATTGACCATCGGCTCTTTTAACTCCTAGTCTTTTGGCAATACTGTCACGGCCGTTCTTAGAACTACCTACCCCTTTTTTACTGGCAAATAGCTGAAGATCCATGATAAATAACATGACTTACACCTCCTTGTCATGAAGCGATATATATTCAGAATAGCTTATCATTAAATTCCTTATGCCTAATATCATAGTTTCCAATAGCAGCTCTGTCTGCTGCCGCTGCTCCTGGCTCATCATTTTAGGCAGTTCGCAGGATAAAAACCCAGACCGAACCTGATAGTTCGTTTCAATCTTTACAATCTCATGTAGTGCCAACAGCGTAGTCTGACTTAGCACCGATATGGCAGCACATACGATGTCCTCACCATGATCTGCAGCATTGGCATGACCTGAAATCTCATACCTTATAATGGTACCCTGATGATTTCGTTCAATCAATACATCTATCATTGTTCCAACCTAAGCATTGATTTTTTCAATGACTAATTTTGTGTATGGCTGTCTATGACCTTGCTTTTTTCTAAAATCTTTCTTTGGCTTATACTTGAAGACAATAACTTTCTTTGCCTTTCCTTGGGCTAAAACCTTAGCCTCAACCTTTGCTCCTGCAACAACAGGAGTACCGAAGGTTACATTACCATCCTTAGATACTGCCAACACACTGTCAATTGTAACTACATCACCTTCAGCTGCATCCAGCTTTTCAACAAATAATGTGTCACCTTCTTGAACTCTGTATTGCTTACCACCAGTTTCAATAATTGCGTACATTTATTACACCTCCTCAACCCAGTCTCGCCGAATACCAGGTACTTACGTTTTAAAACCCGATCCGTGCGGCTACCTACAGAAATATATGTTATCACAGTAATCTGTTGTTGTCAAGCCTTTATATTATTATTGACCGACCGTAAATGCTCCTCTATTATTTTGATACTGCCCATAATTTTTCTATTTAATTCATTGATATGCATTTTTTCATTTGGCAAAAAATATAGTTTGATTTCAGTTTGCCTTTCGATTTCCTCCAGCAGAAGCTTTTCTTCCTGTAAAGCCTTAAGGGCCAGGGGGTGGATCTCAAAGATAACCCCCTCACAACTGGTATGGGCTTTTATTCTTTTCAGCTGCTTTTCGATTTTTTGAAGCATCATATATTCTGATAATACCTTACCGGTACCCTCACAACAGTCACATTTCTTTAACAATTGAAAATCAAGCCTTTGCCTTACCTTTTTTCGGGTGATCTCCACCAAGCCCAATTGAGTCATCCCCAATATTTTGGTTTTAGTTCTGTCTTTACTTAAGGACTTTTCCAACATCTTCATGATTTCCAAACCATCAGCTTCGCTGGTCATATCAATAAAATCTACAATAATGATTCCACCTATATCCCTAAGCCTTAACTGCTTGGCAATTTCCACAGCAGCCTCTGCATTGGTCTTAAAAACCGTATCCTCTAGATCTATACTGCCCACATATTTGCCGGTATTAACATCTATCACTGTCAACGCCTCGGTGGTATCAATAATAATATAGCCACCGCTTTTTAGCCATATTTTTCTGGAGATTCCCTTTGTGATTTGCCCCTCAATTTGAAACTCCTCAAATATGTCTATATCATCGGTATAGACAAGGCGCTCCTTAAGGTGAGGAGAAATCAGTTCAACCAGTTCCATTGATCGATGGTATTCCTCTTGATCATTGATAATAAACTGATCAATATCTTGATTAAATACATCCCGTATGGTTCGATTGATCAGGTCAAAATCTTTATAAATTAGCCTTGGAGCAAAGCCCAGTTTTTTATCCTTCTCTATCTTCTGCCACAGCCTCAGTAAAAACTTAATATCATCCTTAAAATCTTCCTTGGTCTTCCCCCCAGCCACAGTGCGGACAATGACGCCCATTTTACCAGGCTTAATCTCTTCAATTTCTTTTTTTAACCGCTCCCGTTCCTTTTCATCACCAATTCTTCTGGAAATTCCTACATAGTCCGTATCAGGCATCAAAACTAAATATCGGCCCGGAAGGGTAATATGGGTGGTAACTCTGGCTCCCTTAGAGCCAATGGGTTCTTTAATTACCTGGACCATAATTTCTTGACCAGCCTTAAGGACCTCCTTAATTGATACTTCATTGACCTCAGTTGACGAATCCTGGGGAATGGCGTCCTTCACATAAAGAAAGCTGTTTTTTTCCAGACCAATATCGACAAAGGCAGCCTGCATCCCCGGAAGCACATTGGTTACACGCCCCTTGTAGATATTTCCCACCAGTCGTTTCTGGTTCTTTCTCTCGATATATAACTCCACCAGCTCGTCTTCCTCCAGAAAGGCCAATCTTGTTTCCGTGATTCCCACATCTACTACTATTCGATTCATAAACCCAACTCCCAACTTCTATGCTTTTAATCCATTAAGGGAATAAACTGACCGGCTTCTTCCTTTAATAATGCCAGGCGATTAATCCGTATGGTCTCTAAGTCTATTGGTATCTCACATAATTCCTTCAGCTTGGCCATTAGAACCTCAGGCTTTAGATTTCCAACACTACCGGTCGATAAATTGGCTCTAATAATTAATTCTTTGCTAGTTAGCGAAAAAAGTGTAGCTTCATGAATCCAATTCCGTATATTGATTTCCTGCAATGTATTTTCCGCTCTTCTTCGATGCTTTCCCTTTTTCTTTTTCTCCTTTACTTCTATGATGGAATCCAGCGCTAGAAAATTATTTAGCCTTTCCTCAAAAGTTTGTTGATCCATCTCAGCAGTTAGCTGCACCCTGATTAAATAGATGGAACGCTTTAATATAGCCATTAGTGACTCAGCAGAGGGTTCAATATATTTGCATTTTAACATTCTTAGCCCTGGCGGCATCACGGCATTCAATTGATCTGTAAATTCCTTTGGATCAATTTCCTTTTCCAATTGTAAATCTACATATTCAGCATCACTGGATACACCCACTCCCAATGCAGTGGCAAAGGCCATAATGGGGTGTGGATTAAAGCCTTGACTGTAGGATATTGGAAGCTTACTGCGTCTCATGGCCCTTTCAAATAATCTGACTAAATCCAGATGAGAAATGAAAATCAGATCACCTGTTTTACTAAATTGACAGCGTATCTTCACCATTAGCAGATTCCTCCTATTAACCCTTGATTTATGCCACAGCCCGAACAGTGACTCCTGCAATCGACCGTTAATTGAGCTGCCTTGGCTTTGTCATTTTCTCTTATTAAAAAGGACTTAGTCACCCCCACATCGATGTGATCCCAGGGCAAAATCTCATCAAAAGCTCTCCTTCGATTGGCGTAAAAGGCAGGGTCAATACCACAGCTTTCAAAGACCTCCATCCATCGGGTAAAGCTGAAATGCTCTCCCCAGCCATCGAATTTACAGCCAGCCTCCAGGGCCTGGGCCAATACCTTAGATAGCCTGCGATCGCCCCGGGCAAAGACCCCCTCCAGCATACTGGTTTTTGAATCGTGATAATTAAAGGTGATATTTTTTCGTTTCAGTTTATCCACCAAATGTCTTTGCTTATGATGGATTTCCTCCAGGGAATCCTGGGGCTCCCACTGAAAGGGCGTAAAGGGCTTTGGCACAAAGGTTGAGGCACTTACGGTGATATTAACACCCTTTCCTCGTTTTTCTTTATCAGTCTGATAGTAAACATCCAATACCTGATAGGCCAATTGCTGAATACCATCCAGATCATCAAGGGTTTCTGTCGGCAGGCCGATCATAAAGTAGAGCTTGACACTGGTCCACCCTAATGAAAAGGCCTTTTCAGTGGCCTTAATTAGATCATCAGCAGTTAGTCCCTTATTAATTACATCCCTTAATCTTTGGGTTCCTGCCTCTGGAGCAAAGGTTAAACCAGTTTTTCTAACCTTTTGTATCTCTTGAATTAATTCAAAGGTAAAGTTATCGAGTCTAAGGGATGGCAAGGAAATACCTATTTTGTCATCGGAGTACTGATCTATTAAATGTCTGACCAGCCTTTCAAGCTCAGAATAATCGCTGGTGCTTAGGGAAGAAAGAGAGATTTCCTCATAGCCTGTGCTGGCCAGTAGCTTCTGAGCTAAATCCTGCAGTCGATCAAAGCCCTTTTCTCTAACTGGACGATAGATAATTCCAGCCTGGCAGAATCGGCATCCCCTGGTACACCCCCTGAAAACCTCCAGCATCACCCGATCATGGACTACATTCAAGTAAGGTACAATAAGCTCTTCGGGGTAAAAGGCCTGGTTTAAATCCTTGACGATACGTTTTTTTACCTTTGCAGGGGCATTTTCATTGATCGGGTAAAATCGGCTGATTTCCCCTGTTTCCTCATACTCCACAGCATAAAATGCAGGTATGTAAACACCCTGTAAAGCAGCAATTTTTTCAAGGAAGCTTTTTTTACAATAATTGGACTGCTTCATTTGATAGTATATTTCCATAATCTCCGGTAAAACCTCCTCAGCCTCTCCCAATATGACAATATCAACAAAGTCTGCAAGGGGCTCTGGGTTATAGCTACAGGGGCCGCCTACAATTACCAAGGGGTCTGTTTCACTGCGATCTCGAGAAAGGATTTTAATACCGGCTAGATCAAGCATATTTAATATATTCGTATAGCTTAATTCATATTGAAGCGTAAAGCCAATAAAATCGAAATTTTTAATGGGTTCACGGCTCTCTAAACCAAAAAGGGGAATCTGATGCTTTCTCATTTCTGCTTCCATATCTACGGCAGGGGCAAATACCCTTTCACAGTAGACATAATTCTCTTTATTTAACAAATGGTAAATGATCTGCATGCCTAAATGGCTCATACCAATTTCATAGATATCAGGAAAGCAAAAAGCAAAACGAACAGTATCCCCAGCTACCTCTTTGTGGATACTGTTTAGTTCGTTTCCCAAATATCGTGCAGGCTTTTCAACCTTAAATAACAGATCGTATATTTCAACTCGATTCATTTGTGATCCTCCATTCAAATTTCACCTTTGTTTTCATTAGACCTCTTATAAGTATATGATAACATAAATAGTTTGAAAATATTTATTGCTGACTTTCTTCTTGATTTTTTGTAATATTTATTAAGGTACCTATGGTCATATGATTGCCATGTCGGCCAAGGGCCTCCAATACCTCGGTTTCTGTCAGGGTGCCTATAAATCTTCCTTCTTTATTGATTACTGAAACAAAGTGATATTTACCGGAACAAAATTCATGAAGCACTTTATTTAGATTAACATTGTCCATTACAGTTAAGTAACGACTATTCATAATACCCCTTTCTTCCAGCTTTGACTTTTTCCTTAAAACATCTTTAAAATACAAGAAAATAACCATTTTTCGCTCTTGGTGGAGGCTAACATACAAAAAGATCGGTAATAATAGCAGGTAAAGATTCTCTATAGCTTCCAGGGTTAATATTAAGCCTTTAAACAATAATAGGATGGTACACGTCTTGCCAATTATAATGGTAATGTTGGTAGCCCTTTTAATGCCCCAATGATAGCTAATTACCCCCCTTAATACCCTGCCCCCGTCTAAGGGCAATATGGGAAGCAGGTTAAAGGCTCCCATAATTAAATTGGCTAGCAAGAATATATTGATAAGATCGCCTTCCAGAGGGAGAATTGCCATTAAAAAATAGCCTATGGCTAACATGATAAAGTTGCTAAGGGGGCCCGCCAAGGCAATTAATATTTCCTTAAGGGGCTCGGCCCCTAAATTTTCTTCTGTTTTTACTACCCCGCCAAAGGGAAACAATTCAATTTCCTGTATTGGTATTTGATAATACTGGGCGACTCTACAATGGGACATCTCATGAATGAATACCAATAGAAAGGTAATTAACAGCTCTTTATAGTAGCCACCCAATATACTCAGGGCTAAAATCGGTATTAACAGCAGGTTTATCTTCACTTTTATGCCCAATAGGGTTATGCTTCTCATTTTTTCAACCACATTCATTATAGCTTTACTTTACCAAAATCCATAAATTGGGTTGGATCCTGAGCTTCCTTACGCTCCCATATTTCAAATAATAGTTTATCTGATGCTTCTGCAATGGCCTGCCCCTTGACCACCTTGCTGTTTATTTCCAATAATGGTTGATTTAAATATTTATAAACTGAAATAAATTCCCCGCGGTGCTTGATAACCATATAGTACCCCAGTGCTTGATTGGAGCTGATCTCCACCACTACCCCCTCTTCACTGGCAAAAACCGGCTCACCAGGGTCGGCTTCAAAAAGAATACCCTTTAAAATTTGTCCGTTAATGGGATTTTCCTCCTGGAATCCAGCCAATACATCGCCATTGATGGGTTGGGAAAAATTAAATCCCAACGAGCCCCCTATTTGTAGCGTTTCTATTACTGCCTCTCCCTTGGTTTTTGCCACCTCACCCCAATTCTTCAGCGTACTTAATCCCTCAGATAAGTGAAAGGGCTTATTAGTTATATATGATATCTCTTCTATCCAACGATTGGTTAAGGTGTTATCTAAATACTTCATGCCAAGAAGGCCAAAAAACAATAGGGTACACGCAATAGCCTGTATTAGTGTCTTTCTAAGCCAATCTTCAATATTAAATTCTAAAAAACGACTTTCCTTTAGATTTTGGTTTCCAAAGAAACCTACAGGTCTATTTTTGTTCGTCAAACTCATTATCTCCCTCTCCTTTGGTGTGCATTTAGTATAATATATTGTTTAAGGGCCTATTTTATTACTGAGAGGGATGATAGAGAAGGCCAACTGTTATATATATCCAATAAAAAAAGCCCCCCAACCTGGATAAGCAAAACGGCACAATACCATTGCTTTAAAGCTAGGGGACTTTGTTAGGGCTTGAAAATTAATCACGATTGATTTTGTTTCATGTATTGTCTCCATTGTAAATCTCCCCGTTCCAAACCCTTAATCAACAATTCTGCTGTTGCGATATTGGTAGCGACAGGTATCATATAAACATCGCATAGACGTATTAAGGCTTGAATATCAGGTTCATGGGGCTGTGCAGTCATGGGATCCCTTAAAAAAATCACCAGATCCATGTTGTTTTTGGCTATTTCGGCACCAATTTGCTGATCACCGCCATAGGGCCCTGATTGAAAGCGGTGAATCTTTAATGAGGTTGCTTCCATAATCCTTTTTCCTGTTGTTCCCGTTGAATAAAGTGTATGTTTTCCCAGCACCCCTTCGTAGGCAGTGGCAAAGCTAACAATTAAATCCTTTTTTTGATCATGGGCGATGAGTGCAATATTCATGACTTCCCCTCCTGCATTTTAGATTGATCGACCTCTATCCTTCATTTTCTTGATTGGAATGTTAGCAACCAAGGCAGGAATGCTACTATCATCATAATCACGCTTTGTCTTGGTGATTTTAATATTAAGGCCATCTTCATCAATTTCCATATAATCGGAAATCACCTTAATAATATCCTCCTTCACCATTTCAAGAAAGTGAGGGGAGCAATTTGTGCGATCGTGAACCAGTACCAATTTCAGTCTCTCCTTAGCAACCTCCTTACTGGTGCCGCTGTCTCTCGAAAACAATTTAAATAAATCCATCTCATCCTCCTCCTTTCATACTCTTTTTATTTACCAAAGCCAAATATCTTTCTCAGTTTAGCGACAAAGCCATCCTCACTTTCCATATTAACAAAGGGAACCTCTTCACCACGAATACGTTTGGTTATATTTCGATAGGCCTGACCTGCAATGGAATTGGGGTCTGTTACCACAGGCTCACCCTTATTGGTGGAAATAACAATTGACTCATCATCCGGTACTACGCCTAATAGATCAATGGCGAGAATATCAATCATGTCATCAATGTTCATCATATCACCCTTTTTTACCATTTCAATTCGAATTCGATTGATGATTAACAGGGGATTTCTGATCTCAGCGGCCTCTAATAAACCGATAATTCGATCTGCATCTCGAACCGCAGAAATTTCTGGTGTGGTGACAACAATTGCCCGATCTGCACCGGCAATAGCGTTTTTAAAGCCCTGTTCAATACCCGCCGGACAATCGATAATGATATAGTCAAACATTTCCTTTAGCTCAATGGTCAGCTTTTGCATTTGCTCTGGTGTCACCGCATTTTTATCTCGGGTTTGGGCCGCCGGCAACAGGTACAGACCATCGTATCGCTTATCTTTAATTAAAGCCTGCTTTATTCTGCAAACACCTTCCACCACATCGACAATATCATATACAATTCTGTTTTCTAACCCCATTACCACATCGAGATTTCTCAAACCAATATCTGCATCTACCACAACGACCTTGTAGCCCAATTGAGCCAGGCCTGTCCCTAAATTGGCTGTGGTAGTGGTTTTACCAACGCCACCCTTTCCAGATGTCACTACAATTACTTCTGACATTATTTAACCCCCTAACCTGTCCTTCTTTTTACTTTTTTGATAAATATGGTTCTATGATGACGATATTATCTCGTACCCGGGCTAATTCCGGCCCCTTGGGCTTCTCATAATTTCCGTCGGGAGATCTGGCAATTAACTCTGCAATCCTAAGCTGCGTGGGATCAAGATAATTGGCAACAACAAAGGCCTCTTGATTTCCGTTGCTGCCGGCATGGGCTATTCCCCTGAGGCTGCCCATTACTACGATATTTCCATGGGCTGTTATTTGAGCTCCCGGATTCACATCTCCCACGATGACAACATTGCCTTCATAATTAATAATTTGACCAGATCGAATGGTACCTTCTATAAACTTGGTTTTTCCTTCATAAATTCCTTCAAAAACCACTTCCCTTTTTGGTATGTCATGGATAGGTCCCTTAACAATTTCCATATTGTATCGATCCTTCATCAGGGTCTCTAATTTTTTCTTTTCATCAGTGGAAAGAATATCACACTGTATATCCAAAATTTTTGCCCCGGTGAAGAAGGATTTGGTTTTTTCTAGTCGTGCAATTAATTCATTTTTAATTGATTCATAGTCATTAAGCTGCTGTTTGATTAAAACATATATGCCATTTTTTGTGCCTTTAAACTCGATTGCATTTCCCTGGGGCATCTGTTTCTACCTCCAACTAAAAATTCCACTACATTACACATTCTATAACATTCTCCATCTATTGTTTAAATCCTTCTTATCAGTTCAAAAAACTTCGGTAATATGCTCCTTCTAATGGCAAAATAACAGACCAACCCTATCGGGTCAGTCTGTTATCTATTATTGCTTCATTGTTGTCATCTGTTAGGTTAAGGCCCATATACTCAGCAACAATTTCCCTAAAGATGGGCGCTCCATACCCTCCGGAACCCCCTTGAAAAATCAGCACCGAAATGGCTATTTCAGGGTTTTCATAGGGTGCAAATCCGGTAAACCAGGCATAGTTATCATAATCTGCTTTAAATTGATCGATATCAGCATTTTTTATTTTTGGATTCAAATCTTTTATTGCCTCACGCATAGCATAGGCATCATCTAAATAGAGCTTATCATCCTTGTTTTCTTCCCTCAGCAGCTCCATTCGCTCATAAACCGCCTGCTCGTTAACGCCAAAGCTCTTCAGATGGCTGAGCATATATTGAACCTCATCCAACGGTGGTATTTTCCCTGATCTTTGGGCAGTCCCGGTTTTAGCCGCTACCTTTATAGGGAAGTTGGTAAAATAATTTCTTGCCGTACCCGTTGTGGTTACTTGATGCATCCCGTAATTCACTTCATTGATATTATTATAGTCATTCATCTCTACCCGTTCAATTAATTCCGGGGGATCTTCCTTTACAACGGAACCGTCATAGCTTTGAATTTTTTGCAGAACACTCACACGGTTACGATAGCCTCCATTGGCAAGAATCGCCATAAAATTTGCCATTTGCAGTGGTGTGTAGGAATGCTCTCCCTGACCGATAGAGAAGTTCATGGTATCGGCTATGCTCCAACTGGCCTGCATAAAATAGTTATATTTAATTACATCGGCAAACAGGTTAACCACATCTGTCTTTATTCCCATTTCCAGCAGACGGTTATAAATCACCCCTCTGGAAGGGTTCTCCTCTGTCCAGCCTATGATTTCTTCTATAATTTCATCAAGCCTTTCCTGAGATGGCGGCTCCACGGTATCATCAAAGCTGGCTACCGTCAACTGCCTTTCTAAATAGCGCTTTAAGAGGGCTTTAATGGTTCTGGTTTTATTCTCAAGGCTAGGTACCCCACCTGATCGTTCCCTGGGCACTTCGATTTCAATGCCGGTTCGATCATTAAGACCGAAACGGTGGCTGTAATCAATAATTTTATGAACATCCATGGGAACAGGTAACCGTCTTTCAATACCATGATCATAGCCAGTACCCAGGGAATAAAAATAAAAGTTATTGGACTGGGCAATAGCCTCATATAGATTTTGCCAGCCCATGGTTCCACTGCCCTGGTTATATAGCCAGTTTCCGAAGGAGTGACCCCCAATTCGAATGGCCCCCTTATCATATATTTCATAATTGGGACTCAGACCCTGCTCCAGGGCTGCAATTCCTACCAGCATTTTAAAGGTAGAGCCAGGCTGTATGGCAGTGCTTAGGGCTATATTTAACTGGGGTCTGGGCGCCAGAGGGTCACGATCATTTTCTGGCAACAGCTTATTCCAGTCTTCAAGGCTGATTCCGGTGGCAAAAAGATTAGGATCATAGGCAGGATAATTGGCCAGGGCCAAAATTTCACCTGTTTTAACATCCATCACCACTACCGATCCCGATGTGGCATTTTTCATAGGTCCTTTACTGCCTGACAGCCTATTGCTGCCCCACTGGGTTGTATAGGTTCCTCCCACCTGTATGGTTTCCAAAACCTCTTTTAATACTTCCTGGGCCTTCTTCTGAAGGTTCATATCGATGGTCAGATAATGGGTATCCCCTGGAACAGGCTCCTCCCTTTCCACTACACTGATGGGTCGTCCCCTGGAATCAACAATCACTTTCTGTGAACCGTCGGTTCCCTTCAGGGTTTCCTCAAAGCTATGTTCTATTCCAGTTTTTCCAATAATATCACTGGGATTATAGCCCAATTCCTTAATGAAATAGTCTATTTCATTTTGCTGTGATATTTTTCCCAGGGTTCCTAAAATGTGGGCAGCAGTTTCTCCCTCTGGATAATACCGTATTGGCTCCACTGAAACATTGACCCCAGGCAAATCCAGTATATTTTCTTCAATTTGAATTACCGTTTGTTCAGCTACATCGTGGGCAATTCTAATGGGCTGAAACTGTAAATAACCGGATTTATTTAATTGCTCCCGAATAATCATGATTCTATGGGCTTCTTCTACGGAATAGGTTTCGGGAATTTTATAATATTTTTCTCTAGCATGATGAAATGCCTCTTCGGCTGTAATTTCAAAATCTGTGATACGGTGAGTCGTCAGCCAGCTTTCCTTCTTCATCTGATCTGTATACTTCCAGGTTAGAATTGATACCGGAACTGAGGACATATGCTGCAGAAGCTGCTGCTGGGCCTCGGCAGGGTCTTCTGCTTCAATTCCATAGCGTTCAAAAAGTATTTCATAGGTTTCTGCTCCAGTGGCCTCCAAGGGAATGTTATTATTAATCTTCCATTTTTCTATCTCTAAATCGTATGTAAAGTAGTAATTTCCATTTTCATCAATTTTAATTGGAAACTCATCGACATAGGCATCTCCATTTTGAATAAAGATATCCATCAGTTTCAGAGCTACCTCGTTAATCTCACTGTCTACAATCTCATTCTTTATGATTTGGACAGTGAAGCTAGGCCTATTGCCGGCCAGCAGGCGGCCATATCGATCTCTGATTTCTCCTCGGGCTGCAGTTAAGGGAATGCTTTTTAAGATTCTATTCTCTGCCTCTTCCCTGTAGCTTTCCCCATCTACTATCATGATAGAGGCAAGCCTAAAGATAATTACACTAAAGACCAGCATAAAGGCTATAAAGGTTACCGTATAGCGATCTTTTAATTTTTTTATCCACATATTTCCCCCCCCATTCAATAGCGTTTTTTCATCAGCTTTGATTGATATAATTTTGATACATAAATATATACAAAAATAGAGACAATAGAATTATAGAGTACTTCTACCATCAGCATTTTTTTAAAAAAACTTAAAAGCTCAAATTTATATCCCATAAAGAAAAGTAAAAGCAGGTTAATACTTTCATAAAACACTGTTGATACAGCGGTTAAGGAAAAAGGAATTAACAGATTATCTTTAAAGACATTTTTATTTAAGAGCCCTACTCCATAGCCTGTCAGCATATATACCAGGGCATTTAATCCAATCATTCTTCCAAAAATGATATCCTGCAGCAGGCCTACCACAAAGCCGATCCCTGCGCCCTTTATCTTCCCGTTATATACAGCTAAAGAAATAACCAAAATCAAAGCTGTATTAGGAACGACTCCATAAATCTCAAAGTACTGGAAAAGTGTAGATTGCAATATTAAATTAAGCAGCACAATCATACTGATAACAAAAGCCTTCACTGTATTTTCCCCTTTATTTATTCATCAACAGACTTTGGTGTCATGACCAAGACTCTGCTCATACGATTAAAGTTTACTGCCGGTGCCACCTTGACTGTTTTTAGTAATTGATCATTGGTCTTTCCAACCTCCACCACCTCTCCGATGGGGATTCCCTTGGGGTAATTTCCAAGACCAGAGGTAATGAGCTTATCTCCTACCACCACTTCAGCCAAGGGGTCAAAAAGATAACCAGAAACTTCAAAATCAATACTGCCGCTTAAAATTCCTTGGGAATTGGCATCACGCAAGACCTGAAAACTAACGGAACTGTTGTTGTCTATAATCGAAATCACCTTTGACCAGCTGCCTCCAGCTTCATAAACTTTTCCCACCAGGCCATTTGAAGATAAAATAATGCTGTCAACAGTCACTCCCTGATTTTCACCTACATTAATGGTGAAAATATTGAACCAACTATCGGGGGTCTTGGCAATCACATCGGCAGTGATTATATCCATAGGGGTATCCTCTTCATGGTAATTTAATGCATACCTTAAATCTCTCAATTCTTCCAGTTCATCTCTCTCAAGGCGATATTCAATTACCTCCTGTTGAAGGGTCTCTATTTGTTGAAGCAGCGCTTCGTTTTCTCTTTTAATTTGCCCCATACTAAATACAGACCGAAACCCTTCACTGATTTTGCCGGCTCCAGTATTAACAACGTTTTGTACTGGTGATATGATATTGCCAATCCATTTTTCTACTGCCGTAATATTTTGTCTTTGCCCTGCTGTTATACCCATAACAATAATGAGAATGATAGCAACAGCAGCCACTATCATTGCCGACCGATCCTTCGAGTCTCTTCTAGCCACTTAACTCACCAACTTTACCCTAATTTCTTTGGTGTGATTAATACTCTTTTTAATGTGTCTAATTCTTCAATTGTTTTTCCCGTACCTAACACAACGCAATCCAGTGGCTCCTCTGCTATTCTGACAGGCATCCCTGTTTCATTCTTGACAAGACTGTCCAAGCCATCCAACAGGGCTCCTCCACCAGTAAGCATAATTCCTATTTCCATGATATCTGCCGCCAGCTCAGGTGGGGTCTTTTCAAGGGTATATTTGATAGCATCAATAATTTGGCTGACCGGCTCCTTTAAAGCATCTAAAATTTCTGCCGATGTAATTTCTAAAGTTTTAGGCAGACCTGTCACCAAATCCCTACCACGAATATTCATTTTTTCTTCCTTTGCTTTGGGAAAGGCAGATCCGATTGTAATTTTTACCTCTTCAGCAGTTCTTTCCCCAATCATTAAATTATACTCTCGCTTAATGTAATTCATAATCGATTCATCCAGCTCATCGCCCCCCACTCGGATTGACTTGGCTGTTACGATTCCCCCCAGGGATATGATGGCCACTTCGGTGGTACCGCCACCCACATCAACTACCATGCTTCCGGTGGGCTCCTCAACAGGTAAACCTGCTCCAATGGCCGCAGCCATAGGTTCTTCAATCAAGTAAGCCTCCCTGGCCCCTGCCTGGTAAGCAGCCTCCTCGACAGCTCGTTTTTCCACCTCAGTAACCCCCGACGGCACACATACCACTACCCGGGGCTGAACCAAAGTACGCTTGCCATAGGCCTTTCTAATGAAATATTTAAGCATGCTTTGGGTTACGTCAAAATCTGCAATGACCCCATCCTTCATGGGTCGAATGGCAACTATGTTTCCTGGGGTTCTACCGATCATTTTTTTGGCCTCTTCCCCCACTGCCAAAACTGTTTTTGTATCATTTTGAATGGCCACAACAGAGGGTTCCCTCAAAACAACCCCCCTACCATTTACATACACCAGTGTATTTGCAGTACCTAAATCTATTCCCATATCCTTTGAAAAGAAATTTAAAAGTCCCATTCATTCTGCTCCTTCCTCTACATTAAGCTTTTTTCCTTTAAACTAATATAAGTACCATTTCCAATAATTACATGATCTAAGACTGATATTCCAATTAATTGACCAGCCTCCTGAAGCCGTCTGGTGATATTAATATCCTCTTGACTGGGAGTGGGATCGCCACTAGGATGGTTGTGAACCAAAATAATGGCAGAGCTGGTTCGTTTAATGGCCCTGACAAATACCTCCCTTGGATGTACAATGGAGGCATTTAAGCTGCCAATAGAAATATTTTCAACAGAAATAACTTCGTTTTTGGTATTTAACAATATAATATTAAAATACTCCTTCGTTAAGTACCTCATATCCTCCATCAGCAGTTTTCCTACATCATCTGGAGTCTTTATTCTATAATTATTTGCCTTTGAAGCTAATGCTATACGCTTTCCAAGCTCAACAGCGGCAATTAATTGGGAGGCCTTGGCCAATCCTATTCCTCGGATTACGCATAGCTCCTCAACTGTACAATCTGTTAGAAATCTCAGTCCGTCTGTCCTGTGACATAATATCCTTTCAGCAAGGGCAATGGCAGATTCGTTCCTTGTTCCTGTAGATAACAATATGGCCAGCAGCTCTGCATTGGAAAGCTTCCTGGTACCACTACTTAACAGTTTTTCCCTGGGACGTTCCTCCTGAGGTAACATCTTAATTGTGGTCATTTCCTTTGTCATCCTTTGAACCTCCACTATTTTCGAAAATCAGTCAATAGGCTTTTATGAAAATGGTGATTTAGCATTTCTTCTATTTTGAAAAGAGGTAGACCAACTACATTGTAGTAATCACCTATTATTTTCTCAACAAATAAAGCAGCCCGCCCCTGAATACCATAGGCACCAGCCTTATCCATGGGCTCACCGCTGTCGATATAGTCCTTAATCGTTGCTTCATTAAGTTTTTTAAAAAACACCTCAGTGGTAGCAGCGGCTGTAACTTCCTTTCCACCGGGCCAGTCAATCATGGCTATGGCGGTAATGACCTCATGCTTCTCACCAGATAATAACCGTAGCATATCCAAAGCAATGGTTTCATTTTTGGGTTTTCCCATAATTCCTTCCTTAAAAACGATGGTATCGGCAGCCAATATAATTGCCTCTTGGTTTAGTAAAGGCAGCAATGCCCTGGCTTTTTGAACCGCATTGCCAACAGCCAACTGAACAGGATCTATATTACTGGTCATGTCTTCCTGGGTTTCCCTAACCATTACCTCAAAAGCAATTCCCAGGTTCTCCAACAATTCCTTTCTTCTTGGAGATTGGGAAGCTAAAACTAACTTTGTCATTTCTTCACCTACAATCTGTTAAAAATTAAAATTGCCAATAATAGCCCAATTAAGCTAGATAGATTAATTTCAATCAGCAGCGATAAATTAAAATATATAACACCTAGATTTACTTCAAATTGATTTAAGCCCAGGGGGCCAGGGCCATAGGACAACAATGGGATTGTCTTTCCCAAAGAGGTACCAATTAAACTCCCCAATACAACACCAGTAATCAATAATAAAATTAGTAACCAAGGATTACGGTATCTGCTCATAAATAGACTTCCCCCTTATTGCTTATATATTGATATTAAATTCCCATAATTTGAGTAAAATGGGCTTTGGTTTTGGACATGGTGAAGTTGGCAGTAATTCCGATAAAAATTCCGGTTATGATACTTGCCAGCATCATAAAGGGTAAATAGGAAAAAATACGAACATTGCTAATCATGGCACTGGCCACAGTCATCTGGGCGATATTATGGCCCAGGGCACCAAATATACTGACACCTACTAAACTAAAGGTCTTGTTAAAATATCGAAAAACAAGATACATTAAAAGGGTACTAACCAATGCCCCTGACATACTGTATATCATTGAAGTAACTGCTCCGGTGGCAAGGGTACCTAAAAAACACCTTAATAAATTGACTCCCAGTGCATATTTCAATCCAAACAATACCAGGGTTATTAACCCAATAATATTAGCCAGTCCCAGCTTGGCTCCAGGAGCCATGCCAACAAAGGGATTCGGAATAAAGGATTCTATAATATGCATAGCTAACCCAAGGGAGGTTAACATTGCCAGTTGGGTAATCTTTTTAATGTTCATGATAATCACTCTCTCTAGTTTGTTAGTTTTCGTACTAACTTCTATTTTAACACATGTTTTAAAAATAACATAAAGTATCTTCAAGATTTAAGAAAATTTCCTGTCCATTCTACAGTTTTCGATACAAATTTATTCTTTAGGGGGATTAAAAGACTGGAAATACATTGAAATTTATTATCAGGCTTTATTTCTTTTCTTACCTGAAATTTCTTGAATTGAACAGGGAATCATTAAAAGTTTATCATTATTATTTTCAACTTACAAGGGGTAATTATCAACTATTGCCATCCAATTTTTGTGGGAATGGATAAATCTGCTGTTTCGACAAAAAAAGAAAAAAGAGCTTCTATTTTGAAACTCTTTTTTCTTATGACAGTACCTTAAGAAATGGACTTTACATGGCATCTCTTTGGTCAATATTTCTTCTTTCAAAATTTCCTTCAATGGCCTTTGTAGGACATTTCTCAACACATACAAAGCAGTTGGTACATTTTTCATAGTTAATGAAGGCCAGGTTGTTTTCAAAGTCGATTGCCTCATGGGGGCAATTTTTCACACAAATTTTGCATGCGATACAGCCTACGCTGCATTTTTGTCTGACTTCTTTACCTGTTTCTTTGTTATTGCAGGTAATAACGACATCCTGTTCATAGGGCACCATATCGATTACATCCTTGGGGCATGCCTCAATACATTTACCACAGGCCGTACATTTTTCAGGAATGATTTTCGCAATCCTTCCATCTACAATTTCGATGGCATCAAATTGACAAGCCTTTACACAGGTACCATAGCCTAAACAACCATATTGACAGGATTTGCTTCCACCAGCAATCATTGTGGCAGCAACACAATCCCTAATTCCCTCATATTCAAACTTTTCCTTACACTTAGTGGTATCTCCGTTACAGATTACCTTTGCTACCTTTTTAACTTCTTCCTTGGCCTCTACCCCCATAATTTCGGCCACAGCAGCGGCACAAGAGGCTCCGCCTACAGGGCAACCATTGGTAGGTGCCTTTCCCTCTGCAACAGCCTTGGCAAAGCTATCACAACCAGGATAACCACAGCCCCCGCAATTGGCCCCAGGAAGCACATCACGAATTGCCATAAATTTTGGATCAACCTCTATGGCAAATTTTTGAGAAGCATAGGCAAGTCCTGCGCCAAATAAAAGGCCCAGACCACCTAAGCTTAAAACCGGATAAAGTACAACTTCTAAGTTCATTATGACCACTCCTTTACACCAAACCGGCAAAGCCCATAAAGGCTAATGACATCAGGCTGGCAGTAATCAAAGCTATTGGAAATCCTTTAAATACCTCTGGTACATCAAATAGCTCCAGTCTTTCTCTTATAGCTGCAAAAAGAATAATTGCCAGAGAAAATCCAATGGCGGCACCAATACCGCTGATTAATACCTCTATGAAATTATATTCCATTTGAATATTAATTAATGCAACCCCAAGAACAGCGCAATTGGTTGTAATCAAAGGCAGATAAACTCCCAATGATTGGTATAGCGTAGGACTGGTTTTTTCAATAACCATTTCAACTAATTGCACTAAAGCTGCAATTACCAAAATAAAGGCAATAGTTTGCAGATAAACCAAATTTAAGGGCACCAGCATTAAATTATAAACAAGATAAGTGATCATAGAGGCCAGAGCCATAACAAAGGTTACCGCCATACCCATTCCGAAGGCGGTTTCAACCTGTTTTGAAACCCCTAAAAAAGGACATATTCCTAAAAATCTTGATAAAACAAAGTTATTAACTAAAATTGAACTGACCAATAGAATAAATATTGAAGAAACTGACAAATCCTACACCTCCTTATAGCTCATTTAATTTTTTTGCAGTCATTCTGTTATATAATGCCAATAACAGCCCCAATGCAAGGAATGCACCAGGAGCTTGGGTCATAAACCTTGCTGGCTCATAGAAGCTTGGCATAACAGCTGCACCAAAAATTGTTCCTGCTCCTAAAAGCTCACGAATAATTCCTAAAATAGTTAAGGCCAGGGCAAAGCCTAATCCCATGCCGACACCATCTACTATTGACGATACGGCTGAGCTCTTGGAAGCAAAGGCTTCAGCCCTTGCAAGGATTAAGCAGTTAACAACAATCAATGGTATAAAAATACCCAGGGCCTGATCCAGAGCTGGCATGAAGGCCTTAAGCATCATTCCTACCATGGTTACAAAGGTTGCAATTACTACAACAAAAGCAGGAATTCTAATTTTACTGGGTATAAAGTTTTTAATTAACGAGATAACGGCATTAGAGCCAATTAAAACAGCCGTTGTTGCTAAGCCCATCCCCAAACCGTTCATGGCAGAGTTGGTTACCGCAAGGGTTGGACACATTCCTAATAGCTGAACAAACGTAGGGTTATCATAAACAATTCCCTTGGAAAATATACGACCTAAACTCATACTTTCACCTCCAATAATCTATCGATTCTTCAATGTACTTTCAAAAAGCTCTGTGGCACTGTTTACGCCATCGGTAACAGCCCTACTGGAAACAGTTGCTCCAGAAATTGCCTGAATATCTTCGTCCTTGGCAGGCTGATCCTTGGTAACATTGAACTGATTTGCAGTACCTTTGCCTACGTATTGATTAACAAAGGAAGCATCGGTGATTTTAGAGCCTAAACCCGGAGTTTCAGAATGCTCGGCAATTTTCACCCCAACAATTTCACCATCGATAGACATACCAATTAGGATAACCACGTTACCACCGTATCCATTTTGCTCTGTTTTTACAGTGTAGCCGACCACGGTACCATCCTTCGAGCCTTCATATACTTCTACAACACCTGCAGTGGCATCGACATCCTCTACTCGGTTAAACTCTGATGCCTCAGGCAACAGGGCTCTGATTGATTCAATGTTTTCTTGTTCTAATCTTTCTTGAATAATCGCCTGGGTTACATCATTGGTTATTCCTAAAACAAATGCGGCGATGGAAGTAATGATTAATAGGATTAGTCCCATTTTAATTATATCACGCATTTTGCTTCACCTCCCCAAACACTCTAGGGCTAGTATATTTTTCAATTAACGGTGCTGCAATGTTCATTAATAGAATTGAAAAGCCTACACCCTCTGGGTAAGAACCGAAAATACGAATTACACTGGTTAAAATACCACAGCCCAGGGCAAAAATCATTCTGCCACGCTTAGTGACTGGTGAAGAGGCATAGTCGGTTGCCATAAAAATAGCCCCCAGCATTAAACCACCAGAAAAAATATGATATAACATATAGTTTACGTCAAATCCGCCATTAATGAAAGTTAAAACGGCCACAGTAGAGATGTAAATTACTGGGATTTCAATAGCGATTACTCCCCTGTAAATTAAATACAGGCCGCCTAAAATCAGAAGGATTGCAGAGGTTTCACCAATACAGCCTCCGATATTTCCTATAATGGTGTCAAATAATTGGGGAGCGTTACCGGGTACCGCAGTGACTCCTTTGACATAGCTTAAAGGGGTCGCTGTTGAAACTGCATCGACACCGGGCTTTACCCACCCCGTCATTAGATCAGTCCAGGAAATTGTCATCATAATTCTAGCAGCCAGGGCAGGATTCATGAAGTTTTGCCCCAAACCTCCGAATAATTGTTTAACAATAATAATAGCAAAGGCTGAACCTACAACAGGAATCCACCAGGGTGCTGAAGCAGGAATGTTTAAAGCAACCAATAATCCTGTTACAACTGCACTCATGTCAGAAATAGTGCTGGGTCTGTTTCTAATTTTTTGAATGCCCCACTCCGAGGCTATCGCAGTGATTACGGCTAAAGCAATAATCAATGCTGCATTTAATCTAAAGAAGTATACTGCTCCTACAACCGCAGGTAACAATGCAATTACAACGTCCAGCATAATTTTAGAGGTTGTATTTTCAGAACGTATATGCGGAGAAGAAGATACAATTAATTTTTCTTCCATTATTTCCTTTCCCTCCCATCAAACTTAAGCTTGCTTTCTTTTTTTAGCTATGATACTGCGTTTTGCAACTCGAATCGACTGTAATAATTGTATTTTTGCAGGACATACATAGGAACAGGAGCCACATTCAATACAATCCAGGGCCCTATATTTTTCCGCATGCTCCATCATATTGTTTCGTGAATAATTACTAATATGCAAAGGCTGTATGAAGGCAGGGCAAACTTCTACACACTTTCCACATCGAATACAGGGTCCTTCTTCCGGCAGTTTTGCTTCTTCCTCAGTAAATACCAGGATTCCTGAGCTACCCTTTGATATGACCACCTCTTCAGAATGCTGAGCCAGTCCCATCATTGGTCCACCTGAAATAATTTTACCTGGTTTACCTTCGTATCCACCGCATTGTTCAATTACTTCCTTAATTGAAACACCAATTTTGATCTTCAAATTTTTAGGTGTTTTAATTCCTTTGCCTGCTACGGTGGTGATTCTTTCAATTAAAGGCATACCCGTTTTAATGGCAATTGCCACCTGTGCAGCAGTTCCAACATTGTTAACGATTACACCGGCATCCATTGGTAATCCCCCAGAGGGAACCTCACGACTTGTACAGGCAACAATCAATTGCTTTTCAGCCCCTTGGGGATATTTGGTCTGTAAAGTTACAACTTCAATGTTACTAAACTTTTCGGCAGCCTTCTTCATTACTTCAATGGCATCAGGCTTATTTGACTCAATACCAATAAAGCCTTTATCAACACCAACAGCCTTCATCATGGCCCTTAGTCCATCAATAACAAGTTCAGGTGTTTCAAGCATTAATCGATGATCAGCGGTTAAATAGGGCTCACATTCGGCACCATTTAAGATAATAGTGTCAATTTTCTTATCAGGGGGAGGCGATAGCTTTACATGGGTTGGAAAGGTTGCACCACCCATACCAACAATGCCTGCTTCCTTAATAATTTCAATAATTTCCTTAGGTTGAAGCTTTTCAATTTCACCCTTAGGCTTTACGGAGGGATGTACCTCTTCTTCTCCGTCAGATTCAATTACAATAGAAAGAACTTCATTTCCACCAACTGCAGGCTTTGACACAATGGCCTTTACAGTTCCCGAAACACTTGAATGGACAGGTGCAGAAACAAAGCCCTTTGCTTCTCCAATTTTTTCTCCAACCAATACTCTGTCACCAACCTTAACCAACGCCTCAGCCGGTGCTCCGATATGCTGCTGGAGCGGAATTGTAACAACACTCGGCTTAATTGCCTGCTCAATTGCCAAGTGTTCTGTTGATTCCTTATACTCAGGTGGATGAATACCTGCTTTAAAGGTTAAATACTTCATTGTTATTTCACCCCTTACATAAAATTTAATTTTGTCAATTTGTTAACTATACCTTTATTCTACATAAAAATACAAGTTCCTTCATTATAATTAGAAAAGTACACAAGCAAAATACTGTATACCGTATATTGCCAGCATATTCCAACTACTGTAAAAGACCTGTGTTTGTAGAATTTTTAGAATGTTAATGAATTATTCTTTATTAATTAACATTCTAGAATAAAATTGTATATCAAATATTATATTATTATAAAATCTAATTTTTCACAAGTTCTTTTAGTCCTTCTTCAATATATTCTTTTATCCACAAAACCACTTCTACCTCGCTGATTGAAATATCTTGGAGCCTTTTTTTAATTTCTATTGTACTAAAAAAAAATTTATTTTCATTGTAGAAATGCTCATAAATATAGTCAATGGAATCATTTGCTAAAATTAAAGTCGTTAAGGTCTCCGCCATATTTCCCAGGGGAACCCGGTCTATATGACTATGTTGAAAGGTAGCTTCAACAATTGTACCCTGCCCCGGATTAGAGCTGATTCTCATCTGTCCGTTACATTCCTCTGCAGCCCTTTTAAAAAAAGGAAGCCCCAATCCCACCCTCCGAGTTGTCCTTGTGGTGGTAAAGGGGTCCAATACCTTATCTAAAAAATCTTCTTCCATACCGTAGCCATTATCTTCAATGGTAATATGTAAACGATCGGTTTTTAAATTTTCTACGATCGTAATTTTAATTTGAGTTGCCTTGGCACGAATCCCATTTTCTGCAATATCTAATATATGTAGTGACAATTCTTTCATCTAGCAAATCACCTCAATCCTCTTTTTCAATAGTAACCCCTCTGCTGCGCCAGCCCCATTAAAACAGCGCTACTGGTTTTTTCCTTCACTTCTATATAGTGTTCCCTTTCAGAAATGCTGCCTAACTGATGTGCATCGGAATTATAAATTTTGAAATAGCCCTTAAGATAAGAATGTCTCTTTTCCAATTCCTCATACTGGCAATTTGAGGTTATTTCCACCGTCTTCAGAGCTAAATCAGGGGGAATAAAGCCGAGGCTGGTCAAAATACTATAGGCCTCCCGGTTAATATGGGCAGGAATTGGCACTCCTTTAAAGGCCCTTATGGCCTTTATCGTATCTTCAATGGAAAGTTGAAGTGCACTTAACAAGAGGTGTTCTTTTTGGTCAATGATATTATCCATATCATCATAAATTAACTGTTTCCCAAAAATTTCATGGTGATTTTTTATTTTAGGTAGTGCCTCATCAATTACCTGCTGAAAGTTGAAAGCATCCATGACCCTTGGAAACAACCCCAATATATGTACCTCTTCCCTTGTTGTTACCTCAACCCCAGGAATCATTAATAAACCCTGCTTTTTCGCTACCCTGTTAAAAGAGGCTAAATTTCCTGTGGCATTATGATCTGTAATAGCAATTACATCTAAGCCCTTGAGTCTGGCCATGGTCACCACATTATTGGGCGTCATGTCATCGTCACTACAGGGTGATAAACCACTATGAATATGGAGGTCATAGGCCAGCTTCATTGTACATCTTCCAATTCCCCAATTTTTTTGATCAATTGATAAGCATTTAAAGGACTTCTTAATAACGGAATCTGTTCTTCGTTTGCCTTTTCGATTGTATTATCGTCCACCTTGGCATTTTCGGGTATTAAGATACAGGCAGCCTCTCCCAGCAATGCCACAGCTACAATATTGATATGGGTTTGTATGGTGATCCAGCAATTTCCTTTCTCTAACTTTGACATGACCCAACTTAACAGATCACAAACATATACACCCTTCATTTCAGAGTTTAACCCTTGTTGACCTGCAAGTACCTCCAGACCTAAGGCCTCTACCAACTCACTGACAAGCATCAAAACTCCTCCCTTTCCCCTTTAGTTTAGAAAAACCCCTTACTTAATATAGAAGGTAATGGTGATTTCTGTTGGTCGTCCCAGGGCAGATTCAATATGAAACTCATCGGCGCATCGCTTCATATTGGGCAATCCCATTCCAGCCCCGAAACCCAGCTCCCGAATCTCCCGGGAGGCCGTTGAATAGCCTTCCTTCATGGCAATTTCTATATTTTCAATTCCCGGCCCTAAATCCTTGGCGGTAATCACAAGCTTCTCTGGTATGATGGACAGGGTAATTTGTCCCCCTTCTGAATGGATAACGATATTCATCTCTGCCTCATAGGTGGCCACAGCAACCCGCCTGATAATACTGTCCGGGATTCCCAATTGCCTCAAAACCTTTTTAATGCCGCTTGAGGCTTCTCCTGCCTTTGAGAAATCATGCTTGGCTACTTCATAGCTTAATAAAATATCCCCCACGCTCCTCTTTATCTATTTTTGTGCAATTTCAGCCCCCATTAAGCCATTTTGAAATAGGATTCCGCAGCTTGTATATAAAATATGCTTGGTGCAAATTAATACAATCTTATTTTCCTGGGCCAGCTTAATCGTCTCTTCATCGGGCATTTTACCTCTGACAAAAACAATTGCATTAATATCCATCATTTCTGCCGTACGAATTGTATGGGGATTAACCAGCCCTGTTAACAAAAGCGTTTTATTTTCCACAAAAGCCAATACATCACTCATCAAATCACAGGCAAAAACCGTCTTAATCTCTCTATCCAGGAATTCCGAACCAGTTATCACCTCTGCTTCTAATAGCTCTTGAATTTCCTTTAAATTCATTCTATCCCTCCATTAAATTCGTCATTTGATTACCTCTACAATCCGAAATAGACTATCAAGGTATAGGCTATGAAGCTTGTGAAGATTTTCACTGTTATTTTCATCTATTAGCTCTAGGGAACGATTAATATTACTTTCTTGGTAATGTACCATTTTCTCCAGGGCATCACCCTTCGCAAAGCTAGCAGGTAATGACCCACTATTGAGTATATCTGTTATTTCAGCCAATATTTCATGTTGTTTTTTTAACAATTCGCTATATTGATTCAAATCTCCTTCTTTTTCGAAAAAATTATACCATTCTGCCCCCTGGCTATCCATAATATCAATGGTATTATTTATATTTACAATCAATTGAGGGATTTTGCCATCCTCCTTTTCACTAAAGGAAACAACCGTTTTGGGCAATAAAACTTCATTAATATAGGCATCTGGATATAACGACCTTACGTGCTCCAATTCACCTTCAATCTGATCTCTGCGGGTAGCTCCCATGACAAATACCTTGTAGCTGTTATCCATTTGGTATACTAAATAGGGTAGCTTGTTTTCATTAAGCTGATTAATCATTGCATCAATATTGGTTGTATCGCCTAAACTGGCAATTTGAATGACATAGACTGAAAGGGGCTTTATTTCTGCCTCCATTACATTTTCCTGACCAGATACCTCCTCGGATGATTTTTCTTCTTCTGACGAATTACCATTGGATTCCTCTTTTGATTCCAATTCCTCCTGATCCATTACAAAATCATAATCGAGATCGTCGGAATTTAAAACTGGTGACACCCATCTTTCTGTAATTCTTAAGCCTACATAGATGGCAGTGGCAGGAATAATCATACCAATAAAAAGCAACAGCAATAAATTAATTCGGCGATTTTTTTTCTTTACCATTCTACGAACCGGTCTCAAATCAATCCCTCCATTCTAAAGCGAATATACGGCTCCACCCAAAAGCCCAGAAATAACTAAGACTTTTACACCATATTTTTTAGAAAAGTTGTCTACAGGTCATATTATATATATAATAGTAATTAGAAAAATTATTCCTTCGATTGGGAGGTAGCATCGGATGAAGAACTTAATCCAGAATATTTTTTATGAAAAAATTAGTGAAATTCAAAGTCGTATACCAATAAAATTAAATATTCCCATGCCTAATCAAAAAAACTTTCAAGAGGTATTAAATACCTATTCCAGTGAAGAATCAACCCCTTCATCAGCCTATGATTCTATGATAATGAATGCCGCCAGAAGATACCAGGTTTCTGCCAACTTAGTTAAGGCTGTTATGAAGGCTGAATCAGGATTCAATCCCACTGCCCTTTCCAGCGCTGGGGCCCAGGGATTAATGCAGCTTATGCCTGAAACCGCCGCAGCCCTGGGGGTTAATAATCCCTGGGATCCCCAGGAAAATATCAATGGGGGGGCCAGGTATCTTAAGCAAATGCTGGATCGCTATAATGGTGATCTATCGTTGGCCTTGGCCGCCTATAATGCTGGTCCTGGCAATGTTGACGGTTATGGGGGCATCCCCCCATTTAAGGAAACCCAAAGCTATGTGGCCCGGGTACTGCGTTATTTTCAGGAATTTAATACATCTCAAAAATAAGAAAGAGGTCTGGTTATTCCCCCAGGGGAAATAGTCAGACCTCTTTTTATTTTATCGGTAAAAATGTAAAGCTTTCCTTGTTCCAGTCGATTGTCTTTGGGTAAATAATAGGATCTGATTCCATCAACCGGCCATTACCTAAGTTGTACCGGTTAATTTTCATCAGTTTTTTTTCATCCATCAAAGCAACATAAAGTTCTCCCTCGTTGGTGTATAGATCCCTAATGCTGCCTTGAAATTGATCAAGCTCATAAATATCTAACAGCTTATATTCGTCATCCAATACCCTAACTGAGCCAAATAAATCCACCAGATAGAGCTTTCCATTGAAGGCATGAATATGAATTACGATAAAATCCTCCAGGGTTAATTCCTTTTTTATCTCCCCCTGGGAATAGACAGCCAAGTGGGATCTCCCGGTGGGAATTGCCTCTTCATTTAATTCGGGTCTGAACAAAATGACTTCATTATTAGACAATACCAGGGGACGATCAGGCTCACCCTCATATTTACTGTCCAGTAAAATATCGCTGATTATTTCTTGACTATATACATCAATCTCTAAAATACCTGATTTTCTAAAGAAATCATTGTCATCCCGTTTATTTAAGTCTAAGTATTGTAAATAGATGATTCCGCCTGAATAAACGGCTGAGCAAAGGATTTTATCATAAAAGGTTATATTATGATAACCACCTTCACTTTCTTCTTTATATAGAAGTTCTGAGATATACCCTTCATCAGAAAAGCCCACATTCATTCCGGTGAGTATATAGCCGTTATTCTCTGATGCAAACAGTACCCCCACATAGGAATCGCCATATCTTTCTTCTAAAAAGGAGAACTCCTGTAATCGATTATTCTCTATTACAAAATGAGTATTTTTTTGTCTGGAAAAGAACATGAGAGCTTCACCTATCCTAAGGGAGTTGACAATAACAATGGAACGATTGACTGGATGCTCGTTAACAGTACCATCCTGATATAAAACAGAAAAGGAATTAATGGATTCTTCCCTTAAACCTGTGCTAAAGGCAAAAAGGTATTTTCCATTTTCAGTCTTGATAAAATTCTCATCTGTTTCTCTACGGGTACAGCCTACATTAATAATCAAGAGACAAAATAGTATTATTAGACACAAGATTTGAATATTATTTCTCTGTTTCATCCTCTTCACCCCAGGAGTTTAATTGATAAGTGCGGCAAAATCACCGCACTTATCAAGGTTAGTATTAGTTCCTGTAATACAGAACCTGCATATGGTCACCCGTTAATTCTGCCGGCGATACAACTGTATCATAGGGGAACCGATCGATATTGACACCTGCATCATACCAGGCCCGCCACACCAGCTGTGAGCAATAAAAGCTAGAGGTGGTAAATTTGTTTAAAAAGAACCAGTTGTAAGGGGGCCTTGGATTTCTTGAAGCAATGGCCCTGGCATTATTCACCGCATTATTCCGTGTGGTACTGGTGCTGCCCTTGACCCGCAGTGCGTAGATTTTACTTAAGTTGTCCCAATAGCGATATTCATACTGAACACCATTTACTCCCGAAGGACTCTTGCTTTCCGGCCAGGATGAAATAGCCCATACCCCTCCACTGGTTTCTGCCAGAGAAGCATGTCCCACCAGGGCAAAATCAATTCCTGAGGTGGTTCCAGTAAAGGAAACAAAAACATCGCCGGGAGCAACACTACTGAGGGAGGCTGGCAAAACAACCGATTGCTTCGTCATTTTATCGGTTTTTTGAAGCTTTTCTTCAAACTCTTTAATGAGCCTGTACTGTAGGTCTTCATAGTATTTAGCGTCAACTTTCCCTGTTTCATCATATACAATTGTGTTGGCATAGGGACCCAAATAGATGCTTTCTTCCTGATGGGCCCAGGTGGTGAAGGTAAAGGTAAGGATGAGCACAAAGCAGCAGACAATACAGATTCCTTTTTTCATAAGCAATACCCCTTTCATTCTTTCAAATATTCTCGATTCCCTCTAATGATCAGCTTGGCTGTCAATATTATATTTCTGTCAGGTACCTTTTCTCCCATCAAAAGGTTTAATTGCAGTGGAGCTTTGGGAATAGTCCTCTGCAAAACCTGTGACAGCATATAACCTCAATAAAGAATACATTTTCTTAATAATATAGTTAATTTTTATTAATATATTATCATGAATAGTGAAATGCATGTGTCGAAAATTGTTATGAATATGTTATAATTCTTTTAACAAAATAAATCTCCATAAAAAAAAGAGGCCAAGGCCTCTACATTTTTGTAGACTATTTAAGTTTAAACATTTATTGCTTCTGCCCCGTAATGCTTCTTTAGCTTTAATTCATGACCGATCTCCTGGTCTACGATTACAACCACCTGGGGATGAACCTGTAGAATCGAAGCAGGCACCTGGGTACTCAGCTTACCCTCCAATAGCTTGGCAATCACCGGGGCCTTAGCCTTTCCAGCAGCTAATAATAGTATTTTTTTAGCCTTCAATATTCCCCCTAAGCCCATAGTTATAGCTTGGGTGGGAACTTCCTTAAGGGATGAGAAAAAGCGGCTGTTGGCCCTGATCGTCTCCTCCTTTAATTGGACCAGATGGGTATAAACATTTAAATTGGCAGAGGGCTCATTAAAGCCAACATGACCGTTTTCCCCAATCCCCAGGAGCTGTAAGTCAATTCCTCCGTGGGCCGTCAAAAGCTCATCATAGGCCCTGCATTCAGCCTCAAGGTCTTCGGGGGTTCCATTGGGAATATGGGTATTTTTAAGGTCTATGTTGATATGCTTAAATAGATTTTCCCTCATAAAATACCCGTAGCTTTGGGGATGAAGGGAATGAAGCCCATAATATTCGTCCAGGTTAAAGGTAACAATTCGAGAAAAATCCAGTCCCTCCTCCTGATGAATTCTAATCAGCTCCTGATAGGTACCCAGGGGGGTACTGCCCGTAGCCAGCCCAAGGACCCCATCGGGCTTCGATTGAACTGCTTCAGCAATAATCCTTGCCGCCAATTTACTTAATTCCTGATAATTCTCTGCTACCACGATTTTCACTTTATTCACCTACCTCATTAATTCAAAAAAGCCTGTACCGTTTTCTGGAGTCTGAACTCCAAAGTATTGGGCAATGGTTGAAGCAATATCTGAAAGGGTAGCCCTTTCCCCCAGATCCACAGCCCGAAGTCCTTTCCCGTAAGCCAACAGCAGGGTTTTTTCCCTAGTATGCTGACTATGGCCGATGGTCGGGTCGTTGCCATGATCTGCTGTAACAATGAGCAAGTCCTCCTCAGTCATTTTTTGTAACACTTCAACCAGTGATTGATCTACTATCTGAAGGATTCGTGCGTATTTTGCTGGGTCCTGACTGTGACCTGCCAGATCGGTTTCTTGAACAGTGGCGGCTATCAGTCCCTCTTTAAGCTGATCCATTTCCCTTAGAACATGTTCCATCACCAGGGCTGTTTCAACGGCGGGAACCTTTTTAGCCCCATCACAATGAATCACATCCTGCATCTTACCAATCAGTGAAACCTCCCTTTGACTTCGGGCTAATATCGTGCTGATTTGTTGGTCGGGTGAGACCCCATAGCCCAGGTGTATGGCACGATACCCCTTTTTATAAACTCCTGATTTGGGAGAATTGACACCGATCAGGCCGTCCTGTCGCCGCTCAACACTGTCGATAAGCTGCCGGGGGCTGACATCTTGGCCCCCCAGGGCAATCACACGATTTACCTTGACATTTTCCCTCACTACCCTGGCAATTTCCAAAACCTGTTCAAAGGAAATCACATCCAGGGCTCCTGATACATTATAAATCTGGCCATAATCCGTTTCAATATTGTCACCCACTATCACACAATCATTGACTAGCAAATAGGGCGTATCCCCATGGGGAATGGTAACCCCATAGCCTGCCTCCATCAAGGCCTTTTTTACCCTATCAATGGACTGAATAAAGGGCTCCATCAGGGGCTTCATGGGTCTGGTTCCCATGATTTCCTGATGCCCGGCATAGCTGTCGGCACCGTAGTGCATTAGGTTGAGTTTGCCATAACTGGCCATGGGTGCTATGGTTTTAAGGGCAGGATGCCCTAGGATATGATTAACACCTAAGGACTCCAGCACAGGCAGGTTTACATTTGTCGTATCAATAATGTGGTAAAAGGTATTGGCTTCTTGGTCCTGGGGCCTGACCAGGGCCGTATCCTCCATGGCCCCTACCCCCAGGCTGTCTAACACCAATAGAATAACTCTTTTTGCCATGGTATTCACCCCTATCTTAGTTTTTTGCCCAGGCTGTCATAAACGCCAACCAGCCTCGGCTTTCCATTTTGAATTCCCTCCACCAGGGCTACGTGGCTTCTGGTGACAAAAATTTGAGTTCGATAACTAAAAATTGCCGTATCACCAATGGCGGCAGGTCTATTTTTCATCACCAGGGCTCCGTAATAGTCAATATTTTCTGGTGAAATGGGATCAATTTCAAGTACATTTTCAACCATTGAATCAAAGCTGGAGCCCACCAGAGCCCCCTCGGCCCTGGATCTTCTGTAATGTCCGCCGCCATAGACGTAGGCCCTGCCGTCATAAATATGTGACACCTCACTGACATAGACCATAGAAGGAATCTCGGGCTGTTTTTCATAGGCATGAAGTGGGGTGGTACCTGTCAGGGCATGACCCGGTTCCCCATGGGTTACGCCCAACTGCTTTAATAGCGGAATGGAGTTTGCAGAAGTGGCACTGGGTCCATTAATCTGGAGAATTTGAATATCCAGCTCCTTCTGCAGAATATCCACAGACCGAAGCAGAGTATCGGCATTAGGGGTCTTTTCTACCATTTTTGTTTCACTATTAAACAGCAGGCAGGGAAACACCGTACAGCCTACAATTCTTACCCCCGGAATTTGCAATATTCTACGGGCGGAATCCAGCAGCAGCTCCTCCTTAAAGCCTCCCAACTGCCCTTCATAAATCATGTCATTTTTGCCCACCACCTTCAGCAAAATGTCTTGAACATACCCCTGTCTTGTGGCCTCGGCACCAACTTCCAGGGCCTTTTCCACTGAAAAAACAGTTACCACCTCCGGGCGAAAGGACAAAATTTTAGCCATTAACCCCCTTGGTATTTGAACCAAATGCCCCACATTTCCCAGGGCCACTCCAGCCTCTGCCAGGGTAACAGCTTCCCATGGGTCCACCGCCACAGCCCTTTCAATGCCCTCCTCTGCTATAAGCTTTGCCACCTCAGGATTTCTTCCAATTTGCTTTGTCATCATATAAAGTTGAATATCATGTCTTCTGGCCGTATCGGCCAGCAGCCGGGCATTTCCTCTGATGCTGTCTAAGTCAAGTAAATAGGTATTGGGGGCAATTTGTCCCTCTTGGTGAAGCTGTAAAGCCGTTTTGATTAATAACGGATTTTGCTCTATTGTCGCCTGTAAAAACATCTATTTGTCACCTGCTTCCAGGGCCTTTTCAAGGGAACCCTTCAAAAGGCCTATGATGGTATCTGCTCCAGAACGCATGGGGTTAATTCGGATCATATAATCTGCCAATGTAGGGTCGGCCTCAAGAAAGGTCCCCGACACTCGATAGAACATGGCAGTCACCTCGTACCTCGATTCTGCCCCCACCGGATAAGGGGCTGCCCCCAATTCAGCGGCCTCCTTTAACACAGCCTTGGCAATAGGTTTTTGGAACTTTACTAAAATTACCCTTGATTGGGCATTGGCAATGAAGGCAGATTCAATACCAGATATTTCTCCTTGATTTAGCCTTTCCACCACCTTATTTCCCTCTTCTGCCTGTATCGCCAAGGAAACAGGTGCATATACCAAAGAGCGAAGGGCTTCCATGGCTTCATGGCCCTGTACCTGGCTGCCACCGGAATAGTTTATTTTTCTAATCCTTTCAATAATGGTACCTTTTCCTACAATGCATCCGATCCCTTCGGGCCCTAAAAGCTTAAATAAAGAAAAGGCACTGGCATCGGCCCCCAGCTGTACCCCGATTTGGGCTGCCTTCATGACCACATAGTTATCATCCGTAAGAATTAATATGTCAGGATTCACCTGCTTCAGTGCCCTGATTACCTCACCCATATCGTAAGAATCTTCTACTTTTTGTCTTGAATATTGTATAATTGCCAGGGGAATATCAGGGTCGATTTTACTGATTTCCTCGGCTTGATTATAATCTACATATTGAGGTATTAAGCCCATAGCCTCAATAATGACTTTGGTAGTAGGATAGATGGGCGCCTTATGAACCACTATTTTTTCTCCGGCGGCCAACATAGCATTCATTACATTTCGTATGGCCCCTGTCCCGGCTCCCCTTACAAGGATTGCCGCCTCTGCATCAAAAAATTGGGCCAGGACTGCCTCCACCCTTCTGGTGGTACGGGGGCCTCCCATTCCGGGAACTACACCATAGTCGCCTCCCCTTAGAAATTCCTCTCCCTTAAAATGTTGATGAATGATATCTACCAGCTGGAACTGTTTTTGCTTTGCTTCTTCCAGGGTCATTGTTTGAATTGGATATGTTTTCATGTTCTACCTCCTTACCCCCAGAAATCGTCTTGGATTTTCAATGAGCATTTCATCAACCTGCTCCTGGGTAATGCCTGCCTGTCGTAATTTAGGAATAAAGCTGTCTACCAAATAGCTATAGCCGATCCCCCCATTGCATTTTAAATGGGATTTTCGTGTAAGATCCTCCGATAGCATGATTTGCTTCAGGTGTCCCCGCTTAATTAAGGCTTGAATATGGTCAACCCGCTTTTCATCGGGCTGGTAATTCACCTTTCCTACCGTATCAAAGGCCATATAGCAGCCTGTATCGGCAATTCTAAGGTGATAATCCAAGTCACTGCTTAAATCTAAGTGACCAATTATAACCCGCTCGAGGGAGACATTATTATTTTGAAAAAATTCTATTTGCTCCAGGGCCATGGTTCCCAGGGTGGTATGGGTAGAAATTGGGCGTCCTGTTTCGTGGTGGGCCCGTACTGCCACCCGAAATACCTTTTGCTCCATAGGGGTGAATTGATTATGACTGGAGCCAATTTCCCCAATCACATGGGCCTTCACCTCCGTACCATCTATCCCCTTTATCATGTCTTGAATCAAGAGCCTGCTTAAGGTTTCCTCCTCCATTTCATATACATATTGGGGAAGAAAGGGCTCCTTGTAAAAGCCCGTACTGGCAATCACCTTGATCTTTGCCTCCTTGGCAGCACGGATTAAAGCAGCTACATCCCTTCCCATGCCTCGATTGGTAACCTCCACCAGGCTGTCGATTCCCTTTTCTTTTAGCTCCTTTAGCTCTGCAATTACTCCATCGAGGTCGTTATAGTTGGTATCAGGGTTATTCTTAACACCTGACAGATCAATTTTAATATGTTCATGAATATAGGTTCTGCCCAGTTCAGCAGCTTTGATTTCACCTGTAACCGTTTGAATCATCATTTAGTTCCCTCCTTTATTTAAAGAAAGCCCTGCCCTGAGCCACCCTGAATAAAATATCGTTCAAATAAAGCAGGCGGTTTAAAATAGCTTTGTAGCACATTGCCCAGGGCAATGACCCGGCTTCCGGCCCCGATGCCCCTGGGGCCCATGAGTAATAATCCTACCCCCAGGTCCTCTGTGGGAAGGGTAACAGCGGTGGCATCCACCATATTGGCCACCTTCAAAAGGTATTTTCCGCCCCTTTGCTGTAAATCCGCCCCCGTGGGGCCCCATTGACCCAAAACTGAATCACCGCTGCCATATAGGTCTATGGGCCCCTCCGCCGTCAAAATCATATCAACTCCTGCTTCGAAAAGGGCCTTTACGCAGTCGATCATGTCCTGCCGGGACACCAGGCCCTGGATGTCAAACTCCATCCATCGAATCCAGTCCCTTGTTCTTTCTAAAACCCTTTGCAGGTATTCCACCATATCCCTTCCATTGGGAAGGATTCCCTGGCCTGCCTTGGGAATTGCAACGGTGATTGACTCCTTTTTCAGGCTGTTTTCTACAATGGCTAAATCCAGGTCTAATAGCTGGGAAGCTGCCCCTTTGCACAACTGAAAATCATGGGAAATCAACCCAATTCCCGGAAGAAAGGATAGATTGTCGGTGGATCTTCGAGGAATGCTGCCCCTAAGGCCCATTCCCTTTGCCATAATGGAATAGAGGCCCGTACTAATGGCTGGGGCCAGTACCGAACCGCCACCATCGGTGCCCAGGGACAAGTCATTAATACCCCTTAAAATATTGACACAGCCTCCGCTAGTTGAGCCTGTCATGACTTTACCAGTCAGGGGATTTAATAAATCAACGTCAATCGCTCTGCCGCCCCTTGCCATTTTATCAATGGTATGAAACAGAAACCCCGGCACCTGCTGCAGCTTTTCTACCATAGCCCTTGGAATTTGATGAGTATCCTTTACACCAAAGGGCACCAGCGTACAATGGGGATTTTCTGTTAAAGCCATCACAGCCTCCTCTATAATTTCTTCCCGCATATAGACAACGCTTTTACCCTGTTGTTCTTTGGCCGCCAGCATACCAGTCATTAAGCGTTTCATCTGTAAAACCTCATTTTTTATCTGCATTATCTCTTGCCACCTTTGTTTGATAAAGCCAAGGAATTAACCTTGGCTTTATCTAATTTAATTAAGGTATTTTATACCGGCGGTGTGAATAACCCCACAAGGCTTAGAATATTTGCCAATACGCCCACCAATATGGCTGCCACCGGTCCAATTGCCATTCGAACCACTGGTCGGTTGGCGATTTCATTTAAGATATATAGCCCTACCACCACAAAGAATCCAATTCCCGGGGCAATGGCATTGGCAGCATTCATCCCGCCCACCAGCAAGGCTATTTCCAATAGCTTTGACATGGCAGTTCTTATATTTTCTCCCGATTTTCTAATACCAGGGAATTTATCAAGGAATCGGGCGATTCTATCTAGTAAAAATACCTCAAGCCCAATTACTGCCGCCCCTGCAATGGTTGCCAGAATCGGATTTCTAATGAATAAGCCTGTTACAAAGACAAAGGTCATTCCTGCAGGGCCATAGACTCCTGTTGCAATGGCAGTGGAGGCAATTAAGGGAATAAAACCAATTCCTCTGGCCAAGGCTGCAAAGCCCGCATCGGCTATTTGTCCTTCCCCCATAAGATTTAGTGAAATGGGGTCACCGGCCAGCATATTTAATGAGGTTGCCAGGGAGATTAAAGCCCCCATCACCATTAAAATTGGTGCGTTGCTTTTAATCCTTTTCACTCTTTCACTAAAAATAGCCACCAGGTCAACGCTTTCTTCCTCTGACTTTTCTGACATGGCATAGAATAACAATACTGCCATCCCCACAATCAGGGCAGCACCTTCAGGGTTGATGGTGATGGCTGCCCCCCCCAATTGAATGGGACTGACTATGATGGCAATTTGTCTGGCAATTACCGAAACAACTAGGTTTAATAGCCCCTTCTTGGCTCCATACTGGTAGCCTGTTGCCAGGGCTGGGAAGGCTGCAAAGGCCACTACAACAGGGTTACCCACTTGCCCTAGGCTATCCATAAAGTTAACGGGAAGCAGAGAAAAGGCATTGACGATACTTTCCAGACCCAGTAAAATACCAATTCCATAGAGGGCCCCAACAGCACCGGCTATGAATACGCCCTTCTTGCCATCGGGTGAAGATGTACCTATGATATCAGTTCCAAGCAAAATACTATGGATTAGTAAAATACTGGCTGTTAATGAAAAGGGTATACCAAACCCAATTACAAGACCAAAGCCCATGGCAAAGGAGGTGGCCGCCAGCTCTTTTCTGGTCATTCTGCCTTCAGCATGCTCTGGTACAATGGGGCGGAGTCCGTCATTGAAGACAGCGATTCCTTTGTTGGCCATAATTGAAGCCAGGGCACCTATTAAAGCAATAACGATTATTTTCATCATGATCCCCTCTTTTTGTTTATTTTTTTCCCTAGAAGTTCATCACTGTACCATCTGGTTATTTCTTTGGAGGTTGAAAGATATCTTAAAAGGAATAACCAGGATAGTACTAAAATAAGATGTTAAGCGGTCTAATGCTTTTTCATAAGTTCTTCCATAATTTTAGTCACAGCAGCTTCATAGTGATCCCCTGTAAAACCAAAGGCCACCTTTCCTGCTGCCACTGCAGATGTAATTTCTTCATCCTTTGGAGGCTTTCCAGGCATGGATACAGTTGCACATTTCTCTCTTGTTAAGAGGGCCATGGCCATACTCAGGGCTCCACCTCCACCGGTATGACAAGCACCTAAATAGTAGTCTGCCTTACCTGTCTTAACATCACTGGCGGCTTGAATATCAGATTTCACCTGAACATCCACCTCTTCACCCCCCAGCTTTTTAACTAGGTCGGCGATGCTTTGCTTTTCTACCTGTCCACCTACTACAACTTTAATCATTACATTTCCCTCCTTTCCCTATTGGTCTTTATTGAGTAAACTGCATAAATGTAATGCAATATATCCCTTTTCTGAATCAGGCAGCTTTATTTGTAGCTTTTCCTCCAGCTGCTGATAAAATTCTGGTAAATCTCTATAAACTTGATTTTCCTGTAGCTCCTTCAAAATCATTGCATCCATCTTTTCAATTGTTTCATGTCTTTTAATCCTGGCCAGGGCCATGGCTAGATGAGTCACCAGCATGGCACCATTGTCTTCATGAATTTCAACTGCATACTTTTTTTCAATGGATTCTATAAATTCAACCACTGCCGATGCAATTGTCTGATCAATCTCCTTAGCCTCCACTAAAATTGTCAGTCGGTCCCTTAATGCTGTATTCATTTTTGATCACTCCATTCAATGTACATTTTTTTGTATATTAATCATAAAAAAATTAATAAACAGGAATCATTTCATTTTTTATGACCTTATCCTGAAGCATTTCAATTTCACAAACGTTGACAAAACGGCTGAATATTTCCTTTAGCTCATTGTTATTGACTACAATGGCTGCAATGGTATCATCCTTGGCAATTTTCTGGGTTTTGGGATTGCTAAGGGGCTGTACATTAAAGTCAAAGTTCTGCTCTTCAATTTCGTCACCATTCCATATGGCTACGTCAATTTCGTTGCTTTTTAGTTTATGCAAAATTTGATTATATGATACCTCAATATAGGCTACATCAATTCCTTCACATTCGTAATTGGTTAAAATAATTTGATCCACCGAAACGGGGTCAATGGCCACCCTCATACCATCACGAATTTGCGTTTCTCCCTTTTCTCTGAATATTATGACATGATTACGTACATAGCTGCCTTCCTTAAACTGGGATACCAACTTTAGACCAGGAAACTTCTTCATCTCTATTTCTGCCGTCAGCTTCGACATAATGGCAAAATGGTATCGATCCATATTCAGAGCTTCAATTCTTTTGCTGGAACCCCTCATAAAGGCTAAGCTAAAGGGTATATTGGCTTCTTCAAAGGCCTTATAAAGACCCGTTGCCAGCCCCTCATAACGCTTTGAATAGGGTAAGGGCATTACTCCCATAATAGGCCCCATATCTGTAATTTCCCATAGCTTTTTATGGTCAATGGATGTAATAAAGGTTCCTAAATGGCCCCTGGCCTCTAATTTTATACCATTAACTGATTGTAGGAATTTAAAGGCCGATTGTACCGTCCCCCTGCTGCTTTCAAATGCTTTGGCATATTGCTCTACCGTTTTAATTCGGTCGCCTTCATCATAGCTTAATAATTCCTTGGCTAAATTCATTGTAATTCGGCCATTTTTTGACATTAAATTTTTTCTAAAGTCTCCCACCCTGAACAACCTCTCTTCAAAATACAATAATTTGTATATTGTAGTTTGATTGTATCATAGAATTTTTTTCAGGGCAACGGTTAATTGTATTTTTGCCTACAAGGATGTTATTAATATATTAGAAGGTGTTTATTTTTCACTTTACTTATTCTATTTTTGGAACTATAATTAATAGTAGAATAAATTGAAGTGCAGTATTTAGAAAAGGTATCATGTGGTAAATACTATAGCTTCCCTTTAAGAAATCCAAATTGAAACCCATACCATCACAAAAGAATAAGAATAGCTACAAAAGATGAATTTAAAATTATGCAATCCGCTTTTAGATTATATTTCAGTTGCTATTATGCAGTAGTAGCTTCCTTGAAAGAATCAACGACAATAATTATATTTTACGAGGTGAAAACCAATATGCACTTGAAGAAAATGATTGCCCCCATCGTGATAACTGCTATCATATTATTATACTATATCGGATTTATAATTGCCTGTATCTTTCTAGATGGTATTCCATTGTACGGTAAAATATTAGGGAGTGTGATTCCTCTGCTTTTAGCCGGGATTTGCATATACGTTCTTGTGGAACGAATTAAAGAAATAAGGAGTGGTGAGGAAGATGATCTTAGTAAATACTGATTACATTACAGGGAAAGAGTTTGAAATGCTTGGTCTTGTAAAGGGCAGCACAATCCAATCCAAAAACATTGGTCGTGATATTACCCAAGGGTTTAAAACCATAGTCGGTGGAGAGCTAAAAGCCTATACCGAAATGATGAACGAAGCAAGGGCTCTTGCTACCAAACGTATGGTCGCTGAGGCAGAGGAATTGCAGGCAGATGCCATTATCAATATTCGATATGCTTCCGCAGCGGTTACACAGGGTGCAGCCGAGGTTATGGCCTACGGTACTGCAGTTAAATTTAAATAAATATTTACTCTTTATAAAATGAACGTACCGAGTACATAAAAATTTTTCTATGGATATGCACTACTCGTGAAAGGGTTTGTCATAGAGGCTATACCCTAGTAAAATAAAAGCAATCAAAAAGCAGAAGGGTCTGAAGAAATCCTTCTGCTTTTTAAAGCCTATTTTAAGCTTTGCGCTGCATGCTCTCCGGCTAAACGTCCACTAGTTAGTGCAAATTGAACAGCACTTCCTGACATGTATACTTGGTTATAGATCCTTTTATTGGCATTTTCTCCCGCTGCATATAAATTGTTAACAACAGAACCATCTTCCCGTAGAACCTGGAAGCTATCGTTAGTTTTTACACCAGCAAATGTTCCCATTGTTCTTGGATATAATTTTACCGCATAGTATGGCGCTTTTTCAACAGCAATTAAGTGTTGTGCTTCTTTACCCATTTTATCCTCGCCTGCTGCTGCACCTTGATTATATTCTTTCATTGTTTGTATAAAGGTATCGACAGGTACCCCCATCGCTTCAGCTAATCCTTCAAAGCTGTCAGACTTTACAACTTCATCTGTAGAAATTGCTGCTTCAAGAGAATCTATCAGGTTTGTATTTGCATCTGCAGAATCAATAATTGCCCATCTTGAGTCTTGATCTATAAGTTTGTTTGTTGCAACTGCATAGTGAATTTGTTCGTTCATGAAACGTTCTCCTTCACCATTTACATATATTTTAGTCCAGTCCATACCTAGAGCCCCTGTTCCGCTCACCTTTGTAGCAACGCCTACCCCCATCACCCATGGTTCTTCGTATAGCGCAGCTCCTACCTCTTCTGCCATGACAATTCCATCGCCCGTACTACCGGCTGATGCAATACTTAGCTCTGCTGTACCGGCGGCTTCAGGAATATATGTCTCTAAAAGCTCTTCGTTTTTAGCATATCCGCCAGCAGCCAAAATCACCTTTTTGGCATGAACGGTTATCTTTCCATCTTTTCCCTCTGCAACTACCCCTATCACATTCCCCTCATTATCGGTTAGTAATTCTGTAGCCTTGGTTTCTGTAAGAATTTCAATTCCTTTATCCAACAGGAATTTCTCAATATTTTGAGTTAAAGTAGTTCCACCCTTTATATCATCATCCTTAGGGAAATGAATTCTAGGTGCTGTATCCACTCCAAATCCTTCTACTCTATCATATTGATGGCCTACATAATCAACTAACCATTCTGTAGTTACAACGGCTGCATCCATAAATTTATCTACAAAGTCATAATCCGGATACTTACCATTTGGGTTACTTGTAGCCTGGCGCTCTTTCCAAAGCGTCATCCAAGATTTTTTACTGTCATTAATTCCTAATTCCTCCTGGAATCTTGTACCTGTAGCTGAAATGCCGCCGCCAGATAAAGCAGTAGAACCTCCAACAGTGGCAAGCTTTTCTAAAACAATAACCTCAGCACCATTTTCATAAGCAGAAGCAGCGGCCGCCAAGCCGGCCCCACCGGCGCCCACAACAACTACATCCGTAGTTAATTCTACATCATTTTTAGCAGCATCCTTATCGCCTTTATTCGCTTTAAGGGCTTCTACATCTCCCTCTGCCTGCACAACCGCATCTTCAATAGCAGCTAAAAGTGCTTTAGAGGTAACGGTTGCTCCGGCTACTGTATCAACAGCCAAGGTTTGACCCTCTACAACTGCTTTTGGAATACGCTCAATCGGTGCATCACTGATTCCGGCAGATTCGCTGTGTTCTAATACATTGATGGACTCGATTGATTGATCACTAAAGACTACCTCAACTTTAATGTCTCCATTATGGCCTGCCGCTGTGGCTGTGTAAGTTCCTGCCTTATAGATTGTCTCACCTGTATTTGATTCAGGCTGAGAGCAGGCAGCTAATCCCAAAATCATCACGAAGCATAGTAAGAGAGACAATTGCTTAAATAATTTAAATTTCATATTCTTCCTCCCGTTAATCTAATTTTAATCCCTCTGCCAAGCATAAGCAAAGGTTTGCATGGTTTGTTATTTAACTAACCATGCTAGTCTACAATTTTATTTTATTACCTCGAGTTAAGCCTATGTCAAGAAGCGAATATATACTGCTGAAACAAAAAAACTTGGAGTTAACTCCAAGTTTTTTAAAGAAAGTAAATTATCGATATACTTTGCATTACTTCCTCCCTGCGTAGACCATTCGATACCGTTCGATAGCATTAAGCTCTTTATCAGAATGGCTGTTTTCAACAATTGGTCCGATATCCATCAGTTCCAAGTTCTGCAAGCCTTTGGCTTCTAGCCTTTCTAGAATTCTTTCACGAACAAGCAGCTCTCCTGCTAAACCAGGATGGGAAGTCATTTTAGAATTAGACCCGGCATAAAGATAATTACCGACTAATAATCCCTTATCCTTTATCAGAGGATAAACATAATCCAACAGAAACTCCCCATGGGATTGGGCGAAGGCCCTTGTCATGTGGGCATCCACAGCTATGTCAATAGAGGCTTTGGCAATGGGTAGGCGATTAAGATCACAGCATAAAAAGATAAAATGCTGATGATCATAGTACATTTCCAGGTTTCTTTTCAGGTAAAGCAGCCGCTCCAGATCATATTCCACGAGGATATAGGTACTATTAGGCGACAGATATTTAATATACTGCAGCAAAAAAAAGCCAACACAGTTATCCAGCTCTAAAATAAATTCCGTCTGAATTTGCTGATATTTATTAATATATTCAACCAGCGTTGCCATTCCCTTATAAATAAAGTTCACATGGACATGGGAGCTGTTATTTAAAAACTCTTCTTTTGAAGGCATTTTTTTGCCATACAGCATTTTAGTACGAACGGCGGATTCATCAATTAATACCCCGTGGTTGATGTTAACCTGGTAACCGCATTTGCAGTGAATGTTGGCCTTCATAATCATATTATCATGAATCGTACCATCAGAAATATTTAAGGACCTTTGGCAAAGGGGACAAACCAGTATTTTCAGCGCAGACATGGGAATTCCTAATTTATCTCCCTTTTCCACCCCCTGCTGCTTCATTTCGTCAATTCTAAGCGTTAAATACTCCTTCATTTTATTATACTTAACCAGCTCTTTATCAACCTTTTCCTTTTTAGCTTCTAAAAAAGGTAAATACAGTTTTCTGAATACATCTGTATTGGTACCGCTTATTCTTTGAAAGGACAGGATTTTTTGAATATCAGTCAGTGAAAAATCCAGCTGCTTCAGCTCCATAATTTGCTCCATATCTTTGCTATCAGATTCACTAAATTGATATTGTCCGCCCTTTTTCTTAGTAACAAGGAGCCCTATATCCAAATAATATCGAATTGTATCCTGGGTTACCCCATGCTTTTCTGAAAATTTACCAATTCTCATTATATTCTCCTTCTGTATCTTAAAATTCTGGCATTTGTTAACCATAGTTTACTATATATATTTTTTCTTTGCAAAAGTAGATTTAACCCATTATATTAAATTAAACCATAATAACATTTATGATTTTTGAATTACCCTCTCAATCATGATGCATCCATAAGCACTATCGTCAATTGATATACTTATATGTTTCTTAAAGCACTTATCAGGGTTAGAAAAATTTTTAGGTTTTCCTTTAACTTGTTCCTAGTTAAACTTTGATGTTTAGTATATAAGAGTGGACACGAAAAATTGAACAGATTACAACACAAAGGAGATGTTCAACAATGTCCAAAAACGGTAACAGATATTCAGATGAATTTAAACAACAAATCGTTGACCTCTATCGTACTGAAACACCGGTATCGGAACTTAGCAGCGAATATGGCGTATCTGTATAACAATTTATGGTTGGATTAAAAAGCTTTCTCCTGTCAAGATTTCTCCATTAATAATTAGAAAATCTTTTTGGGTTACTTATATATTCATCATCAATCTCTGATAATACATTCCACCCGTTTAATTTGGAATAGGAATTCCATTGAATACATTTCTTGAAACCATAAATCCACCGTATAAATGATTAATGTCTTTCACTTTCATACTCCTCTACTATATTAATAAACCCATTCCTCCATGAATATTCTTTCGCATAGTCGATACATGACTTATTGAATTCATCTTTTAAATTGTAGTCAGCACCTTTTTTCAATAAGTATTGATATATTTTTTTCATATCATCTGTAGAATTTTTATTAACAGTAATTGCATATTTTAAAGGGATAGCCTTAAATTTATCCAAACCATTTATATCAACTCCGTTGTCAATTAATATTTTTACCACCTCTAGTGTATAACTATTTGAAGCACGAAGTACATTAAAAAAGAATGTATGCAAGGCATTCCTTTTGTATTTTGGATCAGTAAAACTAATATCTATTCCTTTAGCAACTAAAAATTTTATAATCTCAAGCTTACTTTCCTCATATTTATCGTTTAACACTACTGTTGAAAGTAAATTTAACTTTGTATACGGATTAATTTGATTTACATTTCCATTATAATACTTTTTAAAGTCCTCAACAGTTCCTTCTAATACTGCATCAAATACATTAGTAATTTTCATGTATACTTCACTCCTACTCGTATTTATGACTACAATTTGCTGAGGGTAATTCTAACCTATAATTTTCAGCATTATATTGAAATTCTTTTAAGTCTTCTATTGTTATTTCGCCATTTTTATACTTGTTAAACATTTCATTATAGGATTTCCCCTGCTTGTATCCGAAATCAACCTTACCCTTTCTAGGTTCTCCAGGCTTCCAATCGATTATCTCACCCGAATTAGGGTCACGTAAAATTCCATCAGGGTCAACTTGATTATTATATACATTTTGCTCAAATTTTTTCTATAGCTGTTTATCCCAACTCTTCCCCTCCATCGCCTCCATAAAGGCCACCTGCTGTTGATTCTTTGAAAGTTCTGGAGTATCCATCATTGGCGCTATTCAGGGGTACTTCTACATTCCCTGCTGCCAGTGAATCATGCCGCCCATAATGATACTATCAATGGAATTGATCAGTTGGTTTGCCCTTTGGGTGAAGGTTTCTCCTACTTTTTTGGCAGCTTTTTGTACCCCTCCCAGGGCTTCTTCTCCGAATTGTCTGCTGGTATTTCCTACTTTTTGTGCCGTCTATGTTGTTGAGAATTTTGTTGGCTCCTTTTTTGAGCCATGGGGCTACGTTGTTTACTTTGTTGGCTATTTTGCCTCCAAGATTTTCTGCCCATTTAGCGTTAAATGCCCATGCTACGGTGGCTCCCACGAGTCCGTCAAACAGTGCTACCCAGGGTTGATTCCTTCTTCCGACAGGGCTTGTCTGACGCAGCTTTCAAAGGCGTTGCTTACACCTCCTAGGATCATCTTTGTAAAAAGAAGGGGCATCTAATATTCTATCACTACAATATTCTACAAACAACTCATCATAATTTACACCATTATTTAATACAAATTCCTTTGATAAAAAACTATTTTACATATTTCAATACCTCCGGATAAAAATGTGTTCCGTTTATAATGTGCTCACAATGTGGACATCTAGGTACTGGCATTCCAGCTTGTCCAATACTTTTTCCTAGTTATTTTTATACTTAATAACATTAAGCATTATTTGTACTAATCTCAGCCGCTTCTCTTGCTAATAATACTTCATTTGAAGCATATATCTCCGCATGTGATCCGCTCCTATAGTTTTTTGGTATCCACTTAATATATCTTGCGGCATATTATTTATTCTGTCTCTGATAATTGGATGCAGGAACTTTCCATTAATGTTATTTATGCCAAAGTAGTATTTTCCAGTCTTAATATCATAAACTCCAGTGATATTTTTCATCTGTTTATGGATTTTGGGAGATCCATATCTGCCCTTACTTTCCATATAGATTCGAAGGATATGCTCTTTAATTAGTTTGTTTTCAATGATTCTAGGAGATTCCTTAGGCTTTTGAAAATCGTAATAAGAACTACGAGGAACACCTAAGGTTTCACAGACTGATTTTATAGGATATTTGCTAGATATAATATCTATTGTCTCGAAGATGCTACTTTTATCTATTTTTTCGCTAATATGGCCATAGCCTTTTTTAAGATTTCATTTTCCTGTTCTATCTGTGCAATTTTCTTCTTGAGTTCAGCAATTTCACGAGGACTTAGAGAATTTTCATCGGTAGGATCAGTAGGGGTTAGATCCTTAACCCATCTTTGTATTGTTGTAGCTGTTACGCCATATTCGCTTTCGAGACTCTTGAAAGTATGATTAGTTGTATTGTAGAGATCAACTAGCATTCTTTTAAAATCATCATCATATCGTTTACCGTTTTGTTTCATTTGGACACTTCCTTTCAGATATAAATATTATATCCTACTTTTCGTGTCCATGCTTTTATACTAACACCATTTTATTTTCTATTTTTCCTTTGATATATGCCATTATTGTTAGACTTTTATGCATACAATGTTGATTAATTTATTTCTATAATATATACAGGAACATCTTATTAATTGAGTCGCATCGAAAATTTATATTAAAAAAGAGGCCGTTCAAACTGCCTCTTTAACATTTAATAGGAATATTGAATTATGATTGAAAGCCAATAACAATCCATTCATCTACATAATCCCAAAAGTTAATATTGTATTTCGGTTGCCTTTTTGTTGACCAAAATACAGCATTATCATTATTACAATTGGTAGAATCGATTACTATATAAGATCCCATACCATTGCTGAAAAAACCAAATGATGTATTTAAATTTAACTGCAGAGGTTGTTCTAACTGTTCTAAAATACCCCACTCTATTTCATCATCCCCCAAGAATGCAACAGATGAAATAGGTACTAACCCCATAGATTCACTGGCGTAGTAAAAAAAACCATCATGAACATTTTCATAGAAATTCTTTAGCGACTGAGGCATTTTATTCCAATGTTTCTCTAACCTATGACTTTCGAACTTATTTTGTGGATTACCCCCCTCATAATATAGAATGTCACCTTTAGGATTTCTTATCGTATACAAAATCGAATATATATTGTTAAATTCAATCATATCGATTTCTTCCAGATACTCACTTAAATAAGCAAGCGTATTTCTTAGTTCTTCCCCCACATATTTTTCCCACACATTTAAAAGAATGTCTTTTCTTATATTTATTGACTCATATCTAAATATTTCTTTCCAAATATTTGGTATTAAACCGTCTTCAATTTTTTCAACCTCATTAATGGAAACTAAGCGAATATCTTGATTATATTTTCTTAAAAAGTTAAGCTTTTCTAACATAATAATCAATTATCTCCTTTTTAAATTATTATAATAGCTTTCTTATAAAATCATCTATGAGCTTTTTTATTTCTATTTTCATTATTGAAACTTCCATATTTATTTGTAGTAATGAAAGAAATCTGTATCGTGAAAACCTGCCTCATAGCCTCCTGCTCTTTGAAAGGCCTTCAGGTATTTATCGGCCCTTTAGGGGATGTCTTCTTCTATTCAATAGTTTTTCCCCTGGGAAAAACCAAAAAAACAACCTTGGCTTTTTTTCCATTATATCACAGACAATTATTGAATTAATTATTTAACATAAATGGAGCTTAATAGACTCTATCTGCCTTAATTAAGCTCCACGTTGTAATTTTATTTAATACTTTTTCTTTGAACTTTTTCAAACCATTACATTGTAATATCGTCAGTTTTAAATGGTCATTTGAATAAACAAGCTCATACTTATATTCTGCTTTAAAGCTATTTTTTCTACGTCATAAATTAACTTACTCTGTAGTCATTTCTCTTTTCTTTTATATTCATTACATAATCTATATATTTTTTCTATTCAAACTCATGTCTAACATCTTATTTGTAGCCTATCTAGACTATAGCAATCTGCAACTATACTTATTTCTAGCTTCATGTGTCGCTAAGTCGGCGTATCTTGTAGTAATAGGTAATCTACTACTACTTTCAATAAAATGCATTGTAATTCTGATAGAGTAATTCTAATATATGTGTATTCTCCCACCTCGTTTTTAGGCATTTCAAAATCAGTAGCTTGTATTTTAAAATAACTCTTTGCTACTCCAATTGTTGGCCTTTTTAAAAAAAAGGACGCATGGGTAGCAATCCCCATATGCCTATGATGTAAATATCCATTACCGTCAAACATATAAATATCTGGCTGATTACTTAATTTCTTAGCAGCTTCTTGAACCAGTGGTAATTCACGAAAGGCTAAATAACCTGGTATATATGGCACTTCAATTTTACTCATATAGTCTACCTTTTCAATAACTCTTTTTGTTTTATAATCTACTATAACAATACAACATATGCCATAATCAACTTCATTTACTTAACATCATAAACTCCAGCGACTGCTGGAGCTCTCTCCCCCACCATTCCTACCTTCCATCGCCTCCATAAAGGCCACCTGCTGTTTGTTCTTTGGAAGTTCCGGGGTATCCATCATATTGGCACTATTTAGGGGCATTCTACATTCCCTGCTGCCAGTTGAATCATGCCGTCCATATTGATACTATCGATGGAATTGATCAATTGGTTTGCCCTTTGGTCGAAGGTTTCTCCTGCTTCTTTGACAGCTTTTGTACCCCTCCCAGGATCATCTTTGAAAAAGTAGAAAGGTCAGATCAGGCACAATTGAAAAAGTCACAACATCTCACATGTGATGTTATGACTTAATAAAATTACAAAGTTATGTTCAAATCATAACTTCCTAACTCCTCTAAAAAAACACTTTCCTCATCACTAATTATCTTTTTCAATTTAAAAATTTGAACTTTACTAAGAGGCGGAACAAATTTTATATCGCCTTTAAGAAATTCATTATTAATAATTCTATTATATAACTCTTTTATAAATATAGACCATTCTTTTAGATTACCATTATTCTCATCTTTATCTTGTAAATATCTATCTCCGTCAGCAGCATAAAACATCATTAAGGCAGTACTTAATTCACAACAGCTTTTAAGAAGAATTTTTCTTGGTATTTCAAAACCATTGTCCCAATTATAGTTATTTGCATAGAGATATAATATCTCAGGGTCGTTAATATCATATAACTCTTTTAACACTTCTTCTTTATCTTTATCATATAACATTTGTCGAACAATTGTTTCTTTATTCTTGTCCATACATTTTCTCCTTTACTTAATTTATAGCCAAAATCTTTTTTGGATTTATATAGATTACCAATTAATCATTCAAATATAATCTCGGGTTCCTCCTATTATTCAACAGTAGCTTAATTTTTCTCAAGAATTTATAGTTTTTAAATTTTATAACAAGACACAGATCTCAGTCTGCCTTTGGCTTTGAACTCCCGCATCTAGATACTTTTAACAGCTCTGCTAAGACCTTATTTATAAGGAAATATTCAGTGGTCGTAGGCAATATTCATACTAAGGTATGCTATGGTTATAGTAACTACAAAGGTTCAAATATCCATGTACTTGCTTAAGGTGCTTTTTTTAGCCGTAAGCGCTCTTCTTTATTTACTTTCAATAAAATATTCCCATAATTCATCAGAAAGACTTTACAGCGCCCTTAATTTTATCTAAATTTCTCTGCCATAAATCGACTGTTGCACCTTGATTCGGATAGAGTGGCAACCCACTTTGTTGCAACTTCTTTAGGTTAGTCTGCAAGTCTAATACTTTCTGTTGCAATACATTAACACTTTGAGTGACATCAATTGTTTCTAATTGTGATTTCACAAATTCATTATAAGTTGAATGATATCCTCTATGTCTTGACATTGTACTTACATCATCAGCTGGTACTCGTAAAAATAAACCATTTGATGCATCGTCTAAATCCATACCTATTTTTTGTAATACTGGATGCTCAGCCATCTCAGCTGGAATAATATGTTGAGCTTGATAACCAGTCCACTTGGTTGATCTCTTCTCTCCCATAGCCTCCATCATATTTTTACCTAATTTGGTAGAGTCCCCACCAGTCACAACACCGTCTGTCCCAGGTATTAATCTAGTATTCCCCGCCCTCTCAACAACACCGGTCCCACCATTCCTACCTTCCATCGCCTCCATAAAGGCCACCTGCTGTTGGTTCTTTGAAAGTTCCGGGGTATCCATCATATTGGCGCTATTCAGGGGTACTTCTACATTCCCTGCTGCCAGTGGAATCATGCCGCCCAGTTTGATATTGTCAATGGAATTGATCAATTGGTTTGCCCTTTGGGCGAAGTTTTCTCCTGCTTCTTTGACAGCTTTTTGTACCCCTCCTAGGGCTTCTTCTCCGAATTGTCTGCTGGCATTTCCTATCTTTTGGGCCATGTCGTCTATGTTGTTGAGGATTTTGTTGGCTCCCTTTTTAAGCCATGGGGCTACGTTGTTTATTTTATTGACTATTTTGCCCCCCAGATTTTTTGCCCATTTGGCGTTAAATGCCCATGCTACGGTGGCTCCTACTAGTCCGTCAAACAGTGCTACCCAGGGGTTGATTCCTTCTCCCGACAGGGCTTGTCTGACGCAGCTTTCAAAGGCATTGGTTACACCTCCAAGGAACATCTTTGCCTTCAGGGTACCTCCTGCTCCCATTGGCCCGAATATGGCGGCTGATATGGCTGATACGGTGGCCTCCCGGGCGGCACTGCCAACGTAGCTCCAAACGCTGCTGACCTCTCCCTGCCTTATATCTGAAATGGCATGGCTCACCACAGCTGAGGTGCCTCCTACAGTGGCGGCTATGGCGATTCCCCCTATTACCGCTGCTCCTGCTCCAAGGGTGGCGGCCACAGCCACTGCCGCTACTGCCACCACTGCTACTGCCGCTAAGCCTGCTACTACATTCAGGGCCAGCTTTCCCCAGTTGAATTTCTTCTTTTCCACCGGGGGCTCTGCCGCCTGGGGTTCATCATCAAAGGGTGGGTAGGTGGTTCGGTCTGTTCCCTCTGCCTTTGTCTTGGCCCCTAATATGTGGTATTCGCTTTCTATTGATAAGCCGCTCTCTTGATTGGGCAGCCCTGCAAAGATTTGGGCCTGGGCACTAAGTCGTATTTGCTTTGGGGTTTTAAGGATGATTTCTTCTAGGGCATTGATGGTCAGGTTTTTGTGGCTCTTTAGGGTAATGCCTGTTTCATCCTCTAAACTGATTAGCAGGGGTTCTGGGCTGCCGCCGGTGATAGTGATTTCTGTTGGAGTCAGGGCCAGCTGACTTCCATGCTCGGTTCCAAAGTAGCGGTTGTTGGGGTTGGCTGTTTTTTCTGCTGTGGCTCCGTTTTTTCTGATACAGCCAATGACCTTGGCCCGGTCTGCCGCAGCTTCCGGCAGGTAGAGGCTGGCATAGGTGCCAAGCTGAGGCATGCTGTACATCATATTCCCGGTGGGGGGTGCAAAGGGAAACCAATGGGCGGTTTCCTTGGACTGCTCCTTGTCTATACTCAGATGCAGCTTGACGTCCTCCCCCTTTACATCCAGCACCTTTCCTTCCATGGTAATTCCCTTTAGCTTTTTGTTTTCGATGGGCTCCTGCCAAATTCCTTTTCGCCTTGATAATTGGTAGCAGTATACCAGTTCACCCTTTTCGAGCCTGACCTCTACCTGGGTCACATACATTCTTTTTTTCTTAAACCAGATTTCGTCCCCGATTTGGTAATGGCTCCGGCTCTGTATGTAGTAATGAAAGAAATCTGTATCGTGAAAGCCTGCTTCATAGCCCCCTGCCCTTTGAAAGGCCTCTAGATCTTTATCGGCCCTGTAGGGGATATCTTCTTCGATTCGATAGTTTTTTCCCTGGGGAAACCCAAAAAAGAACCTTGGCTTTTTTTCCATTATATCACAGACAATTACTGAATTAAACTGGCTGGCCAGACGTTTAATCAGCTGCCAGTCGGTTTCCTTGTACTGTATAACGGGGCTTTTAATTTTAGTACCATCACCCATGGTATTAATATAATCATGACCCGGGTATTCCTCAATGATTTCCTTTAACAGGGCAGGATATACCATATTGATATTCTGAAAGGAGCGGCTTTTTTTCCTTGTATCTAAAAGTATGCTGCCGCTGGTTCCTTCAATCTGAATTTGGTAAATACCCTGCTGGTTACTGGTCTTGACCTTGGTCACCAGCCCCTTAAAAAGGGTTTTTTCGCCCCCCTGTATGCTGTAGATATGGATGGTGTCCTCCAGGGTGGCATTAATGGTGCTGTTTACATTAGCCCCTTCGTCTAAAATAGCCTTCATATAGACCGTGGCGTGGTCGTTCAAAGGCCATTTTATTTCAAGGGCCTCTATGGTTTTAATGGGGTAGGGTACCGAAACCCTGATTTGATCAAAGCCTGCCATTTCTCCACACCCCCTTATTCTTCCTGCTGCCCGTCATTCTCAAAGGCGATGACTCCGCCAAAGGCACAGATTAGTTGTGAAGCTGTGGTAAGGGCAGGCTTCCTCTCCACCAGGGCATCCTCCTTGGTGTTCAGCCATTTTGCCAATATTTCTGGCTGACAGGGCTTACCGCTTACTACCGCTCCATCTTCTCCCACCAGATGTATTGTTTCATTGCTGGGATTAGCAGGCCCACTACATATTCCAAAGCTCGAAATATTTTCTTCCTTATTATCCTCTTCATTAAGCATGGGTTTTTGGTTAACAAAGGAGCCGTGGCTAACCGGAAGATTAATCTTTCTCGGGTGGCTTCCACATCTACACCTCATACTTGCCCCTCTTACAACATATCCCTGTATATCTGCCATTGGTTGTTCCCCCTTTACTCGACAGCTACTTTTTCCAGACACAGACCTGAAAAACCCCGTCTTAAAAGGCTTTCAGCCACATCAAGTCGTATCACCACCTGGGTCGCTGTCCCCTCTTTAATTTTAAAGATTCTTTTTCCTTTTATCTTCTCTTGATCTAACACTAATTTGGTGATCACACTTTTATCAAGGTTAAATTCACTGCTTGGGCCCAGGGCCTCCACCTCTTTGAATATGGGTAGGTAATAGTTTTCCTGTCTGCGATGGATCAAATCTATTAATGGCATGGTCTTAAAAATCAAATCAGGCTCATATTTTTCTATGATCTTTTTTAGTCTGGTGGAAACCAGATAAAGCTGTCTGTCTAAAATATCTAAATAACAGCTTTCTTCATCTGCCTTAACATAAAAAATTTTGGTATCTTCAATTCGATGGGCCCTTAGCTCGTTAATGTCCCTTAGATCAATTTGCTTCATTAAGTCCATTAAAATTGGCACATTGGTATACCGCCTATCCTGCTTTAATAAAAAGTAATCCATATTATGCCTTCACCTCGCCCCCTGCATATAATATTTCACTTTGATCCATGTATTCACCGGCTAAAATATGAAGCTCTTCACTACACTTTACACCCTTAAAGGCCTCTTGCTCCCGTAGGGCCGGCAGTTGCTCACGTATGAATTCAATTACCAGCATATTGTATTTAAAGGCCTCAAAGAGCTTAAAATGCTCAATATCCATAGCGGTTACCTTCCGGGCATAGGCTTTTCTTTTTTCCTCCAGCTCCCTCATATGCTGGAAAAGGGAGTGATAAATAAAATCTACATCCCAGTGACCACAACATTCTTCATTGTCTAAAAACCAATTCTCGTCATAGAAGTCTATACGATAGGTGGATTTATTCTCTAAAATGCTTGTCCTTAAAAAGGAGAAGTAAATGTAGTGTATTGAACCCTTACGTTGCTGCTGCTGTAGAAGCTGAGCTTGGTGACATACCTTAACAAAGGCATCGGTTAGTTCTTTTTCAATGGACGCTTTGTTTTTGGCATATCGCTCGTCAATGGCCAGCATTTCATCCTGCCATCTGTCTATTACATACCTTTCCATAAAATCCTGTATGGCTTCCTCTCGATTCATCATTCGATCTTCACCTTCGCTCCGCTGATGGTGACTTCATCTAAAATGGTAAGGGCGGCATCCCCCTGGGTTAAGTCAACTCCTCCTTCACCCTGCAGCAATATTTTGGCTCCACCTGTAATTTCTATATCTTCTTCAGCCGTCAGCATAATTTTCTTGTCACTGTTGATTTCAATACCTCCATCGTCGGTCAGCCGCATAAGCAGCTTACCATTGCCAATGATCTCAATGGCACCTTTTTGAAAAACAATTTCTTTACCATATTTAGTACTAATGCTCTTTACCGATGGGTCACTTCTTTTTTGCGGGTTAGATGAGCTTAGGTTCACTGAGCTGGCAGCAAAGGCATTTTTTTCATCATCATCTGGAAAATGTACCCTGATCTGATCCCCAACCTCAGGCATACAATACCAGCCACTGCCATCGGGGGAAGAATAGATGGTGGAATAAGGAAACCACATGGCCTTGCCCTTGTCCTGTTGACCGTCTATTTCCAGTTGAATTTTGAGGTTATCCTTGGCTACATCTAGTACCTTTCCGAAAAGCGATACCCCTGCCAGGGCGACATTGGTGATTTTTCTTCTTCCCATCCCCTTTTTGTCTCTTAAAACGTATCGATTGGTCAAAAGTCCATTTTTCATTTCGGTAATAGCTTGATAAACGAATAGAGTTCGTCGATTAAAGGCTACTGGGCTGCCCAATTCAACCAATTGGTGACTCACAATACTATAGCTAATCAAATTTTGTTCATTTAACCCTGGCAAATCGTTCTCTGTCTTGAGCCTGTATCCCTTAAGGTCCTTTTCAATGGTATAATGGTATTCATCAAGGCTTTGTTTTTGGAGGTCTTGGGGCAGTCCTACAAAGAATTTTGCCCCATTAAATCGACAATCGGGAATTAAGGGAGCATTAAAATGGGAAGCCAATCGCTTTATAAACTCCCAGTCGGTCTCCTTGTACTGAACCAAAAGCCCTCCAATGGCCTTACCCTTGGTTACCTTATCAATGACATCGGAATGGGGGTAATCCTTGGTCAGCGATTTAAATATCTCACCATAGGTCATGGCATGATCCTGAAAGGATCTATTTTTTCTTTTCACATCCATTAAAAATGTACCGCTCAGGGCCTCAATAGCTATGCTTCTGACATCACCCTTTGCCTCAACAGACAGCCTTGTTACAGTTCCCTTAAAAAGCAGGGTTGAACCATCATCCCCCTTAAGTTGAACCTCGATGGTTTCTTGGCTGTTGGCGTTTTCAACATATTCGTCCAGATTTTCCTGGGGTACAACCCCTTTAATGGATAGTTTGGCGTGTTCATTTAAGGCCCTAGTCAGCTTAAAATCAATTATCTTCTCAAATTGATAGGGGGAAATGACGATATCCCCATAACTATAGACTGATTTACTCATTTCTGTTCCTCCCTTCCCCTATTCTACGGTTCTAATAGATTTGATTATCTGAAAGGCAATGTCTCGCCAGTCTTCATAGGCTGCATATCGACAGCTGAAGGTGCCCATAACCAGCTTTCCCTCCAGGGCAAAGAAGAACATAATATTATAGATGAACTCGTCTAAGGCAGGGCTTTTAAATTCAAAAAAGCCAATGTTTTTTTCCCCAACCCTTTCAACCCCGTCGCTGTAAAAAACATTGGCGGGATTGACCCTTTTAATAATGTTTTTCATGCCCTTTGTCAGCTCCTTGACCCCATCTTCGTCTAAATCTTCGTCAATGGGATTAAGGGTGATGTTCACGCTGCCTGTTTCATCGGTTTTAATAATTTGGGGCCGCTGCTGAGCGGGGTACTTTATTTCCCGCTGCGCCTTGTCCATTTCTTCAAAGTCCTCTGGCAGATAGAGAAAGAGTTTTTCCTGAAAAAAATCTCTCTCGATAAATTGATACATTCTCTGGCCGATTTTAATTGGCCCTGCAGTAATATCTCGGTTTTCCTTGGCTTTTTCCGCCGCCTGAATAAAACCAATAATTTTCTCATCAATGGGTTGCATTTTCATACCTCCTTGTGTTTAGTCTATTAATAATGGGTAAGACTATTTTCGTTAAACCAACTATAGGTGAGTATTAAAGAAATTTTCAAATTTGGGTTTTTGGGGTAATTTTTTGATAGAATAATCAGGTACTAATCAATAATATACCTACGTAGCATGGTAACTTTAGATCTAAAAATATTATAAGGTATACAGTAATGCCACTTTTATCAAGTAATTTGAATCTATTTAGTTTCATAATACTACCATTTTCGCCATCGTGTATTGATATATGTCTTGAATGCATCCATATACTTGGGGTTATGGGGAAAATTCTTTAGGTATATAAGTGTTATTGCATTCATTACTATTCCTGCATAAAGTATTAATTCCAAGGAAACAATTCCATCATCAATATCATCGATTAATAAGTATCTATTTATGAAAAAACTGTTTATATCAGGATTAAATAAGATTAGTCCTACCAAGATATTTACTATAATTCCTATCGTCACCCCAAACACAAGCCATAGTCGCCACAGTAAGACAAATCGCTTCATTGTTCCAGCATTCAGGTAAAATAGAATTCCTATTACGACCGATGCTAAAAGTAATAGGCTAAATAAAATTCTCATTTCCATACTTTCACTGCTTTTCATCGTAAATGCTTCCAGTAGAATTGTGACATATTGTAATATCGGAGGAAATAATGTGACTCCCCAAACGCCCCTGCCCACCGCTATCTTACCTTCAAAGCTTAGTTGTCCATCTTCCACCACCGGGGTTCCGTCCAGATATGTCATATCTATGATCATACGTGTTTCAGGAAGAAAGGAGATTACTACATCCCTTCCCTTCAAAGACTCCAATACATCAAAATATGGTTCATAATTACATATAAAGCGAGGCTTTCTTTCCACTTCTCCCTCTTCGGTAACATATTTCCCCTCAATTGAAATTGTTACTGACACCAATGCTCTAACTCTTTCATCTCTTTTGCCTACCAGCTTTCCGATTTTTCCTGTATACTCTTTTATATCTTTTTTAAGGATATCTCTTATTAAATCTCTGTAGAAATATATGAAAATCAATACAATCACCAGGCCCAATATCGGTATATGAATAAATTCATAGCTTCCATTCTTTAAATAATCATTTAGTGACATAATCCCCGTTATCAAGGTGGCTAATGTCATTAATAGTCCTAATGCAGCATATATCAGAGCTCCACTTCTGGTAATCAATATCAATCTATTATATTTCATAGTTCATCCCCCATATAAAACTTCACCAAATGCTATCACTATTTACGCCAAGCTAATTTTAGATAGGTATTAAAGGCATTAACAAATTTGGGATTTTTGGGGTAATTCTTTAGATAGAACAAACAGGCACTAATCACCAATATACCTACGTAGCATGCTAACTTTAGATCTAAAATTTCATTTCCTATGTTTTCTCCAAGTAGGACATTATTTATAAGATATTTCCTTGCATTTGGAAAAATCCACAATGAAGCACCTATAGCGAAAACCAACGTACTACAGACAGCTACCCCAGTTGTAATCCATAGCCACCATATTTTGCTGAAATTCCCTAGTTTACCTGCATATCTATAAAGGACTGCCCCTATAACAGTATATAAAACAATCATTATGGCAGAAAAGCTGATCACGCCCTTACTATAGGTAGCATTTAAGGATAAGCCCGCTAATAAAAACCAGAGATATTGGAAGGCCAGCATGATAGAAGGCATAATTAAAATTCCTCTACCCAGGTTGATTTTTCGCTGCAAGCTAAACTGTCCATAATAGGCTGGACTACCATCCTTAAATTTCATATCCATTATTATATTGGTTTTGCTGAGATAATAAATTTCTATTACAACATCAACAGAATGCCCTAATATTTCAAAAAATGGCTCATAGTTAGCTAGAAAAATCTGTGGGCCAGTGGCTTTGACCTCTTGGTTATTTTCATCTATGTATTTTCCCTGGGTAAAATAAATCGTTTGGGATACTAGCCCTCTGCCTCTGACATCTCGGTTGTATTCTACTTTTCTTATCCTGCCTCTATATCTTTTTATATTGTTATGGATGATGTCATTTCCAACAGCGGTGTAAGTGGTGATGATAAAATATAAAGATGGAATTAAGAATAATAAACTAGTGTATATTTTTTCTTTGTCCCCGATATATAGGTAATCTTTAACACCAGTTATGGAAAAAAACAAAAAACCTAATGACCCCAAGATTCCAAAAAACAAATAAGTTCCAGCTCCACTTCTAACAAGTAATTTGAATCTATTTAGTTTCATAATTCTACCATCTTCGCCATCGTGAATTAATATACGTCTTAAATGCATCCATATACTTGGGGTTATGGGGAAAATTCTTTAAGTATATAAGTGTTGTTCCATTTATCATTAGTACTACATAAAAAATTAATTTCAAAATAAAAATTCCATTGTCAATTTCATCAATTAATAAGTATCTATTTATGAAATGGCTGTTTATATCAGGATTAAATATGATTATTCCTACCAAGATATTTACTATAATTCCTATCGTCACCCCAAACACAAGCCATAGCCGCCACAGTAAGACAAATCGCTTCATTGTTCCAGCATTCAGGTAAAATAGAATTCCTATTACGACCGATGCTAAAAGTAATAGACCAAATACAATTGTTATTTCCATAATTTCACTGCTTTTCATCCAAAAAGCTTCCAGCAGAATTGTGAAGTACTGTAATATCGGAAGAAATATTGCCACCCCTAAAACCCCCCTGCCTAGCTCTATCTTAGCAGCAAAGCTTAGTTGCCCATCTTCCACCACAGGGGTTCCGTCCAGATATGTCATATCTATAATCAGACGTGATTTAGGAAGAAAGGAGATTACTACATCCTTTCCCTTCAAAGACTCCAATACATCAAAATATGGTTCATAATTACATATAAAGCGAGGCTTTCTTTCCACTTCTCCCTCTTCAGTAACATATTTCCCCTCAATTGAAATTGTTACTGACACCAATGCTCTAACCCTTTCATCTCTTTCGCCTACCAGCTTTCCAATTTTTCCTTTATAAGTTTTGACATTTTTTTGAATGATGTCATAACCAAAGGCACGAAGAATAGGTATACCAATACCAAGTGACGGTATTAAGGATAATAGCCCTATATATATCTTTTCTTTATCTCCAATAGAAAAATAATCATTTATACCAATAGCTATAAAAAATAAAAATATTAAAAAACTAAGTAAACTTATAGCTAAATGTACCACTCCCCCAGTTTTGGCTAGCAATTCCAGCCTGCTATATTTCATAATATGCTATCCTCCTGATATATTAATTTCACTTTATTCTTTTTTTTGGCGTACACTAATTCCCCATGGGAATGGGCTGTAAAATATGGCCTTTATTTTTGTTTTTTTCTTGCCTTTCCTCTTCATAGCCCATAATTCGCTGTAATTTCATTTCTTCTTCCGTATAATTCTCCTCTAATCCAGTAATTCGCCAGTTATGGTTTCAACTATTCTGGTTAAACTTTCAATTTTCCATAAGGGCTTTATGTTATCAGGAAAAAGCTCCAGTAAAATATCAGGATTTTTTTGAATAACTCTTTTTGCTTCATTTATACTATTTACACCTAGTTTTTTCAAAAGCTCCCTTTGAAGCTTTGTATTATTAAAAAAGGTTCTTAATGCCTGCCTTATACTGCTCCTACTTTTTTGCTTTACTGCTCCCTTGAACCTTCAGAAAAGATATTTTCTATAATAAAATTGTACTCGTCCCCTCCAATACAGACAGTTTCTGAAATATCCTTACCTTCATATTTTTTAAACTGATTTTTTAAATCTAATATTTTCTCATCCATATGTTCCATTCAATAAAGCCCCCTTTGTTTTTCAATTTATCTAACATTTCTTTAAGCTACTACGTCTATTCTATTAATATCTTCCTACCAAAATAATTACTGTTGCTCTTTACCTCACGTTCATTTTTTATTGCATCTAAAACCTCAACCAAATATCTGTAAAGCTCCCCATTAGATGCCTCATTACATTGAATGCCCAGCCTCGCTCCTATATAGGCTGTAATTAGGCCTCGATTCAAGGTCTGCTGCTGAAGGCACTGGAGGGTAAAGGCTGAGTCCAGGGGATTTTTAATTGAATACTGAAAAGCTTCCCTGGCAAAGTTCGCCAGGAGCTGGGGCGAAAGGGTGCTTTCACCCTGACAGGCAAAGGGGACATGTATCACATTGATTGTATTAAATTCTGTGGACATATCTTGAAAATCCACATAGTTTGTACGCAGCTGGGCCCCTATCTTTAGTTTAAATCGACACAGCTCCATCTCATCCTGGGCCACCACATCCCCCAGGTCAATCTTTACCTGGGTTTGATACTGAACAAAGTCATTAGCCTCCTTCTTCGGTTCAAATTTCACCTTTAAAATGGCCGTATCGTTGGTATGGCTGTAGGGTACCCGATGGGCTTCCCTCAATAGATAGACAACTCCGTTAAAGTAGATGGCCCCCGGTGAAATAATTATTTCATTTTCCTCCACCTCAAGTCCCATTCCCCACAAAATTCCATTGGAATAGCTATGGAAATAGGTACTCACCAGATCCTTTGGGAAATCCCGCAAACTTTCCAGCATTTCAAGCTTTAATACCCTGCCGCGGGTAAAAACAGGCATGATATTTGAAATCAAAGGCTCATCCCCTTTTCATTTATTTTAATCCATCAAAGAAATGCATTTCCCATGTATCATTTTCAAAGCTGTAAAAGGCTTCTTTGCCGATGTATAGTATCTCCTTTTCCCTTAGCACCGGTACAACACAAAAGCCCCATTCGGCCTCCCTGGCCCAGACAAAGAATTTTACCTCCTTGTCCACAATGTTGTCAGTTTCATCTTGAATAATTTTGTCCTTATAACGCTTGTAAATTTCCTCATAGGTGGTTTGAACAAAATCCTCGGGCCGGTTTTCGTATTCATATTCATACCGAACGTTACCATTGGCATCCTTCAAATACAGCTTCAGTGTAATTCTTTCCATAAACCTTGAAATATGCCCCTGGGTATTTTGGCGTTGGCTGCTGTGAATTAAAACCTTCTCATCACCCCGGTGGGTATAGGTAGTAATCATATAGGGCAGTGCAGGCTTTCGGGTACGAAGATTTACATTGATATAGCCAAATTTTTTAGCCTGTAAATATTTCAATGCTCCCCTTAGGCAGGTAAGCTTCAGCTCATGGTCGTCCTGATGGGCTTTTTGATTCCTTCCATATTGAATCAGCCTGCCGGGCACAAATTCCTTCAAGGCTTCACGGAAAAGTTCAATTTTACAGGATTGCCCCGTCAGCTTAATGATGGAATAATCAAAGAGCTGACCCCTTTCATAAATCCCTTCTAAAAATCGCTTAATTATTTGATAAATGTCGGCCCTCAAAAGGGTTTGTATATCATAGCGGCTGAAGGTGGCCTCCAGGGGATGCCTCAGCTGCTTTAATTCTCCATCCTGTCTGATGTGAAGCCGCCACTTATCAAATAGGAGCTCATCAATACCATGATGAAAGGGTGCCTCGGAATTCACCTTCAGCGTCAGCAGGCTTTTATGCTTAAAAAAAGCCTTCTTTACCCCCTCCGCCAGCTCAAACAGCAGGTAAAAGTTACTTTTCACCTTAAAATAATCATGGCTGCTTCTGCTTTCGTAGTCCTTAAATCGAGTAGGGATCATTTCCTCTGCCCTATCATAGGCCTCTTCCAAAGTAAGGTAAATTTCCCTGCTGCCATATTCATCAACATGACGGAATAAATCTACATCAAAGGCCTTTAACAGCTCTTCCTTTATCCCCTGGCCTTTGCCGGTCAAAATGCTGGCAAAGACAATTTTAATGAGCTGCAGCAGTCGATAGGTCAGATTATTACCGCCAAAGTCTGTATCACCGTTTTCATAGGCGGTCTCGATGTCAATTTCATAGGAAACACGGTTATTATATATTCTAAATTCGCAGGAGGATAAGTCTGTGGTTCCTCCGCCACAGTCAATAATCAAGGCTCGATAGGGAGCCCCCTCCTGATAAGACTTTTTATCAATCAGTTCATGAATTGTATTGAAAAGTACTGCAGCCCCCTCATCAAGCATATCCTCATAGGCCACCTCGTAGTCCGACAAGACCTCTTGAAATAACCTATAGAAGCGATACTTCTGCTTTGAAGGGCTGGAAATATGAATATTTTTAAAATTACATTTAAAGCGCTGCTTGGCCAGGCCGATAATATATTCCAAAAATGCCTTGATAATGGCACTTCGCTTCACATATCCGCTTCGGCCCTTCAGGTCGGTAATTTTTTCTTCCCTGTCATAATCACTAACCCAACGTTTAATATCGTAGAAAATACAAATTCCCTCGTCAATATAGCTTAATTTTGAATAACGAAGGGCTTCATAGCCAAAAACATAGTCAATCTCATTTTCTTCAATGGCCCTAATGCCCACAACACTGGGAATCAGCGGGGTGGTTTCTGCCGGCTCCACCGTTGTATTGAGAACCGCTACCCCATTTATATCATTTATTTTAAGGGATTCCATGGAGCTACCCTGATTCAGCAGATGAAAGCTCTCTTGATTCAGGTAGATACCTGCTGTGGTGTTGCTTGTTCCAAAGTCTATTGCCAGGGGAATATCGGTCTCCATGGGTGATAAAATATTGAAGTCTAGCACCTCGGCACCGTAGGCCATGAGGTATTGGGGAATATGCTGGGCGGTACCATAATAAATATGGTAAATTAATTCCGATTGTTCCCTATCAAGGTACAGCAGACGATAATGCTTGGTGGTGCTTTTTACCGCAGCAACCTCAGCAGATTTTGTTAAGTAGTAGTTTCCATTGTCACCCAATACCAGGTTAAAAATCGTAGAAATTTGACCATTTCCATCCACCAGAATCACATTCCCCTCATCCAGGGCTCCTGTGGCCCTGACCAAGTAGTTATCGAAAATTTCCACATTAAGCCCTTCATAAAGCACCAGCTTGGAAGGAGAATGGATTGTATGGCCTTCAAGGGGAAGCTGCACTGCTTTGGAAATAAATCGCTGCAGTCTTTTTAAGCCCTCCTCGTGGTGGGTCTTAATAAACAGCCCCTCTGTCGCTCCCCGGTATCGCATAATCAGCCTGATGAGCTCATCCTTGTTTAACAGATTCAGTGTACTTTTTACCAGCCTTTCCCTTTGGCAGATATCCCGCAGTTGATAAACCGTCATGGCCTCCAGACGATGCTGCTGGTAACGTCCCTGAGGCCTTTTTGCTTCTTTTTTCAAATTGTTTTTATGTAATTTATATGTATATGCCATGATTGATCACCCGAATTCCTTGACTAGTACAATACCATGTTTTCAATTTTCATGGTGTCATCCATTCCCAAAACACCAAAATGGTATTGCCAGTATAAAAAGACCTTAAATTCTATATGTAAAAATAATGAAATTAAAATTTCTATTTTATTTTCAAGTATGGTTTTTTTAGCCTCGCCTAAATAAATGAGTATTTCCTTACCGTGATCCTGATTGATATAGACAATGCTTTTGTTGAAAATCCGTTTGACAACCCTCCTGAAAAGGTCAAGGGAATTGCCTGTTGTATAAAGGCTCACCAGGGCCGACAATATAAAGCTCTGCTCACTGTTATCAAAGGCCCCCATCAATTTTTTGATATGCTCTGAAAAAAGATGCTTATTTATATCCTTTAAAATATACTTCTCATAGTATTTCTGTTTTGTCAGACCCTGCTTTAAATCCAGGGTGCCCAGATAGTGTATTAAAATATCAAAAAGTGCCTCTCTGCACTCCAGGCTTTCTTCAAGATTGATATTAAATAGATCCTTAAAGATATGATAAAAGCGGTAATACGGGTTAATTTCCACCGTCAGTTCATCATTAATTGTTGATGTGTTCAAGTCCTCAAAGGCAATTTCCATATAGGGACTGTAGGATTGTGGGTATTTGAACTTGATGGCCTCTACATTAATATTCTGAGCTTTGGCCCGTAATAGAACATCCCAAATGTAATTCATATCAATCTTCCCTCGCAATGATATTCAGGATAAATTTGCTGTATTTCAGAAATGATAAAGCTAAGTAAATCCCTTAAAATAAAGTAACCGGGCTTTAGGGGACTAAAGTATAGGATCAACCTTTTACCATAGGTACTGTCCCTGATTTCATCGATAATAAAGGAATTCATATTATAGGTTTCCTGCCTGTCATCGACTCCCCTGTCAATAATTTTAATGTCCTCAAATTGTAAATATTTCGATGCCTCATAGGAATTGATAATCCGAATAAGCTCGGCCTTGGTTTTGACATTGGCCCCCTTGTAGCTCGACAGCTTTTCTACAAAGCTGATATCCTTTGAATTGGAAATCAACTCATACTCATATTTTTCTATTTTAGAGGCCCTTTGCTTGACAACCTTATAGACCTCCCATTCCTGGGCTTCATCCCGTTGGGCGGTGATCAGCAGACTATCCTTTGTGTGTCTGATGTATTTAATATCTTGATTTTCATATTCCACCAGGAAGCCATGCTCAGCCCCCTCTCCATTTAGGGAAATACTGTGTTCATAATTTAGCTCATCTTCACAGGGAAAGGGAAAGCCTGTACTTTTCAGGGTCAGCCTTTGAATATTCCACAGGGGCACCATATCGTACCTAACATATTGACTGTACTGACCAAAATCCACCTTTATTCCTTGAATTTCCTCATCCTTTGAAATTTCCTTTTCATGGCTCACTAAAACAACATCGGCAATTCTTGCCACGTAGGGGGCATTGATGGTGGTCCAGGGAATATTGTTTCGAATAAAGATTTGATAAAGCTTCTCGATCCGATCCCAATATTGGGTATTTTCCTTCAGCCTGAAGGTGGCCTTTCTGCTGCCTTGGTTGGTCTCAATTTGTCCCTCAAAATCCACCTGCTTTTCCAACAGCTCCTTAAATAACAGGTAATCACATTCAAGAAATACCTTAAAGAGCCTAACCTCCCTTTTCTCAACCATGGCTTCTAAAATATGGTTTAAATCATAGGTTCTTTCCTCCACATCCTCTGGCAGCATAGGATGAAGATAATAATGAATTGGATCATAGTCTTGCTTTTTAACAATGGTAGTATAGACGCTGTAGTTTTGCCGGGTATATTCTATCTCGTCAAAAACCCTTTTTTCCAGGGCCTGATACATTTCCTGGCTATGCTCATAAAGGGGGATAAACACCCCATTTAACAGTTCCCTAAAGAGGGCCCGATCCTTTAAGTGATCAATGTGATTAATCCTGTCGTAGATTTTTTCCTTCATTGCCTCACCTGGGGTGACTCCCCATTCCTTTCTTCAATTAATGCTTCGATGGCTCCAATCTTTTCATCAATCCTTTTAACTTCCTCTTCTATTTCTGCCGCCTCATAAATATCCCTGGCAAAGAGATAAAGAAGCCTTGCATCATTCAAATTCCCCGCTTCGGCCATTTCCATGGCATCGGCTACATATTGCTGTGCTCTGGCCTGGCTTTTGGTTTGCTGAGTAATCATTTGCTCCGTCAGTTGTATTTTTTCCTCCAGCTCCCTGGCCAATCGGGTCTGGTTTACCTGTCGATACAGCTCCTGGGCCATGGTATAATACATTTTGGCATCCTGGTAGCTACCAATACGATAGCTGACATCACCCTTTTTGGTCATTTCAATGGCATTCATTTGAATTTCCATGCTTTCCTTCTGGGCCAGGGCTGCTTCCTTTTCCTCCTCCTCGGCCTGGGCCATGGCCTCCTGGGCCTCCTTAGCCGCCTCCTGCTCCCGGGTTTTTTGCTCTTCATAGATCTGATTCAGCTTTTCCTGGGCCTCCTGCCGGGCCTCTCTGAAATAAAGGGCTGTGGCCATGTTTTTAGCCTCTTGGTAATCTAATCGGGCTCCATGCAGGTCATCAAAGTCTCTTTTTTGATCCCCCTGCTGTATTAGCTCCAGCACCTTGATGAAGCCATTAACCTTGTCAAGCTGCTGAATAATATAGTCCTTGGCCAAATGGTCAGCATAATAGGCCCTCTCCTGGGCCGACAGATAGTCTCCCAGAGCATTTTCATATTTTCCGTCATATAACAGCTCGTCTGCTTTAATAATGGTTTCTGCCAGTCGATAATAGCTGTCAATATAATCCCTTTTTTCGTCTAATTTTAGCTTTTTGGCAATATCCAGGGCGGCCTTGTATTCCTCTTTGGCCCGAATGAAATTCATATCTTCTATGTAGCTATGGCCGCTTTCAATATAGTAATTCATGCTACTAATTTGATCTAGCCGTTGCTTCCTTCTGAAATACCATACCGAAAAGATAATAGCTACCACCAAAATAATCGGTATTGCCGTCATGATAATTTTTTTGATTTTTTGCTTCCTCTTGGGGTTTTCATAAGTCTTGTCCACAAAGATGGCAGCAAAGGTGTAGTTTTCTAATTCCTTGGGCTGCTTTGAAAGAATCAGCTCCTCCACATGATCTACGGCCTCCTGGGGCTCCTTAGCCTCCACCACACCATCGGTCAATTCTCCCAGGTCAATGTTTTCCCAAATCCCCTTGGTGGAAAGGGTGATGATGTCACCATTCTTTAATTTAACTTTTTTTGAAACAAAGGGATTTAATCGTTCATCCTGGCCTAAATAGCAGTATAGGTTGTTCCTTTCCTGGTGCTTGGCCACCTTGTCGAGGGGCAGCTTTTCTTCATTGACCAACTGTTGGGTTAAAGACTGGTCTTCACTTTGCTCCCTTAAAAAGCCCTCCCGAAAAAGGTGGAATCGGGTATTACCTGCCTGGGCATAACGAATTTTTACGTAATCTGTCACCACGATGGTAACAGACGCCTTCAACCGCATATTTTTACTCTGGTTGATCAGTTCTTCATTGGCCCTTCTAAGTACCTGTTCCAAAAAACTGCTTCTCATACTGGGGGATTCACTGAAATAGCTAATGATACTGGCTACAGCTATTTTTGCCCCCAACATATCTACTTCATTGTCAATTCCGTCGGCAATCACATAAATTGCATACTTGTCTAATTCTACGAAGCCAAAATAATCTCTATTTTGCAATAGGCTTCCGGCTTCTGATACAAAGCTGGTCACAAATTTTGAATTTATTTTTCTCATATGTACGCACCCTATTTAATTTCCTTTATACTTAATCAGAATGATACTGGCATTATCTCGTTCTTCCTTAGCTGTTTCCTTTATCAGGCTAATGATAGCCTCGGCCCGGTTTTGGCTGTTGCCCTTGGCCTTTAAAGCTGTCTCCAGCTTATGCTCGGGTAAATGTTCGTAGACCCCGTCACTCATTAATAAAACAGTATCGCCGGTTTTTAATCGAACCGGAACATCATATACCTCCACCTCTTTAAAGCCCTCCTGACCAACATAATTCAGTACACGCTTTTCCTTAAGGGCTGTCAGAGCAGTCTCCCGGCTGATTTTCCCCTGATAGAAGCCTTTTCGGGCCAATACATTGACTGTATGGCCCTCATTTAATGAAATTAGTTGGTTATTTCTAAAGACTGCCATTCGGGTATTTCCCACAGAGGCATAGTACAGAAGTCCTTTGTCAATGATGGCACAGGCAAGGCTGGCACCGCCCCTTTGGTCTCCCAAACGATCTAGAATTTTTTGATTAGTGATGTTGAAGGCCCGCTTAAAATAATAGTTGACATTGGCCAAAGCGGAATCACGAATAAAAAGCTCGGTAAAGATTTTCACCGCCATGCCGCTGGAAATTCTTCCAGCTTTGTTTTTCCCCCTGCCATCGGCCACTATGGCTAAGGTTCCCCTGGTGGTATGGACAACCTCCATGGCATCCTCCTGGTATTCTCGATCACCAATATAGGAGGCCTGCCCCAAATCTAAAAAGCGATACTGGTTTTCTGGGAATTCAAGCTTGATCAATTCCCTGGTGATAATTAGTACCAACAGGATACTGATTAAAATAATAATAATTTCATAGGTGTTTTCAACGATTATTCTCTCCATGAAGCTATTCCCCACCCGTGTCGTCCCACTCAAAGTGTTCACCGCAGAAGGGTGCAAAGAGAAATTTGCACCTTCCCAATTCAATTACATCATAGGGAGATAGGGGAGTGGGTACATAAACTGCTTCATTATTTAAATAGGCTATTCCTGACGCATCACCGGGCAATAATACAAAGTTTCTCTTTTTAGGATCGTATACAATGATGGCATGATTTCTTCTTGAAATTTTGTTATCGCCCAGTATTTGAATATCCATATCATCGGCTCTGCCAATGAAATTTTTACCTTCCTTAATTTTATAGTCCTTTCCCACCCGGGAGCCTTCAATACAGACAATCCAGCCACACACAGGGGGAATTATCTCCTTTAAAAGCTCCTCCTCAACATCCAGGGCCTTGGGAGGCAGTTGGGGAGGCTCCTTCACTGCTGTTTCTATATTACAATAGGGACATATGGTCCCGTATCTTCTTTCACTGAACATATGGCCATTCTGGCATCGAATAAGACTCATCTGCGAACACTCCGTTTCATCTAATCAAAAGTTTAGTTTTAGCAATTAAAACAATGTCTCCTTTGATTACTTTACAAGGTTTATCCTTTGCTAATCTACTGCTGGTTCTTTCTGATTCTTTTTGAAGGCCGATTCCGTTTTGGGAATGGACATCCTCAATATACCAATTACCTGATGCAAAATTCATAACCGCATGCTGAGGGTCAATTAAGGAAGCGTAGGTGACATCACTTAAATCCACATCAACCTGAATTTCCTTGGTGTTTCTTCCAATGACCACAGCCGTTTTTCCATAAAGTTCCCATTCCCTGATGATCTCATCTTCTTCGTTGAGCAAAGCAATAACCGTAATGGGATCAGTCAGGTTTTTTTGTGGGTCTGCCCCCAGATCAGAGTTAAATACCTTTAAGCCATATACCAGGGCAATGGCAGCCAGTACTGCTATGGTAATATATTTTATTGCCACATGATCAACCGTTGAATAGATAAAGGCACAGGCAATAATTGAAACAATTGATATTGCCAAATCAAATTTTATAATACTTTGGGAAATTGACCTTTCCAAGATCATCAGCTCCATTAATCTCTTTTTACTTTAAAAAAGCTATCGAAAATACGACTGGTATCCATGGGTTCCTTTTTTGCCTGATTTTTTTCAGAGGGCTTTTTACCAGAGGGATTAAACCCAAAAAATTGCTCGAATTCAAAATTAATATCAACACCATCAGTGTTTGGTCGGGGAGCCCTGGGCCCCTGGGACTGCTTCCTTTGGGTTTTTGAAGATTGATTAAAAAAGGCCTGATCGTAGTCTCTTCTTAGCTTTTCATCCCGTAAAATTTGGTAGGCCTCAGAAATTTCATTGAACCTTTCTGCCGCCCCCTGTGCTGAATTTGAATCAGGATGATATTTTTTTGCCAAAACTCGATAGGCCCGCTTAATTTCTTCCGGGGTTGCCTGGGTTGATACCTCTAATATCTGATATAAGTTTTTCATGACTATTCCTTCACCTTGCAGGATTCTTTCCTGTTTTTTTACTAATAGGCAGTTCCAGGCCTTCGCCCAAAAGGGCGAGACCAGAACTGCCAATCATTCTTTTCTTAATTAATAGACAACTAGGCGCTGTATCCGCCTTCTATGGTAACCTTATCCAGTTTGTCCTTCTTTTGCTTAACAATTAGCTCGAAGGTTCCTACCCCTTCTGTGTCACCATAATGCTCCTTATAGTCCACCACGAAGGCATGGGGGAAATAAATTTTACGAACCACTTGATCGGCTGAAATCACTTCAACCGTCAGCTTACGATAGCAATCGGCCTTTTCAGCAGGTACTAAGGACCAAAGCCCCAGCTGCCTGGTGCTGTCAAAGGGATCACCATCTACAGCGGTTAATATTTTCCCGCTAATGATCATTGTCGAACCGACATCCTTGGTTCGACCGTTGGAATCGGCAGGAATGTCTGTTTTTAACTGTACTTTTTGTACACTTTCAATATGCAGCTCAATTGTTTCGGCGCCTTCAATTTTTACTCTAAAACCCATTGTTTACCATCCTCTCTAAATTTTTTTCTTTAAGCCTGTTCAAATCCGCCTTCCAGCTTCACAGCAACAGTTTTGTCCTTCTTTTGCTTCATGTGTAAATAGAAGGTTCCAACCCCTTCTGTATCGCCGTAGTACTCTGTGTAATCTACAATGAAGGCATTGGGCAAGTGGATTTGTCTAACCACCTGAGAGGCTGCAATCACATCAATCACTACCTTACGATAGCAATCGGATCTTTCTCCAGGCACGAGGGACCATTGGGCAAGCTTAATGCTGCTGTCGGCCGCTTCTCCATCCACTGCGGTTAAAATTTTCCCTGTCACAACCAGGGATGTTCCTAAATCTGTAGAGCGGGCATTTGAATCGTTTGGTGTGTCAGTTTTAAACTCCACTGTTAGGATATTTTCAACTCCCAATTCAATTGTCTCTGGCCCCTCTACCTTTAATCTGAATCCCATCTTAAATTCCTCCCTTTTGTTAGGTTTTTATATGCTAATAGCTGTAAAACTATTAGTTGGCTATGCTTCTGGTAATTTCCACCTCTAAATTCTTCACGCTACCATTAAAGGTAATATCAATGTTGCAATTTCCCACTTTGTCGTTAATGACGAAGTTAATATCGTCACCCTCTTGTATAATAGAATTAATATAGCCTTTATTTGAAAGCCATTTGCTTTTTTGACTATTGGGGTTGTTGCTGAAGAATTTAATGATATTGTCTTGCTTGAAATCATTTGTATGGAACCGCAAAATACGTTCAATGTAGGTGGTCACAATGGTCTTATAAATAGACTCAAAGTCATTGCCCACCATCTGAAGGCTTCTGGCCTTATAAACACTGATTTTCTTAATATCTTTACCCTTCAGCTGGGCATTTTCAGATGAAAAGACAAAGCCAAAGTTCTTGCGGTTAATGGCGTTTTTAATACTATTAGTAAAGCCTGAAATTTCCTTGGCCAAGGTGGTGGTTACATTCAGGGCATTATCGTCGGCCTCAATGTCGAACCTGACCCCAGGATACTCATGGGTTGCATTTTTAAATACTTCCTTCAAATATTCAGGGCATTGGTAAGCCGAAACAATACCAGCCGCAATATAGGAAGCACCTATGTAGACCCCTTCAATCCATAGCTTTAAAATATCCTCCTTTTCCTTGGAAAGGTTAGGCATGCCATTTTCCTGAATCACGATTTTACTGTCTAAAATGACACCCGATTTATCCTTGGGTATAATGGTAAAGTTGGGTATACAGGGTATGGCAAATTCACTGTAATCCTTTCTGGTTAGAGGCATGCACTTATCCATATATTTTTCAATACCGTTAATGGCCATTTGAGAAAAGGTGGTTTCCTCATTGGTTTCAAAGCTAAAGAAAATTTGAATGCGATAATCCTTTACAATATTTAATAATAATGTTAATGATTCCATTGTATTGACGTCGGTCTTTTCCACATGCTGGTTACCCTTAAACCGTTCTCTTCTTAGGGAAGCTTTAGTCTTCATACCCATTTGAACCGACGGAACGATTCCAAACCAAATGGTATTGTCAAAATCATTTTTATCATTAACTGTATTGAAATAGGTAACTAAACGGGGAACATTATTACTCTTTACCAACATGTCAAGCTTGGTATTGGTAATCAGCATTTTAGGGCTCATACCTTTGTTTTCCACCCGGTATTGATCGAAGTACATCTTTACTCCCAGCATTTTTTCGATCAGCGGCTTTACGGTCTTAACAAAGTCATCCTTGGCATTTTTATAAAATTCCAGGTAAGTATTATAGTTGCCAACCTCTCGCTCCATGTCAATTTTACTTTCAAAGGTAGAGGTTAAGGGACAAAAGGTCCTGACAACCAAATCCCTGACATAGTCAGAGGGGGTTTCATTAATGGCGTCGTAGTCCTCCTTAAAGGCTTCGATTAATCCAGTATTGGCTTGATCATCCAGCAAAACCAGTGAATGATCCTCCTCCTTGGGGGCCTCAAGAATTTGCAGCTCTCCCCCTTCCCCCATGCTGAGGACACCTATTTTGACCACCTCTGAATTTTCCTCCTGGTTTCCCTGCCCCATTAGTAATCTTGTCTTAATATCTTCAATTGCCAGGGGCAGCATCGCCATCACGTTGTTATAGTTATAGCTGGCTTCTTCAAACATGGTATTTAACTTATCTCCCAAATCCAATTTTTTAGGATCATCATCATCCAGCTCAGCATATTGGCTGTAGACATATTGAATTTCCTTTCTGGATTGTCTGATATCCTCCATCACCTTTTTGGGCGAGATCATATCCAGCAGGTTTTCAAATTTAAAATCAACGTTGGCCAATCCCTGGGCAGTTTTAGTTTCAATGAGGGTAAAAAGCATTTTCAGAAAATCATTTGACATGTTGATTGGAATCTCTGTAATGTACTCCTCTGGAATATTCTCCGGCTTTTTCAAGCTATACATAACCTTCTGATTCATGGCATTATAAAAGGAGTAGACAACAGGAGCAAACTTATCTAAAAACTCGTCAAAGCTTCCCACCAAAAGCTTTTCATTGATTTCCTTTATTTTGTCATCATCTAAGCTGTCAATTCCCTTGGTATCACCAATTAAAGTGATTAAATCCGATTTTTCAGGATTTATTTCTTCAAATAATATAGTTCTGTTGGTTTGATTAATGATTTCCATTTTACTCCTCCTATCAAATTTTTTAACCTAATGCTATTTGAGTCCTAGGACTCAGCTTCCATGGAGCGACAGAAAAATAGTTCATTTTTAACATATTTTAACATTCATGGTCCTTTGTCACAATGGGTGCCAGGCACTAAATGAAATGAGTCTATGGTCTTATTAACAAAACAAATCAATTTAAAATTACATTTTTCGACATCAATCTACAAAATAAAACACCCCTGGGGGTGTTCTATGCCATTTCCGATGATGTATTATGCCTTAGATAATGTAACTCAATTTCTGACTCTCCATCGGAAAATGTAATATAGATTTTATTTTTGTATTCCAATCGTAGCTTCTTATTTTTTTCCAGACTATTACCATTTATAATTAGATTGGCATCGGATTTATGAAAGAGAACAACGCTCCTTTCTATGCCCGGCTCAAAATAGATTAGATCGGCATGTAAGCCCGTACAATCGATCTTCTCCCTTTCTAAAAGCTCCCTTAGGGTGATTCTTTTCTTCCCATCAAACTGGTTAAGGGGAATACTTAGGGGTGGATATTCCTGCTGTCTACCCTTCAGATAAATGACATAGCCATTGATTTTTCCGGTGAAGCAGGGCTTTGGTGCTTTTCTCCTACGGTAATAATAGTAGCCCAGAGCCATCACCAATAATCCCAGAGGCACAGGGTAATAGTATTGCAGCGTAGGCATTACCCGAAGATAAACCTCCTGACGAAGGACTGCCCCTTCGTGATCAATTGCCTGAATCATAAAGGTTCCTCGCCCCAGTCGATATGGATCAATGGTTAACATTGAATCCTCCAGATGAAAATACCGGGAATCTAGGTCTTCTGTCAATATTTCAAAGGTAAGAGGGTCTCCGTCTTCATCCACAAAAAAATCCTTTAAATCGTAATCTCTTGTCCCTGCTATTTTGGGAAAAACCAGCCTGGAATCAAATTTTCCCCGGGGAGGTCTATTTTCGATTTGAATTTGGTATTCTTCAAAGCTTATCTTAAAATCTTCATGCTGGAAGCTGGCCAAAAGATCATATTTACCACTTAAATCGAAGATCCCCCGGGCCTTTAACTTATTCTCTGCTGCTTCAATGGCAAAATCATATTGCCTGTCATCACTTACAAAGGTAAACCGAGGAGTAATTTTACGATAAAATTCTGGATCATCAACTAAACGCCCGTCGTCATCATTCCTAAATACGGTTTCTATTTCCATCGGCTCATTTTTATATATTTCTGCCGGCAAATCCATTACCAGGCTAATGTCATAGTTGGCCAGCAGAAACACCTTGACCATATCTCCAGGGTTACTGACAAATTCCAGCTTAACCTCCTGGGCAGGGGGATCAGCTATTTTAGCAACAAAGTAATATTTAGAATCGGCAAAGCTGACATCGTTCCCCAAATAATAAATTTTAGGCTGCTGAATAGGTGATGAGGCGATAAAGAGAATATTAGCCTCGGTTATGAGGGAATCTTTAATGGGGATAATGATTTCCTGCTTGCCTCCCGTACCCATAGAGGCGGCCACAGACTTAATTTTTGAAGACATATGCCCTTGCATGATTTCGGCAAAAATTTCTATCAGCTCCCTGGAGGTGGAATCTTCATAATAGCTTCCTCCGCTTTCATCGGAAATACAGGTCAAAATATCGCTACCCTCAAATTCGTCCCCGATGGAAACCGTATATATGGGAATTCCCAGCTCTTTGGAGGCCTTTAAAACAGCATTCACATCATTATCAGAATCGCCATGGGTACGCTGACTGTTTTGGGGCAGAGCCGTTTCTCCGTCGGATATTAATATTATAATCTTTTCTGTGTTATCCTTAGATTGGGCAGTCAATAGGTCAAAGCCTGTTTTCAACCCCATACCTAAATCAGAATAACCGGTCTTTCTAATTTCTTCAATGGGCTTTTTAATCTGATCCCTTTGCCTGTCGGTTCTGATGGGAGCCGGTGCCATAGAGGATATTATTGTATGGTTATAGGCAACATAGCCTACATTTACCCGTTCTGAGGGCAGGGTGTCAATAAACATTTTAATCATATCAATGGCCATTTTGTCTCGATCATTTGTATTCATCGAGTAGCTGAAATCCAATACAAACATAACATCCACATTAGGCGGCCTGTAGATGACCTCCTGGGCTGAAGCCATTAGTGGATTCACCAGGCACAGCATTATCATAATGATGATCATCGATGTGATTTTTTTCATAACAACCACCCCTATATGTTATTTATATTGATTGATCTTAACACTTTATAGATACGTATAGTTATATGTATAAATCTGGCATGGCTCCTATTTTATCACATCCGACATCTTAACAAAATAGATAATTGGTAGGATAAATTATTTAAATGGTTAATTTTTAAAATGAGCATAAAAAAAGCGTCTCTACTGAGCGCTTAAAAGTTATCTGTTTTTAGTTTTGTTTTTCAAAACAAGGCCATGAAGCTTAATATAGAGATCATTGAACTGTGAAGTTGTTTGCTCAAATTCTTCCATCATTGTTGGATCCGATTTTTTGCCCAATATCATACGTATAATAAAGACCACGACAGACTCAATTTGTCGCATAATCCAATCCTGTTGATAATGCATAATTCAATAACGCCTCCCGGTTGCCAACCTAAAAAAATTTTATTGTAAATCAAGTTAATGAAGCTGTAGGGATGCAAAAAAGTGTTTTCTCCTTTCCAACTAAGAATTTATATTTAAATTCCTGCTGGAAAGGAGTTTTCATTTTACTTAAGCATAGATCTTTTTACATTACCTATTAATTACAGGCGTACCGCCTTAATATATCTTGTTTGATAATATCCTTCACTTAAAGATGAAATCATAACGTTTCCCCTGGCTGAGGAGGCATGAATAAAGTTTCCTGACCCAATATAGATTCCCACGTGGGTGATGGTACTGCCCCTTTGGGAATTGGTGTTAAAAAATACAAGGTCGCCAATCTCTAATGCATTTTTACTCACCGTTGTACCTACTGTAGCCTGATCTCTGGAAGACCTGGGTAGATTAATTCCCTTTAGCTTTAAGTAATCACCATAATAATGATTTAAAATATAATACGTAAATCCTGAACAATCAAAGCGGTCAGGGCCGGTTTGACCCCAGGCATATTTTTTCCCTAAGTATTTTCTAGTAATATTTTCAACATTGGCAAAAACACCTGAACGTGATGAGCGGTTTACCAGATTGGAATTATTAATAACAATCTCTGCGGTTTTACTATCAATCCAACCGGTGGCCTGATCCTCTGTTAAAACCTTAAACCAGCCTGCTTCATAGGCTTCAATATAGATTATATCTCCTTGAACAAGCTCCCTTAAGGTTTCTGCCCCAGCCTTTTCCTTTAGCAGCGAAGCCTTCGCTTCAATCACCTGGGCCTTGGGTAAATTGGGAGTTAGCTTAACAAATTCACCACTCACCCAACCCGTTAGAGTACCATTAACAACAATCTCATACCAATCATCTTGCTGCCCTACAATCGAAACAGCTGTACCTTGATTTAACTTTGTCATAATTGCAGCATCGGTGGCTGGGTTGGCCCTTACATTTAATATTGAAGCCGTAACCTCACCCTTTTTAACCTTGTCTTCTGCTCCTTCGATCGACACAATATCCTTATACATCCATCCCTCAACGGTACCTTCTTGTCCCTTAATTCGATACCATTGATCAGCAACCTCCAGAACAGTTACCTTTGTTCCAATCGATAAAGTATTAACCTCTTCTCCGTCAAAGTCACCAGTTTTTCTAACAATTCCCTGCTTTGCAATTACTGTCCCCTTTAATTCGGCAGCAGAAGCTAATACAGTGGACAACAATACCATAACCAACACCATTACTACCATCCGTATTCTGTGCTTTCTTTTGTTTTCCATAAGTCACCACCTAAACAGTATTTCGATCGTATTGAATCTCCATACTTATAATTCTATTTTTTTCTTCATATCCCTTCTTTTTCTCTTATTTTATTTTATTAAACATTTTCAAAATGGTTCTTTCAAGGTATAGCCAGCTTTAAGCTTCATAACCTGACAGCCATTTTAGACAAAAGATTTTCTTCTATTATTTGTAATTTTAAATAAATTAATTTCTTCATCAAAAAAACATTAAGCCCACGACCAAAAAGTCATGGGCCTGCTGATTGATTGAGTCTGTGGACTGCTTAGGTTAAGTCAAATATATTTTTACTAAAATATCGATCTGCCCGATCGGGAAAAATCACCACCAGATTTCCCTGCTCCATTTTTTCTGCCCTTTTCAAAGCAGCCCACATGGCTGCCCCCGATGAAGAGCCCACCAGCAGACCTTCTCTACGGGCCAGCTGACTTACCATATGATAGGCTTGTTCATCGGTTATCTTTACTACCTCATCCACCAGGTTCAAATCAAAGGTTTGAGGAATAAAATCATTTCCGATCCCCTCTATTCGGTAACAGCCCTCTCGGCCGCCTCCCATAATGGAACCCACTGGGTCTGCTAAAACACTAGTGGTGGTTAATCCCTGTTCTCGTAAATATTTCATGACCCCCGTAAAGGTTCCTCCTGAGCCGGCACCAGCCACAAATACATCAATTTTTCCCTCTAGCTGCTCATAGATTTCCTTTCCTGTGAAAAGGTAATGGGCTTCTATATTATCGGGGTTATTAAATTGATCAGGGATAAATACCCTTCCAATTTCCTTTTTTAAGGCTTCAACCTTGTCAAAGGCTCCCTGAAGCCCTGCCTCGGTGGGAGTATTAACTATTTTTGCCCCAAGGGCCTCCATTATTTTCTGCTTTTCAACTGAGAATTTTCCCGGCACAACCAAAATCATCTCATAGCCCCTGTTGAGGGCCGCCAAGGCCAGGCCAATGCCTGTATTCCCCGCAGTAGCCTCAATAATTGTATCGCCCTTTTTTAAATCTCCCCTTTCCTCGGCCCGCTGAATTATCCAATGGCCGATTCGGTCTTTAACCGACCCTCCCGGATTATAAAATTCCAGTTTGGCAAATAGCTGTACCCCCGAGGGCAGACTAAAATGATTCAGTCTGAGGAGGGGCGTGTTACCAATTAGTTGGTGAATATGGGTAATGTACTCCATATTAGCGCACCCCCTCCAGGGATAAATCCGCCAATAAATCCTCTATTGCTTCTATGCCGACAGAAAGCCGAATCAAGGTGTTGCTAATTCCAAGCCTTTCCCTCAGCTCTTTGGGCAGGGAGGCATGGGTCATTCTGGCCGGAACCGATATCAAGCTTTCGATTCCCCCAAGACTTTCAGCTAAGGTGATGATTTTTAGCTGATCCAGCAGTGTATTTACCAGGGCTTCATCCTTCACCTCAAAGGATATCATTCCGCCAAAATCCTTCATTTGTTCCTGTAGTAGCTCAACCTCGCCCCTAAGACCTGGGTAATGGATTTTAGTCACCCAGGGCTGCTTCTTCAACCAGGCCACAATTGCTCTGGCATTTTCGCAATGACGATCCATCCTTAAGGGCAGCGTTTTAATTCCCTTCATCAACAGCCAGCTATCCTGGGGCCCTAGGATGGCTCCAACGGAATTTTGAATAAAATGCAGTCTTTCGCCCAGTTCTTCGTCCTTTACTACTGCCAGGCCTGCCACCACATCACTGTGTCCCCCCAGATATTTGGTAGCACTATGCAAAACGATGTCGGCACCAAGCTCAAGGGGCCTTTGCAGATAAGGGGTCATAAAGGTATTATCTACAATAAATATTAAATTCCTTTCCCTTGCAATCTGAGCGACTTTTTTAATGTCTGTAAGCTTCATGGTGGGATTAGATGGGGTTTCAATCATAATTGCCCGGGTACTTTCCTGAATGGCCCCCTCAAGGCTCCCCCCATCGGTAGTATCAACTGCCGTATACCTTATTCCCATTTGTGAAAAGACCTTATCCATCACCCGATAGGTACCGCCATAAACATCATCACCAATGATAATATGGTCACCTGCCTTAAAAAGCATGAGAACCGATGAAATGGCAGCCATTCCCGAGCCAAAGGCAAAGCCCCTGGCTCCCCCCTCTAAATCAGCAATCAGCCTTTCCAGGGCTGTTCTGGTGGGGTTGGCTGTTCTTGAATATTCATACTCACCAGGTTGGCCTGCTTTACTTTGACGATAGGTTGAGGTTTGATAAATCGGTACGGTTACAGCCCCTGTATTTTTGTCGCCATCAATTCCACCGTGAATAACCAATGTATTAAATTTCATGTGATAACCTCCAAGTAAAGGATATTTTCTTATCTTAGACTTTCATTTCTACTTGTATCGATCCGCTAACTTTTCTAGTACTTCTTTAGCATATTCCTTGGCACCGAACAGTGACATGTCTCGGTAATTTCCGCACTGAACGGGGTTTAACGCAGGAATTTCCTCTGCATCTATCACCTTTTTCAGGGTAGCAATCAAAGCTGCAGCCACCTCTTCTTCCTTGGCTTCCCCAATTTTGATCAAATAGAAGCCGGTACGGCACCCCATAGGAGAAATATCAACGATATCCTCCAATTCCTCCCTTAAAAAGCCCGCCATTAGATGCTCCAGGGCATGAATGGCACCAGTGGGCATTGCCTCCTGGTTTGGTTGGGTAAAGCGCAAATCAAATTTTGTAATGATATCTCCCTTTGGGGTTTGAATATGCCCACACTTTCTGACAAAGGGAGCCTTAACCTTGGTATGATCCATTGTAAAACTCTCAACTACTACCTTCATGGCATAACCTCCTATTTTAACACCTATAATTCATATCGTTTTACTTGGTATTAATATATCATTGATTATTCAAGCGGTCAATATCTAATATTCTATTCTTTTTTCACGACTCCTTTAATTTTCTCTGAGGTAAACAGGCACGTAAACTAGGGATTGACGTAACATATAATTAATGTTACACTAATTCCTAGTATTCATATATGAATTATATGTATTAAAGGAGGCATGGATATGTCAAATTTTAATGATCTTTTTGATCAATGGGCTCCCCATTATGATCAAACTGTTTTTGGTACTAATAATGAATATGCTGAGGTCTTTGAAAACTATACAACAATTTTAACCGAAATCAGCCGCCAGATTGGGCCTGGTCAGTCAGTTCTGGAAATAGGGGTCGGCACCGGAAATCTTACCCAGTTGTTGGTTAAGCAGGGATTAAATGTTGTGGGAATTGAACCCTCCTTACAGATGCGGTCACTGGCCAGGGCAAAACTCCCCCAGGTACCTATATTAGAGGGGCACTTTTTATCTGTTCCCAGCAATGAAAGATTTGACGCCATTGTTACATCCTATGCGCTTCATCATTTAACCTTGCCTGAAAAGCGAAAAGCATTTAAATACTTAAAGGGCTTTCTAAGGGAAAAAGGAAAGCTGATTATTGCAGATACAATGTTTGAATCCATTGACTACAAAAATCAGCTGTTAAAAAAGGTTGAAGCTTATGGGTACCAGCAGCTTTTGGTAGACTTAAATTCAGAATACTATGAGCTGGTAGAAGATCTTACCGATCTTTTGGCGGAACTTCAATTTTCTTACGATAAAAAGCAGATGAATACCTTTGTATGGATGATTACTGCAGAAATATTATAGACAGCAATTCTTCTTTTTAAGCCGCAGCTTCCCATAAAGCCCCAGCAGCCCCATCAATAGATTAACAGCTACAAAAAGACTTAGAATTTTTATAGCCGTATCCATAAAAAATCCCTCGGGCAGCATTTTTATTAAAAGCTCCCTACTGGGGTCAAGAATCCATAGATCATTATCAAAAAATATCTCATGAAAATGGGTGAAATATTTATAAAAATCCAGCTGAAGCAAGACAAACAATAAGCCCATCAAAATAAAGTTACCCAGGGCCGTATAAAAAAGAGTTCTAGTCAATACCTGAAGTCGCTTTTCCTGGGTTTTGATGATCACAAGGGAAAGCAAAATAGCGGCCACCAGGCTTATATTTCTAATCACCCTGCCTTTTACAAAGAGCTCCTTTACATCTATCATATGTAAAATGGCCCTTTCCCCAAAGGCAGGGGCTTCTACAGAATCGATTACAATCGTTGTATCTAATAATTCTCGTTCATCTTCAAAATAGAGTAGTATGTCTTCCATCACCAATTCTAATTCCCCCATGGTGAGGCCTGTTTCTTTGGGAATATTGTATTTTTCAAACAGCTTCATATGACCGGATAAGTCAAAGGATACCCACTCCACCGCAGTTAATAGTATGGTCAAAGAAAGGGTAATTCCCAATAATATGCAGAAAATCTTGGTATACTTCATCATTAGCTCCCCTTACCATCTTCTAGTTTAAAACATCATTGCCTTAACTCTCAATTTTACCAACAGGGGCCATATATACAACAAATTCATTTTCTCCGTCAAAGCCCATAAACTGATCAATGGCAGGCTGATCATAGGCACCAATGGCACAGGTACCGCACCCAATGGCTTCACAGGCCAGGTAGAGATTCTGACACAGGTGCCCGGCATCTAAAAGCATAGTTTTATGGGCAGAAATATAATATCGCCATTCCCCTCGATAGGGCAGGCAGCTCCAAATAAAGGTAACAGCTGCCTTTCCCACAAAGGCCTGACCATTACTTAAAGTAGTAAGTCTTTCCACTTGATTTTCGATTTCAAAGAGAAAGCATAATTGATGCTTTGAGGCAATATACCGATAAAGCCCCTTTTTCAAGCCCTCTACCCGATTAATGACAAGATAGGCTTCAAAGGGATGTCTCGCTCCTCCTGAGGGCACTGTTCGCTTAGTGGCATAGTTATTTCCAACGACCTCCTTCACCCCCTGGGTGGCCCACAAAAGGAAGGAAAGCTCATTAAGGCTTAAGGCTTTGTCTGAATATTTTCGATGACTGACCCGATCTTGTATAATGTCCATTATGTTTGTTTTGATTAGGGTGTCTTTGCTGACCTTTGGCAAATCAATTAATGAATCTTCATTAGCGTAGGGTTTTTCCAATGGTGGTTGAGGCAGCCCCTTTACCTGATCCGATTTCACCTCACCCCAATCGTTGAAATCGGCCTTCATTAGCTGACGTCTTACCTTTAATTTATCCATTCCACTTCTCCTTTCCAGTTATAACTTAATTTTCCCTTACTTAAAAAATTCTCTGATCCCCCTTTATTTCCTTTTTTTATTGTAATTTTTTCTTCTGCCCAGCCCTCTTACTGATTAGCCTGAGTATTTCAGTCCGATCCCTTTCGTTAAATTCAAAGCCATGTACTACCATCCCCTGATCAGTAAGCTCTATTGATTCCAGTTCTAGTTCTCCCTTGTCTCTACAGGCCACCCAAACCTTAGGGTCCACCAGTTCCCATCTTGAATCAATGGTGGCATCCAGCTCCACCCCTATTTCCAAATCCATTAATCCTTCTTCTTCATTAATTCTGTCGATTTTTTCTATACCGGTAAATCTCATTTTTATCCTACTCCTTCCCATTAATACTAGATTACATTTTTAATCTAACTAAAATTCCTTGATTTATTCAAAAATGAAAAATAAGCATTTCTTATCTCTATTGCAAATTTTATGTAAATATAGTAAAATGCTCTTAAAAAGGCTAAGGATGAGAGGATGATTAAGTCATGGAAAAGGCAGTTCAATATTTTATTGAAATGGCTCCAACACTGCAAAACTGCTTTGACGAAGATGTAATTATTGGAATTTCTGATTTGCACACTTTTTTGAAATATCTACCAGGCAAGGAATTGGACATCCGGGCAAAGGAAGGCGAACCACTACAGCCTGGCGAAGCCATGTTTGAATGTATTAAAACAGGCAACCGTATTATTCAAGTCATTCCCAAGGAGGCCTTTGGCATTCCCTTTAAATCAGTAACGGTACCAATTCAAAACGAAGCCGGCTCCACCGTTGGCTCCATCAGCATCGGTCGTAGTCTCAAAAATCAAAATCGCCATATGGAGCTAACCCAAAATGTAGCGGCTGCCCTGGAAGAAATTACTGCCAGTATTGACGAAATATCCGGCGGGGCAGATCGAATTGCTGCCTCTATGGAGAATGTACAGCTTCATGGGGACAAAACCAACGAACAGGTGGCTGCCACCGACAAGATATTACAGTACATTAAAAACATATCCGATCAAACTAATATGCTTGGGCTAAATGCTGCCATAGAAGCTGCCAGGGCAGGGGAGCACGGGCGGGGCTTTTCAGTTGTTGCCGAAGAAATCAGAAAGCTATCACAAGAAACCAAAACCTCTGTGGGAAGCATTAATGAGGTACTGCAAAGCATTAAGGACTCAGTGGCTAAAACAGCCCAATTACTTCAAGACACCCGAAGCATTACTCAAAATCAAGTCGAATCTACCCAGCAAATTGTAGGGGCCCTGCAGGAGCTTAATGCCACCTCCCAGCTATTGGCCCAAATGGCGAAGGATTTATAAAATTATATCTACATAAAAAGCCAGTAGCCCCTAGGTAATAATGTAATAATTCATACTTGGGGTACTGGCTTTTTTCAGTTTTTAAATGTCATCAGATTCAATATATTTCCAGACGCTTCTACTCCACTTCATTCCAATTATGATGAACCTCTTGTACATCATCATTGTCTTCAAGCATATCGATCAGCTTTTTCATTTTCTTTACATCTTCACCCTCAAGAGTTGCCTCGGTTTGAGGAATGTACACTACATCGGCTGCAAAGAAGGTATATCCCTCTTTTTGCAAGGCCTCCTTTACTGTTTCAAAATCCTCAGGGGCTGTAATAATTTCAAAGGCATCCTCACTACCATCAAAGTCTTCTGCTCCAGCCTCTAAGGCTGCCATCATCAGGGTTTCTTCGTCAGTATTGTCATTCTTTTCAATAATGATTTGCCCCTTACGATCAAACATAAAGGATACACAGCCCGAGGTTCCTAAATTACCCCCATTTTTATCGAAGGCGTGCCTCACCTCACCGGCAGTTCGATTTCGATTATCACTCAAGGCCTCGACAATTACTGCAACCCCATTGGGGCCATAGCCTTCATAAGTAATATGCTCAAATTGGTCGCCACCCAGTTCGCCAGAACCCTTTTTAATGGCCCTGTCAATATTATCGTTGGGCATGTTAACTGCCTTGGCCTTGTCAACGGCATTTTTCAGGCTGGCATTATAGGTTGGGTCTGGCCCCCCCATTCGGGCCGCCACAGTAATTAAACGTGCCATTTTGGTGTAGATTTTTGCTTTTTTAGAGTCCTGCTTTCCTTTACGGTCAATAATATTTCCTATCCGTCCCATTCTATCCTCTCCTTGCTTACTACAGCTTAAACTCTATATTTTAGATGTTGATACAGCTTTACCTTAATGTCTATGGCAAATCTATTTTAGCATAATTTATTAAGGGCTGCAATTTTTTGTTAAACTCAAGACTATAGGGAGGGGGCTGGAGGCATAACACGTTTATGCTCTGAGATACGATGTAGTCTTTCGATAATCTCCCGATCCTTTTCAGGTATTTCCTTTCCTTCTAAAAAGGCATCAATTAAAGCATAGGTGGTGCCCATTTCTGCTTCGTCCGTCTGACCCTCCCATAAACCCGCAGAGGGCTTACGGTCTAAAACAGACTGGGGCACACCTAATACCTTGGCCCATTCATATACCTCATATTTTTTCAGCGTAGAAATGGGCAGTATATCCACCCCGCCATCACCGTACTTAGTGAAATAGCCTGTATATACCTCGGCAGCATTGTCGGTACCTGCCACCAAATAATTTAGATTGTTAGCAACGGCATAGAGGGTGCTCATTCTTAGCCGAGCCCGCAGGTTAGCATCCATAATTCGTTGTCGTTTTTCATCGTACAGCCCGTTATCTTTAAGCTGTTCTGTCACCTTGTCGGCCACCAGGCCCTTTTCCTGACTCAAATCAACCGTTATGTATTTAATCCCCGCCTTTTCAGCTACGGCCGTACCATCCTCCACATCTTTAGGATTACTGCTAATAGGCAAAAGCACCCCCAGGGAATTTTCGGGAAAGGCACGATATATTAAATTGGCCACCACAGCAGAATCTATTCCCCCAGAGATCCCGACAACCAGGCCCTTGGCCCCGGCTTCCTTTACCTGATCCCGAAGCCAGCCTACTACATATTCTATCTTTTTTTCTATTTCCACTATCAACAGCTCCTTATTTTTTTAGAAATTATTATATCATAAAATGACGAAAAATTCTTGTAATGATTCCAAAAAATACTGGGGCGTTTTTCGCCCCATCACTCAATCATCAAAATTAAACAGAGCCGTTGATAAATATCGCTCTCCCGAGGAGGGAACCATTACCACCACCCGTTTTCCAGACCCTAAGTCCCTTGCTATCCTAAGGCCGGTATAAATGGCGGCTCCTGAGGAAATCCCCACTAAAATTCCCTCGGCTGAAGCAATTTTTCTGGCCGTTTCCATGGCGTCCTCGTCCTCCACCTGAATGATTTCGTCAATGATGTCTGTATTTAATATGGAAGGAATAAAGCCCGCACCAATCCCTTGTATTTTATGGGGCCCCGGCTGCCCACCAGAGATCACCGGGGAATTTTTTGGCTCAACAGCAATAATCTGAATATCCTGGTTTTTAGATTTCAATACTTCCCCTACCCCTGTAATGGTACCCCCGGTACCGACCCCTGCCACAAAGGCATCAATATTCCCCTCGGTCATTTGCCAAATTTCCTCGGCAGTTGTCCTTCGATGGACCTCTGTATTGGCAGGATTTTCAAATTGCTGGGGCATAAAATAGTCGGGGTGTTTTTCCTTTAATTCCGTGGCCTTTTCGATGGCCCCCTTCATTCCCTTGGCACCTGGGGTTAATACCAACTGGGCACCATAGGCTTTTAAAAGCCGTCTTCTTTCCATACTCATGGTATCAGGCATCACCAAAATCACATGATAGCCCTTGGCAGCCCCTATCATGGCCAATCCGATCCCGGTGTTTCCGCTGGTGGGTTCAATAATAGCAGCCCCTGGCTTTAATAATCCCTTTTCCTCGGCTGCTTCGATCATGCTTAAGGCAATACGATCCTTCACGCTGGCTCCAGGATTCAAATAGTCCAGCTTCAGGTAAACCTCGGCCATGTTGGCTTCAACCATTCGATTGAGTCTGACCAAGGGTGTATTTCCAATTAACTGATAAATAGCGTCTACCCGTTTCAATTCCTCACCCTCCATTATAAATTATATTCTCCATTAGCATACCCCCAATCGAAAGAAGCCTATACCTATTGTGAATAGTTTTAGGCCAGTTGGTTAAATTAAATCTACTGCCAGGGAAGGGTGAGAAATTTGAAAAAGCATATCTACTGGGTAAAAATCCTATTCGTTGGTCTAATAGCTGGTATTGTTAACGGCCTATTTGGTGCAGGGGGCGGTACAATCATTGTACCGGCTCTAACCTTTGTCTTTGGTGTCAGCCAGCACAAATCCCACGCCACTGCCATATCCATTATTTTGCCCTTTGCTTTGATCAGCAGCTTTATCTATTTTAAAAATGATTATTTTGACTTATATGTGACACTGAAGATCATTTTAGGCGGCATGGTGGGAAGCTATTTTGGTTCCAGGGCATTAACCCGGTTTTCAGCCAGTTATTTAAGAAAAATTTTTGGCATCTTTATGATTATTGCTGCCATAAGGATGGTGATGGGATGATTCTTATTTTATTGGGCCTTGTCACGGGTTTTATTGGTGGTATGGGAATTGGCGGCGGCACCATATTAATCCCCGGGTTAATTTTATTAACCCAGCTGCCTCAGCAGACAATACAGAGTGTCAATCTTATTTCCTTTATTCCCGTAGCCATTGTAGCATTAATCATTCATTTTAAAAACAAAAACATTGTTCTTAAATTGAGCATTCCATTAATCCTGTTTGGTTTGCTGGGGGCCTGGCTGGGAGCCAACATCGCCCTTAAGATTTCATCTGAAACCCTCAGAAAGCTCTTTGGCATTTTTCTGTTTGGTATGGGAATTTACGAAATATTTTATAAGGGTAAAGAAAATAAAAATCAATAGAACATATTCCATATGAAAAGCACCCATCTTCGAGATACCATTTTCTCAAGATCAGGGTGCTTACATACTGATTAACCCAAGGCCACCAAAACACAGTCGTTGTAAACCAGCTTAAGGCCCAGGGCCTCGGCTTTTTGAATAACCTCATCGTTAAAGGTGCCTGGTTGAAACCAAACGTATTCAACCCCTGCCTCTTTAATCTCATCTAAAGCGGCCATTGAAAGGGTTGGGTTCACCACCATATCAATACAATCCGGCTTTACAGGCAAGGCAGTAAGACTATTGTATAGCGGCTGACCTTCGAGGGTATCATATTTGGGGTTTATACCATATACCTGGTAGCCATGGTTCTTTAGCTTCTGATATATTTTGTACCCAAATTTGTTTGAATCGGGTGTCGCCCCAATAACGGCCCAAACCTTTTTTGACAGCATTTCTTTTTTGTTTTCTTCAATATTCATAATAGTCGCCTCCTTATTCTTAAAATACCCATTTACCAATTAAAATCAACCTATTATTTTGTCATTCAGCTCCGTTAAATATTGCGCACCCTTTTGTTCAATTTCCAACCGATCATTGGTAAGGTCTATGATCCATTCCTTAAACCTTTCCACCTCTGGGGCCTTTATAAATACATGGAAATTTACCGCTGCGTCATAGACTACCTCTTTGATATGGTACCCCCGCTGTACCAGCTCATTTTGAACCTTACCCAGCAGGGTATAATCCACCTTTACGTTCATCAGCTCATAGCTGCGTTTAGTGACAATTTGGGCCGCATCCAGGCCAATCTTGGCCCCCTTCGTATAGGCCCTCACCAGCCCCCCTGCCCCCAGCTTAATGCCTCCGAAATAACGGGTTACAACCACCACCACATTCCTTAAGTTTTCCTTTTTAATGACCTCTAAAACGGGAATACCCGCTGTTCCCGATGGCTCTCCATCGTCACTGTAGCGCTGTATCTCATTTTGTTCACCAATTACATAGCCATGAACATTATGGGTTGCATCCCAGTGCCTGGTTTTGATCTCCTTTATAAATTGAAGGGCCTCCTCTTCTGAAGCAACAGGGGCTGCATAACCGATAAACCTTGACCGCTCTATGATAATTTCGTCTTGATCAGCTCTTAGTACTGTTCGATAAGATTCCAGCATATGTATCACAACCTTTTTCATCCTTTTGGAAAATATTATATCATAAGCCCCAAATAAAAAGAAGCAGTCCTTTGACTGCTTCGGAACCTTTCCCTTGGCCTAAACTACCTTCTTCTCTTTCATAATATCTTTATATTTTTTATAAGATAAACAAACTAGTGATCGATCTTGACTGTAGGTGATCATTTGCAGGGCCACATCTACCGGGTAAAAGCCCCCATCACGGAAGCCCAGCTCATGATTAACTTTAAAGTTTTTGGAAGCGGCTGACATAATATACCAGGTTATTTCATTACATACCGGTTGTTTCCTTGAAATAGAAAAAAATTCGTAACTGGTTCCTCCTGCACTCTCGAGAACCTCGGCATCAATACCTCCTTCTGCCTTTACACGTCTTACCGCTACTTCCCAAGAGAGATCACCGTTACGAATTACACCCTTCGGTAATACCCATTCATTTTTTTCGTTCTTCAAGATGAAAACCTGATTTGCATAGAACACAACTCCACCTGCACAATTTCTGAACAGCATAGGACAGTCCTCCTTCCATCATTCTTACTATTAATATACACCAATAACAGGAAATTTACAACTTTTTTTCTGAATATTTACGTAAGTTTTCTTGAACCCCCCCTAAAACTGTGATGCAGCTTGTTTACCAATTCAATAAAAAGGAGTGAATCTTGAAGAAGTGAATAACGTTAAATTGTGTAATTGGGGCCATAGGTGTATAATGATAAATAAAAAAGTGTCTATCGTTTAACCATAGACTTAATAGAATAAGGGGCCGCACGATGAAATTAAGTAAAGTTGATGTTGACAAAATCATTAGAAATGGAATTGTTAGAATTAATGCATTGGGAGTTAGTAAGGGCTCAACGGTAATAGTTTTTAAGGGTAATTCTTATTACGTCTGGAAAGATGAAGATATGCTATACTTTCAGAAGAAATGGTTTTGGAGCAAAAAATATGTGTTTACGATTGCTGAGTTGGAATCATAAGCATAAATTGTTTTGAATCACTAGTATTATATCCTCTATCTATTATACCAATAAGATAATATCTCAAGGAAGTTAATTTGCAAATCAATACTTTACACTATATACCTCATTCTTTTTCTTAAAAAACCTACTTAAAGGACTTATATTAATTCCAGACATTCTACATACTATAAATGCAGTTAAAGTTAAAAAATGAGGGTGATTTTTTGCATATCATTTACCATTGTGTTGGCGGGGCCCATTCCTCGGTGGTTGCCTCTGCCATTCATTTAAACAGGTTACCCAGCGACCATATACCTGCCCCATCAGATTTATTGAATATTCCCTATTTCGACACCTTGACCATTCGGGATCGAGGGAAGGTTATGTATCGGGGTACCGATGAGCTGGGTCATCGAATTTATACCCTGAGCCGTCAGTTTGTCCCCCATCTGGTGATACCAGTCATTCAAGATACCTGGCATATGCTAGGGGCCAAACCAGAGGATTTAATGATTGTTTCTACGTTAAGTACCGTAAATTTTCTAATGCGTTTAGGGGGCTTTACCTCCAGGAGAATGAATTGGGTTAAGCTGGGAAGGCCCATTGTTACAAGGGGTACCATTAAGGCCTATCCGGATTTGGTTAAAATTGTACTGGATACTAAGAAAAAGCTCCAAAGCCTAGGTTGAAAAACCAGGGAGTTCACGCACCCCCTGGTTTTCCTGAGCCTAGTTTGCTTCCTTAAGCCTTGCTTCAATTATTTCAATTGTTTGAAGAAAGGATCGCTTGACATAATCCAGCTCCCCTGGCTTTTTTATCAGTCCATTAATACGGTAAAGGGTTTTTTCATCCCCCACCTCTGCCAAGGCCTTTGCGGCATACTGCCTGACCTGAGGCTTTGTATCCTGCAGGCCCCGATATAATATTTCTAAATTGCTTTCATGGGGAATCTTCCGAAGGGCAGAGCATACCATTCTTCTGACCCCACCATGCTTGTGGCCGATTTCTCTTTGAATCACCGGCAGCAGCCTGACATCCCTTAATTGCCCTGCCAGCCATAGGGCGATCATTTTATCTTCGGCCTGATCAATATGGGGCATTATTTTAATTAAGTAAGCAATTAAAGCCTCCCGCTGGTCGTCGTCACATTCCTCTAAAAAGGTGATTCGATCCTTTTTTGTTCCAGCCAATAGCTTTACAAATATTGGGTGATAAGTAACAACCTCACGCCTTTTCATTTTCACCTTAGCCTGTATAAGCTGCTCTTTAATTAGCTCGGGGGGCATATTCCTTATTCGACTAATCAAATCAATTGATTTGCCCTCTTGATACAATAAGTAGGTAACCATAAAATCCTCTTGATTCTTGATGTCGTCCCAGTTTAGCTTTAAAAGTAAACTCATTTTCCCCCACCTGCCTAAGACTTTATTTCATATGCCTGGTATTTGCTGTAATCCTCAAGGGAAAGCCTCACCTTTAAATAAATTCCGGTTTCCTGATATTCTGATTCAAGAACCGTTGCAGCTTCATGGAGGCTCGAGGCCACAGCCCCTTTATCATAGGGAATCATTAGTTCAACCTCTTTATTAGCAGCCCCTACCTCCTGCTGAATCCTTTGTATTAGCTGATCTAGATTAATGCCCTTTTTAGCAGATATGGTCAGGGAATTTTCATATTTAGGAACTAATCCTTCATCCCGCAGCAGGTCAATTTTGTTATAAACATCAACGATTTTCTTTTCCTCTACCTTTAGCTCCTTCAGCACCGTCAGGGTTGTCTCTCTTTGAAGGTGATAATCTTCATTGGAGGCATCAATGACATGCAGCAATAGATCTGCATACTTTACCTCTTCAAGGGTGGCCTTGAAGGCATCCACCAAATGGTGGGGTAATCTGCTGACAAAGCCTACGGTATCGGTAAGCAGGAAATTAAAATTGTCTGGAAGGCTCAACCGCCTTAAGGATACCTCCAGAGTTGCAAAGAGCATATTTTCTGCATAAACCTCCCGCTCAGCACCGTAGTCTTCACTCATTCTCAGCAAGCTATTCATCAGGGTAGACTTACCTGCATTGGTATAGCCCACCAGAGCCACAATGGGTAAATCTGATTTAATTCGCTGGGCCCGTTGTACCTCTCGAACTCTTTTTACTTCATCGAGCTGCTCTTTGATATAATCTATTTTTCTCATAATGTGTCTTCTATCGGTTTCAAGCTTTGTTTCTCCGGGGCCCCTGGTACCAATACCAGCCCCCAGCCTAGAAAGCTTATTACCTAGGCCCGTCAGCCTTGGCAAGCGATATTTTAGCTGGGCCAGCTCTACTTGAAGCTTTGCTTCCTTAGTAGTGGCCCGCCGTGCAAAGATATCAAGAATTAAAGTCGTACGATCAATTACATCAACTCCAATAAGCTCCTCAAGATTTCGTATTTGTGAACCTGAAAGCTCATCGTTAAAAATTACCAAATTTGCCCCATGGGCCTTACATAGGTCTCTAATTTCCTCTACCTTTCCTTTTCCTATAAATAAGGCTGCATCAACCGTTGGCCGATTTTGAATTGATAGGGCTAAAACCTCCACTCTGGCTGCTTGGGCCAGCTCCACCAATTCATCCATAGAGCTTTCTATACCAATGTCTTCCTTTATTCTTGTTTGATTTAACCCCACCAATACTGCTTGATATTGAATTTCATCCTTTGTTTCCATCTCCATACCCTTTTCACTCCTTCCGTCAATCAAAGGTATTTTCTACCTTTAATCATACCTATATCCTAAAGCGTTGGCAATAGTATTTAAACGCTCCAGGAAATTTTATATAAATTTTTAAAGCATCACCCTGTTATGTAGGATGATGCTTTTTCAAAGACTAATTTCTTAATTCTCGAAATAAAATATCCTCAGGGCACCTAAGAATTTCACATACCTTCTCAATGTTTTCCTCCTTTGGAATTCGGCCCTCGTAAATCCAGGCCTGTACCGTACGGGGAGAAACACCAATGCGTTCGGCCATATCACTCACCTTAATATCGTCAGCAAACATCAGGCCCAGCATGTATCGGTTTTTTATTTCCCAGGTTTTTAATCTTCTAAATCTCTTTTTACGAATTCCTTTTCCAAGAACCCTTCTGGCTCTTTCTGAAGCAGTTTCCATCTTATCACCTTTCTAATTATAATCTTAACGGGCTTCCCCATGGTCTTTTTTCATTATTGACAACTTTTTCTTAAATATTCAATCCCTATGGAATTCCCCAATTGTTTGTTAGCTGAATTATCAAATCAAATGTTAGTATACTCACAATTTATTATTATACAAAATTTCCGCAGGTTTTGCCAGTAAAAGATTGGTAAAGGTGTTAGGTTTTTTTCTATTATTCTTCAAAAATACTGCCTTCAGATGTACCCTTAGTGAAAATCCATTGTTGGAAAGCCACTTAAAAGAATAAGTATAACTGTACAAACATTAAGAATAGTTTCTGTGTACACTATCAAAAAACCCCCATCTTCATGGGGGCAAAATAATATTCAATCTTTAACAATTATAGTACATATGTAACTACCTTAATATAAAAACTTTCCTGAGTAGTGTTTTTTCTTGTCAATTTTTTAAAGATAGATCGAATTGACATTAATCTATATCAGGGTTCGGATTTGGTCCTAGTTGTATAATTGGTTGATGTATACTGGAATTAATTGTTGAAATAACGACTCTTTTTCCATAATCATAGGATTGTTCTGTTTTTGTTATTGCTTCTGTTACAAGAACTTGACTAAAAAAGATGATAGTGCATGAAATAAACATTAATAACCGCTTTCGTAAATTCATTATAAAATTCCTCCTTTATTTTACATTAAACTTAATTGATTGTGCTTTATACGTATACTCTAGACATTTTTTCATATCTTTCTTCTTACAATAAAGCTCGATATAGCATAGATATATTTCGTTTAATTTTTCCTTCATCGCTTTTTTTAGCACATACTCTTCTAACCAGTTTAATTTCTTTTCTGCCTGATCATAACAGTTGGTATGGATATCAATTTGAGCTCTTATTATAGATAACCCAATTACTACATTTGTTTCCGAAACCTTACTAGCATATACCAAACCTTCTTCAACTATACTATGAGCTTTGTTTACTTGACTTAATTCTAAGTAAGCCTTAGCTTCAAACAGATACAAATAAGCAACAACATTAGGCTCCCCATCATCAGCATATTGTAAGGCAGACTCTATACTATCGATACTATGTTGATATTCTCCTTTTCTTATATACAGGTCGGCATAGCTTTCATAAACCAAAAACAATAATCCCCTGGAAAATTTTGTTGATTTTTTCAATAGCTTATTAAAGATCTTGGCAGCCTTTGTATAGTTTTGAACTTCTAAATAAGTATTGGCTTCCATAAGAATTATCTCATAAAATTTCTCATCTTCTTTATTATAAAATTCTTTAAATTCTGCAATTAAGCTAAAAGCTGTATCATATCGCTTAAGCTTAATGTAGCACAGTATTTTATTCTTCCTAACTAATATCTTCATCAAATCATAATTACTTGGGTGATGGGTAATGATGGTGTCGTAGACCTTTTCATAATATAAGAGAGCTTGATCTGGTGAGTCTAACTGATATAAACTACTACCAATTAGGTTATACATAGAGGCTACCTTGTGATAGTTTTCATACTTTAGATGATATTCCAGCACATCAAAGAAATCCTTTAATCCTTTATTGTACTGATAGGTTTTGTAATAGAATCGGCCCCTAGCCTCCTTAAGCTCTGCAATCATATTTTGTAGATTCCATTCCTTTGCAAAATCAATTAGCCTTTGGAAGCTACTATATACCTCTTTTTCTGCACCAGCTGTGGGGTTATCCAATAGCTCTCGCATTTCGTCCAGTCTTTCTCGAATCATTCGCTGGGCCTGTTCTACCTCCGATTCAAGCAGTAAATCTGGTGTAATTTCCTTACCAAGGTTTATGTAATATTTATTGAGGGCATCAGAAATAACCCTGGCAGTTTTAAAGGTAAGGTTTCTTTTATTGTTTTCAATCATACTGATTAAACTTCTGGTGATCTCGTCATTTGAAATGTCATCCTGCTTTAGTCCAATTCGTGTTCTTAGTTCCTTAATTTTTTCCCCTCTGCTTAAAACCCGCATCGCTTTTTCTTTTCCCCCTTACTTTTATCAGAAAAGTAAAAATATTACTACTTGAATATAGTATAATTCCACTTAGACAGTATGTCAACTGTAATTGTGAAATTTTGTCGTTTTTTTACAGCCCTTAACACCCAATCATTTAGCTATTTTGAAATAGCAATATATTTTTTATACGAAAAATATTTATTTGATGGGTCTTGAATTGTTAAACCCATGTAACACAATATAGGATCAAAATTTACCTTGTATATAGTCGATCTGCTGAAGGGTTTATTAACCTAGTATTAAGGGCTTAGTAAAAGTAACAAGGTTAATAATTAATGTTATTAGTAGGCTAATTGGGAAAACTGAGTTTATTTTTTAATTTTAATGTATAAGGTTAGCTAAATTGGTAGATAATATCAATGAGAATATGATGCGATAAAGGTTTTTTAGTCCCCCTTTAATCCCTTTTGACCAGCATATTCTCATTTTTTTATCAAATCCTAACGGTCTAGCTTGTTTATTTAAGCTAATTTCTTTATAATATAAGTAAATCTATTAAGGAGCTGATTCAATGCCTGTTATTAATATCGAGTGTGGAAAAATAACAAAGGAGCAAAAAGAAAAGCTGGTGGCGGGTCTGGTAGAAAAGGCCAGTGAAGTATTAAATATTCCTCAACAGGCCTTTGTAACCCTGATTAAGGAAAATGATTTAGAGAACGTTGGAAATGGTGCCGAGCTTCTAGCAAACAAGAAATAACTTAATTGTTTATACATAATTAATAAAGGCCGATTGAGTCGGCCTTTTTACATGCTTTTTTATCCTATTAGTTGAATGTATTTTTTTATCACTTAGCTGTTTATCAGGCTCGTATGGATCTACCCGTCGTCCTTTCCTTGAAAGGCTTTATATAGCTTCTTTACCGCCCGTTTTTCTATTCTTGAAACATATGATCTGGAAATTCCCAGCATGCGAGCGATTTCCCGCTGAGTCATGCTGGCCCCATTGCTGATGCCATAGCGCAGCTCCACCACGATTCGTTCTCTTTTTTTCAATACTGCTGCCATTTTACTGTAGAGCTTTTTTATTTGCATTTTCAGCTCTACCTCTTCTAATATCTTATCTGGTTCAGTACCTAACAGATCCAACAGTGAGATCTCGTTCCCCTCTTTATCCATGCCAATAGGCTCTTGAAGGGATACCTCTGTTTTTAGCTTTTTACTGGAACGTATAGTCATTAAAATTTCGTTTTCTATACACCTAGCGGCATAGGTGGCCAGTCGAGTTCCTTTCTTTCGGTCGAAGGTAGTAATTCCCTTAATTAAACCAATGGTGCCGATGGATATTAGATCATCTGCATCAACACCAATATTTGAGTACTTTTTCACAATATGTGCCACTAACCTCAAATTCCGCTCGACAAGAATATTTCTTGCCTCTTCGTCCCCCTCTTCATAGCGTTCTAAGTATTCTGCCTCTTCCTCTGGGGTTAAGGGCTGAGGAAAAGAAGTGCTGCTGGAGATGTACGATACTGCAAACATAAAAGGTTTGAATACGAAAGGTGCTATTCCTGACAACAATGCCCACATGAAGATCATCTCCCTCCTGAAAACCTCTATAAAAGGTCACTTTTAATAATATGTGGTATGATCTTCATGTGTGCATGTACGGTAAATATTTAGCTTTGTCACTCTTGGCCTATTTCGCAGCAAATTAATAGACCTTATTTTCTCGTTTAAGGCTGATTGTCCTCTTGGTCAGAGGCAATTATAAAGCCCGGCCAATGATTTTCCTTTGCCCAGCTTAAGCGATGCTCCAGGGTATGGTAATGAAGCTCCAGCTTGTGTCCATCGGGGTCTAAAAAGTAGAAGGATTCACCTTCAGAGGTATTTTCCTTAAAGGCATCGACCCCTGCATCCTCTAACCGAGCCTTTAAGCGATGATAGTCAAGGGATAACACATTGAAGGCAACATGGGTATAGTCTGAAGCAGGTTGCTTTTTCTTGTTTCGATCCACGTTGAGGGCAATCCAGGTGGCCCCTGCCTGCAAATAGGCTCCCTGCTGCCATTTGGCCACCAGTCTTAAACCCAGCAGCTCAACATAAAAGGCCAGTGATCTATTCAGGTCACTGACTGCAAAGGTAATATGATTGATTCCATTGATCATAAATTTCCTCCTTTGGTTTTCCTTTTCATTTTCTTCACTCCAACAAAATTACAAAAAGAGCCCACCACAAGCAGGTAGGCAATATTTTGACAGATTTATTTTTTAGCTGGGGTCTTGAGCTTTTGGCTGCACACCTCTAAGGCCTCCATCACAATTCCTCTAAAACCATTCTTTTCCAGTGAATAGACTCCCTCTATGGTAACCCCCCCAGGTGAGGTGACCATATCCTTCAGCGGCCCCGGATGAAGCTCCTTTTTAAGAATCATTAGCCCGGTACCCACCAGGGTTTGGGCTGCATATTGATAGGCCTTTTCCCTGGGCATTCCCTGGAGCACAGCCCCATCGGCCATGGCCTCCACCATTTGGGCTATAAAGGCAGGGCTGCAGCCACTTAAACAGGTGGCGGCATCCATTAAATGTTCACTGATCAGATCTACCCGACCAATACTACTGAATAATTCTGTAGTGATGTCAATGTCTTCCTGGGTGGCATGGGGGCTGCTGCTCATGGGCAGCATTCCCTCCCCCACACTGACAGCCACATTGGGCATAATTCGTATGATTTTTTGAGGGTTGGAGAAGTACCCCTGAATTTCATCAATGGTTATACCAGCAGCAATAGAAACCAGCAATTGATCTTCATTGATAAAGGGGCTGATTTCATTTAAAACAACCGGATAAATATTGGGCTTTATGCCAAGCACAATCACATCACATTGCTTCGCCAGCTGGATATTTGTATCAAGAGCATTCACTCCATTTTCCCTGCAAAGCTTCTCCAGCTTTTTTCTGGAGCGGTTGGTAACAAAAATGCTGTCATTGATTTGATCAAACCTGGAAACTAACCCGTCAATGATGGTGGCGGTCATATTTCCTGCCCCGATAAAGCCTATTTTTCTCATAGTGTTCACCTCAATAAAATTGTCTATGTTGCGTACTAAAATTCGGTAGGGTAAAACAGGGTGGCCTTGGCTTTACCTTCCATGATACTGGTTAAGATGTTATGTTTTTTTCCATTGGCCAAAATCATATGAATTCCATACCGGTTTACAATTCGGGCCGCCTCAATTTTGGTCGAGATTCCGCCCGTACCAAAGGAATTAGTCTCGCCGATTTCTATCTCCTTAAGCATTTGGTCTATATCCCTGACCTCCTCCAGAAGCACAGCATCGTTGTGTTCTTTAGGATTTTTATTATAGATTCCATCGATATCACTTAACAAAATCAGTAGGTCTGCGTTCCAAAGACTGGCTGAAAGCGCTGCCAGGGTGTCGTTATCACCGATTTTTATTTCTTCAACACTTACTGTGTCATTTTCGTTAATAATTGGTACAACCCCTTCGTCTACCAAAGTAAAAAGGGTATTTCGTATATTTAAGGTTCTGGTTTGATCATAAAAATCCTCTCGGGTAAGGAGCATTTGACCAATGTAAATATCGTGCTGGGAAAAATGCTTGCTGTAGGCAGCCATCAGCTCCAGCTGGCCAATGGCGCAAAGGGCCTGCCGGTAATTGATGTCTCCCTTCCTTGACCATTTTCCGATTCTGCTGATTCCCGCAATCTGGGCACCGGAGGTAACAATTAAAACCTGTTTCCCCTCTCTTTTTAAGCGAACAATCTGTTCACACAGCTCCTCTAGAAATTCATCGTTTACGGTACCATCTGCATTGGACAGGGTATTGCTTCCAATTTTAATAACAATTTTCTTACTGTTTTTAATCACTGATTCAATCACTCTGCTCATTCCTTATTCTCTAATTTGTCCGTCACCAATTATGGTGTATTTTATGGTTACCAGCTCATTTAAGCCCATGGGCCCCCGGGCATGGATTTTTTGTGTACTGATTCCCATTTCAGCTCCAAAGCCAAATTCTGCGCCATCGGTAAATCGTGTGGAGGCATTGACATAAACCGCAGCAGCATCGACACGTCTTAAAAATTCATTGGCATTACTATAGCTTTCCGTTAAAATGGCCTCTGAATGCTTTGTTCCATATCGAGTAATATGGGTAATGGCCTCGTCAAGACCCTCTACCACCTTTATGGCCAAAATGTAATCTAAATATTCCTCGGCCCAATCCGCTTCAGTGGCCTGTTGAACATCAATTATCTGGCGGGTTTTAGCGCACCCTCGAAGGGCCACCCGATCTTCTAAATTGTTTTTTAGCATGGGCAGAAATTGCCCGGCGATGCTCTGATGAACTAGTACAGTTTCACAGGAATTACAGACACCTGGTCTTTGAACCTTGGCATTTTCAATAATTGCCAGGGCTTTGTCAGAATCAGCACTTTCATCAATGAAAATATGGCAGTTGCCCACCCCGGTTTCAATGGTGGGTACTGTGGCATGATCAACCACAAAACGGATTAAATCTGCCCCTCCCCGGGGAATAATCACGTCAATGTATTCATTCATCCGCAGCATTTCCTCCACCAGCCTTCGATCCAGGTCTTCTACCAGCTGAATCACCTCGGGGCTGATCTGACTTTTTTGAAGTCCCTCTCGAATGGCCTTTACCAGGGCTTTATTGGAGTGAATAGCAGAGGAGCTTCCCCTTAACAGGATTCCATTCCCGCTTTTAAAGGCCAGGGAAAAGGCATCTACCGTTACATTGGGTCTCGATTCATAAATAATTCCGATAACCCCCAGGGGCACACTCATTTTACTGACGGTCAAGCCGTTTTCCAGGCTCCATACCTCGTTACTTTTCCAGACTGGGTCTTTAAGCTTAATAATGGCTTCTATCCCCTCGATCATTCCTTCAATTCGGGCATTGTTCAGCCTTAGACGATCGATCAAGCTCTCCTTCATTCCCTTTTTAAGGGCAGCATCAATATCTTTTTGATTTTCCCTTAAAATTAAGGCTTTATTTTCCTTAATCGCTTCAGCCGTATATTTTAACGCTTCATTTTTAATGGTGGTTGAAACAGTGGCTAAAAGCTGTGAGGCTTCCTTTAATTTTTTACATTTCTCTATTAGCTCAGACATGGCTACACCTCTTTGTATCAATAATTTGCTTATAATTATATCTGATTTTGTATACAGAATCAAATGATATAAATCTCCAATAAATAAAAATGTTTTTTTATGGCCGGCGGCTTTAGTAAGCAAAAACAGCCCCAGGGGGGCTGTCGGTTAAGGATAAACCCGATTTAAGGTTCTGGCAAAGGGAATCGTCTGACGAATATGGTCTATACCGCAGATCCAGGCAACTGTCCTTTCCAGTCCCAGGCCAAAGCCTGAATGGGGCACTGAGCCATATCTTCTTAAATCCAGGTACCACTCATACAGTTCCTGGGGCAGCTCTTCCTCTTGAATACGTCTTAGAATCAGGTCAAGATCATGAATTCTTTCAGAACCGCCGATGATTTCACCATAGCCCTCGGGGGCAATTAAATCGGCTCCCAGAATGACATCGGGGTTTGTTGGGTCAGGCTGCATATAGAAGGCCTTCATTTTTGTTGGAAAATGAGTAATGAATACAGGCTTATCAAATTTTTCAGCAATATAGGTTTCATGAGGAGCACCGAAGTCTTCCCCCCACTCAAATTCAAAGCCTCCCTCTTGAAGCAGCTTAACTGCCTCGGTATAGGTAATTCTGGGGAAGGGAGCCTTAATTTTTTCTAGTATCGTTGTATCTCTTTGAAGCCTTTTGAGCTCTATCTTTTTATGCTGAAGAACTCTTTGTACGATATATTCCACCATTTGCTCCTGAATTTCCAGGTTCCCTTCAAAATCAACATAGGCCATTTCAGGCTCCACCATCCAAAATTCGTTTAAGTGCTTTCTGGTTTTGGATTTTTCTGCCCGGAAAGTGGGCCCAAAGCTATAGACCTTGCCAAAGGCCATGGCGGCGGCTTCGGCATAGAGCTGACCAGTTTGGGATAGGTACGCATTTTCACCAAAATAGTCGATCTCAAACAGCTCTGTGGTTCCTTCACAGGCAGCAGGGGTGATGATAGGCGGCTCTACCAGCACAAAACCCCTTTCGTGGAAGAAGGTTCTGATAGCCAGATTAATTTCGTCACGAATCCTTAATATGGCATTTTGCTTCGGTGAACGCATCCATAGGTGTCGATGCTCCATTAGAAAATCAGTTCCATGCTCCTTTAAGGATATTGGATATCCTTCAAGGGCTATGTGGATTGGTTTGACAGACTTCACTAGTATTTCAAAGCCGCTGGGGGCCCTGTCATCCTTTTGAACCAGTCCTATTACTTCAATTGATGATTCCTGGGTTAATTTTTTGCATACCTCAAAAACTGATTCTTCTACTTCTGCCTTTACCACAACCCCCTGTATAAAGCCGGAACCGTCTCTTATCTGTAAAAAATGTATTTTTCCGCTGGAGCGCTTATTAAACAGCCAGCCCTGTATGGTCACTTCCTTGCCATCATGCTTTGCAATTTCCTCTATTGTTGTTAAAACTGCCATTTATGGCACCTCCATCTCTATAATCATTACACCTTTAAATCTACCTTAAGACCAAGCAGATTCTTATTTTCTTCTATAATGGGATGAATATACTCCTTTAGAAAGTCTTCTACCTGTTGGGGCGCTCTGCCGATAAAGTTTTTAGGATCAAGCAATTCGTCCAGCTGTTCCCTTGTTAGGTTAAAGTCTTGATCTTTCAGTATTCTCTCGATTAAATCATTGGGCCTACCTTCGATTTTTACCTGCCGGGCGGCTTCCATGGAATGAAGTCTGATTTTTTCGTGAAGCTCCTGTCGGTCCCCCCCTTGTTTTACTGCCTCCATTAAAATATTCTCTGTGGCCATAAAGGGGAGCTCGTTTTCAATGTGCTGTAGAATCATTTTTTCATAGACCACCAAACCACTACATACATTGATGGCAATTTCCAAAATGGCATCTACTGCCATAAAGGCTTCAGGCAGGACAATTCTTCGGTTGGCAGAGTCATCAAGGGTTCTTTCAAACCACTGGACTGAAGCAGTCATAGCTGCATTTTGAGCTGCCGCCATAACATAGCGGGCCAAAGAAGCGATCCGTTCACTTCGCATGGGATTTCGCTTGTAGGCCATGGCCGAAGACCCTATTTGCCCCTTTTCAAAGGGCTCTTCAATTTCCTTCATGCTTTGTAAAAGCCGTAGATCGTTGGTCATTTTATGTAGGCTTTGGGCAATGCCACTTAATACTGTTAATACCTCGTAATCCAGCTTTCTTGAATAGGTTTGTCCTGTTACAGGGAAGGTTTTTTCAAAGCCCATCTTGTTAGCCACTCTTTTTTCCAGCTCTTTGACCTTTTCATCATCATTTTCAAACAGCTTGTAGAAGCTGGCCTGGGTTCCGGTGGTTCCCTTAACGCCCCTTAACTTCATTCTATCCAATTGAAATTCTAAATTTTCATAATCCATTAATAAATCCAGCAGCCACAGGGTACCTCTTTTTCCCACTGTGGTCAATTGAGCCGGCTGAAAATGAGTAAAGCCCAGGGTAGGCAAGGCCCTATAGGTTTGGCAAAAATCCTCCAACACGTGAAAAAGATTTACCATTTTCCCCTTAATCAGCCCTAGGGCATCTCGCATAATAATGACGTCGGTGTTGTCACCTACATAGGCGCTGGTGGCCCCCAGATGGATGATTCCCTTAGCCTTGGGACACTGCTCGCCATAGGCATATACATGGGACATAACATCATGTCTTGTCTCCTTTTCACGCTGGATGGCTACCTCATAATTAATGTTTTTCTGATTGGCCTTTAACTCTGCGATTTGTTCGTCGGTAATGGGCAGTCCCAATTCCTTTTCGGCCTCTGCCAGGGCGATCCATAGCTTTCTCCAGGTGATAAACTTATTATCAGGAGAAAAAAGGTAGGTCATTTCCTGGCTGGCATATCGTTCAATAAGGGGATTTTGGTAAATAGGCTTGTTCAATCGTTCCTTCTCCTTTCATTCCATATCGGGTTGCTTCAAATGATATGTATAATAATGGGCTATTTTTCAGGTAAGGTTTTACTACTCAGAAAAGCCAGCAAACACAGCGTATACTTATACGTAAGGATGCTGGCCTGAATCTTTTTAACTGATAATTGCCCTTATATTTGCTATTGCTTTAACACCGCTTCAATTCTCTGAAGACCTTCCTTAATGTTCTCCATTGAATTCGCATAGGATAATCTTACATATTGATCTACGCCAAAGGCGATTCCCGGAACCACAGCCACATGGGCCTCATCCAGCAAAAGCTCTGACAAATCAAGGGAGTTGTTAATTTTTTTACCCTTTACAACCGTTCCTAATATTTTAGATATATTCATCATAACATAAAAGGCTCCCCTGGGGGGGATACATGACAGCCCCTCGATCTGATTGATCCGTTCAACCGTGTACTTTCTTCTTTCATCAAAGGCCAGTCTCATTGTTTCTACTGAGGAATTATCCCCTAAAAGGGCCTCTACACTGGCATATTGGGCAATGGTATTGGGATGGGAGGTGGCATGACTTTGGACATTCCCCATTATTTTCGCAATTTCACGGTTGGAAGCGGTATAGCCTACCCGCCAGCCAGTCATGGCATAGGCCTTTGACATTCCATTAATCACAATGGTTTGTTCCTTAATTTCATCATTTAAGCTGGCAATACTGATATGCTCTGCTCCTTCATAAACCAGCTTTTCATAGATTTCATCAGAAATTACAGCAAAGCCATGGGTCACAGCCAGATCTGCAATTGCCTCTAATTCTGCCCTTGTATATAATGAGCCGGTGGGATTAGAGGGGGTGTTTAAGATTAACGCCTTGGTTTTAGGGGTTATGGCGGCCTTTAGGCCCTCGGCCGTAAGCTTAAATTCATTTTCCTCTGTACACGCTACAAATACTGGCTCACCGCCTGAAATTTTCACCAGCTCTACATAGCTTACCCAATAGGGTACTGGAATAATCACTTCATCCCCGGGATTGCAAAGGGCCTCCAGGGTATTATGCAGGGCTTGTTTAGCACCGTTGGTAATAATAATCTGCTCGGGAGTATAATCTAAATGATTGTCTTGCTTCAGCTTTACACATACGGCCTCCTTTAGCTTTGGGTATCCAGAAGCCGCTGTATACCGGGTAAAGCCTGCCCTCATTCCCTCTACTGCAGCTTGAATAATGTTTTCGGGGGTGTTAAAATCCGGTTCACCTACCCCGAAGCTGATGACATTTAAACCCTGTGCCTTCATTTGCTTTGCCTTGGCATCAATAGCCAGGGTAACTGACGCTGCAATTTTTTGATTTTTCTCTGAAAGCTTGATTTTCATTGCAATCCCTCCGACACCATAGTTTCATTACCTATGTTATTGTTTTAAGGCTTCAATATCTATCTTATTTTAACAAATTTTTCTGTTGATTTCTACAGGTAATTCAAACATTGTATGGATTTGAAAAAACTCGGGTCAGACTACCTGATTTTCAGGATGGCAGCGATGGAATCAATCGAAACCCCCTTGCTGCCTAGATCGCCATGGTACCCCTCTTGATTGGGGGGATGATGAAAATCTGAACCACCGGTTATTAACAATCCCCTGCTTTGGGCCAGGCTTCTGTAGGCTTCGGTGGCCTCCTGTCCATTGTCGGGATGATAAACCTCGATGCCGTCGACTCCATAATCCACCAGCTCCTTTAGGATTTCTTCTGATTCAATTAAACCGGGATGAGCCACCACAGCAAATCCCCCCAGCTTCTTGATCAGATCAATGGCCCCATAGGGAGACAGCTTAAATCGTTCAACATAGGCCGGGCACCCCTTGGATAAATACTGCTGAAAGGCTTCATAGGTGTTTTTTACATAGCCCTTTTCCACCAGCACACCGGCAATATGGGGTCTGCCTAGAATTCCCTGGCCAGCAGCAGCCTTGACCTCATCTATTGTGATGGATAACCCCAGGTCCCTTAATTTTTCCGTAATTTTAACGGCCCTCTGTACCCGTTGTTCTTTAAGGGTACGTAATACTTCCATGAGTTCCTTGTCTTCATAATCTATCCTATACCCCAGGATGTGAATTTCTTCACCATTGATTTCTGTACTCAATTCAATACCGGGTATGACTATAAAATCCTTTTTTGTTTTTCCATATTTCAGGGCTTCCCCAATTCCTTCCACTGTATCATGATCTGTAATGGCAATGCCGGCTAAATCTCGCTTAACAGCCAAATTTATAACCTGAGAGGGTGAATAGATGCCATCAGAGGCAGTGGTATGAACATGCATATCGATTTTTTTCAAGATGACGCCTCCCATCTATAAAAGATACTATATTTTATTATAATTCTATTATTCCCCCCTTGTCAGCATCTATCTGTATTCTTATAATATATTCCTTTAATAAATAGAAGCCGTTATTTTAATTAACATATATTATCAATATGCCTACGGAAACACCATAAAAAAAAATCTACTAATTTCTTAGTAGATTTTTATGACTTTGTAGGCTATCTGGGCTCTACAATTAGCTTAATTGCCGTTCTTTCTTCACCATCAATCTCAATATCTGTGAAGGCAGGAATACAGATCAAATCAAGGCCACTTGGTGCTACAAATCCTCGTGCAATTGCCACTGCTTTAACTGCTTGATTTAGAGCGCCTGCTCCAATAGCTTGGATTTCAGCTGCCCCACGTTCCCTTAGAACGCCGGCCAACGCTCCAGCAACAGAGTTTGGATTTGATTTTGCTGATACTTTTAATACTTCCATTTAAGATGCCCCCTTTTGTAATCATCTGGTTTACTAGATTTTGGATACATTGTATATTATTCTCCTTTTTTTGTTAAATACCTGCCATATTTTTAAAAATCTTTTTAAAAAAAAGTAAATATTTACATTTTTTCAATTTATACCAATAAATCGAAATAATTGTTCCGGGCTTACCACCATACAAATGGCTATAGCCATTACAATGCCACCAGCCCAGAGCTCTAGCATTGCTTTTATAAAACCATACTTAACTGGCTCAAAGACCAACCTTTCATTTAATTGTTCCATAATGACCTTAAACTCCGGCAGATCCCCCTGATTACTGACAGATAAACTGTAGCTGTTTTTTCTATAGGCTCCCTGCTTAAGGGATATGACTGAAGAAATATACTGATCTTCAAAGCTTATTTCGTAATGACCTTCTTTTTGCTCCAGGGAATGATTCAGCCTTTGTTGATTGAGCAGTTCACCAAGCTCACTGGTAAGATACTGGCCTTCAACGCCTTCTATGGTGTAACTGTCCTGGCTTACTTTCCATACCGCAATACAGGCCAGTATAATTATAGTTACGACAATAACAGTTAATTTGGGGGCATCAGTACCCTGTCCTTCTGTCTGAAATGAGTATATTGATCCGACAAAGGACAAGGCAGCGTTGAATAATGAAGACATTAAGGAAGATTGCGTAATTCTTTCTCCCTTTATAGACTTTAATCCTGACCTCGTAAAATCCAAGGCCAGAATGGCTAATAAGAGAGCATTAAAATAAAGAACATAATCCATGCTTTTTCCTCCCAGATCCGTTTCTCTACTATTAGCTCTATTCGATTTCCACCAATTAATTCCTTCAAAAAAAGAGAATTAACCTCTTGGCTAATCCTCCTTTGGGGGATTTGTAATTATTGAAATGATTTCCTGGGCAATCTCTGAAGGGGGCCTTTCATCTGTATCGACAATGTAATCCGCAGCCTTCTCATAATTGGGCAGACGCTCCTTAAGGAGTCTTTGAATATAGGGAACCTTCAAATGATCCTTTAATAATGGTCGAGCTTGATCCTTCTGTAGACGTTGATAAATGGTTTCGGGCCGGGCCCTTAACCATATGAGCCTTCCTGTTTTTTTCAAAGCCTCGATGTTGTCTTGATTTAAAACCACTCCGCCGCCACAGGAAATAATCTGATTTTCTCCTTGACTTACTTCTTTTACCAGGTCGGTCTCCAGTCCTCTGAAATGGGCTTCGCCATAGTTTTCAAAGAGTTCATTAATTGACATTCCGGTTTTAAATTCCAACAATTCATCAAGATCCACCAGTTCAATTCCCAGCAGGCCAGAAAGCTCTTTTCCGATGGAGGTTTTTCCTGCCCCCATAAAGCCCAGGAGTACCAGATTAAAGGGGAATATTCTTTTCGCCTGTATCTGTTTACTGATCTTTAATAATTCATTAAATATTTCTTGAATAGGCTCCAGGTAATCCCTATCCCTTACCTGGGCCGATACCCGTTCCATCACCATGGCCTCACGATGGGGCTGATAAATAGCCATCCCCTTTCTTTTTTTATATTGTATTACCTGATCTACCAGGCGAAATCTTTTTTCCAGCAGAACCACAAGCTCCTTATCACAAATGTCGATTTCCCTTCTAATTTCATCTAATTCCTTCATGGGTCTTCGGCCTCCTATGTTAATTCTTCCAGATGTCGCTGCAATGCTTCCCAGGCCTGTTGAACCAGGGGTTTTTTAATGCTTTTTCCCAGCCAGATTTCCTGGGCCTTGATTCCTTGATACAAAAGCATTGAAAGGCCATTAATTGTTTGACAGCCATATTTTTCTCCCAGCTTAAGGAGCTTGGTTTTTTCGGGATTATAAATTAAATCATATATAATCGCCGCTTTTTGGATAATGTGCTCCCCCACAGGGCATTCTTCGTGTCTTGGGTGCATACCCAGGGGGGTAGTATTGACAATCATATGATAGCTACCTTCTACATCTGCCAAGGTGACAATTTTTATGGTTGTTTCTCCTACTGTTTTTTCAAGGCTTTCCTTTAGGCTTCGGGCCTTAGCTTGATTTCGGTTGGCTATGGTGATTTGACAGCCCATCATTAACAACTCGTAGACGATTACCCTGGCAGCACCGCCAGCCCCCAGCACTAATACCCTTTTTCCCGCCAGAGAAGGGCTAGTGCCCTCGAGGCTTTTAACAAAGCCGTAGCCATCGGTGTTATAGCCCTTTAGTTGCCCCGATTCTACCTTAACGGTATTGACAGCCCCACATATTTGGGCAATTTCATCGATTTCATCTAAATGATTCATAATGGACTGCTTATGGGGAATTGTGACATTAAAGCCTTTAAAGTTCTTTTTTAATAGCCCCATACTGCCAGCCAGCCCTTGGGTGGTAATTTGCAGGGGCAGATAGGCACGGTTCAGGTTTAATTCTCGAAAAATGGTATTATGAATAATGGGTGACAGGCTGTGGCCGATGGGGTCCCCTATCACTGCATAAAGCTTGGTTTTATTGTCAATGAAGCTCAAAGGATTTCACCCCCCACAGCCTGATCCAACAGCTCAAGCAGGACTGAGGGATCAAATAAAAATTCCTGGGCCTTTCCGGGCCCTACGGGTAAAATAAGCGATATTTTATTATCTTTATTTTTTTTGTCCAGCTCCATCGGCTCCATAAGTTCCCTTGGCTTAGCCTTAATTTTCAGCGCAAGGGGAAGGGCTTCAATGATTTCTTTTATCTCTGTAAAATAGTCTGTATTGATCAAATCCAGGGCCAGGGCAATGGCTGCTTCATAATAAATACCCAGCAATACGGCTTCTCCATGGGCATAGGTTTGGTATCGGGTTACCATTTCAAGGCTATGCCCCAGGGTATGGCCCAGGTTAAGAATTTTTCGGTTCCCCATTTCCCGCTCGTCAGCCCCTGTTATCTGGGCCTTAATTTCACAGCAGCGTTTGATGGTTTGGGTTAGCATGCCATAGTTTAAATTTAATAATTCTGTAATGTTTTTCTTTAATAGCTTAAATAATTCATAGTCTGCAATTAGGCCATACTTAATGACTTCACCTAAACCACTTACTATTTGTTTTTGATCCAGGGTACCCAATAAAAAGGGATCAATCAAGACCGCCTTTGGCTGATAAAAGCTACCCACCAGGTTTTTGCCCTGAGGCATATTAACAGCGGTCTTTCCTCCTACACTGCTGTCCACCTGGGCCAGCAGGGTGGTGGGTACCTGATAGTAGTCGATTCCCCTCATGTATATTGACGCACAAAATCCTGCAATATCACCCACCATGCCTCCCCCCAGGGCGATAACCTTCGATCTTCTGGAAAGTCTGTTTTTCAACATGAAATCCAGTATGATACTGGCCTGTTCCAGGGTTTTGCTTTCCTCTCCCCTGGGTAATACGTATTTGATAAAGCCTCTGTCGCCCAGGGCCATGGCCAGCTGCTGGCCATAGTGGGAATCCACCAGATCATCGGTTACCACCATAAGCTCATCCCCAGGAATGTAGGTACCCAATTGGTTTAAAAGACCCGGTTCAATATAAATGGTATAGCTGTTGGTTCCTAAATCTAGATTTACTGTTTCCACCTGGATATCATCTCCTCCAATGAATCTCCGCCGTATTTTTTCATAAATTCCTCTGCAATTATTGTAATAGCAACCATTTCACCTACTATGGAGGCGGCGGGTACAGCACAGGTATCACTGCGCTCCACTGAAGCCAGGGCTCCTTCCTTGGTCATGATATCGACTGTATGCAGGGGTGTATAAAGGGTGGGAATGGGCTTCATGGCACACCGAAGAACAATGTCCTCTCCATTGGACATGCCCCCTTCAATTCCCCCGGCATAATTGGTTTTTCGATAGTAGCCCTCTTGAGGATGGTAATATATTTCGTCATGAACCTCAGACCCTTTTTTCATGGCATTTTCCATGCCGGCCCCCACCTCTACCGCCTTAATTCCTTGAATACCCATTAACCCAAAGGCTAACCTGGCATCCAGCTTCCGATCCCAGTGTACATAGCTCCCCAGCCCTGCGGGAACTCCTGAAATTCTTATTTCAAAGATGCCTCCCAGGGAATCCCCCTGCTCCTTGGCCCTATTGATTTCTGCAATCATGGCGGCCTCTGCCTGGGGATCAAGGCATCTTACAGGGGATTCATCGGCCCCCTTGATAGCCTCTGGGGAGACCTCTTTAATATTGGTCATAACCCCACCCAGGCCAATGACATGGCTATTGACGATAATACCAAAGGACTTTAAGAGCTGCTTGACGATGCTTCCAGCGGCAACCCTAACGGCGGTTTCCCTGGCACTGCTGCGCTCCAAAACATTTCTTACATCATCAAAGTTATATTTCAAAGCCCCTGTTAAGTCTGCATGGCCTGGCCTTGGTCTGGTTACCCTTCTGTCATCTTGATTCCTTTCAACAGGGTTCATAAAGGCGGCCCAATTTTCATAGTCTCGGTTGTATATTAAAAACGAAATGGGACTCCCCAGGGTTTTTCCCCCCCTTAACCCTGAAATTATTTCCACCTGGTCCTGTTCAATTTTCATTCTTCCCCCTCGGCCATAGCCTTGCTGTCTTCTGGCCAAGTCACGATTGACCTCATCTATATCAATTGTAACATTGGCAGGAATTCCCTCAATAACCCCTACCAGTGCCTTTCCGTGGGATTCCCCTGCTGTAAGTATTCTCAACAAATTAATCACTCCTATCTAACTACTACCCCTGGGGGTAAGAGCCAAAGATTTTAAGATTGCTGGTGAGCCTCGATATTTTTCTTAATGTGTCCTTTACTGCTTCATCCCTATGATGCCCCTGAAAATCTATAAAAAATACGTATTTTCCCAATTCAAGCTTTGCCGGCCTTGATTCAATTCTGGTCAAGTTAATTCCCGCCTCAGCAAACTTTTTTAAAACAAGGAAAAGGCTGCCCGGATAATCGTCACAAAAGGAAAAGGTGATGGAGGTTTTATCTCGCCCTGTTGGTACTGCTTCCTTTCTTCCAACAATTATAAACCTGGTTTGATTGAGGGGATTATCCTGAATAGAGGGCTTGAGAATTGTAAGCTGGTATAGCTCCCCTGCCAGGCGATGGGCGATGGCCCCATGGGCCGCTCCCCTAACACTAACCATTTCACAGGCCCTGGAGGTACTTTGACAGGGACATAGTTCTACATGGGGAAGCTGTTTTTTTAAATAGCCTCTGCACTGTTCAAGGGCTTGAGGATGGGAGTAAACATATTTCAGCTGTTCCATGGTTCCGGTTCCAAGGAGATTATGCTCCACCGGCAGGGTTTTTTCACCTTGAATAACAGTTAGCCTGGTTTCAAGCAAAAGGTCCATTACCTGGGTAACAGCCCCCTCGGTGGAATTTTCTATTGGCAAAATAGCCGCCTCCAGGTCGCCCCCCTCGATCCCTTCAATCAATTCATGAAAGCTATCCTTGGCAACTGCTGTAATTTTATGATCCTTCCAATATTCTATAACAGCCCCATGGCTGTAGGAGCCAATGGGGCCCAGATATCCAACCTGCATCTAAAGCCCCCCTTATTTAACGATGGCCTTCAATTTTTCCTGAAATTCCGGAAAGGAAACGGCAATACATTGGGGATGATTGATGGTGATACCCCCTTTAGAAAATAGTCCGCAAATTGCCAGGGCCATGGCAATTCGATGATCTGAATAGCTCTCTACAATGCCGTAGCCAATTTCGTTAGGCCCTTCTATCTCCATACCATCGGGTAATTCCTTCACTTGAATGCCCAGCTTTTTCATTTCTGTCACCATCGCTGCAATCCGATCTGATTCCTTATGTCTTAACTCCTCAGCACCAGTGATGATGGTTTTTCCCTCCGCCAGGGCCGCAGCTACTGCAATAACCGGTATTTCATCAATTAAACGGGGAAGTATTTCTTGATTGATGCTGGTTCCCCTTAGTCTGCCGCCCAATATGTGCAAATCTCCAATTTCTTCTCCACCGCTGGTACGAATACTTTCAATGGCTATGGCTGCACCCATGGCCTTGAGTACATCAATAATTCCTGTTCTGGTGGGGTTTAGGCCTACATTTTTTATCATTAGCTCTGCCCCTGGCTTTGCTGCCGCTGCCACCATGAAAAAGGCCGCCGAGGAGATATCACCCGGTACCTCCACCTCTTGCCCTATTAGCTGGGACTGACCAATACGAATCCATTCTCCTTCAACCGCTACATTCCCTCCAAAGGCCTTCAGCATCCTTTCGGTATGATCTCGGCTTTTAACCGGCTCCTTAACCCGGGTGGTTCCTTCGGCATAGAGCCCCGCCAAAAGTACCGCTGATTTTACCTGGGCACTGGAAACCGGCAGCACATAGTCTATTCCCCTTAGACCTCCGCCACGAATGACTAGGGGTGCCAGTCTTCCATCCTGCCGGCCATCAATGGCAGCTCCCATTTGACGAAGGGGTGCAGCAATTCTGGCCATGGGCCTTTTTCTTAAGGATTCGTCACCCGTTACGATCGACAGGAAACTTTGCCCCGCCAGAATTCCCGCCATCAACCGCATGGTGGTGCCGGAATTACCTGCATCCAATATATCTATTGGCTCCTTGAGTCCATTTACACCATTTCCTTGCACCGTTACTTCATTTCCCTGCTGGAAAATTTCAACCCCCATTTTTTTAAAACAGGCAATGGTGCTCAGACAATCCTCCCCCTGTAAAAAGCCCTTTATTGTACTTTTTCCCTGGCTAATGCTTCCAAGCATAACAGCCCGATGGGAAATAGACTTGTCTCCTGGTACGGTGATGGTACCGTGAATTCCTTCAGCTTGATTGATTTTCAGCATCCTGTTCCACTCCTCTCCGATGAATCAAGGAAAAGCCCCTTTCCTTTAGCAGGCCTAAGGCCAGCCCTTCATCTGCTTCCGTTTCTAATCCAATACGAATGGCTCCCTTTACTCCTTCCCGAACATGAAGCACCTCTATTTCTTTAATATTAATCCGATTTTCTCCTAAAAGCTGTGTCAGCTCTCCAATGGCGCCTGGGCGATCCTCCAGGTCAATTGTGATGTCAAACAGGGGAGCGATATAGTCGGGCAGCCTGTGGGGAATTTGATCCCTTAGGTTCTTGGCCCTTTTCAGTAGATTTAAAATATCTAATTCGTTCTGATCCATAAGATATCCTTTTATTTTCAACAGTCGATTTTCAATTTTTTGTATCCCCCTCAGCATCTCCTGTCGATTATATAAGAAAATATCCTTCCACATCTCAGGGTTTCCTGAGGCAATTCTAGTGGTATCACGAAAGCCGCCGCCAACAAAGAAACGATCGCTTATTCCTTCGCTGTCTTCAAGAATATCTACTAGGATTGCTGCCGTCATGTGGGGTATGTGGCTGATGGTGGCAGCGACCCGGTCGTGTTCAGCGGGATCAATCACAATGGGTAAGGCCCCCATGATTTTGACCAATACCTTTAATTTTTCAAGACCGTCATCTGTGGCACCCCCCTGGGGGGTTAAAAAATAATAGGCATTTTCAAATAGGGTGGCGGTGGCAGCCTTAAATCCCCCCTGTTCTGAACCGGCCATAGGGTGGCCACCGATGAATTTTACTTCCTTAGGCAATAGGTCTTCTGCCAGCCTGGCCACATGGCCTTTGACACTTCCCACATCTGTCACAATGGCCTCAGTGGAAAGGTAAGCAGCCATTTGCTGCATGAGTGCCTGGTAGTTGCCAACGGGGGTAGACAATACCACTAAATCAGCCCCTTCAACGGCATCCTGAAGGCTACGGGCCATTTTATCAATGGCCTCAGCCTTTAGGGCAGCCTTAAGGCTGGGCTCCGATAAATCATATCCTATCACTTGACTTCCGTAATTTTCTTTTTTCAGGGCTAGTGCCATGGAGCCTCCTATTAGTCCCATCCCGATGATTGCTATCTTTTTAAACTTCTCCATCCGGCCTCTCTCCTTCTCACCTTGTGCCCTCTATTTATTTTATCAGGGGCAACATAAGATTGATTGCCTTCATTAAATTATCAAACCTTTCGGGCTTAAGGGATTGAGCCCCGTCAGACAGGGCCTGCTCTGGCTGATGGTGTACCTCTATTATCAGACCATCGGCACCTACAGCAATGGCAGCCTTTGACAAGGGTGCCACGGTGGACCATTTTCCTGTGGCATGGCTTGGATCAACGATAACCGGTAGATGGCTCAGCTCCTTGACAACCGGAATAGCACTAATATCCAGGGTGTTGCGGGTATAGGTTTCAAAGGTTCTGATTCCCCTTTCACAAAGGATTACCCTGGTGTTTCCCTCTGCCATAATATATTCCGCCGACATTAGCCATTCTTCAATGGTGGCAGACAAGCCTCGCTTTAACAAAATAGGCCGATGGCTCCTGCCGGCCTTTTTCAGCAGGGGAAAGTTTTGCATATTTCTAGCCCCAATTTGCAATATATCGGCATATTCCTCTACCACATCAAAGGTTTCCTGGCACATTACCTCTGTTACAATGGGCATTCCGGTTTCTTCCTTGGCCTTTTTCAGCAGCTTTAAGCCTGCTTCTCCCATGCCCTGAAAGCTGTAGGGCGAGGTCCTTGGCTTGTAGGCTCCTCCCCTTAAAAATTGAGCTCCACTTCTCTTAACTGCCTGGGCAATGGTCATTAGCTGCTCTTCACTTTCCACTGAGCAGGGCCCTGCCATTATAGCCATGTTGCCGCCGCCAATTTTCAAATGATCAACGGTAATTACCGTGTCTTCAGGATGAAAATGTCTGCTGGCCAGTTTAAAGGGATGCTGAACCTTCAAGAGTCTTTCTACGTTCTCGTTGGCTTCGATCTGACTGGGATCAATTTTACTTGTGTCGCCTACTAAGCCCAGTATCCAATAGTTTTCACCCCTGCTTCCATGGACCTGACAGCCCAAACTTTCCATTTTCCTTTGGATTTTTTCCACTGCTTCCGGTTTAGCCTCTGGTTTCATTACAATTACCATGATGATAGCCTCCTCAATTTTTAATTTAATTGATAAAAAAAAGGAGACTCTACTATACTAGAGTCTCCTGGTAATAAAAAAGGAGTATGGTTCCTTTAAATAAACTATAGGAATAGCGTTATAGGTTTGAAGGAATCCCTCTGATATAGAAGGGGATACAAATATTTATTATTTTTCCATGCAAAATAACTGACGCTAAAAAAGTAAAAGCCCCAGTAAAAGTAAAAATAATAAATATTTAATTGGTATTCCCTTCTAATTAATTCCAACACCATGATCACCTTTTTCTTCCTTCATCAATTATCTGAATATTAATATTGATTATATGCAAGTTTATAACCTCTGTCAACAAAAAAATAAATTTATATGTATAATTATTGGATATTGTATTCATAATTATTGTTATTTCAATTTTTTCAATCAATATTTTTTATATAAGGAGATATGAGCTACAAAAGTTAAAAAACTGCCTAAGCAGTTTTTTATTTGGCATATTCAATTGCTCTTGTTTCACGAATGACATTGACCTTAATCTGACCAGGATACTCCAGATCAGACTCAATGCGTTTTGTGATATTTCGGGCCAATAAAAGTATTTCGTCGTCGTTATAAACCTCTGGCTTAACGAGTATACGAATTTCTCTACCGGCTTGAATAGCAAATGATTTTTCAACGCCATCAAAATCATTGGCGATTTCTTCGAGTTTTTCTAATCGTTTAATATAAGATTCCAGGGTTTCTCGTCGTGCCCCCGGTCTTGCTGCTGAAATAGCGTCGGCAGCAGTAACTAAAACAGCCTCTATTGTTTGAGGTTCATAGTCACCGTGATGGGTTGACATTGCATGGATAACATCCTTGGATTCTTTGTATTTTCTTAGTAATTCCATACCAATTTCTACATGGGTTCCTTCTACCTCATGGTCTACTGCCTTACCAATGTCATGAAGTAAGCCTGCCCGCTTGGCAATTTTTACATCGGCACCCAGCTCTGCTGCCATAATACCAGCAAGATGGGAAACCTCAACTGAATGTTTAAGCACATTTTGACCGTAACTGGTACGGTACTTTAATCTACCTAGTAATTTTACAAGTTCAGGATGAAGACCGTGAACACCGGCATCAAAGGTTGCCTGTTCTCCCTCTTCTTTAATAATATTATCAACTTCTCGTTTGGCCTTTTCGACCATTTCCTCTATTCTTGCGGGATGAATTCTGCCGTCTAAAATCAGCTTTTCAAGGGCTATTCTAGCGACTTCCCTTCTAATTGGATCAAATCCGGATAAAATTACTGCTTCTGGGGTATCATCAATAATTAAATCAATTCCTGTCAAGGTCTCTAGGGTTCTAATGTTTCTACCCTCTCTACCAATAATTCTACCTTTCATTTCATCATTAGGTAATGAAACAACTGTTACGGTAGTTTCTGCAACATGATCAGCAGCACATTTTTGAATAGAATAGGTAATAATTTCTCTTGCTCGTTTTTCAGCCTCTTCCTTCGCCTTTGACTCAATATCTTTAATCATCATTGCTGCTTCATATTTTACATCCTTTTCAATATCACTTAAGAGAAGCTGTCTTGCTTCTTCAGATGTCAAGCCAGAAAGCTCTTCAAGCTTACGAAGTTCCTTTTCATAAAGTTGTTCGATATCTTGCTGCCTTTCTTCCAGATCCCTTAGCTTTCGATTAAGCTTATCCTCTTTCAGTTCAAGGCTTTCAGACTTTTTGTCTAAGGCTTCTTCTTTTTGAATTAATCTTCTTTCTGTTCGTTGTAGTTCATTCCGCCTTTCTCTACTTTCTCGGTCAAATTCATTACGGAGTTTATGAACTTCTTCCTTTGCTTCAAGCAATACTTCTTTTTTGGTTGTTTCTGCATCACGCTCTGCTTTTTCTATAATTTCCTTAGCAAGTTCTTCTGCACCACCAATTTTTTTCTCCGCAATACTTTTTCGATAAAAATAGCCGATAAGGCATCCTACTACGATTCCAGCTAAAGTGAGTAAAATGATTTGTATAATAATACGTGGACACCTCCTTTATTAAGTTTTCAATAATGCGAGCTACAAATAGGTTTTTAGGTAGAAAACTATGTAACTCTTTAAAATACAGAGACCAATTTACATAAAACAGACATTGACACATCTTGATTTGTATTAATTGTATATCTTTTTTTTTTTAATGTCAAGTTACATTCCATTGCCATACAGGGCATGGAAGGCTTATTTTCATTTTTGACACTTCTGCTTCGTTTATACCCATTATTCTGTAAGGATCACAAAAAGAATTTAATTGTTTAAATTTTTTAATCCTTCCTTCACTGTCTTTCGCAAAATTTTCTAAATTATAGGAAAAAGAAAAAAGCAGCCCAAACCATCTGCTTCTATTGGAGGCTGCTCTATTCAATCATTTATTTTATTCTATTGCTGCATCTTCATTGACTACTTCAATAACCTCGGGGTTTTTTCTGGTTACAGGCAGGCCATAGGCCTCTCTGATTTTGTGTTCTATTTCAAGGAAGATATCAGGATTTTCTTTTAAAAATTGCTTGGCATTTTCTCGGCCCTGGCCCAAACGGTGTTCCCCATAGCTGTACCAGGCTCCGGCCTTTTTGACGATATCAAGATTAGTGGCTACATCCAACACGTCACCGGTTCTTGAAATACCCTCTCCGTACATAATATCAAATTCAGCCTGCTTAAAGGGAGGGGCCACCTTGTTCTTTACAACCTTAACCCTTGTTCGGTTTCCAATGATGTCATTCCCCTGCTTAATTACGTCGATTTTTCTGACATCTAATCGGATTGAGGCATAGAATTTCAGTGCCTTTCCTCCGGTGGTGGTTTCGGGGTTTCCAAACATAACCCCAACCTTTTCTCGAAGCTGGTTGATAAAGATAATGGTTGTATTTGATTTATTGACTGCCCCTGCCAGTTTTCTAAGGGCCTGAGACATTAACCTGGCCTGCAGGCCGACATGGGAATCTCCCATTTCACCTTCAATCTCTGCCTTTGGTACCAGGGCAGCTACAGAGTCAACTACGATAATATCAATGGCACCGCTGCGAACAAGGGCCTCTGCAATTTCAAGGGCCTGCTCCCCGGTATCGGGCTGGGAAACAATCAGGTCTTCTATATTAACCCCTAGCTTCTTAGCATAGCCAGGGTCTAAGGCGTGCTCCGCATCAATAAAGGCGGCGGCTCCTCCATTTTTTTGAGCTTCAGCAATAATATGAAGGGTCACCGTGGTTTTACCAGAGGATTCCGGGCCATAGATTTCTACAATTCTTCCCCTTGGTACACCACCAATACCCAGAGCAATATCCAAGTCAATGGCCCCTGTGGCAATGGATTCCAGGTTAAGCTTTGAATCTTCACCTAATTTCATAATCGAACCTTTACCAAACTGTTTTTCTATTTGATTAATGGCCATTTCTAAAGCTTTTTTCTTTTCAATCATCTCTCCCACCAGAACCTGTCTGGCTTCACCCACCTTTCTGAATAGTCGAACAAACGTTCTTTTAATTTATTATAAACTATATTTCAGTTTAGGTCAAATAAATTATTTAATTTTTTGCAGGGCTTTTCTTAAATAATTCAGGCTATAAAGCACCGTTAAATTTTGTATCCGGCTGCGCTCTCCCCTAAGTCTTAGCTCAAAAACCTGATAATCGTCCAAGACATTTACACCTACATAAACAAGTCCAACGGGTTTTTGTACAGTACCCCCCCCAGGCCCGGCAATTCCCGTTACCGAAAGACCGCAATGGGCTCCTGTTCTTTCCTTTAACCCCTTCAGCATAGCCAGGGCGATTTCTGGGCTTACGGCACCATACTGATTGAGTGTATCCGCCGGTACTGCCAGGGTCTTGATCTTTGCTTCATTGCTGTAGGTCACATATCCACTATGGAATACCGTTGAAATCCCCGGTAAGGCAGTTAATCTTGCCGATAACAGCCCTCCGCTGCAGGATTCAGCTACAGCCAGGGTCAAGGCTTTTTCATTTAAAAGGGCCTGTATCACTTCTTCCAATGCCTGGCCGGTTTCACTGAAGATATATACACCTACCCGCCCCTTAACCTCCTGTATCACCGGAGCAAGAAGCATTTCACCTGCTTCCTGGGTTTCAGCCCTGGCAGTTATGACCAGGGAAACCCGCCCCTCGGCGGCATAGGTAGCCATAACAGGATTAACCTGTCCTTCGATTAAATCCATCAGTTTTTCCTCCAGAGCCGATTCACCAATGCCGATGAATTCCAGCTCCCTTTTAACAAACACAAGGCCCCTTACATCGCTCAAATAGGGAATCACCTGATCCTTCAACATAGGAATCATTTCCTTTGGCGGTCCGGGCAGGGCAATAATTTTAGTTTTTTGGTAATCAACAATAAAGCCGGGGGCGGTTCCGTGATGGTTTTCTAATATATGGGCTCCCCGAGGAAAATAAGCCTGGCGGTAGTTGTTTACCGGACAGGCCTGGTGTATTCGTTCTAAGGTTTGTTTAATCTTTTCTTTAACGATATGGTTTAGCTCAAGGGGATAACCCGTATAGGCTGCTACAGCCTCCCGGGTCAAATCGTCGAGGGTAGGCCCCAGCCCACCGGTTAAAATAACACAATCTGAATCTTTACAGGCAATTTCCAGGAGCACTGCAAGATGCCCTTCATGATCCTCTACCACAAGCTTTTGATAGGTATAAATGCCATACTGCCGTAATTCCTTCGCTATATAATTGGAATTGGTTTCTATGGTTTTACCGGTGACCAATTCAGTGCCTACACAGATAATTGATGCCTTCATGGATTCTACCTCTTTTCTACAGAAATGAGTCTATTCATGTTTAAGAATATGTTTATTGATACGAAGATAATCTACACCCGAAATAATTGTAAAGGCCACAGCCACATACATCATGATGATATCAAAGGGGAAATTGATGTAACGAAAGGGAAAGTTATTCAGCAGCAAGAAAATAATGGCAATAATTTGGGTAATGGTCTTTGCCTTTCCCCACCAGCTGGCAGCGATCACTACCCCCTCGGCCGCCGCAACAGCCCGCAGAATACTGATGGTGAATTCCCGGGCAATAATAACCACCACAACCCATGCCGATAATCTTCCCATTTGTACCAGCGAAATTAAGGCTGCCGATACCAACAGTTTATCTGCCAGGGGATCCATAAACTTTCCAAAGTTGGTTATCATATTTTTTTTACGGGCAATGTAGCCGTCTAAAGTGTCGGTAATGGCTGCAATAATAAAGATGCCCGCAGCAATGGGTACTCCATAGGGAATCTTATTTAATAGGAAAATCATAAATACGGGAACCAGTAAAATTCTTAAAATTGTTAGTTTATTGGCCAAATTCATCGGTTTTCTCCCCCATCAAATCATATTCTAAGGCGCCTGTGATCTTTACTTTAACCAGGTCTCCCGGAGCCAGCCTGTCGTTGGCTTCAAAATATACCAGGCCATCAATTTCAGGTGCATCCGAACGGGTTCTGCCCAGGTATCGGTTATCCTCATCCATTTCTTCTTCAACCAAAACCTCAAGGATTTTATTTACTTTTTCCTGATTTTTAGAAAGGGAAATCTGCTGCTGTAGCTCCATGATAATAGCCCGTCTTTCCTGCTTAACCGCCTCATCTACCTGTTCCGGCAGTCTTGCGGCGGGCGTATCCTCCTCCTGGGAATATTCAAATACCCCCAGCTTGTCAAATCTCATCTCCTCCACAAACTGCCTGAGCTCATCGAAGTGAGCTTGCGACTCCCCTGGAAAGCCTACAATTAGGGATGTTCTCAGGGTGATATCCGGCAGCCTGGTTCTGAGCTTTTTAATTAAGGCCTCCAGATCAGCTTTTCTGGTTCGACGATTCATTCGCTTTAGCACCTCGTCACTGCAATGCTGTATTGGCATATCCAGGTAATGACAGACCTTTTCCAGGGAAGCCATGGCATCAATCAGCTCATCTGTGATCACCTCGGGGTAGGCATACAGCAGCCTGATCCATTGTATGCCATCTATTTCATTTAGCTCCTTCAAAAGTGCAGGCAATTGATATTGTCCATACAAATCAAAGCCATAGCGGGTTGTATCCTGGGCGATTAGAATCAGCTCCTTGACACCCCTTGAGGCTAATTCCCTTGCTTCTTTAACAATATTTTCTATCCTTCTACTTCTATATTTGCCCCTTAATTTGGGAATAATACAGTAGGTACAAAAATTATCGCAGCCATCTGAAATCTTAATATAGGCGCTATAGGTCGGCGTAATTTGATAACGAGGCAGATTTTCATCAAAAACCTTGTCTATATTCCCCACCTGTACCACACGGCTTCCTGCTAAGGATTCATGAATTACCTCAATAATGGCATCGTAATTGCCTGTTCCAACAACGGCATCCACCTCAGGAAGTTCTGCCAAAAGCTCTTGATGATATCGTTCCCCCAGGCAGCCTGAAACAATCAACAGCTTTAGTCTTTCCTGCTTCAAGAGCCCCAGCTCAATGATTTTATTAATTGATTCCTCCTTGGCGGATTCTATAAAGCCACAGGTATTGACAATGATCACATCGGCCTGTTCTTTAAGATTTGTCAGTCGATAACCATATTTATTCAATATTCCCAGCATCATTTCTGCATCAATCATATTTTTGGCACAGCCCAATGCTTCTACATAGATTGTTAAACCCATTATTTTCTTCCCTTCTTATTCCTTAGTTAACGCTTATCTTTATTTGCCTATTCAATTTTATCATAATTTATGTACCCATCCTATGATATTTTGAAATTTAATAATTCCTAAAGGGTTACCTACCTTTAACCCATCTTGTTTTGCTCAATTATTTCAGAGGGACCAATTAATACCTGTCGAGGCTTACTTCCCTCATGGGGACCAACAATTCCCTTTTCCTCCATTTCATCAATTAATCTGGCGGCCCTGTTATAACCAATACGAAGCCTCCTCTGAAGCATTGAAATGGATGCCTGCTGGCTTTCTACCACCATTTCTACAGCCTTTTCAAAGAAATCATCTGAACCAGACATATCTGTAATTTCTCCGCTATCTATCTTATTAATTATTTCTGTTTCGTATTGAGGCTGCTCTCGTTGTTCTTTAATAAAGGCCACGACCCGATCCACTTCCTTTTCTGAAACAAAGGCTCCCTGAACCCGAAGGGGTTTATTGGCCCCTATGGGATAAAACAGCATGTCTCCCTTGCCCAGAAGCTTCTCGGCCCCTCCCATATCTAAAATCGTTCGGGAGTCGGTTTGGGAAGCAACGGAAAAGGCAATTCGGGAAGGAATATTGGCTTTAATAACCCCTGTAATAATATCAACCGAGGGTCTTTGGGTAGCCAAAATTAAATGCAGGCCTGCAGCCCGGGCCATTTGGGCAAGGCGGCAGATGGCATCTTCAACATCATTGGCTGCCACCATCATCAAATCAGCCAGCTCATCGATAATAATCACAACAAAGGGGAGCTTTTCAGGAAGTCCCTTCTCATTATAGCTGCTGATATCCTTCACACCATTTTCGGCAAAGAGCTGGTATCTTCGGGTCATTTCCTGCACCGCCCAATTCAATGCACTGGTTGCCTTTTTGGGATCAGTTACCACGGGAATTAACAGGTGAGGAATACCATTGTACTGATTTAATTCTACTACCTTGGGGTCAATTAACAACAGCTTTACATTTTCCGGCTTAGCAGAATACAAAATGCTTAAAATCAGGGTATTAATACATACACTCTTGCCTGAACCGGTGGCCCCGGCCACCAATAGATGAGGCATTTTGCTAATATCTGCAATTACAGGATTTCCTGAAATATCCTTCCCCAGGGCAAAGGGAATGTTGGCGGTGCTGTTTTGAAAGCCGTTGCTGTCTAATACTTCCCGAAGGGTTACGGTTGAAACATCTTCGTTGGGAATTTCAATACCAATGGCAGCCTTACCGGGGATCGGTGCTTCGATCCGAATGGCGGGGGCCGCCATGTTAAGGGCAATATCATCACTTAAATTTACAATTTTACTAACCTTGACCCCTACATTGGGCTGAAGCTCGTAACGGGTAATTACCGGCCCCTTACTCACCTGAATGACCTTGGCCTCTACCCCGAAATTGAGAAGGGTATCTTCCAGCACCTTGGCCTTTTTAACAATTCGCTTTTTATCTTCCTTATTGGCCATAGCCTCAATCTGATTTAATAGATCAAGACTGGGAAGCTCATAAGGTACCTCTGAGGGTTGAGGAAGGTTGACTTTAATTTCTTCCCCTTGATTATCCTCCTGTCTTACCGTTTGTTCCGGATCAACCCCTGTTTTCCTCTGAACTGTCGGGGTCTCTTCTCCGTCTTCTGTCTGGGCAAAGTCTAATATCTTTATTTTATCAGACCGATCATCATGAACCTCTTCACCAGCAATGGCCAAATCTTGCTCAAAAATCTCCATTTGCTGAAGCATTTGAAGCTTTTTGTCTTGACTTTCCTTAGGATTGCTTTTAGCTTTAGCCTTTGGTTTAGGCTCTTCCTTAGGGACAAATATAAAGTTTTCGATGGCCTCCTTTAAAAATACAAAGGTACCCTTAAGGCCCCTTTGAATAGCTCGAATCAGTTGAAGGAGCGAAACCTTTGTATAGATCATCGTTGAAACGATTACCAGGCAGGTTACAATGATATAAGAGCCTACCCTGCCAAAAAGACTGACAAGGAGATAGGTCAGGCTAATACCCAGGGCCCCGCCGCTGACTCCCTCTCGTCCCCACACATAGGCAACCCGAAGACTTTCCACCAGGTTTAGACCCTTGAGCCCTTCAATAAAGGCCATGTCCCATAGGGTGATATAAATCAATATGCATGAAAATATTACTGTAAAATACCAAATACTCCTGCCATCCTTCCAAAAGGAGGTATTAATTAAGGTTAAAATTCCTAATAAAATCGTTATGTAAGGTAAAATCATTGCAGCACTGCTAAAAAGGCCCATCAACAGGGTACGAATCCATTCTCCCACCCTTCCGGCACCTAAGGAATGCATTCCTACCAGCAACAATAGTCCTACCCCGATTAAAAAGACACCCTTTATTTCATGGTTAAATTGCTCTTTAAAGGAATCTGTCCGTCTTCTACTCTTCTTTGTCGTTTTTTTCCTCATTTTCTCACCCCAAATCCGATGTACTTAACTGTAATAGTTTTTGTCAACATGGTGACTGATCTGTCCATCCCATTAAGTAAAGCGCAGTATTCTGCGCTCTAATTAAGTATTCATCCAATAATATCATTGTACAACAAAATTGCCGATTCTACAAACGATTTAAAAAAACTTATTAATGAAACAACAATGAAGTAGAAGAAATTTTTTAATTTTTCAAGGGCTCTTCTTGATCTTGCTTAGCCAGCTTAATTAATTCCTTCAGCTTATTCATGGCCCGGTTTAATCCCCCCACCTCATTGATTAATTTCAGCTCTACGGCCTCCTTCCCTATTAAAATTGTTCCAATATCATTGGCCAGCTCATCGGTGGAATTCATTAATTCCAAAAAGGTGGTACGATTCATACCTGAGGTGCGTACAACAAAATCAATAATTCGATCCTGCATTTTTTTAAAATAATTAAAGGTTTGGGGCACACCGATCACCAAGCCGTTCATACGGATTGGATGGATTGTCATGGTGGCAGTGGGAGCAATAAAGGAATAATCTCCCGCCGTTGCCAGGGGCACGCCAATACTGTGACCTCCGCCCAATACCAGTGTTACTTTAGGCTTTGAAAGGCTGTGAATGAGCTCTGACAGGGCCAGGCCAGCCTCTACATCACCCCCAACCGTATTTAGAATTACCAATAGGCCTTCAATTGCAGCATTTTCCTCTATGGCCACCAATTGGGGGATAATATGCTCATATTTTGTAGATTTATTTTGGGGGGGAGCCATCATATGCCCTTCTATATGACCAATTATGGTTAAAATATGAATATTGTTGTCTTGACTTGGCAAATGATTGGTACCAAGGGCTTGAATATTGGCAAGGGCAGGATTTTCTTTTGAAGTCTCCCCCGGTACCTCTTTATTTTTTGTCAGGGGTGGATACAGCTCTTGATATTGGTCCTCAAAATTATATTCCTTCATTTTTTCACCTCAATTAATTTTGTATAACCTTATTCTAACCTTTTCCCCTGCTTATATTCTTCCTCAATCTGCCCAAACAAAATAAGCCCTCTTTAACGAGGGCCATAATCCTTTTACAAATTATATTTACGTTTTTCATTATCCTCCAGCTCAATGATAATCATATCATTTCCAATTCTCTTAATGGCCTGCCAGGGAATTTCCAACAGGGTCGAGCTGGACAGAAAATTAAACAAGCCCTTTTGATCTGGAATTAACAGGGCTCTTATTTTACCTGTTTTCTCATCAATTAATAAATCAGAATCGCCAATGATCCCCAGTCTGCTGCCATCACAAAGGTTGACGATTTCCTTACCTCCCATGGTACTAAACCGCATATAAATTCCTCCTATCATTTGTATCAATTACTTCTTAATTTATATGCTTGGCTTATTCAATTCAGTACAGCTTTTTTCATGTAAGGATCAGGGATTCCGCTCTTCTAAGCTTTTAATTTGTTTATGCAGACTTTTTAAGATAAAACTAATGGTCGAGGTGACTGGATTCGAACCAGCGACCTTTGCGTCCCGAACGCAACGCTCTACCAAACTGAGCCACACCTCGATAGTATTTTTCATCAAAAAAGCTACATATATATATTATCACAATAATTGAAGAAGTCAACTTTGACATTTAATAAATTTCTATTGATTTCCATTATTTTATATAACTAAACAGACTACTTCTTCAACGCTCCTATAAAGGAACTACTCTTATTTCTTCTGAATTTATAATATGGGGCTATTTCGATAAGTAATGAAACATAAAAAAAGGTCAATTAAGACCTTTTAGAAAAAATTGCTTCCATTATGTTTTTCTGTTTCTGATTACTAACAACTGCTCCTGCCAGAGAATCAAGGTTTAAAACGGATCTAATAACATTGTTAATTTCTTCCATCGTAATGTTATCGATCATCTGGATAATCTCTTTTTGGGTATGGGTCTTGCCTAAAAGCAGCTCTGACTTTCCAATAGACGACATTCGGCTGCTGGTGCTTTCCAAGCCTAAAATATAATTTCCCTTTAGCTGTTCCTTGGATTTTTGCAGCTCTGTTTCGGTTAACCCATCCCTGAGCAAAAGCTCGATTTCTTCTCTTATAAGATAGGCCGCCTCCTCCAGCTGGTTAGGATTCATTCCTCCATAGATGGTTAAAAGTCCCCCTCCCTTATAGGCGGATGGATAGGAATAGATGGAATAGGCCAAACCCTTGTCTTCACGTATTCGCTGGAATAACCGTGAGCTCATGCTGCCCCCCAGAATGTTATTAATCACCAGAAGGGGATAGGTAGATTGATTTCCCAGGGCTACTCCTCTAAAGCCAAGACATATATGAGTTTGCTCTATATCCTTTACCCGCTCTGAAAACTCAAAATTAAACTGTAGCTCATGATCTTGCTCCTGTGACAGGCTCTGTCCCTTCCAATCACCAAAAAATTTTTCAATGGCCCCCATCAATTGGGCCTCGTCGTAGTTGCCAGCAACGGAAATCACCGCCCGTTGGGGAATATAGTGGTGCTTCATATAATCTATCAGCACCTGTCGATCAATTCCTTCTAGCGATTCCTTTGTGCCCAATATTGGATAACCCAGTGAATGCTCCTTGAATATGGTATGGGACAACAAATCATGAACAAGGTCTTCGGGTGAATCCTCATACATACTGATCTCTTCTAAAATAACACTTCTTTCCTTATCAATTTCCTGGGGATCAAATTTCGAATTAAAGAGCATATCAGCCAACAGCTCAATGGCCAAATCAAAATGGGAATCCAGAACCTTAACGTAATAGCAGGTACATTCCTTACTGGTAAAGGCGTTGATTTGCCCACCCACGCCATCAATTAAATCTGCAATATCCTTTGCTGTTTTGGTGGAGGTTCCCTTAAACAGCATATGCTCGATGAAATGGGAAATTCCACTGTTTATTACGTTTTCATTCTTTGAACCGGTCTCGATCCACACCCCGATTGAAATGGATTTTACATGGGAAATTTGTTCGGTAACAATTCTTAAACCATTATCTAGTGTATATTTATTGTACATTTTATCCTCCCGCCTATGGATTCTGCCAAAGCTCCGTCAATTGTTTAATGATTTATTCATACTTAATCTATTATAATGGAGTTTTCAAACGGATGCAACTTTTCTTAGAGTACATCACTTACCCGACCAACCGTAAGGCCCTTTTCCTTTAAGGCATCAATCAGCTCAGGAAGCGCTCTGGCTGTTTCTTCCATAGGATGCATCAAAACAATTTTTCCATTCAATTCTTCCTTTTCAAGAACTCGCTTTAAAATCAAATCCTTTGTACTGCCCTGGCGCCAGTCGATGGTATCGATGGACCATAGGATCGTTTGATAACCTAGCTTTTCTGCAGCCCTAAGGGTATGCTCGTTATAGGCCCCAGAAGGAGGTGCAAAGTATTTAGGCTTTTCCTGGGTATGGGCCATGATGGCGGCTTCGGCATTTTGAATTTCTTCTTCATTCTTTTCAAGGGAAAGGGTACTGTAGTTAAGGTGCTGATAGCCATGGCTGCCGATTTCATGGCCTGCCGCAATGATGCTTTCAAAGACCTCTGGAAAGGCCTTGGCCCATCGGCCCGTAACAAAGAAGGTGATTTTGACTTCCTTTTCCTCAAAGACCTTGAGCATTTCAGGAATTACCTCATTACCCCAGTCTACATTACAGGTAAAGGCAATAAATTCAGAATCTGCCTTTCCCTGGTCTATGGGCTTAATGGCAGGCTGATAGGTACTGGTTTCAGCGGTTTTGGCAGTTCTGGTGAAATAAAAGATACCACTCCCTGCCAGGATCAAAATGATTATTACTGCAATAATTAAAGTTACCATTCTTTTATTCATAATAATTACCATGAAGGCTCCCCCTTTCTTTTCAAATAACCATTTCATAATATATTATTCCAAATATGACAGGTTATTCTGATTGTAGGGAATAATCAGCCAAAAAAATTAAAAAACATAAACCACTCCGGTTTATGCTTTTTCGTTTTTGTTTTTATCTTTGTCACTCTTTTCCGGCTTAGGCAACAATGCCTTCCTGGAAAGGTTTATTTTTCCCTGGGGGTCAATTTCCATCAGCTTTACTTCAATTTCATCCCCAACCTGCAATACATCCTCTACTTTATTAATTCTTTCATGGGCTATGTTAGAAATATGAACCAGCCCTTCCTTACCCGGCAATATTTCCAGGAAGGCTCCAAAATTCATGATTTTAACAACCTTTCCCTTGTAAACTTCTCCTACTACCGGTTCCCTGACAATGTCTTCGATAATTTCTACAGCCCGTTTTCCTGACTCTTGATCAGGGGCTGCAATGAAAATCGTACCATCATTTTCTATGTCAATTTTAACTCCGGTATCATCGATGATCTTATTGATTACCTTACCGCCAGTACCAATAACATCTCTGATTTTATCAGGATGGATTTTCATCTTGACAATTTTAGGTGCATAGGGAGATAGCTCAGGACGAGGCTCAGTAATGGTTTCACGCATTTTATTCAATATATGAAGTCTGCCAACCCGGGCTTGCTCAAGGGCCTCCTTCATAATAGGCCGATCGATACCGGCAATTTTGATATCCATTTGAATAGCTGTAATTCCTTTGTCTGTACCTGCCACCTTAAAGTCCATGTCTCCCAAGAAGTCTTCCATCCCCTGGATATCTGACAGAACAGCTACCTTTTCCTTTTCCTTTACCAGTCCCATGGCGATACCTGCCACCATGTTTTTTAGTGGTACCCCTGCATCTAACAGAGCCAAAGTACTGCCGCATACACTGGCCTGGGAGGTTGATCCATTGGAGCTTAGTACCTCTGACACCAGCCTGATGGCATAGGGAAAATCCTCTTTACTGGGGATCATTGGCTCTAAAGCTCTTTCAGCCAAAGCACCATGCCCAATTTCTCTACGGCCGGGTCCCCTTAAAAATCTTGTTTCTCCGACACTATAGGGTGGGAAATTATAGTGATGCATATAGCGCTTTTCCTCTTCTTCCCCTAAACCATCTAAAATTTGCACATCTCCCAGGGCACCAAGGGTCGCCACAGTTAATACCTGAGTTTGCCCCCGGGTAAATAAACCTGTTCCGTGGGTTCTAGGCAATACTCCCACCTGACTCCAAATGGGGCGAATTTCATCGAGCTTACGATCGTCAGGGCGAATTCCTTCTTCAAGAATCATTCTTCTAATCTCGGTCTTGACGATTTTAGATAGAATTTCGCCGACTTCCTTCAAACGATCCTCGTATTTTTCCTGGAAAAAGGCCATTGCTTCTTCCTTTACAGCATCAATATTTTCAATTCTTTCCTGCTTTTCAAAGGTTTTAATGGCATTAATCAGCTTATCTGTTGCAAAGGCCTTAACCTCTGCTTCTAGGTCCACATCGGTTTCCTTTAATATTACCTCGGCCTTAGGTTGTCCCACCTCTGCCACAATGCCTTCTATAAAGGCTACAATTTTCTTGATTTCCTCATGACCAAACATAATGGCATCCAGCACCTGTTCCTCTGTCAGCTCATTGGCCCCAGCTTCGATCATCATAATGGCATCCTTGGTACCTGAAACCATTAAATTCAGGTCACTGATTTCTCTTTGCTCACTGGTGGGGTTCACTATGTATTCCCCATTGATCATACCGATATTAACAGAGCCTGTGGGTCCCATAAAGGGGATTGGTGAGATGGATAATGCAATGGATGAGCCAATCATTGCCACTACGTCTGGGGTACAGTTCTGATCAACTGATAGAACCGTTGCAATAACCTGCACATCATTGTAATATCCCTTTGGAAAAAGAGGTCTAATGGGTCTGTCAATTAACCGGGAGGTTAAAACTGCCTTTTCGGTTGGTCTTCCCTCCCGTTTAATAAAGCCTCCAGGTATCTTTCCCACAGCATAGGATCTTTCCTCATAGTCACAGCTTAAAGGAAAAAAATCAATTCCTTCTCTGGGGGTTTTGGAGGCGCAAGCAGTCACTAAAACCACTGTATCTCCGTAGGTAACGGTGCAGGCTCCATGGGCCAGCTCAGCTACTTTGCCAATTTCTACCTTCAGGGTTCTTCCTGCCAGTTCCATTTCAAAAGTTTTTGCCATAAATTGTTCCTCCTTTCATTCTGTTTCTATTATAAATTCTATGTAAAGAATATTATTTCCTTTAATCTTGATTAAATTCCTATAATGAAAATAGGCCAAAGGTCCAGTTGTTAATTACATGTTTTTCCATTTTCACAATTAAATAATAGAGCGGGCTAGCCCGCTCTTGATTATTTTCTTAAGCCTAATTTTTCAATGATTTCTCTGTAACGCTCGATATCTTTGTTTTTAACATAGTTCAAAAGATTTCTTCTTTTACCTACCATTTTAAGAAGACCTCTTTTGGAATGATGATCTTTCTTATGGATCTTACCGTGTTCATTTAGATGATTAATTCTCTCTGTTAACAGGGCAATTTGCACCTCAGGAGAACCTGTATCATTTTCATGAACCCTATGGTTATTAATGATCTCTTGCTTTAATTCCTTATTCATTTGTTTCCACCTCCTCTATTTATATCCCCTTACTCTAAGTATACGTCGGTGATTCAGAATACCGAGAGCAGGTTCTCAACCTTAATCATTTTACCATAATTGTCTTGTCATGTAAATATTTTTTTGTATTTTCAACGTCTGTCTCCATTTGTTGAATTAGGCCCTCTACTCGGTCAAATCGGATGTTATCCCTTAACCTTTTTTTAAAGATCACTTCAATATATTGATCATAAAGGCTACCCTGGTAATCAATAATAAAGGTTTCCACCGAGGTATGCTCCCCCTGGAAGGTTGGGTTGGTACCTATACAGGTTGCCCCCATGAATATCTTATCTTCAATTTTCACCAGGGTAGCATAGACCCCCTCCCTGGGAATTAAAAGATGAGGCTTTATCATGATATTGGCAGTGGGATAACCTAAATTTCGTCCCCTTCCATTTCCATGGATTACCTTTCCGTAGAGGGCAAAGCTCCTGCCAAGGTACTGATTAGCCTTTTCAATTTCACCGTCTAAAATATATTTTCTTACTGCAGTACTGCTTACCTTCTCATTTTCAACGGTAACTGGGTCAATTACACAGACAGAAAAACCATATTTAGTCCCCAGCTCCTTCAATAAAACCACATCGCCCTTGGCCCTTGACCCAAACCGATAGTCAAAGCCCACTACAGCCACCTTGCAATTTAAGCTCTCTATCAATATTTTTTTAACAAAGTCTTCAGGACTTAAATTCATGATTTCTTCGTTAAATTCAGCCAATACCAGAGTTTCAATCCCCAAGTCTTCAAAGAGCCTGTTTTTAACCTCATGACTTGTAATTTGCAGGGGTTCCTTTCCCCTGGTGGTGACAGTGGTGGTATGATTTTTAAATGTATAGACACAGGATTCTAAATGATACTTCGTAGACGCTTCCTTTAAGGCCTCAATCAATTTTTGATGCCCGATGTGAAGTCCGTCAAAATTCCCCAGAGCTACTGCCCTTTCAGTTGATGATAAATGTTGAATCTCTTCTATTAATTTCATAAAGACGCCCCTTTAAACAAATAGCCTGCTGAATTTTAAATAGACCTCTTCCTGTCCTGATTTCACGATTGCTATTCCAATGAATTGATCCTTAAGATAAACTCTGGCCAGGTCTTCCCCTTTAGCCTGCCAACCCTTAAGCCACAAATGGGAAGGGATTTTATTGCCATTTAAAACTGCCCTTTCGGCCCCAGGATTCACTGATATTTTGGGTAGATGCCGCAAGGGATAATCTACCGGATACAATAGCTTCTCTATATCCTGGGTTGCTTCCAGCGCCTCTAGGGTAATGGTATTTTCCAGTTGAAATTCACCCGTGGCAGTTCTTAATAAAAATGACATCATTCCACCGCAGCCAAGGCTTTCACCGATATCCTTACATAGGGTTCTAATATAGGTTCCCTTTGAACAAAGCACATCAAAAATAACTCGATTTCCGTTGATCTCAATGATCGAGATTTCATGGATCTGTACCCGCCGCGGCTCCCGATGAACTTCGATTCCCTCCCGGGCCAGCTCATAAAGTTTTTTGCCATCTCGCTTTAAAGCTGAATACATGGGAGGAATTTGATCATATTCTCCCACATAGCTCATGATGGCCTTTTTAATTTCTTCTCTGGAGGGAATTTCAGCCTGTTGCTTTAAAATTTCCCCGTATTGATCCTGGGTATCGGTCTCAATACCAAGGTACAGCTCAGCTCGATATTTTTTTTGACTGTCTAATAAGAATTGTGATATTTTTGTGGCCTGTCCGATACAGATGGGTAAGACCCCAGCAGCATTGGGGTCTAAGGTTCCTGTATGGCCCACCTTTTTAATGCCCGTCATTCTTCTGACCAAGGAAACCACCCCGTGGGAGGTAACTCCCGGCGGCTTCAATATATTTAAAATACCGTTCAAGTCATCACCAGCCTAAATCATCCTTTGTATTTTATCCAGTATTTGATCCTTCACTTCCTGAATTGTACCTGCCATTACCGCCCCAGAGGCCTTTTTATGACCTCCGCCCCCGAAGGTCTGGGCCAGGCGACTGACATCAAAGGTTGTTTTTGATCTAAGGCTTATTTTAACTTCGCCAGCTTCAAGCTCCTTTAGAATCACAGCCACCTCTACCCCTTTTATGTCCCGTGCATAGTTGATCATACCTTCTACTTCATCATATTGTACTTGATAAGCCTTTAATAGGTCATGGGTTACCTCCATAACGGCTACCTTTCCATCGAAGTAGGTTTTCAAGCCTGCCAAAAGGTGCCCCAGGAGCTTCAAACTGCCAAAGGTATTATTTTGATGCAGGTGGTAGGTAAGCTCCTTAAGCTCTACTCCTTTTTCCAGCAAGGCTCCGGCAATATGGTGGGTTTCGGGGCTGGTACTGTCATATCTGAAATTTCCTGTATCAGTTACAATTCCTGTATATAGACAGATTGCCATGGCTTTATCAATATCAACTTCCATTTCCTGGGTAATCAAGCGGTAAATCATTTCACAGGTTGAAGAAGCCTCAGGATCGAGTATATTGATATCTCCAAAGCCTGCATTGCTGACATGATGATCAATATTCACAATCTGCCGGCTTTTTTTTAGTAAATCAATGCTATAGCCCAGGCGTTTTTCATCACCGCAATCCAGCACAAAGCAAATGTCAAAGCATTCACTTTGATTTAAATCATAACGAATTACCTGATCAATTTGCGGTAAAAATCTATATTTTTGCGGCACGTCATCGTTGACAAAGGTGGTGACCGCCGCCCCCTGCTTTTTTAAGGCCAGAGAGAGGCCCAACAGGGAGCCTAGGCTGTCGCCGTCGGGATTAATATGGGAAATCACCGCAATTCTGCTGCCTTTTTGAACCTGAGGAAATAAATTATTCATTGTCTTCCTCTCCCAAGGGGCCAGCCTCTTGAATTTTTGAAATCTTATGGTACATTTCAACTCCCTTTTCAATGGAATTGTCTAATCTAAATAGTATTTCAGGGGTATACCTTGCCTTAATCTTTTGCCCCACTTCTCTTCTTACAAAGCCGCTGGACTTTTTTAAGGCTTCCAAGGTACTGATCTTTTCATCCTCTGTTCCCAAAACACTAATATAGATAGAGGCAAACCTTAAATCCCTGGTTACATCCACCTCGACAACACTGGTCATGGGCGCAATACGTGGGTCCCTCAATTCATTTCTAATTAGATGGCTGACTATTTTCTTTATTTCCTCATTTAATCGACTTACCCTAGGATATGCCATATCCTTCATCCTTTCCGACTTATCTTGCTATCTCTTCCATTTTAAATGCCTCGATCAGATCGCCTTCCTTGACATCATTGAAGTGATCAATACCAATACCACATTCATAACCTGTGGCCACTTCTCTGACATCGTCTTTGAAACGTTTTAAAGAACCAATTTCTCCTTCATGAATGACAATGCCGTCCCGAACCAATCGAACTTTGGCACTGCGAAGAATCTTGCCCTCTACCACGTAACAGCCGGCAATCAGCCCCAGGCCAGGAACCTTAAAGGTAGCCCTAACTTCAGCTTTTCCCAATTGAACTTCTTTATACTCCGGATCTAACATTCCCTTCATAGCTGCTTCAATATCTTCAATTGCATTGTAGATTACCCGATAGGAACGAATATCAACATTTTCCTTTTCGGCCAGGAAGCTGGCATTAGAAGTGGGTCTGACGTTGAACCCAATAATAATGGCATTGGATGCAGAGGCTAGGGAAACGTCGGTTTCTGTAATGGCTCCCACTCCGCCGTGGATTGGCTTAATGATTACCTTATCGTTGGATAGCTTATTTAAAGACTGCTTAACGGCCTCAACAGAACCCTGAACATCGGCCTTAACGATAATGTTCAGCTCTTTAATTTCTCCTGTTTGCATTTGGCTATACAGGGCATCTAGGGAAATACGTTGAGTAGATCGTAGCTGCTGCTCTTTGATTTTATTGATTCTTTGTTCAGCAATGGTTCTGGCCTGTTTATCGTCAGCCACGGCAACCAGTTGGTCCCCTGCTTCAGGTACCTCTGATAACCCTGTAATTTCTACTGGGGTAGAGGGGCCTGCTGTCTTAACCCTTTTTCCCTTGTCATTAACCATGGCCCGGATTCTACCGTGGATAGTACCGATGACAACTGAATCTCCCACCTTAAGGGTTCCATTTTGCACCAGTATTGTTGCCACTGCCCCCCGGCCCTTATCTAATTGGGCCTCAACAACAGTACCAATGGCCTGTCGATTTGGATTGGCCTTTAATTCTTCCATTTCTGCCACCAAAAGAATCATTTCTAATAATTCGTCTATGTTAGTACCCTGCAGCGCGGAAACCGCAACAGAAATCACATCGCCGCCCCACTCTTCAATAAGCACGCCATTTTCAGAAAGCTCCTGCTTTACCCGGTCTGAATTGGCTCCAGGCTTATCAATTTTATTAATGGCCACAATGATTGGTACGTTGGCCGCCTTGGCATGATTGATCGCTTCAATGGTCTGGGGCATGACACCATCATCGGCCGCCACTACCAAAATGGCAATATCGGTTACCTTTGCTCCCCTGGATCGCATAGCCGTAAAGGCTTCATGACCCGGGGTATCTAAAAATACAATTTTCTTACCGTTGATTTGTACTTCAGAGGCTCCAATATGCTGGGTAATTCCTCCTGCTTCTCTTTCCGTTACCTTGGTTTTACGAATGGCATCCAGCAATGAGGTTTTGCCATGGTCTACGTGACCCATTACGGTCACCACCGGAGGTCTGGGCTTTAAATCCTTTTCATCGTCCTCTGGTATTTCAATATCACTGTTTTCTTCTTCCATTACCTCTGCCTTCTTAGACAGGGTAATATCATACCCCTGGGCAATGGTCTGGGCAGTTTCAAAATCAATTTCTTGATTCATGGCTGCCATGACTCCCTGCTGAATGAGCTTTGTAATAATTTCACTTACGTTTTTTTTCAACAGCTCTGCCAGGTCCTTTACAATTATCTTCTCGCCAATTTCTGTTTCTTTTTCTGATTGTTGTCTATTTTTTTCTTCTATCATTGCATCCTTCTTTTCTATGATTTTGTCGTTTTTTCCATGCTTGCTTTTATGACCCTTTTTTTGTTTTTTTTCTTGCTTCGGGGCATTGTTTTTTTCGACGGATTGAGAGGCCTTTTCCGGCTCCTGAACAGTGATTTTCTTTTCTTCAGGCTTATCAGTGAACAGCTCAATAATTAAATTCGCATCTTCCTCTTCCAGGGTGCTCATATGATTGTTGACCACCACAGATAAATCATTTAATTTTTCAATTAGCTCCTTACTGCTGATTCCCAGCTCCTTAGCCAATTGATACACTCTTAACTTAGACAAGCTAATCACCCCCTAATTATTCATTGCCTACTTTTGTGTCGATATACTCCATTAGCTTTCTGGCAAATCCTTGATCACGGATTGCAATGACAGCTCTAGGCAATTTCCCAATGGAGCTTCCAAGATTCTCCTTTGTGTCATAAAATCTTAATGGTATCTCATAAAACCTTGTTTTGTCACGAAATAGCTTTTTTGTATTGTCCGACGCATCCTCTGCCACTAAAACAAGACAGACTTGACGATTTTGTACCGCCTTTTTGCAAAGCTCTTCACCGGAAATTAACTGGCCGGACTTCATTGCCAGGCCCAGCAGATTATTAATTTTTTCCTTCAAGCTGATTAATCTCCTGTATTAGATTTTCATAGATTTCATCGGACACATTGCATTGGAAGGCACGGTGAAAGGCCTTGGTCTTTTTTGCTTTTTCAAAGCATTGGGTTTGGGGACAAATATAAGCTCCCCGTCCCGGTGCCTTTCCCTTTAAATCAATACTGATGATTCCCTCTTGGTTTCTCACCACTCTAATTAATTCTTTCTTGGGCTTCATCTCATTACAGCCCAGGCATTTTCTAAGCGGGATTTTTCTGGTTTTCATTTCAATCACCCCAAATCAGATTGCACTTGACTCTCGCTTTTAATATCAATTTTCCACCCTGTCAGCTTGGCAGCCAGCCGGGCATTTTGGCCTTCTTTACCGATGGCCAGAGACAATTGATAGTCTGGAACAACAACCCTGGCTGTCTTTTCATCCAAATTGACATCGGTTGATACCACCTTGGCAGGGCTTAAGGCACTGGTAATAAACTCAGTTGGATCTTTACTATATTTGATAATATCTATTTTTTCACCCTTTAATTCATCTACAATTGCCTGAACCCTGGCTCCCTTTGGACCAACACAGGCTCCTACGGGATCAACATTTTCATCCTTGGATTCTACGGCAATCTTGGTTCGAGAACCGGCTTCTCTGGAAATACTTTTAATTTCTACAACCCCATCGTGAATTTCAGGCACTTCCAGTTCAAATAAGCGTTTGATCAAGCCAGGATGGGTTCTGGATACAGTTATTTGAGGCCCCTTGGTGGTCTTTTTTACTTCAACAATATAGGTTTTGATTCGATCCCCATGAAGATATTCTTCATTGGGCATTTGCTCATTGGGGCCCAGTATAGCCTCTGTTTTTCCCAGATTTACATAGACAATTCCCTTGGCAACCCTGGCCACTGTTCCGGTAATAATATCAGATTCTCGATTAATAAATTCATCAAATACGATTCCCCGCTCCGCCTCTCGAATTCTTTGCACTACCACCTGCTTCGCCGTTTGGGCTGCGATCCGTCCAAAATTCCTTGGAGTTACCTCACGTTCCACGATATCCTCTATCTCGTAGTTCGGGTCAATGGCCCTGGCATCGACCAGTGCAATTTCTAAAAGCTCATCCTCCACTTCCTCCACAACCCTCTTTTGGGAGTATACTCGAACGTCTCCCGTTTCTCGGTTGATTTCGACCCTCACATTTTGCGCTGTTCCAAAATTCCGCTTATAGCTGGAAATCAAAGCAGCTTCAATGGCATCAATTAAAATCTCCTTTGAGATACCCTTATCCTTAGAAATCTGCTGCAGCGCTTCAATAAACTCCACATTCATCTAAATAACCCTCCTTAAAATTTGATCGCTAGCCTGGTTAAGGCGGCTTTTTCCTTTGGTATCTCTATAAAGCCGGCATTCTTGACATTTAATTGAATTTTACCTTCAACTAAACCCACCAGCTCACCCTCTATTATTTTTTGACCATTTAATGGTTCATATAGCTTTACTTCCACCAGCTCGCCCTGGAACCGCTGAAAATCTGATTCCTTTTTTAAAGGACGGTCCAAACCTGGTGACGATACCTCCAAGAAATAATTTTCTTCGATTGGATCCACTTCATCCAATCGATCACTCAGGGCTTCACTCACCTTTTGGCAGTCATCCAGGGTAATTCCCCCTTCTTTATCAATAAATACTCTTAAATACCGATGGGGACCTTCTTTTTTAAATTCAATATCTACCAATTCGAAGTTTTCCCTTTCAATGATTGGCAATACCAGCTCTTCTGTTAGCTTTTCAACTTTGTTTTGTCCCATCCTAAAACCTCCCTCTATTCAATTTTTCCCTTTGATATATGTATTTTCAGCCATTTCCAGTATATTTATTCTATTACCTAAGATTTCTGTCAAATATCAAAGATACATAATGACAAAGAGTGGGAATTTCCCACTCTTTCACAATAGTACAATATTATCGACATAAGTATACCATAATTCCCAATTCCGTGCAAGGCTAAAATAAGCTCAGTTGATTGGTTTTTGGCAAACCATTAAGGCACCCATGATTTACCAGGGCCTCTACTACGGTTTTGGTCACTTTGGCCCGCTCCCTTAAGTCTTCCAGGGAAATGAACTCTCCTTGTGCCCTTGCCTCAACAATATTTTTAGCTGCATTTTGCCCAACCCCCTGTAATGATTTTAGGGGTGGCAGCAGTTTACCATCTGTCACTAAAAACCGGTCTGCATCGGAATGATATAGATCCACCGGCAAAAGCTCTATTTTTCTTAGAAACATTTCCAGGGCCACCTCTAGAACCGTCAGCAAGTTTTTTTCCTTAGCCGTAGCTTGGTTACCCATGGCCTCCAGCTCCTTAATTTTTTCCCTGACTGCCCCTTCTCCCTGGACAATTAGATGGGCATCAAAATCCTCTGCCTTGGTGGTAAAGTAGGTGGCATAAAAGGCCTCCGGGTGATGGACTTTAAAGTAGGCAATTCTGAAGGACATCATGACATAGGCCACAGCATGGGCCTTGGGGAACATATACTTGATTTTATTACAGGAATCTATATACCATTGAGGTACATTATTCTTCTTCATCTCTTCTTCATATTCAGGGGTTAGTCCCTTCCCCTTTCTGACATTTTCCATGATCTTAAAGGAGGTTTTTTTAGGCAAGCCCTTTAAAATTAAGTAGTTCATTATGTCATCACGGGTTGAAATAACATCCTTTAGCTCAGCAATATTTCCACGAACCAAATCCTGGGCATTATTGAGCCATACGTCTGTTCCATGGGAAAGACCGCTGATCCGTACCAATTCGGCAAAGGTACTGGGCTTGGTATCTAATAGCATCTGCCGTACAAATTTGGTTCCAAATTCCGGAATCCCCAGGGTTCCTACCTCACAGCCCAGCTCCTGGGGGTCTATATCCAGGGCCTTGGTACTGGTAAAAATACTGACGGTGGTTTGATCATCCAGGGGAATTTCCTGGGCATTTAATCCTGTAATATCCTCCAGCATCTTAATAATGGTGGGCACATCGTGCCCCAGAATATCCAGCTTTAAAAGGCGGCCGCTGATGGAATGATAGTCAAAATGGGTGGTAATAACCCCTGAGCTGGCATCATTGGCCGGATATTGAATGGGACAAAACTCATGGATATCCTTGTGGCCTGGAACGATCATAACTCCTCCGGGATGCTGCCCAGAAGTTCGCTTTACTCCGGTACAACCCATGGTCAAACGGTTGATCTCCGTTTGGTTATGCTGAATTCCCTTTTCCTCCAGGTATTTTTTTACAAATCCATAGGCTGTTTTATCGGCAATGGTACCGATGGTTCCAGCCCGGTACACCTTTCCCTTTCCAAAGAGCTCTTCGGTATATTTATGGGCTTCACTTTGATATTCTCCGGCAAAGTTAAGGTCAATATCAGGCTCCTTATCTCCTTCGAAGCCTAAAAATACTTCAAAGGGAATATCGTGGCCATCCTTGGTCAGAGGAGTATTACATACCGGACAATTTTTATCAGGCAGGTCTGCCCCTGAACCATAGGAACCATCTAAAATAAATTCTGAGTGCTTACAGTTACTGCACACATAGTGGGGTGCCAAGGGGTTTACCTCGGTAATATCGCTCATGGTGGCCGCAAAGGAAGAGCCTACCGAGCCCCGGGACCCTACCAGGTACCCATCACGAAGGGATTTTGTCACCAGCTTCTGGGCGATAATATACATAACGGCATAGCCGTTGCTGATAATTGAATTCAGCTCCCGGTCCAAACGAGACTGAACAATTTCAGGCAGGGGAGTACCATAAATTCTTTCCGCCTTTTCGTAGCATAATCTTCTAAGCTCCTCATCAGATCCTTCAATGACAGGAGGATAGGTACCATCGGGAATTGGAATGATTTCCTCCACCTGTTCATTAATGGCATTGGGAAAATCAATCACTACAGCCTCTGCCCTTTCCTTTCCCAAATAGCTGAATTCCTCCAGCATTTCCTGGGTGGTTTTAAAATACAGGGGAGCCTGATTATCGGCATCGGAAAAGCCCTGTCCAGCCATTAAAATTCTTCTGAAAACCTCATCTCTTTGATTCAAAAAGTGAACGTCACCGGTGGCCACCACAGGCTTTTTTTGGGCTTCGGCCAGGTCTACAATGCACTTGTTAATTTCCCGGAGGGCGGCTTCGTCCTTTACAATACCCTTTTCCACTAGAAATTGATTGTTTGCAAGGGGTTGAATCTCCAGAAAATCATAAAAGTCAGCAATTGCCTCTATTGCTTCATCAGCTTTTCCGCTTAGGTAGGCCTGATACAATTCTCCGGCCTCACAGGCGGTTCCTATCAGTAGTCCCTCCCGATACTGATTCAGCAGACTCTTGGGTAGACGGGGTTTCTTATAAAAATAATTTATATGGGATTCTGAAACCAGCTGGTACAGATTCTTTAAGCCTGTATAATTTTTTACCAAAATCAGCACATGATAGGTATCCAGCTTGGAAAAATCCAATTTCTTAGCCAGCCTTTTGTTGATTTCAGCCAGGGTGCTGATTTGGCGATCCAACAGCATATTGATAAAATAGATCCAAATTTCTGCCGTGGCAGTGGCATCATCTACGGCCCTATGGTGGGACAGCAGCTTGATATTCAATTCCTTGGCAATAAGATTAAGCTTATGACGCTTTAGCTGCGGCAGAAGAATACGGGACAGCTTCAGGGTATCGATGACAGTATTTTCAATTGAGTAACCCTGTTGTTTTCCATTTTCCAGTATAAAGCCCATATCAAAGGCAGCGTTATGGGCTACCAGGGGGACGGCTCCTATAAATTCCAAAAATTGAGGCAATATCTCCTCGATCGTGGGCTGATCCTTCACCATGTCATTAGTGATGCCGGTAAGCTCTGTAATTTTAAGGGGAATAGGTATTTCGGGGTTTACTAAGGCAGAAAACTGGTCAACAATCCTTCCTTCCCTAACCTTCACTGCTCCTATTTCCGTTATTTTATCATTTTTGTTTGATAACCCTGTGGTTTCTATGTCAAAGACCACGTATTCATCCATTAAATCATAGGCTGTATTCCCCTCAATAAGGTCGGCCTCATCATTAACCAGGTATCCTTCCATTCCATATATGATTTTTATGCCATGCTTCTTACCAGCCTCCATGGCCTCGGGGAAGGCCTGGACTACACCATGGTCAGTGATGGCGATGGCCTTGTGCCCCCATTGGGCAGCCTGCTTCACTAAGCTGGCGGTGTTGCTGACGCCATCCATGGATGACATTTGGGTATGTAGGTGAAGCTCCACCCGTTTTCTTTCGCAGGGGTCTATGGAGGGTTCCTTTTTAATGGCCATGAGATCACTGGCCATAATAACATATTCCCGCTGATATTTATCAAAAACAACGTCCCCCCGAACCCGAAGCCACTGACCTTTCTTTAAGGTAGCTTCAAAATCTGCTATGAGGGACTTACGCTCAAATATTTTAATTGTAATGGAATTGGTGTAATCGGTAATCTGAATGGTATAAATTTTTTTACCGCTATTTAAATCCCGGGCTTCAAAATCAATAATTTCTCCTTCTACAATGATTTTAGCCAGTTCTCCCTGGATTTCACTAAGGGCCAGCACTTCACCCATAAAGGGCTTTCCTAAGAGCACTGGCGAAGAGCCATCCTTTGTGCTCTGGCCATTGCTTGCTTCCCTAATCCTTTTAGGGGCTTGGCTTAGGGCCGGTGAATGCTGTACACTTTTTAAGATCTCTTCAACATATTGGGTGCTTTCCTTTTCCCTTACCTCTTCATATTGGGAAATATCAAATTCCCTTAGGGCATTTTCATCCAGCAAGCAGCGAATTTTTTGATTAAAGTGACTGGTAAAATAGGCTTCTATGATTCGATGAATATTTCTTTCCTTTGCTTTTTGTAAAAAAACCGCTTCCTTGATGGTAAGCCTTAGCTGATCATTTTTCATATCCCAATCTATTTCGTCCAACGTTCCTTTAAAGGAGGGCATATTTTTTTGAATTAAATACATTATGTTCTTCCAGTTATCCTCCACCAGCTTTCTTGGAGAGGGATACTCAGGAAATTGAGAAAAGCAAAGATTAACTTCATTCATTTGGAGCCTGCCCTTAATACTGTCAGTCACCTCATCCAAAAGCTTCAGGTCGGCAGCCCTATTCCCCTGAAGCTGTATTTCTATTTTTCTTTTTTTCCGATAATATTTAATTCCATCTAAATAATAGGATTCAAAGCAGGGATTGCAGTTTAATCCTAATTCTGCCAGAAATTCTTTGAAATCCATTTTTCTGTTTGGCTGCATCGTATCCCACCTTTAACTAGTTCAACCAATATTTAATCATATCCTGATACATTTTTAACCGATAAAGGGCGCCTTCATATAGCCCCAGCTTTTCTTCCTTCATGACATGGCTGATATTTTCCAGAGGAATCCGCTTTACCCTCATATTTTTATCCTTTGTAAGGCGATTAAGGGCCAGTTCGATACTGTAGCCTGTGGCCTCCAGCATTAAAATATCAGTAATATGGCAGCCTCGAAAGGCCCTTTGCCCAGAAAGATTGGGGGCAATTTTCTGGGCCATATGGGTAATTAAGCGACCACTGACAAAAATACCAACGGTCATATCGGCAACCTCTGATAATACAGGCAATACCAGGGCTTCAATATGTCCAGGGGTTAATCCGATCAAGTCTGCATCCAGCAGCAATATGGTTTCTTCACCACATTGACTTAAACCCTGTTTAACAGCTGCTGCCTTTCCCTGGTTATAGGGCAGGCGCAGCAGTTCAACAGGGTAGGATCGTACGACGGATTCAGTATGATCGACGGAACCATCATCAACCACAATAATCCGGTGAATATAGGGGGATTGAAGCAAGGGTTCGATCACCCCAGCTATCCGATCTCCCTCATTATAGGCCGGCAAAATTGCTGACACCATTGATCTTAACCTCCTACTCTATTACAGCTTATCAATTTCCTCCAGCAGAGCCTGTACAATTTGATCCTCTGGAACTTTACGAATGATTTCCCCCTTTTTAAACAACAAACCGCCATCGATTCCGCCGGCAATACCTAAATCAGCTTCCTTGGCTTCTCCAGGGCCATTTACTGCACAGCCCATGATTGCCAGCTTAATGGGCTTTTTCAGCTTTCCTACCCGCTCCTCAACCTCCTGGGCCAGCTTAATTAAATCTATTTGACAACGGCCGCAGGTAGGGCACGAAATAATGGTAACTTCGTTTTGAATAATCCCCAGGGATTTTAAAATCTGTCTGCCTACCTTAATTTCCTCTACCGGATCACCCGTTAAGGATACCCGCAGCGTATCACCAATTCCCTTTAGCAGCAGGGCGCCGATTCCCACAGCCGATTTAATGGTTCCCGCCCAGGGGGTACCGGCTTCAGTAATACCTAAATGAAGGGGATAATCACAAAGGGCAGCAATTTTTTCATAGGCCTCCACCGTTAAATGGATATCACTGGCCTTGAGAGAAATGACAATATCATGAAAATCCAGCTCCTCCAAAAGGGCCACATGTCCCATGGCACTGTCAACCATGGCATCAGCCGTAGGATGTCCATACTTTTTCAGCAGGTGCCTTTCCAGTGACCCGGCATTGACACCAATCCGAATGGGGATATTTTTTTCCTTGGCGGCCATCACCACCTCTTTAACCCTTCTTTTGTCTCCAATGTTGCCAGGATTAATTCTCAGGCCGTCAACCCCCTGGGCAATGGCCTCGAGGGCAATCCGATAATCAAAATGAATATCTGCCACCAGGGGAATCGTAATTTGTTTTTTAATTTCATGTATATAATAGGCAGACTCCAGGGTCGGTACTGCAATACGGATGATATCGCAGCCGGCCTCCTCCAATCGCCGTATTTGCGCCACTGTTTCCTTCACCTGTTTGGGGCTTGTGGTGGTCATTGACTGAACCGTTACGGGATGATCTCCCCCTACATAGACCTGACCACATGCCACGGCACGGCTTTTTCTTCTCATTTTTCCACCTTCCAAAGTTTTCTATTGAAATATCAGCATTTAATTAAATAGTCTTACAATATCCTGATAGGTGACAAAGACCATTAGGGCTATTAAAATACTAAATCCAATCATGTGGATCATGCCTTCTCGATCGGGGTCTACAGGTTTCCCCCGAAGCAGCTCAACCAGCAGGAACAACAGTCGGCTGCCATCCAGGGCTGGAATGGGTAACAGGTTCATAAGCCCTAGATTAACGCTGATAAGGGCGGCAAGAAAAACTACATTTAACCACCCTGCCCTGGTGGCTTCTCCCACCAGACTAATAATACCAATTGGGCCCGCCACCTCCGATGAAGATGCCTGCCGAGTAACCAGCCGCCTTAGAAATTCCATAATCTCTGTTACAATCATGGAAAAATTATGAAAGCTGTTTTGAATTGCTCCCTTAAGGGAGCTTTCCATTTTGGGGACAATTCCGATCATAATTTTTCCGCTCTCTTCATCCCTCATGGGGGTAATGGTTTTTGTCATTATTTGACTGTCCCGCTCCAGTACCACCTCCAGGGGGGCTCCTCCTGAATTGCCTATGGCGACCTCCAGCTCAGACCAGGTTCCAATCTGTTCATCATTAATTTTTAAAATCTGATCACCAGGCATAATCTCCACCATTTCTGCAGGTGAGTCGGGAATAATCTGGTCTATGGTCGTCACTGGGCTTCCTGTCATATAAAATAAAAGGGTAAAAAGCAGAAGGCCTAGAATAAAATTCATGATTGGTCCTGCCACGATGACCGCCATCCTTGCAGGTACAGACTTTTTATTGAAGCTCCTGGCATCTTCGGATTTCTCGTCTTCGCCTTCCATTTTTACATAGCCCCCGATTGGAAAGGCCCTGACAGAATAGTCAGTCTCTGAACCTGAAAAGGCGAAAAGCTTTGGCCCCATTCCAATGGCAAATTCATGTACTTTAATTCCCACCAGCTTTGCTATGGCAAAATGCCCCAGCTCATGGAAAAACACCAGCATGCTGAAAACAATAATCGCTGCAATTGCAGTTCCCATTTTTTAACACCTTCCTATCTTATTTGGCTTTTTACCCATGCTCTCACCCATTCATCCACTGACAACACCTCTTCAAGGCTTTCATAGGAAAAGGCTTGGTGCTGCCCCATGGCAGCCTCTATGATTCTAGGAATATCATAAAAACCAATTCTTCCCTTCAAGTAGCCCTCTACCAATACTTCATTGGCCCCATTTACTACACAGGGCATTGTTCCTCCTATTCTTAAGGCCTCACAGGCCAATTCAAGGCATGGAAATTTATCTGTATCGGGCATTTCAAAGTGGAGGCTACTAATTTCTTTAAAATTAAGTCTTGGTAAATTGCCGACCAATCGCTCAGGATATGTAAAGGCATACTGTATCGGCAGCTTCATATCTGGCAGCCCCATTTGGGCAATAACCGAATAATCCTTCAATTCTATCATGGAATGGATAATACTTTCCGGATGAACCACTACTTCTATTTTATCCACATCCACATCAAATAACCACCTGGCTTCAATTACTTCCAATCCCTTGTTCATAAGCGTAGCAGAATCAATGGTAATTTTTTTCCCCATTGTCCAATTCGGGTGCCTTAAGGCTTCAGCACAGGCGGCCTGGGCAATGTCTTCCTTCTTCCAGTTCCTGAAGGGCCCTCCTGATGCTGTTATGATCAGCTTTGAAAGGTTATGATAATTTTCACCCTGAAGGCATTGAAAAATAGCTGAATGCTCACTATCTACCGGAATCATTCTCACTTGATGCTTTTTGACAAGCTCCATCACTAAGGCCCCTGCCACCACCAGGGTCTCTTTATTGGCCAGAGCAATGTCTTTATTACTTTGAATGGCCTTAAGGGTAGGTACCAACCCAATACTGCCCATTACAGAATTTAAGACAATATCGGCCTCCGGTATGGTGGCAGCCTCTATCAGCCCCTCCATTCCCGCAACAATTTTTGTTGAGCTTCCTGTTCTGGCCCGCAGCTCCTTTGCCTTTTCTTCATCATAAACAGCCACCAGTTTGGGCTTCAGCTGATCAATCTGTTCTTCCAAGGCTTCTATACTTTTCAACGCAGCCAAGGCCACTACCTGAAATTCTTCAGGATGATCTTGAACCACCTCGATGGCCTGTTTACCAATGGAACCCGTAGAACCCAAAAGGCTTATCTTTTTTTTCATTGGCTTCACCCCTTTAGTGTCAGACTATGAATAAAATAAGCATTGCTTTCAAAGCCATGCTTATTCATTCTATAATCTATTAATCATGAATAGCAAAAAATAATAGATTACCGGCGCTGTAAACAAGATACTGTCAAATCGATCAAGAATTCCTCCATGGCCTGGAATTAAATTACCAAAGTCTTTTATACCCACCCTTCGTTTAATAACCGAAGCGGTAAGATCCCCCAGCATAGAAAAAATGCTTCCAAAAAAACCGATTAAAATCACCGCTGTCATATGTTCTTTGATCATAAAATACCCAAAGATACCGGCAATAATCATCGTACCCAATATGCCACCAATGGCCCCTTCTACGGTTTTTTTAGGACTGATCTCAGGGCAGAGCTTTCTTTTTCCAAAAAAATTTCCGGCAAAATAGGCGCAGGTATCGGTTCCCCAGGCAGTGATAAATATCAACCATATGACAATACCATTGGGCTGCTGGCTGGTCAGCAAAATGTGCCCCAGCAGTACCGGTACATACAATAATCCATAAAGGGTGATACTGGCATCTATCATATTATATTTTCGGTTGGCAAGGAGTATGATACTCAATGCTATTATAGTCATTACCAACCAAAAAATCGGATTAGCAGACATATTTATAAAGTGAAATTGGCTTAATATGGCAATAGTAAAGATATAGCCTATTGGCTTTATTGGATTTAGCTTGGCTGCTTCCATCGCTTGATAAAATTCATAGAGCCCAATCAAAGCAACCACTAAGGTAGCCGCAAAGAGGGCTGTTCCTCCAAAATAAACGACAGCCAGCAATACAGGTACGCCCAATAAACCACTTACAATTCTTTTAAGCATGGTAGACCACCCCTCTCCTATACGGCACCAAACCGCCGGTCACGGTTTTGATATGCTCTGATTCCCTCAATTAGGTCTTTACCACGGAAATCAGGCCAGAAGGTTTCTGTAAACCAGAATTCCGAATAGGCACATTGCCAAAGGAGAAAATTACTGAGACGATGCTCTCCACTAGTACGAATGATCAGCTCGGGATCAGGAATTCCATTTGTATCAAGGGCTAGGCCTATGGTTTCTTCATTAATATCTTCCCTGGATAGGGTGCCTGCCGATACCTGATCAATTAGACGTTTAATTCCTCTAATCAGTTCATCTCTGCCACCGTAATTCAGAGCAATATTGACCCACAAGCCTGTATTATTTTGGGTCAGCTCCTTGGCCTTTAAAACCTCCTTCAAGGGTTTTTCGGGCAATTTATCAATATCACCTATGGTATGAATTCGTACTTTGTTTTCGTGAAGCTCCTTCACTTCCTTCTTTAGATATTCCACCAAAAGCTGCATAAGGGTGGAAACCTCATCGGCCGGACGCTTCCAATTTTCCGTAGAAAAGGCATAGAAGGTTAAATATTTTAACCCTATGGAATCTGCGGTCTTAATCACATCCCGAAGGGCTTCAACGCCAGCCTTATGGCCCAGGGCCCTGGGCATTTGTCTTTTTTGAGCCCATCGTCCGTTTCCATCCATAATGATGGCCACGTGCTCCGGCATCTCGCCCTTATCTATATTAAAGGCCTGTTCATTATTCTTTTGAAAAATATTCAGCCATTCCTTCATTTTAATTCTCCTTAATCGTTTTTAAACCCCCAAAATGGGGGCTTAAAAATAGGATATAATAAGTTCAATTTGATTTGCCAGTACATTTTGTCTTATTACTCTGGCATCTTCTGTTTTAACTGTATTTTTTCCCATGGTTTCAATGATTACCATTTGAAGCCCCATTGTCTTCAATCTTTTTTCTGCAACCTCTACAGGATAGCCTGTCAAATTCGGAATTTGATTCAATCCTATACCTCCATCAGTTCCTTTTCTTTAGCTGCCACTAAATCATCAATTTTTTGTATGTATTTATCGGTCAGCTTTTGTACCTCATCCTGGGCCTTTTTTAAATCATCTTCAGTTAATTCTCCATCTTTTTGCATTTTTTTAAGCAGGTCATTACCTTCTCTTCTTTCATTTCGAATGGCCACCTTTGCATCCTCAGCAGTCTTCTTCACAAGCTTGGTTAAGTCTTTTCTTCTTTCTTCTGTAAGCTGTGGTATATTTAAACGAATAACCTTACCGTCATTAGAGGGGTTAAGCCCCAGGTCTGATGTCAGAATAGCCTTCTCAATACTGCCCATGGCAGAGCGATCATAGGGTTGAATCAGCAATACCCTTGGCTCAGGAGCTGAAACAGAGGCGATCTGTTTAACTGGTGTTGGTGTGCCATAATAGTCTACAGTAAGCTTATCCAGCATGGCAGGATTGGCCCTTCCAGCCCTTATTCCGTTCAAGTCTTCCTTTGCCACACTAATGGTTTTTTGCATTTTCTCTTCAATTGTCTTATGAACATCTAACAACATAATTATCTCCTCCTTTTTAATTAACTATTTATATAAGTTCCTATCTTTTCACCCATTACAACTTTTTTAATATTTCCGGGGTTATCAATTCCGAAGACTTGAATCGGTATACGATTATCCATACAGAGGGAGGTGGCTGTGGAATCCATTACTTTTAATCCCATCTTTAACACGTCTAAATAGGTAAGCTGATCGAAGCGCTTTGCTGTGGCTACCTGGTTGGGATCAGCATCATAGACCCCATCAACCTTCTTCGCCAGGAGAATTACCTCTGCTTCAATTTCAGCAGCCCGCAATGCCGCTGTGGTATCAGTAGAAAAATATGGATTTCCAGTGCCGGCAGCAAAAATCACCACACGATTTTTTTCCAAATGACGAACCGCTCTTCTTCGAATATAAGGCTCAGCAATTTGTCTCATTTCGATTGCAGTCTGTACTCGAGTCAGTATATTGATGTTCTCTAATGCATCCTGCAGGGCCAGGGCATTAATAACAGTGGCCATCATTCCCATATAGTCTGCGGTGGTACGATCCATTCCTTCACCGCTACGACCTCGCCAGAAATTACCGCCTCCCACAACGACTGCCACCTGTACACCCAGATCACTAATTTCCTTTATCTGGTTGGCGATTTCATTGACGGTTTCCGTATCCAGTCCAAAACCCTGCTGCCCGGCCAAAGCTTCACCGCTTATTTTCAATAAAACCCTTCTATATAGAGGTTCTGTCATTTTAAAATCCTCCATTCTTTAATTTCTACAAGTTTATAAAAAACCCTTTTTTCTGAACGAAACTGCATTTATGAAATACAAAATTTCTTTGTCTATTTTCGAAATTAATAAAGGCTGTGCCTTAAGCTCTATATAAAGGAGAACACCGAGATGTTCTCCTGGTTGTAAAAATCCCCTGAGCTTCTTTACGTCTGTCAAAGCCAGCTCCCTTACGTATTGATCATACGCTGTGTTCGCTGCCTTTTCCTACGCCTTGAATCCAGGGGCTTTTGATCAGGCTAGAGCCTCAACAATTACTGGATGACACAGGGGTGTTCTCCATTAAATTATTGTTGTTCTATTTGCTTTGCAACTTCTTCTGCAAAGTTTTCTTCTTTCTTTTCTAAACCTTCGCCTACCTCAAATCTTACGAATCTTCTAATGCTGATATTTTCACCAATTTTTGAAATCTTTTCGGTTAATAGTTCTCCGATTGTGATGTCAGGATTTTTTACGAAGCTTTGTTCCAATAAACATACTTCTTTATAGTATTTTTCAATTCTGCCCTCAACCATTTTTTCAACGATTTTTTCTGGTTTTCCTTCATTTAGGGCTTGCTTTTTAAGAATTTCCTTTTCCTTTGCAATTTCATCTTGAGGAACCTCTTCCTTCTTCACATACAAAGGATTGGCAGCAGCAATTTGCATGGCAATGTCTTTGACAAAATCCTTAAATTCTTGATTTTTTGCAACAAAGTCTGTCTCAGAGTTTACTTCAACCAGTACCCCGATTCTGCCGCCATGTATGTATGACTCTACTAATCCTTCCGCTGCAATTCTGCCGGCCTTCTTGGCCACCGCAGCAAGACCCTTTTCTCTTAAGATTTCTACGGCCTTATCCATATCTCCATTAGAATCAGTCAAGGCTTTTTTGCAGTCCATCATACCTGCTCCTGTTTTTTCTCTAAGCTCTTTTACCATTCCTGCAGTAATACTCATTTGTTAGCCTCCTCCTTAATATTATGAAAGGTAAGGGAGCAAGGGAAACTCCCCTATACCCTTACCTCTTATCATTTCTACTCTTCAGTTTGAACCCCTTGCTTACCTTCTAAAACGGCATTGGCCATGGTAGCTGTAAGCAATTTCACGGCCCGAATTGCATCATCATTTCCAGGAATTACGTAATCCACCTCTTCAGGATCACAGTTAGTATCCACAATTGCAATTACTGGTATACCCAGTTTTTGCGCTTCCTTAATGGCAATTCTTTCTTTTCTTGGATCAACCACAAAAATTGCTTCGGGGATTTCCTTCATATCTTTAATTCCGCCAAGGAACTTTTCAAGCTTTTCTTTTTCATGTCTTAGCTTAATTACTTCCTTTTTAGGTAATACGTTGAAGGTTCCATCCTCTTCCATTCTTTCAAGCTCATGAAGTCGATCAATTCTGATTTTGATGGTTTTGTAGTTAGTTAACATACCACCTAACCATCTTTGATTGACATAGAACATGCCACATCTTTTAGCTTCTTCTTCAATTGCCTCTTGGGCTTGTTTTTTGGTACCTACGAAAAGAATTGTCTTGCCTTCTGCAGCAATTTCCTTCATAACCTGGTACGCATCTTCTACCTTCTTGACGGTTTTTTGCAGGTCAATGATGTAGATTCCATTTCTTTCTGTAAAGATGTACTCCGCCATCTTGGGATTCCATCTTCTTGTTTGGTGCCCAAAGTGAACACCAGCCTCTAATAATTGTTTCATTGAAATAACTGACATTACGCCACCTCCTAGTTTTTCCGCCACCCTAATCATATTTATCTGGGACCCGAAGGCACCACCAAATAAATCATAGGATGTGTGTTTTTTCTCACCCTAAGTATTTTAACACATGGTTGTGGATGAAGCAATATTTTTTATCTTAGATTATGAAATTTTTTCTATTTAATTATACAATAGCAATAGATTTTCATCTCCAGGCTATTCGTCAAAGGTGATCCTCACAGTTTGATCAAAAGTTCCTAAAAAACAACCAGCATAGCCTATCGAAGTCTATAGGTGCTGGGTTTTTTATGATTATCCAATTAGGAGCTTTTCATCAAACCGGGCCCATCAAGGCCTTTTGGTCAATAGTTCGAAAATATCCTCAATGCTGCTGCCTCTGGGAATCAATACCTTGCCTGCCCTGAATTTTCGAGTTACATCCTTTGCGTAGGCTTCTTCAATGAAATCCTCTGGACTTTCTATCAGGCCCTTTTCTGCCATCAGGTCGGCAATGGCCTGGGTATGCATTCCTGGTAGAATGGTGATTTCCACTGGCTCTTGGGGTTTCGTATCTTCTATTTTATCCCCATCGGAAGGATATAATTCATCATTTTCCATTTTTTCCGGCTCATTTTCTAAATCACCCTCGATCTGATCCAATTGGCTTTGCTGAACAATCAGACTGTTTTTAATTTCTCCAAGGGTTTTCTCCAGTTCTCCCTGGGATGAATTGTCTACGACCTGGGGTATTTCCTGATCATTTCCCCCGACTAATTCATTTAACGAGGCTGTTATGATCATTCCAATACCAATCCCAATAATTAAGCTAAAGTAGCAAAGCTTCTTCAAACCCTTCACCTCATTTAATAAGTTTAATCACCATTTCAACCTCCCGAAGGCTCTTTTCAAGCTTTCTGGCAATGCTTTCAGGTGTTTCCCCCGATTGATACAGCTGAATAATTCGCTCATTTTTCTTGGTAAATCGATTATAATTCAGCAATTGATCGAAGGGAGCCTCCTCTTCGGTGACCTCCATAGGCTTTGGCTCCTGGGCCATGGTTCTTAATAGTTCTGTTGCCGCACCCAATTCGCTTTTAAGGGCCTTAACCTCATTTTTAAGCTGTATAAGGTCTTGCTGACCGGGGCCTTGAAATAAAAATGAATTGGGAAGCTCCTCTGATGTGGCCCGCTGCTCTTTGATGAAAAGGGCCAATGCAATTAAAACAATGATTCCGCCTAGTATAATGATCGTTATATTTAACCCCATAATGCACCTCTTTAAATCATAATGTCAATTTTTAAACCTTTTGAATCAGCACCTTTAAGGGGGTCAGCCTTCTTTTTCACCCGCCCCTCAGCCTGCTTCTTTTTCTTTCCCTTATTCTCCTTAGGGTTCTGTTCCTTTGCCTGCTCCTGATTGATTTTTTTACCCTTTGATTCCTCTGACTGTACAATCCGCTCCTTATTTCGCTGGACTTCTGCTTCCTGCTGGTGTTGGACGTACTGATTCGTATCCTTTACCCGATTAAAATCCACCTGCTTGTTTTTTGACTCGTTTATGGTATTGGCATAGGTTAAATGAAAATCAATTGGCTTAATAGACATATTGGGAACCTCCTATTTCTCATAAGGGCCGATTGTAACTTCTCCATCCTTGCGATATAGGGTACAATTAGACAGCTCATCATAGATAAATCTTGTGGCATTTAAGATAACCACCTTGACACCGGGATAAATGGTATCGGAAACATGAATTTTTCCTCTGGATAGATAGGCAATTCTTTCGTCAATTTCCTGGAGCTGTGCCCTTAGGGTTGCCTCCTTCTCCTTTAAAAACTCAAGAGTCTTAACTGACTTGATTAAAATCTCTTCCTTATTTTTTGGAATTTGCCCCGCCTGAGCAGTCCGCTTCAACAGGTCAATCGTTTTCTTAAGATTTTGAGAATTTTTGTCAATCTCGGCCAGTTCCGTTTTAATCTCATCCTGCTTCATTCGTTCTTGGGGATCTATTCCTACTTCCAGCCTCGTGGAGGTGCCCATATGGGAACCCACTGTTTTAGCTCTGATTTCTTCACCGGCTCGAATATCACCGCCGGCTACTAAGCCTCTTTTTCCATTTAATAAAATTTTACCCTTTGTAACAACATCGCTATGTAGTATAAAGTCTGCCTGGATGTTTCCCCGACACCGAATTTTTGCATTTTCAACATACTTAACCACTAAATTACCGCCACATTCCAGCAGTGCCTGATTATTTCCCTGTATGCCTCTACTAAGTACAATATTTCCCTTTGAAATTAAAGTAGCTCCTTCCACTACACCATTTACCTCGATGTTACCCTCTGCCTGGATCATAAAACCTGACTTAACATTTCCATTGACAATCACAGTACCGTTAAATTGTACGTTTCCTGTAGAGTTATCGACATCGCCTCGAATCTGATAGACTTCGCTGACGCTTATTTTACCATCCTCTACAATGATTTGACCGTCGACCGCCGCATAGAGCTTCAGGCCGTCTTCGCTTTCAACAGTATTTTTTCCTTTTTTAATTCTGACCTCTTTTCCCTTTTTGGCAGAAATGGTATTCCCGCACACATCGGTTCCCGGTACCCCATCGGTGGGGGGGATAATCTCTACCAGCAGCTCGCCACGATTGACATTTCTTATAATATTCAGCTGCTTAAAGTCAACGGTCCCATCCTCCAGAATAATTGGCTTAAAGCTCTTATCTGTATCAAACAAATAAATAGCCTTCCCGTCAATACCATCAATCGGGGCCTTTCCCTTGGCAACCTTTACATACCCGTCTGTCCACTTATGGTCTACTATTTTTTTAAGCAGCTCTTCATCAATACCAAAGACCACCTGCCCCTGGAACAGCTCTTCTTTTAAGGTCTCTAGAGTAAATTCCTTCCCGCCTTCCGCCGCTGAGACCCAAATGCTGGCTTCCATCTTATCCCGGGAAAGATTGATTTTCACTGTGCTGTCAATAAGGGACTCCTCCTGGGGCGGAGCAATTTTACAGGGTTGGTTCTTTTGCTTAACTGCTTGCGTAACTTGGTTAAGCTCATAGCCCTTTACCTGCTTTCTCTTTAAGTAATCCAATATAGCATTAATTAAATCCTGGTCATTTTGATAGGTATTGTTTACCCTTAGAAATACGCCTTCCTGCCCATAGCTTAATTGATAGGGCTTCACTTCAGCTTCTATAGATTTCAAACCCTTTATCAAATCCAGCGGTGCTTCTTCCTTTGCTTCGATTGCTTCCATTGTAACAACTGCTTCAGCTTCCTTGGGACTAACCTTAAGTTTAATTGATCCTTTTTTAAAGAGGAAGCCTCTTTTTTCCTCCAGAATCTCTACCGCCACTTCATCCCTGGTTAGCTTAAGCTGAAGCATTGCCTTTTCCAAGGCCTCATCATAATTTTCTCCGTCTACGATTATAAACCGGTTTCCCATAGCCATCAGTCCTCCCCCCAAACATACTTTTTTTTATCTATAAGGAAAGCTCTTACATCATATTAATTCAAATTGTAGAGAACCTTCCGTCAATAGATTTCAACAAAGTCATCCTATCAATCTTCTAAAAAAAGACTCCGTTAAATTGAAAGCTTTGCCTTTAATCTAGAAATTCCCTTTGAGTGAAGCTGCGAAACTCTTGATTCGGAAATTCCCAATACCGCACCAATTTCTTTATAGGTCAATTCTTCATAATAATAGAGTGCAATTACCTGTTTTTCTCTTTCAGGGAGGTTATCAATACTGCTTCTTAAAATTTCATAGGTTTCCTGGCTGCATAAAATACTCTCTGGTAAATAATCCTCCCGCTCTCGAAGATTGCCCGCATGTCCTTCAATCAGCTTTTCTTCCAGAGAAACAACATTAAGGTTATTAATTTGCTGAAGTGTCAGCTGATAATCCTTAAGAGACACGCCTAATTCCTTTGCCACCTCACTGTCTGAAGCACTTCTTCCCAATTGATTTTCCAGCTTATGATATGCCATTTCAACTGCCTTGGCTTTCTGTCTGATGGATCTGGGAACCCAATCCAGGTTCCTCAGCTGATCAATAATAGCACCTCTGATTCTTATTTGAGCATAGGTTTCAAATTTGACATTTTTATCAAGCTCAAATTTTTCAATTGCATCTATTAATCCAAATATACCATAACCAACTAAATCATCATACTCTACATTAGTCCCATATGTATTATATAGTCTTCCAGCCACTACCTTGACCAATTCGATATATGCCTCAATCAGTTGAGCTTTACTGCTGCTATCCTTATGTTTTTTATAGTGCTGCCACAGGCTTGAATGTTCCATAGAGACCTCCTGGCTACAAATTCTGCTACTAAATGGTCTTGACGCCATAACCAATGGTTTTGACGAGCAAGTCTCCATTTACTGAATAAAACTCAATTGTTCTGCCATAATTTCCCCCGGTGTCCTCTGAAAGGATGGGTATATTGAATTGATTGAGTATTTCCTTTGTGGCAATCGTATTACGATGGCCGATTTTCATTAAATCACTTCCGCTTGAACCAAAGGAAAACATCTGGGCCCCCCCGGCAATTTTGGCAGTCAGTCTTCCTTGGCTAGCCCCCTGCTTAACCATTTCCTCTATAAGCATCTCAATGGCTGTGTCGGCAAACTTAGCCTTGTTTTGATTATTTTTGATCTGTATACTGGAGGGTAACATAATATGGGCAAGACCAGCTATTTGCTTGATTCGATCATATAATGCTATTCCTACACAGGAACCCAGGCCTAATGTTGTCAGTATGTCTGGCTCTTTAACCACCTTTAAATCCGCCATACCGACCTTGATTATATTATGCATTAACTGTACACTCCCAAGCTCGACAGCAGCTTTTCAAAGGAGCCGCTGTCAGGAATTAAAAAGAAATTACCCTTTACCCGGTTATCGCCTTCTGTCAAGGTGGTTTCAATCAACAGAACTTTATCAAAGGTTTGGGAAAATTGAATTGCAGGTACACTTAAAATCGCTCCTGCCATATCAATGCAAAGAGAAGGAACGGAAATTTTTAAATCTAAACCCGTTAATGCTGATAGAGACGAAATGTAGGAGCCGGACAATATATTACCAATTTCCTGCAGGGCAGAGCGATCCATTTCATCCAGTTCACCAACATTTTCTTCCCTTCCCATCAGCATACCAGTTAAAATCTTTGAGGAGGAAATATCCATCAAAAACATAATATTTCCTTCCAAGTCCCCCTCCAATTGAAAATAAATGCCCGCCACAACGATTTCTTCACCGCCCAATACCGTTGCAGCTTCCTCAAAGTCTAATATTCTAACATGGGGCACATCCATGTCAATTCTCTTTTGAATCATTTTTGCCAAGGCTGAAGCGGCATTTCCAGAACCAATATTACCGATTTCCCTTAAAACATCCAAGTACAGGTTGTTTAAATCCTCTAAACTAAATGCCATGGTTTGCCACCACCTTAATTATTTTCTGAGGATATTCCCAGAATTTTCAATGCATCCACCATAATTATCATTCTTTCATGAACCTTGCCGATACCGTTAATATAGTCATCATCAAAGTTATTGATCAGATTAGAGGCATGATCAATGGCTTCATTTTCTATAGTTAATACCTCAGAAGAGCTGTCTACCAAAATTCCTACAATCATTTCATCTATTGATAAAATAATGATTCTGGATTCTTCACTCAATTCAATTTCCGGGAACTGGAAGCGCTTTCTTAAATCCAGCACAGGCACCACCTCTCCCCGGAGATTGATTACACCCTTAACATAGTAGGGTGCATTGGGAACCCTTGTAATTTCAGATATCTTTTCAATGGTCTCAACATAGTTGATTGGTATGCCATAGTCTTCGTCCTGTAATTTAAAGATCACATATTGGTTATTATTATCAAGATTATTATTCAAAGGATTCACCCCCTAAAAGAAAGAATTAGTGTCTACAATCAGCGCCACAGAACCATTACCCAATATAGTTGCCCCAGCGATTGCCTTAATACTTGAAAGGAACCTGCCCAGAGATTTTATGACGATTTCCTGCTGTCCGATTAAATCATCAACCACCAGCCCAGCGGTTTTGTCACCCTTTTTCACAATCACAATTACGTAGTCTTCATCATCCTCACGCTGGGACTTTATATCTAACAGCCTTGATAACCTGAGGATTGGCAGGGTGTGATTACGATACAGCACCACCTCGTTATTCTGAACCTTTCTAATGTCTCTGGAAGGAACGGTGGTAATTTCTTTTATGGTATTAAGGGGAATAGCATATTTTTCTGTTCCAACATTGACAAGAAGGGCCTGAATAATTGCCAGGGTCAAGGGTAGTCGAATAACAAATTTAGAGCCCTTACCGGTCTTGGTATCCACCTCAACTACACCACCAAGGGATTCTATCTTTGTCTTTACCACGTCTAACCCCACGCCCCTGCCGGAAATATCAGAGATTTTATCTGCGGTACTAAAGCCAGGGTGGAATAAAAGCTGAATAATGTCTTTATCCTCCATTATTTGGGCCTGCTGCGGCGTGATGATTCCCCTTTCAATCCCCTTGGTCTTCACCTTTTCAATGTCGATACCCCTGCCGTCATCCTCTGCCTCAATCACAACACTGTTGCCATCGGGATAGGCTACCAGCTTTACGGTTCCGTTAGCAGGCTTTGAAGCCTTTATTCTGGTTTCGGGGTCTTCAATGCCATGGTCAATGGAATTTCTTATTAAATGAATTAAAGGGTCACCTATTTCATCAATTACTGTTCGATCCACTTCGGTTTCTTCCCCTGACATAAAAAGGGATATATCTTTCCCCAGCTCCTTTGACAAATCCCTTACCATTCTAGGAAACCGGTTGAACACCCGCTCAATGGGAACCATTCTGACCTTCATTACGGCATCATGGAGGCTGGTGGTGATCCTTTCCAGATATTCAATAGCATCATGCATGTTTTGGCCGGTTTCCCTTGAATCGTCAATATCCTCCAGCCTGGTCTTGATAATGATCAGCTCACTTACCAAATTCATTAGATTATCTAGACGGTCAATATCGACCCTGACGGTTTTGCCCGTTTTATTGCGTTTTGTTTTATTTTCTTCGTTCTTTGCCGAGGCCATGGGTCCATCTGGGGCTGACTGTACTCCGGCTGCCATAGCTTTTTCCGGCTTGTCCTCAATTTCAAAGGAATGATTTCCTGATAAATCAATGATTTCTATTTTATCTATTTCCGAAATTTCACCCAAGTCTTTATGTAATAGCTTCTCATCCACCTTGGTAACGAGGATTAATTCAAAGGTTAAATCAAATTTTTCATCTTCAATATCTTCAATACTTGGATTAGAATAGATAATTTCTGCCAATTTTTCTAATGAATTGATAATGATATAGGCCCTGGCTGATTTGAGCATACATTTGCTGTCGAGGGTAACCTTTACAAAATAGGCGTTTAATTCCTGCTGCAACGCTTTTTCAATAACGTTATGAACATATTCACTGACCTGAATATTCTCTATGGCTGCTGCTTGCTTGACGCTTCCCTGGGGAGAATTCCCCTGCCTGCCTCCATCTACCGACTTTCCATCCTTTAAATCAGCCAGCATTTGAATAAGTCCCTCTGATGTATTTTCTCCTTCCCCTCCTGTGGATTCCACCAGATTGATGTAGTTTTCCAGCTCATCGAAGCACATAAAGAGTATATCTATGATATTGGCCTGAATCTTCATTTTTCCGCTTCGAATAAAATCCAGTACATTTTCCATTTCGTGGGTCAGGTGGGCAATATTTTGAAAGCCCATGGTACCCGACATTCCCTTTAGGGTGTGGGCAATTCTAAAAATTTCATTAATCATATTAATATCGTCAGGAGCATTTTCCATTTGCAGTAGTATTTGATTCATACTTTGCAAATGCTCCTTTGACTCTTCAATAAATATGTCCAGATATTGGTTCATATCCATTTACAACACCTCCAACCTATTTAGTATTGAATTTGCTATTTCATCTAGGGGAATTACTGCATCTACTATTCCCAATTTTACTGCACTTTTTGGCATACCGTAGACTACACAGGTGGCTTCATCCTGAGCCAAAATGATTGCCTCATTTTTCTCCTTCAACAGCTTTAGCCCCTTGGCCCCATCGGAGCCCATTCCCGTCATAATAACGGCAATAATGTTCCGATCCGTTATATTGGTTAAAGAGGTATACATCACATCAGCAGAGGGTCGATGCCCTGAGACTGGGGGACTTTTGGATAAATGAATTACCATCTGGCTTTGTTGATTTTGCTTTACTTCCAGGTGTGCGTCTCCCGGCGCAATATAGGCTGTTGCCGGTAAAATTCTTTCCCCATCCTCAGCCTCCTTAACGGTTATTGTTGAAATATTATTTAGCCGATCAGCCAAGGATTTGGTAAAGCCGGGGGGCATATGTTGTACCACCAGAAAGGCGGCCTGGGTGTCACCAGGAATTAAAGGAATCACTGACTGTAGAGCCCTTGGGCCTCCAGTGGAAGTACCAATGGCTACAATGGGAAAACCTTCCTTAGTACTTACCTGCTTACGGGTTCCGGTATTGAAGATCTTCCCTGCCTGTATGTTTCTTTCTGGTATGGAAGCCTGTTTGAGCTTCACCTGGGGTTTAACAGTGGATGCTACCTTTATTTTTTGCAGCAGTTCCTTCTTAACTGATTCTGCATTAATCATAAAGACACTGGAAGGCTTTTGAATAAAGTCCACAGCCCCCGCTTCCAGGGCCATGATTGTGGCATTTGCCCCCTCCGACGTTAGACTGCTAAGCATGACCACCGGCAATGGGGCAAGCTCCATTATTTTTTTTAAGGCCTCCAGGCCATCCATAAGGGGCATTTCAACATCCATTGTTACAATATGAGGTTTTAAGGTCTGTACCTTTTCAATGGCCTCTTGCCCATTCCTTGCAATCCCTACAACCTGAATATGGGGATCACTGCTTAACATATCGGATATGATTTTTCTCATAAAGGCGGAATCATCTACAACCAGTACCTTTATGGGCTCCTTAGCTAAAGTCATTTAAATCAGTCCTTTTTTCCTGAGTAATCTTTGCTTTTCAAATATGAAGGATACAATTCGGTTTCTTGTGGATTCCCGAATGTCTGTAAAGTTAATTCCCAATATGTATTCCCTTACCTCCGGATCAAATTCAGATCGTACAACCTCTCCACTTACAAAGGTTTCCTCCTCTTCATCCAAAAACACCCTGCATGAAACCACGGTTCCCAGCTTAAAGGACTTTTTGCAATACAGCTTCATTCCTCCGCCGCTTATGTCTTTGGTGACAGCAGTGTATTCCTCCGAAGCACTTCTTTCTTTTATTAATACCCTTTTTACCACTTCAAAACGATAAAAGTATCTTCTTTGGATTTTTTCTGCTTCCTCAACGGGAACAATTTCATAAATGGTAAGATTTTTCTCCAGTTTACCTTTTATTTCTGCAGTAAACCTAAAAATTCCTTTTTCTCCACGGTAAAAAATCACTTTAATTCTTTGTCCCTTCCTTAAAGCGTATACCGAACCCTGCTTCATGGGATTTACAATAAAAATACGATTTTCCTTAAGGTCTACCACTTGACTGACAATAGGACTTACTTCTTGATCCTCTGACGTGATTTGAATCTCAAGTTTGTCTCCAATTTTTAGCTCTGCGGCAATATCCATAACCTCACTCCTATCTGAATAAGCTGATTACCCGATTAAAAAAGCCCTTGGCATCACCGGAGGAATCAACCGGTACATCTTTATCTAAAAGCCTCTGGGCAATAATTTCTATATTTTTACTGACAACACTTCTGGGGTATTGTAATAAAAATGGCTTTTGAAGCTTAACAGACCTGCTGACATGTATGTCCTCTGACAAATAACCCAGCTTTTCAAGCTTTATATTTAAAAATCTGCTGCTGACATTCTGTAGTTTTTCAAAGGTCATTTTTCCTTCCTTTATACTTTCCACACGATTGACCAGTAAACTAAGGCATTTGTTGGAATCCTTCAAACCGATGGTTTTAATCATCGCATAGGCATCGGTGACGGCAGTGGGTTCGGGTGTACAGACTACAATCACCTCCTGGGCCGCTAAAACAAAGGATAAAACCGATTTAGAAAGACCCGCTCCGGTATCGATCAAAATAATATCTGCCATTTGATTAAGCTCATTGAACTTTTCAATTAAATCCTTAAGCTTTTCGCCGGACATATCGATCAGATCCAGGATACCAGACCCTCCTGAAACAATTTTAATGCCATTGGGGCCCTGAATGACAACTTCCTTTAGGGTTTTGTTCCCATTAATTACATCTAATAGTGAATATTTGGGCAATACCCCCATTACCACATCAATGTTGGCAAGGCCCAAATCTGCATCGATAATGACCACTCGCTTATTTTGCTGACTAAGGGCTATGGCTAAATTAAGGGTGAAATTAGTTTTACCCACCCCTCCCTTGCCACTGGTAATACAAATTACTCTAGGCTGCATTTGTTCTTGGTATTTGTCTTTATCGTTTTTTATTTTGTCTAAGCGCTTCTTTTGCTGTATCATTTCTCTGAGTCTTGCTGCCTGGTCATTCATGCCTTTAAGCCTCCTTCATTAAAAGGCTTATGACTTTTTCAATATTTGTTTCCTCAATATCATCGGGTACACTTTGGCCCGTTGTAATAAACGAAACAGGCCTATGGGTCTGCATAGTAGTATTCAATATGCTTCCATAGGTTGTGGCTTCATCTAGCTTTGTAAATATAAATTTATAATCCTCTAGAAACTGATATGCATTTATAATTTCTTTAATGTCGTTATTTTTTGATGTACAGCTAACGACCAAATAGACTTCTTTTTCATCCACCTGATTTAATAGCTGCTTTAGCTCTTGCATCTGCTCATGGTTACGATGACTTCTGCCGGCGGTATCCACCATGATGACATCCTTATGCTGTAAGCGCTCAAGGGCCCCATGGATTTCTTCAGGCTGATAAATTACCTCAACGGGTATATCTAAAATATCGCTATAGATTTTTAATTGCTCTACAGCAGCAATTCGATAGGTATCGGCACTAATAAAGCCGATTTGCTTTCCTTCACTGATTGCAAACTGGGCCGCCAGTTTCGCAATGGTAGTGGTTTTTCCCACCCCCGTTGGACCGACAAAGAATATCACCTTGGTATTTTTAACTTCTGAGGGCTCAATAAAATACTGATCAATCAGCTTCATCATTCTGCCATGAAGTACATTTTTATCAATAAGGCTTTTATCTTCGGTATTAGTTACATAAACCGCCAGTTCCTTCATGATTTTATCTATAATTTCAGGTTCTAGTTCCTGCTCCTTCAATAGGTAGAATATATTTTCCAGTTCTGGATTTCCAAGGCCTTTGATTGATTCAGCCAGTTCCTCCTGATTAACCCTTTTCACCACCGAAGACAGCATACTTTTGATTTCAAATATTTCCTTTGAAATCTCTCCTCCAGAGGTGTTCCCCAGATTTTTCTTGGGGAGCCTTGCCTTTAGGGCATCCTCGGGAAGCCGAGGTTCATTTTTAGGCATGGACTCAACGGGCCCTTCCACAGCAGCCACGATTTCGATCATCGGCTTTTTAAAATAGCCAAAGAGGCCCTTTGGCTTTATTTTTCGTTGATGTAAAATGACAGCCTCCGGACCCAGCTCTTGTCTTACCTTCATCATGGCCTCATGATTATCTGCCCCATTGAATTTTTTGACCTTCATTAAATATTCACCATCCCTATAGATTGAATTTCAACTGTTGGATCAACTTCATTATAGGACAATACCACTAAATCAGAGGTCAATTGTTCTGTTAATCGTTTAAAATATAACCTGACCACAGGGGCAGTTATAATAATAGGCTGCTCTCCCAAATTTGTCAGTTTTTGAATTTGATATGAAAGGTTCGAGAGTAATCTTTGAACGATATCCGGGTCGATGGAAATAAAATTGCCTCGATCTGTCTGTTGTATCGAATCAATGATCTTTTGCTCCAGACTTTGATCCAGTGTTATAACCTTGGTTGGCTGATTGGTGATAAATTGCTTGGTAATCACCTTTGCCAGGGCCTGTCTAACATATTCCGTCAGCATATCTGTATCTCTCGTCAGATTTGAATAGTCTGCCAGGGTCTCTAAAATCGTAACCATATTCCTGATGGAAACCCCTTCCTTCAGAAGATTTTTCAAGACTTTTTGAATATCACCAAGGCTTAACTGCCCAGGAACCAGTTCATCAACCAGAGCCGGTTGACTCTCTCTGACATTATCAATTAGCTGCTTCACCTCTTGACGACCCAGTAATTCATGGGACTGGCGTTTAATGATTTCTGTTAAATGGGTAGCAATAATTGATGGCGGGTCTACCACTGTATAGCCAAGCACCTCAGCCTTTTCCCTTTCCTGCTCATTGATCCATTTTGCAGGAAGCCCAAAGGCCGGTTCAGTGGTGTCGACTCCCTCCAGCTCTCCATCGGCCATTCCGGGATTCATGGCCAAATAGTGGTCAAACATAATTTCTCCGTTACTAATCTCAATTCCTTTAATTTTAATAATATATTGATTGGGCTCCAGCTGTATATTATCTCGAAGGCGGATCATAGGAACAATAATACCTAGCTCCATTGCCACCTGCCTTCGAATCATGACCAAACGATCAAAGAGGTCTCCCCCTTGATTGGCATCGGCCAGGGGAATAATTCCATAACCAAATTCCAGCTCAATGGGGTCAATATTTAACAGCGGTAAGACATTTTCGGGCCTTCTTCTTTCTTCAACTGCCTCATCAACTTCATCAGTAATATGATCAAATTCTTCCTCCATACTGGCTTTTCGCATTCGCATTCCCTGAACCAGGAAAATTGCTGAAACGAAAAAGAAGGGTACATTGGGAAGGGGAGTAAGGGCTAAAGCTGCCAATACACCTGAAATAATGAACATAATTTTAGGCTGCTTAAATAACTGCTTAATCAGATCATTGCCCATGCTTCCTTCAGAGGCGGATCTGGTTACGACAATACCGGTGGCAGTAGAAATTAACAGGGCTGGAATTTGACTGGCAAGACCGTCACCTACGGTTAGCAGGGTATATTTTTGTATGGCCGACCCTAAATCCAGACCTCCCATCCATCCAATCACAAATCCGGCTAATATATTGATGATTGTAATAACGATACCTGCTATGGCATCACCCTTCACGAATTTACTGGCTCCGTCCATGGCCCCATAGAAGTCGGCCTCCCGCTGAACCTTTTTCCTTCGTTCCCTAGCTTCTCTATCATCTATCAAACCGGCATTCAGGTCAGCATCAATAGCCATCTGCTTTCCGGGCATGGCATCCAGTGTAAATCTGGCTGCCACCTCTGAAACCCGCTCTGACCCCTTTGTAATGACCAGGAATTGAACGATCATAATGATTAAAAAGACAATAAAACCTACCACTGCATTCCCCTGCATAACAAAGTCTCCAAAGGTATCGATTAACCCTCCTGCATTCCCAGAGGTAAGGATGTATCGAGTGGTGGTAATATTCAGCGCCAGCCGAAATAGGGTTGTCAATAGCAACAATGAAGGAAATATCGAAAAATCTAATGCTTCTTCTGTATACATGGCTATGACCAGAACCAGCAGCGCCAATGAAATATTAAAGCTTAATAATACATCCAAGGCTCCTAATGGAATGGGGATGATTATAATGATTACAATGGCTATCACAGCAAGCACAACTAAAATGTCTCCAAATTTCATTTACTGACCCCCCTTAGACCTTCTTTTTGTTCATTTGGTATACATAGGCAAGGACCTCTGCCACTGCCTGATACAAGTCTGGTGGAATGGTATCTCCTATGTCCACCACATCATATAATGTTCGGGCTAATTGTTTATTTTCTACAATTGGCACGTCATTTTCCATGGCTATTTTTTTAATTTGCTGTGCAATTAGATCCTGTCCCTTGGCCAAGACCTTGGGGGCCTGTGCCTGGTGGGGATCATATTTAACGGCAATGGCGAAGTGAGTTGGGTTGGTAATTATCACATCGGCCTTTGGTACCTCTTGCATCATTCTTCTCATTGAAATTTGACGTTGTTTTTCACGAATCTTCGATTTAATCTGAGGATTCCCTTCAGTCTGCTTATATTCCTCTTTAATTTCCTGTTTTGTCATCTTCATTTGCTTTTCGTAATCATATTTTTGGTACATATAATCTAATATGGCTAGAAATACCAGTACCAAACCGGCCCGATAGCCAATTCCAATGGCAATATCTGATAATGTTGTGACAATGCTCTCTACATTCATTTCTATGGTGTTTAAGATTGTGCTAATCTGGCCCCTGGCATAGCTTAAAACCACATAACCAACAGCCACAATTTTAATAAAGGATTTTACCAGCTCCACCAGGGACTTCAAAGAAAACATTCTTTTAAAGCCTTCTATGGGATTCAGCTTGCTGAATTTTATCCCCAGTGGCTTTGTGGTAAATAAAAAGCCAACCTGCATATAACTGCTTACCAGTCCAATTATCAGGCATATCCCGGCAATGGGCAGGGATAGTACCAAAATATAAATGAGGGCTGTGGTCATCAATTGTAAAAGGTTTCTTTGAGAAAATATATAGTCTAGACTCAAATAATCCTGATAAACAAATTGGGTAAGCTTTAGCATTGAATTTCCTATAAATCCACCTGCAAAGCTAACAACTGCAAAGGCTCCCAGCAGCATCGTGGCTGAGTTAATTTCCTTACTTTGCAGAACCTGCCCCTTTTCCCTTGATTCCCTCAGCTTTTTAGGGGTTGCTTTTTCTGTCTTTTCCTCTGAAAAAAGCTGTAAATTAATTATAAATTCCATTTCATCATCCCTTTGCAAGGATCTTGAGCATTTCATAGATTGAAGTAAATAGCTTATCAAAAATGAGACGGGTAAAGGGCAGCATAAATTGTAGTGAAATAATAACCGTTAGCATTCCAACAAAGATCTTTAAGGGCAGGCCCACAATGAATACATTCATTTGAGGCATGGTTCTGGCTAAAATCCCCAGCAAAACATTGGCCAGCAGGATAGTAAGCAATACTGGGGCACTGAATTTTACTGCCAAAACAAAGAACTCAGTCATGATGACAGTTATTTTTGCAACTCCCTCTGAGCCCAGCGTAAAACTGGTTCCTAGGGGCAAAATTTGAAAGCTGTCGGTTAAAGCCCTGATTAACAGGTGATGTCCATTCAATACAACAAATAAAAGGGACAATAAATTGTTATAAAAGTTACCCATTACCGGAATTTGGGTGTTGGTTTGGGGATCAAATACATTTACCATACCAAAGCCCATCTGGGTATCAATAATGGTGCCCGCCAAATACAGAGCAGAAAAGTACATAAAGGCAATGAAGCCGATTAAAATTCCTGCTATAAATTCTGTTAGTACGTAAAGAGCAAGCTGTAAAACACTGCCGATTTCTATTGCTGCACTGTTTCCCAGAACTGGCATTAAAATGAAACCAATGGTTACTGACAAGCCTATTTTCATTAATGCAGGAAAATTACTGCGGGCAAAGATGGGTGCCGCTACAAAGATCCCCGTGACACGAAAGACAATTAAAATAAAAATATGTAAATTTAGTTGTATTACCTCTAGTAGTTGATCCATGGCCTATCACTCTTCACTGTATGTAGATACTAATATTGTTAAATAATTTAGTTGTGAAATTAATTAGTACTGATAACATCCAAGGACCAAAAATAACAATGGATGCAAAAATAGCAACAATTTTGGGAATAAAGGCTAGAGTCGCCTCCTGAATCTGGGTTGTGGCTTGAAATATACTGACAGCAAGCCCCACCAAGAGGCCAATTAAAAGCATTGGGGCAGCCAGCAGCAGGATGGTGGTCATGGTCTGTTGACCCAGTTCTATTACCATTGCTTCACTCATTTAATTCCCCCCTATTTAAAGCCTACGATCAAGGACTTAATCAGTATGTTCCATCCATCAACCAGAACAAATAACAGTATTTTAAAGGGCAGCGAGATCATAGCCGGCGGCAGCATCATCATCCCCATAGACATTAATGTACTGGCCACCACCATATCCAAAATAATAAAAGGAATAAACAGAATGAATCCCATCTGGAAGGCCGTTTTCAATTCACTGATGATAAAAGCTGGAATCAGTGTCGTTGTAGGAATATCCTCAAGGGATTCCGGCACCTCATTTTCGGCTATTTCCATAAAAAGCGCCAGATCCTTTTCTCTGGTTTGCCTAAACATAAACTCCCTTAAGGGCTTCATTGCCGCCTCTAAAGCTTCAGTATCGCTTATTTCCTCAGCCAAATACGGTTGTATGGCAGTCTGGTTTATTTCTACAAAGATTGGAGCCATGATAAAGAAGGTAAGAAACAGCGCCAATCCAATTAAAACCTGAGTTGGTGGTGTCTGTTGAGTTGCCAGCGCATTCCTTAAAAATGAAAGTACAATAATGATTCTTGTAAAGCCCGTCATCATGATCAAAATTGACGGAGCGATCGATAAAATTGTCAATAGTAATAGAATTTGAATGGAAGAGGCAACCTGTTGGGGTGATTCAGCTCCTTCAACAGACAAACCAATTCTTGGAATTGGCAGGTTGGGCTGGGCTTCCACCCGCCAACCGCTGATCAAGGTCATTATGACAATGAAAACCAACAACCACTGCCACTTCAATTTGGTTTTATATAGTCCTCTAATTGTTTCCATCTGTGTTGTGATCCTCACCTTTTTTTAAAATCGGTTTCTTAAGCAGTTTTTTGATTTCCTTCGTCACTGCCATGTCCTTTTTAAACAGCTCTTTTCCAATCATATCCTTTGCTGCTTGTGCCTCACGATACTTAAGCCATTCGTCAAGGGGCATGGCATCCAATAGGGTAACATTTTTATTTTGAATGGCTAAAAAATATACCCGATCGGCAATTTGAACGATGGTAATGTTCATTTGAAGGCCAACCCCTGAACGTTCTAAAACCTTAATTGAACGGCTATGTATCATCATGTTTGATTTTTTGGCAATCAACAGGGTGGTCAAGTAGGCAAGGCCAACCACTAGGGCCACTGCCATCAGAAGCAAAATGATCGTAAAAATCTGATTTAACATTGCTTCACCGGCTTTAACCGATTACCTTTTTTACTGCCTCAATAACCCGATCTGCCTGGAAGGGCTTAACGATAAAGTCCTTTGCTCCGGCTTGAATTGCTTCAATTACCATGGCCTGTTGTCCCATGGCAGAACACATAATAACCTTGGCATTTGGATCAAGCTTTTTAATTTCCTTTACTGCCTGTATTCCATCGACCTCTGGCATGGTAATATCCATAATGGTTAATAGGGGCCCAAGCTCTTTAAATTTTTCAATGGCCTTGGCACCATTTTCAGCCTCTCCTACAACCTCGAATCCATTTTTGGTCAGTACGTCCTTAATCATCATTCGCATAAATGCCGCATCATCCACGATTAAAATTCCCTTTGCCATTAATATTTCCTCCTTAAATATCTGTGTATTGTATCTATACCCTTCCATTAGTCGCTAAAATTAAACAATTTGCGACAGAAACTACCCCTAATGGTATTATATAACTAGAAGTTAGTTAAATTCAATGAATTTTGATGGGCGATTAATAATTAATTGTAATGGAGTTCTCGCTTTAGAGTTTTGCAAAGCGTTTTGTGGTATTGACAATATCGGTTATTCGAATACCATAGTTTTCATCTATTACAACCACTTCACCCTTGGCTACATATTGACCGTTGACCAATATATCCAGGGGCTCACCTACCAGTTTATCCAGCTCGATAATGGTACCAGGCCCAAATTCTAATATTTCACTAATTCGTTTAACGGTTCTCCCCAGCTCTACAGTAATATTAAGGGGAACATCCTGAATTAAATCGATGTTTTCAGGCAACCCTTTACTGCTTGACTGATCAAAGGATTGGAATGATACTGGCTGCACATTAACAGGATTAGCAGCTGATTGCTGAGCTGGAGCCTGTCCATGGCCATAGCCCCCCTGGTTGGATTGCTGCGATATTTCCTGGGAAACGACTTTCTGAGGCCTGGCTTCTACCCTGACAGCTTCTTCTGCTGCCGAAGCCTCTTGAGGCGTATAGCTATACAACAGCTTATCAACCATTTCTTTGGCAAAGTCCAGGGGAATCAATTGCATAATCTCGCTGTCTATTAAGTTTCCTATCTCCATTCTAAAGGATATTCTCACAAAGGGCATAGAAAGCTCTGGGAATAGGTCTACAAAATCAGGTGAATTCAGCTCCAACCGAAATACCCTGGGAGGATAAATATCGATCTTTTTACTGAACATTTCTGAAAGAGAGGTGGAGGCAGAGCCCACCATCTGATTCATGGCTTCACTGATGGCACTTAAATGAATATCTGTCAGAGGCTCAGCCCCTATGTTTCCTTCGCCGCCCATCATAAGGTCGGTAATAATCTTGACGTCATTTTCCTTCAGGATTAGTACATTAAGCCCCTCAAGACCTTCTTTGTATTTTACATCCACGGCTACAAAGGGTATATCATATTCTTCTGACAACTGGTTTATATCAAGCAAGGATACCTTTGGTGTGGTGATATTAACCCGATTCCCCAGAAGGGTTGAAAGGGTGGTGGCAGCAGTTCCCATGCTGATATTTCCGATTTCTCCAATGGTGTCCTTTTCTTCGTTGTTGAAATCAGTATAGGTATCCTTTTGGTTATTTTCTACTTCATTTCCTCCGCTACTTCCATTTAGGAGGGCATCAATCTCTTCTTGAGACAACATATCAGTCATCTAGTTCATCTCCTTTCTTGTCAATCCTCGTAACTTTTACAGCGACTTTATTTTTCACAGTACCAGGAACGCCATAATACTTTTGACGTTGTCCAACCAAAATTTCCAGCTCTTGATTAACAAGATTATCCAGCCTAATTACATCACCTTTTTGAAGCCCCAGGAAATCCTTGACTGTAATCATCGTGGACCCCATTAAGGCTGAAATGTTTACATGACTTCTCTCTACCCGTTTTTTCAGAGTCAGTTTGTCAGTTTCTGTAACGGACTTACTGATATTGGAAAACCAAAATTTAGTACTTAGCTTATCTAAAATCGGCTCAATGACAATATGGGGAATACAAATATTCATCATGCCTTCTGTTTCACCAATTTTTAAGCTTAAGGTAATCAATGCTACTGTTTCATTAGGGGAAACGATCTGTACAAACTGGGAATTGGTCTCAATCTTATCTAATTGAGGCTGAAGCTCAATGACATTTTCCCAGGGATCAATCATTAATTCCAATACCTGCTTCATTAATTTTCTTATCAAGGTTGTTTCAATTTCTGTAAAGGTTCTTTTTTCATCAAAGTTTTTACCGATGCCTCCTAATATACGATCTATGAAGGTAAAGGCAATTGACGGTGATATGTCCAAAACGATTTGGCCCGTCAAGGGATACAGATTTACAATTGAGATGACTGCCGGATTAACAATGGAATTGTTGAATTCATAGTAGGACAATTCCTCAACTGTTAAGACCTCTGTATGAATATAGCTCCTCAAATAGCCTGAAAGGAAGGTATTTAAGACCCTTGAAAAATTTTCATGAATAATTTGCAATGTTCTAAGCTGATCCTTTGCAAGCTTTTTTGGACTTTTAAAATCATAATTTCGGATTTTCTTTTCCTGTTTTTCGTCCTTTATCTCTTCGGCGTCGACTTCCCCTGTACTGATTGCCTTTAACAGGGCATCTATTTCATTTTGGGATAATACATCAGACAACTGCTTCACCTCCTACTGTACAATGTAGTCGATAAAATAAACATTTGTAATTTCATCGGTTGTTAATACTTTTCCAATGGCAGCTTTTATTTCTTCCCTCAGGGCCTGCTGACCGCTGATATCCAGTAAATCTTCAGGCTTTTTGGATATCAGAATTTGTATAATGGCGTCTCTTAGTTCGGCGTTGTGGGCTTCAAATTCCTCAATAAGCCTCTTGTTGGTGGTCTCTACCACAATGGAGCCTCTGAAATAGCTCTTTACAGCCCCCAAATTGGTTGTAAAATCTGCCATACTATACTCATAGGTATTTGTTGCCTTAACAGTCATGTTAGGGCTATATACCATGAAGAAGAATACGGCACCGAAGACAACCCCCGCTAATATGACTCCAATGAGTGTGAAAGTAAGTAATTTTTTTGTATCCATGCTCTATCCTCCAATTAGCCAGCTTACGGCAATGAAATTGCAAGCTCTGATTTTAGTATAACAATGTCAACCCGTCTGTTTTTTGCCTTATTCTCAACTGTTTCGTTATCTGCTACGGGATGATATTCTCCATAGCCCGAGGCAGAAAAACGTCTTGGCTCTAAATTAATTTCTTCTATTAAATAGCGAACTACATTAGATGCCCTTGCCACCGACAGCTCCCAGTTGGTTTCATATCTGGAATTAGGCCTTAAGGGGTCCGTATCGGTATGTCCCTCTACCCTGACGAATTTTGACTCAAATTCAGGCTCCATTAAAAATTCTGACAGGTAATTTAAGAGCTCCTTTGAGCCAGGCTTTAATTCTGCACTGCCTGAATCAAATAAGACACTGTCTTGAAAGCGAAGAATCAAACCTCTGGTCTCGAGGGTTACCAGTACATCGTTATCCAGACCATTTGCCTCTAAAAATTCCTCGAGCTTTTCCTTTAGCTTTCTAAAATCCTCTAATTCTTCCATTTGGTTGGTGGTAAGCTCATCTGCCATCCCTTCGGAAATAAAGTCTGACATTTCAATTGTTTGTCCTGAATCTAAGACCCCCAATGCCCCCTGAAAGGATTGGATGATTGATTGAAATTTTTTGGCATCAATTGTTGAAAAGGAAAATAACAACACAAAGAAACATAATAACAGGGTAACCATATCTCCATAGGTGGTCATCCACGCTGGAGAACCTGGTGCCGGAGCTTCTTCTTTTCTTTTTCTAGCCATTTGCTTCCACGCCTTCCTGCTTGCCAGTCAGGTTTTCTCTTGATTTAGGTGGTAAGAAGGCCTTTAGCTTTTCTTCAATGATTCTTGGGTTTTCACCGGCCTGAATCGACAACAGTCCTTCTACCATAATCTCTTTTCTTAAGATCTCCTCACGGCTTCTAAGCTTTAATTTATTGGCAATGGGTAGGAAAATCAGGTTTGCCATTAATGACCCATAGAAGGTAGTGATCAAGGCCACAGCCATACTGGCGCCGATGGAAGAAGGGTCTTCAAGCTTTTTAAGCATGTTGATCAGACCAATTAGGGTACCAATCATACCAAAGGCCGGTGCGTAGGTTCCCATGGATTCAAAAATCCCCTGCCCATTTTTATGCCGCTCTTCCACAAAGGAAAGCTCCGTTTCCAATAGATTTCTAACCAGCTCTGGGTCTGTACCGTCAACGATCAGCATAACCCCTTTTTGTAAAAAGCTGTCGCCAATGCTGTCGGATGCCTCTTCAAGGGCCAGCAGCCCTTCCTTTCTGGCTATATTGGCCAAGCCGATGATCTTATTGATAATCTCTCCGGGTTCCACCTGTTTGTTGCTGAAGGCCTTTGACACAATCTTCATGGCCTCTAATACCTTCTGTAGGGGATAGGAAACAAATGTGGCAGCAATTGTTCCCCCTAAAACGATTTGGATGGATGCGATGTTAAAGTACGTTGGTAAATCACCATCGGCTAAAATTCCAAGTATTACGAATACCATCCCTACAATTATCCCTATTATTGTTGATATATCCAAGATTACACCCCATTTCTACGGTTCCATTCGGTTTAGCAGGAAACCTTTAAATAATTTTTGTTTATATGTAATGACTTTTTCAATTATTTCATCGGCACTGTCTGCAACCACCATTTTATGCCCATTGGTCAAGGTTATGATTGTGTCGGGGGTCTCTTCGACCATTTCAATTAATTCAGCGTTTATCACGATATCCGTGGCATTTAATCGCTTTAATTTAATCATCCTAACCATCCTTTATTAGGCCCTGGGTGCCGAAGCACCCAGACCCTGTCATTTATTCATACTATCGCTTCATATTCACTACTTCCTGAAGCATTTCATCACTGGTGGTAATGATTCTTGAGTTTGCCTGGAAGCCCCTTTGGGTTGTAATCATATAGGTAAACTCCTTAGACAAATCTACATTGGACATTTCCAAAGCCCCTGGGTTAAGATTTCCAAAGCCCCCTGACCCTGGTACTCCGATGATGGCCTGACCTGAATTGGAAGTACTTCGATATAGGTTTCCTCCTGTTTTTTCAAGGCCGGCAGGGTTTTTAAAGTTGGCCATTGCAATTTGTCCCAACACTCTTTTTTGTCCATTATCAAAGACCCCAACAATTTCACCGGTGGCAGCAATCGTAAAGTCCTCTAACGTTCCCTGCTTATAGCCATCGATATGCTGGGCTGAAGCAGTGGATTTATTGGCTGCCATTTTGAGCTTGCTAAAGTCGACATCGAAGCTAAATTCCCCGGCTCCATTTGTAAAGCCTGCCCCTATAGTAATATTCATACTGTCGGCACTTGTATCTAATAGTCTTCCATTAGTACCAAATACCAAGTTAACATCTCCTGCTGCAGTTGACATGCTGCCATCCTTATCTACATAGAATGTGGCTACTGTGTACGTTGTTTCTCCAGTTTTAATATAAGCCTGTTTAATCTGGTGAACACCACCAAGACTATCGTAAACCTGATAGGTTGTTTCCCTTGCAATGGCATCTTCAAAGTCGGGATTCACCTCATAAACCACAGCGCCTCCTCCACTGGGATGTGGCTTTTGTACATACACATGATTACCGTCTCCTACAGTTCCAGTAGGCTGTGGATCGAATTGATCAGTTCTCTTTGTTTCGCTATCTAAATTCCCTTCAAAAGTTACCTCTGTAGTCACTTGAGGATCAAAGGTAGTGGATTTAGAAATAATCAGGCCCCCAAGGGTAGATTGTACCACTCCATTCTCATCGGCCATGTAACCCAGTACCCGGTAGCCCTCGGCGGTGACCAGATTGCCGGCCTCGTCGATGGCAAAGTTACCAGCCCTTGTATAGCTGTGATTTAAGAAATTGGCATCGTCGGCAACAATAAAGAAGCCTTCGCCATTGATCATTAAATCGGTGTTATAGTCGGTTCTTTCAACGGCCCCCCGAATATGGAAGGTATCCATTGAAGAAACATCGATTCCCAGACCAATTTGCTGGGGGTTGGTTCCGCCACGGCCGTCCTGGGGCGAGCCTGCTCCCTTTATGGTTTGGCTGAATACCTCCTGAAAGGTTACCCGGGAGCCCTTAAAGCCTACAGTATTGACATTGGCGATATTGTTACCAATTACATCCATTCGGGTCTGATGGGCCCTTAGGCCAGAGACTGCCGAAAACATTGATCTCATCATAGTTAAATTGACCTCCTTTTATTCTAAACCGGTGCATCCATCCCATCGATCGGTCAAGGATGGTAAGCCTCCTGGATTGGTCCGGCTATACGATTACTGCACCGTCGATATTAGTGAATACATTGTCCTTTAGCTGTTCCTCCAGGGCAGCGGTGATAACTGTTTTATTGTTGACACTGGCCACAAAGATTCTATTATCCATCATAATCAAGGTTTCCTTGATTCCCTTTCGGGAGGCCATTTCTAAGCCTTGATTCAATCGGGCAAGGTCTTGGGGTGTCAGCTGAATGTTTCTTTTTTCTAACCGCTCCATGGCATGCTTGGAAAATTTCAGCGTTTGACTTTGGTTGATTTGCTGCTTTAATAACTGGTCAAAGCTGATATTGGAATGACTCTGATAGTTCTGTTTTGCCTGGGTCCGCTGGGATTGCTGCTGTAAAGGATTGATTTTTATATTAATAGGTTGATACATCCTCGTTCCTCCTAGCACCCGGTTTAAAGCCTCTATTCTTCGGAATCGTCATTTACCGGTGGTGTTTCATTAGAATCATCCACCTCATCGGTTTCTTTCGGTTCTTCAGGAATTTCTATTCCCTGACTTTCAGCCATCAGCTTGAGGATTTTACTCATCTGATCTAGGCTCTTGGAAATGGTGGTTTGACTCTTCACCAGGTTATTGTTCATTTGGGTAATGTGATCCATGATACCCATTTGAGTGGTGTTTAGATTTTCGTTAAGGTTTTGCATTTGTTCCAATGCACTGAACTGAGCCATTTGAGATATAAATTCCCGGTCATCCATTGGATTTAACGGATCTTGATTTTGCATTTGTGTAACTAACAATTTGATAAAGGTATCTTTATTAATACCTGAGTCAAACTCTTTTTCCTTTGGTTCATAGGTACGATACCCTCCCGGGAGCACCTCGATATCATTGATTGCATTACTGGCCATTACGATAACCTCCTTAGGCTAAGCCATCAAAGTTTGATTCAATTACATAGGGGTTCAAGGGTTGACTTGATTCTTGGTACATTACCCCCATTACCCTTTGATTGATTCGTTCATTGGTTAAGCGCTTCAGCTTGCTCTGATGCTGGTAATAGGTCTGTTGTCTGTGGAAATCATGGGGATCCTGCCCTACAGAGACCTCCAAGCTTGATACGTTGATTCCCTTTTCTCCAAGATTAATTCTTAATTGGTTCAGGTTGTTGTCAATCAATTCCTTTACCTGTAGGTTCTCTGCATAGACCTTGGCTGACATGGAACCCTTTTCCATGGAGATTTTAACAAAGACACTGCCCAAATTTTCCGGCATCAGCTGGAGCTTAATTTCACTCTTGCCTTCCTTAAGGCTGATTTCAGCTCGATTGACAATTTGTTCGATAATCTCCCGGGCTTCAATTTGTACATTTTCACCTTTGATTTCATCAAGGGCCGCTTCTGCCTTGGCACCTAGGTTAACCTGAGCTGTTCCATGAAGGTTCTGGTTTACCTCCTTTAGCTCGGGGGCTTCCTCCAGCATCCCTTTGGCAATGGATTCCTCTGAATTTTTAGCGGTATTTTTTTCAGAGGCTGCTGCTACAGGCTCCTCAACGGGTGCCGTTTCTTGGGTAAAGGTCTGCTCTGGCAGGGCTGAATCGGATTGTACCTTATCAGCAACATCAGCAATCAGATTCTCCTGACCCTTTTGAGTCTGAGCCTCAACAGTAATTCTGGCCTTTTCATCAACAGGAACATTTTCATCCAAGGCAATTTTTAACTCCTTCATGAAGGCCTTAGCCTCCTCTTCCCCCATTACTTCTAGGCCCAGCTGATTTAAAAGCTCCATTGTCTGGATATGCTCCTCAGGTAGGTCTGCTGCCAACAGCTGATTTAAACTTTCCAGCAGCCCTTCCAGGCTTGTTGTCCCTTCAAGATCAGCTGCCAATAGCTGCCCGGTGATTTCTTCTGCCAGGGCCTTTGTCTCTGGGTTTTGAGCCAGCTGCTGCAGCATTTGAATAACTTCCTGGGTCAACAATTGTATTGCTGATTCCGATACAGTCGATTCATCCTGATTTTCCTCATCGGCTAAAGGTGTCTCTGCTTCAAGCTCCTTAGCTTCTGATGTCTCCTGTTTAGCAGCAGTTTTTTGAGTTGTGGCTTTTTGTTCTTCAACGCTTCTTTCCTGGGGCTGTCCTTGGGTAGCCTTGTTTCCACGGACTTCCTTGAGCTTGTTTCCCATGACCTCGGCAAAGCTTTTTCCTGCTCCAGCATTACCGACTTTTGGTTGTTGCGCCCGATTCTGAAGACTGACCTCTAAATTTTGCATTAATCCTTCTATCATCTTTTCACCTCCTTTCATGGTTCCGTTTAATTAGCCATCATTTTACTGGAAAGCTCCACAGCCCTGGCTGTATCCATTTGCTCCATGACTTTTGCCACCAGGGTTGGTTTCAGTTGTTTAAAGACATCAATCAACAGCTCCTCCTGGGTAAAGATCAGCTCTTGTCCGTCGTCTAGCTGATGACGTTGATAAACCTGATTTCCCTTTAGCATTTGGTCTGCCATGGCCGCCAGCTCCTGAACTGTCATTTTTTGATAGACCTGAGCCAGCTCATCAATATTGCTGTTATATTTTTGATAAATTTGAACCGTCGCTGCTAGATTTTTTGAAAAGCTGTTATTTTCCCGATTAAGCCTTTCAAGCTCGGTTATACTTTCATACAGACTATTAATAAATTCCGGATCATTCACCCGGGCCAATACGCTACCGCCGGTTTTAAGTGACAAATTTCGGTAGATAATGGCTAAATCCTCTTGTGTATACTGCTCATTATTTCCGATTTCTGAAAGAAGCTCGTCAATTTGCTTGTTCTCCAGTATCTGTGCTGTTTCTATCATTTGGTTGGTTCTAAGCCTGATTCCTTCAATTCGCTTGTCTAGTTCGTTTTTAGTGCTGTTTGACAGCCTGAACCTGATTTTTTGCTGAAGATCATGATCTAAATAGGTTAGATATTTTGCACTGATATCCAGGGGAAGCTTCTCAAAGACCTGAGGCAATTGCTCCAGGGTTAACTCCCCGGCCTGAAAGGTCCTTTCAATTTCTCCAATGGCATTACTAACCTTTAGGGAAGTATAATACCTCACAAGTTCATCAGCAGTGGTCTGAGTTTCAATGTCAATTTCTTCTAATATTCGTTGAAGTGTATTGCTATTTAATTCATTTCTCCTAATGACTTCCCTTACTCTTGCCATTTTAGTGGAATTTTCCCGGTTTAAAAGGATAATCATATCATTGTATAATTGAGTATCCTCATTTTTAATTAGCAGGAGCTTGTCCACCAACCGATCATCATCATAGTTGATATAGTGCTTTGCTATTAATCGGTTAATTTCTTCCTTTTCTTCTTTGGTGGGTTGGCTGGCAAAATAGCTCCCTGCCCTGCCAGGCAAAACGGCAGAAAGAAATTCATTAGCCTTATACCGAAAGCTTTGACTAGAATAATATGTAATGGCTGCGGTAAGTAAGGGAACCATTAAAAAGGCGCTGACTACAATGAGTACTGGCTTTACTATACTTGGTTTTCTTTCCTTGGCAATGGTCATCTTGTCCTCCTTATTTGCAAGCAGTTTTGAAGGAAACAAGTTGATCTACGAAGGCTTCCTCTTCTTTTTGCTGCATGTAGTTATAATTTTCATATTCCTTATCCTTTAGCAGGTCATAGATTTTGGTCTGCTTTTTGGCCTCTATCAACAGCTTTCTGGTATGATCCACTTGATTCTCACACTTACTGACGGCTACCTTCTGTTGATTGATCAGCTGATCAACAAATTGAAGCTTTGTGGCATAAAATTGCAGATCCTTAACCTTCAGCACCCCCTGGGTTTTTTCCTGTATTTGACTGGCTACATCGTGCTTACGGTGATATAGCTCATATAAGGCTGCCTCTTCTTCCTTTAGTCTTTTGGCTGCCATGCCTAATTCAGTTTTTTTAGCCTCTTCTTCCTTTTCCTTGAGATTTAGGATTGGCTCGAAGCGAAATGTGAATTTACTCGCCATACAAATCCCCCTCCATATCGCTAGTTCTCTAATATCCTTTTCAGATATTCCACTGTCGAATCAAAATTGGCCTCTTCGTTGGTTTTTTGCTTTAAAAACTGATTAATTTCTTCTATTTTACTAATGGCATAGTCTACACGAGGATTGGCTCCCTTTACATAGGCTCCGATATTGATCAAATCCTCCGATTCCCGATAAACTGCCAGCAGTTCCTTTAACTGATTAGCCACCGTCAGATGCTGGTCATTGACAATACTTGGCATCACCCGACTGATACTGGCCAGTATATCGATGGCAGGATAATGGTTCTTGTTGGCAAGCTTACGGGAAAGAACAATGTGACCATCAAGAATTCCTCTAACGGCATCGGCAATGGGTTCATTCATATCATCGCCATCTACCAATACTGTATAAAGGCCTGTTATGGCACCTTTATCTGAGGTTCCTGAGCGCTCCAGAAGTCTTGGCAAAACGGCAAAGACCGACGGTGTATAGCCTTTGGTAACCGGCGGCTCACCAATGGCCAGCCCCACCTCTCTTTGGGCCATGGAAAAACGTGTCAGGGAATCCATCAACAGCATTACATTTTTTCCTTGATCCCGAAAATATTCTGCTATGGAGGTGGCCAACAGGGCGCCCTTCATTCTGATTAAGGGTGGTTGATCCGAGGTGGCAACCACCACCACCGAACGCTTTAGGCCTTCCTCCTGCAGATCAGTTTCAATAAATTCCTTAACCTCTCTGCCCCGCTCTCCAATTAGTGCGATTACATTGACATCGGCCTGGGTATTCCGGGCAATCATACCCAACAGTGTACTTTTTCCCACCCCACTGCCGGCAAAGATTCCGATTCTTTGTCCATTTCCACAGGTTAGAAGTCCATCAATGGCTCTAATCCCCAAAGAAAGGGGTTCTCTTATTTTAGTTCGAGTTAAGGGGTTGGGGGGATTCCCCATGACCGGATAGGTCCTTGCTTCATTCAGTGGGCCTTTACCATCAATTGGATTTCCAAGACCATCCAATATTCTCCCCAGCAGACCTTCCCCTACCTTTACCGACAGGGATCTTCCGGTAGCTTCCACTTTGCTGCCGGGCCCAATGCCTTCCATTTCTCCCAGGGGCATCAGAAGGACCTGCTTTTCTTTAAAGCCTACCACCTCTGCCAAAACCGGAGCAGCAGCCTTTAGACCATCAATTTTACATACTTCGCCTATTTTCACTGCCGGCCCCATTGATTCAATGGTCAAGCCGATTACCTGGGTAACCCTTCCGTTATATTTAATTAAGTCAACCTGCTTTAGCACATCAATATACTTATCTAGCTGTATGGTTTTCATAGCCTCACTCACTTTTTAAAAGCTCATCAAAGAGTTTTTCTATGGTTTGAATTTGGGTATCAATGCTTGAATCAATTGTTCCCGAAAGGGTTTCTATCAAGACACTCCCCTTCGATAGGGCCGGGTCGCATTTGATGATCAGGCTTTCTATTCCCTGGGTCATCATATAGATTTTATTTTTGGCACCATTAACAACCTCATAGTCTGCTTCACTTACTTTAATCACAAGGGATTCGGCAAAGGTGCATTTTTCAATTCCTGCCTCGATCAGATTCAGCAGCAGCTCGTGATTTTGATCAATTTCATGGTACAGCACCTTTTTTATGCTTTGCATCACAAGGGAAATCAGGCTTTCTTCCAGATTTTTTGCAACGACCTTTTTTTCTTCAATGGTCTGCTTTTTAATCTCGGCAGATTCCGCTATAATCGCCTCAACCTCCCGATATCCTGCTTCTTTTCCTTCTGTCAGCCCCTCTTGAAAGCCCTTCTGACGAGCCTCCTCAAGTACTTTTTTACTGTCCTCGTAGGCCTCATCTATAATGCTTTGGGCTTCTTCCCTTGCCTGCTGAAGGATTTCATCCCGTTCAGCCTCGGCCCTTTCAATCATTACCCTGGCCTCTTCACGAAGGGCCTCAATGTCAACCTCATGATCTTCCGCTTCTTCCGATTCTACCGTTTCCTCCTGGGCCGAATTCATTTCACCCTTAATAACTTTAACGGGCTCAACCAGCTCAACAACCAATTCCTTTTTTTCTCCTAATACTACATCGGTAGATTTGTACACATTAAGCTTAGACAATGATTTCATCTCCTCCACCACGGGCAATGATTATTTCACCGGCTTCTTCTAATTTACGAATGACATTAACAATTTTTTGCTGTGCTTCTTCTACATCCCTTAAACGTACAGGACCCATGAAGTCCATATCTTCCTTAATCATTTCGGCCATACGCTTAGACATATTACTGTAGATAACACCGGAAACCTCCTCTGTGGCTCCCTTCAATGCAACAGCCAGCTCTTTGTTGTCAATTTCACGGATAAACCGTTGAATAGAGGTACTGTCAAGACTGATAATATCTTCAAAGACAAACATTCTCTTACGAATTTCTTCTGCTAATTCTGCATCATCCACTTCAAGGGTATCCATAATATTTTTCTCTGTTCCTCGGTCTACAGCATTTAAAATATCAACAATGGATTGAATGCCCCCTGCTGAGGTGTAATCCTGACTCACTAAGGATGACAGCTTTCTCTCCAATACCAGCTCCACCTCTTTGATGATTTCCGGCGAGGTCCGATCCATCATGGCAATTCTTTGGGCCACCTCGGATTGCTTTATTTGAGGCAGTGCCGACAAAATTTGAGCTGCCTGATTTGAGGGCAGGTAGGACAGTATTAATGCAATGGTTTGTGGATGTTCATTTTGTATAAAGTTAAGCAATTGACTTGGATCAGCCTTTCTGGCAAAATCGAAGGGCTTCACCTGTAGGGAGGCGGTCAGCTTATTGATAATATCCATAGCCTTTTGGGAGCCCAGAGCCTTCTCCAGTACATCCTTGGCATAATTGATGCCACCCTCTGAAATATATTCCTGAGCAATGCATATTTCATAAAATTCGTCCAGTATCTTTTCCTTTTCAGCAGGAGAAACCTTACGCATATTGGCGATTTCCAGGGTTAACTCTTCAATTTCTTCATCATTCAGATGCTTAAATATCTGAGCAGAGTATTCCGGCCCAAGGCTGATCAAGAGCACCGCTGCCTTTTCCCTGCCTGTCATTTCTCCTTTTCCACTCTTTCTACTCATCCTTTCACCCCTAATCCTCACTTAACCAGTTTCTAAGCAATTGCGCCACAGCCTCTGGTTTTTTATTCACTAATTTTTCGATTTGCTGTTTCACCTGAGAACCAGACAGCTCTAAATCTAATTCTTCCATTTGCTCCTGTGGGATCACCTCTCGTAGGGATGCTGCATTATCACGATTTCGTTTCTTCACCTGGGTATAGGCAAAATAGGCCGCCGCCAGTACAAAGGCTGCTACGATTCCCCATAACCATAGAGGAACACCTCCAGTGACACCTGATGAATCTCCCATAGCTTCCCTCAGCTGATCCTCTAAAGAGTTGCTGAATTCTTGCACGCCGATCTGAACTACCCTTGTATCAAGACCAGCCGCAGCAGATACAATATTTTGTAATTCTCGTTTTTCTTCATCACTTAATTCTCCATTGTTGATGGCCTGGCTATTAATGTAGACTGCTACGGTGATATCCTTTACTTGCCCCTGGGCCTTCACAATCTGTTTTCTTAGTTCATTAATTTCATAATTAATAGTTCGATTTGCCTCTGTATACTGAGAAGCATTTTCATCATATTGAGTATACTGGGTAATGTCTGTCGTATTGGAATCGGTTCCGGGGATTCCGCCGGTACCACCATTGACTACATTTTGATGCAGCTCCTGCATGCTTCGAACAATACCCTCTGTTTCTCCATCTATTGGTGGTGCAAACTCCTTTATTTCTGTTACTTCACTGTCGAAATCCAACCGTACGTTGGCCATGACCACAACATTCCCATAGCCATACACAGTTGAAAGGAAATCGGTGATACTTTTTTCAAGATTTTTTGTGATGGTTTGATTCATATTCAGTTGGTCTGTCAGCCCCACAAGCTCACTTTCCTGATTGGTAGAATTTAAAATTCTCCCATCACTGCCATGGATCGTAACATTCTCAGGCGCCAAATCCTGTACTGCATTGGCTACTAAAACTGCGATGCCGTTAATACTATTTTCATCAAGGACTGCATAGGGTTCTACGTCCAGAAATACAGAGGCCTTTGAGCTTCGATCATCATTGCCAAGAATAAAACCTGTTTTTTCTGGTATTGACAAGTTCACCACAGCCTTGCGAATGCCTGGAATTACTTCTATGGTGCTGGCCAAATAATTTTGCTGAGCATATAAGAACCGTTGTGCTCTTTCTTCGCTGGTCATCATAAAAGAATTTCCTGAAAAGGCATCTTCATAGGAAAACCTGGCTGCCGGCAGCCCCTGGGTTGCCACTACAATTTGAGCCTGTTTTTCATCCTTGGCCGATACTAAAATGGTACCGCTGCTATCGCCTATCTTAGCCTTAATATTATTGCTTTCCAGTATATTCAATACCTCGCCCGCTTGCTTGGCCTCTAAATCATTGTAAAGTGTGACATATTCGGTTCTAGTAAAGTAATAGATGAGTCCAGTCAGTGCGATTAATATGAAAATGCTGGATAAAGCAATTTGTATTTTTTGCTTCTTTTCTAACTTATGTAAAAAATCATTCAACTGTCCTCGTATTTTCTCTAGTGCCTCGGCCATTGGTTCACCTCATTTCTGCTATATTATATCTGCATTCTAGTGATTTCACGATAGGCTTCTAAAACCTTATTTCTGATTTGAATCAAATAATTCAGTGAAATCTCCGCCTTACTGGCAGCCAACGTAGCCTCGTGAATATTGTCCAACTGACCAGAAGCTAGCCTTACTGAATAATCTTCACTAATTTTTTCTAGTTGATCTACATTTGTCATTGCCGCCTGAAGTATTTCCTGAAAGGAGCCTTGTTGCTCTTTTGGTGCTTCAAACAGCCCTAAGCCTTGATTCAGTTTGTCAACTGAATAATTTACATTGATCTTCATTTTTTAACCCCCACTATTTTCCCAATTCTAAGGCCTTCATTGCCATACCTTTTGTTGCATTTAAAGCTGTGATATTGGCTTCATAGCCCCTTGAAGCGGCAATCATATTTGCCATTTCCGTAACGATATCTACGTTTGGCATCAATACATAACCATCTTGGTCTGCATCGGGATGCCCGGGATCGTACACCCTTTTAAATTCGGAATTGTCATTTTGAATTCCCACCACTTCTACCCCAGTGAGCCTTGCACCTGACTTTCCCGCACCCTTTAGGTACTGAGAAAAGGGAGTATTGTCATCCTTGGTTTTAAATACAACCACCTGGCGTCTATAGGGTCCTCCATTGCTTGTTCTTGTGGTTTGAGCATTGGCCATATTCTTTGAAATAGTATCCATTCTAAGTCTTTCTGCGGTTAAGCCCGTTGCACTGACGTTTAAAGCGTTAAATATTGACATAAGCTATCACTTCCCTTCATTTATTGCAAGTCTTAATCTTCTAAAATGGCTATTCATTTGATCTAATAAGGTATAGTATGTAATGGTGTTCTTTGCTTCCTCGGCCATTTCTACATCGACATCCACATTGTTGCCATCTAGGCGGGTACTGTACTTGTCCAGGGTCACAACCTTATGGTTTAATTGATCAATATTAGTAAAGCCAATTGGAATATGATTATCGTGGGTTACGACTCCCGGCAGCTTATCCTTTGTGAGAAAATCCTTCAGAAGTGTTTCAAACTCTACTTCAGACCTTTTAAAATTTGGTGTCTGGGCATTGGCCATGTTATTGGCAATCACTTCATTTCTTTTCCATGATGCATCCAATGCCTTATCAAGTAAGTCAATCTTGTTAAACATCCCCTAACCTCCTTTAGTTATTCACATAGTTTAATATAATGTGTTAAATTGATTTACATTATTTTTTTGTACTCCCTAAATTTTTACAAGGTTTCGTATATATATTCGTCATTTTCTATAATTTGATAAATCTTTTGGATTTCCTCTTTTTTTTTTCATTTTTCTACAACCAGGACCCTCGTACTAGAAAAAAAATTCACATATAAATTTCAAATGTTCGACTAGAGTGTTTTGCTTTTTCGACAGATTTCTTCTTTTCCTTGCATTTCCTTTATAACCCCATTCTCTTACCCTAAACAATTTTATTTTTATATGCTTTTTTGATCATGATCAATCGATTCCTTACTACTTTTCTCATAACACTTTTTTTACAATAAGTTAACAATCAATAATTTTAATGGGTTATTTTCCTTTATACAATTGTCCAAATTTTTACAATCGATTTTAAACAAATTATTTCTTAATAATTAATCTTGTTTTCTCTCCATTTACCCATCCCTTCCAATATTAAGCAATGAAAATTTTGGTATTATTCCCTTTTCTTACGGGTTATGCAATAATATAGTTTATTATAAACTACTTTACATGAACTGACTATAGGACAATTGATATTTTTCAACATATTTAGCGCTTATCCGACTATATTCCTAGGGTTTTATCGACCTAACTAGGAACGCAGAAATAATGTTAACATAATATTAACAAGGGTAATTCTTTTTTGGAGGCAATAAAAAAAGTCATTGACCTTAATATCAATGACTTTCTGATGAAAACAACTTATATCAATACTTACAGCAGTTTTACTTTTTAATCTTTCTTAATTCCTCCAATAATCTATCATTAAGTATTTTAATATGAGTTCCCTTCATACCCAATGATCGAGATTCTATTACACCAGCGCTTTCAAATTTTCTGAGGGCATTAACAATGACAGATCTGGTTATCCCAACTCGGTCAGCAATTTTACTGGCCACCAATAATCCTTCATTTCCATTCAGCTCATTAAAAATATGCTCTACTGCCTCTAGCTCTGAATAGGACAGGGTACCAATTGCCATCTGTACAACCGCCTTTTTTCTTGCCTCTTCTTCGATTTCTTCCGTTTTAGCCCTTAAAATTTCCAGGCCAACCACTGTAGCACTATATTCCACCATAACCAAATCTTCATCAACAAATTGATTATCGTGTCTTGCCAAGACAAGGGTTCCTATTCTTTTCCCGCTTCCATTAATCGGCACAATGGTAACCAATTTGTTGTAGCTGAGAACATCGTATTTAAAAATTTTCAGCAGCTCATCCTCTGTGATATTTGATTTGGTTTCCGTTATCCTTAATAATTGCTCATTATACTCCTCTGGAAAATGCTTTTCTCCAGTCTTTTCATCAATCACAACGGGAACATCAGAAGTATCTGTCAGACTTACCCCCAATACCTTTCCCCTTGAACTGGCTACATAAACATTGGCATCTAATATTTCACTCAATATACGGCATAATTCATTAAAAGAAATGGAATGATCTCCAGACTGTTGTAGTATTCTATTAATCCTTCTGGTTTTTTCCAACAAAGCACTTGACATTTTATTTCCTCCTTTGTATTAAATTATATATTTATCTTCACTGTAGATTTTGATTGTATCCATTAGCCTTTCCTGTACATAGCGTGAATCGATTTGAAAGGACTCCTGGTCAAGCTCCGGTGCTTTAAAGGAAATCTCTTCTAAAACCTGTTCTACAATGCTATGTAATCTTCTAGCTCCAATATTATCTGCAGTCTCATTCATCATATGGGCGTATTTAGCAATCTCATCTATAGCTTCCTCTGTAAAATCAATTTTTATACCTTCCGTAGCCAATAATAGCTTATACTGCGTTAATAGTGCATTTTGAGGCTGGGTCAAAATCGCTTTAAAGTCTTCCATTGTTAGGTTATCTAAGGTTACCCTTATAGGAAATCTACCCTGTAGCTCTGGAATTAAATCACTTACCTTGGCAATATGAAAGGCTCCTGCTGCGATAAACAAGATATGATCAGTCTTGACAGGGCCATGCTTTGTCATGACCGTACTGCCCTCGACAATCGGCAGAATATCTCTTTGAACCCCCTCCCTTGAAACATCGGGGCCCGAAGCACTCTGCTTCCCAGCTATTTTGTCTATTTCATCAATGAAGATGATCCCATTCTGCTCAACATTTTCTATAGCCTGTTGAATCACATCATCCATATCCACCAATTTTTGTGCTTCCTGTTCTACTAAAATACTGCGGGCAGCTGCTACGGTGACCTTTTTTTTCTTGGTTTTTTGAGGTAATATTTCTCCAATCACATCCTGTAAATTAATATTCATCTCTTCATTGCCAGAGAAGAATCCCAGGGTGGAGGGTCGCTGATCAAGCACATCAACCTCTACCATTTCATCCTCCAAAAGCCCCTTTTCCAATTGTTCCTTGATCTGCTGCCTTTTTAGTTTCCTCTCAGACTCACCAGCAGTATCGTTCTTAATATCTGGATCGGTGGGTGATTGAAACAACATTTCAAGGGGATTTTTAAAGGCTGGTCCCTTGGCTGATGATGGGTCTAGCAGGCTCAAAAGTCTTTCACCGGCCAGTTCCTTAGCTTTGGTATAATTTTTTTCTATATAGGTACTCTTTGTAATACGAATAGAATCCTCTACTAAATCACGCACCATGGATTCCACGTCTCTGCCTACATAGCCTACCTCGGTAAATTTTGTTGCTTCAACCTTTACAAAGGGGGCTCCTACCAGCTTTGCCATTCTTCTGGCAATTTCTGTTTTTCCAACTCCAGTGGGTCCAATCATGAGTATATTTTGGGGTTTTATTTCGTCTTGGAATTCAATTGATACTTGTCTTCTTCGATGGCGGTTTCTCAAGGCAATAGCCACTGCCCTTTTTGCCCGATGCTGACCTATAATATATTTGTCTAAGGCTTCAACAATTTCCTTTGGTGTAAAGCTTGACATTTTTCCACCTCACTTTTGAAAGCCCTAAAGTGCTTCAACCGAAATATGATGATTGGTATATACACAGATGTCTGCAGCAATTTTAAGGGACTTTTCTACGATTTCCCTTGCAGAAAGGGTCGAATGCTGACTTAAGGCAAGGGCCGCCGCCAGGGCATAAGAGCCGCCTGACCCTATGGCAATGACGTTTCCATCGGGCTCAATGACCTCACCTGTACCGCTGATTACAAGCATGGCTTCTCGATTCAAGGCAATCAGCATGGCCTCCAGTTTAGTCAAGTACTTATCTCGCCTCCAGCTTTGAGCCAGTTCAACAGCTGCTCGCTTTAGGTTTCCCCCATGCTTTTCCAGATAGGTTTCAAATTTTTCAGCCAGTGTGAAGGCGTCCGCAACAGAGCCGGCAAAGCCTATCAACACCTCATCATTGTATATTCTTCTAATTTTTTTAGCATGGTTTTTGATAACAACCTTTTCTCCCAGGGTTACCTGCCCATCACCGGCTATGGCAGCATCTGAACTACTTAGCCGTGCTGCAACAATTGTTGTGCCCTTTATCATTCCTGCACCCCCAATATTTAATATGTGATTCAACCCAAATGAAATGTTATCATAAGTAATAACGGGTTTCAACACATATTTAAATATATTAAGAAAATTTTTTTAATTTTCAATTTTCTCCTCGAATTTGCATTCCTTATTACTGCAAACAATCCGGTCTCCTTTTTTACCTTTCTTATATACTAAAATCTGTTGGCATTGAGGACATTTTCGGTCTATTGGCCTATTCCATGAAACAAACCGACATTGGGGGAACCTGCTGCAGCCATAAAATAATCTTCCTCGCTTTGATCTTCGTTCAATCACTTCTCCCTCATGACATTCAGGGCATTTTAACCCAATTTTATGCAATATCGGCTCGGTATGGGTACACTCGGGATAATTGGAGCAGGCTAAAAACTTACCATATCGCCCGTGCTTAATCAGCATCTTTGCTCCACAAACCTTACAATCCTCGTCGCTTTCCTCCACCAGATCAATTTCTTCCATATCCTTTTCTGCAATCTTCAACATTTCTTCAAAGGAATCATAAAAGCCCTTAATGAGCCTTTTCCAATCCTTGTCACCCTCTTCCACCTCATCCAGACGCTGCTCCAGGTCGGCAGTAAAGTGAATATCCAGAATTTCGCCAAAATAGTTCTCTAGTATTTCTGTTACAATCGTTCCCAGTTCAGTAGGCTTTAGATATTTACCTTCCTTTTCAACATAGCCTCTGGAAAGGATTGTAGAAATCGTCGGAGAATAGGTACTGGGCCTTCCAATTCCCAGCTCCTCCATGGTCTTAACCAGAGAAGCTTCTGTATATCGTGGCGGTGGTTGGGTAAAGTGTTGTTTGGGCAGGGTTTGACTGACAGTCAAAGTATCGCCTTCTTTAAGGATCGGCAGATTAACCTCCTCTGACACACTGGCATGGGAGTACACCTTTAAAAAACCATCGAATTTCAGACGGGAGCCCGATGCCCGGAAGTTGATATCATTTACCGTCAACTCAATAGAAAGGGTATCATAAACAGCCGGTGCCATCATACTGGCAACAAATCTTTCCCAAATCAGCTTATATAGACCATATTGATCCTTCGTCAAAGAAGATTTTATGGTATTAGGATGCCTTTCCACATCGGTCGGCCGAATGGCTTCATGGGCATCCTGTATGTCTTTTTTGGTTTCTTTCTTTTGGGCTGTCTTTAATAGGTACTTATCGCCATATGCCTTTGCAATATGGGCTACTGTATTTCCCCTGGCCTCTTCAGAGATCCGGGTGGAATCTGTTCTCATATAAGTGATTAAGCCCACTGTTCCTTCCTTCTCAATATCGATTCCCTCGTAGAGCTGCTGGGCGATTGACATGGTTTTTTTAGTAGAAAAGCCCAGCTTATTAGAGGCCTCCTGCTGCAGGGTACTGGTGGTGAAGGGAAGAAAGGGATTTCTTCTCTTTTCACTTTTTTTCACCCCGACAACCATTGCCTGATGCCCCTTAATTGCTTCAAGGAGCTTATCAACTGCTTCCTTTGATTTTAGCTCCTTGTTTCCCAGGGCATCGCTATGAAATTTAGCCTCAAGGGTCTCTTTATTTTGAGTCATTAATTCCAGCGCTAAGCTCCAGTATTCTTCTGGTTCAAAGCTTTGAATTTCAGCCTCTCGATCTTTAATTATTTTCGTTGCCACCGATTGAACTCTGCCGGCGCTGAGTCCCTTTCGGATATTTCTCCACAGTAGGGGACTAATCTTATATCCCACCAGTCGGTCCAGAACACGCCTGGCCTGCTGGGCATCTACCAAGCTCTTGTTAATTTTCCTGGGTTTTTTTACTGCATTTTTAATAGCGTTTTTCGTAATCTCATTAAATTCAATTCGGCAGGGGGTTTCTTCAGAAATATTTAAAGCATTGGCTAAATGCCATGATATTGCCTCACCCTCCCGGTCAGGGTCAGTAGCTAATAGAACTCGTTTGGCTTTTTTGGCCTCTTGACGGATTTCCTTAAGAACAGGCCCCTTTCCTCGAATGGTAATATATTCAGGATTAAAGTTATTCTCTATATCAACGCCCAGCTTACTTTTGGGTAAATCTATAATATGGCCCACAGAAGCCTTCACAACATAATTGTTTCCTAGAAATTTTTTTATTGTCTTTGCTTTAGCAGGTGATTCAACAATTACTAAAGATTTTGCCAATTACCACACCTCCAATGTGTAAGCATTTATTTTGGAAACATTAGACAAATTCATTCCTTCCATTATACCAAGTAATTAATTGACTGTAAATGTTTTACCCGGCAATTGGCTGATGAACCCCTTTAATTCTAATGCTGTCAGTATGCCATTTAACTCTTGAATCTTACCTTTAGTCATATAGGCAAGCATATCGATATGAATCGGCCCCTTCTTAATGATCTCATAAACCTCAGTTTCTCGTTGGCTTAAGGAAGAGGCCCTTTCCTTTGGTTGAGGAGCAAGGGAGCCATATATTTGTTCTAAATCATGCAGTATATCTGCTATTTCCAGCAGTGGCTTTGCACCCTCTCTAATCAACAAATTGGTTCCTCTACTTTGGGGTTGATTAATGTTGCCGGGCAAAGCGTAGACCTCTTTACCCTGTTGAAGGGCAAAGTCTACTGTAATAAGGGCGCCGCTTTTTTCTGCAGCCTCAATGACCACAACCCCATCTGAAAGACCACTGATCATTCTATTTCTGGCAGGAAAATGATGCTTCAAGGGGAGCGTCTCAGGACTATACTCACTGATTAGACAACCTTTTTCAGTAATTTGTTCCCCTAATTCTCGATTTGATGCAGGGTAACATTGATCCAGACCACAGGCCAGTACCCCAAGGGTATAGCCCCCATTTTCCAGCGACCCTCTATGGCCCACAGCATCAATTCCCAAGGCTAGACCACTGACGATTCCCACCCCTCGAAGGGATAATTCCTTGGCAAACTGATATGCCGCCCATCTTCCGTAGCTGCTGGCTTTTCGTGAGCCCACCATGGCCACCATGGGCCTGTTGAGGTCCAAGGTTCCTTTTATATATATTACAATAGGGGGATCGTATATTCCCTTTAGTTTTGAAGGATAATCCGTATCACACAGGGTAATGGCCCGGATATTATTTTTTAACAGCCCCTCCTGAATTGATTCAAGAAAGGCTCCAGTTCTATTTTTCTTCATTCGATCTACAATTATTCGGTGATTCTTGAGGGCTCTTTGCAAATGTTGTTCATCTGCCTCAAAAATTTCACAAAGGCCTCCAAAATAATCCTTCAGCCTCGTCAACATTTGATAGGTCATTCCCCCCAAATGACTTAACCAAATTAAAGTTTCTCGTTCTGATAATCCCATAGCTACCCCTTTCCCGCTTTAGTTGCCGTTAATTAACGCTCCAATTTGTTAAATGTTCTTGAATAAAGGTGACAGCCCGATGGTGGGCATCCCTTCCATTCCCTTCTATCTTAATGGGCTTTCCAAAGGCAAAATGAATTGTTCGATTACGAAAAATCGGCCCTAAATCCTTTAAATATTTACCATTTTCCCAAAAGTCAGTTTTTAAAGCCACAGGCACAATGGCTCCATCAACCCTTTTAGCCAGCTTTACCCCCAGACTGTTAAATTCCTCTGGAATAAACCGAGTTGTTCTGGTACTCTGGGGGAATATAGTGATTGAAGTCCCCTTTTCTAAAAGGGCCTGTCCTTCGGTTAAAACCTTTTGTAAATCATTCCGGGGATTAGCCCGGCCTACTACAATCGGATTTTGAGAACCAATAACTTCTCCAAAAATTGGAGCCCTTAACAGACTCTCCTTAACCACAAAGGTCATTTCCATAAGGGGTGCTATCATACATGGCAATACAACAGTTTCTAAGGTACTCATATGATTGCAGACAAAAACCACAGGCTGTTTTATTTCTAATAAATTGTTTAATCCGGTAATATGAAATCTTCCGCCACAGCCTTCAATCGATTTAAAGATATCAAAGGACGCTGCAGCCCATTGTTCTCGATGGTAAATTCCTGCTCTGACCTTTTTTCTTGAAGCCAGTCCCTGCTTTACAAAACGCCACATTAAATAAACACGGGTATTGAATACCATTTTATCTAATAAAAACCTTGGTGTATCGGCAGGTGTTATATATTCATCGGCAGTAAAATACCTTTCCATCTCTTCTCACCCTCTATTTCATCTATAATATTGCCTCTTTCCCCTGAATGTAGTCTGATATTTAAAAGAACCTCAGCCTTTCTAGGGGATAAAATCGAAGCAAAACCTTTCCTCTGATATTTCTGATTGGGATTGCCCCAACATTACGGCTGTCTCTGCTGTCGTTTCGATTGTCTCCCATTACAAAAATATGATCCTTGGGTACTATGATGGTTTCATAGTGTTCCTCCATGGGTTCATTTAAATATGGCTCATCTACCCTTTCACCATTTAGATAAAGCTCTGAACCTTTAAATTCCAACTGATCACCAGGCATTCCAATGACTCGTTTTATCCACATTTTTTTATTAGAACCACCAAACACTCTTTTAAAAATGGCACTGTCCAACAGGTCATCCCCCAGGCCACGGACAACACTGACATCGCTATCTACAATAACAATGTCTCCATATTGGGGCTGTATGCCTAAAAATCCCGATAGCTTCCAGGTGAAAATTTGATCTCCTTCGTAAAAGGTTGGTACCATGGAGCTTTGCTGAACTCTATAGATTTCTAAAACAAATATATTCAACAGGACGGCTATTACCACGGAAAATATAATCACCTTAACCCATTCCACCAATTCCTTAGAGGCATCTTCCAGCTTCATATCTTTTCCCCTTCATATATATCAGTTTAAATTCACCAGAACCCATGTAGACGGAACATAGGTACGGTCTATTATCTATTATTCTTCAAGGAGTGATGATTTCCTTTTTAAAAAGACTTTTTTCACCAAATTTTTATTTTACAACCCCTAATTTTATTCCATGGAAAAAACCAGTATCCCCACGTATTTTACGCTTTGATAACTGGTTATAAACGATGGCATTAAACCTAGTACCAGGCGTCATTTAAATGACGAGATAAGACCTAAGCAAATTTCCTAGTTCAAGACAGAGGAGAAAACAATATTGAACTATATGGACGTTATACCAGGAATAACCTTGCCTTTATTTGCGAAAGGGTACTAGGCTATTGTATTATACAGGGTTCAATCTGTCTACCGTTCATTTTCTTCCTTTATATAGAATGTACTTTTAATTGATTTTATGAAAGCTCCAGAGAACATCGGGGGGCTTCAATTGTTAAGACTCCCCCGCAATGAGAAATCTGCTGATATTGACATTTCCATCCCATCGCTTCGAGGTCCTTCATGAATGTTTCGGCCACCACATATTCCTCTTGGTGATCCCATTGATCTTTATATTGTGCTCTGCAGGCCTCAAGCTGCTGCCTATTGGTAAAGGAAATATCTGCAATAATGATTTTTCCGTTATCCTTTAAAATTGGTCTTATTAAATTCAACAGCTCTATTTTTTCTTGATTCTTCAAATGATGAAAAGCATAGGAGGAAACAACATAATCAAACCTGTTTTCTGTAACCTCAACGGGCAGTCCCTTACTGAAGTCATGACAATAAAAACAGGCCTTTGGCATTTTTCGTCGGGCCCTTTCCAGCATTTTTTCAGAAAAGTCGATTCCACAAATTCGGCTTCCCCGCTTGTACAGCAGATAGGATAGTAGTCCTGTTCCTACACCGATATCAAGGATTTTCTTTTCTTCAGGACAATCAATCAAGCTATGAACACAGGTCAAGACATCATAGTATCCTCCAAAGGGATATTCATCCCCAGCCTCTGAAATACCTTCATCATAGCTTTGTGCCCAATTATCAAAGCCTTCCTTCGCTAACATAATCCATCCTCCTTTTACTTTATAAAAATTATTATGGTTCACCTTTTTTCACAGCTTAATGAATCCATATTTGCATTTTTAAAAGTCTTTTCCTAAGACCTTCGCAAAGGCTTTAAATTTCATTGTCCTCCTGAAGCCTTCTTTCATAGCCCAGGTATCTTGTTCCCTGGAATTTTAATATTCCTACATCTCCCTCCACCAGCATGCTATATTCCTGGGGCTTGACTAAAAATTCCATACGATCACCGCTTTCCACCTGAAAGGTAACATAGTAGCTGGTATCTGTGCTGGTATGATGAAGATTATTACCTGCATGGTGACTAGAAGAACTGACATTGGTTCTTTTTGTCACCACCTTAGCTGCCACAGAAAGAACCGGCTGCTTGTTGTTATAGCTCCACTGACCGATTCCCTTAATAATCATCACTATTATCGTTCCAAAAACAACCACAGCAATCACCACAAGAAGAACTGGCATTAAAGAAAACATAAAATTTTCAAATGGACTGGAATAAAACATCGTCTCCCTCCTGACATTCAAAATTTTTTCGCTATCCCTAAAGAAAAGAAATGTTCATAATTTATTGTCCCATACTATAATATATGATGCTAGGGAGTCAATGAGAAATTTAATTCAAGAATTCTACCGACCATCATACCTATCTAGCAATATATACAGTATACAATCATTTTACCGCGCTTTAGTTATGCCTGTATTCTATTGTTAGATTGTTGAATATAAAAATCTTTCCATTCAAGCGAGGCCTGGTGGTATGCAAGATAGATTAGTACTCAGCAACTAATTTATTGTTGGAAACTACTTTTGAAAGAAATGAAACATTGAGCAATGTAGGCTGAGCTATCTATTATAGCATATTTTTATACAATACTCTCTATATTCAGCTATTGATGCCCTTCTTATTTTATCATAAAATAGTCGGCAATGTTGGGAAAAAGCGTGGCTGCTTTGGTGCTATATCTTCTTTAAAGGCAAGAAGGTTCTTGTTCTAGGCTATAAGCTTTATCTTTTTTACAATTAGGTAAAATCTGCTATTCTTAAATTTTTATAGTAATATTCCCGATCTTCATCGGTAATTTTTCGTATTACCCTGCATGGATTCCCGACAGCAATAGAATTGGCTTCGATATCTCTGGTGACGACGCTGCCGGCGCCGATTACCACATTATCACCAATGGTTACACCGGGATTAATAATTACGCCTCCTCCAATCCATACATTATTTCCAATGGTAATGGGAAAAGCGTATTCTATCCCCTGATTTCGGGGCTCATGATGTATCGGATGCCCTGCCGTAAACAGGCATACATTGGGTGCAAATAGTACATTGTCTCCAATACTTACCGTGGCACAGTCAAGGATGGTACAATTGTAATTTGAATAAAAATTGTCTCCAACCGAAATATTGTAACCGTAGTCACAGCGAAAGGGAGGTTCAATAAAAAATCCTTTCCCTACGCTGCCAAAGAGCTGCTTGATCATTTCATTACGTTTTTCCAGTTCATTAGGCCTTAGGCTGTTATAGTTAAATAATAATTCCTTTGCATGCTGACGTTCCTGAAATAATTCCTCACCAAAGGACTGATAGGGCCTTCCCGCCAGCATTTTTTCCTTTTCTGTCATACCTGCCGACCTCCTTATTTTTGAATAGTCATTACAAAGCTCCCCGTATATTTCGATATTGAAGGGCCTCTGAAATATGATGGGACTGAATGCCTTCACTGGCCTCTAAATCTGCAATCGTTCGGGAAACCCTTAATATTCGATTATATGCCCTGGCGGTTAGATTCATCCGCCTAAAGGCCTGTTCTATCATCGCCTTTGCCCCTGGTTCAAGACCACAATATTTTTTGATATGGGAGGGGCTTAATTGGGCATTATTATATATTTTAATTTTCTTATACCTTTCCTGCTGTATTTCATTGGCTTTTTCAACTCTTTTTCTGATGGTTTTTGAATCCTCCGCCTGCCTCTTAAGGGTTAAATCCTGATAGGTGACAGCATTGGTTTCCAGTACCAAATCAATACGATCCAAAAGGGGCCCCGACACCTTTCCCATATAGCGCTTGATTTGCTGATGGGTACAGGTACATTCCACACCGGCATTGGTTTGATAATAGCCGCAGGGGCATGGGTTGGCAGCAGCAATCAGCATAAATCTTGAGGGATAGATATAGGAGCCATTTACCCGAGATAAGCTGATAAAACCATCCTCTATGGGCTGTCTTAATACCTCCAGGGTGGTTTTAGAAAACTCCGGCAATTCATCTAAAAATAAAACCCCCAGATGACTAAGGGATACTTCACCGGGCTTTGGAATTCTACCGCCCCCGGTGATAGCAATAGTCGAGGTGGTATGATGGGGAGCTCGAAAGGGCCTTTTTTGGATGATGCCCTCTCGGTGGTCCAACATGCCGGCGACGCTATAAATTTTTGTTATCTCAATGGCCTCATCAAAGCTCAAGGAGGGAAGAATCGACGGAAGCCGTCTGGCGGCCATGGTTTTGCCTGAGCCGGGAGGTCCTATCATGAATAAATTGTGCCCCCCTGCTGCGGCAATTTCCATTCCACGCTTCAAATTTTCCTGACCGCTGATATCTTTAAAATCCTCCAGATATTCCGGCACCGATTCAAATACCCTTTTATCCCCCTCCACAGCCATCAGGGTAATTTCCCCATTAATAAAGGCTGCAAGCTCCTTTAGGGTGCTTACCCCCAGGCAACTAAGCCCCATGACCAGCCTTGCCTCCTCTAGATTTTCCTTTGGTAAAATTACTTTTGTATAGCCCCTCTGATGCATTGACAAAAGCATCGGCAATACACCGTTCACCCGTTGTATTTTGCCATCAAGGGAAAGCTCTCCTAAAATGATTGTCTGACTAAGATCATATTCCTTTATTTGTCCTGAAGCTGTTAGAATACCCAGGGCAATGGGTAAATCAAAGTGAGTACCTTCTTTTTTTGTATCGGCCGGCGCCAAATTAACTGTAATTCTTTTTAAGGGAAAGCTCAATTCACTGTTGTTAATAGCCGCCCTGACCCGTTCCCTAGATTCCTTTACTTCCTGATCAGGCAGCCCCACCAGGTTCATTACAGGCAATCCATTGGACAGGTCAATTTCTACATTGATATCGGTTGCCTCCATACCATTGATACAGCAGGTTTTAATAATAGAAAGCATTTTTTAAACTCCTTTTTAGCCTATAATATTCCATTAATTACAAGATTCGCTGTAAAATAATAATTTCCTTTTTAATTTGATAAAATTCTACCGCTGCTATGGAGGCAGATTATTATTTTTTTGATGTTATTGGAGATAACTAAGAATAGCTTTCATAATACAGGAAAAAATAAAATAGTATATTTATGCTATTTTGACATGGAAATAAAGATATGATATAATTATTCACTACAGAATCCTATCTTTAATAAATCAATCTTTATTTTCCCTTCTTGTGAAGCTTACAGCTTTGCAGCCTTTTAGACATCCAAAATACTACATGTAGAATTAAGCGATTATGATATCAAAAATAGATCTATGTTTGATATCGATTAGAATTTTTTTGTTCTTTTCAAGAGACAGACTTATAAAATTATTTAGGTACGCTAATGGTTTGAAATGCAAAACACCACTGATAAGGAGGAGATGCGATGGAATGTAACAATACAGCAAAAAATAGCCGGGAAATTTCCCTTCAAAGAGCAGCTGAATTAAAGTCCAGAATCGAAGATTACTTAGAGATTAAAAAAACGATACCTTTAGGTTTGTCTCAAGAACAAATTGCCAAACAGGAAGAAAAGAAGAGAAAAATTTTAAGTTTACTGAAGGGAACAGAAGAAGATTGGAAGGATTGGAAATGGCAGCTAAAAAATAGGATTTCTGATGTAGATTTATTGACTCAAATTATTTCCCTTGATGAAAAGGAAATAAAGGCTATTACTCAGGTTCAGAAGAAATTTAGATGGTCAATTTCTCCTTATTACCTATCATTAATTGACGATGAAAATAAATATTGCCCTATTAAACTCATGTCTATTCCTATGAAGCTGGAAATCGAAAAGAAGACCGGAAGCACAGACCCCATGGCTGAGGAATTTACAAATCCTGCCGGGAGTATCACAAGACGTTATCCTGACCGTCTAATCATTAATGTAACCAATGAATGTGCCATGTACTGCCGCCATTGTCAAAGACGCAGAAATATCGGTACGACAGATACCCATACCTCCAGGGAGCTGCTTCAGGAATCAATTGACTATGTAAGGGCTAACCCTGAGATTCGTGATGTACTTATAACCGGCGGTGACCCCTTTACACTGTCGGATCATATGCTGGATTGGCTGCTGGGTGAATTAAGATCGATTCCTTCGGTAGATTATATTCGTTTGGGTACAAGAACCCTGGTGACAATGCCCCAAAGAGTCACAGAAAATCTGCTTGGAATTTTAAAAAAATATCATCCGATCTACATCAACACCCACTTTAATCATCCACTGGAGATTACGCCCGAATCAAAGGCTGCCTGTGAGGCCCTGGCCAATATCGGTATACCCCTTGGAAATCAGGCCGTGCTTTTAAATGGCGTCAATAATAATAAGTATGTCATGCGCTTGATGAATCAAGAGCTTTTAAAGATAAGGGTTCGACCCTATTACATTTTCCATGCCAAGAAGGTTCTTGGTACAACCCACTTCAATACCTCTGTTGAGGAAGGAATTGAAATTATGGAATATTTAAGAGGCTATACCTCTGGCATGGCAATACCAACCTATATTATTAATGCCCCCAAGGGAAAGGGAAAGACCCCCATTTTACCTCAATACTTAATTTCCCAGGGGAAAAATTATGTGAAAATAAGAACCTGGGAGGGAGAGGTAATTGACTACCCCAACTTCCCATCAAAGCCCATAGCAGAGCTGTTAAAATAAAAATGAACAAAGTCTTCCTTTGAAAGGTTTTAAAAAATCGCTTGCTTAAAATATACGGAAAGCTCCCTTTATTAAATGATAAGTGAGAACTTTTCGATAGATTATGGAAAAGGACCTCAGGATTGATAAGTTATAATCCTGAGGTCCTTTTTAAAAAGCATTTTCTATATGCTCGATATTAAATTGATTTCCATTTTTATAGACCTCAATTACATCAAAGCGTACTGATTCATAGCAGCCTGTAAAATATTTAATATAGTGTTCTGCCAGCCTGTAGTAATTTTGCTGTTTTTTATAGTTAACAGCTTCCCTGGGTAAGCCATATTTCATGGATTGCCTGGTTTTTACCTCAGCAAAAACCAGGGTTTTTTCATATAGGGCAACAATATCTATTTCCCCAAAACGGGTACGATAATTGGTATGTAAAATATGATAGCCCTTCTCCCTTAAATATTGTTGACTTAAGCCTTCTCCCTGGGTTCCAATTTTCATGGGACTAGGCTCCACTTTCTGCGGCAGGCAAAAGTATTTTCTTTAAAAAGCTTTTTCGATGCAGCTGGCTGGGGCCGTATTTTAAAAGGGCCTCTTTATGTAGCTTTGTTGCATACCCCTTGTGTTGTTCCAGACCATATTGGGGATATTCCTTGGCCCACTTTAAACACATTCGATCCCTTAATACCTTGGCTACAATTGATGCTGCTGCAATACTGTGACACAAATCATCCCCCTTAATAATGGATTGCTGAGGAATCTTAAGATTAATCTTCTCTGCGTCAATTAAAAGATAATCCGGTATCATCCTTTGCCCCCCGGAATCCTTTAAATTTTTAACAGCCTTCATCATGGCCAATCGGGCAGCATTTTTGATATTTATTTCGTCAATGACCTGGGCCGAAACGGTTCCTACTCCTACTGCCATGGCTTGCTCCATAATTTGTTCATACAGCTGCTCTCTTTTTTTAGCAGCAATTTTTTTAGAATCCCTTACCCCTTCTATTTCAACATTCCTGGGTAAAATCACCGCTGCCGCCAGAACACTGCCGAAAAGGCACCCCCTGCCCACCTCATCGCAGCCGGCAACCAGCTGATAGCCATTGCTCCATAGCTCTCTTTCTATGTCGGATATACCCATGTTAACGCCCCCTTTATTGAATTATCGTTCCTCCTGCCTAATCAAATCCTCCGGTGTTTCCAGGGTGATTTTTCCAATTCTTCCTGAGCGAAACTCATCCAGCAAAATATTAGCGATTCTAGTATAATCCACTTCACCGCCCCGTATAATACAGCCTCGATTTTTAGCCATTTCCTCCATTACCTCTAAAGGCTGAGCTGCTTCATTCTCAAGATGATACCGACTCTTTAGCTTTTCACTGTGATGTTCATTTAGATATGTAATGAGCTTTAATGCCAGGGTTTCTACATCCATAATTTCATCCTTAATGGCCCCGGTAAAGGCCAGGTGCATGGCTACCGTCTGGTCTTCAAATTTAGGCCAGAGTATCCCCGGGGTATCCAGCAGCTCCATATTCCCTTTTAGGCGAATCCATTGCTTTCCTTTGGTAACACCGGGCCTGTCCCCCGTCTGGGCACTTTTTTTCCCAGCCAAACGATTAATAATTGATGATTTTCCTACATTAGGGATTCCTACCATCATAATTCGAATTGCCCTGGCCTTTCTTCCCTTTTCAATCAGTGCCTCCATTTTATCCTTTACGGCCTTCTCTCCTTCAGCCATAACCTGCCTTAATCCTGCCCCGGTAAGGGTGTTAATGGGAATTGCAGTTATTCCCTGTTGTCGAAAGTAATCGACCCATTTTACGGTTATGGCCTCGTCGGCCAGGTCTACCTTGTTTAAAACGACTACCTTGGGTTTTTGTCCTATAATCTCGTCAATGTCCGGGTTTCTGCTGCTAAAGGGAATTCTTGCATCCAGCAGCTCAAATACCACATCTACTAATTTCAATTGATCCTTTAAGAGGGCCCGGGTCTTTTTCATATGCCCAGGATACCAGTTGATATTCATATTTTCATCTCCTTTTGCCATAAATTGCTGTCGATCTAGCCTGTTAAAAAACCCCCACCCTCAGCCAGGCTGGTTTGCTTATATCTTTCTACGGGCTTTTGAATAGGCTAGTAATATAAGTAAAGGGACTGTATCCAGTCCCTTTTTTATACTTATTAAGTATATTATTTCTTTGCCTTAATTCTGAAGGCCGCCTTACCAATTCGATCACGAAGATAGTACAGTCTGGCTCTTCTTACCTTACCACGGCTTACAACTTCAATCTTTTCGATTTTAGGAGAGTGGATCGGGAAAGTTCTTTCAACCCCTACGCCATAAGAAATTCTTCTTACGGTAAAGGTTTCAGCAATTCCTCCGCCTTGTCTTTTAATAACAATTCCTTCGAAAATCTGAATTCTTTCTCTGTTTCCCTCTTTGATTCTAACGTGTACCTTTACTGTATCACCAGTGTTAAATGGTACAACTTCCTTTTTCATTTGATCATTGGTCATTGCATTGATTAAATCCATCAGTAGTCCCTCCTTCCTTCGTAGACGTTCATATGAGCCTTTCATAGAGGACCGCCCGTAATTCCTTTGTAATTATATCATACCTACTGTCCCTTGACAATAGAATATTACTCGACTTACCTGTTTTTATTTTTTTCTTCAATAATTAATTTCAAAAGCTTTTGATCGGCCTTAGAGAGTTCAGCCCTTTCCAATAGATCTGGTCTTCTTTCCAGGGTAAGCTCCAAGGATTTTTGCCGCCGCCAAAGTTCAATGTTCTTATGGTTTCCTGAAAGCAGCACCTCGGGCACCTCGCTACCATTGAAATTGGGAGGCCGAGTATATTGAGGATACTCCAATAACCCTGAATAAAAGGATTCCTCTTCATAGGAATCCTCCTGGGAAAGGACTCCGGGTATCAGTCGGGCCAAAGCATCGATGACCACCATGGCTGGAAGCTCACCCCCTGTTAATACATAATCACCGATGGAAATTTCATCAGTAACCAGCTCATCAATGATCCTTTGATCGATCCCTTCATAATGACCACATAAAAAAATCAGATGACCTTCACTGGCCAGCTCTGCTGCCAGATTTTGATCAAAAACCCTACCTTTAGGTGATAAATAAATGGTTCTGGGTCTTTCGGGGGAAAGCTCCTTTAAAATGGATTGATGACAATCATAAATAGGTTGGGGGGTCATCACCATACCCGGTCCCCCTCCGTAGGGATAATCATCTACCTTTTTATGCTTATTATCGGCATAATCACGGATATTCATACAGGCGATGTCTAAGAGTCCACGCTGACGGGCCCTTTGTAATATACTGGTCCCCAGGGGAGCCTCGAACATCTGGGGAAACAGGGTCATGATTCTGATAATCATTCTATCATTCCTTCGATGGGGTCTACAATGACCTTTCTAGCCTCAAGATCAATTAGCGGTACAAATTCCTTAACTGCAGGAATTAATACCTCTTTATCTTCATGCTGAATCACATATACCTCATTAGAGCCTGCCTGTAGTATTTCCTTTATTTTACCAAGATAAACCCCTTCCACGGTATATACCTCGAGGCCAATCAAGTCGGCAATATAATAGGTATCCTCGGGAAGCTCCCGCCGTTGACTGGAATCAATCACCAGATACTTCCCTTTGAAACCCTCTACCTGATTGATGTCATTAAGACCCTTAAAGGTAATTAATACTGTGTTATTCTGATATTGTATTTTTTCAAAGTAATACTTCTCTTGACGGCCCTCAATATAAACCCATTCCAGTTCCTCAAAGCGTTCGGGATAGTCAGTTAGGGGTAATACCTTCAGGGCACCTTTAATTCCATGGGTATTAACAATTTGACCAACACGTAAGTTTTTCATACCTATTTTACCACCTACTTTTGACAACTCTATTTTACTGAAATAGTAAAGAAGGATTAGGGTTACCTAATCCTTTTTAGATGATTTCTACAATTACTCTTTTGTTATCCTTGGTGGCCGCAGCTTTTACAACGGTTCTAATAGCCTTAGCGATTCTACCTTGTTTACCAATGACTTTTCCCATATCCTCTGGGGCTACCTTTAGCTCAACTATAATAGATTGATTTCCTTCAACTTCATTGACTACTACCTGATCAGGAAAATCGACTAGTGCCTTAGCGATTACTTTAACTAATTCGCCCATTTGTAAACCCCCCTAAATTACATTATTATTCAATAATGCCATTCTTCTTAAGCAGATATTTTACAGTGTCAGTTGGTTGCGCGCCAGTTTTCAGCCACTTAGTAGCCTTTTCATCATCTATTTTAATTTCCTTTGGCTCGGAAACCGGATTGTAGTAACCTATTTCCTCAATGAATCTACCATCCCTTGGTGCCCTTGAGTCAGCAACTACGATTCTGTAAAAAGGTCTTTTCTTAGCACCCATTCTTTTTAATCTAATTTTAACAGCCATTCTTTCACCTCCTTTTAAAAGTACAATTTTAAAATTTATTTTCCAAAGAAAGGAAGCTTCATTTTTCCTCCCTTTTTCATGGTCTTTTCCATGTCGGTGAATTGCTTCATCATTTTACGGGTTTGCTCAAACTGCTTGATCAAACGATTTACCTGCTGTACAGAGGTACCGCTACCCAGGGCAATTCGCTTTCTTCTGCCGGCATTCAGTATGGAAGGATTCACCCGTTCTTCCCGGGTCATCGACTGAATAATGGCTTGAATATGCAGAAGCTCCTTTTCATCAACCTCCATACCCTTAAGCTGCTTTCCCGCTCCGGGAATCATCTCAAGCAATTGACTGATGGGGCCCATATTTTTTACCTGCTGAAGCTGATCCAGGAAATCTTCAAAGGTAAAGGTCTGGCTTTTAATTTTATTTTCCAGCTCCTTTGCCTTTTTGGCATCAAAGTTGGCCTGGGCCTTTTCAATCAGGCTGAGTACATCACCCATTCCAAGGATTCTGGAGGCCATTCGATCGGGATGAAAGGGCTCCAGGTCGTCCATTTTTTCACCCAGGGCAGCAAATTTTATGGGCTTATTGGTGACGGCCCTGACAGAAAGGGCAGCCCCTCCCCGGGTATCGCCATCCAGCTTGGTTAGAATCACTCCGTCAATTCCCAGCTTATCGTTGAAATGCTGAGCAACATTAACGGCATCCTGCCCAGTCATGGAATCAATCACCAGTAATATTTCATGGGGTTTAATGGTTTCTTTAATGCTTTGAAGCTCCTCCATTAAATCCTCATCAATATGCAAACGTCCTGCTGTATCAATTATAATCAAATCATTACCATGGTCTAATCCATGATTGACTCCAGCCTTGGCAATTTCTACAGGGCTTATCTTGTCTCCCATGGTAAAGACAGGAACCTCAACCTGCTCTCCCACCACCTGAAGCTGCTTAATGGCGGCAGGCCGATAAATATCACAGGCCACCAGGAGGGGTCTTTTTCCCTGTTTTTTCAATAGCTTTGCCAATTTACCCGTAGTCGTTGTTTTACCTGCTCCCTGAAGACCTGCCATCATAATCACCGTTGGCGGCTTTGAGGCAAAGGTAATTTTACTATTAGTAGAGCCCATTAATGCTGTAAGCTCTTCATTGACAATCTTAATAATCTGCTGCCCAGGGGTAAGGCTTTCTAAAACCGCTGAACCAACGGCCCGTTCCTTAACCCGGTTAATAAAATCCTTCACAACCTTAAAGTTAACATCGGCCTCAAGAAGGGCCAGCTTTACTTCCCTCATGGCTTCGTTGACATCTTTTTCAGATACTTTTCCTTTACCCTTGAGTTTGTTTAAGGTGTTCTGGAGTTTTTCCGCCAATCCCTCAAAGACCATATGAAACCTCCTTAATAAGTTAACTCAACATATCCGATAATAAACCCTTTATTCCCTCAAGGTGCGCCTTTATTTCTTCATTGCCAGCCTTTTCCCGAAGCCTTTGCTCCAGTCGAACCACCTTTGCCAATACTTCTTCTATGGCTTCACTGCGTTTCGTAAACAATTGAACCAGCTTCAACTTTTCTTCGTATTCATACAAAATCTTTTCTGTCCGTTTTAAGGTATCATATACAGCTTGCCTTGAAACAGCAAACACCTCAGCAATTTCTCCCAGGGAAAAATCCTGATTATAGTAAAGGTCTATCATTTCCTGCTGTTTTTCAGTTAGAAGCTGACTGTAAAAGTCGTAAAGCATTGATATTTCGATGGTTTTTTCCAGCATTCTATAAACACATCCCAAATAAACGGCATTAGATGGTGTAAAGGTTGTTTCCTTTACAGAAGTATTTTATAATAAATTACAACCCTTGTCAAATCTTTTTTTACCTTTCTTCTTTATTCTTCCCCAAATAGGGCCTCAACAAAATCCTTTGCATCAAATTCCTGTAGGTCCTCCATTTTTTCTCCAACGCCAATGAGCTTAACGGGAATCTTCAGTTCTCTGCTGATGGCCACCACGACCCCACCTTTGGCTGTACCGTCCAGCTTTGTCAACACCAAACCAGTAATATCAGCCACCTCTTTAAATACCTTAGCCTGCTGAATGGCATTTTGACCTGTGGTAGCATCCAGAACCAGCAGAACCTCCTTGGTGGCATTGCTGTATTCCCGTTCAACAATTTTAAATATTTTGCCCAGCTCATTCATCAGATTTTTCTTGTTGTGGAGCCTACCGGCAGTATCACAAATCAAAACATCAGCCTGCCTTGCCTTGGCAGCCTGTATGCCATCATAAATCACAGCCCCGGGGTCTGCTCCCTCCTGGTGTCTGATTACTTCAACGCCAACACGGTCTCCCCATATTTTAAGCTGGTCTGCCGCAGCAGCCCTGAAGGTATCGCCGGCAGCCAGTACTACCTTTTTCCCTTCTTTTTTTAATCGATGGGCTATTTTCCCGATGGAAGTGGTCTTTCCCACTCCATTTACTCCAACCACCAAAATAATGGCAGGGGCCGGCTCGGTTTTTAATGGACTATTATCTGAGAACTCGTTTAGTAATGCCGTCAGCTTTTCCTTTAACAAGCCCTTTATGGCGGTGGGTTCTGTTATTTTCTCTGTTTTTACCCGATCCTTCAAATCATCAATGATTTCCATGGTGGTTTCCACCCCTAGATCGGCAGTAATTAAAATTTCTTCTATTTCCTCAAAAAGATCCTCATCAATTTTTTGATAGGATTTAATTAAATCCTCTATTTTTCCTGTAATGCCCTGTTTAGTTTTTGAGAGACCATCCTTAAGCCGCTTAAATAGGTTGAATCGGCTTGAGGGGGGTTCTTCCTCAATTGACTCCTCCGGTTCAATATTTTCTTCTTGCTCCATTACTGCTTTTTCAAGGATTTCCTGGGGACGGTCTTCTGTTTGAGTCTCGCTTGGCATTTCAACCAATTCTGCTTCCTCTAAGGGAGCCTTCGGCTCCTGGGGCAGCTCCTTTGGCTCTTCTCCTTCTGTTACACCGGCTTTATTTGTTTCACCTTTTTTTAATTTATCAAATAGCTTTTTAAACATTTTACTCCTCCTAACTGGCGATCACTTCGTTTTTATCTGATAGTTTGACTGAAACCAGCTTTGAAACCCCCTCTTCCTCCATGGTAACTCCATAGAGTACATCGGCTATCTCCATTGTTCCCTTTCGATGGGTAACGACAATAAATTGAGTTGATTGAGAAAGCTCCTTTAAAAAATCTGCAAATCGCTTGACATTGGCGTCATCCAGGGCAGCCTCAATCTCGTCCAGTATACAGAAGGGGCTTGGCTTCACCAGCAATATGGCAAATAACAGTGATATGGCAGTTAAGGCCCTTTCCCCTCCCGATAGAAGCGATAGGTTTTGCAGCTTTTTTCCCGGCGGCTGGGCAATAATATCAATCCCACTGTTTAATATGTTTCCCTCAGCTTCCAAAATTAAATCAGCCCTGCCACCTCCGAATAGCTTTTTAAAGACTTGATTAAAATTTTCCCTAATAATCTGGAATTGTTCCATAAATTGCTTTTCCATGGTTTTTTCCATTTCCTTGATGACCTCTGTCAGGGATTCTTTTGCCTGAATTAAATCCTCCTGCTGCTGCTTGAGGAACTGGTATCGTTCCTTGACCTTTTCATATTCTTCAATGGCCTCCAAATTTACATTCCCAAGGGCCCTCATCTCATCTTTATATTTTTTAATATCCCTGTTGGCCTGGTTAATATCGGCAATTTCCTCCCGGTGGGACTGGGCAGTAGTATAGGTTAGCTCATAGTCTTCCCATAATTTATTGTAATAGCTTTGCTGCTGCATTTCCAGCCGGGTTCGCTTTAATTCAAGCTTATGGGTGCTTTCCTGGAGCCCTGCCATTGTATTTTCATGATTTACCAGCAGCTCCTTTACTTTATTTTCTTCCGCTAATATTTCATTTTTATTTTGTTTTAATAGGTCAAGCTCAGCCCTCAGGCCCTCCAGCTGGCTTTGTAGGGCTGACAGCTCCTTTTCATTGTCGGCCAGCCCCTGGTTCAGATCCCCTTGGGCTTTCCTTGTATGTTCAATTTCATCCTGCTTTTTCAATCGCTGCTGCTGGTTCTGCTTTAGCCTTTGTTGAAGGTGCTGAATCTCTTGAAGCAGGTTTTTTTTGTTACCCTCCACCGAGGCAGCCCTTACCTTTTCCCGGGTAATTTCATCATTCAATGCCTCTAGTTGCAGGCGCTCCTCCTGCAGACTCCTTTGTTCCCGGTTAATCTGGCTTTGCACATCGGCTATTTTTTGATCCAGGACTTCAATTTCGGTCTGCTCCTTTCTTTCCTTTTCAGCAGAGCTTTCCCTTACGTCATGCAGCTGCTTTAATTCGTTGTTTAATTGCCCTTGATGGGTCTTAATCTGATCCAGCTCTCCTGTAATCTGATCAATTCGATTCTTCAAGGTTACCTCTTGTATTCGATGCTCCTGTTGTAGGGTCAGACATTGACTTAGCTTCAATTGAATAGCTTCTCTTTCCCTAAGCATAGCCTGGTGCTGCTGCTGACATGCCTGGGCTTGTCTTTCCAGTTCCTGTAACTGACCCTTCAACTCCTCTAATTCTCGTTTTCTGCCCAAAATACCGGCTGAAGCCTTAACCGAGCTGCCCCCGGTCATGGAACCGCCAATGTTTAATTGATCTCCCTCAAGGGTGACAATTTTCAATCGATATTGTAATTTTCTAGCCACCTGTATACCGATTTCCAGATTGGGTACAATTAATACCCTTGAAAGCAGGTTAGAAAAAACATTGCTAAAGCGTTGATCTGCCTCAATAATATCAAAGGCCCCCTGTACCTCTTTAAAGTCCTTAATTAAATGTTGTTCCTCGGGGGTAATACTTCTCTTTTGAAGGGAGCTGATGGGTAAAATGGTGATTCTACCCAAATTATGCCGCTTCATATGGTCAATTAGCCGCTTTCCATCGGCTTCGGTTTCACTGACAATGTTCTGGATGGCTGACCCCAGGGCGGTCTCGATGGCGATTTCATAGCCCTTGGGCACCTTAATAAGGTCTGCCACCACGCCATGGATTCCCTTACCAAGGGAAGGATTTTTTTCGCAGGCTGTTAAAATATTTTTAACGCTCTTGTTGAAGCCATCATGCTCCCTTTCCAATTCCTCCAGCAAATTTTTTCGAGAGCTTTTATGATTGAATTCACTTTTAAGCTTCTCCACTTCCCTGGTTTTGGTTAGAAGGTTTGTCTCCAGCAGCTTATCTTGGCCTTGCCCTTCCTCGATGGCTTTCTCATTTTCCTTTATTTGACTATGTAGGGCTTCAAGCTCACCATTCAATTGTCCCAGGCTTTTCTGCTTTTCCTCTGCTCTAAGCCGCTGAGAGGTGATTTCCTCCTGAACCTGTGCGATTCTTTCTTCCATCGTTCTCATCAGGGTTCTTAAACTATTTAATTCACTTTTTTTATCTGAAATCTCATTTAACGTATCAATAATTTGGCCCTTCGAACCTTCTAATTCCCTTTCCCTCTCGCTGTTCATCTGAATTTGAGCTTCCTGATTCTTGAGCTTTTCAGCCAAGTGGCCCTCCATGGCCTCCAGTTCCTTGCAGGTCTCCTCCAGTTCCCTTAGCTTTTTGTCCAAAGTCTGAGAAACCTGAGAATCTTCATCCTCAAGGTTTAGCAATTCTTCTTCTATTCGCTTTAGATTTGTATTACTATTGCTGATTTTCTCTCGGTGCAGGCTGATTTGCCCTTCCTTTTCCTTTATTTCATTTTCTGTTTGGTGAAGGCTTCCCTGGGCCTTTTCACAGGCCGCCTCACACTCATTAAGTCGTTCCTTCACCTCAGCCAATTTTTGTTGATGCTGCTCTTTAATTTCCTGCTGCTGCTTGAGTGATTGACTGATGGATTCAATTTGACCAAGGATTTGCTTCAATTCCTGATCGATTTTGTCAATTTCTCTAATGAATAGGTTAACTTCAAGCTTCAGCAAAGATTCCTTCAGTTCTTTGAATTTCTTAGCCTTTGTACTTTGTCTTTTTAAAGGCTCCAATTGATTTTCCAATTCATGCAGAATATCAGCCACCCGCAATAGATTTTCCTTGGTGGCGTTTAATTTTTTATCTGCCTCATCCCGCCGGGTTTTATATTTGATGATACCCGCCGCCTCTTCAAATATTAATCTTCTTTCCTCGGGCTTACTATTTAATATTTCATCTATTTTCCCTTGTCCAATTATGGAATAACCTTCCTTTCCGATTCCTGTATCCATCAGCAGTTCTCTGATATCCTTCAAGCGGCAGGAGGACTTGTTCAAATAGTATTCACTTTCTCCCGATCGATACACCCTTCTGGTAATGGTTACTTCCCCATAATCTATGGGCAGCATATGGGAGCTGTTGTCCAGGGTTAAAGAAACCTCTGCCATCCCCAGAGGTCTTCTACTGGAAGTACCGGCAAAAATGACATCCTCCATTTTACTTCCCCGCAATGACTTTGGGCTCTGCTCCCCCAGCACCCACCGAATTGAGTCAGAAATGTTGCTCTTTCCACTCCCGTTGGGCCCTACCACACCGGTAATGCCCCCTTCATACTGCATATCTATTTTATCTGCAAAGGATTTAAATCCCTGTACTTCCAATCGTTTTAAATACAAATTCCATCACCCCAAGCTTCCATTGAAATCTTTACTGGTTTATTTTATCATAATCCTTAGAATAACTCTAGTACCCTAATTCCCGGGAAACCTTTGGGGGTTGACTACTGCCAGGACAGGATCAGCTCTCCCTGCTTAAGCCCCTCCTTAGGCTGGATCGTGATGCCTGTCAAGCCGTACCTTGCCATTAAATACCGTTTATTCCCTCGACGATAGCCTGCTACCTTGGAAACATCCCGCAGGTGACAGGCAATTGTAAGGTGTCCTGTGGGTCTTTGGGACTTTCCATCGATCATCTGTTGAAGCCTTTCCCGAAGGATTTCACCCTCCACCAGCTCCCTGAGGGCGGGGTGAAAGGGTCCTGCCACAACACTTTTTCCCGGAGCAATTTCCTCGGTGGTCTGAAGCCCCAGTCGAATTACCGGAATGCCTGCCTGCTGAAAGGAAATCAATATATCTTTACAAAGAACAACACATTCCTCTAGGTCGAGGGGCCGATATTCTCCTTTTCGATAGGATTCCTCAAGGCCCGTATCTTTTATGACCAGCGTGGGATAAACCCGTACAAAATCCGGAGCATATTGAATAAAATCTGCTACAGTCTTTCGAAGGGCTTCTGTAGAATCTCCCGGTAGTCCCACCATCATTTGAAGCCCCAGGGAAAAGCCCATGGATTGAATAGCCTCCACGGCCCGATCCACATCCTCTTTGGTGTGGCCCCTGTGGCTCTGTTCCAATACCTGACGGTTAGTGGACTGTACCCCCAATTCAATTGTAGTTACACCCAGGGCCTTTAATTTTATAAGAATTTCCCTGGTAATATAGTCTGGTCGGGTAGAAAGCCTGATGGCATCTATGAAGCCTGCCTGCCTGGCCTTAAAGGCAGGTCTGAGGAATGCTTCCTGCTGCTGCCAGGGAAGGCCGGTGAAGCTTCCGCCATAGTAGGCCACCTCCCGGTGATATTCCCGATGGGCCGTAAATTGTAGATGCTCCTCAATCTGGCTGGCGACCCTTTTCTCATCCATTTCTAAGATATCACTTGCTATTTTTTTCTGATTACAGAAAATACAATCGTGGGGACAGCCTAAATGGGGAATAAACAGGGGAATAATATACTTTTTCTTATGCATTAGCTCTTCATTACCTTTTCCACTGCCTCCTGGGCTGCCCTTTGCTCTGCCTCTTTTTTACTTTTACCGGCTCCCCTGCCCAGCGGGCGATCACCAAAGCACACTTCTACTTCAAAGACCTTATCATGGTCGGGGCCCGTTTCATTGACAACCCGGTAGCTGATTTTCTCGGTGGATTTACTTTGCAGGAGTTCCTGAAGATAGGTTTTATAATCCTTAAATAGATTGCCTTGACTAGCCAGCTCCACCAAATCCTGTAGATTTGACAATACAAATTCCTTTGCCGGCGCCATCCCTCCGTCAATATAAATAGCTCCGATGAGGGCCTCAAAGGCATCTGCCAATATTGAAACTCTTTGTCTTCCCCCCGACAGCTCTTCTCCTCGTCCCAGCATCATAAAATCTCCCAGCTTTATTGATCTGGCTTTACCGGCCAGGGAGGATTCACATACCACATTGGCCCTAACCTTTGTCAATTCCCCCTCGGGCAACTGGCTATAGCGGTGAAAAATATAATCACTAATAATAATACTTAACACCGAATCACCTAAAAATTCCAGGCGTTCGTTATGACATACCTTTCTATGTTTAATTTCATTGGCATAGGAGCTATGGGTTATGGCTTCTATAATTAATTGGGGATTTTTAAACCGATAATTAATTTGCTTTTGTAATTGGGCAATTTTTTCTTCACTGGCTTTGTTCAATGACATCCTATTTCCTCCTATTACTCAGTTAGCTGAATAAGTATTCTTTCAAATCATAAGTTCTCCAAATATTAACAAAATCCTTCACAGCTTTTAATTATATATTGCCACAGAAAATAATACAATCATTCAAAAAATAATTATAGAGAGTTACCCCTCTATAATTATTTTTACATATTGTTTACTTCCCAATTATTAATACTTTTTCATTATGATCGTTGCGTTATGTCCGCCAAAGCCTAATGAGTTGGACAGGGCATAGTTAACAGCCCTTTTCTTAGGTTGATTGGGTACATAGTCCAGATCACACTGGGGATCTGGATCATTTAAATTAATGGTCGGGGGAATGATCCCCTGTTCAATCGCCTTAATACAAGCAATGGCTTCGATACTGCCTGCTGCCCCCAACAGGTGACCTGTCATGGATTTTGTAGAGCTGACACTCAATTGATAGGCATGCTCTTGAAATACCCCTTTAATTGCCAGGGTCTCAAATAAATCATTATAGGGTGTACTTGTACCATGGGCGTTGATATAATCGATGGCCTCAGGAGAAATACCGGCGTCCTTTAGGGCCTCCTGCATTGACCTGGCTGCCCCTTCACCTTCGGGAGAGGGGGCGGTAATGTGATAGGCATCTGCACTCATACCATAGCCCGCCACCTCTGCGTAAATAGTAGCACCTCGCTTCAAGGCATGCTCCAATTCCTCTAATATTAATATTCCTGCCCCTTCTCCCATTACAAAGCCATCTCGATTTAAATCAAAGGGTCTGCTGGCTCCCTTTGGATCATCGTTATTGGTTGACATTGCCTTCATAGAACAAAAGCCTGCAATGGACAGGGGGGTGATGGAAGCCTCCATTCCTCCCGTCACCATTACCTCAGCTGCCCCCCGTTCTATCACCTTAAAGGCTTCTCCAATGGCATTGGTTGACGACGCACAGGCAGTAACCACTGTGGTGTTGGGTCCCTTAGCCCCTAAGCTCATTGAAACATAACCTGCTCCAATGTTAGAAATCAGCATGGGAATAAAGAAGGGGCTGATTCTTTTAGGCCCCTTTTCCTGCAGCCTTTGGTACTGCTCCTCAAAGGTTCCAATTCCTCCTATGCCTGTTCCCAGGATGACACCAAAGCGTTCAGCCTCAAGGCTTTCTAATTTCAGATTGGCATCCTCCATGGCCATCCTTGAAGCTGCCACGGCCAATTGGGTAAAACGATCCATTTTCTTTAGCTCTTTTTTATCAATATAATCCTCTGGATTAAAATCTTTTATTTCGGCAGCAATTTTAGTAGGATAATCGACTGTATCAAATCTAGTGATGTAATCAATGCCAGATTTTCCTGCCAATAAGCTGCTCCAAAATTCTTCCTTTCCAGTACCGATGGGAGTCACGCAGCCTATTCCTGTGACAACAACTCTTCTTCGCATTCCTATAGTCCCCCTCTGATTGAAGCTTCTACCAGCATTTAGCTAATATTATTGATTGGCTTCTACGTATTTTACAATATCACCGATATTTTTAAATTTTTCTGCCTCATCATCAGGTATTTCTACCCCAAATTCATCTTCAATTGCCATAATAATTTCAACAGCATCCAATGAATCAGCTTCTAAATCTCCCATTAAAGAAGTTGTTGGGGTAATATCCTTTACATCATCAAGTCCTAATTGATCACCAATTATTTTAACTACTTTTTCAAACATGTTAATTCCTCCTGTTATTTTTATTGTTATAAATTAATATTATAATGCCATGCCACCATTGACACCTATCACCTGACCGGTAATGTAATTAGCATAATCACTGCTTAAAAACAATACTGTGTCGGCAATATCCTGAGGCCTGCCAAAGCGGCCCATGGGTATACCCTTTAGCATTTCTTCCCTTAGCTGATCAGATAACTGGTCTGTCATGTCTGTTTCAATAAAGCCAGGTGCCACCGCATTTACATTAATCCCCTTTCCTGCCAGCTCTTTGGCCAGGGATTTTGTGAAGCCTATTAAACCGGCCTTGGAAGCACAATAATTGGCTTGACCAGGGTTTCCTGCAACCCCCACCACAGAAGAAATATTAATGATTTTTCCAAATCGCTGCTTGATCATTTTTCTCACTGCGGCTTTGGTGCAAAGAAATGCTCCCTTCAGGTTAACATCCATAACCTGTTCCCAATCCTGTTCCTTCATTCGTATCAACAAATTGTCTCTGGTAATGCCGGCATTATTAACCAGAATATCTACCCTGTCAAGGCTTGCCTCAATTTCGTCAAACATCCCTTTCACTGCCTGGCCATCAGAAACATCTGCTTTCAAGGCCAATCCCTTCACACCCAGGGCCTCTATTTCATTTACTACTGCCATGGCTGCGGCCTCGTTGCTGGTATAGTTTATGATTACATTGGCTCCTGCCGCCGCCAGGGTCAGGGCAACGGCCCTTCCAATTCCCCGGGAACCACCGGTTACCATGGCATTTTTTCCATTTAGCTTCAATTTTATTCCTCCTTCCTACAGAGTCAATAGCTTTTTCAAGCTGTCTAAATCTTCAACATTGATGGTTTCCACATCTATAGAAGCTTTTTTGGCTGTCTTTTTAATAAAGCCCGTTAAGGCCTTACCCGGGCCAATCTCCACAAAGGCTTCGATTCCCTCTTTGAGCATGTAATCCACTGAATCCTCCCATAAGACCGAATGGCTCACCTGCTTTACCAATGTCGGGATAACCGCCTCTGCCCCTGCCAAGGGCTTTGCATCAACATTGGTGATAACAGGCATTACCGGTTCAGTGATCTTATATTTTTCCAGCTCTACCCGTAATTTTTCTCCTGCCGGCGCTAATAACCCACAATGGAAGGGGGCACTTACCGGTAAGGTCATGGCCCTTTTAGCCCCCTTGGAAAGGGCTTCCTCTACTGCCCTGTTAACAGCCTTAACTTCTCCTGAAATGACGATTTGGCCTGGACAATTAAAGTTTGCCGCCTCCACGACACCATCCTCCCTGGCAGCTTCAAGGCATTCGGTCAGCTTATCCCTATCAAGCCCCAAAATGGCTGCCATGGTACCTACCCCTAAGGGAACGGCCTCTTGCATATATTTCCCTCGATTTCTAACAATTCTTACAGCATCCTTAAATTCCAGAACCTTCGCCAAAACCAAAGAAGCATATTCCCCCAAGCTCAGGCCTGCCGTTATCCTACTGGTTCCCCCCTCCTGCTCAATCACTCTTAGTATGGCGATGCTGGTAGTAAGAATAGCCGGTTGTGTATTTTCGGTTTGTACCAGCAATTCCTCGGGACCCTCAAAGCAAAGCTTTGCCATATCATAGCCTAAGTAATCACTGGCCTCTTCAAAGGTCTCCCTGGCAACTGAAAAATTAGCGGCTATTTCCCTTCCCATTCCGACGTATTGGGCCCCTTGACCCGGAAAGACATATGCGATCCTTTTCATCTCTATTCCCCCTTAAAGCTTTTTACCTGCTCCAATTGTTCTGATGCCCCTTGAAGTATCTCCTGAATAATTTCCCTGGCTGGTTGAATTCGATCCACCATAGAGGCCACTTGGCCCGCCATAACAGAGCCATTCTCGATGTCTCCCTCCACCACTGCCAATCGGAGTCTTCCTGCACCTAGCTTTTCTATCTCCTCTTGCGATGCACCCTGCTTTTCCAGGTCGGCAAATTGTCTGGTGAGCTTGTTTTTCAGCGTTCTGACAGGATGTCCTGTGCTGCGGGCCGTCACTACGGCATCCCGGTCCTTAGCCTTAATCACCATTTGCTTATAATGATCATGGGCAGTACACTCTACTGCACAAATAAATCGCGTACCGATCTGCACACCCTTGGCCCCCAGGGAAAGGGCCCCCAGAAATCCTCTGCCGTCCACAATTCCACCGGCAGCAATGACTGGAATATTTACTTCCTTCACCACCTGGGGTACCAGTACCATGGTGGTTAATTCTCCTATGTGGCCGCCGGCCTCGGTACCTTCCACAATAACGGCATCAGCCCCCAGCTTTTCCATACGCTTTGCCAGGGCTACGGAAGGAACCACAGGAATAATCTTGGTGCCGATTTCTTTGAAGCGGTTCATAAACTTCCCTGGGTTTCCTGCACCGGTTGTAATGACCGGTACCCGTTCCCGGTAAACCACCTCTACCACCTCATCTACAAAGGGTGATAACAGCATGATATTGACACCAAAGGGCTTTTGGGTCAATTCCTTTGCCCTTTTTATTTCCTTTTCTACCACGTCGGCAGGTGCATTGCCGGCGGCAATAATTCCCAGGCCTCCAGCCTCTGAAACAGCTGCAGCCAGCTCTGCCGTAGCCACCCAGGCCATTCCGCCTTGTATAATTGGATATTGTATATTTAACATCTGGCAGATTTCAGTTTGAAACATTGTATTCCCTCCTACAACATGGAATTTATTTGGTCCATTTGATTGCCATTGAAGCCCAGGTTAAACCACCGCCAAAGGCCACAAGGATAATATTATCATTCTTTTTAATTCGGCCTTCCCTTACGGCCTCATCCAGGGCAACGGGAATTGAGGCCGCCGACATATTTCCATACCGATGCAAATTGACATAGATTCTGTCAATAGGCAGCTTCAATCGTTTTGAGGCAGCTTCAATAATTCTAATATTGGCCTGATGGGGTACCATAAAGTGTACATCATCCAGGGTGAGCCCAGCCTTTTCCAGCACCTCCAGGGTGGCCTTTCCCATTATTCTGACAGCAAACTTAAAGACTTCACTGCCATCCATTTTAATATAATGAAGCCGGTTGGCAACCGTTTCAGGGGAAGCTGGCATCCTTGAGCCTCCTGCCGGTTGATACAGTGCTTCTCCACTGCTGCCGTCGGCCCCTAAATAGGAGGACAATATCCCGCTGCCCTCGCCTGTCCTTTCCAGGATCGCCGCCCCTGCACCGTCTCCAAAGAGTACGCAGGTATTTCGATCTTTCCAATCTACAATTTTACTGAGGGTCTCGGCCCCGATGATCAATGCCCTTTGATAGGTGCCATTCTTAATAAATTGCTCACCGATGGTTAAGGCATACACAAAGCCTGAACAGGCAGCCTCAATATCAAAGGCCACAGCCCCGTGGGCCCCAAGATTTTTTTGTACAAGACAGGCCGTAGAGGGGAATCCCATATCCGGCGTAACGGTGGCAACGATGATTAGATCAATGCCCTCTGGAGAAAGCCCTGCATCTTGTAGGGCCCTTTCCGCCGCCACTGTGGCCAAATCAGAGGTGGCCATCCTGTCGTCGACAATTCTTCTACTACCAATCCCTGTTCTGGTCACAATCCACTCATCGGTGGTTTCAACCATTTTTTCCAGATCGAAATTGGTTAATTCCCTTTCCGGCAAGCAACTGCCGGTTCCGCTGATTCCCACCGAAAAAAATTTATTCAATCTGATCATCTCCTAGCTTGTTAATTTCTTCAGTGATTTCACTAATGACACCACTTTCTATTAATAGCTTTGCCTGCCGGATGGCGTTTTTAACGGCTTTACCATTGGAGCTGCCGTGGGCCTTGATCAGCAGTCCATTAACCCCTAGAAATGGCGCACCACCGTATTCTGTATAGTCAAATCGTTTTTTGAAGCCCCCGAAGCTGGATTTCAACAGCAGGGCCCCCAGCTTATTGATTGGATTACGAGTAAATTCTTCTTTTAATAGCTTGAAGATAGTCGAAGCAACCCCTTCAGTAAGCTTTAAAATTACATTACCAGTAAAGCCGTCACAGAGCACCACATCGGCATAACCGGCTGGAATATCTCTGGCTTCAACATTTCCGCCAAAGAAAAAGGGTGCCTTGGTTAAAGCTTCATAGGCCTGTTTGGTGCTTTCATTTCCCTTCCCTGCTTCAATGCCAATATTAACAAGACAAACCTTGGGTTTTTCAAGCTTAAACAGGCTTTTGGCATAAATACTACCCATCAATCCAAATTCAATGTAATTTCTAGGTTTAATATCTGCATTGGCACCTCCGTCAATTAATACTGAGGCACCCTTTTCATTGGGTATAACAGGGGCCAAAGCCGGGCGATCAATTCCCTTTATCCTTCCCAGCACAAACAGCCCTCCTGCCAGCAAGGCCCCGGTATTGCCTGCTGAAATGACTCCCTGGGCCTTTCCTTCCTTGACTTGATTTATGGCCACTACCATGGAGGAATCCTTTTTTCTTCTAATGGCTTGAACTGGCTTATCTTCATTGTTAATCTCTTCAGTACAGTGGATGACCTCTATTTGATCCTTAGGGTATTCATGACGGCTTAATTCAGCCTGTATTATTTCCTGATTCCCCGTTAAGATAATATGTACGCCATATTCCCTAACAGCCTGAACTGCACCTTCTACCGTAACCTTTGGTCCGTGGTCACCGCCCATGGCATCTACCGCAATCTTCATGATACGCCTCCTTGTCTGCCCTTGATGGCTACTAAAATAAACTTTCCTCTAAAGACCTGCTCCTGGTTAACGTTTATTTTTACATGGAGGTAATGCTGATTCCCCCTAACCCTTACAACCTCTGCCTTTGCAATCAATCGATCCCCTGCATAAACAGGGTTCAAATATTTAATATTAGAAACGCCGGTTAATGCCACGTCGGCATCTATCACTGCCATGGCAAGGGATTCCGCCTGGGAAAAAATATGGTGTCCCTTGACGATATTGGTCTTACTAAAGGCCATTTCACTGTTGGTTTGTAAAATTGAAATACCACTTTCCCCTAATTTTAGGTCGATTAGTTCCCCAACGATCTCTGTTTCAATAATACTTCTTACTTTTTGATAATTTTTTTCTGCCACCTGCTTGATCCGTTCCCTCAGCTCTGGAATACCCAGCTCTAACCGATCAAGACGGATGGTTTGAATACTGACGCCAAATTTTTCAGACAGGTCTTCATCAGTCATAAAGGGGTCTGATTCCATCAATTCAACCAATTTTTTTTGGCGATTTGCCTTACTGAGCTTCCCTGCTTTTTTCACCATTATCACCTCAAGTTTTAGTACTTGTAATTAGTACCTGATACTAATATAGAGTATATATGATCAGATCATAAAAATCAAGTATTATTCTTTTTCATCGATCAATGGTTTTTCTAAGGAAATCCATTAATCCTTTTTTATAACATTCTCATATAAGAGCAAAGCCCTCTTTAATTTAATAATTTAAGTTAGGACTTCCCTATTGATTAGGGCGTGTCTAAAAACCCACTCAAGGGCATCTTTCACCGCTTTTTTGTCCCACCCAGCGTTAACTTTTCCTTGACGTACTCCTGGTATGCCTTCAAAAAAGCGCCTTGCTTGTATCAAAAATTCAGTAAAATCTCCACCCTTCGGAGTATTCAGCCACAACCTAAAAAAAAATAGCAATGATTTCTCATTACTATTTTGTGTGTAAAATTTATTTTGTTTCCATAACCTCTTTGTTTCTATAATAACCACACTCTCCGCAGACACGGTGAGGCAGCTTGGGCTCATGGCATTGAGGACACTTTACCAGTCCTACTGCAACATATTTAGAATTTGCAGCTCTTCTCATGTTTCTTTTTGACTTACCCGTTTTACGCTTTGGTACTGCCATATTTTAACACCTCCTTAATTATCCTTTAACAATTCCTTTAGCTTTGCCAGACGAGGATCAGATACTTCTTCATTTTCCCCATCCTCAATAGCACATTGGCATTGTTCAACATTTAAATCTTTACCGCAATGGGCACAAAGACCTTTGCAGTCTTCGGCACAAAGCATTTGAAAGGGAACATTCATTAAAATGCTCTCTTTAATCACTTCCTTCAGATCAATGGTTTCATTTTGATAGTAGATTAGGTCATCCAGGTCTTGAGCCTCTTCCTCCTCAAAATCCTCCCTAACCAGCTCGGCATTGATCTTTTCGCTGAGTCGATAAGTAGTTGGCTTAAGGCAACGACTGCAATTCATAATTAACTCAGCCTCAAACCGGCAATTAAGATACATTCTTTCATCGATCACATATAACTTACCTGTTACTTCGATGGCCGATGGCAGTTTTATTTGATCTCCATAATAATCAATCGTATCAAGATTGACAGCAAAATTCAAGTCCACCTGACTCTTTTTATCTCTTTTTAATGCCGCTAAATCAATTTTCACAGAATTCACCTCTTAACCATCGCTAAAATTGATTATACAAATCCAAAGAGGCTTTGTCAAGTATTTTATCTTGATACCCGGAAGGAAGCCTTTAAACATAAGCAGAAGGTAGGGATAACCTACCTTCCTTATTTATTATACTAGCTTAACTGTATCTCTAGCAATCATTAATTCTTCGTTTGTAGGAATTAATAATACCTTTGTTCTGGAATCATCAGTAGATACGATGGTTTCCTTTCCCCGTTCATTATTTTTCTTAGGATCAATTTTAATTCCCAGGAATTCCAGTCCGGCACAAATTTCACTGCGGGTATCGGCTGAGTTTTCACCCAGACCTGCTGTAAAGACCACCGCATCTAAACCACCCATTTCAGCAGCATAGGCACCAATATATTTCTTCACACGCTTGTGGAAAATATCTAAAGCCAATTGTGCCCGTTCATTACCTTCTGCAGCAGCAGCTTCAAGGTCTCTGAAATCATTGCTTACACCGGAAATTCCCAAAACTCCGGATTTTTTATTCATAATATTGTTTACTTCTGCGGCACTTAGCTTCACTTTTTCCTGTAAAAAGGTTGTTATGGCAGGATCAATATCTCCGCAGCGAGTTCCCATTACAAGTCCTTCCAATGGTGTAAAGCCCATGGTGGTATCAATGGATTTTCCTCCATCAACGGCAGTAACGCTGGCACCATTTCCTAAATGGCAGGTGACCAGTTTAAGGCTTTCCAAAGGCTTGCCCAAAATTTCCGCCGCCCTCATGGCAACGTATTTATGGGAGGTGCCGTGGAATCCGAATCTTCTAATTTGATGCTTTTCATAAAGCTCATAGGGTAGTGCATACAGGTAAGAGGATTTGGGCATTGTTTGATGGAAGGCTGTGTCAAATACAGCCACCATAGGTACATTGGGCAGAATTTCTTCACATGCAGCAATCCCCATTAGATTTGGAGGATTATGTAATGGGGCTATGTCTGAACATTCCTCAAGGGTAGTCTTTACCTCAGGGGTAATTAAAACAGAATCAGCAAATTTTTCGCCGCCGTGCACGACACGATGACCTACAGCGCCAATTTCGTCCATACTTTTAATGGCACCGTAAACAGGGTCACTGATGGCCTTTAATACAATTTTGATGGCAGCTTTGTGGTTACCCATATTTTCTTCCACAAAAAGCTTGTCCTTTCCAATGGCTTCATGCTTTACAAAGCCATCCTCAATCCCGATTCTTTCTGCAATTCCCTTTGCCAGTACTTCTTCATTTTCCATATTAATCAGCTGGTACTTTAATGAAGAACTGCCGCAGTTTAAAACCAATACTTTCATTTCTTGACCTCCTATTTAATTTATATTGTACAATGCTAGAAAAATAATTGGTCCTTGATGTATTCCAACATATCAATCATAATAAATTTTCAGACATATTTCAAGTTTTTTCACGTCTTTTGTATACAATTTATTATTGAAAATATGAATATATATGTATTGTTTTTCATCATAATTATTGCCATAATGCTACGTTTTTCTTCAAATAATATAGTATAATGGAATCAAATCTAAAAAAACAGGAGTAAAGAATCCATATGAAGGTATTAGGTCTAATAACAGAATACAACCCCTTTCATAACGGTCATTTATATCATTTGCAGGAATCCCTTGCCCGTACCGGAGCTTCCCATTCGGTGGCAGTAATGAGCGGAAATTTTCTTCAGAGGGGTGAACCAGCCCTGCTTCATAAATGGGCACGGGCTAAAATGGCTGTACTGGCGGGGGTTGATTTAGTCATAGAATTGCCCACCGCCTACGCCTGTGCTACAGCAGAACTATTTGCCTTTGGTGCCGTAAAGCTGCTAGATTCCCTCGGTATTGTAGATACCTTGTGCTTCGGCAGTGAGGCCGGCAACCTCAAGGAGCTTCAGCTTCTGGCAAAGATCTTGGTCAGATCGCCCCTTGAATTGGAGGAAAAAATTCAGGCTGGCCTGAAGGCAGGCCTTTCCTATCCTGCTGCCCGGGGGCAAGGCCTGATTGCCTACCTGAACCAAATAGACAGCTTAAATCAAGAAGAAGTAAATAAATTAAAGCGTCTTATCCAGAGTCCCAATAACATTCTTTCCATCGAATATTTAAAGGCCCTTTATAGTATTAAGAGCAAAATAATTCCTGAAACGATTCTTAGAAAAAAGGCCCCTTACCACGGAACCCGCATTGAGGCGGGAATCGTCAGTGCCACTGCCATACGAGAGCACCTAAAGGCAGGAAAACCCCTACTAGCCCTGAAGGATACGGTTCCGGCCACTAGCCTTGAGGTTCTGGAGGAGGCCTTTCATTTGGGCCATGGACCTATTTTTACCGGCCATTTTGATCAGGTGATTCTTGCTTTGTTACGCCGATCCTCTGGAGATGAGCTAAGGGAGGTTTTTGATGTTAAGGAGGGACTGGAAAATAGAATTTTACAGAGAGCCCTTCATCATACCACCTTGGAAGGTCTGTTATTTGCAACAAAAAGCAAACGGTATCCCCTGACGAGGCTTCAACGGATTCTATTCCACTATCTGCTGGGAATAAAGACCGGGGATATCACCTCATTTCAAGCCATGGGCGGGCCTCAGTATGCAAGAATTCTAGCCTTTAACAATAAAGGCCGCCAATTGATCAAGACTGCCAGGCTTAAGGCCAGTATTCCACTGATCAATAAAATCAATCAATTCAAGGCAGAAAATGAAGAAGCTGCTAAAATGCTCTCATTAGATATTCGTGCCGCCGACCTATATCGTCTTGCCATGGCCAATACCCCTCTGGGAGCACAGCCCATGGAGTACATTCTTAGCCCCCATTATATTCCAATCTAAACTTATTCATATCTGATTCGGGAAGGCAATATATATTTATAGGGCCTTCCTTTCTTTTTTGAAAGCAAGGCCTAAGTAGTAATTGATTTCATTGGGGGAATACATATTATGTATATCTATTTATTCTGGGGAATTTTACTAATCTTTCTTACACTTATTTTCTCTGACAAAGGTTATCGTACCAAGCTAAAATATTATTTTAATACCTATCTTTTGATTCTCGTAGTTCTTTTTTTTGTTGTTTCCATTGTGGTTTTTCCCCAGGACTCAGTTGCTGCAGCCTATGACGGCCTGGTCATCTGGTTTACCGTTACGCTCCCCTCTTTGCTGCCCTTTTTTATAGGCGCAGAGCTATTAATCGGCTTAGGGGTTGTAAAATTTATTGGGATGTTATTGGAGCCAATGATGAGGCCATTATTCAATGTTCCTGGTGAAGGCTCCTTTGCTTATACCATGAGCATCACCTCGGGATATCCCGTCGGAGCAAAAATTGTTACACGCCTGAGAAACGACGGACAGCTCTCTAGATTAGAAGCCCAACGGCTGATTTCCTTCTCAAGCACCTCAGGGCCTCTTTTTTTAATGGGAGCCGTAGGAATTGGTATGTTTCAATCTGCCGAAGTAGGTTACTTCATTGCCATTATCCATTACCTCGCTTCCATTTTGGTAGGCATTTTATTTCGCTTTTATGGAAGGAACCAGGAAAAATCACAACAATATCATTTTATCAAACAAGACCATACCATCAAAAAAGCCCTTGATCACCTGATTAAAAGTCGAAGGACTGCCCCTGCCTTTGGAATTCTTCTGGGGGATGCGGTGAGGGAAGCCTTTAACACAATGCTGATGGTTGGTGGCTTTATTATTTTATTTTCAGTCATTACCAATGTATTAGCCCTGATGGGAGTAAGTGACTTTATTGCCTATTTGCTGAGCCCCTTAGGGGTCAATTCTAATTTAATTAAGGCAGTTTTTTCAGGTATCTTTGAAATTACCAATGGATGTCAAATTGTTTCTCAGGTAGGTGAGGTCGGTCTATCGACGAAAATGGCCGCTGCATCCTTTTTAATCGCCTGGAGCGGCTTTTCAATCCATGCCCAGGCCATCAGCATTATCACTACCTCTGATATCAAAATCGGCCTCTATCTTATGGCAAAGCTACTGCATGGCATTTTAGCCTTTTTATTGGTCTACTTGATCTATCCCTTTGTCTCTGGATGGATTCGTTTCACCAGCCCAGCTTCTACCACCAATCAGATTAACTATGTTAATCAAATTTCCTCCAATTTAAAACTATCAATGGAGCTTTTTATGCTGGTTATCCTTGCTTTATTCTTTTTCTCTCTGTTTGCCTCTCTCCTTTTGACGATATCAGAAAAGTTCAGAAGGGGCTCAGGCCGGAGGTAATCAATAATAAGACAAGAAAAAACCCCTAACTTCATGGTTTCTGCAAATAGGCAGCATCGCTGGGCCCTACAGGCCGCAGGCTGTCCTTTCTTGCTCCTTGAATCCAGGGGACGGTATAGGGTTGAGATTTCCTCAACCAGTTTTTTTAAGTTTTATTTCATTCCTTTAATTTCGTTTCTATTTTCCTGTATGGTCTCGATTAATTTGATAAAGGAATTTTCAGCCTGTCCCAGCAGTTCATCCACGTAATCTCTAGCTCCGATTCTAAGCTCCTTGGCATTCATTTGGGCCTGGGATATAATTTCACCGGCTTGCTGTCTGGCTGCCCTTGTAATTTCATTTTCATCCACCATTTCCATGATATGCTTGTTGGCTTCTTCTAAAATGACATCGGCCTCCTGCTGAGCTTCCACCAAAATACGCTGTCTTTCCTCTTTTATCCATTGGGCTTGCTTAATTTCATCAGGTAATTGGATTCTGATTTCTTTAATTAGTTCTAAGATTTCACTTTTATCCACCAGCACCTTATGGGCAAAAGGAATAGAGGAACCGCTTTCAATAATATCCTCTAATTCTTCCAATAGCTTTAATACCTTCATCAAATATCCCCCTTACTCAACCTTAAATTTTACTCAATATGGCCTTTTTAATTGGTTCCGGGATTAACCCCTCAATGCATCCGCCAAAGGATGCCACTTCCTTAACTAAGCTGGAGCTTAAATAAGAATATTTGCTGCTGGTCATTAAAAAGACCGTCTCAACATCGGGGGCCAATTTTCGATTCATTAGGGCCATTTGAAATTCATATTCAAAATCTGATACCGCCCGCAGCCCCTTAATAATGACATTGGCCTTCTTTAACTTTACATAATCCACCAATAGACCTGAAAAGCAATCTACCCTTACATTCGGAAAGGAGTGTATGACCTCCTGGATCAACTGAACCCGTTCATCCAGGGTAAACATGCCCTTTTTATTTGGATTTTTGAGTACAGCAACAATTACCTCATCGCATATCTGGGAAGCCCGTTCAATGATGTCCATGTGTCCATTGGTAATTGGGTCAAAGCTTCCCGGATAAATTCCTACTTTCATAAAAGATCCTCCCTCATCTGGTAAAAGGAAATACTGGTATTGCCATAATCCTTTTTACGTACCTTTACTAGTTCATTGATTTCATCTGGAATGTTTTCTTCCTTTCCATGCTCTACCACCAGGATTCCTTCTTTATGTAACAGTCCCCCGGATATAGCCGCCCTTATTACAGGTTCAAGAAACCCCTTACCATAGGGAGGGTCCATCAATATAATATGGGCCTTCACCCTTTGACTAGACAGTCGATTAATGCCACCAAAAACATCATCCTGTAAAATCTCGGCCATCTGGTTCAGTCGTGTTTTTTCAAGATTGAATCGAATGATATCAATACTTTTCTTGCTTTGGTCGATAAAATAGGCTTTTTGTGCGCCCCTGGAGAGGGCCTCTATTCCTAAATTGCCTGTGCCGGAAAACAGATCCACCACGATTCCATCCACCAGATGACTTTGAATGATATTAAAAACCGATTCCTTTACTCGATCTGAGGTAGGGCGAATATTCATATCGTCAGGGGACTTCAGCCTATGCCCCCTTGCCTTACCAGCAATCACCCTCATCTTATCGCCTTCTTCCCATATCATTATTCTAACACAGTGATTATTTTCTCACAAAATATTTTTGTTATTTCGACGGTAATAGGTATTTTGTTTTATTTTACCCCAATAATTGATTTTAACCAGCTTTTTCTTTTAGCTCATCGAAATTTCCTCCAGCAGCCCTTCATATTTTTCTTGGATTTTTTTTCTTAATGCTGGATAAGACGCTAGTTCTAAGGATGGGTCCTCCTTCATTAAGTTCTGAAGCTGCTGCTCTGCTTGTTTTAATATACGCATATGTCTAAAAATATTGGCAATCTTAAATTCCGGTAATCCATGCTGCCTCGTTCCAAAAAACTCCCCAGGCCCCCTCAAGGATAAGTCCTTTTCTGATATGACAAAGCCATCATTTGACTCAACCATAATTGACATTCTTTCCTTGGCCACCTTGGTTCGGCTTTGATGAATTAAAAGACAATAAGATTGATAGGCTCCACGGCCTACCCTTCCCCGGAGCTGGTGAAGCTGAGCCAGTCCGAAACGCTCGGCGTTTTCGATCAGCATAACCGAGGCATTGGGTACATTAACCCCCACCTCAATAACGGTGGTTGATACCAGCACATGAATTTCCCCCGCCTTAAACTGGCCCATAACAATTTCCTTTTCCTGGGATGTCATTTTTCCATGGAGCAGCCCCACTCGATAGTCAGTAAAAACTTCTTTAGCCAGCCTTTCAGCAATCTCTACGGCTGATTCAGCCTCTATTTTCTCCGACTCCTCTACCAAAGGGCACACCACATAGGCCTGTCTGCCTTTTTGGAGCTGCTCTTTGACAAAATCGTAGGCTTCATGCTTTTTTTCATTGCTTATTTTAGTGGTTTTAATGGGTTTTCTTCCGGGGGGCATTTGATCTATGATTGAAATGTCCAAATCACCATAAAGAATCAGGGCCAGGGTCCTGGGAATCGGTGTAGCCGTCATAACCATGACATGTGGGTTTCTTCCCTTGCTGGCCAGTATTGCCCGCTGCCTTACGCCAAATCGGTGCTGCTCGTCGGTAATGGCCAGGGCCAGGCTGTGAAAATCAACCCCCTGCTGTATAATGGCATGGGTTCCTACGACTACATCGATTTCCCCCTCTGCAATGGCCTTAAGGAGTTCTCTTTTTGCCTTGGGCTTCAAGCTCCCCACCAACAGCCCTATTTTAACCCCAAGTGGTGCTAAAACCTCTGTTAATGAATCAAAATGCTGTTCGGCTAAAATCTCTGTCGGTGCCATCATAACCCCCTGATACCCGTTAAGCACAGCCATATACAGGGCTAAAAGGGCCACAATGGTTTTTCCTGAACCTACATCTCCCTGTACCAATCGATTCATAGGAATTTCTTTTTTTAAGTCATCTATGATTTCATCAAGGGCCCGCTCCTGGGCCTGGGTCAGCTGAAAGGGCAGCGACTTTATTAACTGCTCCAGTGCATCAGGCTTTACCATAGCATACCCCATTTTCGAGCAGGCATAGGTTTTTTTAGCCCTTAGCAAAGCTAAACGGAGCAAAAAAAACTCATCGAAAACCAAACGATATTTAGCAATCTTTAAGGCCCTTTCAGAATCGGGAAAATGGATATTCTTTAAAGCAAAGTCTAAATTACAGAGCCGATTTTCTCTTAACAATACCTCAGGCAAATAATCTTCAACCGCTTCTATATGGGGAATCAGGGTTTTCTGAAGATTGATCAATTGAGTTTGTTTCAGCCCCTCTGTACTGGGATAAATAGGGGAAATAAGCCCTTGGGGCTCCTGGGAGCCCTCCGAAATCAGATCAAAATTTGGATTGACCATTTCAAGATCCTGGGCCCCCCGTTTAACCTCTCCACTAACCAACAGTGTCATGCCAGATTTCAGCTTTGTTTTGAGATAAGGCATATTAAAAAAGGTGAGGAAAATTCTTCCTGTTTCATCCCTCAATATAAATTGTATTATGGAGGTTCTGCTTCTACCTTTTTTTAACCTTGCTGCCCCCACCAGCTCACCTCGAATACTCACCCTTTCACCAGGCACCAGCTGATTCATTTTTTTAATTTTTCTTCGATCCTCATAGTCCCGGGGAAAATGATAGAGCAGGTCTTCAATTTTTTGAATCCCCAGGCGCTGTAGCTTTTGGGCTGTTTTAGGCCCTACTCCCTGTAAAAGCTGTATGTGCTGAGATAAAAAATTCATCCTTCTCACTCCTAAAGCCATTCCTTAACAGGCCTTTTTCCAATATTGATCCACAAAAGAAACAGTACTGCCCTGCCAGGTTTGAATCAGCAAAACAGTACGTTTATTTTTATTCTACAGAAAATAAATAATAGTATAAGGGCTGACCACCATAATAAAGCTCCACATCACAGTCTGGAAATTGGCCTTCGATGAGCTCTGCCAACTGGTTGGCCTCTTCTTCACTGACCTCTTCTCCATAGAGCAGGGTAATGATTTCATCCTCTTCCGATATCATTTTCTTTAATAATTCCAGTGATACCGACTCTACTCCCTTACCTGCGGCCTTTATTTCGCCGTTACCGATTCCCAGTATATCACCCTTTTTAATGGTTATATCGTTGAAGCTGGTGTCACGAACGGCAAAGGTCACCTGACCGGTCTTAACATTACTGAGGGCTGCAGTCATCTCAGCTTCATTTTCATCGATTCCTGCTTCAGGATTAAAGGCTAGGGCAGCTGTAATACCCTGAGGAACTGACTTAGACGGAATCACCCTGATATTCTTTGAAGAAATTTCCTTGGCCTGATTGGCAGCCATAATAATATTACTGTTGTTGGGTAAAATGTAAATTGTCTCTGCATTGACTTCCTCTATCGCCTTTAAAAAATCTTCAGTACTGGGATTCATGGTTTGGCCGCCCTCAATAATTTGATCGACACCCAAATCAGAGAAGATTTTTGTTAAGCCCTTACCCATTGTGACAGTGATCATACCATAGGCCTTTGTCTCTGCCTGCTGGGGTTGAGGCTCACTTTTTTCAACGGGGGGTCTGTGCTGCAGTCTCATATTATCGATCTTAATATCAGCCAACAGCCCCAATTCAATCCCGAATTCCATGACCTTGCCAGGATGGTTTGTATGGATATGTACCTTAACGACATTATCGTTTCCCACCACCAGCATGGAGTCTCCAAGGGTTTCTATTTTACTTTTCAACGCTTCAATATCCACGTGCTTTGCACGGATAATGAATTCCGTACAGTAGCCAAATTCCAATTCTGCGCCATGATGAAATTCATCCTCCACCACAATCTGGGTGATTTCTTCATCCTCTATATAGGTTGTTTTTCCCGTCATCGCCGCCAGGGCACCGGCATAAATATAGATAAGACCCTTTCCGCCACTGTCTACTACCCCTGCATCCTTTAAAACCTTCAGCATTTCAGGGGTTTTTCTTAAGGTTTCCTCTGCCTGGGCAATGGTCTTTTCTAAAAAGGCCACATGGTTCTTTTCTCGTTTTGCAATTTCCACTGCCTTTTCGGCACTTTCCCGGGCAACGGTTAAAATCGTTCCCTCCACAGGCTTCATAACAGCCTTGTAGGCAGTATCTGATCCACTTTTAAAGGCTTTGGCTAAATCCACCGTACTAAGCCTTTTCTTTCCCTTAACTCCCTTGGCAAAGCCTCTGAAAAGCTGTGAAAGAATGACTCCAGAATTCCCCCTGGCACCCATTAATGAACCATTGGCCAGGGCATTAGCCACCGCCTCCAATGTGATGGTATTGACGGCCTTCACTTCCTTTACGGCTGATTGCATGGTTAAGGACATATTAGTCCCTGTGTCTCCGTCGGGAACAGGAAATACATTTAACGCATTTACAACCTGCTTATTCTGTTCCAGTGATTGTGCTCCTTCAATAATCATTTTCTTCAATAGTTGCCCATCTATATATTCTATTATCAATCCTAGTACCTCCTTAAATTACTTTTCAACTCTGACTCCCTGTACAGTAATGTTTACCTTTTTAACCTTCATTCCTGTCAGGTTTTCAATATTATATTTAACCTTTTCGATAATATTGTTGGCAACAACAGAAATTCTTGTACCAAATTCCACAATCACAAATAAATCAATTGTAATGGTATCATCTTCGGTCTGTACCTTTACACCCTTACTGGATTGCTCTCGTTTTAAAAGCTCCACCAATCCACCTGCGGCTGATTTTGCAGCCATACCCACCAGGCCATAGCATTCCATTGCAGAAGCCCCGGCGATCGATGCCAATACATGATCATCAATTATAATTGTACCAAGCTCATTTGATATTTTACCAGGCATGCGTATTCCTCCTTTACTTTATGTGCTTTATTATCCTAATACTTATACCCTACTGCAGTAAAATCATCATATTGATTATGAATAACCTCACCATAGGAAGGCAAGCTTATTTTTCTATAAGCTGTTACGTTTACTTACTTCCTTAATCTTCCCCAGAAAGCCCTGCTTCATCCTAAGGCCTACGGAGATTGCTTAATTCTAGGGGTTAAGGATAATATATGAAAAATATCTATCCTTATTGTATATGAATTATCAGGATTGTTCAACAAAAAACCCCCAAAAGGGATGACCCTTGACCGAATTTTTCCAAAATCCTGAGGATCATGATGAATAAATCAAACATTATCATTGCAAAAATAAAGTAAATATGTTAATATTATAATGTTTTTAGTTTGCCCTGTTAAAAGGAGGTGTATATCATGGCAAAAGTTTGTGACGTGTGCGCTAAGGGAAAAGTATTTGGAAACCAAGTAAGTCACTCTAATCGACATAACAGCAAAACCTGGTCTCCCAATTTAAGAAGAGTCAGAGCAATTGTTAACGGTACTCCAAAGAGAATCAACGTTTGTACTAGATGCTTACGATCTGGAAGGGTTGAAAGAGCATTATAATTTAGCGATGATGAATATAAAAGCCGCCTAATTAATAGGATAGGCTTTTTATATTTTTTGACCTGTCCATTATTTTGACGAGTTTATTTTTTGCCGACAAATCCCTTATTAGCTTAAAACTGAAAGATAAGTATTCCTACTACAACACAGCCACACCCGAATATAAAGATCCAAAATTTAAAGGGAATGGTAAAAATCAAAATACCGATTCCAAGGGCGGTGAAAGCCAAGCCCAAAAGCGTTGCCATGGAAAGATGATGTCTTCTTCGCCTTCTTCTTTGAAACATAAAATCACCCACTTTATTTTTTCTCTCTACCCATTATATTCGCAAAATAAAAAAATGCCACAAAACGTAGGCATTTTTATTATTTTTATGCTTCCTTTCAGCCTTCCTTTCCCTGATACACCAGCAAGACACCCTTTTTTAGTGTGATCAGGCCCCGATGCTCCAATAGGCGATTGCTGATACCAAGAGAGCTTCCCCGGGGGATATCATGATTTGTTAAGGGATATTCCAGTCCCTTCAGGGTAACCCCCTCTGCAAGCTCAGAAAGGGGAATGATAGAGACAATTTCCCCCGGCTCCCCCTCGATCTCCAGCCGACTGTCGGTAATAGTCAACTGCCCTGTTTCATTGATCAGCCTTGCCTTAATTCCCTGGCGGCGCAGCCGATCTAAAAATAGTATATTGCTAAGACTATGATCCCACCGGGAGCCAATTCCTCCTAATAGGGTAATGCAATGGGGCTTTAAGGCCAACGCATATTCCAGGGCCAGCTCTGAATCGGTAGAATCTTTTTGTACCGGAAATTGTCTAAGGTTTACATTCCTTTCCTTCATCCATTCCAAATCCTCTGGTGCTATGGAATCGAAGTCTCCCACCAAGAGATTGGGTACAAGGCCAATGGCCGCCAAATACCTGGCAGCTCCATCGGCACAAATGATATAAACATCCTTGGAACATCTGGAAAGCAGTCCTTCTAATCCACTGACATCACCGTTGGCTATAATCATTACTTCCATACTATACACCTCTTACTTAGGCCCTTTGAAGGGGAGTGGCATTTTCCCTCATTTGAGCCACCGTCGCATTAATATTTTCGCTGTTGAAGATGGCACTTCCCGCCACGATAACGTTGGCTCCGGCCTGGGTAACCAAATGGATATTATTTACTTTAATACCACCATCTACTTGTATATCTACTTGTAAGCCCTTTGCTGAAATGAGCTGCCGTAAGGCCTTAATTTTGGGAATCATGGCCTCAATAAAGGCCTGCCCTCCAAAGCCTGGATTCACTGTCATAATAAGCACCATATCTAAATCCTGCAGAACATATTCAATGGCCGACAACGGAGTCGCTGGGTTCAAGGCAACACAGGCCTTTGCCCCCTGCTCTTTAATCAGTTGAATTGTTCGGTGTAAATGAATACAGGCCTCGCTATGAACAGAAATGATATCGGCCCCGGCCTTAATAAAATCAGTAATATATTGATCGGGCTTCTCTATCATTAGGTGTACATCAAAGGGCAGGGCTGTTTTCCCCTTAAGGCTTTCAACAATCATGGGGCCCAGGGTGATGTTGGGAACAAAGTGCCCGTCCATCACATCTATATGGAGCAGCTCGCAGCCTGCCTCCTCTACTTTTTTCACATCTGCCAGCAGATTGGCGAAGTTAGCTGATAAAATTGATGGTGCCAGTTTGATCACGATTAGTACCTCCTATTCCTTCTGATCTCTAATAGAAGCTGCAAATAGCTCTCATATCGACCAGGGGCAATCTTACCTCTCTCTACTGCTTCTTTGACACCGCAGTGGGGTTCATTTTCATGGATACAGCTGGAAAACCGGCAGTATTCCATTGGTTCGATGAATTCCCGAAAACAATGGGCTAAATCCTGCTCCTCGATAAAATCTACATTTAAGGAGCTAAAGCCGGGGGTATCCACCACCCAACCGCCCCCCTCCAGGGGAATCAGCTCAACATGGCGGGTTGTGTGCTTTCCCCGCTCAGTTTTAGAACTGATGGCACCGGTTTCTAAAACAAGATTACTTTGTATCTTGTTTAAAAGGGTAGACTTGCCAACCCCCGAAGGGCCTGCAAAGACCGTCGTTTGATTTGCTAAATATTTTTTTAGCTTGTCAAGGGTCAGCTCCTGAAGCTTTGTTGTGAAAATCAAGGGATAGCCTGTCGGTTTGTATATCGCTTCAATGGCCTCCAGGTATGGGGCCTGGGCCAAATCAATCTTATTAATTACAATAATAATCTGAAGCCCCCGACTTTCTGCCAAAACTAAAAAACGGTTCAGTAAAGACAGATTAGGCTCAGGCTGGGTGGCTGCAAAAACCACCACCGCCTGATCCACATTGGCTACAGGGGGCCTGATTAATTCTGTTTTTCTGGTTTTGATTTCTTCAATAACCCCTAATCCCTTAGATTCATCGGTTATGCTGAAGGACACGTAATCCCCCACCATGGGCACCAGCTTATTTTTCCTGAATATACCCCTGGCCTTACATTCATAAACTCTTTCACCAAGGTCTACGTAATAGAATCCGCCGATCCCCTTAATAATCCTGCCTGCTTCCATTCAAAACCTCCCGGGTATTGTAATCTGATCCTTTAAAGCTTAATTGATTAGTATTTAACACTATGTGGCGCATAAAACTCATTATTAACATAGATTTCATAGTCCTGATCGCTGGTAATGGTCACAGGAAAACTAACATATTTGCCATCACGATCGATGTCCCGCCGAATGCTTTGAACCTTTTGCCTGCCCTGGGGCGTTACACTGTATAAATCCACCGTCACAACGCCGGTGAAGGGGGTTAATTCAATGTTAATGGTTTTGGTTTTGGCATTGGCGTTCACTTCATTATCATCCCCATTTTCGTCTCCATTGCCTGGCTCATGGTTATCTACCGGCTCCGGCCCTTTGCTGACGACTAGATTAATGGTTGTTTTTTCCTCCACCATGCTGTTGGCAGCTTCGCTCTGGTCCATAACAATGTTGGGGGCATACTGATCACTATACTCCGCCTTAACCTCACCCCGCACCAGGTTATACTGAGCTAAGATCTCTTCGGCCCTTTCAAGGGGCAGATTAACCAGATTAGGCATACGAATTTCTACCACCTCCGGGCCGCTGCTGACCCAATATTCCACCACTGTATATTCAGGTACGCTCTCCTGGGGCTTCGGTTTTTGATCAATGACGGTACCGATGGGGTAGTCACTGGCCTCCTCGTATCGTTTGCCCTCCAGCTTAGCATCCCGAAGCTTCAAGGGAACATCCATTTCACTTTCCATAATCAGGTTGGGAACCCTGGTTTCAGGCTGCCCAAGGCTAATTGTCAAGGTTACCCTTGCTCCTTCCTTAACTTTAATTCCCTCAGAGGGCCTTTGATTACTCACCTGGCCTTCCGGTACCTCTCGATTATTTTCTTCATTCCATTCCAGGATAAAATTATGCTTTTCAGCCAGTTCCTCAGACTCGGCCTTTGTCAGGCCTATAAATTTCGGCATTTCAATTTCATCACTTCCCCTAAGGAGTCCGCCCAGGTAAAAGAACCCAAAGGTGAACAGCAATGCCGCCAATAGGGCTGCCAGAATTGCCGATACCACGATCCCTTTATTGACACGCTTTTTTGTTTTTGGAGGCTGATCCTTTTTAACAGGCTCCTTATGGACGGGCTCCAGGTCCCTCTCACTGATGGCAGGAATCACCTGGGTAGGAGAATCCACCTCACTGACAGACTGCCCCAAGGGATAAGCGTGGGGGTCCTTTTTTAACTGGTTTAATTCCACCAAAAGCTCCTCTGTATTTTGGAATCGTGAGGACTGCTTTTTTTCCATTAATCTTAAGATAATATCCGACAGCCGCTGGGGCAGCTCAGGACGATACTCAACCGGTGGGGTAGGTGCCTCTTGAATATGCTTTAAGGCAATGCTAATGGGGCTCTCTCCTTCAAAGGGCACCCTTCCGGTGGCCATTTCATACATCACAATTCCCAAGGAATATAGATCAGACTTTTCATCGGTATAGCCTCCCCTGGCCTGCTCCGGAGAAAAATAATGAACAGAGCCTATGACACTGCCTGCATTGGTTATGGTAGATGAGGTGGCTGCCAAGGCAATACCAAAATCAGTTACCTTTGCCCGGTTATCATGGGTTATCAATATATTATGGGGCTTAATGTCCCGATGTACAATATGATTATGATGGGCATGTCGAAGGGCATATGCAATCTGCTTGCTGAAATCGATGATTTCATCAAAGCCCAGGGACCCCTTTTCCTTAATAAGCTCCTTCAGGGTTTTTCCCGCTACATATTCCATAACAATATAGTATATATCCTGTTCTTCTCCTACATCATAAATGTTTACAATGTTTGGATGGGACAAACTGGCAGCAGCCTGAGATTCTCGTTTGAATTTATCAATTAAATCCTTATCGTTGGTAAAGTCGGATCTAAGTATTTTTACTGCCACATACCGATTCAACAGATGGCATTTCGCCTTATAGACAACGGCCATACCGCCTCCACCGATTTTTTCAACAATTTCATAGCGATTACCTAATATTTTACCAATCATGTCCTCACCTACCTTCTTTATCTTCAATATTCTTTACCACCATGACTGTAATATTGTCATAGCCTCCCCGTTGATTTGCCAGGGCCACCAAGGCTTCACAGCACTCATTGGGGTCATCGGTTTGAAGCACCATTTGCTCTATTTCATAGGAATCAACAAAATTACTTAATCCATCGCTGCAAAGTACAAGAATATCTGATTCAACAAAGTCCACTTCACTGATATCTACCTTTACCTGGAGGTCGGTCCCCAGGGCCCGGGTAATAATATTTTTTTGAGGGTGCTTCATGGCTTCTCTTTCTGATATGCTTCCTCTTCTCACCAATTCTGCCACCAGGGAATGGTCCTGGGTAATTTGTCGAATCTCTCCTTGACGAATTAAGTAGGCTCGACTGTCACCCACATGGCCCAATAAAAGACGGTTACCCGCCTTAAGGGCTAGGGTAGCAGTGGTGCCCATACCATCACAGCTAATATCCTCCCTGGCCCTTTCCAATATGCTCCGGTTGGCCCGGTTAAAAGCCTCCAGCAGAATCCCCTTCAGCGATTCTGTTTCCAGGACTTCAAGTTCATCGGCAATATATTTTACAATATGCTCCTTTATCGTATGAATGGCAATTGAGCTGGCTACTTCGCCCCCATTATGGCCGCCCATTCCGTCGGCAACCATAAAAAGCTGTATATCTTCATCAATCATACAATAATTATCTTGATTGATTTCCCGTACCTTTCCGACATCTGTCACTACACCAACCTTCATAAACACCCCTCCTAACCCTGTATATTATTCTACATCCTTCGATAAAATCCTTTTCCAGGAATTATACTAAATGCTACCGTATCACTTCCTGCCCTTTCATATACCGGTTTCTAAGCTGCCCGCAGGCCGCTTGAATGTCAGCCCCTAATTCTCTTCTAAGGGTTGTCTCAATGCCTGCCCCTTTTAAAATCCCAGCAAAGACCTTGATTCGATCCTGATGGGATTTTCGATAGGGGCTTTCATCCACCTGATTAACCGGAATTAAGTTCACATGACATAAAAGCCCTTTTAAAAGATACGCCAGTATTCGAGCATCCTCCTCCTGATCATTTTCCCCATCTATTAAAGCATATTCAAAGGTAATTCTTCGATTGTTTTTTTTCAAATAGTATTGACAGGCTTCTATTATATCATAAATACTATATTTTTGTGCAATGGGCATCATCTTCTGTCGTTTTTCATCGGTGGCGGCGTGGAGGGATATGGCTAAATTTATAGGAATTTTCAAATCAGCCAGGGCCTTTATTTCGGGGACTAGGCCACAGGTGGAAATGGTAATATGCCGATTTCCTATATTCAGTCCATCCTCATCATTTACGTTTTTCAAAAACCTTGTCATTTCCTTGAAATTATGAAGGGGTTCGCCGCTTCCCATCATAACAATATTCGATATCCGCTTTCCCAGGTCGGCCTCCATGGTTAAGAGCTGCCCGATCATTTCACCAGCGGTTAAATTCCTTACCAGCCCCCCCTTGGTAGAGGCACAGAAGCTGCAACCCATACCACAGCCTACCTGGGATGAAATACAAGCCGTTAGTCCATGCTTATATTCCATAATCACCCCTTCTATTATATTACGATCCTCCAGTAAAAATAAGTACTTAGTTGTTCCGTCAGTCCTGGAAACCAGCTTGGTTTCTATTTTTATTTCATTGATATGGGCTTTTTCCTTCAGCTGATCCCGCAGCGCCTTCGATATATTGGTCATTTCGTCGAAGGATTGAACCCCCCGATGAAGCCATTGAAAAATTTGTTTTCCTCTGAACTTTTTCTCACCTAAGGCTACGATAAATTCCATCAGCTCTTCCTTGGTTAAGCTTAATAAATCGACCAAATTCATTCTCCCTTCAAACCCATGGGGTTATATTATAAAATTGTTGTAAGTCTCTACAGCCGGGTGAGCTTTGCCATAAAAAAGCCATCGGTATGATGTACATTGGGATATAGTTGAACCATATCTCCCTGCATCTGGCCGGGTATCAATTTTCTATATTGTTGCCCTAAATTTTGTAATTGAAACCCCTCCGTATCCTTTAAAAAGGCCTTCACAACCCCTTCATTTTCTCTGGGATCAATGGTGCAGGTGCTGTATACCAGACTTCCCCCTTGCTTTACATATTTAGCGGCATTTTTTAATATTTTCAATTGAAGCCCTGTGATTTCGTCAATATCGTCAGGCTTTTTTCGATATTTAATTTCCGGCTTTCTTCTTATAATCCCCAAGCCTGAGCAGGGGGCATCCACCAGTACCCCATCGGCCTGTTCAATCAGGCTTTCATCCAGCTTTAATGCATCAAATTCCTGGGCCTTGACAATGTTGGCTCCCAGACGTTTAATATTTCCCTTGATCAGCTTCACCTTATGGGGGTAAATATCCCGGGCCAATATTTCTCCCTGATTATTCATTAATTGAGCCAAATGAGTGGCCTTTCCCCCCGGAGCACTGCATACATCCACCAGTAAATTACCAGCCTTTGGGTCCATTATTCGACTAATTAACATAGAACCGAAATCCTGAATATACAAATGCCCCTGTTGGAACAAGTCTAACTCCGTTAAAGAGGCAACTCCCTTTATAACCAGAGCCTCTTCAAGGTGAGGACTCTTTTCAACCTCGAAGCCCTGGTCGATCAAGGAATTGATACAATTTTCAACAGTGGTTTTCAAGGTGTTGACCCTTACGTTAACTGTAGGTCTTTCATTATTGGCCTTCAAAAGACCTTCGGTAAATTCAAAGCTAAAATGATTTAAAAATTGTTCCACCATCCACTGGGGATGGGAATATTTGATTGACAGATAAGCCACCGGATGGTTGTTTAAGTCAGGCATTTTAATTTTTTCCGGATTTCTGATAATATTTCTCAAAATACCATTAACAAAGCCCGCAGAACGCTTTGCGTATTTTTTCGCCAGATTGACCGACTCATTTACTGCCGCAGAGGCAGGTACCTTGTCCAAAAATAATATCTGATAGGTTCCCATTCGAAGCAAATTTAAGGTCATGGGGTGAATTTTTTTGAGCTTTACCGATGAATAGGCTTGTATGACATAATCTATATATATTAAATTTTCCAGTACACCATAGACCAGTTCGGTCATAAAGCCCTTGTCCAGGGGCCGATAGCCTGGCTCCTTCAGTTCCCTGTTAAGGGCCAGATTGGAATAGGCCTCCTTTGACTCAATTTCATAAAGTACCTTTAAAGCACCTTCCCTTGCATTCATGAAAAGCCTCCTTAGTTTATCCTTCTAATGTTATTTATTTCCATATTTCATATCTCGAAAAAGCCAGCGCTACCACGTATGGTTTATACGTTTTGTCGCTGGCTTACTTCTTTTCTAGGGCTGACTGATCAAGCCATGGTAGTTGCTATCTTCTGCGGTCTCTTATGGCCATCAGCCTCAATAGCTGGGCAAGGGCCGTAGCCATGGCAGCTACATAGGTCAGGGCAGCAGCACTCAATACCTTTTTAGAAGGACCGTATTCCTCACGGGTGATAAATCCGTTTTCATCCAATAGTCTCAGGGCACGGCTGCTGGCATTGAATTCCACCGGCAGTGTAATGACCGTAAAGGCCACTGCCGCTGTATATAATAATATGCCTATATCGATTACACTGGGATTTCCTAAAAACAAACCTCCAATTACGAAAATCCAGGCAGCAGAGGAACCAAAATTGGCAATGGGCACCAGGGCTCCCCGTAAGGTTAGGGGTAAATAGCCCTTGGCATCCTGCAGGGCATGGCCTACCTCATGGGCCGCCACACTGACTGAGGCAATGGAGCTACTGCTGTAGACATCCCTCGATAGACGCAGCACCTTGCTTCTGGGGTCATAGTGATCGGTTAAATGGCCATTAACCAGCTCAATGGGTACATTGCTGAGGCCGTTACGATCAAGAATGGCCCTGGCCACATCATAGCCTGTATAACCCTTTAAGGTTCTTACCCTTAAATATTTGTTGAAGGAACTTCTCACCTTACTTTGGGCATACATGGCAAAAATAATCGCAGGAATCAAATAAATAAACGATGAATCATAGAATGTGTAAAGCATCTTCATCACTCCTTTATGAAATGTTGAATGGCAGCTTCAACCTCTTTTAAATCTACCATGGTATTCACGCAGGGCCCCTGGGGCCGTTGGTTAATGACAGCCAATACGGGCACTCCCTTTACATCCATCAGACCACTGACTAAATCACGCTCACAGGCAATGGCAATGATTGCTCTGGGCTTTCTTTCAAGAATCATTTTCCGGGCCAGGGTACCCCCGGTAACAACACAAAACTGAATATTGTATTGATCCTTTAGAGCCATTAGCTGATGGATATTACATAATCCACATCTTTTGCAGTTTTCTACATCGTGGGTAATTTTATGGGGACAACTGGACTTTTGTAGACAGTGGGGCGTTAAAACCAGTAATTCTTCCCCCTTAAGGTGATAGGTATTCGCCCGAATCAGTCGATTATTTAAAAGGGTATAGGCCCTTCTTACGGAGTTCTTGTCGGTATTAATCAGCTTACCCATCAACACCAGTAACGGGTAGGTCAGCCGAAGACTAAAGGAGACCAGGGATAGCATCCCCTTTGGAACCTTTTTATTGTACCATAACATTAATATGGAACAAATTGTGATGATAACTAGCAAGACCAATATGAAAAGAACTGCCATCATTGCCATTGTAATCAATTTAATTACATCAAATTGATTATGAAGGGACATAAAAATTAAGATCCCCATCAAAATTGTTAAACTGCCTAAAAAGGTTACCAGTATCCATATGAATTTTTTTTCTATTTGATTCTGGTTCAAAGCTTCATTATAAATTTTAATCCACCCCTAAAACAGTGTCCTCATCAATCGTATTTCCAATCAAATATTCCTTTACGGTCATTCTCTTTCCGCCACTAAATTGAAGTTCTTCAATTGCCAGTAAATCCTTTCCTGTGGCGACATAGATCAGCTCCTTAGTAACCCGATGAATTTTGCCCGGTATAATGTCTTTGGGCCCCGGTTCTACATGGCTTTTCCATATTTTTACCATATTTCCCTGGTAGGTGGTAAAGGCCGATGGCCAAGGCACTGTTCCACGAATTAAATTTCTAATCTCCTCCGCTTCCCTTTGCCAGTCGATTTTTCCCAGGTCTTTTTTCATTATTGGCGCATAGGTGGCTTCTTCCTCACCCTGAGGAATTCGCTCCACCTCTCCTCGTTCTATTAAAGCGATGGTTTTAATGAGACATTCTGCCCCCAGCAAGCTTAACCGATCATGAAGCTGGCCTGCCGTTTCTGTCTCACCAATTTCAGTGGTTTCCTTCAATATCATATCGCCAGTATCAAGGCCCACATCCATATACATAGTCGTGACGCCGCTTTCCTTTTCCCCATTGATAATAGCCCAATTAATTGGGGCCGCACCACGATATTTGGGTAAAAGGGAGGCATGAACATTGATACAGCCAAAGGGGGGAATATCTAATATTTCCTTTGTTAATATTCGCCCATAGGCCACCACCACAATCATATCCGGGGCTAATTTTTTTATTAGCTCAACTACTTCGGCATCCTTCAAGGAGGTAGGCTGATATACAGGTATTTCCTTTAAAAGGGCCAATTCCTTCACCGGTGACATTGTCAGCCTGTTGCCCCTTCCTTTGGGTTTATCGGGTTGGGTAAAAACTGCTGCGATTTCATGACCTTCTTGAATTAATTTTTTTAAGCATGGAACAGCAAAATCTGGTGTCCCCATATAGATTACCCGCATTTTCTCACTCCTACTCCTCAATCAAATCAATAAATAAAATTCCGTTTAAGTGATCTATCTCATGACAAAATGCCCGGGCCAACAGATCGGTTCCCTCTATCATAAATTCATTTCCATGGCGATCCTGGGCCTTTACCTTGACCCATTGAGGCCGGGTAATATCCTCTGAAATGCCGGGAAGACTCAAACAGCCCTCCTGCCCTTTTTGGCTTCCCTTCGTATCTATTATTTCTGGATTGATCAACTCGATCAGTTCGTCCTCCACATCAATCACGACAATTCTCTTTAATATCCCTATCTGAGGCGCCGCCAGTCCTACACCATCGGCATCGTACATGGTCTCTGCCATATCGTCCAATAGTTCATGGAGCCTTTTATCAAATTGCTCCACCACCCTGGCTTTTTTTCGTAAAATTGGATCCTCATCTGTTCTAATTATCCTAATGGCCATAAGTTTCCTCCTCTATTACATCATATTATATGGGTTCATATCGACACTGACTGTAATTGTCCTGGGGACAAATTTTGGTCTGTGCTGTATAAATAAATATTTAATAATACTTTTAATCAGCTTTATGTCAACACCAACATCCTTTAATAAAATTTGATAGCGGTAATATTGGTTAATTTTCGTAATAATTGCTTCGTTAGGCCCCAGTATCACATTCTTCACTTCTATAATACCCTTCTCCTTTAAAATATAGCGAATAATTTCTGCAATTTTTGAGGCATAGGACGCCACCTCATATTCATTTTTTCCACTGAAGCTTAAGGATACAACCCTGGTAAAGGGTGGGTACTGGAATTCATTTCTGATTAAAACCTCTTCTTCATAAAAGCCTTCGTAGTCATGGCTGGTGGCAGCCTTGATACTATAGTGGTGGGGGTCAAAGGTTTGCAATAAAACATGTCCTTCTGTCGCTCCCCGCCCTGCCCGGCCTGCCACCTGGGTAATCAGCTGGAATGCCCGCTCTGCCCCTCTAAAATCCGGCAGGCTTAAGGCACCATCTATGGAAATAATTCCAACAAGGGTTACATTGGGAAAATCAAGCCCCTTGGAAATCATTTGGGTACCAATTAAAATATCAATCTCTCTCAGCCGAAAGGACCTTAAAATTCGTTCATGGGCGCCTTTTTTACCGGTAGAATCCAGGTCAAGCCTTTCAATTACAGCCTCTGGAAACTCAGTCTTCACCAGCTGCTCAAGTTTTTGTGTACCCGCCCCCACATATTTCATTGTTTCGCCTCCACACTGGGAGCAGGTATTGGGCGGCCTGTGGCTTTCACCACAGTAATGGCATTTTATCTGGTTTTGATGAAGATGATAGGTCATGGAAATATCGCAATGGGGACACCGAACCACATGGCCGCATTGTCGGCAGGTTACAACCGTGGCATAGCCTCTGCGATTGAGAAACAAAATGATTTGTTCCTTTTTTAATAGTTTTTCCTTCATCATTTGAATTAAACGCCTGCTTAACACACCATTGTTTCCCTCATCCAGCTCTTGCTTCATGTCCACTATTTCCACCTGGGGTAAGGAAGCTGATGTAGCACGATTTTTCAAGGTTAATAGCCTTAAGGCTCCATTTTTTGCTCGATAATAGGATTCTAAGGAAGGAGTAGCCGAACCCAGCACCACAACCGCCCCTTGATTTTGACTGCGATAATCCGCTACCTCCCTGGCATGATATTTGGGATTCTGTTCTGATTTATAAGTATATTCATGTTCTTCGTCAATTATGACGATCCCCAGCCTAGGCAGCGGAGCAAACACAGCAGAGCGGGCCCCTATCACAATATTGACTCGCCCCTCTCTAATCCGTCTCCACTCATCATAACGCTCCCCCTCTGAAAGATTACTATGCAGTAGGGCAATGCCATCTTTAAATCTTCCCTTAAATCGCTCAACGGTTTGGGGTGTCAGGGCTATTTCCGGCACAAGGATAATGCCCTGTTTTCCCAGCCGTAGGACTTCTTCAATGAGCTGCAAATAGATCTCGGTCTTCCCGCTGCCCGTTATACCATGCAGTAAAAAACCTGCCGGCCTTTGCTGCTGAAGGGCCTTACTAATTTCGTCGATGATCGCCTGTTGTTCCTTTGACGGAATATGCTTTGGATAGGCCTCCACAGGCTGATCCACCAGGGGATCACGCTTTATTTCCACCTCTATTATGGTTACCATTCCTTTTTGTATCAAGGAATTTAATGGACTTCTGGTTATATTTAAATGCTTTAACAAATCTGTCACCCTGGTCCTACCATGGTCAGCCAAATAATCGAAAAGCTGGAGCTGCTTTACTCCCCTTAGACGACTTCTTTCAAGCTCCCATGCTTCGGGAGGAGAAGAAAGCTCAGCATAGTCCTCTGTTCTGATGGAAACCCTGGAAATTAGCCGGTACTGGATTTCAAGCCATTTTTTATTCACCAATTCTCTAATGGCGGTATCAATCTGTTTATAGCTTAGGCGGCCCTTCAGTTCCTCTAAAGGGGCCGTTCCCCCCAGCCCCTTCAGCTGGTTGACTATTTCTGCTTCTTTATTGGTAAGGGGTTGAGCCTTCATTTCGTCATTTTCAGTTAAAACTAAGATTTTTTTTTCCTTATTGACAATCCCCGCAGGGATCAAGCAATGGATCGCCTCTATATATTTGCATAAATATTTATTTCTCATCCAGAAAATCATTTTAATTTGTTCCTGGCTTAAAATCGGTTGATAATCCAAGGAATCCAGGATTTCTTTAAATCCTTCGGTATCGATGACCTTCTCTTCAATATTTATGACATAGGCCTCTAGCTTTTTATTTCCCTTGCCAAAGGGAACAAGTACTCGCATACCTCTAAAGATGTCGGCCTTTAAATGCTCGGGAATAATGTAGTCAAACAGCTTATCGGTCTGATGACTGTTTTGATCGACAATTACCTGGGCTGTCAATTGTTTTGACTGCAATTCCCTCACCTCCTAAGTATCCTTATTATATCAAATTTCATGGAAAAGAAAAGCATAATTCAGGGACTGAACGGTTTCAGTCCCTGAATTATGAAGCATTATAGCATTTCCTTAATTTTATCTAAAATTTTATTAGCAATTTCCGATTTGTTTGCCTTTTCTAAGGGCCGCACCCTTTCCTGGGGGTCGATCAGCAATACAATATTGGTATCGCTTCCAAAGCCTGCCCCTTCCTGACTGACATCATTAGCAACAATCAAGTCGAGATTTTTCTTTTTTATTTTTTCAATGGCATATTCAACCACCTGATTGGTTTCTGCTGCAAAACCCACTAAAAATTGCTGCTTTTTGGCCTTGCCCAATTCCAATAATATATCGGGATTTCTAACAAAATTGATCGTTAAGCTGTCATCCTGCTTTTTGATCTTTTTTTCAGAAACCCTTTCAGGTCTATAATCAGCCACTGCCGCTGCCTTGATCACCACCTGCTGGTCATCATACCGATCCATGACTGCCCCCAGCATTTCGACAGCTGTTTGAACCGGCACAAATTCCACCCCTGCAGGGGGCTGCAAATGGGTAGGCCCAGAAACCAGGGTTACCCTAGCCCCCCTGGCCTTAGCCGCCTCGGCAAGGCTATAGCCCATCTTCCCTGAGGAATGATTTGTAAGGAAGCGAACGGGATCAATGGCCTCTATCGTTGGCCCTGCGGTAATTAAGATAGGCAGATCCTTTAAATCCTGTGGTATCTGGGTCAGATTAACAACAAACTGTACAATCTCGTCTATATCACTTAGCTTTCCCACACCCACATCGCCACAGGCTAAACGCCCTGACCCTGGCTGTATAAACCCATATCCTAATCCCCTAAGCTTTTCCATATTTTGCTGAACAATCTTATTTTCATACATTTTTGTGTTCATGGCAGGAGCAAATACAACCTTAGCGGTAGAGGCCATTATTGTCGTTGTCAGCATATCATCGGCAATTCCATTGGCCACCTTGCCAATGACATTGGCAGTAGCAGGGGCCACCACCAGTACATCTGCTTTTTGTGCCAGGCTGATATGCTCTATATCCCAGTAGCGGGGACTCTGGAACATATCAACAATAACAGGGTTCTGACTCAAGGCCTGTAGGGTTTGGGGCTGAACAAATTCTGTAGCAGCCTTTGTCATAATCACATCTACCTCTGCCTGAAGCTTTTTCAGCTTGCTCACCAAATCACAGGCTTTATAGGCTGCTATGCCGCCTGTTACACCAACAACAACACGTTTCCCCTTTAGCATAGCTTCACCTTCTTATCTTGGATTTCCGTATTCTGCTTCTTCTTTTCTGATTTCTTCCATATTTCGAGTATAGGTAATTTTTCCTTCATAAATTTCCTGGGTCGCAATGGAAACAGGCTTTTTAGAGGTAGACTTAACTGTAATCTGGTCACCATCGATGATTTGTCTTGCCCTTTTTGCAGCAGCTAAAACCAGCGTATATCGACTATCGACCTGTTCCATTAAATCCTTGATGGATGGATATAACATACTTGATCTCTCCTTTTAATTAAAATCTTGATTGAACTTCTTCATAAACCTTTCTAACCCTTAAACGCTCAGCACGAATAATCGCCTTTACATCATCCATGGCTCTTGCCAGCTCGTCATTTACCACGGCATAATCGTAGGCGACAAATTGCTTAATCTCTTGAAGGGCTGCACCAAATCGTTTTTCGATGTCGGCCTCACTTTCTGTTCCCCTGCCGATAATTCTATTCCTCAGCTCCTCCATTGATGGAGGCAGAATAAAAATAAAGACTCCGTCAGGGAATTTTTTCTTAATTTGTAGGGCACCCTCTATATCGATTTCTAATAATACATCATTACCCTTTTCAAGGTTTTCTAATACATATTTTTGCGGAGTGCCATAATAATTATCATATACCTTGGCATATTCTAAAAATTCATCATTGGCCAACATACCTTCGAATTTTTCCTTTGTCAAAAAAAAATAGTTCACGCCGTCAAGCTCCCCCACCCGGGGCCTCCTGGTGGTGGCAGAAACCGAGACCTTAATTTGGGGATTGGATTCAACTAATTTTTTGCATATTGTTCCCTTCCCAGCCCCCGACGGACCTGAAACCACCAATAATAAACCAGATTTTCCCATAGAAACTCTCCTCTTTCTAGCTATTCACAATCTGCAACCGTTTCGGTTTCCTTTGGCATATCCTTTGAATTGAGTCGGTGTGCCACTGTTTCTGGCTGTACCGCTGATAAAATAACATGGTCGCTGTCTGTAATGATCACTGCCCTGGTACGACGGCCATAGGTGGCATCGATCAGCATGCTTCGATCCCTTGCTTCCTGTATAATTCTTTTAATTGGCGCAGATTCCGGGCTAACAATGGCAACAATCCGATTGCCCGAAACAATGTTCCCAAAGCCTATATTGATTAATTTAATATTCATGATGAAAACCTCCTATTCAATATTCTGAACCTGTTCTCTCATTTTTTCAAGCTCACTTTTAACATTGATGACAATATTTGTGATATACAGGTCATTAGCCTTAGACCCAATGGTGTTGATCTCTCGATTCATCTCCTGAATTAAAAAATCAAGCTTTCTACCAACAGAGTCGGATTCCTCCAGGGCTCCTTTAAATTGTCTGATATGGCTTTCGAACCGAACCAGTTCCTCGGTTATATTACTTTTATCGGCAAATAGTGCTACCTCCATCATAATACGATTGTCATCCAGAGAGTAGCCGTCATCAAGAATCTCCCTTATTCTTTCTGTGAGCCTTTGTCTGTATTCTGTCACCACGTGGGGGCTTCTTTCGGCGATATCCTTTAACATGCTGCCAATGAGGTTAAGGCGTTTTAAAATATCAGCCTTCAGCCCTTCCCCCTCTATTCTTCTCATCTCTACCAGCTTTTCAAGGGCATTTTCTACACCCTTTAACAGACACTGACTGATTACATCTTCATCCAGCTCCTGCTTTTCAACCCTGATTACATCAGGAAATTTAGCGATAAGAGAAACGGTAATATCATTTTTTACCGCAAGCTGCTCCTCGATTTGACTAAGGGCCTGAAGATAGCGTTTAGCAAGGGGCAAATCAGCCGTTACCTCTACATCAGCCTCGCCAATGTTTTCATACCCGATAAAAACCTCAACACGCCCCCGTTTAATTTGCTCCTTAACGGTTTGTCTGATTCTTTCCTCTAAATATGTAAACAACTTGGGCATTTTAATACTAACATCCATATAACGATGATTGAGGGATTTTAGTTCTACTAAAAACTTTATATCTTTTGTTTGGGATTCACCTCTTCCAAATCCCGTCATGCTTTTTAGCATCGTAATCATCCTTCCCGAATTCTACTGTAGAACAATGACTCTTTTCTTATTTTATCTTTATATAGTCTGTGTGACAAGTTAAAGTATAGGGATTTAATTAATTTTTATTCAGTATTCATTGAATACCCTATCCTTATTCCTTATGGTAATAAATTCCTTTACAAATATCCTGGGCTGGCCCCTCCATCACAATTTCTCCACTGGGAAGCAACTCAATATCCAGCCTTCCTCCATCGATTTCCACCTGTACCTGATGATCTACCAAGCCTAGGTGATGGGCAATACCACAAACGCTGGTGACACCTGTACCACAGGCAAGGGTATAGCCTGCTCCCCTCTCCCAGGTTTTAACCTGGATATGATGACGATTGATTATTTTTGCGAAATTAACATTGGTGTTTTCAGGAAAAAGTGGATTTTTTTCAATTTCCGGTCCATATTGCCTTACTACCTCAGGGGTTAGCTCACGGGTGAAAATCACTGTATGGGGCACCCCCATTAAAACAGATGATATTTTAAATTTCCTTCCCTTCACCTCAATGGTTTCATTTATAAAGCTGGGCTTTGATGAAACAACCGGAATATCAGAAGGCGTAAAAATCATTTTACCCATATTGACCCTAACTGACGTCACCTGATGGTTATTGAGCTTCAGCTCAAGGGATAAAGGACCCGCCAGGGTTTCTACCGAAAAGCTTTGTTTGTTCACTAAACCCTCATCATAGGCAAATTTTGCAAAGCACCTGATTCCATTGCCGCACATGTTAGCCAGGGAACCGTCGCCGTTATAATAGAACATTTTTAAATCGGCTATGGAAGATTTGCCTACAATCAAAATTCCATCGGCACCAATGCCAAAGTGTCGATGGCAAACCTTGCCCGCCAACAGGCTGAAATGCTCCTCATAGGGAAAATCTTCATACTTGATGACAATAAAGTCATTGCCTGCCCCATGGATTTTTTTGAAGGGTATATTCATTCAACATCCGTCCTCTATATTTTATTTTGATAATCGTGGCAATTTTTCTTTAAATCATGTATGATTGTATTATTGCAGCGGGATGATAAATTTGACAAAATACAGGTCTATAAAATTATTATAACTGATTTATTGATAATCTATAGGAAAGTTTCACTATATTTAATTAAATGAAGGGGAATTTTCCGTATAGATTTTAACAAAGTTACTTTAATATCTTCCAAAAAAGACTTTGTTCATTCTATCAGTAGACTATGATTGAAAGTCATAATAATCGTTACCCTAAATTTATTCAATTGAAATATTTTTTTTCCTGCCATAACTTTAAAATTTATTATGAAAATCTACTAGTAAGACTTTTATGACTATTTGAAACATTATGTATATATTTAAGGAGGAATTTCCATGGCATTAGACGGATTTGTGGTTGCTTCCGTTGTGGAAGAGTTAAAATCACTGTTATGCGGTAATAAAATCGAGAAAATTCATCAGCCTGAAACCGATGAATTAATACTATCTATTCGGAGTCAGGGTAAAAATATGAAGCTATTGCTGTCTTCCAGCAGTCAATACCCCCGGGTACATTTCACCCATAAGCAGAAGGAAAATCCCACGACACCCCCAAATTTTTGTATGCTGCTCAGAAAGCATCTACAGGGAGGCCGTATTACCGCTGTTACACAGCCTGGCTTCGAAAGAATTATCCAATTTAATGTAGAAGCTTACGATGAGCTTAACGTTTTGAAGCAAAAGCTATTAATTGTTGAAATAATGGGTAAGCACAGTAATATTATTCTGGTTGACCAGGAAACCAACAAAATTATAGATGCCATCAAGCGGGTTTCGATCGACGTCAGCCGGCTTCGACAGGTATTGCCGGGCCTTTCCTATGAAATGCCGCCCTCCCAAAATAAGCAAAACCCTTTATCTGCCATGACCCAGGAGGCCTTTAAAGCGATTCTTTCAGTCAAAAGCCAGGCTGCCCTTTATAAGGGTATTTACACCAGCTTTACAGGAATTTCTCCCCTCATCGCCCGGGAGATTTGTTTTCGGGCAGAAATTTCAGAGGATACTCCTATTTTGGCCCTGGAGCCTCCTCAATATGAGGGTTTATATCAAAGCTTTCTGGAGGTCATGCAAGGGACCAGGGAGTTAAGCTTTGACCCAAGGCTTTATATAGATGCCGCCTCGGGAAAATATGTGGATTTCCACGTAATTGACTGCAGTCATCTATCATACTATCGGCAGCAATCCTTTGACACTGTCAGTGAACTGCTGGAGACTTTCTATCATCACAATGATTCCCGAGAAAGAATGAAGCAAAAAAGTCAAGAGCTCAGAAAGAATATTGCTTTGAAGCTAGAGCGATTGCTTCATAAAATTGAGAATCTGAAGCAGGACCTTAAGGCGGCTGAAAAGGCTGAAGAATTAAAATTATTGGGCGATCTGGTCACCGCTAATATTCACCTATTGAAGGAAAAACAAGCTGAGATTAAGGTAGTTAATTACTATGACCCCAGTCTTTCCGAGATTACCATTCCCCTCGACAAGCGCCTGACCCCTGCTCAAAATGCACAAAAATTCTATAAGCAGTATAATAAATATAAAACCGCCATCAAGGAGGTGGCTCATCAAATGGAGCTGGCCCTTGAGGAGGTTCAATATCTGGAGCAAATATTAGTAAGCATTGATCATGCTTCTCAGCTTTCCGATATTGAGGAGATTCAAGGGGAGTTAATGGAAACTGGCTACTTGAAGCGAAAAATTGGTAAAAAGGTAAACAAGCAGCAAAATAAAAGGAGCCATCTTCACTTTCAAACCTCCGACGGCTTTGAGGTTTTAGTAGGGAAAAACAACAAGCAAAATGATGAAATTACCTTTAAAATATCCTCTAAAAATGATCTATGGCTCCATGTGAAGGATCAGCCTGGGTCCCATGCCATTCTAAAACTAAAGGAGGGAAATTATACCCATCAGGCTCTGCTGGAAGCCGCCACCCTGGCTGCCTTCTACAGCAAGGCCAAGGGTGCCACCAAGGTAGCAGTGGATTATACCTTAAGAAAAAATGTGAAAAAGCCCTCTGGGGCCAAACCCGGCATGGTAATTTACGAAGGCTATCAGACGCTTTACGTAGATGCAATACTATCTGATCTTAAAGTTGAGGAAATCAAATAAATCGAGTAGGAGGGTAAAAGAAATAATCTTTCACCTCCTACTCGATATCTTTTATTTTTGAGGCAATACCTTATTGGCAATGATTCCAACCAGGGCTGCCAGGCTTAGGCCAGATAACTGTATATTTTCGGCAATGTTTAATCCAAGGGGGTTTCCTGCGGCATCCGTTGCAACGGCGGTACCAATACCAATTACAAGAATCAAAGCGGCAATTAAAAGGTTTCTGCTCTCAGTAAAATCAATTTCCGCCTCGACTATGGTCCTTAGGCCCACACTGGATATCATACCAAAGAGTACGATACTGATTCCTCCCATTACTGCACCTGGTATGGATTGCAAAATGACTGCAAATTTTCCGATAAAGCTCAGTACCACGGTGATTAAGGCTGCCAAGCGAATAATCGATGGATCATACACCTTTGTTACGGCCAATACCCCTGTATTTTCACCATAGGTGGTGTTGGCTGGGCCTCCAATGAGTCCTGCAAACAGGGTTGCAATTCCGTCTCCCAGCAGGGTTCGATGGAGACCGGGCTCCTTCATGAAGTCCTTCCCAACAACAGCGCCATTGGTGGTAATATCGCCTATATGCTCCATAAAGACCACCAGTACTACCGGTGCAATGGTTAATATCGCCCCCAGCCCAAATTTAGGCATGGTTATACCTGGCACTGCCAAAAGACTTGCTTCCTTTAGCTTAATAACTAATTCACCCAGATTAATGGCACCCAGGGCAATGGCTGAAATATAGCCTACGGTTACGCCCATTAGGATGGGAAGCAATTTAAAGAAGCCCTTTGCATATAGGGAAACTGCAAGCACTGTAATGAGTACAATAATGGCAAGCATCCAATTTTCAGCTGCCATTTCAATGGCCACCGGGCTTAGATTCAAACCAATTACCACAATCATAGGCCCTGTAACAATGGGTGGAAAAAAGGATTTTACCTTTTTTAACCCAAATACCTTAACGCAGCCGGCCATGACAACATATAAAAGACCCGCAGCAATGATTCCCCCTTGGACATACTGGAGCCCGTAAAGCTCCTTAACAGATATAATGACTGCAATGAAGGCAAAGCTGGAGCCTAAAAAGGCTGGTACCATTCCCTTGGTAAGGAAATGAAAAATTAAAGTTCCTCCTCCGGCAGCCAGAAGGGCCACTGAAGGATTAAGGCCCGTCAGCATGGGCACCAGAACCGTTGCCCCGAACATTGCTAAAATATGCTGTAGTGCCAGCACCAGCTTTCTAGAAACGGGTAAATTTTGTAATGCTGTTGTTTGATCTAAGGTCTTATCAGCCATATTTTTTCCTCCTTTTTATTTTGGAGGGTATATATCTTTTTCAAGTATATCCTCCTTTTCAGCCTCGCAGGACTGGTTTAAAGGTCATTATGTTCCTATGAATTTTCTATAATGACAATATTTTCATCGTCGGTCTCCACCAGCTTCACCTTGACTACCTCACTGGTGGAGGTGGGAACATTTTTCCCCACATAATCTGCCCTGATGGGCAGCTCCCGATGACCACGGTCTACTAAAACGGCCAATTGAATTGCCTTGGGGCGCCCAATATCCATAATGGCATCCAGGGCCGCCCTGACGGTGCGTCCTGTAAAAAGTACGTCATCCACCAAAACGATGATCTTACCTTCTATTGTATCTGGTATTTCTGAACCATGAACCACCGGTGACGATTGGATTTCTGAAAGATCATCCCGATAAAGGGTAATATCCAGGGTTCCCACGGGGACCTTTATCTCTTCTATGTCGTTGATCTTTTCGGCCAATCTTTGGGCCAATGGCACTCCTCTGGTTTTTATCCCCACCAATACAAGATTTTTGGCCCCCTTATTTTTTTCTAAAATTTCATGGGCGATTCTGGTAATAGACCTTGCTATGCCTTTTTCATCCAATAGCTGTACCTTTTTTTCTTTACTTTCTTCTATCAACCTGCTTCACCTCCATCCCATAAAAAAACTCCTACCAGCTGGTAAGAGTTATTATGCTTCATCAAACACAATTATATCATTGAATTACAATGAAGTTTTTTCCTTACCAGCCTCACAGGACCAGTTTAAAGGTTCTTTGTTTAATTTTTTATAGTATATCACATGCCTTCGGCATTGTCTACCAAAAATACATCTGTTTATTCGCTAACGATTTTCCTTCAGTCGATTGGCCCGCAGCACCTGTAAAAGTTTTTGAAAATAGGAAGGCAGTTCGGTATCAAATTCCATATATTCCTTCCTGGTGGGGTGCTGAAATCCCAAAATTTTAGCATGGAGGGTCTGACCCTGCAAATTAAACTTATTGGTTTTACCGCCATATAAATCATCCCCCAGCAGGGGATGCTGTATATAGGAAAGATGAACACGAATCTGGTGGGTTCGGCCGGTTTCTAACCGAGCCTCAATATGTGTATAATCGAAAAATCGCTCCAATACATTAAAATGTGTTACAGCTTCTCTGCCTCCCTGTATTACAGTCATTTTTAGACGATCCACCGGGTGCCGGCCAATGGGTGCATCAACAGTGGCCTGATTTTCTTTAATATTCCCCATTACCAATGCGTGATATCTTCTGGTAATACTGTGTTCTCTTAGCTGCTCTGCCAAGGATCGATGGGCTTCATTGTTTTTGGCTACCATTAAAAGCCCAGAGGTGTCTTTATCAATTCGATGAACAATTCCCGGTCGAATGACGCCATTAATAGAGGAAAGCTGTCCTTTACAATATTCAAGGAGGCCGTTGACAAGGGTATTTTCATAATTGCCTGGGGCAGGGTGAACCACCATCCCTTTTGGCTTATTAATCACCAGCAGATCATCATCTTCATAAACCACCTCCAAGGGTATTTTCTGGGGCTTTATATCAAGCTCTGTAGCCTTGGGAATATTGATTTCTATCTCATCGCCAGTTCTCACCTGGTACTTGCTTTTTTCTACACTGCCATTCACCAAAACCATTTGATCTTTAATAAGTTTTTGTATATAGCTCCTGCTAAAGGAATTCAATTGCTCCGCCGCAAAGACATCTAATCTGATTCCTTCTTCTTCCTCAGAAACAAAAAATCTTTCCCTTTCCACCGCTACATCTCCTTAGTTTTAACAGAATCATATTTAATCACATAATAAGAAACCAATATGGCCCCCACCACAATGGCGCTATCTGCCACATTAAATACAGGAAAATCAAACCAGGCAATACGAAAAAAATCTACTACAAAGCCATGGCGTATCCGATCAAGGAAGTTTCCCAGGGCTCCGCCAACGATCAGACTAAGGCTGATTTTCAACAGTATATGCATGTTATTTTTATTCTTGATCATGAAAATAAGAACGCCCCCTACCACCAGCAGCGTGGTGATAATAAAAAACAGTTTTTGATTTTGAAGCATTCCAAAGGCGGCTCCCCTATTTTCTACATAGGTTAGATGAAAAATGTTTTGAATGACGGGTAAATCTCTAAGGGGTTTGAGAGAATTTAGTGCCCAATTTTTGGTCAATTGATCTACAATTAACACCACTGTCAGGATCATTATACCCATATTAAACCCTCCTTAATTCAATTAAATCCTTTCTGATTATAACATTACATAAAGAAAAAAGATACCCAAAGTACCTTTTTCTAAATAAATTTGATCTGTTCTTATCTTTTTCTACGAAATTTTTTGACTCCGCCTTGATAATAGAGCTGATTTCTATACTCCTCCTCAGAGATCCCCTCCACCTCCTGAACAATTCCCTCGGAGTCTTCATCAAAAATACCAAAATGGTCACCTGTTGAAAAGGAGGGGTCATTTTTCACCTCATTAAATTTAGCCACCTGTTGATAGCTGTCTTCTCCATCAAAGCCGGTGTAATCCTTTTCGTCCATATTGGTTCTTTCGAAGGCTGGATACAACCGGGATTCCTCCCCTGGCCTTCCTCTGTCTCCCTGAAGGTCTTCGAGGGGAAGTTTTTCCTTGGCACATTCCATGCAAAGGCTTACCTCTGGAATTAAGTCCAGCCTCTCGGTAGGGATTTCAGTTCCACAAAGACTACAGCTTCCATAGGTTCCCTTTTCAATTTTTTCAAGGGCACGGTCAATTTCAGCCAGGCGATATCGCTCATGGTTCTCTAGATTGGCATTCATTTCCACCATAAAGGTTTCGGTTCCCAGGTCGCCGGGATGATTATCATAGGCAGAAAGCTCTTCGGTATATTCCCTTAAGGAGCCTTGATTGGTTTCATGGGCCTCCATTCTTTCCAGGGTTTTTAGAATAGATTGTTTTTCCTCCAGTAAACGCCCTTTAAAATAGATTAATTGGTGTGATTTCAATTGAAATCCTCCTAACTCTGGAATTTTTTCTGATCAGTTAGGGTGTGTCTGAATACTCCGAAGGGTGCAGATTTAAGCGGTGAAAGATGCCCTTGAGTGGGTTTTCAGACACGCCCTAATCTTATTTTTCCCGATTATTAAAATTTATTTCCAGGAAAAGTATCACAGAAAAAATAATTGAGCTCCTTTGAAGAATTTAAGGACGACTTTATTGAAAGCCATATTCTGAAAGCTCTATTTAATATTGATAAGTGGGAGCTTTCCTATTGATAGTTAAAAAACATAGATATTTAGCGGCCTATGGTTGGTTATCTGGCCCCCCTAAAATACTGATCCAATGCCTTGATTTCGCTGCTTAATTCCTGGAAATCACCCAAGGTTAATGATTGAGGGCCATCTGAAAGGGCCTCGGTAGGATTAGGATGGATTTCCACCATGATTCCGTCGGCCCCTGCAGCAATGGAGGCCAAGGCCATGGGAGTAACCAGCTCCCTTATACCAGTGCCATGGCTGGGGTCTACTATGATGGGCAGGCAGGAAAGCCGCTTAATAATTGGTACACAGGAAAGATCGAGGGTGTTTCGGGTGTGGGATGAAAAGGTTCTGATCCCCCGTTCACACAGGATAATATTATCATTTCCTTCAGCAGCTATATATTCGGCAGCCATCAACCAATCTTCTATTGTGGCGGCCATACCTCGCTTTAATAGTACAGGTTTTGAGCCCTTTCCAACCTCCCGCAATAGACTATAATTTTGCATGTTCCGAGAGCCAATTTGAAGTATATCCACATATTCATTCAGTAATGCTACCTCCCGGGTATCCATCACCTCTGAAATAATGGGCAGCTCATAGTGGTCTCCGGCTTCCTTCATGAGCTTAAGTCCTTCCTCCCCCAAGCCTTGAAAGGAATAGGGGGAGGTTCTGGGCTTAAAGGCACCTCCCCTTAATATATGGGCGCCACTTTTCTTTACTATTTCAGCTGTTTTGAAAATTTGGTCCCTTCCCTCTATGGCACAGGGCCCCGCAATAATCACCTTTTCACTGTCGCCTATAATAATATTCTTTACTTTGATCATTTTTTGATGTGATTTGTCTTGTCTGTTTATCAGCTTTAGCTTCATCTTACCTTCCCTTTTCTTACTTCATGGCTGCCAGCATACCCTTTACGATTTGTTTAGAGTAGATGGCTGCCTGATTGACAAATTCGTTAAAATTATCGTGGGCAGAGCCGTCGGCCCTATCAGACATGGTTCGAATGATAACAAAGGGGATTCCATTGACATGGCAGGTATGCCCAATAGCAGCTCCCTCCATCTCAGTGCATAGCCCTTTAAATTGATTCCATATTTTATCCTTCAATTGGCTGCTGCTTACAAAAACATCGCCTGATACAATTCTTCCGGTCAGAACCTGATGCTCGTTAATAAACTCCTTTGCAGCCTCCCTGGCCAGCTTAACCAGCTCCCCATGGGCTGGAAAAATAGAGCAGTCCATCCGTGGAATCACCCCAATTGGGTAGCCAAAGCCTGTTACGTCAAAATCATGCTGTTGAACATCGGTGGAAATCACTACATCCAGCACATTCAATGAGTCATGAATAGCCCCGGCCACGCCGGTATTAATTACATGGGTGACGCCCAATTGACCAATTAAAATTTGGGTACAAATGGCTGCATTCACCTTACCGATCCCGCAGCGTACAAGAATTATCTCCTTGGAACCAAGAATACCTTGATAGAACTCCATATGGGCAATTTTTATGGTTTTCCTTAGCTCCATCTCATTTTTCAGAATTTCAATTTCTTCCTCCATCGCACCAATAATACCAATTCGATTCATCCCGGTTACCTCCCTAATATTTTTCCATTACAATGAATTTCATATACTATTATATAGGATTCAATTTAATATCAAAGTTGAATAAAAAAGCCCCGTCCATTAGTTTAATGGCAGCGAGACCTGTTATGTGATAACCCCTACTGGCTTTCCTCTGTTCCCTCAATATCCTCACAAATATTTAATACTGCATCAATCTGAGACTGCAGCAGGGTTTTATATCTCGTTTTGAAAATTTGCATTTGCTTTTTGATCTCTGCATATTCCTGTTTAACCTCATTCACTTCCTCATGGGCCCTTTTAATGATTTCCTTTCCTTCATTTTCTGCATCCTGCAAAATCAGCTCCGCCTTTTTTAAGGCATTGGATCGAACCTCCTCGGCGGTATTTTGAGCCACCACCAGAGTATTTTTAAGGGTTTCTTCAATATTTTTATACTGTTCCATTTGCTGCGATGTTCTTTCCAGCTTATCCTTTAGTTCGGCATTTTCTTTATAGAGCTTTTCATAGTCTATCATGACTAAATCTAAAAACTCGTCCACCTCGTCCTCCCGGTAGCCTCTCATTCCTCTTTTAAACTCTTTGTTCTGAATATCTAAGGGCGTAATCATGCTTCCACCTCGCTTATTTTATATGGGTTTTCGATAAATAATTCGTATGCGCCCTGAACGGGTATTGCCTTCTACCGACAATATTTCCATTCTTCCCTTTCCCCTTACGGAAATATTATCTCCCGGAGCCACCTCATAGTGGTTTCTGGGAATGACTTCCCAGTTTACAGACACCAGCTCTCTTGAAATGAATGACTGGGCATCAGCCCTGGAAAGCTTGAAGCCTAACCCAATAACAGCATCTAATCTTAATGATTTAACAGTACCTGCCCCCTCTTTATATTCTATGAGGGGCGGCTTGATTTGAGTTAGGGGAATTTCCTTTAGCGATACACCAGTGCTTCCCACCTTTTCTAAATGAAAGCCAATGTAATCCCTGAGTTCTTCGTGAAGAATAATATGACAAAAATGATGATTCCCCTCTTGGTGAAGTATAATGTCTCCGATTTTTTCCCGCCTGATGCCCAGTCCCATTATGGCACCCAGATAATCTCGGTGAGAGACCTGTCTGAATTGGGATGTCCCCCTGGTCTCCAGCGCCACCAGTGGAATATCGAGCTGAAGGGGATCAAGATAATCAGGGTAAATGATCATGACACATCTTTCAGCCCCGTCATAGCCTCCTGTTACTAAAAAATCAATTTCTGAAAGGGTGCTAAGCATATTGGTCGCCATTTTTATCTGGTAAGGTGTCAGGAAATCAGTCATTTTAACTTCATGCTTCCGTAAAACGGCTTCGGCCTTGTCCAATACCTTTACCAGCACCTGTCTGACCTGGGGATCCTCCACATGCTGTGTTATTTTTTCTCTGTCCAACAATCTGATCCATCCTTATACTAATAATAGTAGCAATCTAACAATCAAGTTTCTAAGTATATAGTTGTAAAGAGCATTCACCAACAGAACCGCCACAAAGGGTGTAAAATCTATCATGCCACTGTAGCCAAAGCGCCCATAGATTAAATTACGTATGGGTGCCATAATAGGCTCAGTCACACTATAAATAAACCGCCCCAGCCCGCTATAAGGGCTTATATTTATCCAGGATAAAATCACCCTTACCAGGATTAACAGGTTAATGATCTGAACCAGCCAATCCATTGCATAAACAATACTCCTTATTAAGCTATACAAATTATCACACTCCTATTATTTCTGCCAGGGAAATACCCCTTTATTTTTTAATTCTTCTCTAATATTACCAGAAATATCTACATTATTGGGGGCTAAAATAAAAATTCCCGCAGAAACCTTTTGAATATTGCCATCAAGGGCATATATGGCGCCGTTTAAGAAATCAAAAAATTTCTTTGCCAGCTCTGGTTCAATATTTTCCAAATTAATGATTACCGGTTTCCTGTTTTTTAGGTTATCTACAATACTGGGTGCCTCATCAAAGTTGGTGGGCTCATAGATAACCACCTTCATTTGAGTTTTTGTATGGATATTCACTACCTTATTTTTTTTATTATTGACAACAGGGTACAAATCATCCTGTTCGATTTGTACTTCCTCCTCATCCTGCTCTTCTTCCTCTTCAAATACATCTAATCCTATAAAATATTTAACCTTATCCATAATTTTACCAGACATAGCTTGTCCTCCTTACGTATTTTTATTCTTCCTCAAACAATCTGCTGCCTATTCGAACCATGGTAGCCCCTTCTTCAATGGCGATTGGATAGTCGTTTGACATTCCCATTGAAAGGTGATCCATTTTTATATTGCTAAAGTTCAGCGCTTTAATTTCCTGGGCCAGCTCCCTAAGACCATGAAATACAAACCTAATTTCTTCAGGGTTTTCTGTATAGGGGGCCATCGTCATTAATCCTACAATTTCTACATATTGAAAGGCTTCCAGCTCGGTCAGCAGTGACTTTACCTCATGGGGGGCCAGCCCGTATTTGCTTTCTTCCCCAGAAATATTCACCTCTAGAAGGCACTTGATCTTTCGATTGATTTTTCCTGCTCGCCTTTCGATTTCTCTGGCTAATTCAAGGGAATCCAGAGAGTGAATATAGGTCACCTTGTCAACAATATATTTCACCTTATTTCTTTGAAGGTGGCCAATCATATGCCAGGTAACAGCGTCCCCTATTTCTTCATATTTTTGTACCAGCTCCTGGACCTTATTCTCACCGATGTGGTTAACTCCCAGGGAAACAAGGGTTTTAATTTCGTCAACAGACCTTTTTTTGGTTACTGCCACCAAGGTAATTGTTTCAGGACTTCTACCAGCCCTTTTGGCAGTTTGTAGGATCTGGTTATGAGTTCTGTTAAGATTTTCTGCAAGCTTCAATTGTTTCCCTCCTCAATATTTAGCGAATTTTTTGTCCTTCATTTATTTTACTACCATTCAACACAATTTCATCATATAAATTAATGGTACTGACGTTTTTTGATTCCCCAGTATCAGGGTCTTTTTGAGCAAAGGAGCCATCATGCAAAATAGCATAGTCCTCGTTTCTTCCTTTAACCTGAACAGGAACAAACCTGACAATCCCATTGATATTCACCCGATAGACCCCCGTTCCCTGGTTTGTCTCAACAATTGCCTCCTTAGGCAACATTGCTCCTTCGAATCGATTTTTAACTATATCGATCTCTAAGGTTCTTAACTGATACAAGCCATCAAAGGTATCTGTTAGATCCAACACCATAAGCCATTGGTCCTCATCCTCAACGATTTGCCTGATTCTAGCAGAATAATCCCGCTCTTCTCCTCGAATACGAATGTCGATTCTGCGTCCGGCCTCCAGCCCCGAAGCCTCTTCCTCCGTCAGTTTACAAAGGATACTCCATTGAAAATTATTAATTATCTTCATTACATTTTCGTTAAAGCCAGTCTCTTCCGCTTCCTTTTCCTTTGGCTGAAGATGATTTTTTTCAATGGCCTCTAAATCACTGGCGGTAAAATGGATGATACTATTGGGCGTAATTAGCTCCTCCAGACCATCGCTTCCAAAGGCAATGGTGCCCGGGGTTTCACTGACAATTACATTGAGGGCGGTATTTAGCTTTTTTTCAATCTCGTCCTTCTGTACCATCAGCTCGGATAAATTTTTCCCGGCAAAGCTATTTTCTCCTATGATCACATTTTTTTTCTTGGCCAATTCCTCAACCTGACTTTGATACTGCTGAATTTTATCATAGTTCCCTTGCTTAATTTCCTGCTGGATTTTCTTAAGCAGATCGCTGATTTGAGCATCTATTTTTTCTATATCCTTTTGAAAAATGGAAGTTTCCTCCTGCTGGTCCTGAATTCCCTCGATTCTTTCATTAATGATCTCTAATTCCTGCTGATATCTTTCATCAAGCTTTTCTCGATAGATTTCTGCCAGTTTTTGGCCCTTTGCAACCTTTTCGCCCTCTGAAACAAAAAAATTTGCTTCTCCCTGGTTTATATCTGCAAGAACCCTTTCATCTCTGGCAATCAATCCCGTCACAGCAATAAGCTCTTCTATTTTACCATATTCAGCAACCACCGTTTTTTGACTGGTGGTACCGATGAGCGGAAACACCCTTGCCAGGAAATAGAGAATCACAATGGTGCTGATAATAATTCTTGAGAATTTCATTCCTTGTTTTTTTTTTCTTTTTTTTGTTTTGGATTGCAAACAATACCACCTACTCAATTTTACTCTGTATTATAATTCTCTATATACTACGAAAGTCCTTCATCTTTTGCAGATATTTTCTGATTCCAGGGTCCCAAAAGACTCGACAAAAAGTACTAAATAACAAAATTTTGTTTGGATAGGATTAAAGGCATTAAAAAAACCCAGCAAACGTTACTTCACGCTTTGCTGAGTTATCGGTAAAAACGATTAAAAACGACTAAAAAATTTACCGTAGCGACTAATTACCTTTAGCTTTTTGATGGAATTAACCTTTAGGTTTTTTACTCCCTGGCTTCTGGTGATGAGAGCAATGCTGTTTTCAGCCTTGATGACCCCCAATACGGTTCCCTTAATTGAGAGGGTATTTTCAAGCTGAATTTTAACCTCGTCCCCTGCCATGACTTCTGTACTGCCCAACATGAAATGCTTAATATCTATATTTTTTAAAACCTCGGGCTCTAAATCCTTATGATCAATTAATACAATATGATTTTTTAAATAGTACTTTTCCTTCATAACGACAAGGAAATATCCCATTATCGACAACAGCCACAACCCAATGGCGATATGAATCAGGTAAATCAGCATCATTCTAATCACTTCCTTAAGCCTGCATATTTTAGATATCTTTATTATATTATATCATTTTAAGGTAAAAAAATTAAATAGTATTTTCGTTGAGTTATTTAGGTTTTCTTTTAAGGCCCGGTAATTGACACAGTAGAATTTGTTAATCAACAAGGGTACTATTTATCAAGTTATCTTCATGAACTATTGGTATTGTTCCTTTTTTGATAAATTCCTTTTCACATCTTTTGTTTTCTGGAATCTGGGCAGAGAGAATAGATTCCCTTTTAAAGCTGCGTATTCCCCTTTTTAAATAACAATAGGCCAAAACAGAAGCCCCTTCCATTTTGAAAACCTGTATTTTTCTTTGATTAATTTCTATTCCTTTTTGATAAATAATAAATACAGGAAATCGATTATTTAAGGAGTATTTCAATACATAATCTATCATTTCATCAGCCCCTTTATGGTTCTCAAATACATTGTATCAGAACATGTGTTCGTTGTAAATTGTAAAATATTGTTTTTTATTATTGTTGGGTCTTTTTCACTATGCCATTTTGACGATATAATTGTTATAATTAATTTATCAGGTTAACGGAAAGGAAGAACACCATGTCAGTCGCCTTTATTTTAATTGGATTATTCGCCATAACCTGTACAATTATCAGACCTGGCTTTTATTGGCAAAGTAGAAAAGCAAGACAATTACGCAGACTCTTGGGGGATACCGGGGCCTCGTTGGTTTATATTTTAATTGGTATTTTCCTAATCGGAATTGCCTTAGCCGATTTAACCGGAATGATTAATCTATAATTTGGCTTTTTCATTTATTCATATTTTTCATTCTCCCTGAAAAAATCGATGAATTCTATTTGGATTCATTGATTTTTTCTTTTCTTGCTATCAAAGCCCCTACAGCTATATGTACTTTTCCCTTCCAGAGCAATTTTTATAAAGAAAAAGGAATGCCGCCTTTGTAAGATAGCATTCCCATTTATATGCTTCAATTTTAATCAAATCAGAGCCTTCTTTTTATTGGGTCGTTTTTTAATCCTGATTAACCCTTTAATGTCATCTACAATTGATGCCTCCAGGGGAATGTACATCCATCGACCATCGTGATATTGTTTGGTTTGATCATAGAGATCATTTATGTAAGCCGTAAAATCAGCCCTCTGACCTTCAAATTTATCCCTTTCTGCTTTACCAAAGATAATCAAGATTTCTAAGGTCCCAGCCTTTGGGTACAGGCCACAGAGGGTCCTTCCGCTCCTTCGATATTTTAACTCATATTCCCCAGATTTATCCTGAGACCATAGCTTATCCATCTCATAATTGTCTTCAATAAATCCTGTAACATCCTCCCAGGTTGTCCACTTATCCGCCAATAATGACTTTAGCTCCTGCTTTTCAGGTGCAACCAATTTCATCAGCTCCCTTTAGCTTTTTTATTTATTTTATCATGTATAATAGGACAGCTGTCTGTCTGGTTTAACTGGTTCCATTTGGCTTAATTTTTGCTTCATTAGATTAGGGCGTGTCTGAAAACCCACTCAAGGGCATCTTTCACCGCTTTTTTGTCCCACGCAGCGTTGCTTTTCCTTGACGTACCCCTGGTATGCCTTCAAAAAAGCGCCTTGCTTGGAACAAAAATTCAGTAAAATCTGCACCCTTCGGAGTATTCAGACACACCCTAGATAAAAGGGTCTTCATATCTGTATACAGCTGCCTAAAAAATTAATTATGTTCTTCTTGCAGGTCAATTACAATTTTTTGACACCCTGGACAAAGAAAGGCCTCTTTCGATGCTTGAAGAGTAATAGAAAGCCCTGCCAGTTTAATGCCATTCTGGGCAATGGCAAATTTAGTTAAGCCCCTTCTCTTTTCACCCTTTGGAGTCCAGCTTAAGGTATCGAACACATCAATCGAGCCAGGTTTCATTACTTCTCCGCAAAATGGGCAGTTCATATATATCCCCCTCAATAAATATTTTCGGACTCCAATAGTCATTAAATAGAACTTAATTTCTTGAAAAATTGATTTTATCAATTTTGGTATCTACTGATTTATCAACCTGCCCGAATTAACAAAAAGATTATACTTATTTTCTATATTATTATAGTATAACAAATTTTTTAATACTGCATTACTTATTTACACTCTTATAGCACACGTTATGCCGAGACTTATTTCCAGGTGCAGGGGTAACACCTGTAAAGAAAGGAGACAGCCCCTCAGAGTGGTTAAATGCAAGGTTAAAGAGAAATGTTGTTGTCATTGACAACCGATTTATTTTAACTTAATGACAAATAAAAAAACCCTCGTACTTAAAATAAATACAAGAGTTTTAACTGGTCTGGCTGACAGGACTTGAACCTGCGACCTCCAGACCCCCAGTCTGGCGCGCTACCAAACTGCGCCACAGCCAGATATTTTGTTGTTGCCTCAAGCGGTACAAATAATATTTTATGGCGAAACGGACTAAATGTCAAGGCTTTTTTAAAATATTTTGTGGGGTATATTTCTATACCCCACCCAGTTCATTGAAAAATCCCCTACCTGGCCCCTATAAAATGATGGCAATTAATCCCCCGCTGCCCTCATTGATCAGCTTTTGAAGGGTTTTTTGAAGTTTGATTCGAGTATCCTCAGGCATCATATAGAGCTTATTTTGCAGCTGCTCCTTGACCATATCATGCAGGGATTTTCCAAACATGTTGGTATCCCAAATGGAATCAGGATTTTGTTCAAATTCCTCCAGCAGGTATTTGACCAGCTCCTCACTTTGTTTCTCTGTACCCACCACCGGTGATACCTCGGTTGAAATATCGGCCCGGATAAAGTGCAGCGACGGAGCGTTAGCCCTTAGCTTCACGCCAAATTGATTTCCCTGTCTAAAGATTTCAGGCTGCTCCAGGGTCAGCTCATCAAGGGATGGCGGTACCAAGCCATAGCCCATGCTCTTAACATCCTTAAGGGCCTTGTCAATTTTATCATACTCATTCTTGGCCTTTGCCAGCTCCATGATCAGACCTAGCAGCTGGTGATCACCCTCAATGGTATAGCCTGTTTTTTCCTTGAGTACCTCATAAAAGAGGTTATCATTGGTCATCAGGTCAATTAGGGCAACCCCTTCGCCCATCCGCATATTTTCCAAATTAACTCTTTTTATACTTTCAATGCCACCCAGTCTTCCAACCATACTGTTGACATCTCGAAGCCGTTTCATTTCCCTGGCGGCCTCTTTAATTTCATTGATAATTGAAGCCTTTAGCCAATGGGTAGATTCAATACTTTCAAGCCAGCCCGGCAGGTTGATATTCACCTCTGTTACCGGGAATTCAAATAGAATATGCTCAAGTATTTCATTGATTCCTGACATATCCAATCTGGCACAGTCCTTTACCAGTACAGGCACCTGGTACTTCTCTGCCAGTTTATATCGAAGATTAAGGGTTTCATCAGAATCGGGCGTTCTCGAGTTTAAAAGAATAATAAAGGGCTTATTAATCTCCTTTAGCTCATAGATAACCCGTTCCTCAGCTTCAACATAATCTTCCCTTGGAATTTCTGTAATCGATCCATCAGTGGTCACCACAATCCCGATGGTGGAATGCTCTTTGATAACCTTCCTTGTGCCAATTTCAGCGGCCTCCTCAAAGGGAATTTGTTTTTCAAACCATGGTGTATTGACCATTCGAGGCCTTCCGTCCTCTTGATGGCCTAGGGCTCCCTTTACCAAATAGCCCACACAGTCTATCATTCGCATCTTAAAGGAGGCATTTTCCTTTAAGACCAGTTCGACCGCTTCATTAGGAACAAATTTGGGCTCTGTTGTTGTAATGGTTTTTCCTGTTCCGCTCTGGGGTAATTCGTCCTTTGCCCTTTCCTTTTTATAGGTGTTTTCTATATTAGGTAAAACAAATAAGTCCATAACCCTTTTAATGAAGGTAGACTTTCCAGTTCGAACAGGACCAACAACGCCTATGTAAATGTCCCCCTGGGTCCGCTGCGCTATATCTCTGTAGATGTCAAAGTTTTCCATGCTTTTCCCTCCTTTTTATATCAGTATCTTTTTATACCTGTCTAACATTATAAATATATGAACAAACCTATATAATATGACTAATCAGCCCCTTTATCGTTGTCTAATACTTTATATTTATTTTGTCTATGTTTTATGACAGGTTTTTAGTCTTTGGAGGGACAAAAAAGAAAAAAGCCGACTCCCTATGAGTCAGCCCCATGAGTCAGCCCCAAGCTGGTGACGATTTTACCTTTACCAGCAGATATTTTTTTCATCAACAATTTCCTCCATCTCATGGGTTCGATTTCGTGTCATGAGATTGGTCACCGCATTCTTTGCATTGGTATTATTATATAGTATTCCATAGATTTCTTCAGTAATGGGCATTTCTACCTCATATTTTTTTGACAGGGCATAGGCTGCCCTGGTGGTGGTAATTCCCTCCACCACCATACCGATTTCCCTGAGGGTTGTATCTAAATCCTTGCCCTGACCCATCAATATTCCCGCCCGGCGATTTCGGCTATGGATACTGGTACAGGTCACAATCAAATCCCCTATACCTGAAAGTCCGGCAAAGGTATCGATATTGGCCCCCATGGCAGCACCTAACCGGGCAATTTCTCTAATTCCCCTGGTCATTAGAGCTGCCTTGGCATTGTCACCAAAGCCTAGGCCGTCAGAAATACCCGCCCCAAAGGCGATGACATTTTTTAAGGCCCCTCCCAGCTCAACACCGCTTAAATCGGGATTGGTATAAACCCGAAAGGTAGGGGTAATAAAGAGATCCTGGACAAATTCTGCTACGGCCCTTTCCTTAGAGGCCGCCACAACGGTGGTGGGCATTTTTTTAGATACCTCTTCAGCATGGGAAGGTCCTGACAATACCGCAAAGGGTTGCCCAGGTAATTCCTCCTCTACCACCTCTGAAATTCTAAGCAGGGTCTGCTGCTCCAGTCCCTTGGCGGCATTAATAATCACCTGCTGGGGCATAATACTGCCCTTCATTAATTTCAGTACACTCCTGACAGCCTGGGAGGGAACCGCAATTAAAATTGAATCAGCCCCCCTTATGGCTGCTTCTATATCGGTAAACAGGTTTATTTTTTCCGAAATGGCAATGCCGGGCAAATATTGGGTATTTTCCCTGGTGGTCAGGATTTTTTCATATTGCTCCTGGTCCTTCATCCATAGATTGACGGTATACCCTTTGCTGTGAAGCACAAGACCCAGGGCTGTTCCCCAGCTACCTGCACCCAGCACTGCAATTGTAGAATGATTCATGTCTAACGCCCCTTTTATTTTGATTTTTCGGTAATTTTACGTTCTGTGCCGCTTAATAATCTTTTTATATTGCTACGATGGCGATAGAGGGCCATCATTGCCAGGATCAGACCAAAGAGAATAAAATCCTTTCCCTTCAGTATATAGAGAACCAAGGGCAGCAATGTAATGGCCGAAATAGAGGCAAGGGATACGTATTTAGTAATTGCTAAAATGAACAAACCAATGGCAATACAAATTAAAGCCGATGGGGGATGGATCATTAACCCTACCCCAATGGAGGTAGCAATTCCCTTTCCTCCCTTAAACTTTAAAAAAACAGGCCAGTTATGGCCAATGACCACAGCAACACCGCAGATTAAGGCAAGGGCTTCTCCTCCGTAGGCCCTGCCAAGAATTACTGCCAGGATTCCCTTTAGGCTATCCCCTAAAAAGGTTAAGGCTCCCGCCTTAAGGCCCAGGGTACGTAATACATTGGTGGAGCCTGCATTACCACTGCCATGATGTCGAATATCAATGTTGCCTATCAGCTTTCCCACCAGATAAGAAGTTGCGAAATTACCAATTAAGTATGCTAAAATCACAATCGCCCATTGTAGCACTGATTAATCCCCCTTTGTCTTTTCCCTCAGCATAAAGCGTACTGGTGTTCCTTCAAATCCATAGCTTTCTCGAATTCGATTCTCAAGATATCGTTGATAGGAAAAATGCATTAATTCCTTATCATTAATGAACAGAATAAAGGTGGGGGGCTTCACCGATGCCTGGGTGGCATAGAATATCTTCAACCTTTTTCCTTTATCTGAAGGAGGTTGATTTAACAGGGTGGCTTCCCCAATAATTTCGTTCAGGCTGCCGGTAGGAATTCTCATGGCATTTTGATTTGCCACATGCTTTACCGTGCCTAAAATACGGTCCATCCGCTGCCCTGTCAGGGCGGAAACAAACAAGATCGGCGCATATTCCAGGTAGGCCAGCTCTTCCCTGACTTTCTTTGTAAACACATTCATGGTATTGGTTTCCTTCTCAATCACATCCCATTTGTTTACAACGATTACCATTGCTTTTCCATTTTCATGGCTATATCCGGCTATTTTTTTGTCCTGCTCGGTTACTCCTTCAGCGGCATCAATGACCAGCAGACATACATCGGCCCTTTCCACCGCCGTAAAGGAACGGATGACGCTGTATCTTTCAATATTTTCTTTTATACGGCTTTTTCTTCGTATTCCAGCAGTATCAATTAATACGTATTGATCCTCTCCGTAGGTAAAGGGGGTGTCGATAGCATCACGGGTGGTACCTGCAATTTCACTGACGATAACCCGATCTTCCCCCAAAATTCGATTGATAATGGATGATTTCCCTACATTGGGCTTTCCAATGATGGCCACCTTAATGGTTTCATCTTCATCTTCATCAGGGTTTTTGGGCGGAAAATGGGCGGCTACGGCATCTAATAAATCTCCGATGCCCAGGGCCAATGTAGAGGATATCTCTATTTGATCTGAAAAACCCAGCTCAAAAAAATCATAGTAATAGTCCGATTGGGTAGCGGTATCAACCTTATTAAGGGCTAAAACAATGGGCTTGTTGGATCGCCTTAAAAGGGATGCCACCTCCCGGTCTGAAGCTGTCAACCCCTGTCGGCCATCAAGCATAAAAATAATGACGTCGGCGGTTTCAATGGCAATCTGGGCCTGTCTTCTCATTTGGGCAGGAATCAGCTCTGTTGACTCCGGCTCGATTCCCCCTGTATCGATTAGGGTAAATTTACGATCAAGCCATTCCGCCTCGGCATAGATCCTGTCCCTGGTTACACCGGGGTGATCTTCTACAATGGAAATTCTTTTTCCTGCAATTCTATTAAATAACGTCGACTTACCCACATTGGGCCTGCCAACGATGGCAACAACTGGCTTTGCCATACCTTATCACCTCTCTTTATTATTACAATTCTAATATGGTTTTAATCAAGGCTTTCCCATCAACCGGGCTGACCCTTACAGGTCTTTTGATTTGATTTTCCAGCTCCTGAATCGTCATATCGTCTAAAAATATTGGCTCTTCTGATTTAAGCATGTTCTCTCCTATGATGATCACGTCGCCCAGGGGCATGGTTTCAAGGGTTTTTACGATGTCTCCCCCGGTAATTAAGCCGCTGACCGATACATGGCCGCCAAAAAAGTCATTTCTGACGCAGATAACATCTATTTTCAAATTATTGACTGCCCCCATCAAGCTATGACACAGCTCCTTCATCAAAGGTTCTGCCAGAACTCCCGTTATGACGGTTATCCTTCTGGGTTTTTTAAAAGATACCCTTACCTGAGAAAGCTCCTTTAAAAAATCATGCCTTAGCTTAACCACCATTCCAACTCCATTTTCAAGCTGGGGAAAACTATCATAGCTGTCATAACCGGGAAAGGGGGCTTGGGCTAAAATATAAAACTCATCGGAAAGATGTACAAAGCTCTTATTTAGTTTTTCCCTAAAATGCTGCTGCCATCCTTGTATCTGCTGAATGGTTGCCTGGGCCATGGCCTGGCTAAAGGGTTTGATCAAGGGCAGATGGTCTCTGTACCTGGTTAACCCAACGGGTACCACGGCAATACTTTCAATGGATAAGCTTAATTTTTCCAGGTCTTGAAGGGTATTGTCCAATTCCTTCTGATCATTGACATCAGGGCACAAAACAATTTGACAGTTCATTAGAATATCATTCTCTGCCAGACGTTTCAATATGTCTAAAATATTACCTGCAAAACGATTATTCAGCATTTTCTTTCTTAATTCACCATTGGTGGTATGGACCGATACATTGATGGGACTAATTCGATACTGAATAATTTTATCAATGTCAGTCTCCTTCATGTTGGTTAGGGTGATGTAATTTCCATGGAGAAAGGATAAACGGGAATCATCATCCTTAAAATAGAGGCTTTCTCTCATGTTGGGAGGAAGCTGATCAATAAAGCAAAAAATACACTGATTATGACAGCTTTTCATATGACTAAGTATTGGGTTTTCAAAATCAATTCCTAAATCCTCATCGTATTCCTTATCCACCTCAATAATCCATTGTTCACCATCGGGTTTTTCAATTTCTATTTCCAGGTACTCATCGGCTAAGTAAAACTTATACGCTATGATATCCTCAACGGGCTGCCCATTGATACTTATGAGCACGTCACCTACCTCGATTCCCGCCTCGGCAGCAATACTATTGGGTAAAACATAGCTAATGATGTTCTTGGACTTTGTCTCCTTCAAAAAAACACCTACTTTAAATTATATATTTCCTGTACTAGTCCTATTTTATCATAATTTTGTCTACTATTACATCAAATTATCATACCATCCGCTCTTTGAAGCGTCAAGCAATAAATAAGGGCCTCGAGTTAATTATCAAGAAAAGCCTTTACATTACCTACCAGGCCTACGAAGCGATGGTATTTTTTTTTGATTCCCATGGCAGTTAAGGGCTTTCCCAGGGCCACCAGCTTTAATTTCTTAGATAAAAAGCCACCAATTCTAATGGGCAGATTGATTAATGCAATGGAGTTAACAATCAATACCGGTCCCCTTACGCCCATCAGATTGGCATAATCATAGATCAAATTGCTGCAGGCACTACGGTTGGCACCCATTCCCCATACATATATTTCATGGCCATTCTGGTCTAATCCCATAAATAGAGGTTTTCCTATGTTTTTATTTTCAGCTTTATCATAAAAGGGTACTTTCATGATTGACTGACTGCTGGGTACCTCTTTATCCGATAAGAAACCTAAATGTATGGCTGCGGCCACAATGGAAGTATGGGCTCCGCCGTAACAGCTATAGACAACCTTCATGTTTGTTTCCCTCCATAATTTTAAGCGTGGCTTTAGGTCTTAACCGGGTTAACAGCCTGATATACCACTGATCGTATAAGCTTAAGTCAATAACAGCCAGTTCATCTTTGAACATTTCACTTAATCCCTCTAAAAGATTCATGAGAATATGCTTCTTGATGGTATACCTGAGTAGGTAAACTTCATTTAGCTTCTGGTCGGTTCCTAAAAAGTAAAGCTTCATTTCTTTAAGTCTTACAGGTTTGGCGGGTTGAACTTTTAAACGAAGATATGCAGCCGTAATAGCTGCATAATCGTTATGTCTATAGATATAAATTAGTTTCATAGGCAACCCCTTAATGCTTAACAATAATATAGGTTCCAGATTCCAGGTCATGTACCATACCTCGGGTGGTTTTGGCGATTAACAAGGCCAATCGTTCCTTATGCTCCTCGTCACGGGCATAAAATACCGGCGTCATGGCACTGGAAACCATTTCTTTGTTGGTGGTGACGACAGCAATAATAAATTCTGTAAGGCCAAATTCCATTATGATTTCCCCCTGTTCTTTTCTATTCTTCTTCCTGCTATGTCTAAGGGCTTTCGCTTGGAGGATTCAAGTACCGGGGTTCGCTTAACAGCCTCGATCAAACATTGGGTGTTGGGGGTCATGGTGATAATCGCCATAACAACATTGCCATTTTCGGGGTTTCTTCTGGCAATGGGGGTAAAATCCGGTTCATCTAAATCCTTTCTGATGCCCAGCTGGGTGGAAGCATTATGTTGAATGGCTTGCCTTTGTCCAACATTGGCAAGAATGGCGGCAGCCACCTCGTCCTTTGGAACAATTTCCACCGCTGTTCCCCTTTCTAAAAAAATTTTTCTGGAAGCGATTAAACCAATATTCATGACCTTAACACCGGCAATTTCTAAAAGAGGGCCGTCAAAAGTAATTTTTGCCGGCCGAACCTCTGCTATGTCTTCAATGGCCTGGCCCCTAAGTAATTTCTGTACGATTAAAATTACCATACTGCCGGCAATAATGCCGCATAGAATCTGAAATACATTCCCCAGCTTAAAATAGCCCCCCAGCACAACTCCGGCACCCGTTGTCAGTGCTGTCAATAGGGCCAGATAATTTCTAGCCTCAAAGGCCTTAGCAATGTCTTCAATGTAGGCTGTGCCCCTGGCCACCAGCTCTGTCGGTTCAATATTATCGAGGCTTTGTCTCTCCATATTTCTAACCTCTCTGAACTGCTGCGCCGCCAGGGACAAAAAGGTGATGGCTGCATATTCCTTTTCAAGAAATGCTGGAATTGCCACCGCCCCCAATCCTGCTGCCAGCATTCCCAGGGTAATATGGCTTAAATAGGCCTGGGGGTAGGTGGGATATTGACGATAATCCACCCTCATCATCAAAAGCCTTGCAACGGTCCCCATCACAAAGGCAACAGTAAAGATTAAATAATATCTGTTCAAGGCATCCGCCCCCATTTATTTTTTTCGTTTTCGACCAAGAAAGCTATTGAATTCTTCTTTAAAATTAGAAATTTTCGACTTCCATTCCCTTCCACCGCTGCTCAGAAACAGAAAGGCTAATCCACCGCCCCCGACAACTGCCAACAGAGCTGCAATTCCAAGGCCTGATCCTCCTCCACTTCTTTGTTGAGGTGTTACTTGCTTGGTCTGACCTGTTTCTTCTTCTTTAAAGGTTCCCCCGAAGACAACTGTGGTTAACACCTCAGATAAGAATGCCGTTGATTTTTCTGCCCTCTGACGGGAATGCTGATAGGTTCCCATTTCAAGCAGCATTGCCCGGGGTGTCAGGTCCTGGTTATAGTCTCCCTTGGCATAAAATATGTCTTTCACTAGACCCGGATACATTTCATCCGCTACAGCCTTTACTTTTTGGGCTGTTTCTTCATTGGCTTGAAAGTTTTGATTTCTTCTTCCCACTACCAACCTAACCTTGGAGGCTGGTTCACCATTAATTTCTGTTAAATAGGGTTCCGCCGGTGTGGCATCACGATGTACATCAAAGAGGGCATTGGGCTGTTCTCTCAAAAGCTCCACTGCCGTTCTCCTTGAACGTTTATAGGCCCCTGCATCGTGGGGGACATGGGAGGTATCATTTAGTATGGCCTCAACACCAACCTTACTGAAATTCTCCTTTAAAGCCTCAGCGACCTTTAGTATTCCGCCGCCGCTCTCTATACTTTCGCTGCCATCGGTGGGCACATAGGATTCTGCCGTATGGGTACAATAGATGCCTACCCGCCGAGACTCATTCTGGGCCAGCAGAGAGGCTGCCAAACCGTCTGTACTGCGCATTGCTGTGACGAATTCCTCCAGGGCCACCTTGTCTATTTCAGGCAGGGTTACATCCTTTTTAAATTCTGCATAGGCGATTTTATTTTTGGTATTGACCCGTATTACCTCATACATTTTATTGTCACCACTTAAATACTGATCCCCCTTTGACACTTCTCGGGCGGTCTCAAATAGTAAATCCTCGCTCTTTACCTCATAGACCCGGTAATAGCCACCATACTCCTCAAACCAATCATCTCCATGGGCTGAAGAAAGGGTTGAAGCAATTAATAGCAATGCCACTAAAAAGCCCTTTATGAACTTATTTTTCATCCCCTTCACCTCCATCTTTTCGGTGTTTGTGATCCTCTTTTGGTTCCTGTCCAAGGGTACTGACAAAATGCCCCTTGTCAAAATGAAGTCGCTTCTTTGCGGTTCCTCCCTGTAAATGCTCTCGTATTTCTCCGATTATTTCCGCAATTAAAACGCCCAATATTCCTGCAATCACAGTGGTATCCACTCCACCTGCACCGCCAAATTGAGTCGGAGCAGGAATATTATTGATATAATTTAATATCATTTGTATTAAATCACTGATAATAACTCCCACTACCCCGGCTATGAAGGCCGCCCTGCGGGAACGACCGATCACATAGGCTGTTAACCCTCCAATGATGGCGTATACATAGTTTGGATCAATATTTTGGGCCTCGGGTTCAGCTGGAAGTATAAATCTTTGAACGCCGTAGATTAATCCGCCGGCAATAATGGCTGCTGCAATTGCCCTCACCCTTTCCTTTGAGGTTTCAGCCTTTACAAATAAATAGATGGCTAACCCCAGAGGAATCACAAAGCCGCCAATATTGATTGAAACCCGTTCTGTCAATGAAATATTGGGAATCAATATGGTAGAGATGATAATGGCAATAATAATGGCAATGGCTGCCTTATCGTTCAATCTTAATCTGTCCAGCACCCTTTCTGCTAATCCCATAAAAATCAATACAGAAATGGCTATCAGGATAATCATACCTATAGACATCTTAATTCCTCCTCAATTGTTGACTACAATTTTTCTAAGGCTTTATTTGCCATTATCTTTCCCTTTCCATTTTAAAACTATACGATTGTAGGCAATACACAAAAAAAGGAAGGGCCGAAAGCCCTTCCAAATACTTTTAAATTAAATTTCTAATTTTTTTTAATTGGTATGATCACCGTAAATTCTGTCCCTTTGCTTATATCACTATTAACCTTGATTTTTCCTCCCAAAGAAAGAACAATATGCTTAACAATGGCCAGCCCAAGGCCAGTTCCCCCCACTTTCCTTGAACGGGCCTTATCGACCCGATAAAAGCGTTCAAAAAGCCTTGGTATATCTTTTTTGGGGATTCCAATGCCTGTATCCTTGACATTGATAATGATATTATTATATTTTTGAAAGGCATTTAAATGAATCTTTCCCCCCTGGGGAGTATATTTTATGGCATTATCCAACAGATTAATCAGCATTTGCTTAAACCAGTCCCGATTTGCAATTAATGGCGGCAAATTAGAATCAACCTCTGCCATCAGGGTTAACCCCTTATTGACAGCAATGGGTCTGATCATCATCTCTACCTCTTGAATCATCTTATAGGTATTAATTTCCTGGTTGACTGTCTTTGACTGGATATTCTCTATCTCTGAAAGGGTGAGAATATCATCTATTAATCGGGTTAACCTTTCTGTTTCAATATCAATTATGTCTAAGAACCGCATTTTGACGGTTTCATCCTCTATGGTTCCAGACTTTAGGGTCTCTACAAAGCCACTGATGGAAGTTAGGGGGGTCTTCAATTCATGGGAAACATTGGCGACAAAATCGGAACGAATCTTTTCCAGCTTCCGTATTTCAGTTACATCCTCAATCAGAGCCACAATACCCATAACCTTGGTGGGGTCCTCCTCCATGGTAATGGGATTGGAATAGATTTTAAGGATTTTCTCCGGGTCATGAAGATGAATTTCAATTTGGGTTTCCTGATTTTGAACCAAAATAGCCTTAATATGCTCATCCAATACATTATTCCTAATTACCTCTAAGAGATGCTTTCCCAGGGTATTTTCCAGCTTAATATGAAAGAGCGCCTCAGCGGCAGGATTCAATAATATAATTCTATGCTTGTTATCTACAGCGATGATTGGGTTTTTAATACTGGTTAATAGTGCTTTAAACTTTGTATTGCTTTCTGAAAGTTTTCCCACCATATCCTTTAGCCGGGCGGCCATATGGTTAAAGTTGTTTGCCAATTCACCAATTTCATCATCTGATGTTACCGTCACCCTTCGATCAAAGCCCCCCGAGGCAATTTTCTGACTGGCATCGGTTATGTCTTTTATGGGCACCATTAATTGACGAATAAATCGATAGCCTAATATTAAGGAAGCCAATAGACCCACAATGATGGAAATACCGATATAATAATAGAGACTTCGGCTGATGGCCTGTATTTGGTTAAGACCCACAGCCAAGCGAATCACTTGAAAGGGTAACTCCCTGGAGGTCACAGGAATTGCCACATAAAACATATCAGCTCCCAGGGTGCTACTATATCGGGTAGTCGTACCAATTTCTCCTTCCAGGGCCCGCTTGACCTCTTGCCGCTCCCGATGATTTTCCATATTAGATTTTTCTGCGGCGTTGTCGGCCACCACCACCCCCTGGCCATTAATCAAGGTGATCCTAGCTTCTATCCGATCACCATATTCCTTAACAATTTTATTCAGCTCCCCTTCTGCCAGGGACAGCTCTGTCTCGGTTAAAAACTGCTCAATTAGTTTACCATTTGAAATCAACCTGGCCTCAAGCTCATTCATATAGCTGCTGCGAATCAGCCCCATAAACAAAGAGCCAGTTAAAAGGATTCCCAGCAGTAAGACGATGAAAAAAGCCCCCAAGATTTTTTTTTGCATACCTTCACCTACTTCATCTTATACCCTACACCCCTGATGGTTTCAATATATTCGCCACTTTCATCGTCACCAATTTTTTTTCTAAGGTGTCGAATGTGAACATCTACAGTTCTGGTTTCACCGAAGTAATCATACCCCCAAACCTCATCTAGCAGTAGATTTCTTGATAAGACCTTTCCCCGGTTTTCAATCAATATTTTCAGTAACTCGAATTCCTTCAGGGTCAGTTCAATAGGCCTGCCTCCCAATGTCACTTCATGCTTTTCGGTATCCATGGTAAGCTCCTTCACCTTGAGAATTCTAGTCTTTACCGGCTGTCGGTCCTCGGAGCGCCTTAGAACCGCCTTGATTCTGGCCACAAGCTCCCTGACGCTGAAGGGTTTAGGGATATAATCATCTGCCCCCAGCTCCAGGCCCAAAATTCGATCGGTTTCTTCACTTCTGGCAGTGAGCATGATAATAGGCAGCTTTTCCAGTGCATCTATCCTTCTGATTTCCTTACAAACCTCCAGGCCGTCGATTCCTGGAAGCATTAAATCTAACACCACCAGATCCACACTGTTTTCCTTCAGAAACTGAATACAATCTTCACCATTATCACTAACAAAAACCTCGTATCCATTTTTTTCAAGATTGAACCGAATTAATTCTAAAATATGCTCTTCATCGTCCACAATTAAAATCCGTTTCTGATTCATTTGAAATCCTCCTAATTCCTAAGTTGAATCACAGCAGCCATTCTTCCTGTAGGCGCTTCCCTTCGATGGGAATAAAACTGCTGCAAATGACAGCCTGTACATAGATTACTATTTATTATATTTCTTTCTAACAAGCCGATTTCCTTTAGACTGATTCGATTGGCCTGCCATAAATCCAGCATGTACTTACCCTGACCCTTTGCCATTACAAAGGTTGAAATCTCTGTAAAATTTTCGTTAAATTTCATTACCACATCCTCTGATACCTCATAGCAGCATTGACCAATGGAGGGTCCAATGACTACGATAATGTCCTCGGGATGGCTTCCGTAGATATCCAACATTTTTTGAATGGCTTTTTGTCCGATTTTCATCTGGGTTCCAGGCCAGCCGGCATGGGCAAGACCTACAGCTCTCTTGACGGGGTCAACAATCAGCAGGGGGACACAATCGGCATAATAGGTAAAGAGGGGAATTTGGGGAACGTTAGTAATCAACGCGTCAACTGCTTTTAAAGCCCCCTGACCAAAGGGCTTTCCCCGGTCTTGAAGGGTCACAACCTTAACTGAATCCCGATGGACCTGGTCGGCCATTACTAAATCTTCTGCACAAACTCCCACACAATCACAAAAACGTTTTATATTTTCCTGTATATTCTCTGGTGAATCCTCTGTCTTTATTCCTAAATTTAAACTGGAAAAGGCTCCCTGACTTACACCACCTTTACGGGTACTGAATCCATGATCAATAAAATCAAATTGACTTATGGCTCGGAATGTTAAAAATTCTACTTGATTTCTCTTAATTACATCGTAATTCAATAGCCACACCTCCATAACCTGAAAATTAAACCCCTATGCTTCCATGGATATTCTATAGATACCCTACTTCTTTAAGTCAAAATACCCCATCGTAATTAAATTTCGGTTATCCCTCAGGGAATCACTCCAGTTTTAACTACGATGGGGTACTAGGGGCTTTTTTAATGCTCCTTCAACAGCTTTTTTAATTCCTCCATAAAGGTATTAATATCCTTAAATTCACGATATACCGAAGCAAAACGAACGTAGGCCACCTCATCCAGGGCTTTGATCCTGTCCATAACCATTCTGCCAATTAATTCAGTGGTAATTTCCTTCTCCATTGAATTATATAGATGCTTTTCAATATCATCAACAATTCCCTCGATTTGGCTTAGGGCTACAGGCCTTTTCTCACAGGCCCTGATAATTCCGTTTAAGACCTTGTTTCGATTAAAGGCTTCCCTGTCTCCGCTTTTCTTTACTACAATCAGGGGAAGCTCCTCGATTTTTTCATAGGTGGTGAAACGCTTTCCGCATTGTATACACTCACGTCTTCTTCTGATGGCTTGTCCTTCATCCGTTGGTCTGGAATCCACCACCTTTGATTCTTGATGAGCACAAAAAGGACAATTCATTCTCTCTCCTCCTGTACATATGGCTAAATACCTGGCTTATCTGTCTTTATTATAATATAGGATACTGTGGTTGTCTAATAAAATTTGCAATTTCAGGCTTCTATACCAATATTGTGATTAATCTTCATTATTAAACTCCTTTTTTATAAATTCAGGTTGATAGATGATTGCCCTTGGCGGCTCTTCATCACGATAGCGACTAGGCTCAACAATACTGGTTATTTCAACAAGTATAACGTCCTCACCAATCTTTTTTATTTGATCCCATGAAATTTCATAATCAAATTCTTTTCCAAATATTCCTAAAAACTTTCCTGCGCTGGGAATTATTATTGCATTAATCTTACCTTTATTTAAGTCCACCTCCAGGTCGGTAATAAGCCCAACCCTTCTGCCATCGGTGATATTAATTACCTCTTTTTGTGTCAAATCTGATGCCCTTAACACATTAATCAACCTCCTGCTTTTTCCTAATATTTGAAATAAAGTCTTGTATAGAACATCTTTGTTGCAATCTATATACGGAAAGTTCTCTTTAATTTATAATTTTAGTGAGGACCTTCCCCATAGATTATAAAATAATCCTATAACGAAAGCTTATCCATGTATTATGTTTATCGTTCTTTTCTCGAATTTATTCCTATTGAGTTGATAAAAAAAGAAAAAGCCACCTACTGGTGACTTGAATGATTAAATATATTTTCTCATATGCTTTAGGGCAGTCTTTTCTAAGCGAGAAACCTGGGCCTGGGAAATACCAATTTCATCGGCCACCTCCATTTGGGTTCTTCCTTCAAAAAATCGAAGGGATAAAATCAGCTTTTCTCTGTCATTTAACCGCCTCATGGCCTCATTCAATGCAATGTTATCAATCCAGGTTTCATCCTCACTTTTCTCATCACTGACCTGATCCATCACAAAAATGGCATCGCCGCTATCATGATAAATCGGTTCAAAAAGCGAGACAGGGTCTTGTATTGCATCCAGGGCAAATACCACGTCCTCCCTGGGAATGTTTAATTGTTGGGCAATTTCCGTTATGGTCGGTTCCTTTCCATTTTTATTGGTCAACTGATCACGAACCTGAAGGGCCTTATAGGCTGTATCCCGTAGAGACCGACTCACTCTTATGGCGTTATTATCTCTAAGATATCTTCTGATTTCTCCGATAATCATTGGAACTGCATAGGTGGAAAACCGGACATTTTGGCTCAAATCAAAATTATCGATGGCTTTGATTAAGCCGATACAGCCCACTTGAAATAAGTCATCCACATGCTCACCACGATTATTAAAGCGCTGTATGACACTTAATACAAGCCTGAGATTTCCTTGGATAAACTCTTCACGGGCCGATTGATCCCCTTCATTGATTCTGTCAAAGAGCTTTCTCATTTGTTGGTTTGTTAATACCGGTAATTCTGATGTATTCACTCCGCAAATTTCTACCTTATTAATATGCATTGTAAATTTCAGTCCTTTCGAAATGAATTACCCCTTTTCCTATTAAAATTATTGACGCTTTGTCCTTTTTTATACGATTGACCTGGGGAAGATATGGCTTAAAAATGATAAAAAAAAATCGGGAGACTATAAACATTGAAAACAAAGGATTTATAGTCTCCCGTAAGGGGATTAGCAATATTTAGTAATTTATGTAGTTAAGGAGCCTCTTTTCTCTTGAGCAGCAACCAGGAGGCTTAAACCATTCGATTAATTTCCTTCTTTAATCGAATGATGATCCTTTTTTCCAGGCGTGAAATATAGGATTGTGAGATTCCCAAAATATCAGCCACCTCTTTTTGGGTCTTTTCTTGTCCCGAATAGAGACCAAAACGAAGCTCCATAATTTTCTTCTCTCTTTTCGACAGCTTATTGAGGGCTATTTTTAATAGCTCCCTATCTACCTCTTCCTCAAGAAAGCGATAAATAATATCATTTTCTGTTCCTAATATGTCAGACAACAATAGTTCATTACCATCCCAATCTATATTAAGGGGTTCGTCAAAGGAAACCTCCATCCTTACCTTATTGTTTCTTCTTAAATACATTAAAATTTCATTTTCAATACATCTGGAGGCATAGGTGGCCAGCTTAATATTTTTATCTGGATTAAAAGTATTAACAGCCTTGATCAAACCTATAGTTCCGATGGAGATTAAATCCTCCACACCGACCCCGGTATTTTCAAATTTTCTGGCAATATAAACCACCAGCCGTAAATTTCTTTCTATTAGAATGGTTCTAACGGTGCTTTCATCCTCTCGAAGCTTTGCAATCAAATAATTTTCTTCATCATTTGAAAGGGGTGGTGGCAGTGCTTCGCTTCCCCCAATATAATATATACTTTCTTCATTAAACAGGCTTAGTCTTTTCAATAGCTTAATCAGATAAAACTGCATCACAATTCTTGCCCTTGATATGAATCTCGTCATCTTGCCAACCTCCCAAGTGTATTATACTAAATCTGGATGTAATAATGCTTTGTAGTCTCCCGACTTAGATAGCTTTTTACTGTAAATTGCAATGATAATTTCTTCAAAGCATTTTTTTTCGCTTTCCTTCTCCACAATCACTGAATCCGGCTTGAAGCCCATTAACATTCCATTTTCTGTACCCAAGGCTTGATAAGGAATGATTCTCAATCTTGTCATCCATAGGGTATTTTCCAGCTTCAGTGTAATTTCGTCAATACTGGGAAGCCTTGACCCCTTAAAGAGCTCCTGAAGCCGTATTGGCAGCAGATCCAATATTGCATCATATTCCACTATCATGACCGGATACCGGGTAATAGGGTCAGTTAAGGAGTTTCCAGTATCCACCAGACCCCTAACCTCCACCATAGTATCGCCCATTTGGATCTTAACCTGGGTATAAATCTTTTCCCTCGAAAGCTGATTTTGTATATAACCCCAACAAAATTCTATTAATATGTATCCTACACCACAGGATAGCAGAATCAGCTTCATTGAGATATTTGAAATATAGAAGACGCCGTTGCTGATAATTCCGTTAAAGCTGGTAAAATAAAATAAAGCAAACCCCGCCCCCCCAAAAATCATGGTGATTAAATAAAAAATCCCCAGCAGCCTTAAAAAATCCTTAAACCGATAAGGGTTAAAGGCAATGACAATAATCAGCATAGAGCATGCAAATTTCATCATAGCAGAAAATAGAAAATGCAAGGACGGAAAAAAAATGATAAAAGCATAAAGGGCTCCCACAGATGCAGCCATGGCTAATCTTAGCTTCTTCGCCCCAGCTTTTCCAAATCGTTTTGTCAAGGAAAGGATAATATAATTCATAATAAAGTTCTCTAAAAAAACATACTCTGCATAAACGACCATTTTTTCTCCTCCCGGAAAGGGGCATAATCCTGATACTATACAATTATTCACAAGCCAGATGCTTTATGAATATTATATATAATGTTATGCTATTTTTCTGTCATTTTGTGAAGTCGAAAAGTTAGTTTCTATTGATATTGACTTAGAATTTTGAAGGTAATTTATTTGCCTATTCCCAAAACACAAAGCCCCGGGCAAACGCCCAGGGCTTTAGGTTTGAAAAAAATTTTTATTTTCTTCTTCTTAGAAAAATGGGTATATCCAATTCGTCACTTTTTACTTTTTCCTCTACTGTACTGGCTACCTCCTTTGCAGCATCTGACAGAAGGCTCTTATTATCCTTATCAACAAATTTCATTAAGTCCTTCTCAAAGCCGGTAGCTATAACAGTAATTTGAATTTCATCCTTTAAATCTTCATTAATTACGGCACCAAAAATGATATTGGCATCTTGATCTGCTGCCTGGGTAACCATTTCGGCAGCTTCGTTCACTTCAAACAATCCAAGACCCGCTCCACCGGTGATGTTTAATAAGACGCCCTTGGCCCCTTGAATAGAAGTTTCTAAAAGGGGGCTTTGAATCGCCTGCTTGGCTGCTTCAACAGCCCTGTTTTCACCGCTGGCCCTGCCAATTCCCATATGGGCCAAGCCCTGCTCCAGCATGATGGTTTTCACATCAGCAAAATCAAGGTTCACTAGGCCGGGAACAGCAATTAAATCCGAAATGCCCTGTACCCCTTGTTTAAGGATATCATCAGCAATTCGAAAGGCATCCAGCATGGTTGTTTTCTTTTCTATCACCTGTAATAATCTGTCATTGGGAATCGTTACCAGCGTATCGACTCGGCCTTTCAGATCTTGTATTCCCATTTCAGCATGGGACATCCTTCTTTTCCCTTCAAAGGTAAAGGGCTTGGTCACTACCCCTACCGTTAAAATTCCCATTTCCTTTGCAATCTCTGCTACAATGGGTGCAGCCCCGGTTCCAGTTCCACCGCCCATACCTGCAGTAACAAAAACCATATCAGCTCCCTGCAGCAGCTTCAAAATATCATCACGACTTTCTTCAGCAGCCTTTCTACCTACTTCTGGATTGGCTCCCGCCCCAAGGCCCTTTGTCAGCTTTTCACCAATTTGTATTTTTTGCTCAGCCTTTGAGGTATATAATGCCTGCTTGTCTGTATTAATCGCAATAAATTCAACACCCCGCAAGCCTGATTCTATCATTCGATTAACAGCATTATTGCCTCCACCACCGACGCCTACTACCTTTATCTGAGCAAATTGTTCCATATCCACATCAAATTCTAACACAGTATTACCCCCTTATTATGTATATAAGCCTCCACAGCTTGTTCTTATCCTTGAACAGACAATTCCCATTACAACTTTATCACATGATTTTAATTTTCACCATAGGTTTATAAGCTCAATTTATAGTTTTATTGTTAGACCGGTAATGATGGGAATTACTTTCTATCAGATTATGAGTTTATAATTCAACAAAAAAATTGTATTTCCTTTTTTATTGATGAAATAAATATAAAAAAAATCTCCTATTTTCATAGGAGAAGCGCTTTTTTAGCTTTATTTTCTTCAGGTGGTATATTTTGTATGATTATCTATGATTGATGATGTCTGCTCTTATCCACCAGGTATCTTCTAATCATTGCAAAATTTTGGAAAAGTCGGTTTCCAAAGGCAAAGATGGCTGCATAGTAAAGGGGCACTCCTATACGATCCCCTATGTAGGCCAACACCCCAGCCAAAAGGGCATTTCCAAAAAAACCCGATACAAAAATTTCTGTATTAAATTTTTTCTCCATATTGGCCCGTACAGCCCCAAAGACAGAATCAAGGGCAGCTAGAATTGCCACTGAAATATACAAGGAATAGCTGACAGGATAGCTGATATCTAAATAAAGCCCTAAAATTATACCAATTAATAAACCGATTAATGCAACAATCATTCTATTCACCCTCCTTAGGTGTTATGAAATTGGTGGAAATGTCGCCTTGATACCTGGGAATCCGAACCCAGGGGCTCACCATGGTATCAATGACCACGCCATAGAATTCCTTAATCATATAGGCATGGGAATCTGGTGATTTCAAAGCGGCTTCCAGGGTGGCGGGGTCTCCGATGGCCTTGATGATAAAGGGCTGACCATAGGTATGATTATTAATTGTAATGGTAGGTCCTGAACATTTGATCTCAGTATGGGGCATGACTCGCTGTCCATTGATGGATAAAGCCTCGGCACCGGCAAATTTTAAATCGTTAATAATCGTTATAATGTCTTGCTCATGCACCACCAAATCCTTCGGTTCTTCCCAGGGGTAAAGCTCCCTTTCACTGTCGCTGATCTTTACGGTCACCCCGGGCCCTTCTAAATCTGTAAAGCCTCCAATAATCTTTAAGGTCTCTATTTCAGCCTTAATAACATCGCTGATACTTCCTTCATTTTCAATAGCACTTTGATAATCCTTTAATCGACTGTTGTGGTTTTCAATAAGCTCCTTGATATTATTAATTTCACTTTTTTCTCTGGTAATCTCATTTTGGAGATCATTGATTGTTTTTAAACTGACAAAGCTGTAATCATCCTTCATATGGATCAGTTGAAAGGTGATAAAGAAGCCTAAAAGAGCAAAGACCGTTCCAAGTATAAGCTGATTATAGGTTTTTTTCATTTCTTATCCACCTCAAATCTATTGGGAAAGCTCAATGGGCTTTGCATAATCAAAATTGTTTATTTTTGTTTGTCTGGGGATGGTGATTTGATTTTGTTTTTTCACATTGATCCGAAATTGATTATTTTCCCTAATCAACCATACTACTCCAAAACGCATGTTGAGGCCGGCCTCCATACTTTCCGGATTGCCAATGGCCTTTATTTGAATTGGCAAGGTAATGGGTACACCATTCACTTGAAGTCCATTATTGGTGGTATAATAGATCTCGGTCGTGGCCGTATATCGCTGGTCGTTAATGGAAATTGCCTCTGCACCAGAGGCATTCAGCTTGTTGATGATATCTAAAATTTCGTTATAGTTATATAAAAGATAGCTTCCCTCAGCAGGATTATCACTGGGATGGTCCTCTAGGGTTACGATAACCCCTGGCCCTTCAAGGGTACGATAACCCGTTAAAATCTGGTATCGCTCCAGGTCGCTCTGTAAATTTCTTATAATGGTATTTTCATCTGCCTCAGATATTTCATACTCCTTTAAGCGTTTTTCCAGCTCCGTTAAATTCTGATTCAACACTTCTTTTTCTTGTTTTAGGGAACGAAGCTCTGCCGTTAACTGCTGAGCCCTTTGGGGAGAAAGCAGATCGCCTCCTGTAGTGATTCTGATGGTTTTTAACTGCATCGATATAATTAAGCCCAAAATTCCACATAGTATTCCAAGGGCAATTTTTCCCTTTACATCTTTCATTTGCCTTCCTCCTACTGCTGGTTTCGCTGCTTTACCGTAATGTTCCCCTCGTACCTCATGTCAATCATAACATTTCGCCGATTATTTGTATATAGGTTAACTAAAACTTCCTGTAATGCCAATATTAAATAGACAGGGTCCGTGGCCTCCCCCATTAATACCTCAATTCCATCAAAGGTAATTAATCTGACATTGTCTTTTTCTGCTATATTAATTTCAGAAATATTGTCTATCATATCTGTCAGCCTGGCAGCTTCCAACAGGTTTAAGGCCTTCATTAAATCCTGGGGGTTCAATACATCTGCCTTTTGACCCAGTACAAAGCTGTCAAAGACTGCGCCGGTAATCAAGGGCAGCTCCTGGGAAATATAGCTGTCCTCTACCTTTAAAACCACACCTTGGGAATCGATAAACAAATAGGAGCCCATATAGGCTATTATAGCATACTCTGAACGTTCTGTTATATTGATGATCATCTCATTCGGCAGCTTTCTTTCCAGATTTACAGACTCCACATAGGGATGCTTCACTATGTTGTTGCCCACATCTGTCAGGTTATATTTAAACAGGTTCCTCTCTTTGATTAATCCTGAAGCCTGAATAATTTCTTCCGCTGTAATCGTCTCTATGCCGTTGATCTGGATATTTTTCAGGTTGAAGAAATCCGATTGCAGCAATCCATAGATTCCCCATAATATAAAAACAATAACTAATAGAAGGGAAGTCAAAATCTGTTTCATTTTTCTTCGTATCAGCTTCTTTCTTTTTATTGCTTCATATTGACTCAATCTACATCCCTCCTTTGCTTGTCCATAAAAGCTATTTAAATTAATAGCAGCAATTCTACTGCTATCAATCTATTTTATCTAAAAATTTCTTTAATCGATCAGGGTAATATTTCCCCCCAGGCTTCGTAGCACCTGGTGAAAATGGTCGTATCCCCGTTCTACATGCTTGGCATTTTCAACAATGGTCTTCCCTTCTGCTGCCAGGGCAGATAATATCAATGCTGCTCCACCTCGAAGATCCTTTGCTGTGACTGTAGCCCCCGTCAATCTTTTCATACCCTTGACAATCGCAACCCTTCCATCTACCTTTATGTTCGCCCCCATCCTGGTTAATTCCTCTGCATGTTTAAAACGATTTTCAAAAATTGTTTCTATAAAAACTGTAATGCCATCACTCATGGTCATTAAGGCCATCAGCTGAGACTGCATATCCGTTGGAAATCCAGGGTACGGTAAGGTTTTAACGGTGTCAATGGCTGTGATTCGATCAGGAGACTCTAATCTTATTGTATTATTTTTACAGGTAATATGACAACCACTTTCCTTTAATTTATACAATATAGATTGAACGTGCTCGGGAATAACATTTGTCAGCAAAATATCGCCTCTGGTGATGGCTGCTGCGGTTAAGTAAGTACCAGCTACAATGCGGTCAGGTATAATTTGATGCTCCACATTAGACAATTCCTTTACCCCTTCAATGACAATTGTAGCACTTCCTGCCCCCGACACCTTTCCTCCCATGGCATTAATAAAGCTTGCCAAGTCAACAATTTCCGGTTCCCGGGCGGCATTTCTAATGACCGTCGTACCCTTGGCAAAAACCGCCGATAAAATAAGATTTTCTGTGGCTCCTACACTGGGGAAATCCAACTGTATTTCCGTTCCCCTCAGCTCTTTAGCTTCACATATTAAAAAACCATGCTTTTCTTCTATTTTAGCCCCCAGTTCCTTCAGGGATCTTAAATGTAAATCAATGGGCCTTGGGCCAATTTCACAGCCACCTGGTTATGATATGCCGTGGGGAATAAAAAAGTTCCAATAGACATCCAATACTAAGCCACTCGATTGATGATGATCCCCCTCCCTAGCTTCCTTCACAATTATTTTATCAATCAGCAGTTCCATATCGAGTCGAGTTAGGGGCTGCTCTGTCAGCAGCCTTTCAATTTGAGTTTTAATTGGTATTTTTTCATTGAATTGCTCTATCTCCCTTTGATATTTCAGCATTTTCTGAAGATACAAATTCAATACCTCTATACTTTTATTGACTTCTTCGATTAATTCTTGATACAGATCTTCACTGATTTGTCTACGGGCCCGTTGCCGGGCATATCCCTTTAGTTCAAGCTGCTTTGCCTTGATATCCTTTTTAATATCGTCTACCCCCCCTTCATCCACCTTAAGCTCCTTAATCTTCCTCTCCAGCCCTTGATAATCTAAGGCATCGGCCTTTAAAATTTCACCTATCTTGATCTTTAATATATTTAGCAGCTCCTCTTCAGAAACCAGATGGGTACTGCAGGCCTTTTTCCCCTGGCTGTGGTAACTGCTGCAGCAATAGGTTGTAGGCTTATTGGCCCTTTTTCTGGCCACCAGATAGCTGCCGCAATCGCCGCAAAACAGGAAGCCCGAAAAGAGATTTATACCTTTTCTTGTACTATGAATGTTTCTGGTTGACCTTCTTCTGGCAATCTCCTGGGCCAGCTGAAAATCAGCCCTGCTGATAATGGCAGGATGATGATCGGAATAAACAATCTGATCTTCCTCTTGGGTTTTCACCGAGGGGCCTTTAATCCTTTTCTTTTTGGTTTTACCACATCGTAAAACCCCTGTATAAACATCATTGGCAATAATCCGCTGTACATGAACAGCATTCCATGACTCTGCCACCTTAAATTTCCCCCCCGTTTTGATTTGATGATATTGAGAAGGGGTTTTAATACCCTTATTGTTTAGGGCATCGGCAATTCTTCGATAGCCGCTTCCCTTTAAATAGCTTTGGAATATGTATTGTACCACTGAAGCCGCCTCTTGATCAATCACCAATTGATGTTTATTACGGGGACATTTTTCGTAGCCATAAATATTCTTTACGATTAATCCACCGTTTTTTTGTTTACTATGAATACTATCTCTTATTTTTCTTGAAATATCCTTTACATACATTTCATTGTACCAGGTTTTAATCCCCAGCACATCATCATTGTCTTTTTCACTGTCATAGCCGTCCGATGCCAAAATAATTCTTACACCGTGCTCCTGGAGAAGCTCAAAGAACAGCAGTGTTTTGGCATTATGCCGACCAATTCTTGAGCTGTCCTTGGCGATGACGATATGGGCTTTATCGGGGCCATTGCCGGTGATCTTATTCTTGAGCTGGTTAAATTCCGGTCTGTCAAGGGTATAGCCGGAAGCATTGTCATCAATAAAAATCTTAATTAATTTTCCTGAAAGTCCTTTATTTTTTAGCTCCATGGCAGTGAATTCTGCCCATTCCTTTATAATATTAATTTGATTATCAATAGACGAGTAATTTTCTCTGTCCTCATCCCTGGATAAGCGGGCATAGCCATAAATATTGATCATATTCTTCATGGCCGATCCCCTTTACTCTGGTCAGGGGCATTTTCCTCCTGTTTCAGGCGGTCAATCAGAATTTTTTCCAATACCCTCTCCAATGGAATATTTCCGTTGAATTGGTGATGTACCTTTACAATACCTGGTCTTTTCCTTTGGATATTTGGCCCGGCTGTTAAACACTCCATCTTTTTCTCCATACCTTGAATCCCCTCCTGCTGGCTTCTAATACAGACTATGATCCGCTGACATTGTCCTATTCCAGCTCAGGAGGCAATGATTTCTGGGCAAAAAAAACAGCCATCATCGTAATGCTACGCTGAATTGACTGTTTTACAACACTAATCTAAGAAGAAGCAAGGTCTCCCTCAAGTCCAATTTCCCGGGCCACCTGACGCATTCCCTGAATGGTTTCTTTAATGATTTCGTCCATTTCCATTCCCAACAATGCTGCACCCTTTTCAATTACCTCTCGATTGACGCCGGCAGCAAAGCCTTTTTGCTTCCACTTCTTTTTGACTGATTTCACCTCAAGATCCAATATACTTTTACTGGGTCTCAATAGGGCCGTAGCTGCAATCAATCCTGTTAATTCATCAATGGTGTAAAGTACCTTTTCCATTTGCTCTACAGGCTCTACATCAACACATATGCCCCATCCGTGGCTGACAACGGCATGGATGTAATCCTCTGGATAGTGATTTTGGGCCAATATCTCCTTAGCCTTTATACAGTGTTCATCGGGGTACATTTCATAGTCAATGTCATGGATTAATCCGATAATTCCCCATTTCTCTACATCCTGCTGCCCCAATAGAACAGCGAAATGCCTCATAACCGCCTCAACAGCCAGTCCATGCTTAATTAAGCTGTCGTTGCTGTTGTATTTTCTAAATAATTCAAAGGCCTCTTCTCTTGTTGGTACTTTTGTCATTACAACCCCTCTTTCTAATCTAGTACTTTTTTTATTTATAGACCATAGTAACCCTTCTCATAAAAAAAGTCAATAGCTTGTCCCGTTACGTTTCAGAATTTTCCAATAATAAAAGCATCCTTAAGGGACGCTTGATTAACTGCTGCCAGATCATTTACAATTGGTACTCATATCCACCTGGATAGCTAATTTTAACTCTGCCACATCGAGAAAGCATGGCACCCAAAAAAATAATAGAAGATCTCATTTCCCTGACCCATTCTTCTGGAATTTCATCATGATTTAGCCCACTGGAATCGACAATAATTGTGTTTCCCTGGCGTTTAACGGTACAGCCAATGGCCAGCAGAATTTTGGTCATAACCTCCACATCAGATAATCTAGGTATGTCATGAAGTACATTTAACTTACCATTCAAAACAGTTGCTGCCATAATCGGTAAAACCGAATTCTTCGCCCCACTCACCCTAGCTTCACCGGTTATTTTATTTCCTCCAATGATTACAAACTTACCCACTAGGAAGTCACCTCCAGAGTTCTTTATGATCATACACTTTATATCAAATCGTAGCAAAGCATAGATTTAAGCCAAATATATAATCATATTATGAAGGAGTCACTAGAGGTGTTCCTTTCAGAACAAACTATTTTAGCAATAGCCGTATTTCTTCATAGATGGTGTCAATGGCCTGAAGCTTGGCTTCTGCCTTGCTGGCCCTTTGCATTTCTTTTAAGACGGAAGGCTGATTAAATATATAACTTATTTTTTCAAAAAGCAATGTTCCGGAAAGCTCATTTTCCTTGATCATCATGGCAGCTCCCTTTTCGGAAAGGGCCCGGGCATTATATTCCTGATGGTTTTCTGCCGTATAGGCCTTGGGAATTAAAATCGATGCCTTCCCTGCCCCGGTTATTTCAGCAATGGTAATGGCTCCGGCGCTGCAAATCATTAGATCGCTGGCCTTAAGACCATAAGGCATGTCATTAATATAGGGTACAATTCGATTGTACTTTTCGACCTCTGGGTACGCCTTTAGCCCTTCTGCTATTCCTTCATAATGACCCTTGCCTGTTGCCCAGATGACTTCAAAGGGATTCTGGGGGTGCTCCTTCAGCATCTCTAAGGTTGCCTCATTTAACCTTCGTGAGCCCCCGCTGCCTCCTACAACCAAAACAATAGGCCTTTTTTTCTGATAGCGTCTGGCAGCATCCTCCTCTGATATGGTTAAAAAATCGCCCCTTATGGGATTTCCTGTGACGACAATTTTTTTATACTGCTTGAGATATTTTTTTGCCTCCTCAAAGCTCAGGGCAATACAATCTACATGCTTTGCCAGGATTCGATTAGTCAGCCCTGGAAACACATTCTGCTCATGGATCAGGGTTTTAAAGCCAAGCTTTGTGGCCATATAAAGGACTGGACCACATACAAAGCCCCCTGTACCAATCACTACATCGGGTTGATATTCCTTAAGGATCCTTCTAGCCTCCAGCAGTCCCTTCATTAATAGGGCAGCACTTTTTAGATTATGGAAGGAAAGCTTTCTTTTTAAGTAACTTACGGGAATAAAATGTATTGGATACCCTTCCTTTGGCACAATTTCCCTTTCTAACCCCTGTTTGGTTCCAATGAACAGGATTTGTGCATGGGGATTGGTTTCTTTGATTTTGTTGGCAATGGCTATGGCCGGATAAATATGCCCCCCTGTACCACCACCGCTGATTACTACCTTCATTTTTTCAACTCCTATCAAGATTGGTATATCGAGAAATATTTAATAATATACCGGTCATTGCCATAAAAATAACCAAGGTATTTCCGCCATAGCTGATGAAAGGCAGTGGCATACCCGTCACCGGCATGGATGAGGTGGCAACGGCAATATTGATAATCACCTGAACTGTGATCATCGATACATAACCCGTTGTAAATAGGCAGCTAAACACATCGGGCGCATTAATGGCAATTCGAATCCCTCGCCAGATCAGTATCATAAATAACAACAATATGACTGCGCCACCAATGAAGCCCAATTCTTCGCCTATAATAGCAAATATGAAATCATTCTGGGGTTCGGGCAGATAAAAGTGCTTTTGTACACTTCTTCCCAGCCCCCGGCCAAATAACCCCCCTGACCCTAAGGCCAATAGCGATTGAACCACTTGAAAGCCCGTATCTGTGGGATCTGCCCAGGGATCAAGAAAAGCTGTAATTCGGGCGGCCTTATAGGAGCTTCCACTAATAAAGATGTACCCAATTAGGGCAATCATTCCCCCCACACCTGCACCAGCTAAGCCGATAAAATGGGAGAGCTTCATTCCCCCCACAAAAACCATGGCTACAATGATAACCGCCACCACAAAGGCAGTACTGAAGTCAGGCTGTTTATAGATCAAGCCAAAGCACAGTCCGATTAGCATCAGGTAGGGCACCACACCATAGAGGAAGCTTTGCATTTTTTCTTTTTTCCTTTCAATACTGGTGGCAACAAATAAAATGACCGCAAACTTCGCCACCTCAGAAGGCATAATGGTGAGGGAATCCCCTACTCCGATCCAGCGTTGGGCGCCATTTACCTCCTTGCCGAGGGGCGTTAAAACCACGACTAAAAGTCCTAAGCTGATGAGCATGATCATATTGGCAAAGCGCTTCCATTGCCAATAGGGGAAGCGGGAGCAAAATACCATTGCCATGGTTCCCACCACTGCCCATATAAAAACCCGCTTTAAAAAATAATAGCCATCTTTATAATTGACTAAAGAGTAGGAGAAGCTTGAACTGAAGATCATGATAATGCCTATAGCCACCAGGGCTGAAACCGAAAGAAGCAATACGGAGTCAAAGGGATTTTTCTTCTTTCCCATTTTAAGCCCCCCTTAGGTTTGAAACAAGATTCTTAAAATGCCTTCCTCTTTCCTCAAAATTAGGGTACATATCCCAACTGGCACAGGCCGGTGATAACAATATGGTATCTCCCTCACTGGCATGACTAAAGGCCAAAGTCACTGCTTCCTCCAAATCCTTTACCGGTTGAACCCCCAAAAATCCCCGATCCCTTGCCGCCTGCTGCAATTTCAGCGCAGTTTCTCCATAAACAATCATTTCCTTTACTTTTCCCTGGAAGGCATCAATAAAGGCAGAAAAATCACTTCCCTTATCCATTCCGCCCGCCAAAAGTACAATAGGTCCTTTAACAGCCTCAAGGGCTTTTATTGATGCATCGGGATTGGTACCCTTTGAATCATTAATAAATGCCACACCGCTGACGGTATCGACATATTCAAGACGATGCTCCACTCCCTGGAAGGTTTTTAAGGTATGGGCGATAATGCTGGGTTCGATTCCAGCTACATAGGCCATGGCCACCGCCGCCAGGGCATTTTCTAAATTATGATTTCCTGGAATGTTAATTTCGTTAATAGCGATAATCTCTTCCCTTTTGCCATTGAAATGAACGACAACTTTATTTTGGTCAACATATACCCCCTCAGATAGTTGAGTTTTCCGGCTAAAGAAAACCTTTTTGGCCTTCAAGCCTTGGCTTTCCTCTTTTAGGGCTTCATCATCGTAATTGATGATGGCAAAATCTGAGGGTTGTTGATTTTTGAATAGATTAAATTTGGCATTTTTATAGTTTTCCATGGTCTTATGGCGATTCAAGTGGTCTGGTGTTAAATTTAATATAGCAGCTATTTGAGGGCGAAAGGTCACGATACTCTCCAACTGAAAGCTGCTGACCTCCATTACCATGTAATCTTCTTTTTTTATCTCCAGGGCTTTAGAAATAGCCGCCACACCAATGTTTCCCACTACGTAGGTATTTTTTCCTGCATTTTTAAATATTTCTCCTGTCAGGCTGGTGGTGGTGGTCTTTCCATTGGTACCTGTTATGGCCACGATTTGACCTTCTGCCAAACGATAGGCCAGCTCAATTTCTCCGATAATCTCTTTCCCAGCCTCCCGTAAGGCCTTAATAAAGGGCAGCTCCAATGGAACCCCAGGTGAAACAATTACTAAATCAATGGCCAAGTCATCTATTTTTTCAGGATGCTTACCCAATATGTATTCCACCCTTAGGCCCTTTAATTCATCTAGGGCATCGGTTAATTGTTCTTTCATCTTTAGATCATTGACAATGACCCTTGCCCCTAATTTGTCTAATGCCTTAACTAAGGGAATACCGGTTATGGCAAGACCTATGACCAATACTACCTTATTTTTTAAATTCATTCTTTCACCCGCTTTCTTAATTCAAGCCGACAATTCCTATTAAGCATAGAATGACTGTGGTAATCCAAAAAACGATTACTACCTTCGTTTCTGCCCAACCACTCAATTCATAATGGTGATGAAGGGGACTCATTTTAAATATACGTTTCCCTGTTAATTTATATGAGGCCACTTGTAAAATAACTGATAATGTTTCAGCAAAATAAATACCGCCTACAATGGGAATAATTAACGAAACATTCATTAGTATTGCCACTGTTGCTACAGCTCCCCCCAGGGCTAAGGAACCTGTGTCTCCCATAAATACCTGGGCAGGATGGGAATTAAACCTTAAAAAGCCCAGGCAGGCTCCGGTAACAGCCCCTGAAAAAATCGCCAGGCTGGTATAGCCCCAATTTAAGGCAATTAAGCTAAAGAAAGCAGCAATAATTAAGGTTACACCTGCGGCCAAACCGTCTAAACCATCCGTTAGGTTAGCACCATTTACTGTGGCCACCACAACAAAGGCGATAAAGGGTTTATAAAGGATTCCTAGATCCAGATATTGGGGAATCGTTAAACCGCCAATGGTGAAGCTTCCTTGGATAAAGGGAATAATCACCTTGGTACCCATAATCGACACATTGGATTGATAAACGGCAAGCAATAGGGCAATAATGACCTGCAGTATTAGTTTTTGATAGGCCCTTAAGCCCAGTGATCGCTTTAAAACTACTTTAATAAAATCATCTAAAAAACCAATTAGGCCAAAGGCGGTGGTTGCCGCCAGGGCCACCAAAAGATCACGATTCATGACACCAGCTGTCAAGGAAGTGATCAGGATTGACGCAATAATGATAATACCGCCGATTGTGGGGGTTCCACTCTTGGACTTATGGCTTTGGGGGCCTTCCTCCCGAATCGTTTGGCCCACCTTCAACCTTTTTAAATAGGGAATAATTAAAGGTCCCAATAGTAATGTGATGGCAAAACCAATAATAATTGTATAAATAAGCTGCTTATGCTGTATCATTATATTAGCTCCTCTCTAGTAAATAATTAACGATTTCTTCCATCTTCATACCTCTTGAGCCCTTAATTAAAATAATATCCTCTGGCTGTATGAGTTCTTCCAGTTTTTCTATGGCCTGTTGATTATTAGAAACTGAGATAATCAATTTTTCATTTGCTAAGGTTTCTGCTTCCTCTGCAATCCATCGGGCCATGTTTCCTACAGAAATCAATATATTTATATTGGTATTTGCAAAATCCCGGCCAACCATGCGATGACCCTCCTCTGAAAAACTGCCCATTTCAAACATATCTCCCAGCAGTGCAATTTTTCTTTTTCCCTTCATATCATCAAGTACCTTAAGGGATGCCTTCATGGAATCCGGGCTGGCATTATAGGCATCATTAATGATTTTAAGATTATGTTTTTCATGGATTTCAAACCTCATCTTTGAAGGAATATAATGATTCAGACCTTTTTGTAATTCCTCAGGGGTCATTTTAAAGTTCAGTCCAATCCATAGGGCTACCAGAGCATTGTAAACATTATGAATACCAGGATATTTAAATTGAAAATCATGAACTTCTTCCATTATTTTAATGGAGATGGTGAAGCCTGCTTCACCATGATCAATTACCCGTTGGGGATAAAAGTCATTCTCCTTCGATAATCCATAGGATATGCACTGATAGGATCTTTGCTGCTCCTTTACTTTTTGAAGATAGGGATCATCTCCATTGATCAGCAGATAATCGGTCCCTTGCAGGAAGCCGGCTATTTCCAGCTTCGCCTTCAGGATGTTCTCTCTGCTTCCTAAGTGTTCTATATGAGACATACCAATATTGGTGATCACCGCCACATGGGGCCTGACAACTTCAACCAGATTATGAATTTCACCAAAGGATGACATCCCCATTTCCAATACACCAACCTCATGGCTTTTTGACAGGTTGAACAGCGTCATGGGCAAACCGATTTGGTTATTTAAATTACCCATATTTTTTAGAACCTGATATTTTTCTGACAGGATGCTGCTGATCAAATCCTTCGTGCTGGTTTTACCTGTACTGCCGGTTACCGCCACAAAGGGGATATGAAACTGATTACGATAATAAGTACTGATTTTTCTCAGGGCAACCAGGATATCTTCCACTTCGATAACAAAAATTCCTTCCAGTTCCTTCAAATTAATTTGGTTGTCCTTTGCAGCAAAGGCTGCCCCATGCCCCCTTGGTCTTGGCCTTGGGAATAAAATCATGCCCTCTATAATTTGCTCCGTCGAGGGGAATAAAAAGCTGTCCTACTTTAAGGGTTCGGGTATCGGTGGAAATTCCCAGACTTGAAGGGTTTTTTCCAGCTTGCAATAGACGGCCTCCTGTGGCTTGGATGATTTGTTCAACGGTCAGCAGCATTACTCAATTCCTTCCTCTCTAGCGATTTCAATTGCAACCTGCCGGTCGTCAAAGGGCAGCACCTGGCTCCCTACAATTTGGGTTGTCTCGTGACCCTTTCCTGCAATAATGACGATATCATTCCTACGGGCTGTCTTAAGGGCCAATTTAATGGCCTCCCGTCTATCTGGCCTTACATAATAACAGCTCTTGGATTTTTGAATCCCTTGTTCAACCATTTCTATTATTTGATTAGGATCCTCGGTTCGAGGGTTATCAGATGTTAGAATCGATATATCGCTGTATCTTCCGGCGATTTCACCCATCACGGGTCTTTTTGTTTTATCCCGATCGCCACCGCAGCCCAATACGGTAATCAATCTATTATCCTTTGCAAAGGTCTTGGCTGCTTTTAAAACATTTTCCAGGGCATCAGGCGTATGGGCGAAGTCTACAATCACTGCTGCCTTTTTGATTTCTTCGATCACTTCAAACCTTCCCTTTACTCCTTTAAACTGCTTTAGGGCTGAAACCATTGATTCAACAGGTATCCCCAGGGCATAGCAGGCCGATATGGCCGCCAGGGCATTGTAAACAGCAAAAAGGGCTGGGATTTTAAGGGTAAAGGCTTCCCTGAAATCGGGCCCCACCACCTCAAAGCTGACACCCTTAAGGCCGATTTTGACATTCTCTGCCTTAAAATCAGCTGACTGATTTATTCCATAGGTATAAAGGGGAACTGCTAAATTTCTGATTTCTTCTGCTATGATCTGACCATGGGAGTCATCAATATTAATAATATTCCCAGTCTGGGTCTGATAAAATAATTTCTTTTTTGACCTTCGATAATTATCTTAAATTTAGGTGAAAGTCCAGGTGATCAGGTGTGAGATTGGTAAAAATACCAATTTTAAAGGCAATCCCTTCCACTCGGCTAAGCTCCAGGGAATGGGATGAAACCTCCATGACACAGCTATCCAGTCCATAATCAAGCATTTTTCTAAATTGCCGCTGAATATCAATTGATTCTGGTGTTGTTCTGGATTGAACGACCCTTTCATCTCCCATCAGCGTGGCCAGCGTCCCCATTAATCCAGGCCTTCGGCCCGCTTCCTCCAATATTGCCTTAATCATATAAGTAATTGAGGTTTTTCCATTGGTTCCCGTAACACCAATTACATCTAATATTTCACTGGGTCGATGATAAAAATTCGTTGCAATTTGTGCCATGGCCCTTCTGCAATCTCTTACCCGTATCACGGTTGCATCTTCCGCTTGAATCGGTACTTCGCAGAGGATCGCCTTTGCTCCCCTTTGAATGGCTTCACTTACGTATAGGTGTCCATCCGTTTGAAAGCCCCGAATACATATAAATAAGCTATTTTCTGTAACATCCTTTGAATTATTATGTATGTTGTCTATCTCTAAATCATCATTTCCGTCCAGCTTGACGATATCCAGCCCCTGAATCAATTCCTTTAATATCATAGGTATCCATCCCTTCTATTGCTATTATTAACGTTTCTTGAGCTTTTTAAAAGGCAACATAAAATTAAAGGTTGATTACCCAATAATTTTAGTTGCCCATTTCATTATAAATCCATTAGCTTATATTTTCTAGTATTAAATTTTATGGAAATAGGCTTAATTAAATTCTACACTCACAATGGTTCCAGCCTCAACCTGTTCATTCATCTCTGGATATTGCTTCGTCGCCTGCCCACTTCCTGTAATTTTTAATCTTAACCCAAGATTAGAGAGAATTGTATTGGCTTCACGGATGGTCTTTCCTGTCAGGTCTGGTACGGTAACAGAAGCTGAATCGGTACCTTTCCTTGTGTAGAGCAAAATAATTGATTTTTCCGGTACTGATGCCCCCGGCTTGGGAAACATATCGACCACAATATCATTCTGATGCTCTTCATTAACGGTTTCTATATCATATTGAAGGTTATGCTGACCTAATATTTTCGATGCTTCACTCAGAGACATATCCCGTACCTCCGGAACAGTGACCTTAGGCTTTACAAGCTCCTTTGCCTCTTCTTCATTATAGCTGGGCTGAATATCTAAATATCTTAAGGTTTCCTCTAAGATTTCCTTTGCCGCCGGTGCTGCCGTGGTGCTACCGAAATGGCTTGCTCCATTGGGCTCATCCACTACAACCAAAATAGCCAGCTTTGGATCATCTATGGGAGCAACGCCTATAAAGGAGGAGATGTACAGTCCGGCTGGATAGCCTCCATCCTTGGCCTTCTGAGCCGTTCCTGTCTTTCCGCCTATACGATAGCCCGGAATGTAGACTGAATTTCCTCCTCCCTCTGAAACGACAGATTCCATAATTTCAAGCATTTCCTTTGAAGTTTTTTCTGAAATAACCTGTCGAATAAAGGTCTCTTCAAATTGATGAATCACCTTACCCTCTTGATCAATCAGTTCCTTCACAAGCCTTGGCTGCATCAATTTTCCATCGTTGGCTATGGCAGCAACGGCTGTTAGTAGCTGTAATTGTGTTACCGAAATACTTTGCCGAAGGACATGGTGGCCAGTTCTACCGGCCCTGTTTGGGGCACCGAATACATAATTGCACTCCGCTCGCCGGGCAAATCAATTCCTGTTGTGTTTGAAAATCCAAAGGCATTAATATATTTATGAAAGGTTTCGGCTCCAAGTCGTTGAGCTAATTCAACAAATACCGGGTTATCAGAATTTTGTACTGCTTCTGTTAGGGTTTGATGCCCAAAGGGATTATACCAACGCCAGCTTTTAATGATTCGACCTGCAACATTGATGGTACCGCTGGAATAAAAGGTGCTTTGGGGAGTGGCTACCCCTTCCTCCAAGGCAGCAGAGGTAGTAACCAGCTTAAAGGTAGAGCCTGGCTCATAGGTATCATTAATGACTGGATTTCGCCACATGGCATACCATTCGTTGAGCTTTTCGTCATCGGTCAATTCCTCCAGCTGGGCCCTTAAAGCTTCATCAAGGGGTACTCTGGGCTCATTGGGATCATAGTCTGGCTTAATTGCCATGGCCAATATTTCTCCGGTTTTAACGTCCATTACTGTGGCTGAAACCCTGAGGGCCTGGTTAACTTCAAGGGCATTTTGCACTGCCTTTTCAGCAAAGTGCTGTATTACTTCATCCAATGGTTAAAACGACACTTAAACCATCCTCTGGAGGATGATATCGCTCAACACTGAAGGGAAGCTGCCGGCCTGCCCCATCGGTGTTCTTGATCCATCGACCGGGTAAACCGCTTAAATACTTATCGTATTCCAATTCTATGCCGGCCATCCCCCTATTGTCCATTGGTAATATGACCTATTATGTAAGAAGCAAAATTACCATAGGGGTAATATCGTTTATTATCATCAGCAATCCAAACGCCCTTCAACTTTGCCTGACGAACCTTCAGGGCCAGGTCGTCATCGATCCAGCGAATAAGTGTAACAATATAGCTTTTTTTAGTTAATCGGTTTTTAGCTTTTCTTCATCAAGACCCAATATTACCGACAATTCCTTGGCTGTTTTATCTACATCTTCTATTTCGCTAGGCTTGGCATATACCGTATTGCTGCTGGCACTAATTGCCAATTCCTTTCCATTGCGATCATATATGATTCCTCGCTTGGCAGGAATGGGAATATCCCTGGTCTGCTGGGCATTGGCAAGCTCCTTGTACCTTTCGCCGTTTACGATTTGAATCCAGCCAAGGCGAACGATTAAAGAGAACATCACCACATTTACAACGATAAATATAAACAACAATCTTTTTTTACTTGATATACTAGGCTGAGACAAAGCTCTTCCTCCTTTAAAAATTCAACAGGGCTGTAAATTTATGAACTACCCTCTTTAATGGGCTTATCCTTGGTTGTTCCAGGTTTTCTTCCAGTTTTATGCGATTATTTAATTCATTGGTCAGAAGATCTACCTTGGTTTGATTGATGACAATGTATTGGGTATTTTCGGGGGAAGGATACTGCATTTTCAGCCGTTCTAATGCTTCCTGCTCAATTGCCCTTGACTTTGAAACCCGTTCAAGCTCTATTTTCAGTTTTTCTCTTTGCATTTCCATTTGCTCAAGGGTATTATTTTGAGCATGAACTGATGCCTTAGCTCCGTTATGGCAGCGTATCTTAATAGGAGAAATAAGCTCAATACCAAAAGCCCACAAATTGATAAAGCAACAGCTGCTTTTTCCAAGCGGTAGCTTTTTTTGGGGCATACCTTTCTTTTTAGGTGTTGGCTTCTCTCGTCTTTCGGGCTGTAATTGGGGATATTCTTTTCTTATTACTTCCAAATTTATTCATCCTTTCTCCCATTTAGAACAATTCTATACCTTTTCCGCCACCCTTAGCTTGGCACTTCTTGCCCTTGGGTTTATTTCCAATTCCTCATCAGAGGGAACGATCGGTTTCCTTGTGATAATTTCCAGCTCCTGCTTTTTGTTACACTGGCAACTGGAAACTGAGGGGGACAAACACATGGATTTTGCAATTTTTAAAGGCATTTTTTACAATCCTGTCCTCCAGTGAATGGAAGGTGATGATACAGATTCTACCACCCGGTCTTAAATATTGAGTGGCCGCAATAATGGTTTCTTCGATAATTTCCAGTTCTCGATTGACTTCAATACGAATGGCCTGAAAGGTTCTTTTGGCCGGGTGGGGTCCATCCATTCGGGCTCCCTTGGGAATGGCCCCTTTTATTATATCCACCAGCTGATAGGTGGTTTCTATAGGTTCTGATCTTCTGTGGTTTACAATAAATTGGGCGATACGCTTTGCCCATTTTTCTTCACCATAGTCTTTTATAATTTGATAGAGGGCTTCTTCACTGTAACCATTGACAACCTCCCTGGCAGTCAATGGACTGCGGTTATCCATTCTCATATCCAGGGGAGCATCATGCATGTAGGAAAAGCCCCTTTCCGCTTCATCCAATTGATGGGATGAAACAACCTAAATCCAGCAATAGGCCGTCTATTTCTGCAATTTCCAGTTGCTCCAGTACATCTGACAGATGACTGAAATTGCTTCTTACGGCTTTAAAACGATCAGTATAATCTTTAAGCCTTTCACCGGCAGCCTTTAGGGCATTTTCATCCTGGTCAATTCCAATCAGCAGGCCTTTTTCATTAAGTCTTTTGGCAATCTCCAAGGAGTGGCCGCCGCCCCCCAGGGTGCCATCTACGTAAGTCCCCTGAGGCTTTATGTTTAAATATTCAATTGATTCCTCCAACAGTACGGAAACATGTTTAAAATTCATTTTATCACCTTCATTTTAGATTCCCAGCTCTGCCATTTTTGAAGCAATTTCATCATAGCTTAAATTAGCATCGCTGTTATATTCCTGCCACTCAGCCAGGCTCCACACCTCGATACGGGTGGCAACCCCTATCATAACCGCTTCCTTTTCGAGGTGGGCGTATTCCCTTAGGTTATTGGGAATTCTTATTCTTCCCTGATTATCCAGTTCACATTCCGTGGCACCTGAAAAAAAGAATCTTACAAAGGCTCTGGCATCCTTATTGGTAAGGGGAGCTGCTTTAGCTTATTTTCCATAACCCTCCATTCCTCAAGGGTATAGATAAACAGACAGTTGTCTAAGCCCTTTGTTAAAATAAAGCTCTCTCCCAACTGTTCTCTGTATTTAGCGGGTATACTGACACGACCCTTTGTATCAATTGTGTGATGATACAATTGATACAAAGGGTCGTGTCAGTATACCCGCTAAATACAGAGAACAGTTGGGAGAGAGCTTTATTTTAACAAAGGGCTTAGACAACTGTCTGGTTTATCTATACCCTTGAGGAATGGAGGGTTATGGAAAATAAGCTAAAGCAGCTCCCCCTTACCAATAAGGATGCCAGAGCCTTTGTAAGATTCTTTTTTTCAGGTGCCACGGAATGTGAACTGGATAATCAGGGAAGAATAAGAATTCCCAATAACCTAAGGGAATACGCCCACCTCGAAAAGGAAGCGGTTATGATAGGGGTTGCCACCCGTATCGAGGTGTGGAGCCTGGCTGAGTGGCAGGAATATAACAGCGATGCTAATTTAAGCTATGATGAAATTGCTTCAAAAATGGCAGAGCTGGGAATCTAAAATGAAGGTGATAAAATGAATTTTAAACATGTTTCCGTACTGTTGGAGGAATCAATTGAATATTTAAACATAAAGCCTCAGGGGACTTACGTAGATGGCACCCTGGGGGGCGGCGGCCACTCCTTGGAGATTGCCAAAAGACTTAATGAAAAAGGCCTGCTGATTGGAATTGACCAGGATGAAAATGCCCTAAAGGCTGCCGGTGAAAGGCTTAAAGATTATACTGATCGTTTTAAAGCCGTAAGAAGCAATTTCAGTCATCTGTCAGATGTACTGGAGCAACTGGAAATTGCAGAAATAGACGGCCTATTGCTGGATTTAGGTGTTTCATCCCATCAATTGGATGAAGCGGAAAGGGGCTTTTCCTACATGCATGATGCTCCCCTGGATATGAGAATGGATAACCGCAGTCCATTGACTGCCAGGGAGGTTGTCAATGGTTACAGTGAAGAAGCCCTCTATCAAATTATAAAAGACTATGGTGAAGAAAAATGGGCAAAGCGTATCGCCCAATTTATTGTAAACCACAGAAGATCAGAACCTATAGAAACCACCTATCAGCTGGTGGATATAATAAAAGGGGCCATTCCCAAGGGAGCCCGAATGGATGGACCCCACCCGGCCAAAAGAACCTTTCAGGCCATTCGTATTGAAGTCAATCGAGAACTGGAAATTATCGAAGAAACCATTATTGCGGCCACTCAATATTTAAGACCGGGTGGTAGAATCTGTATCATCACCTTCCATTCACTGGAGGACAGGATTGTAAAAAATGCCTTTAAAAAATTGCAAAATCCATGTGTTTGTCCCCCTCAGTTTCCAGTTTGCCAGTGTAACAAAAAGCAGGAGCTGGAAATTATCACAAGGAAACCGATCGTTCCCTCTGATGAGGAATTGGAAATAAACCCAAGGGCAGAAGTGCCAAGCTAAGGGTGGCGGAAAAGGTATAGAATTGTTCTAAATGGGAGAAAGGATGAATAAATTTGGAAGTAATAAGAAAAGAATATCCCCAATTACAGCCCGAAAGACGAGAGAAGCCAACACCTAAAAAGAAAGGTATGCCCCAAAAAAGCTACCGCTTGGAAAAAGCAGCTGTTGCTTTATCAATTTGTGGGCTTTTGGTATTGAGCTTATTTCTCCTATTAAGATACGCTGCCATAACGGAGCTAAGGCATCATGTTCATGCTCAAAATAATACCCTTGAGCAAATGGAAATGCAAAGAGAAAAACTGAAAATAGAGCTTGAACGGGTTTCAAAGTCAAGGGCAATTGAGCAGGAAGCATTAGAACGGCTGAAAATGCAGTATCCTTCCCCCGAAAATACCCAATACATTGTCATCAATCAAACCAAGGTAGATCTTCTGACCAATGAATTAAATAATCGCATAAAACTGGAAGAAAACCTGGAACAACCAAGGATAAGCCCATTAAAGAGGGTAGTTCATAAATTTACAGCCCTGTTGAATTTTTAAAGGAGGAAGAGCTTTGTCTCAGCCTAGTATATCAAGTAAAAAAAGATTGTTGTTTATATTTATCGTTGTAAATGTGGTGATGTTCTCTTTAATCGTTCGCCTTGGCTGGATTCAAATCGTAAACGGCGAAAGGTACAAGGAGCTTGCCAATGCCCAGCAGACCAGGGATATTCCCATTCCTGCCAAGCGAGGAATCATATATGATCGCAATGGAAAGGAATTGGCAATTAGTGCCAGCAGCAATACGGTATATGCCAAGCCTAGCGAAATAGAAGATGTAGATAAAACAGCCAAGGAATTGTCGGTAATATTGGGTCTTGATGAAGAAAAGCTAAAAAACCGATTTAACTAAAAAAAGCTATATTGTTACACTTATTCGCTGGATCGATGACGACCTGGCCCTGAAGGTTCGTCAGGCAAAGTTGAAGGGCGTTTGGATTGCTGATGATAATAAACGATATTACCCCTATGGTAATTTTGCTTCTTACATAATAGGTCATATTACCAATGACAATAGGGGGATGGCCGGCATAGAATTGGAATACGATAAGTATTTAAGCGGTTTACCCGGTCGATGGATCAAGAACACCGATGGGGCAGGCCGGCAGCTTCCCTTCAGTGTTGAGCGATATCATCCTCCAGAGGATGGTTTAAGTGTCGTTTTAACCATTGATGAAGTAATACAGCACTTTGCTGAAAAGGCAGTGCAAAATGCCCTTGAAGTTAACCAGGCCCTCAGGGTTTCAGCCACAGTAATGGACGTTAAAACCGGAGAAATATTGGCCATGGCAATTAAGCCAGACTATGATCCCAATGAGCCAGAGTACCCCTTGATGAAGCTTTAAGGGCCCAGCTGGAGGAATTGACCGATGACGAAAAGCTCAACGAATGGTATGCCATGTGGCGAAATCCCAGTCATTAATGATACCTATGAGCCAGGCTCTACCTTTAAGCTGGTTACTACCTCTGCTGCCTTGGAGGAAGGGGTAGCCACTCCCCAAAGCACCTTTTATTCCAGCGGTACCATCAATGTTGCAGGTCGAATCATTAAAAGCTGGCGTTGGTATAATCCTTTGGGCATCAAACCCTAACAGAAGCAGTACAAAATTCTGATAACCCGGTATTTGTTGAATTAGCTCAACGACTTGGAGCCGAAACCTTTCATAAATATATTAATGCCTTTGGATTTTCAAACACAACAGGAATTGATTTGCCCGGCGAGCGGAGTGCAATTATGTATTCGGTGCCCCAAACAGGGCCGGTAGAACTGGCCACCATGTCCTTCGGGCAAAGTATTTCGGTAACACAATTACAGCTACTAACAGCCGTGCTGCCATAGCCAACGATGGAAAATTGATGCAGCCAAGGCTTGTGAAGGAACTGATTGATCAAGAGGGTAAGGTGATTCATCAATTTGAAGAGACCTTTATTCGACAGGTTATTTCAGAAAAACTTCAAAGGAAATGCTTGAAATTATGGAATCTGTCGTTTCAGAGGGAGGAGGAAATTCAGTCTACATTCCGGGCTATCGTATAGGCGGAAAGACAGGAACGGCTCAGAAGGCCAAGGATGGAGGCTATCAGCCGGACTGTACATCTCCTCCTTTATAGGCGTTGCTCCCATAGATGATCCAAAGCTGGCTATTTTGGTTGTAGTGGATGAGCCCAATGGAGCAAGCCATTTCGGTAGCACCACGGCAGCACCGGCGGCAAAGGAAATCTTAGAGGAAACCTTAAGATATTTAGATATTCAGCCCAGCTATAATGAAGAAGAGGCAAAGGAGCTTGTAAAGCCTAAGGTCACTGTTCCGGAGGTACGGGATATGTCTCTGAGTGAAGCATCGAAATATTAGGTCAGCATAACCTTCAATATGATATAGAAACCGTTAATGAAGAGCATCAGAATGATATTGTGGTCGATATGTTTCCCAAGCCGGGGGCATCAGTACCGGAAAAATCAATTATTTTGCTCTACACAAGGGAAAGGTACCGATTCAGCTTCTGTTACCGTACCAGACCTGACAGGAAAGACCATCCGTGAAGCCAATACAATTCTCTCTAATCTTGGGTTAAGATTAAAAATTACAGGAAGTGGGCAGGCGACGAAGCAATATCCAGAGATGAATGAACAGGTTGAGGCTGGAACCATTGTGAGTGTAGAATTTAATTAAGCCTATTTCCATAAAATTTAATACTAGAAAATATAAGCTAATGGATTTATAATGAAATGGGCAACTAAAATTATTGGGTAATCAACCTTTAATTTTATGTTGCCTTTTAAAAAGCTCAAGAAACGTTAATAATAGCAATAGAAGGGATGGATACCTATGATATTAAAGGAATTGATTCAGGGGCTGGATATCGTCAAGCTGGACGGAAATGATGATTTAGAGATAGACAACATACATAATAATTCAAAGGATGTTACAGAAAATAGCTTATTTATATGTATTCGGGGCTTTCAAACGGATGGACACCTATACGTAAGTGAAGCCATTCAAAGGGGAGCAAAGGCGATCCTCTGCGAAGTACCGATTCAAGCGGAAGATGCAACCGTGATACGGGTAAGAGATTGCAGAAGGGCCATGGCACAAATTGCAACGAATTTTTATCATCGACCCAGTGAAATATTAGATGTAATTGGTGTTACGGGAACCAATGGAAAAACCTCAATTACTTATATGATTAAGGCAATATTGGAGGAAGCGGGCCGAAGGCCTGGATTAATGGGGACGCTGGCCACGCTGATGGGAGATGAAAGGGTCGTTCAATCCAGAACAACACCAGAATCAATTGATATTCAGCGGCAATTTAGAAAAATGCTTGATTATGGACTGGATAGCTGTGTCATGGAGGTTTCATCCCATTCCCTGGAGCTTAGCCGAGTGGAAGGGATTGCCTTTAAAATTGGTATTTTTACCAATCTCACACCTGATCACCTGGACTTTCACCTAAATTTAGATAATTATCGAAGGTCAAAAAAAGAAATTATTTTATCAGACCCAGACTGGGAATATTATTAATATTGATGACTCCCATGGTCAGATCATAGCAGAAGAAATCAGAAATTTAGCAGTTCCCCTTTATACCTATGGAATAAATCAGTCAGCTGATTTTAAGGCAGAGAATGTCAAAATCGGCCTTAAGGGTGTCAGCTTTGAGGTGGTGGGGCCCGATTTCAGGGGAAGCCTTTACCTTAAAATCCCAGCCCTTTTTGCTGTTTACAATGCCCTGGCGGCCATATCGGCCTGCTATGCCCTGGGGATACCTGTTGAATCAATGGTTTCAGCCCTAAAGCAGTTTAAAGGAGTAAAGGGAAGGTTTGAAGTGATCGAAGAAATCAAAAAGGCAGCAGTGATTGTAGACTTCGCCCATACGCCTGATGCCCTGGAAAATGTTTTAAAAGCAGCCAAGACCTTTGCAAAGGATAATAGATTGATTACCGTATTTGGCTGCGGTGGCGATCGGGATAAAACAAAAAGACCCGTGATGGGTGAAATCGCCGGAAGATACAGCGATATATCGATTCTAACATCTGATAACCCTCGAACCGAGGATCCTAATCAAATAATAGAAATGTTGAACAAGGGATTCAAAAATCCAAGAGCTGTTATTATGTAAGGCCAGATAGACGGGAGGCCATTAAATTGGCCCTTAAGACAGCCCGTAGGGAATGATATCGTCATTATTGCAGGAAAGGGTCACGAGACAACCCAAATTGTAGGGAGCCAGGTGCTGCCCTTTGACGACCGGCAGGTTGCAATTGAAATCGCTAGAGAGGAAGGAATTGAGTAATGCTGCTGACCGTTGAACAAATCATCCAAGCCACAGGAGGCCGTCTATTGCAAGCTGGAAAAAACCCTTCAAGTCTGGGAATTTCCACCGATACCCGAAACCTTAAAGTAGGACAGCTTTTTATTCCCCTCGACGGAGCAAATTATAGAGGGCATGATTTTATTCCCAAGGCCAAGACCAAGGGGCATGGGGCAGCCTTTGCTGCAAAGGACAACCAATTAATTTGAAGGAACTGGAAGGAATTTTTGTTATCGAAGTGGAAGATATCCTGGTTGCCCTGAGAAAAATCAGTACTTATTATCGTAATCAGTTTCATATCCCCTTTGTGGCGGTAACCGGCAGTACAGGTAAAACCAGCACGAAGGATTTGATCAGCAGCATCCTGTCAGAAAAATATCAGGTTCTAAAAAATATGGGTAATTTAAATAACCAAATCGGTTTGCCCATGACGCTGTTCAACCTGTCAAAAAAGCCATGAGGTTGGTGTATTGGAAATGGGGATGTCATCCTTTGGTGAAATTCATAATCTGGTTGAAGTTGTCAGGCCCCATGTGGCGGTGATCACCAATATTGGTATGTCTCATATAGAACACTTAGGAAGCAGAGAGAACATCCTGAAGGCGAAGCTGGAAATAGCCGGCTTCCTGCAAGGGACCGATTATCTGCTGATCAATGGAGATGATCCCTATCTTCAAAAAGTAAAGGAGCAGCAAAGATCCTATCAGTGCATATCCTATGGATTATCGAAGGAGAATGACTTTTATCCCCAACGGGTAATTGATCATGGTGAAGCAGGCTTCACCATCTCCATTAAAATAATGGAAGAAGTTCATGATTTTCAATTTAAATATCCTGGTATTCATAATGTTTACAATGCTCTGGTAGCCCTATGGATTGGACTGAACTTTAAAATGACCCTGAGGAATTACAAAAAGGTCTGAATCATTATATTCCTTCAAAGATGAGGTTTGAAATCCATGAAAAACATAATCTTAAAATCATTAATGATGCCTATAATGCCAGCCCGGATTCCATGAAGGCATCCCTTAAGGTACTTGATGATATGAAGGGAAAAAGAAAAATTGCACTGCTGGGAGATATGTTTGAAATGGGCAGTTTTTCAGAGGAGGGTCATCGCATGGTTGGCCGGGATTTTGCAAATACCAATATAAATATATTGATTTCTGTAGGAAACATGGCCCGATGGATTGCAGAGGAAGCAGAAACCTTAGCAAATGAAAAATTGATTATCTCAGTTTCTAATAATCAACAGGCCATAGAAAAACTGGAAGAACTCATACAGCCAGAGGATATTATTTTAATTAAGGGCTCAAGAGGTATGAAGATGGAAGAAATCGTTAATTATTTACTAGAGAGGAGCTAATATAATGATACAGCATAAGCAGCTTATTTATACAATTATTATTGGTTTTGCCATCACATTACTATTGGGACCTTTAATTATTCCCTATTTAAAAAGGTTGAAGGTGGGCCAAACGATTCGGGAGGAAGGCCCCCAAAGCCATAAGTCCAAGAGTGGAACCCCCACAATCGGCGGTATTATCATTATTGCGTCAATCCTGATCACTTCCTTGACAGCTGGTGTCATGAATCGTGATCTTTGGTGGCCCTGGCGGCAACCACCGCCTTTGGCCTAATTGGTTTTTTAGATGATTTTATTAAAGTAGTTTTAAAGCGATCACTGGGCTTAAGGGCCTATCAAAAACTAATACTGCAGGTCATTATTGCCCTATTGCTTGCCGTTTATCAATCCAATGTGTCGATTATGGGTACCAAGGTGATTATTCCCTTTATCCAAGGAAGCTTCACCATTGGCGGTTTAACGATTCCCCAATATCTGGATCTAGGAATCCTTTATAAACCCTTTATCGCCTTTGTTGTGGTGGCCACAGTAAATGGTGCTAACCTAACGGATGGTTTAGACGGTTTGGCCGCAGGTGTAACCTTAATTATTGCTGCTTTCTAGCTTAATTGCCTTAAATTGGGGCTATACCAGCCTGGCGATTTTTTCAGGGGCTGTTACCGGAGCCTGCCTGGGCTTTTTAAGGTTTAATTCCCATCCTGCCCAGGTATTTATGGGAGACACAGGTTCCTTAGCCCTGGGGGGAGCTGTAGCAACAGTGGCAATACTAATGAATGTTTCGTTAATTATTCCCATTGTAGGCGGTATTTATTTTGCTGAAACATTATCAGTTATTTTACAAGTGGCCTCATATAAATTAACAGGGAAACGTATATTTAAAATGAGTCCCCTTCATCACCATTATGAATTGAGTGGTTGGGCAGAAACGAAGGTAGTAATCGTTTTTTGGATTACCACAGTCATTCTATGCTTAATAGGAATTGTCGGCTTGAATTAAGAAAGCGGGTGAAAGAATGAATTTAAAAATAAGGTAGTATTGGTCATAGGTCTTGCCATAACCGGTATTCCCTTAGTTAAGGCATTAGACAAATTAGGGGCAAGGGTCATTGTCAATGATCTAAAGATGAAAGAACAATTAACCGATGCCCTAGATGAATTAAAGGCCTAAGGGTGGAATACATATTGGGTAAGCATCCTGAAAAAAATAGATGACTTGGCCATTGATTTAGTAATTGTTTCACCTGGGGTTCCATTGGAGCTGCCCTTTATTAAGGCCTTACGGGAGGCTGGGAAAGAGATTATCGGAGAAATTGAGCTGGCCTATCGTTTGGCAGAAGGTCAAATCGTGGCCATAACAGGTACCAATGGAAAGACCACCACCACCAGCCTGACAGGAGAAATATTTAAAAATGCAGGAAAAAATACCTACGTAGTGGGAAACATTGGTGTGGCGGCTATTTCTAAAGCCCTGGAGATAAAAAAAGAAGATTACATGGTAATGGAGGTCAGCAGCTTTCAGTTGGAGAGTATCGTGACCTTTCGCCCTCAAATAGCTGCTATATTAAATTTAACACCAGACCACTTGAATCGCCATAAGACCATGGAAAACTATAAAAATGCCAAATTTAATCTATTCAAAAATCAACAACCCTCAGATTTTGCCATCATCAATTACGATGATGAAGCCCTAAAAGAGGAAAGCCAAGGCTTGAAGGCCAAAAAGGTTTTCTTTAGCCGGAAACTCAACTATCTGAGGGGGTATATGTTGACCAAAATAAAGTTGTCGTTCATTTCAATGGCAAAAGGGAAGAGATTATCGCTATTAACGAAATTAACATTCCAGGAAATCATAAATTTAGAAAATGCCCTGGCGGCGGTGGCCATGGCCTATGTAGCTGGAATCGAACCCAGCATTATCGCCCATACCTTAAAAACCTTCCAGGGAGTGGAGCATCGTCTTGAATATGTCGATACCGTCAGCGGTGTGGCATTTATTAATGATTCAAAGGGTACCAATCCCGATGCATCAATAAAAGCCCTTGAGGCTGTTAAAGGACCTATTGTACTTTTGGCGGGCGGAATGGATAAGGGAAGTGATTTTTCTGCCTTTATTGATGCCTTCCAGGGAAAAGTAAAGGAAATGATTGTTTATGGAGAAACTGCGCTGAAATTGCAGCAGGCGGCAAGGGATCGGGGATTTTTGGGGGTTCAACCGGTAAAGGATTTGGGGAAGCAGTGACTTTGGCCTTTAGTCATGCCAGTGAGGGAGATACCATATTGTTATCACCGGCCTGTGCCAGTTGGGATATGTACCCTAATTTTGAGGAAAGAGGAAGGCATTTTAAGAATCTTGTTTCAAACCTAAGGGGGGCTTAAAATGGGAAAGAAGAAAAATCCCTTTGACTCCGTATTGCTTCTTTCGGTTTCAGCCCTGGTGGCTATAGGCATTATCATGATCTTCAGTTCAAGCTTCTCCTACTCTTTAGTCAATTATAAAGATGGCTATTATTTTTTAAAGCGGGTTTTTATATGGGCAGTGGTGGGAACCATGGCAATGGTATTTTGCTCCCGCTTCCCCTATTGGCAATGGAAGCGCTTTGCCAATATGATCATGCTCATCAGCTTAGGACTTTTAGTCGTGGTTTTAACGCCCCTCGGCAAGGAGGTAAATGGCGCCCAACGCTGGATCGGAGTAGGGGATTCCCTCACCATTATGCCTTCTGAGGTGGCGAAGTTTGCGGTCATTTTATTTGTTGCCACCAGTATTGAAAGGAAAAAAGAAAAAATGCAAAGCTTCCTCTATGGTGTGGTGCCCTACCTGATGCTAATCGGACTGTGCTTTGGCTTGATCTATAAACAGCCTGACTTCAGTACTGCCTTTGTGGTGGCGGTTATCATTGTAGCCATGGTTTTTGTGGGGGGAATGAAGCTCTCCCATTTTATCGGCTTAGCTGGTGCAGGTGTGGGGGGAATGATTGCCCTAATTGGGTACATCTTTATTAGTGGAAGCTCCTATAAGGCCGCCCGAATTACAGCTTTTCTTGATCCCTGGGCAGATCCCACAGATACGGGCTTTCAAGTGGTTCAATCGCTATTGGCCTTAGGGTCAGGGGGGTTATTTGGCCGGGGGCTGGGAAGAAGTGTACAAAAGCACTTTTATCTGCCCGAACCCCAGAATGATTTCATATTTGCTATTATAGGCGAAGAATTGGGCTTCATTGGTGGCGCAGTCATATTGTTGTTATTTATGATACTGATCTGGCGAGGGATTCGAATTGCCATTAATGCGCCCGATGTGTTTAGCTGCCTATTTACAACGGGTTATGTATCGATGATCACAGTTCAGGTGATTATCAATATTGCCGTTGCCACCTCATCCATGCCGGTGACGGGTATGCCACTGCCTTTCATCAGCTATGGCGGAAATACCTTGGTTATTTTTATGGCAATGACCGGTATATTATTAAATATTTCTCGATATACCAATCTTGATAGGAGTTGAAAAAATGAAGGTAGTAATCAGCGGTGGTGGTACAGGGGGGCATATTTATCCGGCCATAGCCATTGCCAACAAAATCAAAGAAACCAATCCCCATGCACAAATCCTGTTCATTGGAACCAAACAGGGGTTAGAAAGGGAAATTGTGCCAAAGGAAGGGTATCCAATACATTTTATTCCCGTAAGTTACTTAAAAAGAAAGCTTTCCTTCCATAATCTAAAAAGTGCTGCCCTATTAATGAAGGGACTGCTGGAGGCTAGAAGGATCCTTAAGGAATATCAACCCGATGTAGTGATTGGTACAGGGGGCTTTGTATGTGGTCCAGTCCTTTATATGGCCACAAAGCTTGGCTTTAAAACCCTGATCCATGAGCAGAATGTGTTTCCAGGGCTGACTAATCGAATCCTGGCAAAGCATGTAGATTGTATTGCCCTGAGCTTTGAGGAGGCAAAAAAATATCTCAAGCAGTATAAAAAAATTGTCGTCACAGGAAATCCCATAAGGGGCGATTTTTTAACCATATCAGAGGAGGATGCTGCCAGACGCTATCAGAAAAAAAGGCCTATTGTTTTGGTTGTAGGAGGCAGCGGGGGCTCACGAAGGTTAAATGAGGCAACCTTAGAGATGCTGAAGGAGCACCCCCAGAATCCCTTTGAAGTCATCTGGGCAACAGGCAAGGGTCATTATGAAGGAATAGCAGAAGGGCTAAAGGCGTACCCAGAGGTCGAAAAGTACAATCGAATTGTACCCTATATTAATGACATGCCTTATGGTCTTAAGGCCAGCGATCTAATGATTTGCAGCGCCGGAGCCATTACCATTGCTGAAATAACCGGGGCAGGGAAGGCATCGATTTTAATTCCCAAGGCCTATACGGCAGAAAACCATCAGGAATATAATGCCCGGGCCCTTTCCGAAAAGGGAGCTGCCATGATGATCAAGGAAAATGAGCTTTCCGGAACATTGCTTTTTGAAAAAATAAGTTATATATTTAATCAGCCTTCCGTCTTAAAAGAAATGCAAAGGGCCAGCAAGGCAGAAGCCAAGCTTCAGGCCATTGACACCATCTATGAAGAAATACGGCTATTGCTAAAATAGTTTGTTCTGAAAGGAACACCTCTAGTGACTCCTTCATAATATGATTATATATTTGGCTTAAATCTATGCTTTGCTACGATTTGATATAAAGTGTATGATCATAAAGAACTCTGGAGGTGACTTCCTAGTGGGTAAGTTTGTAATCATTGGAGGAAATAAAATAACCGGTGAAGCTAGGGTGAGTGGGGCGAAGAATTCGGTTTTACCGATTATGGCAGCAACTGTTTTGAATGGTAAGTTAAATGTACTTCATGACATACCTAGATTATCTGATGTGGAGGTTATGACCAAAATTCTGCTGGCCATTGGCTGTACCGTTAAACGCCAGGGAAACACAATTATTGTCGATTCCAGTGGGCTAAATCATGATGAAATTCCAGAAGAATGGGTCAGGGAAATGAGATCTTCTATTATTTTTTTGGGTGCCATGCTTTCTCGATGTGGCAGAGTTAAAATTAGCTATCCAGGTGGATATGAGTACCAATTGTAAATGATCTGGCAGCAGTTAATCAAGCGTCCCTTAAGGATGCTTTTATTATTGGAAAATTCTGAAACGTAACGGGACAAGCTATTGACTTTTTTATGAGAAGGGTTACTATGGTCTATAAATAAAAAAAGTACTAGATTAGAAAGAGGGGTTGTAATGACAAAAGTACCAACAAGAGAAGAGGCCTTTGAATTATTTAGAAAATACAACAGCAACGACAGCTTAATTAAGCATGGACTGGCTGTTGAGGCGGTTATGAGGCATTTCGCTGTTCTATTGGGGCAGCAGGATGTAGAGAAATGGGGAATTATCGGATTAATCCATGACATTGACTATGAAATGTACCCCGATGAACACTGTATAAAGGCTAAGGAGATATTGGCCCAAAATCACTATCCAGAGGATTACATCCATGCCGTTGTCAGCCACGGATGGGGCATATGTGTTGATGTAGAGCCTGTAGAGCAAATGGAAAAGGTACTTTACACCATTGATGAATTAACAGGATTGATTGCAGCTACGGCCCTATTGAGACCCAGTAAAAGTATATTGGATCTTGAGGTGAAATCAGTCAAAAAGAAGTGGAAGCAAAAAGGCTTTGCTGCCGGCGTCAATCGAGAGGTAATTGAAAAGGGTGCAGCATTGTTGGGAATGGAAATGGACGAAATCATTAAAGAAACCATTCAGGAATGCGTCAGGTGGCCCGGGAAATTGGACTTGAGGGAGACCTTGCTTCTTCTTAGATTAGTGTTGTAAAACAGTCAATTCAGCGTAGCATTACGATGATGGCTGTTTTTTTTGCCCAGAAATCATTGCCTCCTGAGCTGGAATAGGACAATGTCAGCGGATCATAGTCTGTATTAGAAGCCAGCAGGAGGGGATTCAAGGTATGGAGAAAAAGATGGAGTGTTTAACAGCCGGGCCAAATATCCAAAGGAAAAGACCAGGTATTGTAAAGGTACATCACCAATTCAACGGAAATATTCCATTGGAGAGGGTATTGGAAAAAATTCTGATTGACCGCCTGAAACAGGAGGAAAATGCCCCTGACCAGAGTAAAGGGATCGGCATGAAGAATATGATCAATATTTATGGCTATGCCCGCTTATCCAGGGATGAGGACAGAGAAAATTATCGTCTATTGATAATCAAATTAATATTATAAAGGAATGGGCAGAATTCACTGCCATGGAGCTAAAAAATAAAGGACTTTCAGGAAAATTAATTAAGATTTTTATTGATGACAATGCTTCCGGCTATACCCTTGACAGACCGGAATTTAACCAGCTCAGAATAAGATCACGGCAATGGCCCGATAAAGCCCATATCGTCATCGCCAAGGACAGCTCAAGAATTGGTCGGCATAATGCCAAAACACTGCTGTTCTTTGAGCTTCTCCAGGAGCACGGTGTAAGAATTATTTTGGCATCGGACGGCTATGACAGTGAAAAAGACAATGATGATGTGCTGGGGATTAAAACCTGGTACAATGAAATGTATGTAAAGGATATTTCAAGAAAAATAAGAGATAGTATTCATAGTAAACAAAAAAACGGTGGATTAATCGTAAAGAATATTTATGGCTACGAAAAATGTCCCGTAATAAACATCAATTGGTGATTGATCAAGAGGCGGCTTCAGTGGTACAATACATATTCCAAAGCTATTTAAAGGGAAGCGGCTATCGAAGAATTGCCGATGCCCTAAACAATAAGGGTATTAAAACCCCTTCTCAATATCATCAAATCAAAACGGGGGGGAAATTAAGGTGGCAGAGTCATGGAATGCTGTTCATGTACAGCGGATTATTGCCAATGATGTTTATACAGGGGTTTTACGATGTGGTAAAACCAAAAAGAAAAGGATTAAAGGCCCTCGGTGAAAACCCAAGAGGAAGATCAGATTGTTTATTCCGATCATCATCCTGCCATTATCAGCAGGGCTGATTTTCAGCTGGCCCAGGAGATTGCCAGAAGAAGGTCAACCAGAAACATTCATAGTACAAGAAAAGGTATAAATCTCTTTTCGGGCTTCCTGTTTTGCGGCGATTGCGGCAGCTATCTGGTGGCCAGAAAAAGGGCCAATAAGCCTACAACCTATTGCTGCAGCAGTTACCACAGCCAGGGGAAAAAGGCCTGCAGTACCCATCTGGTTTCTGAAGAGGAGCTGCTAAATATATTAAAGATCAAGATAGGTGAAATTTTAAAGGCCGATGCCTTAGATTATCAAGGGCTGGAGAGGAAGATTAAGGAGCTTAAGGTGGATGAAGGGGGGGTAGACGATATTAAAAAGGATATCAAGGCAAAGCAGCTTGAACTAAAGGGATATGCCCGGCAACGGGCCCGTAGACAAATCAGTGAAGATCTGTATCAAGAATTAATCGAAGAAGTCAATAAAAGTATAGAGGTATTGAATTTGTATCTTCAGAAAATGCTGAAATATCAAAGGGAGATAGAGCAATTCAATGAAAAAATACCAATTAAAACTCAAATGAAAGGCTGCTGACAGAGCAGCCCCTAACTCGACTCGATATGGAACTGCTGATTGATAAAATAATTGTGAAGGAAGCTAGGGAGGGGGATCATCATCAATCGAGTGGCTTAGTATTGGATGTCTATTGGAACTTTTTTATTCCCACGGCATATCATAAACAGGTGGCTGTGAAATTGGCCCAAGGCCCATTGATTTACATTTAAGATCCCTGAAGGAACTGGGGGCTAAAATAGAAGAAAAGCATGGTTTTTTAATATGTGAAGCTAAAGAGCTGAGGGGAACGGAAATACAGTTGGATTTCCCCAGTGTAGGAGCCACAGAAAATCTTATTTTATCGGCGGTTTTTGCCAAGGGTACGACGGTCATTAGAAATGCCGCCCGGGAACCGGAAATTGTTGACTTGGCAAGCTTTATTAATGCCATGGGAGGAAAGGTGTCGGGGCAGGAAGTGCTACAATTGTCATTGAAGGGGTAAAGGAATTGTCTAATGTGGAGCATCAAATTATACCTGACCGCATTGTAGCTGGTACTTACTTAACCGCAGCAGCCATCACCAGAGGCGATATTTTGCTGACAAATGTTATTCCCGAGCACGTTCAATCTATATTGTATAAATTAAAGGAAAGTGGTTGTCATATTACCTGTAAAAATAATACAATAAGATTAGAGTCTCCTGATCGAATCACAGCCATTGACACCGTTAAAACCTTACCGTACCCTGGATTTCCAACGGATATGCAGTCTCAGCTGATGGCCTTAATGACCATGAGTGATGGCATTACAGTTTTTATAGAACAATTTTTGAAATCGTTTTAAACATGCAGAGGAATTAACCAGGATGGGGGCGAACATAAAGGTAGATGGAAGGGTTGCGATTGTCAAGGGTATGAAAAGATTGACGGGGGCTACAGTCACAGCAAAGGATCTTCGAGGTGGAGCAGCATTGATATTATCTGCCCTGGCAGCAGAAGGGAAGACCATTGTTGAAATGCCAAGCATGTAGAACGGGGATACGACCATTTTCACCAGGTGCTACGAAGCCTGGGGGGAAATATTACCCTGATCGATTAAAGAAATTTTTAGATAAAATAGATTGATAGCAGTAGAATTGCTGCTATAATTTAAATAGCTTTTATGGACAAGCAAAGGAGGGATGTAGATTGAGTCAATATGAAGCAATAAAAAGAAAGAAGCTGATACGAAGAAAAATGGAACAGATTTTGACTTCCCTTCTATTAGTTATTGTTTTTATATTATGGGGAATCTATGGATTGCTGCAATCGGATTTCTTCAACCTGAAAAATATCCAGATCAACGGCATAGAGACGATTACAGCGGAAGAAATTATTCAGGCTTCAGGATTAATCAAAGAGAGGAACCTGTTTAAATATAACCTGACAGATGTGGGCAACAACATAGTGAAGCATCCCTATGTGGAGTCTGTAAATCTGGAAAGAAAGCTGCCGAATGAGATGATCATCAATATAACAGAACGTTCAGAGTATGCTATAATAGCCTATATGGGCTCCTATTTGTTTATCGATTCCCAAGGTGTGGTTTTAAAGGTAGAGGACAGCTATATTTCCCAGGAGCTGCCCTTGATTACCGGCGCAGTCTTTGACAGCTTTGTACTGGGTCAAAAGGCAGATGTATTGAACCCCCAGGATTTAATGAAGGCCTTAAACCTGTTGGAAGCTGCCAGGCTGACAGATATGATAGACAATATTTCTGAAATTAATATAGCAGAAAAAGACAATGTCAGATTAATTACCTTTGATGGAATTGAGGTATTAATGGGGGAGGCCACGGACCCTGTCTATTTAATATTGGCATTACAGGAAGTTTTAGTTAACCTATATACAAATAATCGGCGAAATGTTATGATTGACATGAGGTACGAGGGGAACATTACGGTAAAGCAGCGAAACCAGCAGTAGGAGGAAGGCAAATGAAAGATGTAAAGGGAAAAATTGCCCTTGGAATACTATGTGGAATTTTGGGCTTAATTATATCGATGCAGTTAAAAACCATCAGAATCACTACAGGAGGCGATCTGCTTTCTCCCCAAAGGCTCAGCAGTTAACGGC